>CAWEXL010000004.1:5000-394791 GCA_963812995.1 uncultured Thermoleophilia bacterium
CGTCTACGCGTCGGACGGCCACACGATCCTGACGATCCTGCGCGGATCGCAGGCGCGCATCGTCGTTCCGTCGACGGGCATCTCACCGTGGATGAAGCACGCGATCGTCGCGGTCGAGGACAAGCGCTTCTACGAGCACCGCGGCGTCGACGTCCGCGGCATGGCACGCGCGCTGTGGGCCGACATCACCCACCACGGCGCTGTACAGGGCGGCTCGACGATCACCCAGCAGTTCGTCAAGAACGCCTACCTGACGAGCAAGAAGTCGATCGGGCGCAAGCTCTTCGAGGCGGCGCTCGCCTGGCAGCTCGAGCAGAAGTGGACGAAGGATCAGATCCTCACCGCGTACCTGAACACGATCTACCTCGGCAACCATGCCTACGGCGTCGAGCAGGCGAGCCGCGTCTACTTCAAGCACAGCGCCAAGACGATGACCCCGGCTGAGGCCGCCCTGCTCGCGGCGATCCCGGAGGACCCGAGCCTCTACGACCCGGTGGCACACCCCGCCGCCGCGAAGGAGCGTCGGAACCTCGTGCTGCGCGACCTCTACCAGCAGCGGTATCTGACGCAAGACCAGCTGGTCGCCGCGCTGAACGCCCCGATGCCGGATCCCCGCGGCATCGAGCTGCCGGCGATCCAGGCGCAGGGGAACGCGGCGCCCTACTTCGCGAACTACGTCACCGACCAGCTCGTCCGCAAGTACGGGCCGAGCACTGCGTTCGGCGGCGGGCTGCGCGTCCGGACGACGCTCGATGTCGGTCTCCAGCTGCTGGCGCGGAAGGCGATCATCAGCACGCTTCCGTCCTTCTCCACCGGCGACGGGCCGAGCGCGGCGCTCGTCGCGCTCGACGCGCGCACCGGTGCCGTGCTCGCGATGGTCGGGGGCCCGAACTACCACAAGAGCCAGTTCAACCTGGCGACCCAGGGACAGCGCCAGCCCGGCTCGTCGTTCAAGCCGTTCGTCCTCGCGGCGGCGCTCGAGCAGCACATCGCACCGTCGAGCGTCCTCGACTCGAAACCCGTCACGATCGACGCGGGCGGCCGGCTCTGGCAGGTGCGGAACTTCGAGGGCGACTACATCGGGCCGACCAACCTCGCCACCGGCATCGCCGTCTCCGACAACTCCGTCTTCTCGCAGCTGACCGCGCTCGTCGGGCCGGAAAAGGTCGCACAGGCGGCACGCGCGCTGGGCATCACCTCGCCGCTCAAGGGCTACTTCTCGATCGGGCTCGGTGGCGAATGGACGACACCTCTCGACATGGCCCGGGCCTACGGCTCGTTCGCCGACGGCGGGTTCCGCATCGACGACTCCGTCTTCGGCAACGAGCCCCGCACCGTCGTGTGTCTCGAGAACTCACACGGGCACTGCTCGGCGACGAACAAGGCGGTCCTGAAGCCCGCGCTCGGCACCGCCGGCGAGAGCGCGGTTCGCGCGGAGATCATGAACCAGCTCCTGCAAGGCGTCGTGACGAGCGGAACCGGCACCGCCGCCGCGCTCCCCGGCCGCGCAGTCGCCGGCAAGACCGGGACGACCGAGAACTACGGCGACGCCTGGTTCGTGGGCTACACCCCGCAGATCGTCACCGCCGTCTGGGTGGGCTATCCGAACTCGGAGCAGCCGATGACCGACCAGTTCCACGGGAAGCCGGTCGTCGGCGGCTCGTATCCGGCGCTGATCTGGAAGGCCTTCATGACGCAGGCTCTCGACTACCTCAAGGATCCGCCGCAGGACTTCGCCGCCCCGCCGTCCCTGTATGCCGCACCGGAGCGTGTCGTCTACCGCGACGAGCGGCTCGAGAAGGACAACGGCCTGTGCAAGGACACCTTCGAGCTGAACTTCTTCCAGGCGGAGAGTCCCCCGCTCGCGTCCTGCAAGGTCAACGAGGTGCAGGTGCCGAGCGTGGTCGGCTCCACGCTCAGCGCAGCCAAGCAGCGGCTGCTGCAACAGCCGCTGGAGACCGCAGTCGTCTACGAGCCGGCCAAGCCCGGCCAGAGGATGGGCATCGTCGCCGCGCAGTTCCCGGCCGGGGGAACCCTGTCGTCCTGGCAGAAGGTGACTCTCGTGCTGCCGAAGTCGCTCCACGGCGTCGTCCCGAACGTCGTCGGGCTGACGGTCGCCCGGGCGCGCGCAAAGCTGGCGACACTCAAGCTGCAGGTGCGGGTGACCGGGGCGAAGAAGGGGAAGATCGCTTCCCAGAGCCCTGCCGGCGGAACGGCCGCAGCGGCCGGGCTCACGGTCGTGCTGCGAACCCGCGGCTGAGATAGCGCGAGCCCGCGAGGCCGAAGCGCCACGGCCGCTCGGCACCCTTCGTCAGACCGATGCGCGGCCCGACGAGGAGCTCCGGCTCCACCGTCCGCTCGCGCAAGTCGAAAGGCGGGCGATCAAGCGGCAGACCGTCGTACTCGTTCGTCAACGCGAGTGCCTGACACACGCGGCCCGGCCCGGCGCAGAGCAGGCGGTCGCCGACGTCACCCCGTCGGGCGCGCATCTCTTCCAGCCCGCGCACGGGCTCGAGCGCGCGAACGAGCACGGCAGCGGCGACGCCCTCCGCTTCGCAGACGAGGTTCACGCACCAGTGGATGCCGTACGACCGGTAGACGTAGGCGTGGCCGCCGGGCAGGAACATGGCGCCGTTCCGCTTTGTCCGGCGGTTGCCGAACGCGTGCGAGGCGGGGTCGCCCGGGTCGTATGCCTCGACCTCCACGATCACTCCACCGACTCCGCTGACATACAGCTCGGCGCCGATCAACTCGGGCGCGACCTCCAGCACCGGCCGTTGAAAGAACGCGGCCTTCATTCCGCTTGCGGCCGAGTTGCGTCGTAGCCCAGGAAGCGCGGGAGCGCGAGCGCGGTCGCCACACAGCCGGCGACGCACAGCACTCCGCCGGAGACGATCGAGAAGCGCAGCGACGTGAGCGACGCGAGCACGCCCGCCTCGAGGTCGCCGAGGTTCGGCGCCCCGGCCACCTGGGCGAACTCGATGCCCGACAGGCGGCCCAGCAGATGCGGCGGCGTTGCGCGGTTGAGGATCGTCTCGCGCAGCACCGCACTGTAGAAGTCGGCCCCACCGGCGACCGCGAGCAGCACGAGCGCGGGCACGACCGTCTCGGTGAATCCGAAGGCCGCAATGGCGACGCCCCAGATGCACGCTGCGATGGTGACGCCGAGTCCCTGCCGGCGCACGTGCGTGATCCACCCCGAAGCGAGTGAGCCCGCGAGCGCCCCAGCCGCCGGCGCCGCGTAGAGCAGGCCGAGGAGAGATGCGCCGCCGCCGAGCCGGTGGAGCGCGATGGCCGGGAACAAGGCCGTCGGCATCCCGAACACCATCGCGCTCGTGTCGACCGCGAAGATCCCGATCAGCACCTGACGGCAGCGCAGGAAGCGGAACCCGTCGACAATCGCGCGCACGCTCGGTCGGTCTGCTGCCTCGTCGGGCGGAAAGCTCGGAAGCGCGCGGATCGCGAGCAGCGAGGCGGCGTAGGTGACGAGGTCGATCCCGTATGTCCAGGGAACGCCGGCCACCGCGATCAAGACGCCGCCCACTGCCGGCCCACCGACCGCGGCGAGCGACCCGTAGACGCTGTGCACCGCAGCGGCCGCCGCGATCTCGTCATCCGGGACGAGGCGTGGGTTGAGGGATGCAAGCGCCGGGCGGCCGAGGCTGTAGATGGCAATGGCGAGCGCCTGCAGGACGAAGAGCGCCCACACCTGGGGATGCGGCAGCAGCGCGTTGGCAAGGAACAACCCGGTGACGAGCGCCATGCCGACCTCGGTGCGCAGCAGCACGACCCGGCGGTCGAGCCCGTCGGCGATCGCACCTCCGATCAGCGGGACGACGAGCAGCGGGATGAGCGACGCGAGCCCGAGCAGGCCGACGGCGGCGGTCGAGCCGGTGAGCTTGTAGACCTGGTATGGCACGGCCACCGTCCCGATCTCGCCGCCGATCGTCGAGACCGCCTGGCCGAGCCACAGGTTGCGGAAGTCGCGGCGCCTGAGCGGCCGCGTATCCAGGCGCACGCGCGCTAAGAATCCCCGCGGGCCGCGCGGCCCGCCGGTATGCAGCGGATCGATCCCCACGAGGTGAGGCTAGGCGAGCGCGGTGCGCAACGTTGCGGCGACCTGCTCCTGGTCCTCGCGGCCGAGCCTGGCGTGGAACGGCAGCGCCATCGTCCGCGCACTGCAGTCCTCGCTCACCGGGAGCATTCCCTCGCGAAAGCCGTACCGCTCGCGCATGTAGCTCTGCAGGTGGATCGACGGCAGGTACGGCGCCGTGGCAATTCCGGCTGCCATGAGCCGCGCCATCACAGCGTTGCGATCGACGGCTTCCGGCAGCTTCACCACGTAGACGAACCACGACCGCACGTGCTCGTCGTCATCGGCCAGCGGCAGCTCGACACCGGTGTCTTGCAGGATCTCCCCGTAGACCGCGGCGACGGCGCGCCGCGCCTCGAGGATCCGGTCGAGCTTCTCGAGCTGCCCGATCCCGAGCGCCGCCGAGAGGTCGTCGAGGCGGTAGTTGTAACCAAGCCGTCCGTGCTGGAGCCATGAGGACGTCTCGAGCCGGCCCTGGTTTCGCAGCGAGACGAGCAGCTCGTGCTGGTCGGCCGAACCCGTTGTCACGGCACCGCCTTCACCGGTCGTCATCTGCTTGTTCGGATAGAAGGCCCAGACGGCGGGATGGCCGTGCGAGCCGAGCGGGCGGCCCTTGTACTCGGCGCCGAGCGCCTCGCAGGCATCCTCGATGAACGCCAGGCCGTGCCGTTCGCACAGCTCGAGCAGCGGATCGATCTCGCAGGGATAGCCGAAGATGTCGACGCCGACGACCGCCTTCGTGCGGGGCGTGATCGCGGCTTCGACGGCGGCCGGATCGAGGTTGAACGTCCGCGGGTCGATATCGGCGAAAACCGGCGTCGCACCCTGGTAGATCGCGCAGTTCGCCGACGCGACGAACGAGTACGGCGACGTGATCACCTCGTCGCCCGCCTCGACACCGGCCAGGCGCATGCAGAGATGGAGCCCGGCGGTGCCCGACGAGACTGCCGCGCAGTACGGCGCGCCGACCGCCTCGGCGAAGAGTCCCTCGAAGCGCGCTCCGGTCGGCCCCAGCGACAGCCAGCCCGAGCGCAGCACCTCGAGCACGAGCTCCTCGTCGCGCTCGTCGATCCAGGGCGCGGAGAGGTTGATCTTCTTGGTTGTGGCGGCCGCGGGGTTACCCACGCGCCAGCGCGGGCACGTAGTCGAGCCAGTGCGCGAACTGGGGCTTCTTCCCCCGCACCGTGTCGAGGTACGCGTTCTGGAGCGCCCGGGTCACCTCGCCGACACCGATCTCGTGGTCGTCGATCGAGCGGAGCGGCGTCACTTCGGCCGCGGTGCCGCACATGAAGACCTCGTCGGCGAGGTAGAGATCGGAGCGGATCAGCGCCTTCTCGACGACGCTGTAGCCGAGGTCGTCGGCGAGCTCGATGATCGAGTTGCGCGTGATGCCGGGCAGGATCCCGGTCGCCAGATCGGGCGTGTAGAGCACACCGTCGCGCACGACGAAGATGTTCTCGCCCGAGCCGTCCGCCACGGTTCCTTCGCCGGTGAGCAGGATCGCCTCGTCATAGCCCGCGTTGTTCGCCTCGGTGACCGCGAGCAGCGAGTTGATGTACACGCCGGTCGCCTTCGAGACGTGCGGGATGACGTTCGCGCCGATCCGCTGCCACGACGAGATCTTCGCGCGGATCCCGTTCCTGAGCGCGTCGTCGCCGAGATAAGCGCCCCACGGCCAGCTCATGATCGCGACCTCGACCGGATTGTCCCGGGCTGCGACACCCAGCTGGCCGTAGCCGTAGAACGCGATCGGCCGGATGTAGCACTCGGGCAGCGCGTTCGCGGCGAGCAGCTCGTTGCACGCGTCGGTCAGCTCGGCCACCGAGTACGGGATCTGCATGTAGAGCAGCTGCGCCGAGTTGTGCAGGCGCTGAAAATGGTCGCCGAGGCGGAACACCGCAGGGCCGCGAGGCGTGTCGTAGCAGCGAACGCCCTCGAAAACGCCTGACCCGTAGTGGAGTGCATGCGTGCCGATATGAATCTTCGCGTCGGCCCAGTCGACGAGCTCGCCGTTCATCCAGATTTTCTCGGTCTCCTGCACGTCGCTCCTTTCGGCCGTCTGTGGCTAAAAGTCTAGCTAGGCGGCGTCAGGTCGACCGGACGTGCATTGGCGAGGCGCTGCAGGTCGACCGACGTCAGCGCCGCCATGTGATCGGCGGTGCCGGCGCCGATCCACAGGGCTGCCCGCCCGAGCAGCGACCGATCGAGCAGCACCTCGGCGACGAAGAGGTGCGGAAACGGGGCGACGCCGCCGGGCTCGAAGCCGGTTGCCTCGACGACCTCGTCAGGCCGCGCGAGCCGGACGGCCTGCGCGCCGACAGCACCCGCCACCGCTGTCTCGTCGGCTCGGTGATCGCCAGGAACGAGGGCCACGACGTACGCGCCGTCGCAGACCATGACGACGGACTTCACGATCTCGCCGAGCTCGCACCCGAGTGCGTCTGCCGCGGCACGGGCGGTCGGGGTGCCGTGCGGCAGCTCTTCGATGCGCGCCTCCACGCCGGCTGTGCGGAAGACTTCCGCGACCCGCTCGACCGGCTCGGGCCAGCTCACTGCACGACGAAGACGGTGTCGCTCGTCTCGCGCAGCGCGACGACGAGCTCGTCGGGCACCGGCGAGTCAAGGCTCAGCGCCATCAGCGCCTTGCCGCCCTCACGCGTTCGCGACACCGCCATGTTGGCGATGTTCACGCCGGCGCCCCCGAAGAGCGTGCCGATCCGGCCGATCACGCCCGGCACGTCGTCGTAAAGCAGCAGCGCCATCAGGGGCGCCAGCTCGATCTCGAGCTGGTAGCCCAGCGCCTCGACCAGCCACTGGCGGTTCTCGCTGCCGATCGTGGTGCCCGCCACGGTGGCGCCGTCGGCGGCGACCTGGACGAGGTTCCGGTAGTCGCGCGACGAGCTTCGCTTGCCTTCGACGACCTCGACGCCGCGCTCGGCCGCAACCAGCGGCGCGTTCACGTAGTTCACCGGCTGGTCGGTGCGCCCCTCGAACGCTCCGTTCAGAGCGGCGACGGTCAGCAGCCGAGTGTCGTACGCCGAGAGATCACCCGAGTAGTCGAGCCGGATCCGCGACACCTCACCGAGTGCTAACTCCATCGCCAGCCGTCCGAGCTTGGCGGCCAGCGGCACGAACGGCCCGAGCACCTCCAGATCCTCGGCGCCGATCGTGGGGATGTTCACCGCATACGTGACCAGACCACCCTGCAAGGCCGCAACGACCTGCTCGGCCACGATCAGGCCGGCGCGGTCCTGGGCCTCCTCGGTCGACGCGGCGAGGTGCGGCGTGAGCACGACGTTCGGCGCCGTGATGAGGGGGCCCGAGTACGGCTCCTCGACGAACACGTCGAGCGCGGCACCCGCGACCTTTCCCGACTCGAGCCCGCGGATCAGCGCCGCGTCGTCGATCAGGTCGCCGCGCGCGGCGTTGACGATGCGGACGCCGTCGCGCATCTTCGCGATCGCCGCGTCGTTGATCGAGCCGCGCGTGTCGGCGGTCAGCGGCAGGTGCAGGGTGAGGAAGTCCGAGCGGGCGAGAACCTCGTCGAGCGTGCCGCCTTCGACGCCCGCTTCCCGGAAGCGGTCGGCCTGGACGAACGGGTCGTAGGCGAGCACCTTCATGCCGAGTCCCTGCGCACGTCGCGCGACCTGCCGGCCGATCCGGCCGAAGCCGAGAACGCCGAGGGTCTTGTCGGCAAGCTCGACGCCGCCCCACTGCGAGCGCTCCCACCGTCCCTGCATCAGCGCGGCGTGGGCCTGCGGGATGTTCCGGGCCAGCGCGACGAGTAGGCCGATGGTGTGCTCGGCGGCCGAGACGACGTTCGACTCGGGTGCGTTCGCCACGACGATCCCGCGGCGCGTCGCAGCGTCGACGTCGACGTTGTCGACCCCCACTCCCGCGCGCCCGACGACCTTCAGGTTCGTGGCCCGGTCGATGACCTCGGCGGTCACCTTCGTCGCGGAGCGAACGATCAGGGCGTCGTAGCCGCCGACGATGTCGAGCAGCGGCGAATCGGTGTCGACGTCGACCTCGAAGCCCTGCTCGCGAAGCAACTCGACCCCGGGCTGGGCGATCGTCTCGCGGACGAGTACCTTCACGGACGAAGGGCGACGGGCCGCTCGAACGCCTCGAATGCGCTGACGCCCGCCACGCCGCGTTCGAGATCCGCGCCCAGAGCGAGGAGCGAAAGCTCGAGTGCCGCGAGCGCGGTCGCGATATCGAAGACGTCGAACCAGCCGATGTGACCGATCCGCACGACCTTGCCTTTCAGCTCGCCCTGCCCCGGAGCGAGGGTGACGCCATGGTGGTCACGGAGGTGCCGCAGAAGCACGTCGGAGTCGATTCCTTCGGGCATACGGATCGCGGTGACGACCGCGGACGAGTCGTCGTCGGGCGAGAACAGCTCGAGCCCCATCGCCTTCACCCCGGCGCGGGCAGCCCGGCCGAGCCGAACGTGCTTCTCGAAGGCAGCTTCGAGACCGGCGTCGAGCAGCATTCCGAGCGCAACGTCGAGCCCACGGAGAAGTGAGACCGCCGGGGTGAACGCAGCGTCCAGATTGTGCTGGGCCTTCTGCGTCGCCGGCCAGTCGAAGTAGAACGTCCGCGGAGTCACCCGGGGCCAGGTTCGTGTCGAGACCGACGCGAACGCGAGGCCCGGTGGGGACATGAGCGCTTTCTGCGAGCCGGAAAGAACGACGTCGATTCCCCAGGCCTCCGTCTCGAGCGGGACGGCGCCGAGTGACGAAATCGCGTCGACGACGAGCGTCGGCTCACCGATCGCCTCCTTGATGGCACGCACGTCCGAAACGACGCCGGTCGACGTGTCGGACTGCTGACAGAGCACGAGGTCCACGCCGCTTTCGCCCACGGCCGCTCCGATCTCGTCCGCGTTGGGCTTCTCGCCCCAGGCGTAACGGATCGCCTGAACATCGAGCCCGTGCCGGTCGCAGATCGACATCCAGCGCTCCCCGAACGAGCCGTGGCTGACGACCGCGACGCGATCGCCTGGCGCGCAAAGGTTGAGGACAGCGGACTCCATCGCCCCCGTGCCCGAAGCGCTGAAGACCAGCACGTCGTCGGAGGTGCGGACGACGTCCTTCAACTGCGTCAGGACGCGTGCGTAGATGTCGCGGAAGTCGGTGCCGCGGTGATGGACGATCGGCTCGGCGGTCGCGGCGAGCACCGCCGGGGGCACCGGCGTCGGGCCGGGTGTGAACAGGTAGCGCTTCTCCATCGCTGTCAGAGTAGACGGAGTGGATGCTGTTCTTGCCTTCGGAGCGGCGCTGGTCGCCCTGCGTCTGGCCGGCGAACTGGTGCGCCGGCAGCGGCTCGCGTGGGCCGGCGGCCTCTTCGCCTATGCGGCCGCTGCCGCCACGCTCGCCTGGGGTACCGCCCACGGCTGGGACTCGCGCTCGTTCCGCGTCTACTACCTCGCCGGCGGCCTCCTCACCGCTCCGCTGCTCGGTGCCGGCTCCCTGCTGCTGACCGGCCGGAGGTGGGTCGCACCCGTTGCGCTCGTCTACACCGGCCTCGCGGCCGGAGTCGTCGTGGCGATGCCCGTGCACGGGAACTTCACCGCGGGCGGCGTGCCGACCGCGGGCAAGCATCTCGGCTGGCTGCCCCAGGCGGTCGCGATCGGCGGCAACTCGCTGGGCACGCTGGCGCTGGTCGGCGTCGCGCTGCTCACGATCCGCCGCCGCCCGCTCGGCAACGTGCTGCTGCTCGCCGGGATCGCCGTCGCGGCTCTCGGGTCGGGCCTCGCCGGCTCGAGCGTCGTCACGCTTGCGGCGTCGACGGCGGTGGCTGCAGGGCTGCTCTACCTGGGCGTCTCGAGCGTCGCCGCTCGGAGCTAGACGTAGTCCGCGGCGCGAAGCTTGTTCACCGCGTCGAGCGCGGCCACCTTGTAGGCCTCGGCCAGCGTCGGGTAGTTGAAGACGGTGTCGACGAGGTAGTCGACCGTGCCGCCGAGTCCCATCACTGCCTGACCGATGTGGACGAGCTCGGTCGCGCCGGCGCCGAACGCGTGCACGCCCAGCAGCGTGCGGTCGTCTGCCGACACGAGCAGCTTCACCACGCCGTGGCTCTCGCCGAGGATCTGCCCGCGAGCGAGCTCGCGGTAATGCGCGATGCCGACCTCGTAGGGGATCGCGTCCGCCGTGAGCTCGCGTTCGGTTCGACCGACGTAGCTGATCTCGGGAATCGAGTAGATGCCGAAGGGCAGCAGCGCGGGCGACGAGTTCGTCTCGAGGCCGAAGGCATGGCACGCCGCGAGCCGGCCCTGCTCCGCCGACGTCGAGGCCAGGCTCGGGAAGCCGACCAGATCGCCGACGGCGTAGATGTTCGGAACGGCGGTGCGGAAGAACTCGTCGACCGAGATCCGCCCGCGTTCGTCGGACTCGAGCCCTGCCGCCGCCAGGTCGAGCTCGGCCGTCGCGCCCTGCCGGCCTGCCGAGTAGAAGACGACGTCGGCCGGAATGCGCTTGCCGCTCGCAAGGGACGTCAACGTTCCGCGCTCGGAGGCCTCGACCCGGATCACCCGTTCGCCGAAGCGGAACACGACGTTCAGGTCGCGCAGGTGGTAGCGAAGCGACTCGGCGATCTCGTGGTCGCAGAAGTCGAGCAGGTCAGGCCGCGCATCGACGATCGTCACCTTCGCGCCCAGGGCCGCGAACATCGACGCGAACTCGACGCCGATCACGCCTGCCCCCACGATCACGATCGTGTTGGGCAGCTTCCGCAGGCGCAGGACGATGTCGTCACTGTCGAGCACCGTCGAGCCGTTGAAGGCGATCTCGGGCGGATGGGCCGGCTCGGAGCCCGCCGCGAGCACGATGTACTCCGAGGTGAGGCGGCGCTCAGAGCCGTCGGGGGCCTTCACGGCGACCGTATGCGGATCGACGAGCGTCGCCGTGCCGGCGACCATCGT
The DNA here is from genome assembly GCA_963812995.1 of uncultured Thermoleophilia bacterium. GTDB lineage: Bacteria > Actinomycetota > Thermoleophilia > Gaiellales > Gaiellaceae > PALSA-600. Next base: position 16,019 of record CAWEXL010000004.1, read on the forward strand.
CACGTGATTCCGCAGCAGCTGGTCGCGGATGATGTTGCGCTCGCGCTCGACGACCTGGCGCACGCGGAGCGCGATATCGTCGATCGAGATCTCGTCCTTCAGGCGGTAGTCCTGGCCGTAGATCGAGCGCTGGTTGAGCCCGGTCAGGTAGAGCACCGCCTCGCGGATCGTCTTCGACGGGATCGTGCCGGTGTTCACGCTCGCGCCGCCGACCGCGGCGTGCCGCTCGATCAGCGCAACCTTGCGACCGAGCTTCGCAGACTGGATGGCCGCTTTCTGACCCGCAGGTCCCGAGCCGACGACGACGATCTCGAACTCAGCGCTCACGAAGCCAGCTTCGCAGTACGGGGGCGCTCTGGCAACGCAGTCACCGTTTGTTCTCGACTTCGCGTCAGGACAGTTTCGAGCGCACCAGGTCGTTCACGACGCGCGGATCGGCCTTGCCGCCGGTCTCCTTCATCACCTGGCCGACGAAGAAGCCGAGCAGGCCGGCCTTCCCGCCGCGGTACGCCTCGGCCTGGCCGGGGTTGGCGGCGATGACGCGGTCGATGATCGGATCGAGCTCGGACACGTCGGACACGGCCTTCTGGGCTAGGTACGGATCGGCCGAAAAGCCCGCCTCGCCGACCCTGGCGAGCGCCTCGTCGAACGTCGCCCGCGGGATCTCGGCACGTGCCGTCACGAGCTTCGCGAGCTCCTTCGGATCGACGGCGCTCGGGTCGATGCCCGCGGCGACGAACTGGTTGGAGAGCACGTTCGCCGCTTCCTTCGGATCCGCGCCCGCGTCGACCACGGTGGCCCACAGCGGGTCGAGCCCGCCGGTCACGAGCACATCGGCGTCGTAGAACGACAGGGTGTCGGCGATGCGGCGAATCCGCGCCCCGGGCAGCTCGCGACTCTCGCCGCGCAGCCGCTCGACGACGTCGCCAGGCGGATGGACGGGCACGAGGTCGGGCTCCGGGAAGTAGCGGTAGTCCTGCGCCTCTTCCTTGCTGCGCAGCGGCGGTGCCTCCTCCTGAGCCGGATCGAAGTGGAGGGTCTCCTGCTCGACCTCGCCGCCGCCCTCGTAGATCCGGATCTGCCGGGCAACCTCGCGCTCGATGCCCTTGGCCGCGAAGGCGAAGGAGTTCATGTTCTTCAGCTCGGTCCGTGTCCGCAGCTCATCGGAGCCCGCCGGACGCACCGACACGTTCACGTCGAACCGCATCGAGCCCTTGTCGAGCTCGGCGTCGGAGATGCCAAGCTCGATCACCGTCTGGCGCAGCAGCTGCAAAAACCGCTTGGCCGTGTCGGAATCGTGGATGTCGGGCTGCGTGACGATCTCGACCAGAGGCGTACCGCCGCGGTTGAAGTCGACGAGCGCCGCGGTTGCGCCATCGATCCGGCCCGACTCGCCGACGTGCAGCGTCTTCGCCGCGTCCTCCTCGAGATGCGCCCGCACGATCCCGATCTCGACGTCACCGTCGGCGCCGGGCAACGTCAATGCGCCCCCGCGGCAGAGCGGCTCGTCGTACTGGCTGATCTGGTACGCCTTGGGCAGGTCGGGATAGAAGTAGTTCTTGCGGTGGAAGACGGCCCGATCGGCGATCTCGCACCCGAGCGCGAGGCCGAGCCTGATCGTGCGCTCGATCGCCTCCCGGTTCGGCACCGGCAGCGCACCCGGGAAGGCGAGGCACACCGGGCAGGTGTGCGTGTTCTCGGGCGCGCCGTAGCCGGCCGGGCAGCGGCAGAACATCTTCGTCTGCGTGCTCAGCTGAATATGGATCTCAAGGCCGATCACCGGCTCCCAGGCAGTTGCGTTCATGTCCGGTACCTCGCGGGAACGACGTCGTAGCCGATCGCCCGTTCCAGCGCGTGCCCGACGCGGAACAGGACGTTCTCCGAGAACTGCGGTCCGACCAACTGCAGGCCGACCGGCAGCCCATCCGAGAGCCCGCACGGAATGTTCAGGCCCGGCAGCCCCGCCATGCACGACGGGATCGTGAGGACGTCGGAGAGGTACATCGCGAGCGGGTCGGCCGCCCTCGCCCCGAGCGGGAACGCGACGGTGGGGCTCGTCGGCGAGATGAGCACGTCGAACCGCTCGAACGCCGCGTCGTGCTCGCGGCGGATGATCGTCCGCACCTTCTGGGCGGTGCCGTAGTACGCGTCGTAGTAGCCCGACGAGAGCGCGTACGTGCCGATCATGATCCGGCGCTTGGGCTCGTCGCCGAAGCCGTCATGGCGCGTGTTCATCACCATGTCGCGGAAGTCGGCCCCGTCGGAGCGCAGGCCGTAGCGCACACCGTCGTAACGGGCGAGATTCGACGAGGCCTCGGCCGGGGCGACCAGGTAGTAACAGGGCAGGCCGTAGTCGACCGACAGCGGCAGCGAGCACTCGTCGACCTCGGCGCCCAGTGATTCGGCGAGTGCGATTGCTGCCTGCACGGCTGCGCGCACGCCCGGCTCGATTCCTTCGGCCTCGTTCAGCTCGCGCGGGATGCCGACGCGGATGCCGTTCATGTCCTCGGCCGACGGCAACTCGACGGGGGGCGCCTCGACCGTCGTCAGGTCGTTGACGTCCGGCCCGGCGATGATCGAGTAGAGCAGCGCGCAGTCGCGGACGTTGCGCGCGACCGGGCCGACCTGGTCGAGCGACGACGCGAACGCGACGACGCCGTAGCGCGAGACGGTTCCGTAGGTCGGACGCAGGCCGACGTTGCCGCAGAGCGCCGACGGCTGCTTGATCGAGCCGCCCGTGTCGGAGCCGAGCGCCCATGGGGCGAGTCCGGCTGTGACTGCTGCGGCCGACCCGCCGCCCGAGCCACCCGGGACGCGCGTGGGATCCCATGGGTTGTGCGTCGGGCCGTAGGCCGAGTTCTCGGTCGACGACCCCATGGCGAACTCGTCGGTGTTCGTCTTCCCGAGCAGGCGCAGTCCACTCGCCTTGCAGCGGGCGGCGACCGTCGCGTCGAAGACGGGCGTGTAGCCCTCGAGGATCTTCGAGCCCGCGGTCGTCGGAACGTCCTTCGTCGAGATGACGTCCTTGAGCGCGATCGGGATGCCTTCGCCGCCCGGGTCGTCGCAGAGGTGCAGGAAGCTGTGCAGCTCGGGATCGCGCTCGTCGATCGCCGCGCGGTAGGCCGCGAAGAGCTCGCTCCCCGAAACCTCGCCGCGCGCGAGCAGGCCCTGCGCTTCCTCGGCAGAGAGACGAAGGGTGTCGATCATGTCGGGGGCACCTTGAACAGGTCGCCCTGACGATCGGGTGCGTTGGCGAGGGCGTCGTCGACGGAGAGGCAGGGCCCCGGGACATCTTCGGCCCAGGCGTTCTGGATCTCGAGCGGGTGCGCGGTCGGCGGCACGTCGGTCAAGTCGAGCTCGGACACCTTGGAGACGGCGTCGAGAATCGCCGAGAGCTGCCCCTGGAAACGTGTGACCTCGTCCTCGCTCAGCTCGAGCCGTGCCAGCCGAGCGACGTGTAGCACCTCATCCCGTGTGATCCCCGCCATTCGTACATCCTCCCCTAAAGACGGCAAAGGGCCCCTTTCGGAGCCCTCACCTTGACCGGTTCCGAAAGAACTTAGAGCGCCGAGACGTTCGCGGCCTGCAGGCCTTTGTCGCCCTGCACGACCTCGAATGCAACGCGCTGACCCTCGGCCAGCGACTTGTAGCCCTCACCGGCGATCGCAGAGAAGTGAACGAAAACGTCCGCCTCGCCACCTTCGCGCTCGATGAAGCCGTAGCCCTTTTCGTTCGAGAACCACTTGACGGTGCCTTCTGCCAACTCCACCTACTCCTTAGGACGACTACAAGTTCCGCCGACCGGCGGAGCGCGCGAACCTTACCACCCGATCACGCCGATGGATAGAGGGTTTCTGCGCGTTGGTAGCGGGCGCAAAGCACGGCGTTTTGGAGCAGGCAGGCAATCGTCATCGGCCCGACGCCGCGCGGCACCGGCGTCATGAGCGAGGCCACCTCGAGCGCACCCGGATCGACGTCGCCGACGATGCCGCTTTCGGTGCGGTTGATGCCCACGTCGACAACGACGCCACCGGGTTTCACCATCTCCGGGGTCACCATCGCGGCGCGTCCGATCGCGACGACGAGGACGTCGGCGGCAAGGGTATGGGCGGCGAGATCCTTGGTGCGCGAGTGGCAGATCGTGACGGTCGCGTGCTCCTGCAGCAGCAGGTGGGCGACCGGTTTGCCGACGATCGCGCTGCGGCCGATCACCACGGCCCGCGCCCCTGTCAGCGGGACGCCGTGCTCACGAAGCAGCACCATGACGCCGAGCGGCGTGGCGGGAACGAGCGTCGGGCGGCCGAGGTACAGCTCACCGGCGTTCACCGGATGGAAGCCGTCCACGTCCTTCGTCGGAGCAACGGCGCGAATCACCTTCGCCTCGTCGATGTGTGCCGGCAGCGGCAGCTGAACGAGCATCGCGTCGACCTGCGGGTCGGCGTTTAGCGCGGCGATCCGCGCCAGCAGCTCCGCCTCCGAGGTCTCGGCCGGCAGCCGAAGGTCGGTGGCGTCGATCCCCGCGTCGATCGCGGCCTGGTGCTTCAGGCGGATGTAGACCTCCGAGGCGGGATCGTCGCCGACGAGCACGGTCACGAGCCCCACGTGTCCGAGGGCCTGCACCTCGGCGGCCACCTCGGTCCTGATCCGGTCTGCGACCGGCTTTCCGAGCATCAACGTCGCTGTCATGCGGGCGAGTCTATTAACGCTGGCTTGATTAGTGCGCGATTCCGGAGATCCTTTGGGCTCCAGCGGCGTCCAGAAGCGCCTGGCGTCACCCGGCGGCCGCACGCGTGCAACCAGCACGCACGCGACCACCGAGCACCACCAGATCACCCCCGGTCACTCGCCAGAACTCCAACGCATCTCCGGAATCGCGCACTAGACTCGCCCGATGAAGTGGCCCAGGAAGAACGACGCCGGCTCGGTGCAAGCCAGGCGCGAGGTGATGGGCGTCACGGACGGTCTCACCACTTCCGTCGACCTCGAGCCGTTCTCCGCTGCAGCAGAGTCGCTCGTCGGTGTCGCGGTGATTCCGGTGTCCGCAGCTCCGCTCACGATCGATCTCGGCGAGTACGAGCTTTCGGACACGGGCGCAGTCGTCGAGACCGGGCGGGTGCAGGACACGGTGCACGTCCCCCTCGCGCACACCGAAGGGGGCCTGACGGCGTCGCTCACCCGCGGCTCGCTGGCGGCGGGCGTGCTGCGGACACACGTGCTGGCCGACCGCATGACTCGCGCGTCGTGCTTCGTCTGCGCCGACGCCACCGAGGCGATCGCGCTCGCACGCTGGATCGAGGACGAGCTGCCTGCGCTGCGCGCGTGGCTCGAGGCCTCGGACGACCCGGCGCTGTCGCGGCGGGCCAAGCTGCGCGAGGTCAAGACACACGTGGTCGGCCCGATGTGCCATGCCCTCTGGCGCTGGACGACCGGGGACGCGTGCGGCCCGAACATGATGACCCGGAACAGCTACGCCCTGAACATGGGCTACGTCATGCAGCGGGCGCCGGTCAAGCCGGAGCGGGCGCTCCTCGAGGCGAACATGGGCGGCGACAAGAAGCCGTCGGCCGAGTACTTCCAGTCGGGGCACGGCAAGACGGTCCTGGCCGAGGCGTTTCTCTCCGACGAGCAGCTGCGCCGCGTGCTGCGGACGACAGCCGAGGACCTCGAGGCGCTCTCATGGGCCGGCACGCATGGCTCGGTCGCGTCGGGCATGCAATCGGTGGCGTTCACGCCGGCATCGGCGATCGCGGCGATCTTCGCGGCGACGGGCCAGGATCTGGGGATGGTCGGCACCTCGTCGATGGCGCAGGGAACCGCTCGGCGGGTCGCGGGCGGGCTGCACGCGACGATTCGCTTCGGCGGGCTCGAGGTCGGCACGGTCGGAGGCGGCACCACGCTGCCCTCTGCGCGCGACTGGCTTGCCTCGATCGATTGCGCCGGCTCCGGCAAGGTCTACCGTTTCGCGCAGATCATCGTCGCGGCCGCGCTCTGCCTCGAGATCAGCGCCTCGGCCGCGATGGCAACCGCCGGCAGCGAGAACTTCTTCAAGGCCCACCACGAGCGCGGCGGGTTGCGGTGATCGCGCTCGTCTTCTCGTACGAGGTCCGCGATGCCGACGCCTTCGAGGAGGTCTACGGCCCCGGTGGCGAGTGGGAGCAGTTCTTTCGCCAAGGGGACGGCTACGTCGGCACCGAGCTGCTACGCGACGTCGAGCTGCCGGGGCGCTATGTCGTAATCGACCGCTGGGACTCGGCCGAGGCCTACAACGAGTTTGCGGCGGCCCACCGGGACGAGTACATGCGCCGCGTCGACGAGACGGCGTTTCACTACCGCCAGGAGCTGCGGTTCGGCACGTTCGAAGGCGTCTGGCCATCGACGTAATTCCGCCGCATCACGATCCGGCCTGCTGGGGCTGTGGCGACAACCCGATCGGGCTGCATCTGCCGCAGCCGGCAGCACCCGGCCTGACGGAGTACGAAGCCTGGTTCACGTTCGACGACCGGCATCAGGGCGGCCCCGGGATCGCCCACGGTGGTGTGGTCTCGGCGGCACTCGACGAGGCATGTGGGCTCATCGCCACGTGGTACGCATTCCCCACCGTGACCGGGCGGATCTTCGTCCGCTATCGCCGCCCGGTGCCGATCAACACCGAGCTGTTGCTGCAGGCTCGGATCGAAGAGGCGCACGGCCGCCGGATCCGTGTTCGCGCCTCGATCACCGACGGCGACGAGCCGCTGGCCGAGGCGCGTGCCGCGATGCTGCACGTGCCCCTCGAGCATTTCCTCGCGACGCCCGAGGGCCGAGCCGCCGGCGAACGCTGGCGCGAGCGCCTCGACGCCGGCTAGACAACTTCGCGGACGCCGCGGAGCCGCGTCTGCAGGAGCGCGGCTGCCCGGGAGCTGTCGAGCGACACGTTCGGTGCCCGGTCGGGAGTCGTGTGGGCGCGCTCGATCCGCGCCGGGTCGGCACCGAGCAGCACGGCGAAGTCGTAACGGCTGACGTCGTCGGCGCCCGCCAGGTGCAGCGGACCGGAGTAGTCGAGCGCCACGAGCTCGAGCAGAGCACGGGCGAGATCTTCGACCTGAACCGGCGAGCGGATCTCGTCGACGAAGAAGCGCCTGCCTTCGAGCGCGAGCCGCTCCTGCGGCCCTCGCTCCGAGCCGCCGTAGATGAGCGACGTGCGCACGATCGCGGCTTCTGGATGCAGCTCCGCGACCAGCCGTTCGGCCTCGGCCTTCGAGCGCCCGTACGCGTGCACCGGCGCGACAGCGTCGTCCTCGCGGTAGCGGCCACGCGTGCCATCGAAGACGATGTCGCTCGACAGGTACACGAGCCGCGCCCTGCGCGCCGCGGCGGCCACAGCCGCCGAGCCCTCGACGTTGATGCTCCAGGCGTCCTCAGCCTGCCGGTACGCAGTGTGAATCACGGCGTCGACCCCAACCGCGGCGGCCCGCACTGCGTCCTCGTCGCGCACGTCGAGGCGAACCCACTCAGCGTCACCCTGCGGCGCGTTCAGCCACCAGGTCGCGCGAACCTCCCACCCGAACGACGGCGCGAGCCGAACCAGCTCGCGGCCGAGGTAGCCGCGCCCACCTGTGACGAGAAGCTTCCCTACCAACCGCGGCGCTCGAGCAGCTCACTCGGGTCGAGCGAGGCTGTCGAGATGCCGACCATCGGCTCGCCGAGGCCGGCCGAGACGCGCGCGAGCACGTCGGCGTCCATGTAGTGCGTGGTTGCCTCGACGATCGCGCGGGCGCGCTTGTCGGGGTCGCCGGACTTGAAGATGCCGGATCCGACGAACACACCATCGGCACCGAGTTGCATGCAGAGTGCGGCGTCGGCAGGGGTCGCGATGCCGCCGGCGGTGAACGTGACGACCGGCAGCCGGCCGTTCTCCGCGACCCAGCGGACGAGGTCGTACGGCGCCTGGAGGTTCTTGGCCTCGGAGTACAGCTCTTCGGGGCGCAGCGACTGCAGGCGGCGGATGCCGCCGAACACCGACCGCATGTGGGTGACGGCGTTGACGATGTCGCCGGTGCCGGCTTCGCCCTTCGTCCGGATCATCGCCGCGCCCTCGGTGATGCGCCGCAGCGCCTCGCCGAGGTTGGTGCAGCCGCAGACGAACGGGATGGTGAACAGCCACTTGTCGACGTGATGCGACAGGTCGGCGGGGGTCAGAACCTCGGACTCGTCGATGTAGTCGATCTCGAGGGCCTGCAGGATCTGCGCTTCGGCGAAATGGCCGATACGGCACTTGGCCATCACGGGGATCGTGACGGCTTCCTGAATCTCCTTGATCATCCCCGGATCGGACATCCGGGCCACTCCGCCGTCGCGGCGAATGTCGGCCGGAACGCGCTCGAGCGCCATCACGGCGCAGGCACCGGCTTCCTCGGCGATCTTGGCCTGCTCGGCGTCGACGACGTCCATGATCACGCCGCCCTTGAGCATCTCGGCGAGACCGCTCTTGACCCGCATCGTTCCGACTTCGTGCACGCGGCAAGTGTAGCTAGGAGGCCGGCAGCGGAACGACCGTCAATTCGGGCGGCGGCTTGCGCAGGAAGGACCCCACGAGCAGCAGCTCGTCGGTCACTTCCGGCGCCGCCGTCGGCTCGGCACGGGCGACCGCGGCCAGCCCCGCCTGCCACTCGAGGCCGCGTAGATCAGGCAGCGGCCGGACGCACACGATCTGCCCCTTTGCGACGAAGAACCCGCGTCGGCGGCCCTCCTCGAGCGCGGGCGCGACGATGCACACCTCGAGCCTGCGCAGGCGCTCGAGCTGTGCGAGCTCGCGGGTCACCTCCTCGAGCGCGGTCAGCCGGTCACGAAGCCGCGCGGCGTCCTCGAAGCGCTGGTCACGGGCGAGTCGCGTCAGCTTGCTCCGCAGCTGCGGCAGCGCGTCGCCCGGCGTCTCCCACTCGGCACCCTCCAGCGCCCTTGCCGCAAGTTGGGCGCGGCGCCGGCTCTTGATCGGCCCGAACTCGGTCGGCAGCTCGCTGCAGACCACCGACTCGCCTCGACGGCGCAGATAGAGGTAGCGATCGGGGCGCGCCGACCGGGCGTTGGCGGCCGGCCGGAGCTCGCGAATCAGGCGCAGCTCCTCGAGCCCCGCCTCGAGCTCCGACCCCATCACTTGCCAGTCGATCCGGTCGAGCGCGGCCAAGGCAGACTCGACAGCGGGTCGCTGCCGGTCGGAGCGGAAGTACGACCGGAGCCGGGCCCGAAGATCGCGCGCCCGGCCGACGTAAAGCACCTGGTCGTGGACGTCCCGGAAGAGATAGACCCCCGGGCGCTGGGGAGCGCCGAACGCCAGCGAGCGCTTCCGCTGCACCCGCCGCGGCTTGGTCGCGGCGAGCTCTACGACGTCTCCGACAGTGCGCGCTCCACGCTCCTGCGCCAACCCGAGCAGCTGGACGAGGATCTCGGCGGTCGCTTCGGCGTCGGGTAGCGCCCGGTGGCACGGCGTGGCGTCGGTCGCGAAGCGGTAGGCGAGCGCCGCGAGATTCGCCGGGCGCCGCCCGAGCAGACAGCGCGCGAGACCGACGGTGTCGAGCACGGTGGCGGCGACCCGCCGGCCGGTCAGCCGCATCGTCTCGGCGTCGAGGAACGCCATGTCGAAGCGGGCGTTGTGTGCGACGAGTACCGAGTCACCGGCGAAAGCGAGGAAGCGACGGACGGCGGCACCGACCGGCGGGGCGCGGCGCAACTCGGCGTCCCTCAGCCCGGTCAGCGCGGCGATCGTCGGCTGCAGGCGTCCGCCGGGGTTCGCGAGGGTCTGGAACCGCTCGGTCAGCTCCAGCCGCTCGACACGCACGGCACCGATCTCGCATGGTCGCGCCGTTCCGGGACGGAGGCCGGTCGTCTCGAGGTCGAAGACCACGAACGTCGCCTGTTCGAGCAGCAATTCCTCGCCGCCGGGCGCCGCGAGCGCGACGAGGTTGCCGGCCCAGCGCAGGCGCGCATCGTCGTGGACGGCCTCCTCGAGCAGTGAACGCGCGAGCCCGACCGGAACGGCCGTACCGAGCTTGAGCACCGACCGCGCCGCTTCGTCGGCCGGCACCGGCCCGCGGCGGTCTTCGACCAGCTCGACCAGGCGGTCGGCGGCGTCCAGGCGGAGTTGCATCCGCTGAACGCTAGTACGAACATACGTTCGTGTCTAGTCCGAACGGGACTCTACTTGCTACGAGCGATCGCCAGCCCCGTGAGCAGCTCGCGCACGGTCCGCTCTGCCACGAGCGCAGTGATGTCGGCCGAGCCGATCCCGGTCGGCAGCACCTCGACGACGTCGGCCCCGACCAGCTCGACGTGGGCAGCGATCTCGCGCACCGCCCACAGGAGGTCGACCGATGTCAGCCCGCCCGGCTCGGGCGTTCCGGTGCCGGGAGCGAATGCCGGATCGAGCACGTCGACGTCGACCGTCACGTACACGGGCCCCTCCCCCACGTGCGCGAGCGCCCGCGCGACGACCTCTCGAATGCCGAGGTCGCGCACGTCGTGCATGAAGAAGGCCGCGATGCCCCGTTCGCGCTGCCAGTCGAATTCGGCCCGTCCCGGCCAGTAGCCGCGCAGCCCGATCTGGGCGTAGCGTCCGCCGGGCACACGGCCGGCCTCGACCAGCCGGTACATCGGCGTGCCGTGCGAGACGGCGACGCCGAAGACCTCCGTCCCGGTGTCGGTGTGCGTGTCGAAGTGGATCAGCCCGACCGGGCCCGCGCCGAGCGGCGATCGCAGTGATGCACGGCTCGGTGATCGAATGGTCGCCGCCGAGCGTGACCGGGATCACTCCCGCGTCGACCACCTCCCCCACGACCTGCTCGATCGCCGCTCGCGTCGCCTCGGGGTTCGCCGGGACGACCGCCGCGTCGCCGTAGTCGACGATGCGGAGAACCTCGAACGCATCGATGCCGGCCTCGAGGTGCGGTCCCGGCGGACAGCCCGCCGCGCGGATCGCCCTCGGCGCAAACCTCGTCCCGGGACGGTCGGAGACGAGGTCGTCGGTCGGCGCGCCCACGATCGCCACGTCGAAGCCGGCCAGCTCGGCGGGCTCTTGCGCGAGCGGCACGCCCCCGAACGAGAGGAACCCCGCGTAGTCCGGCTTGTCGGGCAACGGCCCCCAGCGCTTCTGCGGATCGATCATCGAGCGAAGCCTCCCACAACCGAGGAACACGTTGCCGGCCGGCCAGTGCCGGCCTCGACCGGTGTTAGGCTCGAAGCATGTCGAGCCCGGAAGCGCGGCTGAAGGCCTTCTACGCGCTGCGGGCCGCCGAGGAGCCGAAGGCAGATCCCGAGGCCGAGTTGCGCTTCCGCAAGGCACTCGGTGCGGGCGAGATCGCCCCGGGTCAGCGCGTACTCGACATCGGGGCCAAGTGGGGCGGGCTCGGCCGAGCCGCGCGGGAGCTTGGCCTCGGCATCGAGTACACCGGCCTTGAGCTCGACGAGGAGAACGTCCGCAAGGCGGCGGCGCTCGGGCTCGACGTTCGTCTGACCGATGCGTCGGGCCTGCTGCCCGTCGACGGCGGCGCCTACGACTGCGTCGTGTGCCTGGAACTGCTCGAGCATCTGCCGGCGCCGCTTACGCTGCTCGGTGAGATCCGGCGCGTGCTCAAGTCGAACGGCCGAGCGGTCCTCTCCGTGCCGAATCCTTACAGCTGGGTCGAGGTGTACCGCGAGCTCTTCCGGCGGCCCGATCCCGAAGGGCATCTGAACGCCTTCACCACGCCCGTCATGGAAAACCTGCTCGCGCTTGCCGGACTGCGGCTCGAGCGGCGACTCGGCACCTCGCTGAGGCTGCCCCGAACGCTGCGGCTCGTCTCGACCGACTCGATCCTCGCCCGCTCCCGCATCTACGTGGCGCGCCCGGCCGAGCGTGTCGTCTTTGCCGGGCGCTCCCTCTAGCCGATTCAAGGGATGCGGCCGACCGGCCGATAGCTTGCTCGTGGCTCCGAGCCTTTTCAAATCGCGCCGCTCTCCCACCCCGTCCAACGAGACCGCGAAAGTGGTCGACGCGGTCTGGGCGTACTACGAGGCGGGCCGCAGACCGGCCACGACGAAGCTCTCGACTTCGGCGGAGCCTCCCGAACCTCTGCCGGCCGACGAGCCCGAACTGATCTCGCACCAGGCTGCGAACGGTCTCGAGGAAGCTGCCGTGACCGCGCGCGGCCAGTCGCTCTCCGAGCTCGCCGACGAGCTCGAGGCACTGATCGAGTCGATCAGGTACGGCGACGCAACCAGCGACGCTCCCTGAACCGCGTCAGTGCGGATCGGGCGCGTTGTGCTCGGCCAGCTTGCGGGCCGCAACAGGGTGCAGCTTGGCCCACGCGCGGAACTTCGCGCCCCGCTGGCCAAGCCACGCGGTGAGCATCGCGTCCGACAGCGGCACGCGGTCGCTCCAGACGAAGCTATGAGGAGTCCTCTTCTTGGGAATCGGCTTGCTGGCGTTCTTGACCGCCATACCGCCCCAGACGAACGCACCGCAGACCGCCACGACGGCCAGCCCGAAGAGCGCATTCTTTACTTTCGGGAGGTGTGTCCCCACGTTCGGACAGAAGCCGCATCCCCGGGGGAGCGCGCCGTCGCATCGGCTAGCAACGTCTGCCTGTTCGGCTAACGCCGCTCCGGTTTCAACAGCCCCTTTCTTTCGATCGAAACCCGCACTACGGTCAGAGCGCGGGCCGGCTTTCCCTCGTAGGTCACCGGCCCGCAATTACACCTCTCCCGGCTGACCCTGCGCGGGGCGTGGTCTCACGCGGCGCTCAAGACCGCGACCCTCGCTGTCGAATACAGCGAGAGATGCTCGACTATCTCGCCGAGGACCATGGGAGCTCACCCGACCCCGACGGACAGGGCCGGGCCTTCGAGACGATCGCTTCGAAGGACGACTACCGGCGCTATCTCGCCGCAGACCTCGCCTCGCACGGACTCGCCCGGTGGCGGCGCCGCGACGGCATGCGCCAGACGGAGCTGAGCTTTCAGCGTCTGCTGCGTCGCCTCGAGTACCTCGAGAACTGCCGCAGGGATCCCGTGGGACGCATCCTCGGGGCGATCACCGCGTGGCGCTACAAGCGACGCTCGGTACTACTCGGGTTCACGATCCCGCGCAACGTGTTCGGCCCCGGGCTGAGCATCGCGCACTACGGCAGCATCGTGGTCAACGGAAACGCCAGGATCGGCCGCAACTGCCGGCTCCATTCCGACGTGAACATCGGTGAGGCGAACGGCCTCGCGCCTCTGATCGGCAACAACGTCTACATCGGCCCGGGCGCAAAGATCTTCGGCCCGATCCGCATCGGCGACGGCGTCGCGATCGGTGCAAATGCCGTCGTCAATCGCGATGTCCCGAGCGGCGTGTCCGTCGGTGGCATTCCGGCCAGAGTCATCTCCCAGCACGGCTCCAAAGCGCTCGTCATCGACGGCTGCTCAGCCGCCGGGCTGTAGCGCAAGCGACGCTCCCCGGCGCCGAAACACGGCGCGGACGCCTCTCACGTTTAGGAATTGCGCTCCGGCGTAACATCACCGGTGCCGTCAGTTCCCGTCAGGAGAGAGAGGCCCGAAGTGGACACCCTGAACAGCAGGCTCGTCGAGCGCGTACAGGCATTCGTGCAGAACAGCGACGAGCCGGTCGAGTGGGCCAGTCCGCTCCTCACACCACAGCCGGCCCCGGTGGCGGAGCGGCTTGCGGCCCAGCTTGCGGCCGCCGAGAAGGCGCTCGTCGACATCGCGGTCGACGTTCAGGCCTTGGCCGTCCAGGTTCAGAAGCTTGCGGCTCAGGTCGCCGCGGTCAGCTCGGGCGACTGATCCCGGCGATCACTCCGGCTGCTCGAACGCTCCGCCGAGGATGAGCCGGAGTCGCGGCCGCGCTGGTCGCGCGTCGAACTCCTCGGCGGGAACGCTCAACCGTTCGCTGGTCTGGATGTCGCGGAGGTAGACGAGTTGATCGCTGACGCCGTCGGGATCGACGCCGACGACCGCATGCGGCCGCCCGTTGAACTCGATCACTTCGCCCTTGAACATCCAGCCTTTTCCGTAGCCGCCGGAGGAAGTCTGCCTCTTGTCACCGGCGCTGTCGATCACTCGATCTCGGGATCTTCACCCGCCGACCACGAATCGGGTCTGCCCTACGACCCCTGCAAGGTGAAGGCGTAGAACCAGAATCCGACGATGTTCAGGAGCGGCACGATGAACCAGATGCCCCAGAGGGCCGACCGCCCGTGCCGGGACGGGACCGTGAACGCCATCCAGATCCCGAACACGATCGACACCAGCGGCACGAAGACGAGGAGCGCCGCCCACGCGCTCGTTCCGATCGAACGGAGCATCGCGATCCACGGCCCGATCAGCGGGATGAACGCCAGTCCGGGCAGCGGCACGTCGCGCCGCAAGCCGACGACATACGCCGGAATCCCCACCGGGATCCCGATCGCGACGACCAGGAGAAAGACTTCGGCTGGACCGATCGCCGGCATCAGGAGATATCCATCGGCGCCTACCGGCCGCGCCTTAAGACGTAGCAAGCTGCGGCGCACCGCTGCCGGCGCCACCGGCCGCGGCCTCGAGTGCGCTGCGGCCGGTTGGTTTCTCGGCACTGTGGGCGCCGATGGGCCCGCCTGGATTCGAACCAGGGACCCACGAATTATGAGTTCGCTGCTCTAACCAGCTGAGCTACGGGCCCGGCCCCCCGAGCGTACTCGTTACACTCGTCGCCGATGAAGGTCTTCCAGGCCGAGCGCCATTTCCAGACGACCGGAGGGCTTCACGTCACCGACATCACGGACGAGGTCGCGACCATCGTTCGGGAGTCCGGCGTCGTGGACGGGATCTGCTGTGTCTACTCGCCGCACACGACGTGCTGCGTGCGGGTCAACGAGTACGAGCGCGGCATGTTCGAGGACTTCGGCGTCCTGCTCCGCCGGCTGATCCCGCGCGAGACCTACTACGCGCACGACGACTGGGATCGCCGCACCGAGAACATCTGCCCGGAGGACATGGAAGTCGGCAACGGCCACGCGCACTGCATGTCGATGCTGCTCGGCTCCGCGGGCGAGTCGATCCCCGTCGCCGACGGCGAGCTCTGCCTCGGCACGTGGCAGCGCGTGCTCTTCATCGAGCTCGACCGCTCCCGCCCGCGCCGCTGGGTCTGCAAGGTCGTCGGTTCCTAATGTGGTGGTGGCTCACCCCAGTTGTGATCCTCGGGTCGCTGCTCGGCGTGCTCGGGATCTTCATCTTCCTCGGCCGGTTCCGGCAGGGTGCGTTGCTGAAGCCGATCATCGTGAGCCTTTCTCGGATCGGGTTCATGAACCGGCTCTTCACGAAGGCGAGCACCGCCGCCATCGAGCGGCAGAACCCCGAGCTCGCTGGAGCGTTGAAGAAGCTCAACTCCGTTGCGACGAATCCGAACCCGCAGGCGGTGCAGAAGGCCATGAGCCGCCTGACGCCGGCCGAGCGGCGCGCCTACATGGAGGCCGCGGCCGAGCAGGGCACCACCTCCGAGAGCTCGAACCGCCAGATGCGGCGGCAGGCCGAGCGCCTGCAGAGCCAGGCGCGCGGCGGTACCTCCACCGGTGGCGGAGGTACGTCGGGCGGCAGCAGCTCGACCGGCAGCGGACGCCCCGGCGCAAGCCGCAGCACGCGCAAGCGTAAGCGCCGGTAGTCGTAGGTCGCAGATGCTGACGGCGCCGCTTCCGGAGGCGCTCGAACACGCGCTCGCCGGACTCGGCGGGAGCGACGCGGGCCGCGCACGCGCCAGCGCCGACCTGACCCGCCGCTATCGGAGCGGCGCCGCCTCGGCGCCCGTCGCGCGGTCGCGCGGCGACGTGCTCGCGTACGCCGCGGCTCGGCTGCCTGCCACCTACGCCGCCACGCGCATCGCCCTCGGCGAGCTTGCCGCCCGGGCTCCGTGGCTCCGGCCCACAACGCACCTTGATCTGGGCAGTGGCCCCGGCACCGCCCTCTGGGCTGCCCGCGAGACATGGCCGTCACTCTCGACCGCAACGGCGATCGAAGCCGAGCCCGAGATGCGCACGCTCGCACGCGAGCTCGGCGGCTTCGAGCTCGCAGCCGGAGACCTCCCCGCGGCGATCCCGGCGAACCCGCACGATCTCGTCACGGCCGCGTACGTCCTCGGAGAACTCGGGACCGGTGCGTTCGACGCGACGCTCGATCGTGCCTGGAACGCGACCGCTGGGGCCCTCGTCATCGTCGAGCCTGGGACACCGGCGGGGTACGAGCGCGTTTTGCAGACTCGCGATCGGCTGATCGCCGCCGGCGGCACGGTCGTCGCGCCTTGCCCGCACGACGATGCGTGCCCGCTCGCATCGATCTCCGGCGAGTGGTGTCACTTCGCCGTCCGCGTCGCGCGCTCGCACGCGCACCGAGCCGCGAAGGGCGCGCAACGGGGGTACGAGGACGAGAAATTCTCGTACGTCGCGGTCGCGCGGAGCCCGGGTAACCCAGCCGACGCGCGCGTGCTGCGCCATCCACAGATCCGTTCCGGCCATGTGCTGCTCGAGCTGTGCACGCCGGAGGGCCGGCGGCTCGAAACGGTGTCGAGGCGCGACGGCGAGCGGTACCGGGTCGCCCGAAAGCTCGACTGGGGCTCAGCCTTCGCCGGACCCGGCGAGAGTAGGTAACGTCGAGCCATGTCCGATGACTGGCGCGTGACCGCGACCTTCTCCGAACAAGGGGCAGGCCGCGTCATCGAACGACTGCGCGAACACGTCGTCGAACGTGACGCACGTGACCGGCTGGGGTCGCACGTTGCCGTCAGCGCAGAGGGTGACAAGATCTTCCTCTACGCCGACACGGCCGAAGCCGCGCACGAGGCCGAGAACATCCTGCGTGAGCTCGTGGCGAACGAAGGCCTCTCGGCGATCATCAAGCTCGACCGCTGGCATGAACTCGCGGAGGAGTGGGAAGACGGGACCGTGCCGCTGCCGCAGACCGATGCCGAGCGCGCAGCCGAGCACGCCCGTCGCGAACAGGACGAGACCCGTGACTCCCAGGAGTCCGGGCTCGCCGCCTGGGAGGTTCGGGTCGAGCTCGCCTCGCGCGAAGACGCGGTTGCGTTCGAGGATCGGCTGAAGAGCGAAGGGCTGGCCACCGTCCGCGTCGCGCATTTTGTGTTCGTCGGTGCCAACAACGAGGACGAGGCCCACGAACTGGCGAAGCAGATCGAACGGGAAGCGCCGCAGGGTTCCAAGGTGCAGGCCGAGCCCGGCGGAGGGACCGCGTGGGAACGGGTGGGCGACTGGACCTTCTCGATCTTCGGCGGCCTCGCCGGCTGAGCGATGGGGGCGTCGGAGTTCGATCTGGTGGCCGCCTCGCTGCGCGCGGATGCCGGAGATCTGCGGGCGTTCGTCGAAGCGCTCGCCGAGAAGCTCAGCGTGTCGTTGCCCGGCGGCGTGAAGATCGATCGCAAGGGCTCGCTGCTCGGCGGCCCCAAGCACGTCAGGCGCATCGCCTTGCAGCTGGGCGACGAGCAGCTCGAGCTCGACCACGACGCCGGCCGCATCTCCTGCCGCCGCCGCACCGTCGTGCGCGGTATCGCGCTGAAGAACGAGGAGATCGACCTCGACACCTGGATCGACGCCGTCACCCGGGCGCTCGTGCAGGAGGCGCAGGCGAGCGAGCGAGGCCGTGAAGCGCTGGAGCGTCTCCTGAATTGACCGAGCCGGTCCCGGGGATCCCGCAGGCCGCACGGGAACGCCTCGAGGAGGTTCGCAAGAGCGGCGGCTCGTTCTTCACCTCCGACCTGACGACCAACGAGTTCCTGCTCGTCCGCGAGGCCGGCTTCCGTCCGCTGACACAGGTGATGGGGAGCTGCTTCTACCACGTGGGCTGGCAGGGCATGCCGTACATGCCCGGCTACCAGACCCAGAATCTCGGGTGGGCGCAGCAAGGGACGTTCGGCGGCGGCTCGGGGTACGGGCCGGGATACGGGCAGAGCATGTGGCGCGACGGTCAGACCTTCGAGCTCGAGACGACCTCCGAGGCCTGGAACGAAGCGCGCCGGCTGGCGCTCGAGCGGCTCTCGGAGGAGGCACAGCTCGCGGGCGCCGATGCGGTCGTCGGGGTACGACTGCAGCGCGGCGCGTACGACTGGGCCTCCGGTCTGATCGAGTTCGTCGCGATCGGAACGGCGGTCGCCTCCGAGCGTTTCGACCTCGGCGAGGAGACCGTGCTCTCGAACCTCTCGGGCCAGGAGTTCGCCCAGCTCTTCCGCCACGGCTGGTGGCCTGTCGGCCTCGTCGCCGGCACGACCGTCTGCTACGCCCTGACCGGCTGGAAGCAGCGGCAGGGCCTGACGTTCTTCGGCAGCCGCTGGCAGAACCAGGAGCTGACCGACTTCACGCCGGGGCCTCTACGACGCGCGCACCCAGGCGATGATCCGCCTGCAGCGAGCAGGCGCACGAGCTCGGGAGCGACGGCGTGGTCGGCGTCCGCATCGACCAGGAGCACCACGAGCACGAGGCCGAACGACACGACGCAACCTCGTCATCACCATGCACGTCCTCGGCACGGCCATCGTCGAGCTGCGCTCGGATGCCGAGCCACCGCCGGTGTACATCGCCCTGCCCCTCAACGAGGAGAAGAGATGACCGACGACGACCGAGCTACGACCCCGCGTCGACCGCCGGGGTCCCGCAACACGGCATCGAGCGCCTCGAGCGGATGCGTTCGACGGGCGGGAAGTTCTTCACCAGCGACCTGTCGGTGAACGAGTTCCTGCTCGTCAAGGCGGCCGGCTTCGATCCGCTCGGCCTCGTGATCGGCACGCTCGATCTACCACGTCGGCGTCCAGGTCGCGGGCTGGAACCAGAACCAGGAGATGGACGTGCTGTCGCAGGCGATGTACCACGCCCGCGAGCTCGCGATGACCCGCATGGAGGAGGAGGCCGACCAGCTCGGGGCCGACGGCGTCGTCGGCGTGCGGCTCGACGTCAGCCGGTACGAATGGGGCGGCGAGCTCGCCGAGTTCATCGCGATCGGCACCGCCGTCCGCCACCGCGAGGGCGTGCTCCACCGCGCCCCGAACGGCCGGCCGTTCACGAGCGACCTCTCGGGCCAGGACTTCTACACCCTGCTGTCGGCCGGCTACCGCCCGCTCGGGCTCGTGATGGGCACCTGCGTCTACCACGTCGCCCACCAGGGCCTCGGCGGCTGGTTCCGGCGCATCGGCCGCAACGCCGAGATGCCGAACTTCACGCAGGCGCTCTACGACGCGCGCGAGCTGGCGATGGAGCGGATGCAGGCCGAGGCCGAGGCGCTACAGGCCGAGGGCATCGTCGGCGTCCAGCTCAACGAGGGAAGCCACGGCTGGGACTAGCCACGTGATCGAGTACTTCGCCGTCGGCACCGCCGTCACGCCGATCGCGGACGACCACACGATCCCGCCGCCGAGCTTCGTGCTGAACCTGAACGACGCCGCGCAGAGCGCCCTCCAGGGCTTCTAGATGGTCGAGAGCACCTGCGACCTCTCGGACACCTACGGCGAGCAGGCGCGGGTCGTCTCCCCCGGACTGTGCCACTTCGGCGGCAAGCGCCGGTTCAACGGAGCCGTCGTGACGGTGAAGTGCTTCGAGGACAACTCACGCGTGCGCGAGCTCGTGACGACCCCGGGCGACGGGCGCGTCTTGCTCGTCGACGGCGGCGGCAGCCTGCGCTATGCGCTGCTCGGCGACATGCTCGGCCGCGAAGCGCTCGCGAACGGCTGGGCCGGCGTCGTGATCTACGGCTGCGTCCGCGATACATCGGTGCTCGAGTCGCTGAAGCTCGGCGTGATGGCGCTCGCCTCCACCCCGCGCCGCTCGCTGAAGAACGGTGAGGGCGCCGTAGACCTGCCCGTCGAGATCATGGGAACGCTGTGTCGCCCGGGCGATCTGCTCTTCGCCGACGACGACGGAGTCGTCCTGATCGACCCGTCCACGCTCAGGGCGTAAGAGGCCTGGAAAGACAGCGGCCCGCGTAGCGAGCGCGGGCCGCAGTCACGAACAGCTGCTCGGCCTGCGGGAACAGGCACTTGAACAACTGCCGTGAGGGTACCGGCGTTTCGGGCGGTGCCCGTCTCGAGAGCAATGCCGATTTGGGGCAAGCCGCTCCGGCAAGCGCCGTTTACGGTCAGTGGCGTGGAAAGCCCAAAAGCGTGGAGCGAAGTCCCTGCCGAGTTGTCGACCGAGGCGCTGCAGACCGTGATCGCCGAGTCGGCAGCGGATGAGCAGCGGTCGTCCGGCCCTCTCGAGCGCGTGCAGCACCGCAGGCGCCGGCATACGGCAGAGGTCGAGCTGCGCCTGCGGGCCGAAGGGACGCTGCCCATGTCGGATCTGTTCCGGGCCGCCCTGCTGGCGCTGGTCATGACAGTCGCACTGCTCGCGTTTGCCGGCTACCTCGCCTCGACGGTCGACGGATCCTCGGCTCTCCTGGGTCTGCTCGGCCTGCCGCTCGGCGCGGTCGCGGCCAGGCTTGCCTCCCGGACCGGCGGGCCGAACACGTGGGCGCTCGCCATGGTGGTCTCGGCTTCGGGCGTCGTCGCGCTCCTCGCTCAGGCGTCGCGCCAGACCGCCCTGTTGATCGTCGTCAGCACCACCGCCGGCCTCTGGTACGACACCGTGCTCGTGCCGTTCGCCGTCGGCCTTTCGAGCTTCGTTCGCCGCGCGCCACGCCGGCCGAGGTGATCACGCCAGCGGGAACGCGACGTCGCAGACCTCGTCGCCGGGCGCGGCGGCCATGAAGTCGGTGAAGTAGATCTCCCGCGGCGACGCCGCGATCTGCAGACCCTGCGCGCCGATCCACTGGGCCACGCCATCGAATGCCGACAGGATCTGCGGGAACTCGACCTGCGCCTTGCGCAGCCGCACGAACGCCTCGCGATGCTCGGGTTCGCGACGCAGCGCCAGCTCGGCCGAGCGCTCGGCTTCTGGGCCGACGGGGACGCAAGCCTCGACCCGCCCGTCGCTGTCCTCGTTCACCTCGCCGTGGTAGACGACGAACACCGGTCCGACGACGCCCCCGAACGACTGGGCGGCCCCGAGGAGCCGGCCCAGCGCGCCGCCGATCCACGCGGACAGCGTGTCGATTTGCACGTGCCCCTGCTCGGTGAGCACGAGTTGCTCGGGGACTTCCCGCACGCGAACGTCGAGCGAGTGGGCGCCCGCCTCCGCTCCGAGCAGCAGCGCGCGGACGTGCGCCGCAAGCTCCCGCTGACTCGCGGTGCGCCGCTCGACGCTCGCCCAGTAGTCCTCGACGAGCTCGGCGCCGTCGGCCTTTGTCGCCGACACCGTCTCCGCGACCTGGGCAAGCGGCATGTCGAGCCGCCGCAGCATCACGACCAGCCGCGCTGCCGCGAGCTGGCTCTCGCGGTAGCGGCGGTAGCCAGTCTCGGAGTCGACGTGCGCGGGAACCAGCAGCCCGAGCCGGTCGTAGAGGCGGAGTGCCTTCATCGACAGCCGCGAGCGCCGCGCGAACACACCGATGCTCAGAAGCGGATCGTCGCCGGGGCTCACCCGAACGGAAACGCGACGTCACAGACCTCGTCGTCCGCCGCTGCCGCCATGAAGTCGGTGAAGTAGACCTCACGTGGCCCGGCTGCAACGGCCAACCCCTGCGCCTCGATCCAGCCGGAGACCGCTTCGTAGGCGCCCAGGATCTCGGGGAACACGACCTGCTCCTTGCGGAGCCTCGCGTAGGCCTCCCTGTGGGCCGGCTCCGTTCGCGTCGGGACATCCGGCGAGCCCGCCTGCGCAGCCGCGATCGGCACGCAGACCTCGACCGGACCGTTGTTTTCGTCGTCGACCATGCCGTGGAAGACGACGAACGGCGCTCCCGACAGACCGCCGAACCCCTCGGCAGTGCCAATCAGACGACCGAGCGCCGATCCGATGAAATCTGGCAGCTCCTGCACGAACAGGCTGCGCTGCTCGGTGAGCACCAACTGCTCGGGAACGTCGCGTTGCTGGATCTCGAACATCTGAACCCTCCTTATCCGTCGCGACGGGTGCCAGCCACCCGTCGCAGCCCATTCTGGGGGCTGCCCCAGGGACAAGGTCAAGGGTGCGCGCTCACCAGTCGGTCGGCTTGTAGTCCTTCAAGAATCGACCCCACATGTGCTCGCTCGTGTTGAACCCGTCGATGATCGGGTCGACGATCCGGGCGGCGCCGTCCACGATGTCGAGCGGCGGCCGGAACCCGTGCTCGGCGGTCTTCTGCGCGGCGATCTGCAGCGGATCCTCGTCGGTTACCCAGCCTGTATCGACGCTGTTCATGTGGATGCCGTCAGCCTGGTAGTCGGTCGCCGACGTGCGTGTCAGCATGTTCAGGGCTGCTTTGGCCATGTTCGTATGCGGGTGCCGGGTCGTCTTGAAGCGGCGATAGAACTGGCCCTCGACGGCCGACACGTTGACGATGTGCTTGTCACGCTCGGGCGTGCGCAGCAGAAGCGGCTTGAGGCGCGCGTTCAGCACGAACGGCGCGACGGCGTTCACGAGCTGGGTCTCGAGGAGCTCGACCGACGAGACCTCATGCAGCAGCAGGCGCCACGAGTTCCGATCGCGAAGGTCGACCTGCTGCAGATCCTGGTCGAGACGGCCCTCGGGGAACAGATCCCGCCGGCCGACGTCCTCGTCCGGGAGCAGCCGCCGCTGGGACAGCTCGGCCGAGCGCGTCACACCGACGAGCGACAGGGCGTCGGCCGCCGCGGGCGCCGCTCCAGCCGCGGGCAGGATGTCGTAACGGCGCAGGCCCTCATAGGCGCCCAGCAAACGGCGCACGTGCGCGGGCATCGCCTCGGCTGCCGCCGTCTCCGCGTCGAGCATGTGGCGATAGAACTCGGGCGGCCGCCGCACCGTCTGGCAGGCGTTGTTGACGATGAAATCGAGACGCTCACGCGTCTCACCGAGATGCAGGCAGAACGCTTCGACGCTCGGTGTGTGGCGCAGATCGAGTCCGAAGACCTCGAGGCGGTCGCCCCACTCCTCGAAATCAGCCTCCTTCGCGTACCGGGCGGCCGCGTCACGCGGGAACCGCGTGGTCACGATCAGGTGCGCTCCGGCGCGCAGCAACTTGATGCCGGCCTGATAGCCGATCTTCACGCGGCCCCCGGTGAGCAGCGCGACGCGCCCGCTCAGATCCGCCGTCTCGGCACGCTTGCCGAAGTTGAAATCGCCGCAGGCAGGGCAAAGCTGGTCGTAGAACGGGTGGATCTCGACGTAGAGCTGCTTGCAGACGTAGCAATGCTGCGGCTCGATCACCTCGCGAATCGCGGTCTCGCCGTCGACGTCGGTCTGCTCGAATCCGTCCGGCGGAAAGACGTTGGGCGTCGTGAACACGGGGCGCTCGCGCAGTACGCGGATGCCCGTCTCGGCCAGGATCGACTCGTCGCGCTCCGCCTTTTCCGCCTTCTCGCGGCGCCGCACCGCCTTGCCCCATTGCCGGCGCTGGACGATGTCGGGGTTGTAAACCTGGCCGGCCGCCGAGAGAAGCCTCGTGCGCTCCTCGACCGTGAGGGAGCCGAGCAGCCCCCGGTCCTGAACGACCGCCTCCAGCGCCTCGGTGGCGTCCTTCAGCCGCCTTCCGGCCTCATCTTCGGGCTCGCGAATCGCCATGGCGCGAGGGTAGCGGCGGCAGGCTCAGGTGCCGAACCAGCGCGCCCGGCGGCTGGCGCCGAACTCCGTCTTCTCGGCGACCAGGGCGTTCGACGGCTCCTGAAACACGCCCGTCGGCTTCGGCCCGGAGAGGAAGTCGACATCGACGCGGCCTACCCGGCCGGCGCCGAACTCGATGTAGCAGGAGCCGAGGCCGCCGTAGGAATCCGGCTGGTCGTCACCACGGACGGCCGCGAGCACCGATTCGGCGACGACGCGAGCTGCTCCCTCGGCGAACACACCTGCCTTCGGCACGCCGATCGTGGCGACGTCGCCGACCGCGTACACCCCCGGGAAGCTGGTCTCGAGGTTCTGCGAGCTCACCGGGACGTAGCCGTTCTCGGTCATCCCGCTGGCGATGACAACGTCGGGCGCTTGATGCTTCGGCACCCCGAGGAACAAGTCGTACGGCAGCTCACTGTCGTCGTCGAGCACCGCCACCCGCCTCGCTGCGTCGAGCGTGCTCACCCGGCGACCCGGGACGAACTCGATCCCGCGCTCGACGAACGCGGCTTCGAGCGCGCGCGAGGTATCCGGCGACGGTGGCACCGGGGTGCTGAACGGCAGCACGAACGTGATCTCGCAGGCGTCGCGAACGCCCCGTTCGGAGAGATAGTCGTGCAGCAACAGCGCGGCCTCGCTCGGCGCCGGAGGGCACTTGAAGGGCGCGCCGCAGACGCCGACGACGGCCCGGCCCTGCGAGAACCCGGGCAGCACCGCGGCCAGGCGCTCGGCGCCCTCGAGCGAATAGAACTCGTTCCCGGCCTCGATGAGCCCGGGCGTCGCGTCGAAGTCATAGTCGGCACCGAGCGCCACGACCAGGAAATCGGCCTCGTACGTGGCCGCATCGGTGGTCACGCGCCGTGCCGCGGGGTCGATCGAGGTGACCGTCTCCTGGACGAAACGCACCCCGGGCTTGGCAATGTCGCGATACGGGAGACGTACGGCCGCCGCCGTCGTCCGGCCGAAGAGCACGTCGAGCTTGGAGTACCCGAAGACGAAGGAGTCGCTCTTGTCGATCAACGTCACGTCGACGCCATCCGCGAGCGCGTCCGACAGCATCGTCGCCAGCTCGAGGCCTCCAAAGCCCGCCCCGAGGATGACGACCCTGGCCCGCACGGAAACGAGCCTATCCGAGGCGCTCCGGCCTTCCAGACTAAAGCGCACAAGCGTTTTGGCCGATCACCCTGCGGAAGGGCACGAGCAGTACTTCGATCCGGCGCACCCGCGCCCGGGCACACGGCTCTCGTGACCACATGCCCGACCGCACCGCCGATAGCTCCGACCGGCTTTCGCTGATCATCGAGACGCAGCGCGAGATCGCGCGCGCGGGAAACGACCTCGAGGCGGTCATGCAGCTGGTCGCCGAGCGATCCCAGGCGATCACGGGCGCGGACGGCGCCATGGTCAACCTGATCGACGGCGAGATGTTGCAGACGAGGGCGGTGAGCGGGATCGCGGTCGGGACGATCGACGCCCGGCGCCCCGTCTCGGGCAGCGTCGCCAAGTACGCGATCGAGAGCGGCCAGCCGCTGCTGATCGAGGACGCGCCGAACGATCCGCGGGTGAACCAAGACCTGCGCGCCAAGGTCGGCGACGAGTCGCTCATCTGTGTGCCGCTGTTCCGCGGCGGCGACGTGGTCGGAACCCTGAACGTCATGAGCCGGTCGAAGACGAACCGGCTCAACGAGGATCAGCGCCAGACCCTCGAAATCCTCTCGGTCGTCCTGTCGGCTGCGGTCGGCCGCGTTGCCGAGTTCGAGGCGCGGCGCGGCCAGGCCGAAGCTCTCGCGCGGTTCCGGACGCTCTTCCAGGGAGTCTCGATCGGGATCCTTCGGCTCGACCGCGACGGCCGCGTCGTCGAGGCGAACCCGGCCCTCGAGCGGATGCTCGGCTACACGGCCGCGGAGCTCGGCGAGCTGCCCCTCTCGGGCTACATGCACACCGAGGACGCCCGGCGCGCCGCACTCCTGTTCAGCGATCTGACCCACGGTGGCCGAGAGTCGTTTCAGCTCGAGGCGCGCTATACGCGCAAGGACGGCGGCGTCGTCTGGGCGCAGGTGAGCGCGGCGCTCGAGCGTGACCAGGACGGTGAGCCGGCCTTCGCGGTGACGATGATCGAGAACATCACGAACCGGAAACGCGCCGAAGGCGACCTGATCCGGCAGGCGGAGCTGAGCGAGCGCCAGGCACTCCACGACCCGCTCACCGGCTTGCCGAACAGGCTGCTGTTCGGCGACCGCATCGAGCACGCGATCATGCAGGCCGAGCGGCGCGGTGACCGGCTGGCGATTCTGATGATGGACCTCGACCGTTTCAAGGAGGTCAACGACTCGCTCGGACACAAGGCAGGCGACGAGCTGCTGCGCGAGGTCGGCGGGCGCCTACAGGGTGCGATCCGCTCATCGGATACAGCCGCGCGCCTCGGCGGTGACGAGTTCGGACTGCTGCTCCCGAACCTGCCCGAGACCGACAGCGTGCTGCGCATGATCGACCGTATCCGGACGGGCTTCGCGCAGCCGATCTACGTGAACGACCTGCCGCTCGCGATCGAGGCGTCGATCGGAATCGCCGTCTTCCCCGACCATGGCCGAACCGCGGAGCTGCTGATTCAACATGCGGACATGGCGATGTACAGCGCCAAGCGCGAGTCCGCTCCCTACTGCTTCTACGACGAGAACGCCGATGGGAGCGATCCCGCCCGGCTCACGCTCGTCGCCGAGCTTCGGCGAGCGATGGAGAAGCACGAGCTGATCCTCCACTACCAGCCGAAGGCGGCGCTGGCCGACGGTGACGTGCAGTCGGTCGAGGCGCTGCTCCGTTGGGAGCATCCGTCGCGCGGCCTGATCTATCCGAACGCGTTCATCCCCATCGCCCAGGAGACCGGCCTGATCAGGCCGCTCACGCTCTACGTGATCGACGAAGCGCTCCGCCAGTGCCGCGCCTGGCGCGACGACGGCCTCGAGCTGTCCGTATCGGTCAACCTCTCGACGCGCAACCTGCTCGATCTGGAGTTCCCGAGCCAGGTCGCCGGCCTGCTGGCCCGCTGGGAGATCGAGGCTGAGGTGCTGAAGCTCGAGATGACGGAATCCGCCATGCTGGCCAATCCGACCCGGACGACCGCGGTGCTCTGCGAGCTCTCGGCGCTCGGCATCAAGCTCTCGATCGACGACTTCGGCACGGGCTATTCGTCGCTCGCGTATCTCCGGCAGCTGCCGATCGACGAGATCAAGATCGACCGCTCATTCGTCACCGACATGGGTGACGAGAACGCCGACCTGGCGATCGTCCAGTGCACCATCGACCTGGGTCGCAACCTCGGCCTGGACGTCGTCGCCGAGGGGGTGGAGACCCGCGAGGTGTGGGAGCGGCTGCGAGCCCTCGGCTGCAAGTCGGCGCAGGGCTACTACCTCAGCCGACCGGTGGCGCCCGAGGCTCTGACGGCCTGGTTCAGAGAGCGTCAGGTCGATCAGGCGGCAGTTGGTCATCCGCTGCCGCTGCTCGAGAGCGTGGCCGTTGCTCGGGCCAGACAGACGCGCTGACGACGCCCGGCAGAGCCTTCTCGTACAGGTCGGCCAGGCCTCCGGCTTCGGGCTCGACGAGGCCCGAAGGATCGTCCGCGCAGGTCCTGCCTGCCGTGGCCGTGCCGTTTCGTCAAACGACGGTTACGAAACCGGCGCGAATCGTCCACGAGACGGGAAGCGCACGCGCGAGGCCGTATTAGGCCTGGGTTTGCGCGCCGTCACGCGTTGTTCACGCAGTGTTCGTGGCGGCCCTGTCCAGTCGTCAAACAAGGGTTACGAAACAGTGACGAACCACCCCCACGGAGCGGGCCCGGGCACGCACCGGGCCCGCTCCGTCAGTCCGCCGGCACGCCGCACTCCTACTCCGGCTGGAACACCGCGATCGTGTTGCCGTCGGGATCCTTGAACCACGCAGACGTCCCGACGCCCGGGGTCGTTGCGACGCAGTCGACCGTCTTGAACGTCGGGAAGTCGTACTCCTCGAACACCACACCCCGCTCGCGCAGCTCCTTGACGTCTGCGGCGACGTCCTTCGACCACAGGCGCACCTGCGTGTGGTCGGCGAGGTTCGGGTTGGCGCGGCCGTAGACCAGCAGCGTCGAGCCGTCTCCGGCTTCGAACACGAGGTGGTTCTTGATCGTCTCCGGGGAGAGCTTCAGGCCGACCTTCTGCTCGTAGAACTCCTGGCTGCCGACGAGATCGGCCGAGCAGAGAACCGCCGAGATTCTGTTGCTTCCTACCACCTGGGGCCTCCTTGACGCGGTGTCGGTGACTCGAACTTACTTGTCATGCCAACCTATATTCCAAGATTTGGCATGTCAAGTATTTTCGCCTACACTTCGTTCATGGCAGAACCCGATCACAGCCGCTGGATGCCCGCCTGGCTCGCGCTGCTCCGCACCCACGCCCGGCTCTGGGATCAGCTCGAGGCTCGAGTTCGCAGCGATCACGGCCTCACGATGGCCCGCTACGACGTGCTCGCCCAGGTCGAGAATGCAGGTGGAAAGCTGGGCCTGAGCGAACTGGCGTCGTCGGTCGTCCTTTCACCGTCCGGCCTCTCGAAGCTACTCGACCGGATGGAGACATCGGGCCTGATCAGGCGCAACCCCGACCCGAACGACGCCCGCTCGACGTTCGCCACGATCACCCCCGAGGGTCGGTCGCTCGTGAGGAAGGCGCGGAAGAGTCACCACCAGTTGCTCCAGCAGAGGTTCGGTGATGTTCTCGACGACAGAGACGTCGCAGATCTGTCGCGGATCATGGGCCGAATCAGCGCGTCGCTCGCGAGTCGCTAGAACCCCGCCACCACGTAAGGTCTTTCGTCATGGCGACTCCTACCTTCGGGATCTTCGACCACATCGAAGACATCCCGGGCACACCGACACATCAGCTCCTCAAGGATCGACTCGATCTGGTCAAGTTCGTCGACGACGCCGGGTTCGCGGGCTTCCACCTCGCAGAGCACCACGGCTCCGACCTGTGCATGGCTCCGAATCAGGAGCTCTTCATCGCGGCCGCCTCACAGGTCGCCAAGAACATCCGTCTAGGCCCGATGGTGAAGCTGCTGCCTCTGCACCACCCGGTTCAGATCATCGAGGACATGTGCGTGGCCGACCAGCTGACCGGCGGCCGGCTCGACTTCGGCGTTGGTCGCGGAGTCGCTCCGATCGAGCACGCGTGGTTCGGCAGCACGTGGCCCGAGTCGAAGCAGCGCTTCGAGGACACGCTCGGAATCATCTGCAACGCATTCGCGACCGGAGAGATCTCGAGCGAGAACAGTGTGTATTACGACTTCCCGCCCGTCCCGCTGGCGACGAAGCCGCTCCAGGATCCCATTCCGTTCTGGTATCCGGGCAGCCCGGTAACGGCCGGGCGCCACGGCATGAGCCTGATGTGGCCGGGCCCGATCGACCAGCGCTCGTACGACCTGTACGTGGAGACCTGGAACAAGCACGAAGGCGACACGCTGCGGCTGAACGGCCCGCATGCAAAACCGCGGGTCGGGTGCACGATGCTGCTCGCGATCGCACCGACCGAGAGCGAGGCGCTGGATATCGCCAGACGCGGCATGGACGGACTTGTCAGGCGCGCTCACAACGTCCACAAGCACGACCGCCTCATCCTTCCCGAGGACGAGTGCGATGCGGCACTCGGCCCCCTGCGCAACATCATGGCCCACATCGAGGACGCCATCAACGCAGGCGCCGGGACAGCCGAGCAGATCACGGAGCGGTTCGCCGGGATCCTCGAGCCCGGACTGACCGACTACATCGTGTTGCAGCTCCCGACCGGCGACATGACCCTCGACGAGGCCAAGCGCACCGTCGACATCTTCGCCTCCGAGGTCAAGCCGCAGCTCGAGAAAGTCTCGCTCTCGGCCTAGAACGGCGAAACGGGGCCCAATGCGCCGGGGCCCCGTTGTCGCGCTTGACGCGCGCGTCTCAGCTGACGACGAGCTTCAGATGGTTGTCGTCGGGCGCCTGGCCGACCATCGTGATCCGGTAGGTGCCGCGGGCGAGGGTGAGCGACTTGCCCACGCGGTCGTACTTGACGCTCGTGGCGCCGACGACCTTGAGCGTCGCCTCGTCGTAGTTGGCGAGGGAGATCGGCCCCTTGACAGACAGCGACGTCTTGAACTTGCCGCCGACCGCGAACCAGTGGCAGCCGGGGTCGTGCATCACGATCTTGACCGTCTTCACGGCGCCGGCCGACCGGGTGGAGCCGGCGGCCTGCCCCACGACGAGCATCAGCGCGCAGAGGGCGAGAGGAATGAGAACGATGAGGGGCTTGCGCATTGCGGCAACTCCTTCTGGTCGGGCCGAACGGTGAGGCCGGATTGAGCTCTCAGCCTCGCGCCAACCCGGCAGGCCGGCATCGGGCCCCGGCCGCATACCGTCCGCGGCGAACTCCCACGCGGCACTCAGTAATTGCGTGCAATTGCGCGGAGCTGTGCCCGCCGCCGGCGAGTCGCGCGTGTCCGTCTGCGGGCGCTACTGCCCGTCGCCGATGGCCGTGCCGCGCGAATCGCGCTCCCCGGGCGCTTCGATCGTCACGTTCGGGAGGGCGCGTTCGAGCCAGCCGGGGATCGCCCACGAGCGATCGCGCAGCAGCGTGAGCAGCGCCGGCACCAGCGTCATCCGCATCAGGAGCGCGTCGGTGAGGATCGCGACACCGAGCAGCAGGCCGAACTCCTTGGAGACCCGGTCGGGGCTGAGCAGGAACGAGAAGAACACCGAGGACATGATGAGCGCCGCCGCCACGATCACCCGGCCGACGCCGGCGACGCCGTCCTTGATGGCGGCCACCGTGTCCTCCCCATGCACGTGCTCCTCACGGATCCGGCTCATCAGGAACACCTCGTAGTCCATCGACAGGCCGAACAGGATCGCGAACGCGATCGGCGGCACGAAGCTCTCGATCGGACCGGTCCGGTCGAGGCCGATGATCCCCATCCCGTAGCCCTTCTGCACGACCAGCGTGAGCACGCCGAACCCGACGAGCGCCGACAGAAGGGTCGTCAAGGCGGCCTTCAACGCGATCACTGCCGAGCGGAACGCCATCGCCAGCAGCAGGAACGTGATCCCGATGATGTAGAGCAGGAACCAGGGCGCGTGCGAGAAGATGCGGTTGCCGATGTCGGTGAAGGCTGCGTTCGATCCCGACACGTAGGCATGCGCGGTCGACCCCTCGAGTGTCTGCGGAATCACGCTGTGGCGCAGGTTCGAGACGAGATCGTCGGTCTTCGCGTCCTGCGGCTTGTACTTCCCGTAGGTGTTGATGATCGCGACCGACGCCAGCGCGTGGTTCTTCTTGTTGAAGATCGGCTTGTCGACCTGGGTGAGGCCCGGGACCTTCCGGAGGGCTGTTTCGAGCTTGCTCGCGGCCGCGTGGTCGGACTGGAGGTCGATCACGATCGGGATCGGCTCAGTGAAGCCGGGGCCGAACCCGTCCGACAAGAGGTCGTACGCCTTGCGCGTCGTCTGCTGCTTCGGGGCAGTGCCGGCGTCAGCCAGGCCGAGTCGAACCGCCAGCACGGGCGAGGCGAGCAGCAGGAGGACGACGATCACGACAGGTAGCACGACCTTCGCGTTGTCCGAGACGAACCGGCCCCACGCTGCGACCGGCGTCGCTGCCTGCCCTTCGCGCGACTCGTCGACGGAGCGGAGTCCGAAACGACCCCGGTCGATCTTCCGCGCCGAGCAGCGACAGCACGGCAGGCAGCAGCGAGTTCGCGAGCAGCACGGCGGTGACCACGCCGAGCGCGCTGCCGATGCCGAGCTTGGTGATGAAGTCGAGACCGATCAGCGCCAGGCCGGTGATCGAGATCGCCACCGTCACGCCAGCGAAGATCACCGCTCGCCCGGCAGTCGCACCGGCGGCGGCAGCAGCCTCCTCTGGCGTTAACCCGTCGTGCAAGAACTGGCGGAAGCGTGTGACGATGAACAGCGTGTAGTCGATCCCGACGCCGAGACCGATCATCGGCACGAGGATCTCGGTGACGGTGTTGAAGTGCGTCAGCCGTGCTGCGAGGAAGAGCAGCAGGAAGGCTCCGAGCACCGCCACGATCGCGAACAGCAGTGGGATCACTGTCGGCACAAGGGCGCGGAACAGCACCATCAGGATGAAGAAGGCGGCGATCAGGCCGATGATGTCGCTGCTGCCCTGCGTCGGTGGAGCGTTCTCGGCCTCACCCGTGAACTCGACGTCAAGGCCCGCCGGAGCCGCGATCGAGCGCAGCTGCGTCTCGTACGGCGACGATGCCGCTCCGAGGCAGCTGGAAGCTCGTCTTGTCGTACTGGACGTCGAAGTACGCGACGCGGCCGTTCTTCGAGAGCTGCTTCGACCCGCTGGCAAGCGGACTCGAGATGTCCGACACGTCGCTCTTCTTCTCGTCGAGCGAGCGCTGCGAACCGGTGCCCGCGGCGAGCATCTTCTCGATCGCCGCCTTGCCGTCTGCCCCGTCGAGCTGCTTGCCCGCAGGAGCCGCGACGACGACGCGCAGCGCCGCGCCCTTCTGGGCGCCGAACTTCGCGGTGATCAGGTCAGTCGCCTTCTGCGTGTCCGAGCCGGGGATCTTGAAGTCGTTGATCAGCTTGCCGTGAAAGGCGGCGTTCAGCCCGATCAGCAGAACGAAGATGCCGAGCCAGGTGAAGACAACGCGCTTGGGATGCCGGGCGCAGTGGCCGGCCCACCGGGCGAGCGCACCGGAATGCGCGATCCGCTTGTGTGCTTCGACCGACTCGTCGGCGAGCGGTAGCCCGCCGTCGGCATTGACGTCCTGCATGTCCCAGACCCCCCGTCGAACTCGCTTCCGCCGGAAGACTAGACGCCGCGGTCGGCGACGCCGTTGACCGACCGTCGAAACGAGGGGGTGCCGGGGTTCCGCGGCGTCGCGCGGAACCCCGGCTCCGGGCCGCCTGCTAGTGGCCTCTGCCCCTGCTCTTGCAGTTGCTCGTGAGCTGCGGATTCGCAAGCACCGGGCTGGTCAGCGTGCCGCCGAACCGCGCAAGGTCGGGCGTGCCGTACTGCGCATCCCCGCCGAAGTCGTCGGTCGTCGTCCCGCTGATGTCGTTGCCGAAGTTCCACAAGCAGACATTCCCGCCCTGCTTGTGACCGTTGTTTCCGTACGACGTCGACGGAGAGGCCGTCGCCGAGTCGGAGGGCGAACCCTGCTCGGGCGACGACGGGAAGCCCGTCGGGTCCTGCTGCTTGCCGATGCTCCAGAACGGATAGAACGCCGCGCCCTGGGGCAATGCGGTGCACCCGTTTCCGGTCGTCACATCGCAGTCGTTCTCCGACGCCGCAACGTTCGTCTCGAACTGAACCTGCGGATACGGCTGGCCATGCTGGTCGAACGGCCCTGCGTATCGGAACGGCGTCGGATGGTTGCTCGACCCGTCGGGATAGTCCTTCTGGTACGAGCTGCCGTCGAAGTCGAGATCGCCGTTCTGCGTGAAGTCATCCTGACACCCGGCTATCGGCCAGGAGACAGTCGAGACGCCTCCGAACGTGACGGACGGGTCGACGGGCCGGCTGCCTCTCGGCACGCAGACGCCGTCCTCGAACTCACACGAGGCGCCCGAGGCGAAGTTGTCCGACGGACAGGTACCTCCGGCCTCGGTACTCACGTTGGCGCAATCACCCGTGTCGAAGTTGCAGGGGCCCTCGCCGATCTGCCCGGCACCCTCGCTGCCACCGTCGCAGGTCTGGAAGGTGTACGGGTCGATCCCGATCATCGGGGCGCCCGTCGAGTCGACCAGAGCGTTCGAAACGCCCGCGCACGGCTCGAAGTGACCGAGCTCGTCCTCCATCAGCACGCCACCCTCGAGGGCCGCCCACGGAACCTGGTTCTGCGGCTGGGCGGTGTTGTACTCCGGATGGAAGGCGAAGGGTGTGCCGTTGCAGGTGTTCAGGTCGGTATTCATGAACCCGTTCGCGGCACTCGCCACCATGAATCCGGATTGGCCGGTCGAGAGGTCGTCGATGACGATCTTCAGCCCGTCCTTCGTGTCCTTGATCGTGAGCCTGATCGAGTCGCCCTGGTTCATCATCAGGGTCTCGCCGTTCGGAGTCTGGGTCTGCGCGTCCGTCTCCTGAGGACTCGGCGGCCCTGCCGGCACACCGTTCCGCTGGATCCAGGCGAAGTTGACCGGCTCCTCACAGCTCGAATTGCAGAACTCGAACCCGAACGTGCACGCCAGGCTGTCGATGTTCATCGCGGCGCAGTAGTGCGTCGCGTCGCAGCTCGGCCCGTCGGCCCAGGGCTGGTATCCGGGCGGATACAGCTGGAGCTCCAGGAACGCCGATCCGGCGTCGGTCGTGGCCCCCGTGCCGGTGTTCGAGTCGCTGTCCGGCGTACACGGATTCTGCGGGTACGAGCTCGGGTCGCAGATCGGGAGGCCGAACCACGGTGCGGGACTCAACTCGGCGTAATCCGAGACCGAACCGTCGAGCGTCGGCGTCGCGGTCGGATCGACCGGAAGCTGAACGTAGTAGGTGAAATGGTTTGCAGTTCCGGGCGCCGACGAGATGAACTTCGTCGACGGCTCGTCGTGGCCGATATAACGGCCGTTGTCGACGAATCTCGACGTTTTTCCGTCGTAGATCGTCATCGGATCGGTGCAGAGACCCTGCATGGTCTTTTTCACCGCCGGATACTTTGGACTCAAGCCGTTGCAGTCCACTTCGCTGGTCGCATTCGGAGGCGTACCTGCGGTGCTTGTCACCGCAAGTGCGGCGGTCTTCCTACTCCCGCCCGCACCCGTTCCAACCAAGATCAGCGCACCAAGGACCACCAAACCCACCAAGGTGGTGGACCGCGCGAAACCTCGGACCATGACTCCCCTCCCCTTCCGCCTGCCGCTGGAATGAGAAGCGCTATATCGAAGCGAGTATCAGCCTGTTTCCGGCAGATATCAAGCCCCCAAGAGTGGTACTCTGAACCGTCGCGTCCGGTGCACCCGCAAGGGTGTCCGCCCGCCCTCGTCGCTCCCTCGATCGAAAGGAGCAAGCAACGATGGAGCATTCGCGTGCAACGCTCGTCACACTCGTCGTAGCCACGCTTGCCGCAGCCGTTTTCGCCTCGCTTGCGCACGCTGCCTCGTCGGCATTCGACGGGAACGCCTGCGCCCTGGTCACCCCCGCAGCCGCACGAGCGGCGGGTGTTTCGGCCCCCTGCGTGCAGGCAACAAGCGGCACCACCAACCTTGCCAGCTGGGGCACATCTGCAAGTGCCTCCGACCACTTCCTGGCGTTGCAGGTCGGCCCCGTGAAGGCGGTCAATGCGATTCGCACGGGCAAGCTGCTGCCCCGTGGTCCAGGCAAGCTCCTGGGGCCGATCCTCATCGCGCCGGGAGTGAAGGCGTACTACTCCCAGTCGGCCTACCGCGGGACCGCCGGCGGGCGCGGAACGATGCGGTTCGTCGACAGGAGCCGGCTGCTGCAGATCACGCTGGTGAACGCGTCCGGCAACACACTCTCGGGACTCGAGGCCGTCGCCAAAGCGGCGGTGTCGAACATGTAGGGATCAGCTGCCGAGCAGTTCCCGAAGCAGGCGAAGCTGGTCGGGAACGATTCTGAAGTACGCCCAGCTCCCACGCTGTTCACGAACAACCAGGCCTGCGTTCAACAGCACTTTCAGGTGGTGGCTGACAGTGGGCTGCGCCAGGCCGAGTGGCTCCGTGAGGTGGCAGACGCACGCTTCGCCGGTGGGCTGCGCCTGAATGAGACTCAGCAGTCGCAGCCGGGCAGGGTCCGCGAGCACCTTCAACGCGGCAGCAAGAGCATCTGCGTCGCCGGCGTCGAGCGGACCCGCGAGCAACGGCGGGCACGAAGCGGTGAGCGTCGCGAGCGGGTGCACCGCGACATATTGACAGGGATCGATGCGCTCGGCAGACTCACTCGGACATTGATCGACATCGATGCGAGCGAAGCGACTTCGGAGTCGCCAGAGGTGTTATTCGTCTGTGTGCACAACGCCGGTCGAAGTCAGATGGCCGCGGGCCTCGTCGACCTCCGCTCGGGCGGACGCATTCACGTCCGCTCGGCGGGGAGCACGCCGGCAGACGAGATCAACCCCGCCGTGGTCGAGGCGATGGCCGAGGTCGGCGTCGACCTGTCCCAGGAGTTTCCGAAGCCACTGACGGACGATGTCGTGCGCGCGGCCGACGTCGTGATCACGATGGGGTGCGGCGACGCCTGTCCGATCTACCCGGGCAAGAAGTACGAGGACTGGGAGCTCGACGACCCGGCCGGCCAGAATCTGGAGACGGCACGCCGCATCCGGGACGAGATCGACGCCCGTGTGCGGAAGCTGGTCGCCGAACTGCTGCCCGCGTGAGCGAACGCGAACTGCTCCGCGCGCTCGTCGCGGAGGCGATCGGGACCTTTGCGCTGGTCTTCGCCGGAGCCGGCGCGATCATGGTCGATGCGAAGACGCACGCCGTTGGGCACGTCGGCGTGGCGATCACGTTCGGCCTCGTGATCATGGCGATGATCTACGCAGTCGGGCACGTCTCGGGGGCGCACTTCAACGCCGCCGTCACCTTCGCGTTTGCTCTCACCAGGCACTTCCCGTGGTCACGCGCCGCCGCGTACTGGGCGGCGCAGCTGACCGGAGCGCTCGTCGCAGCAGCGTTGCTGCGTGGGTCGCTCGGCGATATCGCCCACGTCGGCGCGACGCTGCCCGCGGGCTCGCAGGCGCAGTCATTTCTCTGGGAAGCGGTCATGAGCGGCTTCCTGATGTTCGTGATCGTCGCCGTCGCGACCGACACGCGCGCGGTCGGCGAAGCGGCCGCGATCGCGATCGGCGGGACGATTGCCCTCGACGCGATGTTCGGAGGCCCGATCTCCGGTGCATCGATGAATCCGATGCGCTCGCTCGGGCCGGCACTGGTCTCGGGAGATCTCCACGCGCTATGGCTCTACATCCTCGCACCGGTTGTAGGCACCTCGATCGGCGGCGCGACGTACGAGTTCGTACGCGGGGCCCCGCGCTAGTACTGACGGCGGGGCCAGCCGCCAGGGCGAGGCCACAGCGGCCAGTACAAGAAGGCGAGGAACCCCGCGACGCCGAGCGCGAGCACGATCAGGCCGATTCCGCGCAGGGAGTCGTCCGGCCCGTTGATGTCGACGGCCATCGTCCCGGCGAAGTGCGGGGGCGGATTCACGCGGAATGGCAACCCACCAGAGCCGCCCGGAATGACGAGCGCGCGGCCGAACGGCGATGCGACCTGGCGCGCCACGACTGATCGATGAACGGAGAAGACCAGAAGGGCGCCGAAGACGAGGAGGAGCGCGATTGCCGCCAGGACAAGAGGCCGTCTCGGCGACCGGGCCTCTCGGACAGTGGCCGACAGCAAAGGCGTCTGAATCACGCCGCGCTCGGCCGCCCAGGAGGCTGCGAAGGCACGCGGATCGAACGCCCCGCTGCCGAGTACCTCCTCTGCCGAGGCGCCGTCGGCTTCAGCCTCCTGCAGGTCCGCCGCCAGGTCGGCCGCCATCTCGTTGGCGACAGCGTCGGGTACGCCGATCCGCCTCCACTCACGGCGACATTCTTCGACGAACTCGTTCACGCCGGCACCTCCGCTTCGACGAGACCCAGAACGGCATCGACGGCGTCGCGGGCCGCGCACCACTCGGCCGTTCCGGCTGCAAGCACGCTCTCCCCCTCGCGCGAGGCCCGGTAGTACTTGCGGGGCGGGCCTCCGTTACTGGCCGCGCGGTACGTTTCGACGAGGCCTTCGCGCTCAAGACGGCCGAGCAGCGGGTAGATCGAGCCCTCCCCGACGATTGCGAGCCCCCGCGCGCGGAGTCGCTTCGTCATCTCGTATCCGTAGGCAGGGCCTTCCTGCATCACGGCGAGAAGACAGAGGTCGAGAACTCCGCGAAGCAACTCTGTCCGGCGCCGCTCGTCACCTGCCATGCGTCGCAAGCTACCAGCTACTCCCTTGCGTTGCAAGTGACTGGTGCGGAAACACCGCCTGATCCCGCCTCGCCCCCAAAAGGGCGAGTCCCTCGTTCGAGTGATCGGCTCCTGCGGTTTGGACGGAATGTGTCGAATCTCTGTCTTGATGAGCGATTCGATGAGCAGGCGCGCCTTCTGGCACTGGCGGTCGCCTACTTGGCCCCGGGAGTTACCGGCGGTTGGGCTCGCCGTGGCCTCGGTCCTGTTTGCGCTGGTCGCCGTTCAGCTCGAAACAGGCTTTGGTGGGCACACGGTCAGCAACGTCTGCTCCGACTGGCTGTACGACGGAATCGGGCTCGCGGCCGCGTTCGCCTGTTTTGCGCGAGGAGCGCGCGAGCGCGAGCGCGCCGCCTGGCTTCTGATCGGCGCGGGAGTACTCGCCTGGACGGCCGGCGACATCTACTGGACGGTGGCGCTCCAGACCGTCTCGAATCCGCCCTTTCCGTCGCTTGCGGATGCCGGCTATCTCGGGCTCTACTTGCCCGCCTTCGTCGGCCTCGGCCTACTCGTGCGCAAACGAGTCGTTCAGTTCACTGCCAGCGTATGGCTGGACGGTCTCGGCGCCGGCCTGACTGTTTGCGCCCTCGCGGCGGGTGTCGTCCTCAACGAGGTCTGGCGCACGTCGACCGGCGACTTTGCAGCCGTCGCGACGAACCTGGCGTACCCCGCGGGGGACGCCCTGCTCCTCGGGCTGGTCCTCGCCGCGTTTGGCTTCTCCGCCTGGCGGCTCGATCGCACGTGGATGTTCCTCGGCGGCGGTCTCGGACTGTTCGCGGTGGCAGACAGCGTCTACCTCTACCAAATCGCGAAGGGCACGTACCACTACGGAACGTTCGATCTCGGCTGGCCGGCTGGATTCGTGCTCATCGCTGCCGCGGCGTGCAGTCCTCCGACCCAGGTACGGCGGAGCCTCCTGGAGGGCCGGGCGTTGCTGGTTGCACCTCTGGCTACTGCGACCGTCTGCCTGAGCGTCGAGATCTGGGACCACTTCTACCGCGTGAACCCGGTCGCTTTGATTGCCGCCTCCTTGGGCCTCGCGGCGGTGATCACGCGGATGGCGCTGACGTTCAACGAGCACCTCACGATGCTCAGCACGTCGCGGATCGAGTCGCTCACCGACCAGCTGACGGGTCTCGGCAACCGCCGGGCGCTGATGCAACGGCTCGATGAACTGTTCGAGGAGGGGCACGCGCTCCCGCGCCTGCTCCTGCTCTTCGATCTCGACGGCTTCAAGGCCTACAACGACACGTTTGGTCACAGCGCGGGCGATGCACTGCTCAACCGGCTCGGCGACCGGCTGAGCAGGAGCATGGCGGGCCGCGGACTGGCTTACCGGCTCGGCGGCGACGAGTTCTGCATCCTCGTCGAAGGCGGCTTCATCGATCTTGAATGGGTCCGGGCTGCAGCAATCGCGAGTCTTCGCGAGACAGGCGAAGCGTTTGCGATCACGTGCTCGAGCGGCCACGTCATGATCCCCGACGAGGCCGGTGACGCCCACACCGCGCTCCAACTCGCCGACCGGCGGATGTACGCCGAGAAGGGTGCCAGGCTGGGCGATTTCCAAAGCCGTGGCGTGCTGCTGCAGGCCCTTGCCGAGCGCGACCGCGAGTTGGGCAGGCACACGGCCGGTGTCGCCGACATGGCTTCCCTGCTCGCCGCCGAAGCCGGGCTCCGCGGTGCTGAAGCGAAGGCCGTGCGGGCTGCTGCGGAACTGCACGACATCGGCAAGCTCGCGCTCCCCGAGGCCCTCCTCGCTAAACCCGGCCCGCTCGACGACCAGGAATGGGAGCTCGTGCGCGAGCACACCCTCATCGGCGAGCGAATCATCGCCGCCGGCGAAGGACTCGACCCTGTCGCCAAGATCGTCCGCTCGACCCATGAGCGGTGGGACGGGAACGGCTATCCGGACGGCCTCGCAGGCGAGGCGATTCCTCTTGCCGCGCGCATCATCGCGATCTGCGACGCCTACGAGGCGATGACCAGCACACGCACCTACCGGATCGCCCTCGGACACGACCAGGCTGTCCAGGAACTCCGCGACTCGGCCGGAGCCCAATTCGACCCGGTGCTCGTCGAAACGTTCATCCGCACGGTCGCGATCGCCGAGCCACTCGCACGCCCTGCCTGAACCGCGCTCAAACCCGCCAGCCGTCGCAGGTCGGCGAACGATCACTCGTTCGGTCGCTCAAGCAGACCGCCTGCGGCGCCGATGGACCAAAACATGTTGCGCATTCCAAGCTCAGTTCTCCTCGGGCCGCGCCCGCGTCGCGCCGCGCAGCGGACCGACTCCCCCGCACCCGGCTTCGCGAGCCATGCTTGGTCGCGCTCTCGCCGAACAGTGCTCGCGCAGGACGCCGCACCGATCGTCGACTACGGGCTCCTCCGGCGCGGCCGAGCGCCACTTCCGAGTGACCGCGCTCGGGATTCCGATCTCGCCGCTTAACTTCTGCCCGTAAGCTCGCCGCGTGAGCGGGTCGATCGTCGAGCGCTACCTCCGGCTTGGCCTGCAGCTCGGCCGTCACGTCGACGGGATCGTCGACGCCTACTTCGGCCCGCCAGAGCTCGCAGCCGAGGTCGACGCAGAACCGCCTGTCGACCCGCACGAGCTCGCGGCGGTGGCCGACGTGCTGCTCGCTGAGACCGGCGACGGATGGCTGCGGGACCAGCTGGGCGGCCTGCGGACGTACGCGGGTGTGCTGGCCGGCGAGTCCGGCTCGTACGCCGACGAGGTGGAGGGTTGTTACGGCGCGCGCCCGACGCACACCGACGAAGCCGTCTTCGGCGCAGCACACGAGCGCCTCGAGGAGCTTCTACCCGGCGCCGGCCCGTTGGCCGCGCGCCACGAGCGCTGGCAGGAATCGATCCGCGTCCCGACCGACCTCGTCGAGCACACCATCGCTGCCGTGATCGCCGAGGCGCGGGTCTTGACGCGCCGACTCATCGAGCTCCCGGCCGGGGAAGGCGTCGAGCTCGAAATCGTCAGCGGCGAGCCCTGGCTGGCGTTCTGCTCGTACCGGGGCGACCTGCAGAGCGTGATCGCGGTCAACGTCGACCTGCCGATCTCGGCCGTCGAGCTGCTCGTTCTCACATTGCACGAGACCTATCCAGGCCACCACACCGAACGCTGCAGCAAAGAGCACCTGCTCGTCCGGGGCCGCGGACTTCTGGAAGAGACACTCGTCCTGGTCCCGACGCCGCAGTCGCTCGTGGCTGAAGGCA
Organism: uncultured Thermoleophilia bacterium; assembly: GCA_963812995.1. GTDB lineage: Bacteria > Actinomycetota > Thermoleophilia > Gaiellales > Gaiellaceae > PALSA-600. Next base: position 56,857 of record CAWEXL010000004.1, read on the forward strand.
TCGCCACACTCGCGCCGTCCCTGCTGCTCGAGGGCGAAGGCGGAGCCCGACTCGCAGCGGTCATGCACGACGCCGGCATCGAGTTCGATCTCGCACACGCGCTGGCCGTCCAGCAGGCCCTCGAACCGTGCCGGTGGGCCGAGGTCAACGCGACACTGATGCTGAACGAGCGCGGAGCCGACGAGGCCGACGTGCGGGCCTATCTGGAGCGATGGGGTCTGCTGAGCCCGGAGCTCGCCGCCCACATGATCCGTTTCTTCTCGGAGCCGGCCTCTCGGAGCTACGTGCTCACCTATCCCGCCGGACGAGAGCTCTGCGGCGCGTACGTGGCGGAGGATCCGGAGCGCTTCCGCAAGCTGCTCACCGAGCAGGTACGTGTGCGCGACTTGCTCGAGGCAGCCTCGACGACCCGCGGCCTACCGTAATCGGGCGCGCCCGCGCACAGCGGCCGCGCCCGCAGCGCCGGCGAGAAGCGAGACGAATGCGACGCACGCCCACATCGTCGAATCGCCCCACGTCTGGCGCACCTGCAGCCCCAGGAAGGGACCGAGCGACCATGCGATCGCCCACGAGCTGCCGAACGCACCCATGTAGGCGCCGCGGATGTCGGGAGGAGCGAACGCCGCCACCGCGGCCTGCGACGTCGGGATCCAGAGCATCTCGCCGACGACGAACACGATCACGATGACAAGCACGACCGGAAGCGCGCTCGAGACGCTGAGCAGCAGGAACGGAAGTCCCATCAGCGGCATCGCGACTGCAAGCTTGACGGTTGAGCTCACCTTCGACGTCCAGCCGATCATGCGCAGCTGGAACAACGACACGAAGACTGGATTCACGATCACGATGATCCCCCACAGTGCGGGCGTGAACCCGTATGTCGTGACGAGGGACACCGGAAGCAGCGTCTCGTAACCGACGTAGGTCATCGACGCGAGGATCGACGAGCCGAGGAAGAGCAGGAACGCGCGGTCGCGGGCGATCACCGCAAACGAGCCCCGCGTCGGCGGCTCGCTCGGCGCGTACAGGCCCTGGCGCGGCAGATAGCGCCAGGCGACGGCTGCGGCGATCAGCGAAAGCACCGAGGCTCCGAGGAAGAACGCGATCCAGCTGTGTGAAAGCAGCAGCAGACCGCCGATCGGCGGGCCGAACGTGACGCCCAGGTTCGAGGCGACGCGGGTCGCCGCGTAACCCGCCTCGTGCCTCTCGGGAGCGACCAGATCGGCAACCATCGCCTGGTCGGCGGCTCCGCCGATGGCCCCGAGAGCCGGGGCGAGGGCGCCGAGTGCCAGCCCGGCAAGGGTGTGCCGGCCGACGAGCGCAAAGGCGACCAGGATCACCGTCTGCCCACCCCACCCCGTGAGAATCAGCGGCCGCCGTCCGACGCGGTCCGAGATGTGGCCCGCGGCGTACCCCACGAGCCCGCCGATCAACGCACCGCCCAGGTACATCACCCCGAGTTGCGTGTCGGACGCGTGCAGATGCGTCTTGGCCCAGATCCCCACGAACACCCACGACGTCGAGCCGGCCACCGAGCCGACGAACGAGACGGCGAGCACCGGCCGCAAGGCGCGGTCGACCTCGGTGCCCCAGATCAGGCGAAAGACACGTGCGATAAGGCTCATGGCGTTAGGGTGTCGCTGTGGCGGCGGATCGCGGGGCAGTGGCGCAGGTGCTGCCTTCGGGTGAGCACCCGATTCGTGCTGCCGAAGTCGTCGGCGCCCTCTCGCTCGCGACCGACCTCGGTACCGGCCAGCCGCTCGAGCATGCCCTACGCGCGGCGGTCCTGGCGGTTCGGCTCGGCGAGCTGGCGGGAGCCTCGGCGCGGGAGCTTACCGATACCTACTACGTCGCTCTCCTCCACGCCTCGGGGTGCACCTCGAACGGACATGAGGCCCTGCAGGTGTACGACGACGACATCGCGCACAGAGCAGCGTTCTTCCTGATCGATACGACCAACCCGGCCGAGGTGCTGGCGTTTTACCGCTCGAACATCGGCGTCGGCCAGCCGCCCGACGTCCGCGCGGCACGGGTCGATGCCGCGCTTGCCGACGCCGGCCCGCGGGCACGGGAGTGGTTCGCGACCATGTGCGAGGTGGCTCAGCGGTTCGCCGGGTGGCTCGAGCTCGGCCCGGACGTCGAAGCGGCTCTCGAGTTCGTATTCGCACGTTGGGACGGACGGGGATTCCCGGGTGTGAGCGGCGACGCGCTCCCCCTGCCGATCCGGCTCCTGCACGTGGCGAGGGACATCTCGCTGTTCCTCACGGCATCCGGCCCCGAGGAGGCACGGGCCGTGATCGAGCGTCGAGCGGGTGCCGCGTACGATCCTCGGCTCGCCGAGCTCGCCACGCGCAATTTCGCCGACCTGCTCGCGGATCTGGACGAGACTCGGATGTGGGAGCAGGCGGTGGAGGCCGAGCCGTTTCCCCAGCGCTGGATCGCCGGCGAACGCGTAGATGCCGCCTTCATGGCCATCGCGACGCTGACCGGTCTGAAGTCTCCCTGGCTTCGCGAGCACTCGACGGGCGTGGCCGAACTCGCCGAGGCCGCCGCCTGGCGCCTGGGCCTGCCGGCGGTTTCCGTCACGCTCGTCCGGCGTGCGGCGCTCGCCCACGACCTTGGCCGGGTGGGCGTCTCCAATGCGATCTGGGAAAAAGCGGCACCCCTCGGCTTCGGAGAGTGGGAACGTGTTCGGCTGCACCCCCACTTCACGGAGCGCGCGTTCGCCCAGTCGGCGGCTCTGGCCCCGATCGGGATGCTTGCGGGCACCCACCATGAACGGCTCGACGGCTCCGGCTATCACCGCGGCACGCGCGGGCAGGCGCTCGATCAGAACGCGCGCCTGCTGGCGGCAGCCGACTGTTACGCGGCCATGCGGGAAGCACGGCCGTACCGCCCGGCGCTCGACGCGCCGACCGCCGAGGCGAACCTGCTGCGCGAGGCGCAAGAAGGACGGCTCGACACCGAAGCCGTCGAGGCAGTGCTCAATGCCGGCGGCCACCGCGTGCGGCAGCGCCCTCGCGAACTGCCGGCCGGCCTCACCGAGCGCGAGCTCGAAGTGCTGCTCGTGCTGGTGCGCGGCGAGTCGAACCAGGAGATCGCCGTCGATCTCGGCATCTCGGCCAAGACCGTCGGGCACCACATCCAGCACGTCTACCAGAAGGCCGGCGTTCGCAGCCGCGCCGCTGCGACCGTCTGGGCCTTCGAGCACGATCTTCTGCGCACGGCGTAGCTCGTTCGGGGAATAGGGCGTTCGCCCGATGCGGCCCGGGCAGGGCCGGACACATACTCGCCTCACCTTCGGCGTCGACTGCGGCGCCGAGACTCACGGAGGAGGAGAGCGATGATCCTGGCAACAACGCAGATCGAGGACTTCGACCGCTTCGAGAAGATCTTCTCGACCAAGGGCGCGGAGAAGCGCAAGCAGCACGGCTCGAAGGGTGCGACCGTCTTCCGCGATCCGAACGAGGACGGCCGTGTGTGGGTGCTCTTCGACTGGGACGCCGAGGGCTGGAAGAGCTTCGTCACCGACCCCGATGTCCCGCCGATCATGCAGGAGGCCGGACACAAAGGCCGCCCCCAGGCTGCCGAAATCGGCGGCCGGTACGACGCCTAGCTCTTAAGCCCAAGCGGCGCCGAAGCGGAGCGGCAAACCCCGAAAGCTGCCGTACGCAGTGCCGCCACAGGCCGCTGCGTACGGCAGCCCCAGATTGGAGGAAGGTCATGGAAAGCTCAGCGAGGCGGTTCGGGCCGATCAAGGTCGGCGTCATCACGGACCAGACGGGTCCGCTCTCGTTCATGGGGATCGCCAACGCCAACGTCGCACGCATGGTGATCGACGACATCAACGCCGGCGGCGGCCTGCTCGGACGACGGGTCGATCTCTACCTCGAGGACAGCGAGACCACCGACAGCGTCGGCGAGACGAAAGCGGCCAAGCTCGTCCAGGAGGACCAGGTCGATGTGATCCTCGGAGGCATCTACAGCTCGATGCGCCAGGCGATCAAGGGGCCCGCCGTCGTCGAAGGCAAGACGCTCTACATCTACCCCGAGCAGTACGAGGGGCAGGAATGCGATCCGCTCATCTTCTGCACTGGGCCTGTCCCGGCACAGCAGGTCGAGCCGCTCATTCCCTGGCTGATGCAGAAGACCGGCGCGAAGAAGTTCTACCTGCCGTCGGCGGACTACATCTGGCCGCACACGCTGAACGCGAAGGTCACGGAGGTCGTGACGGCGAACGGCGGCACGATCGTCGGCGAGGAGTACTGGCCGCTCGATCACACCGACTACGCCGGCACGATCGACAGGATCACGGCCAGCGGCGCAGAGGTCGTGTTCAACACGATCGTCCCCCCTGGCCTGCCGCCGTTCCTCGAAGGGCTCTATGAGTCCGGTTTCGCGGCCCGCGGTGGTTCGCTGGTCTGCACGTACTTCGACGAGAACTTCCTGAACCTGGTGCCCGCCGCCCACGTCGACGGCCTGTACAGCTGCCTCGACTGGTACCAGGGCGTCAGCGATTCGTTCAGCCGCAACCTGCTCGCCCGGTACGACGAGCTCTATCCGGGCGCGGCCCAGTTCACGGCAGGCAGTGCGTGTTCGGGGATGTACCGCGGTCTGAAGCTCTGGGCGGCCGCAGTGACCGAAGCAGGCTCGCTCGAGCAGGACGTTGTCGTCGCGGCGCTCGATCACGCCCGCATCGCCGAGGGCCCCGGCGGGCCGGCCGAGATGGTGCCCGGTCAGCACCACGTTCGCATGAACATGTACATCGCCCAGGCCGACAACGGCACCTTCAGGGTCGTAGAGAACCTGGGAGTGATCGATCCGAAGGAGCGCCTCGTCGAAGCAGTTCCGGCGCTGCTCTAGAACGCGAAGTTCCCGGCGGCGTGATCGGCGAAGACCTCGGTGGCCTGAGGGCCGGAGGTCTTCGCCGACGCCGCCGCCCTGGCACAGACTGGCTTCGCGACTGGGTTGGCAGTGCCGAACGCAAATCTGGCTTTTTCATATTGCAAGATCTGCAAATGTCACTTGCGCAGTTGACTTCTCTCAACTACGCCAGAGTGTCGCCAAAAAGGCGGTTCTCGGTCTCCCCCACGCGCGTCGCAGGTCGAGCCGCCCCGGCTGCATCATCCGGGTCGATCCCGAAGAGGCCCAGAAGCGAGACCGAGCCTGCGGCGAACGCGACCGAGCAAACCAGACGCGTGGTCCGCGCAGACAGCGCAGAGATGACGGCACCGTGGAAGAAGACGCCCAGCCAGAGCAGGCAAAACACCGCGACGCCGCCGCCGATCGTCCCGGCGAGGTAGGCACGCTGCGCGCCTTTCGTGACTGCCAGCGCCCAGGCGGCAATCGCGGCGAGCGCAAAGACCGCGACGCTGATGATCCAGGCGATGTTGCCGCTCGGAGCGGCCCTGAGCGAGAAGCCCGTTTCGGCCGTCAGGCCTGCTAGGCCCGCGAGAACGCCCGTGGCAATCGTCGTCGCACGCCGAAGCCGCGGCTGCCGCCACATTGCTGCCAGCCCAAGTGCTACGGCAGCAGCCATCCCGGCCGCCCACGGCCAGAACACAGGCCGCGGAACCCGCACGAAGGAGCCGCTGATCGAGACGCGGCGACCATTCACGACGAGCGGCACGCTCCAATGCGCGACAGATGATCCAGCCGCGAACGGCGGAGGTTTGAGGCGGTTCTCGTGCCACGAATACGACCGGCCTCCCCCCACCCGCTTCCAGCCGCGCCCCGGGCGCCGGACGAGTCGATTGGCCTGGGCAGTGGGCGAGCTCCGGTTCACCCAGACGCCATCGTCCAGGCGAATCATCGGCTCGCCGAGCTCGCCCAAGACGACGACCCGGGCCTTGCCGGCGACAGCCAGGTGGAGTGCGCGGTCGCCGTCGAGGATGCTGACCCGGAGGTCGCTCAGCCGTGCCACGCCTGGGTCAAGCCGCACCCGGTAGTCGAGCGCAACCGTCATTGCCCGGCCGTGTGCCGCCGCGACGCCGGGAAGCGCGAGCGCACCGATGCAAAGCACGAAGATCACCGCGAGGCCGTCTCGATGTCTCCGCATCGGCAGAGGCTATTCCTCACGGCGACGCGACCGCGCTTGCGGCGCGGCCCACGATCAGCCAACGTGTCCCCGATGGAATACGCGCGCTTGGGGAACTCAGGGCTGCGGGTGAGCCGGCTCGGCCTCGGCTGCATGAGCTATGGGGATCCGACGGCCCCGAACGCTCACCCGTGGGCGCTCACCGAAGACCTGGCGGAGCCGTTCTTCCGGCAGGCTCTCGAGCTCGGCGTCACGTTCTGGGACACCGCGAACGTGTATCAACACGGCACCTCCGAGGAGATCGTCGGCCGCGCGATCACTCGCTACGCCCGCCGTGAGGACATCGTGCTCGCGACAAAGGTGCGAGGGAAGATGCACGACGGCCCCGGCGGCGAAGGACTGTCTCGCAAGGCGATCTTCGAACAGGTCGACGCGTCACTGACGCGGCTTGGCACGGACTACATCGACCTCTACCAGATCCACCGCTTCGACTCGGACGCGCCGGTCGAGGAGACGATGGAAGCCCTGCACGACGTGATCAGGGCGGGAAAGGTGCGCTACATCGGCGCTTCCTCGATGTACGCGTGGCAGTTCGCAAAGCTCCAGCACGCCGCAGACATCGGCGGGTGGACACGGTTCGTGTCGATGCAGAACCAGTACAACCTGCTGCGCCGGCACGACGAGTCAGAGCTGATGGCCATGTGTGGCGACATGGGTGTCGGTCTCGTCCCGTACTCACCGAACGGGAAGGGCCGCCTTGCGCGCCCGGCCGGCGAGCAGAGCCGGCGGTCGAACACCGACACCGTCGTCCAGGCGTTCGACTCGCCGAATGACGAACCCGTCATCGCTGCGGTGCAGAAGCTCGCCGAAGCACGCGGTGTGAGCATGGCCCAGATCGCACTGGCGTGGGTCCTGCGGAACCCGCTCGTGTCGGCGCCGATCGTCGGCGCGACCAAACCGCACCACCTGCCGGACGCCGTTGCCGCACTCGGCCTGGAGCTGACGGATGAAGAGGCAGCTGAGCTCGAAGCGCCGTACCGGCAATCGGGCCCGTCCTGGTACTAGCTCGGGCGAGCGGTCAGCCTTCGTTTGACATGGGCTTGTTCATCATCCGCAGCATCCTCAGGCCGCCGCCGTACCTGAAGTAGCGCCAGAGAAGCACGGCTGCGAGCCCGAGGAAGACGATGTTCAGCACCGTCGTGTAGTTCCAGCTGATGCTCGCCTCGATCACCTTGGCATTCCGAGCCGTCCGCTCGATCCCGAAGCCCTGGAAGAGGAACTCCACGATCAGACCCGCCGCGACCATCGTGGCGTAGAACGTGGCGAGCAGAAAGCCGGCCATCTTCCAGCCGTAGTACTTCTTGTAGATGTGCAGGATCGGCAGGATGATCAGGTCGGCGAAGATGAACGTGAGCACGCCGCCGAAGCTGATGCCACCGTTCCAGAGCACGGCGGCAAGGGGCACGTTGCCGACCGAGCAGACGAAGCTGATGATCGCCACCAGGGGTGCGATCAGCGGACCCCAGATCTTGGCCAGCGTCGGATGGTGGTCGAGGAAGAGCCCTTGCCAGAACGAGTGCGGGACCCACGCCGCGAGGGCTCCGGCGACGAACAGACCGATCGCAATGTCGCGCCAGACGGCCGCCCAGTCCATCACGAAGTAGTCGGCCGTCGAGGTGAACCCTTGCGGCGTCCGCAGCCGCTGCCACCAGGAGCCCGGCGCGTCGGCCGACATGTCCATCTCGGCGTGGCCTTCCATCGAGCCGAGCCGGCCCGCGTGAGCTTCCTCGCGTGCCTCCTCGACCAGGCTCCGCTTGAGGAAGATGCGGAACAGTACGACGAGCAGCACGATCATCACCGGCGCTCCGACGAACTCGCCCGCCACGAACTGCCAGCCCAGTAGCAGTGCCATCACGATCCCGAGCTCGAAGACGAGGTTGGTCGACGCGAGCTCGAAGACCATCGCCGAGGTGAAGTCCGCCCCACGCTTGAACAGCGAGCGCGCCAACGCGACCGACGCGTACGAACACGACGACGACGCAGCGCCTAGACCCGTCGCAACGAGCAGGGTCTTCGGTGAGTCGTCCGGCAGCAGCCGGCGCATCTCTCGCTTCGAGACGACCGCCTGCACGACGCCCGACAGCGCAAAGCCGAGGATCAGAGCCCAGAGGATCTCCCACGTCATCCCGGCGGTGAAGGACAGCGCGCGCACGATCTCGTGTCCGATTGAGCCCGCGACCAGCATCGCGGGCTACCTGGTCTTCGCGAAGCGCTGCACGGCCGCGAGCAGCTCGTCGGTCTTGATCCGAGCTTCCTCGACGTCGCCCGAGGCAAGTGCCCGGGTGACGCAGTGCGTGACGTGCTCCTCCAGGATCTTCAGCGCAACCGCTTCGAGCGCGGAGTCGATGGCGGCAAGCTGCGTCAGGATGTCGATGCAGTAGCGCTCCTCGTCGACCATCCGGGCGACCCCGCGCACCTGGCCCTCAATGCGAGCCAACCGCTTGGAGAGCGCCGCCTTGTGCGGCAGATAGCCGTGCTCTGCCGTTGGCTGAGGTGTCGTCATGCTGGCAGCTTACATACCCATATGGGGTATAACTGTCGTCCCCAATCTGTTTGTTAGAGCATGTTGGAGCAAGGACAAATGCGTTAAGGCGTCTGGCCCATTTGCAGCAGCTCTGGCGGCGCACATGCGACATGCAGCGCGGGGCTGATGTGACCCAGCGATGCGACCTCGGCTACCGTCTCGAGGTGCCGCGCCTCGAAGCTCTGCAACGCGACCACGCATCCGCAGTGTTGGCGTTCGAACTGGCCAACCGGACGTACTTCGCTGCCTTTGTCTCCGACCGCGGCGAAGCGTTCTTCGACGAGTTCAGCGAACAGTACGACGAACTACTGGCCGAGCGCGAGACTCGTCGTGACGCCTACTACCTGCTCCTGGACGACGACGGCTCGGTGCTTGGCAGGTTCAACCTCTACGGCATCAGAGACGGAACAGCCGACGTCGGGTATCGAGTAGCGCAGCGCGCCGCCGGGCGAGGCGTCGCGACGGCGGGCGTGCGAGAGCTGTGCCGGCTGGCGGCATCGGAGCATGGCGTGCGCAGGCTGCGGGCACGGACCACGCACGAGAACCTTGCTTCCCAGAGAGTTCTCGCAAAGCTCGGCTTTGTCGCTGACGGCGAGGTCGACGTCGGGGGTCGGCCCGGCATCTGGTTCGAGCGTGAGCTGATCCAGCCCTAGCGGCGCTCTGCCGGAAAACGGCCTGACTAGGCCGAGGCGGAGCCGCCGGCCTGGACGGCGTCCGCTACCTGCCGCACCCGCCAGGCGAACAGTGGGCTGTGCCAGACGACTTGCCCGTCGGAGAACGTGAGCTTCCCGCGAACGCGCGTGACCGTAGCCGCGCCGAGCGGATACTCCCCGAGTTGCGCACCCGGCTGATGGAATGGCAGGTCGCGGTACACATACACGTGCCGATCGGTCACGAGCACGGTCCTGTGAAAGTGGAAGAACAGCAACGCGATGAAGAACCCCACGTAGGGCAGCTCCTCCAGCAGCCCGGCGACGATCGCGATCGCGAATGAGCTGAACCCGAACGAGATCGTGGCGGCCTCCTCGCCCGAAATCTTGGCTCGCCGGGCATACCGCATAGCCATCCGCTTGCGCTTGTTTCCCATCTCTGTCCCTCCGATTCGTGGACTGGCGAGGCCGGGGCACCTTACCTGGCGTGCTGCCTGCAGACATCCTACGATCGGCTGATGGAGTCGAACAGCGGCACGATGACGTTTTGCGCCGGAAGTCTGCTGATCGCAGCTGCATTGAGCCTGTCGGCGTGTGGGACATCCGTGAAACCCGCGGCGTCAGCGACCTTAAAGACACCCACCTCTGGACGCATATCGCCGCGGCGTCCCAGCGGCTCGAGCCTGCCCGCCGGGGCCATCGTCCTTGGCGACCAGGACTGCGGCGCTCTCAGAGCACCCGCGGATGGCCATTACGAGGTCATGGCATCGTCGCTCCACACATGCACCGTCGCGATGGAGTTCGTGTCGCGCGTAGCCCTTGGTGCAAAGCATCCCACCGCCCGTGGCTTCAAGTGCTCCCTCGTAGCGGATCGCGGTGCGGAGAAACCGATCCGCGTGGGTATCTGCCGAGGCTCGCCGGGTCAGCAGTTCTCCTGGTTCTGGGGCGCAAAGGGCACCTGACAAGCGCGGACGCGGCTGAGTCGTCCGCCTCCGCCGCCCGGATATCGTGGACGCATGGATCCGTCGCTACTGGCTGCGACGGTCACGGCCTGCCGGTCGTTGATCGAGGAGCGGTTCCCCGCGGGTACGCACTCCGGCGCGGCGGCAATGTTGCTGGGCGACGGGACGATCCTGACAGGGACGAGTCCGGACGCCGTCAACCCGAGCGTTCAGGTCTGCCACGAGCTGGAGCCGTACTGCGGCGCGTTCCGGCTGGATCAGCGGATTCTCGCGTCAGTGTGTCTGCATCGCGTGCCCGACGGGCGGTTCCTGGTCCTCAGCCCGTGCGGCGTCTGCAGGGAACGGCTCGCCACGCACGGCGCAGACGTCCTCGTCGCGGTCGCGGATCAGGACGACCCGACGGCGGTGCAGTGGATATCGCTGGGCGAGGCATTGCCGCACTACTGGATGACCGTCTTCCCCGAGGAGTTGACCGGGTGGGACGTGCAGGGCTCGAGCTGAGCTACCGGGCGCCCGGCGTGCGCGAGCGGAACTTACCGTGTCAGACATCGCGCAGCGGTGTCTGACACCTTTGCGGATCGGCTGGCGCGTCCCGTTCGCGCAGGCGCCGGATCGCGCTCGGCCGTCAGCCGGTTTGCTCGGCCAGCCCGATGAGAATGCCCTCGGGGCCTCGGATGTAGCAGAGCCGATACACGTCTTCGTACTGGACGACTTCGTCGACGAGCTGCGCGCCGTGCCCGCGGAGCCGGGCCAGCGTGTCGTCGAGGTCGTCCACCGCGAACATGACGCGGAGGTAGCCGAGGGCATTCACCGGCGCGTTCCGGTGATCAGCGACCGGAGACGGCGTGAGAAAGCGCGAGAGCTCGATCCTGCCGTTGCCGTCAGGCATACGCATCATCGCGATCTCGACGCGCTGGTCGCGGAGTCCGGTGACGCGCCCTGACCAGTCTCCTTCGATCATGGCTCGCCCTTCGAGTTCGAGGCCCAGCTCGACGAAGAACGCGATCGCGACATCAAGCGACTCCACCACGATGCCGACGTTGTCCATCCGTTGCAGCGCCACGCGGCCATTCTCGCGATTGCTGCGGAGCTCGGCTACCTGACTGAGGCGATTCCTACCCCGGGATGGTGATGGGCGAGCCGGCGACGACGAAATCGTCGGTCGGGGTGACCGCAAAGAACTGGCCGATCATCTTCCAGCCATCGCCATCGCGCGCAACGACAGTGACACTTCGTGTCGGGATGTGGCTCCCGTCGTCGAACACGAACTTGCCCTCAGCCACGATGAATCCCGAATCACCCGCCTCGTAGGCTTCCTGCTCGCCTGCTTCATGGCGCATCCCGAGAGCAGCATGCCCCTCGCGCATTTCGCCGAGGGACGTGCGGAACACCTCATCGACACCGCGAGCGGTTTCGCCTGGCGCCGTGCCGGCCACCATGATTTCCCCCGACGCCGAGTTGGCACGGAACCAGCCGTCATCTCCGGCGTCTGCCGCGCTGCGAGAATCACGTCCGAGCTGCTCTAGCTCCGCTGAGCGACGAACCTCCATCGTTTCTCCTTTCCAAACGGGAAAGGCGAGAATCCGCGATCTGGCCGCTCGGTGTCAAGCGTGACAGGGCGTTCGGATCGCCGCGACTCGAGAGCGTCTCGACGGACACCCGGGCTGAACTTACTGAGTCTGGGCCGTCCGGTATTCGGGAAGCGGTGGCGGCAGGCGGCGAGGCGTTGCTTCCGCCGTCCTGTTTTCATCAACGGGCTCGCGGGGATCGGTGCGGGCGTGCCAGAGATCGATGTTCAGCCGCTCGATCTCCTCAACCAGCAGCGCGATCGCACGGCCGGCGGCGCGCACCTCGTCGCGCGGGTCGGTCCGCAAACCCTCACCCCACGTTCGGAGCATCTCGATCTTCGCCTCATCGAGGCGTTCCTGCGGCGTGCTCACCTGGCCGCGACAGCCGCAGACGCCGGAAACGCTTTCAACACCTTTTCCACAATGCACCTCATCCATCCCGGCCACCAGCGCGGGATACAGCCCGGGATGTTGATAACTACGTCTGTGCGCCGCACCTTCTTGGAACGGGCGGCAACAGGCAAAAGTTCACCGAGCCGGTGGCGTTTTTGTCCACCGTTCCCACGAACCTTCGGCTTCCGCCTACGGCCCCCAGGAACGGTTTCGGCCTACTCACGCCCCGCGCTCGGTGCATGAGCAACGTATCGACGCTGCGATCGACCTTCAAGGGACATAGACACCGGGGAGCCCGCAGTTTGCGGACATTCTTGAGTTACGCCAAAAACGACGCGGCGGCAATTGGGCTGAGTGTTCAGCGGCACCTCCGACGCCGAGGAGCTCGTGCCGCGCTCCCGGTCAGCCGGCCGCTGGAAGGCCGACCAGGTGCAGGGAGGATGCGCAGTGCTGTGCCTTCGCCCGGAGCTGGGGCGAGTTTCCGTCCAGACCGACGGCCGTGATCCTGAACGCCGGCCGGCTATCCGTCGTGGACCGGGCGGTGGGGTCGGGCCAGTTCGGAACCCCGTCGTGGCGCATGCATCGGGCGAATTGTCGATCCTGGGTCCAGTCCTGGGCGATCTCGGCCGGGGTCTCACCGTTACCGCCCCCGCTCGGGAGCAGGTGGCCGCAAACGCTCTCGGCCGAGTCGAATCGGGAGGGGTTTGCCTTCCTTGCGCCTACGACTTGTGGTCTTCGGGAGTCCGGTGCTGGTGGGGTCGGGAAATGTCGGCACGCCGTGCGAACGCATGCAACGGGCGTAAACGAGTGTCTGCGAGGTCGATGCCTGGGAGGTGGCTCGATCCTCCGGAAGCCGGTGACGCGCCGGAACCGTCAGCTGATGTGCCGCTCTTGGTCGTGGTGGAGCCGAGTTGCGCCACGTGACTCCCCGAGGGGCCGCCGCAGCCCGCAGCGAGAACCGCGAGCGAGAGAGTGCCGCAAGTCCGAAAATCGCGCGCAGGAACCCCAGCCGCCTCCGAGATTGGCCTTCTCGCGCCGATGATGGCGGCCATTGAATCGCGAGACTCTGAAATGGGCTTAAAAGCACACGAAGCTGGGGCGCGTCCGTCGATCATCCCGCACCCCCGGAGGTGGGCGGCGAGTAGGACAGTCGCAGCAGCGACTTGCACCGCACCTCTTTGGCGATGATCTGCGGCGAATTCGGGTCGATGCTCGTGCCGTGCAGATCAAAAATCGGTTGCCCGCCGCGGACGGTGTAATCCGGCCAGCTCGCCACCCCCTGGGAGCGCACGCAGCGGGCGAACCTCAGCGCGTCGCGCTCCATCTCCCCCAGCTCGGCCTGGGTCGGCTGGCCCCCGGGCGGCTGGGCACCGTTCGGAAGCAGGTCGCCACATGCCATCTGGGCCGCGTCGTACCGAGGGTTTCCGGCCGCGATCTGTTCGAGCTGGCTCTTCGGGAGCACTCCGCTGCTGCTCGGGTCGGGGAAGTCGGCGATGCCGTTCGAGCGCATGCAGCGGGAGAAGGCGGGCACCCCGTTCCGCCGGGCCGCCGCCGGAGCGGTGCTAGAGGACGAGCTGCTCTGCGTTGCGATCGTGCCTTGCTGCGCCGCGTGACTGTTGCGCGAGCCGCCACAGCCCACGGCCAGCAGGGCTAGCCCCGCGGTCGCGATGGCGGAGAACGCGGTTCGGGGTGTACTCGACCATCTCTGCTGGTCGAGGCGAACGGGAGACGGGTTCACGCTTCGATGATCGCTCCGGTCGATAGCGGCGGCAGGAACGCGCAATGAAAAGTTGACGAAAGCGGTTCCGCGTGACGCACCAATGCGCGCCCCTCCTACGTTGAAGCCTTACGGCGCCGTAGGGCATCGTCTGCTTCAGAGACGTCCGTGGTCGCGCAGACTGGTGAGCGCGCCGATCGTGACGACGCCACGCCACTCCGTCGTCTGCGCAGGCGACCAGGCCAGGAAGTCGAACATCCAGCCGCCGTCCTCCTGCTGCCCAGACTCGAGAGCGTCGAGATCAGCCTCGATCATGGCTTCGTCGATGAGATCGCGCGACCGGCTACCGGGGCGAGGCGAAAGGTGGATTGCGCGCAACCCCTCGGTGTCCGCGCCAGCCGCGAAGGGGGACAGATCGACGGCGGTGGCGAGCGACGCGAGCGCGGCACGCGCGCGCTGCTCGTCGGGCACCGTGTCGAGGAACCGCAGGCATTCATCAGCCAGTGGCCGCCCGGCTGCGCGGCGGCGTCGATCGAGCGCCAGCACCAATCGGTGGCGCGATCCAGCCACTCGTCGTCGACGATGCCGCCGGCGTGCAGGACCGCGGCCAGCTGGAAGTGAGAAAGGAACCGGGCTGCGGCGACCACCATGGCGCGTGCGGGTAGTCCTCAAAGCCGGCCAGCACGAAAGGGATGCCGCCATCTTCCTCTGCGATCGAGACGATCCAGGCGCGGGCGTCGCGTGCCAGCTCGCTGTCGGATGCCCCGGCCTCGTTCAGGACCTCGAGCGCGTTGAGGGTCGGGGCCGGCTGGCTGGCCGGGCAGCGCAGATCGGGCTCGAGCGCATGACCGAAGCCCCCGTCGGCGTTGCGGTAGCCGCGCAGCGCCTCGAGCACCGGCTCGGCCGGGCCGCCGACAAACAGCAACGAGTAGCGGTGCCGGTCGAGGAGGCGTGCGGCGCGCCAGATGAAGCTCTCGGCAGCAAGTTGATCGACCGGCATGCCTCACACGCTACGCCGCGGTCGGCGTGCGGTCTTTGAGAAATCGGACAGGCGATAGGCCGGCGAGGAGCGTGACCTCAGCGGTCATGTGCGCCTGATCGGCGTACCCGGCCGCGAGCGCCAACTCGAGCAGGGGCGCCGGTGCAAGCGCCTGCAGCCGCTGAAAGCGCAGGATGCGCGCAAGCAGCTTCGGGCCATAGCCGGCGGCAGAGCTGACGAGGCGCTGCAACTGACGCGCGCTCACCCCCAGCTCGGCGGCAACCACACTCACGCGTGCCCGCGGCTGGCCGAGCGCTGCTACCGCCGCCCCGACCAGCGGATCGAGCTCGCGTACGCCCCGCTCCTGCAGGGCCCGGAGCAGCAGGGCGTGCGGGTCGCCTCCTGCCGCGAGCGCTTCCAGGAGCGGTGCGGCGACCTCGTACCCCAGGACATCGGCGGCCTCCGGTGTGCAATCGCGCAACTCTGAGGCCGGCATCCGCAGAACGGCGCCGGCCACTCCCGGCCGCAGCCTGACCCCGACAAACCGGGTTCCCGGCGCGATCGTCAAGACCCGCGCCCTGGTATCCGGCCCCGCGATACTCAGCCCCTCGCCCGACCAGATCAGATCGACACACGCATCCGGCACGACCCGCAACTCTCGCGCGGCGGGCTCGATCTGCTCCCAGGTACACGCCACCAACGGCGAGACGACGAGCCGCTCGACATAGCTCACAGCGGCTGATCGTACTCCGCCAACCACAAACGCTAGGTTGCTGATTGAGGGCTCACGGGAATCGCCCCGTGGGTCGAGGTCGAGAAAGGGCGCGCCAGTTGAAGGGGGGGTCTGGCGCATCGTCGTCCGGTGAGGCGGGGCGGCCTGAGCAGGAGAGCCAGAGTCGCGGGTGCGCGAGAAGCTCGAGAATCGGCTGGAGCTTCGCGTCCTCGGGCGATTCGAGGCGCGCGCCGGCGGCGCGCCGCTCGAGCTCGCCCCGATGCCGGAGCGGCTTCTCGCGGTGTTGACGCTCCGCGCGGGGGAGACGCTCTCCGCCGAGGCGCTGATCGAGTCGATCTGGGGCGGCGGCGCCACCGGCATCCGCGGCGAGCGTCCTACGGGTGTATGTCACGCAGCTTCGGCGCGCGTCTCCCGGCCGGGCGGCTCGTCACGGAGTCGGGCCGGCTACAGGCTCGTCGTCGCGGAGGGCGAGCTCGACGCTGAGCGCTTCGAACACCTGCTCGCCGACGGCCGGCAAGCGCTCGCGACGCGAACGATCGCCTCGCCGAGTCGCTCTTCACGCGCGCGCTCGATCTCTGGCGGGGCGAGGCGCTCGGCGGGTTGAGCGGCGAGCTCGTTCGCACGCGTGGAGGCGACTGCGGCTGGACGAGCTCCGACTCCAGTGCCTCGAGTGGCGGTTCGAGGCCGGGCTTGCGGCTCGGCCGGCACGAGGAGCTCGTCGCCGACCTCGAGCGGCTCGTCGCCGAGCATCCGCTCCGCGAGCGGCTTCGCGCGCAGCTGATGACCGCGCTCTACCGGTCGGGCAGGCAGGCGGAGGCGCTTGCCTGCTACCGCGACGGGCGCGCATACCTCGACGCCGAGCTCGGTCTCGAGCCGGGAGCCGAGCTTCGTGAGCTCGAGCGGAGGATCCTCGGCCACGATCCGCTCCTGGACACGCCGAACTCCGCCCGGCTCGCGGCTCGGCGGGTGCTTCCCCCGCCGACGCGGACGATCGGCCGTGACGGCGAGCTCGACATGCTGCGTGAGCTTCTGCTCGACCCCCGGACGCGGCTCGTGTCGCTGGTCGGGCCAGGCGGAATCGGAAAAACCCGGCTCGCGATGGAGGTCGCCAGCGAGCTCGGTGATCAGTTCGCAGACGGCGCACTGCTCGTCGACCTCGCGCCGCTGTCGAGACCCGAGCAGGTCGTTCCTGCGTTTGCGCAGGGCGCTCGGCCTTCGCGAAGGCGAGTCCGAAGCTGGTCGAGGAGTCGATCGAGCGCGGAGCTGGCCGGCAGCGAGCTGCTCGTCGTGCTCGACAACTTCGAGCATGTCGTAGAGGCCGCGCGCGGCTCGCTGACGCCGATCCTCGCGGTCGCGCCACGGCTGACGCTGCTCGTCACGAGCAGGAGCGTCCTTCGGCTTTCGGCCGAGCGGGTCGTCGACGTGCATCCGCTCGATACGGGCGCGGCGCGCGAGTTGCTCGCAAGCCGAGCCGCCGCCTCGGGTGTCGACGTCGACCCGGAATCGCCGGTCTTCGGCCAGGTGTGCGAACGGCTCGACGGGATCCCGCTGGCGATCGAGCTTGCCGCGCCATGGTTTCGCTCGCGGCCGCAGTCGGAGCTCGTCCGTCTGCTCGACTCGCGCCTCGACGTGCTCGCCGCAGGCGCACGGGATGCTCCGGAGCGCCATCGCACGATGCGCGCCGCGATCGACTGGAGCTTCGAGCTGCTCGATCCGGCAGCCCAGCACCTCTTCGGCCGCGTGGCGATCTTCCGCAACAGGTTCACGCTCGAGGCAGCGAGCGCGGTCGGCGGGCTCGTGGACAGCGGCGACGCGCTCGACGCGCTCGTTGCGGCGAGCGTCGTTCGTCGCTTCGGCTCGAGATACGGGCTGCTCGAGGTCGTCCGCGAGTACGGGCTCGAGCTTCCCTCAGCGGATGCTCAGGGACACGACCTCCACGCCGCGTACTTCGCCGGCTGGGCGGAGAGCGCGGAGCCCGAGCTCAGCGGTCCGGAGCAGGGAGGCTGGCTCGAGCGGCTCGAAGGCGTCCACGACGACTTCCGCGGAGCTCTCGACTGGCTCGGAGAGCACGACGAGCCGGAGCCGCGGCTTCGCCTGGCGGCATCGCTCGGGCGCTTCTGGTACATCCGCGGCTACCTCAGCGAAGGGCTGCAGCGGCTCGGCGCAGGCCGTCGACGGAGGCGCCGTCTGCGGACCCGGCGCTGATCGCCAAGGCGCTGCGGACGGCGTCGGCTCTCGCCGTTCTCCAGGGGGACTACCTCCGCGCGCGCACGCTGGCCGAGAGTGCGCTCACGCTGTACCGCGAAATCGGCGACGACACAGGGGTCGTTCGCTCGCTGAGCAATCTCGGCGCGATCCTGCTCGGCCTCGGGGAGCTCGAACGCGCCGCGGCGACGCTGGACGAGTGCATCGAAGCGGCCGAGGCGCTCGGCGAGCCTCGGCTGATCGCTCTCGCGCGGAACAACCGTGGCGACGTCGCGCTGTCGCAGGGGCAGCTCGAGATCGCCGCGGACCAGTTCGAGCAGAGCCTTGCGCTGCTTCGCCAGGCGGACGATGTGGCAAACGTCGCGCGCTCGCTGTACAACCTCGGCGCGGTCGAGATCGAGCGCGGCCGGATCGAACTCGCGCAGCCGCTCCTCCTCGAGGCGCTCGCGCTGTCCACGGGCGTCAACGACAAAGAGGACATGGCCTGGTGCCTGATCGCGCTTGCAGCGGTCGGGGCGCGGGCCGGGAAAGCCGAGGACGCGACCGTCGTCCTCGGCTTCGCGGACGCATTCCTCGACCGGATCGGCGCCACGATCAAGCCAGCCGAGCGACTGCTTTACGACCGGACACTCACCCGGCTCCGGGCCGCGCTCGACGGCCCGGAGCTTGACGCGCTTCTCGTCGCAGGGCGAGTGATGGAGGACGGCGAGGCGCTTGCCCTCGCAGGCTCGCTCTGACGAACACCGTCTGGCGACGTGCCTCAAGCAAGCACCAGCGACACGTCGTCCGCGCCGGCAAGGTTGTCGTTCGCGTGATCAGTGAACGTGATGGTCACGGTCACGCTCACCGCTCCCGCCGGAACAGTGCCCTTCCGTGTGCGAAGGCCCATGTCCCCGCCTCCGAGCGTGGAGTCAGGCCCGATGCGGATTCCGGCCAGGGTCTTCCCCGACGCGTCCATGAACGACGCACGAACACTGGCGGTGTTCGACCAGTAGTTCCCGAGCCAACCGCTGAGCGTCGCCTTATGACCTGCGGCGCCCGCCGGAAGCTTGATCGTCTGGCTGCCGATGCTGGCCTTCGCCGAGGTGGCAACCGTCGTCGTGCCGCCGAAGAAATAGTTCTTGCCCTTGTCCGCCGGCCCCTTCGAGGTCGCCGAGAACCACCCGATGCCGAAGCCCGTGTAGGCGGCCGCTCCGAACTGACCCGCGACGTTCGTCCAGTGCGGCACGGCCCCACTCGTACCCGGCGCGGTCAGACCCTTACCGGCTTCGGCACCGGGGTTGAGGATGAGGTTCTTGCCGCAGAAGGAACAACCGGCGGCGCGTGCCGCCGAACCCGCAGTCACGAAGGCCAGAGCCGCCAGGACGGTGGCGGCGGCGATCAGCGCCGAGGCCCGATTGTGCCGTCCTCGCCCGTTCCACCGGTCGAACGTGGTGCGATCCATCGTTACCTCCTTGAAGTGTCGGCGGCGAGCAGTCTGTCCCGCCCGAGATCGCGCTCACTCTTGCCGGGGCACGCATAGATCGCGCATAACGGCCGGCCGAAACCCCGCGAAAGGATTCCCCGCCAACTCGATGATGGCCGATTTACGGGTTTGGAGCTCATTTCATATTGAGCCTCGTCGTCCGGCTGCGATGGGCGAGTGCGAGGCAAGGACGCAGGGCGTCCCGGTAGCGGTGTTCTACCGGGACAACCGAGGACGCGGCATCGTGCCGCCCAGCGCAGCCGGGCGGCACAGGTTTTATTGTGAAATGAGCTCTTAGTCGGATCGCCCGTCGGGGTCGATCGGTGGCCAGCCTGCGGGCCACCAGTCCCCCTGTGGGTCGGTGGTCTGCCCGACCTCGATGATGTAGCCGTCGGGGTCTCGGATGTAGCAACGGATCTCGGACTGGTGCTGCTTGGGCGGCGTCAGAAACTGCGCGCCTCGGGCACTCCATTCGGCATACACGGCGTGGATGTCTGAGACCCGAAGGTTGAGGAAGCTGCTGACCCGGTCGGGGTCGCTCGGCGTCGCCAGGGTGACCGTCGGCTTGTCGTCCGTGGGGCCTCCGCCGGTGTTGATGATGATGTAGCTGTTGGCGAGCGCGATATTGGTCGGCTCCGGGCCGAAGACCACCGTGCCGCCGAGTACCTCGGTATAGAACCGCCGGGAGCGCTCGACGTCAGCGGAGACGATGAAGTGCGTCACGATCATCCGCTGCGCCGGCTGTGTAGGTTCGGCCACTGTCCCCTCCACGTCTTGGGCTCCTGCCCGCCAGCCGCGAAGTCTAAGTCGTTCAGTACTCCACGACCGCAGCTTCGAGGGATCAATCGGGGAGCATTGGCATCACGAGCCCCTGGTCGCGGCCGAGGAGCACGGCTCGCGTGATCGCGCTCGACCCGAATCGATTGCGGATGTCGTCAACTGCAGCGTCGAGTTCGTCGTCTCGACGATGATCGAAGGAGAGCGCAAGCTGCACGGCGCTGTCGGGTGCGAGGTTGCTGACCGCGATGCCGACGAGCGTGAGGCCGCGCAGCTCGATCAGCGGCTGAGCGGTCGCCAGCAAGGCTCTTGCGACGGCGAGGATGGATTCGGTCTGGGCGGTGGCTTGAGGCAGCGTGTGTGACCGCGTCGCCCGTGAGAAATCGCGAAATCGCAGGCGCAGAACAACGGTGCGTCCCACCCGTCCGGCTGCGCGCATGCGGCGAGTGACCCGGTCGACCAGCGCGACGACCGCCGCGTCAATTGCGTCCGGCGTTCGTGCAGACGTCCGGCCAAGCGCTCGCTGCGCTCCGATCGAGCGGCGTCTGACGCGTGGTCGTACAGGCCGGGAATCGCGATTGCGGGCGAGCGCGTAGAGATGCCGGCCCGATGCGCGACCCAGCATCGACACAAGCTCGGCCTCCGCGAGCTGAGCGACCTGGCCGACGGTCACGAGCCGCCGCGCGTGGAGCTTCTCGGCCGTCGCGGGGCCGACACCCCAGAGCCGTTCGACCGGGAGCGCATGGAGGAAGGGAAGTTCACGATCGGGCGGCACGAGCAGGAGACCGTCCGGCTTGGCGACACCGCTCGCCACCTTGGCGAGGAACTTCGTCCGCGCGATCCCGACCGTGATCGGGAGCCCGACGCTCTCGAGCACGTTTTCCCGTAGGCGAACGGCGATCTCGAGCGGCGTACCGGAGATCCGCTCCAGCCCACGCACGTCGAGGAACGCCTCATCGATCGACATCGCCTCGACGAGGGGCGATGTGTCCTCGAACACGCGGAAGACGGCCTTGCTCGCCTCGGAATAGGCCGAGAACCGTGGTTCGACCACGACCGCTTGTGGGCAGAGCCGGCGCGCCCTTGCCCCGCCCATTGCAGTGCAGACGCCGGCGGCCTTGGCCTCGTAGCTCGCCGCCAGCACGACTCCGCCCCCGACGATCACCGGAACACCGCGCAGCCGCGGGTGGTCACGCTGCTCGACCGACGCGAAAAATGCGTCGAGATCGGCGTGGAGGATCGTCGCCTGATCTGACACGAACATATGTTCTCATACCCGTCCTTCGAAGTCGCGCTCGACGTCGAAATGATCAGATAAGGTCGGGCATGCAGCCGGTCTCGTCCGTGGTTTCCGAATGCCGTCCACACCCTCCAGGCCGCCTCAGTCTCCGGAAACAGGCGAACCTGTGCGTCGTCTGTCGCTCCTGCTTCTGCTCGTCGCGGCGCATCAGCGGATGGCTCAGCTCGTCGAACGCGAACTCGCAGCGGACGGTGTTGCGAGCGACGGCTACGCCTCGCTCAGCCTGATTGGCGTGCGAGGCTCGATCCGCCTGAAGGAACTGGCAGGTGAGCTGGGCATGCCGCTGACAACGGCGTCGGACGTTGTCCGCCGACTCGAGGCTCGTCACTATGTTCGGCGGCGCGAAAACCCCGACGACGGTCGTTCGTGGCTTTTCGAGCTCTCGGCGGCCGGCGACCGCGAGTGGCGGCGAGGTTGGGGTGCCCTACAGCGGATCGACGCGCGCCTTCGGGAAGAACTCGGCGAAGAGACTCGGATCCGCGCTGCGTTGCTCGAGCTGGGCACGGCATTCGAAGCGGCGTTGGTGGATACGTAATCCGATTCCGTAGTTCTTGATCCGAATCCGTACTATATTTGCCGGATGCGTCGTGTCGTAGCTGCTGCGGTCGCCGGCGGGTTGCTCGTCGTCGCGAGCGCCGTGGCGGATTCAGCGTCAGTCGTCGCTCGGATCAAGGTCGCCGCGGGTTCGGCCCCGTGTGCCGCGAGCGGCGGGGGCGACGCCGTCTGGGTGAGCGACTATGGCTTGCCCTACCTGTTGAAGATCGATCCACGCACGAACAAGATCGTCGGCAAGACCCACATTGGCTTCGGGTCGTGTGGACTCGCCTTCGGCGAAGGCTCACTGTGGATCGAGGACACGCAATCGAACACCGTCAGCCGCGTCTCCGTCGCGACGGGCAAGAGAATCGCCGCGATCCCCGTCGGCCCGCAACCCTACGACGCGACGTTCGCCGACGGCTCGGCCTGGGTCACGTCGCATGCCGGCAGCGATCTCGAGCGAATCGACCCGGCAGCGAACAAGGTCGTGAAGCGCTGGCCACTGGAAACCGCGGTCGGTGTCGTCGGCGCCTTCGGCTCGGTCTGGGCTACCGGCGCCCAGGGTTTGATCCGAGTCGATCCGAGCACGAACAAGGTTCTCGCCACGATCCCGGTCGTCGGTGCCGCCTGGACCGCGGCCTCGACCGATGCGATCTGGATCGACAGTGCCAAGGGCATCACACGAATCGATCCCAGAACCAACAGGGTCAGCGCAACCATCAAGATCGCTGCGACGCCACTCGGAGATCCCGCTGTGATCGGCGGCAACGTCTGGGTGCCGCTGATCAGCCAGAACAAGATCGCAATCATCGACCCGGCCACCAACACGCAGACGAACAGCGTCGCTGTCGGGGCCGGACCGTTCGTCGTCACCGACATCCGAGGCGAGGCGTGGATCCCCAGTTGGAAGGGGACGGACATCTGGCGCATCCGCCCCTAGCGCGATCACCCAGGTCTGGGCCGCTCGCGCCAGGACAGCCATCCTCGGGAGCGCGGGAGGCGCCGATGCGTAGCCGCATTGGCGCCTCCCGCGTGCCGTTACGTGACGACGATGCCGGACGGTGTCGCTCCAGCCGGACCGGCTGTCGGCGAGGACGGGATCTCGGTGAGCGTGCCTCCGTTGACCGAGAAGCCGCTGATCGCGTCAGCGCCCGAATCGACGACCCAGAGCGTCGAGCCGTCGGGTGAGAGACGGGCGTCTTCGGGGACGCGTCCGGACGGTGTGTTCATGGTGATGCTGCCGAGCAGCGTCAGCGCCCCGTTCGGTGCGATCGAGTAGCTCGAGATGGTCGAGACGGCGGTGTTGACGGCGAAGAGGTAGCGGCCGTCGTGGCTGATCTCGACCCAGCACGGTGCGGTTTGGAGATCAGGGTAGGGCGAGCTGCCAATCGATGTCAGATTGCCGCCGAACCCGTCGGTGAACGCCGACACGGTGCCGTTGTTGGCGCCGCCATGTGCGTTCGAGACAAACAGTTGGAACGGGTTGGTCGGGCTGAACTCGCTCCCGAACGGACCCGCACCCTGCGCCGCGAACGGGGAGCCGAGCGCGGCGTGCAAGCGACCGTCCCAGCCGACGACGAAGCTGTCGATCAGCGACGTGCCGACGCGTGTCCCGACGACCTTTCTCCCGTCACCGCTGAAGAGCACGTCGCCGGGCTGCGAGCCGGCCGGCAGCGAGACCGTCGAGCCCGGGATCGCGTACAGGTGGCCGTTGAAGCCCAGCCTGAACCCGGTGTAGTTCGGGCTCGACGGGTCGGCGTTGGCAACGTAGACGAGGTCGTGGGACACCGCGATGCTGACCGGGTTGCCGCCGTTCGACGAGACCGGCCCGCCATCCGCGATGCGGAGTGACCCGTCCGGGTTGATCCGGAGCACGGAGATCTGGTTGCTGCCGGCATCGACGACGAGCAGGAATCGCCCGTCGGGACTCAGCTGCAGCGACCCCTGCGAGGCAGTCGCGTGCCCTGTGCCAGAACCACCGACGGCGAACGGCGAGCCCGGGATCGCAGTCAGCGTCCCGTCAGCGTGGCGGTAGTACCCCGCGACCGTGTTCGTGCCCGCGGTGTTGTCGTTGATATAGACCGCCCCGACGACTCGAGGTGCAGCGGAGACCGCGCCCGCCGCAACCGCCGACACCGCCGCTACGACGGCGACCAGAAAGACGAAACGAACCTTCTTCACCCCAACCCCCTTGAGAAACGCGAGACCCTCGTCCCGCTACGAGGTCAAGCTCGCAAAGGGCGCTTACGCGGCACTTGCGCCGCGATGAACGATTTCTTAAACCGCCGAGTTAGGCGGCCGTCGGCAGGCTGAACGAGACGCACGCACCGCCTTGCGGGCGGTTTTCGGCCCAGATGCGGCCGCCGTGTGCCTCGATGAGGCCATGCGCGATCGCCAGGCCGAGGCCTGCCCCGCCACCGCTGCGAGCCCGATCGCCGCGCCAGAAGCGCTCGAACACCCTGGCCGAGGTACCTGCAGCGAATCCCGTGCCGGTGTCCTCGACGTGGATACACACCTCATGGGAGAGCTGTTCGGCACGTACGGCGACGGATCCGTCGGCGGGGGTGTGTCGCAGGGCGTTCGCGATCAGATTGGCAAGGACGCGCTCGATCTTCTCGGGAGCGACGACGACGGTTACGCCTGGGCTGATGTTCGCCCCCAGGCTGACCCGCCGGGTCGCCGCTTCAGGACCGAGGACTCGCAGCGTTGCGGAGACGATCTCGGCGAGGTCGGTGCGCCGGAGCTCGAGCGTCAACGCGCCGGCGTCGATCTGGGCGAGCTCGAACAGATCGTCGACGAGGACGGTCAGCGTGGTGGCCTGCTCGCGCAGTGTCGGCAGGTACTCGTCGGGGTCGATCAGGCCGTCCTCGGCCGCTTCGATCAGCGCACGCAGCGATGCAAGCGGCGTGCGGAGATCGTGACTCGCCCAGGACACCAGCTCGCGGCGCGCATCGAAGAGCTGTTCGACCGAAGCGGCCATGGTGTTGAACGCCGTTGCGAGCGTGCGCAGCTCACCGCTTCCAGCCGCGGACGCCCTGGTCGAGAGATCACCGGCTGCGATCGAAGCCGCGGCTGCCCCGAGCTCGCGAAGTGGCCGTGCGATCGAACGTGCGAGGAGCAGTCCGGCCACGATCGCCGCAGTCGCCGAGCCGGCAGCGACGGCGAGGATCTTCACGTCGGCACCCATGTGGAACATCACCCAGCCCGACATCAGCACGGCAGCTAGCGGAACACAGACCGACAGGAACGCGAGGCCGGCCAACTGCAGATCGAGCCTCGGTGCGCGGCGGCAAGAACCGCGCAACCGCGAGGCTGACCGCGAGACTCGCGCCCGAGACGGCGACCGCGAGCCAGATCACGGGTCGAACCTGTAGCCGACACCCCAGACCGTCTGCAGGTGTCGCGGGTGGGTCGGGTCGGCTTCGATCTTCTCGCGCAGCCGCCGCATGTGCACCGTCACGGTGCCGGTGTCGAATGCGGCCTGGTAGCCCCAAACGCGCTCCATCAGCGTCTCCCGCGAGAAGACGAGCCGCGGATGCGACGCCAGAAACCAGAGCAGGTCGAACTCTTTCAACGTCAAGGCGAGCAACCGGCCGCCGCGCGTCACCTGGCGACCGCCGCCGTCGAGCACCAGTTCGCCGATCTCGATGGTCGGACGTGCGTCACCGGCCGGAATCGAGCGGCGCAGGACCGTGCGGACACGCACAGCGAGCTCGCGCGGCGAGAACGGCTTCGTCACGTAGTCGTCGGCGCCCAGCTCGAGCCCGACGATTCGATCCGACTCGTCGACTCGTGCTGTCAACAGGATCACCGGCAGCCCCGAGCGGCCTCTGATCCACCGGCAGAGCTCGAGGCCGTCGGTTCCGGGCAGCATCACGTCGAGTACGACGAGGCTCGGCTCGCGTGTCCGGATCAGCTCTCGGGCGTCGTCACCGTTTCCGGCCTCGAGCGTCGCGAACCCGTCACGCTGCAGGTACCGGACGACGACATCGCGAACGACGGGCTCATCGTCGACGACAAGGATCGTCGGCATCCCTCTACTCCGGCTTCCACTTCGGGTGATGGCGTGTCGCCCACTCCTCGCTGACCGTCCCCACGGTGATCCCCCGCAAGGCGTGGCGGGTCGCAGGATGAATGACCGCGAGGTAGAGGTGGCCGACCAGCAGCCCGAGCGAGATGTACATCAAGCCGTCGTGCAGGATCACCGTGCTTGCAAAGCGGAAGCGCGTGTCGCGCTCGCCGAGCCAGAGCAGCACCCCGGAACAGAGAAACAGCAGGGTCAGCGCCGCTGTGATCGCCGTGTTGATCTTCTGGCCGGCGTTGAAGCGGCCTTGCGGGGCGGGCCGACGGCCCGCCAACCAGCGTAGATCGTCGCGGTCGAATCCGTCGAGCTCACGCGCCGTGCGCAGCAAACCACGCCGGTCGCCGAACAGGGCAATCAGGACGAGCACCGCGATCCAGCCCAGCCCGGCGTAGAAGTGGACATCCTGGACGAGCGGCCGGCGGCCGAGCCAGACCTCGAGGCTCGGCAGATAGAGCGCGAGACCCGACGCCAGCAAGAACAGGAAGCCGACCGCGTTTGCCCAGTGCAACAGCCGCTCGGTGCGCGAGAAGCGGCGAACGTACCGCGTCACGTGCCGTATCCGTTCGAGCGGCCGACCCAGGCGTCACGGTCATATCCGAGCTGCTCCCAATAGCCGAAACCCGCAGCCGAGACGAGCTCGATGCCCTTCAGCCACTTGACGTTCTTGTAGCCGTACATCTCCGGGATCACGAGCCGCAGCGGCGCGCCGTGCTCGCGCGGCAGTGGCTTGCCGTCCATCTCGTACGCCAACAGCACGTCGTGCAGCCGAGCCTGCTGCAAGGTCAGATAGTCGACATACGGATTCTCTGCGGACACGAACCGCAAAGCGTGCGCGCTACTCGCCGGAGCGGCCTCGGCGAGGACGTCCTGGATCCGCACGCCTGCCCAGCGGACGTTCTTCACGGTCCAGCCGGTGACGCAATGGAACGTCGAGACCTGCTCGGCCCGCGGCAGCGACCGCAGCTTGTCGTAGGAGAGGCTCAACGGCTTGCCGACCAGCCCGTCGACCGAGAGCCGCCAGGTTGCGGGGTCGAAGTGCGGCAGGCTGCCCGAGACGGTGTAGATCCGCCAGCCCTTCGACGGCAGGATCGGCGCGATCGACTCGGCGATCGGCGACACGACACCCGACGCATGCCCCCAGACCGCCTTTCCCCAGACGAGCGACGAGAGGCCGCCTGCGACCGTTGCCAGAAAGACCCCGCGCCCATAACGGCGCGGGGTCTCATTTCCTTCGGCGGCCTGCATCACATGTGCGCCATGCCGACGAACAGCGCGCCGCGTAGCTCACCGGGATGGCCCTTGGTGTCGACCCAGACCCGATACTTCGTCGGAGCCGTCTCGACCAGCGTGACCGCGGTCTTCGCGACCATCGCACAACCCTTCTTCGCGTACGTCGACCCGAGCTTCGCGACCGTCATCCCGTGTGCGTCCCGGACCGATGCGCCCGTGGCGCCCTTCGTCGGGATGTCGAATGTCCAGCAGATCTCGTGATTCGTCGCCTTCAACGTCAGATTGACGATCCCGTGCTCCCCCATCCCAGACAAGCGCGCCCCGAGCTGCGGATGCATCGTGTCTGCCACGGCACTCCCAGCCCCCACCACGCCCAGCAGCCCCACACACATGAACAGCAGCACCTTCGAGCGCATCAAGCCCTCCTTGTCGGGTAACAGCCCCAACAGTCGTGCCCCGAGGTTGCGCCCGTCTTGTGACGACCTTACGGATCCCTTAAATCGCGGCGCAATCGCGACGAGGCTCCTCAGACATGGGCAGTCAGTCCCTTGGCGTACCAGCTCTGCCAGGGCTCCTTCGATCCCGACGCCAGGTAGTCGCGATCGAGCTGGACCAGCGCATGAACAAGGTGGCTCCGGATCGGCACCCGGCCGATCAGCTTCGGCAACTCGGAGAGATCGAGCAGCCAGTCGGCGTACCAGGACGCCCAATCAGGGTCGTCCCCGTCAACGATCCGAAAGACGACATGGTGTGTCTCGGCGGCCTCGCTCAGGAGGTCGCTCACGGCGGTTAGGTCGGTCATGTCGTACCAGACAGCCTGCGGAGCGATTCGTTACGGCACACTCGCCGATTGTCGAGGCCGCACGGCGGCGCGGCGCAGACACGTTCGCCAGGCTAGTACGGGCGCCTTCGGCCGCCTGCCTGGCCTAGGGCCTTCGAGGGCGTGAAGCGGGAGCCCGAACGTCGGCGTCCCGGCGACAGGAGCCTGCGCCGGGATGGAGGCGGCGTGAATCGAGCCCTTCCAAGATTCAACCGACTCCGCGCCCAGCAGGCTGCCGTCGTACTACAGGATCCAGAACCGGTAGTGGTGACCGTGAATTGGGATGTGTGGAAGCACCCAGAGACCAAACACCGTCAACCCGGCAAACACAAGAAGAGTGGTCAGAGACCGTCTTCGCCGACTGCGGCCGACAAACGGCGCGGGCGCGCCCCAAGACCTCTCGGACGAATAACCCGTCGAATTCGGCGGATCGAATAGGCGTTTGTAGTAGGGATCGTCTCGCGCCTGACGCTTCATGTAATCGCGATCAGCTAGCCCCACGAATTGATCATGGTCGGGAGCTGACGACCTGACAAGCCTTCGGGTGCACGATTCATCTGCACTGGGGCACAGCGATCTTGTCCGCCAGCGAGCGCGCTGTCGAAGCTCTCGCCCGGACGCGAGGCGACCAAGACGGCGAGTGAAAGTGCTTTTCAATCGACGACCCGTAAGAGCCGCTTCGTTGAGCCAAAAATGGAGGCGGCGGGAATCGAACCCGCGTCCGCAGGGTGTTGCGACGGATTCAGCGGGGCGCTCGGATTCTGAATCATCGGAGGAGTCCGATAGCGCTCCGAACGACAGTCACGAACGACCGCGATTAGACGACGACCCGCGTTCGCAGCGCGGGCCGACGTGTGAAGCTCCGACTCGGCCAGTGGTGCCTGGCGATGGGTCGGCGGGCTGAGCCTACTCGGATCGCGGACGGCTCGGAGCAGCTTGGGCTGTTCCCGCCGCTACGGCCGACGAAGGACGCGAGGCGTGGCTATCGGCACGTTTATACGGCCGCGGAGCTGGCAGCGTTTGAGCGGACGCAGGCGGTGCTGGCTGAGATCCGGCCAGATTGGCTCGACCCGGGTCGGAAACTGTGTCCAGGCGGATGCGGGAAGGTGATCCATCAGCAGCGCCGCTCCTGTGGGCGGCGCTGGTGCGACGCGGTCAGGCCGACCTGGGCGCGCACGGTGGGCGAGATCATCCGGGCTGCGCTGAGTGCCTACGTGGAGTTGTACGCCGGCGCCGGCCGCGTGCTGGCGACCTGACCTGACTTGCCGGCACGAACCAGGCTGGTGGGACACCGAGCGTTGCGGCCACCCGGAGGACGGTTCGAAGTGTTCGGGGCCTTCCGGGTGCCGGGTCACGAGCGGAGGTCGAGGAGCGCGAACGGCGGCTCTATCCGAAGCGGAAGCGAGCAGCATTGAATATGGCGCGAACCGAAGCGATTCGAAAACTGGAGAGAGCGGGATATGCGGTAGATCGAGAGACGCTGCAAACGCTGAACGTGATGATCGGCGTGACGGAGGATCAGTCGCGTGGGTTGCCGCATGAACACATCGTTTGCGGTCACACGACGAGTTTGGAGATCGCGTTTACGCGGGCGTTCTTCGATGCTCTCCCTCGCGCTGCACGTCATCACGGTCTCGGGTTCACCGATCGCTATCGGTTCGCCTGGCGAAGCAGTCTGGAGCATCGATCGACTGCTTCCACGGCTACTTGGCGAAACTGGCTCGATATCTCGCGAAGGAGAACGGAGCGGAGTTCCTGTTGAAGCATGACGGTCAGCGGGTCTTCTACGTAGCTACGTGGCTGTCACGACTGTCTGGCCTGAACATGACAGTCGCTCGGCTTTGCCGCTGTGTGTGGGCGGCACGGCACGGCTACTGCGATCCGCCGCGCATTCCTGAGCGGTATCTCGCCACGGTCGAGCGACTCATGGGGCCACTGCTGGTTGCCGCCCCGAATGCCCCGTAGTCCGGACTGACTCCTCGCTGGCGTGCCCTGCGGGGGTGGCGCCCCGCGAGGGGTGGCCCCCGCAGGGTGCCCATGAGGAACAGCCGCTCGGAGGATCAGGATGAGGCACAGTTGCTCTTACAGTAACCGTGAACGGACTACCGTGTATGCTTCGAGTGTGAGTGGAGACCGGCAGAGGCTGACCGTCGCTCGGGACTTCGTAAGATCACGACGGGGCTGGCTGTTGGTGACGGCGGGATAGGTTAGAGAGCTATGAGGGCATCACTTGCGGCTGGGGGGAGTTCGCGCTCGTGCTCGTTGCTGGTTGCGGATCCGGCTCGCGATCAAAGAGCGGACCCTTACTCGATTGACGACGTCAAGCGTTCCTTCGCGCGGGACGGCGTGAGACTTCAGCGTAGGCGTGGGATGTCACGCATGCGCATCGCCTCGCGACGCTCATTCCCGCAAGCGGGGTTGATAACGGCATCGATCTCGTGGTCGTCGACGACAGCGCATCCTTCGCCAAGTTGTCGGTCTGCGGGTTTCAACGCGGGGCCAGACACGCGAGGATGAGCGAATCGGAAACATGGAGGTGGTCTTTGAACCGGCATACGCTCGTGGGGCTCAGAGCGATGATCGCGTCACTCCGCGGTCAACCTTGAGGGACGTCGTCGCTTGGGCGAGCGTCCCTCGGCCGACTTGAAAGACTTTTTAGGCATAGCGTCCACGAAGGAGGTTGCTGGGCGCTGCGGGCTAAGTTGCCGGGGGTGCGGGCAGCAATAGTCTCATTCGAAGCGATCGGTCTGGTGCTGAGGCGAGGTCGGCGCGGGCGCTTCACGGTGTGGCGTGCGGAGAGATCCTGACGGCGGAGCGACTGCCTTCGCGTCTCGGTCTGCGTTTGCACACACGCACCAGCGAACCCGTTCGCGTGAGCTGCCGCGGCGACACGCGAACCGCGATTGAAGACCAGCTCCGAGGGCGAGGCGTAGCATCGTTGATGAATGGGGTGCGATCCTCGCGCCGACGTTGGCCGACTTCGAGGCAGAACTCCACCGTAGGCCGGAAGGCATGCGACAATCGTCTGACGATGCCTGAGGCGAATCGGTCTGAGGGCGACCCGAAGCTCATTCGGCTGTTCGACGAGTACCGGGGTCGCGTCGTCTCGCCCGGCGGTGCTGCCGCGCTCCTTGGACTCTCCCGGCAGACGATTCACACGCTGTGCAAGCGGGGCGAACTGCGGGCGTTTCGTAGCGACGAGGACACGATGGGCGGCCCGAAGTGGGTCTACATCCCGCTCGACGACGTCTATGCGTACGGCGAGCGCGTAGGACGGCCCATGCGCGGCGCTTGACGTAGTCATACGATCGTACTACTCTGGCTGCGTGAGGATCGAACGCGCGATAGATGCCTTCCTCGACTGGCGCCAACTTGAGCGCGACGCTACCCCCCGCTCCAACGACTCGTACCGGCGGCACCTGTCGAAGCTGGCCGATGCTTACCCCGAGGTCGACCTCCGGAGTCTCACGACTGACGACCTCCGATCGTTTCTGAAGGCGTGGGCTGAGCGGAGCGCGGCGACCCGATCGAACGTGATCTCGGCGCTGCACTCGTTCTTCGCGTGGGCGAACGAGGAAGACCTGGTCGACGTCGATCCCTCCGCGAAGATCCGGCGGCCCAAGAAACGGCGTCCTGACGTCTACCGGCCAAGCGCCGACGAGCTCGCTGCTATTCGTGCCGCTGCGCTTCCCCAGGAGCGACCCGCGATCGTCCTGATGGAGGGGGCTGGGCTTCGGCGGGCGGAGGTCGTCGGGTGCCGCTGGGGCGACTTCGACATGCTGCGTGGCAGGCTCCGCGTCTTCCGGAAAGGGCAGAACTGGTACTGGCTTCCGCTGGCGCCGGACGTCGTCGAGGAGCTTCGCGCAAGTTTCCGGGAGCTTGAACCCGACCTCGAGGACTTCATGTTCACGGTGGAGGTCGAGCAGTGGGTCTCGCAACACGATCGCGTGCGACGTGCGAAGGATCCGAAGGCTCCGGCGAGCGCGCAAGCTCTGTGGCGGATGGTTCGTCGGGTCTGCAAGCGTGCGGGAGTTCGTGAGCTAAGTCCGCACCAGCTTCGGCACGGCTTCGCGAATCGCTTCTTGCGTGAAAGCGGTCGTGACGTGGCCGCGCTTCGGCCTCTACTCGGACACTCGCGCATCGACACGACGCAGCTGTACACGGACGAGATCGAGCTGGATGCGCTGGCCGAAGCGCTCGCCCGGGCGCTCGTAGCCCGAGACGACAAGCGTCGCCCGATCTGGCGACACTTGCGGCGGATGTTGCAGCTGCGCTGCAATCGCTGGAATGGAGGCGGCGGGAATCGAACCCGCGTCCGCGGACGCACCGTCTGAACGTCTACAAGCTTAGGTCGCCCTTCAGTTTCGCCCTACGGCCGGTGTGCGACCGACCTACCGTCGAGCTAGCCCTCCTTTGGTGTCGCGCCTTTGGGCGAGTGGCTCTCCCGTGGCGCCGAGCCTGCTAGTTGATGCCGCATCCCGGATCGCAGGCTCTCATCCGGGGCGACACGCTGCGTTCTAGTCTTTACAGACTAGGCAGCGAGTGCGAGGTTATGTTCCGCACTTGCTTGTTGTTTCCGGTTGTTTAACGAGGCCGACCGGAGACCTCGGCTTGCAGCTCAGCCGGAGAGCCGACCACGTCGAAACCATGGCGCCCCCGTATGTTTTCTTGCCCGAATACTAGCGGGTGGCGGCGCGGCTACGTGACCGCGGCGGTGACGGCGGACGTCGATGTCGTCGAGCCGAAGCGGTTCGTGGCCTTCACCTCGACGTGCAAGGTGAAGCCGACATCTGCCGCCGTGACCGCGTAAGTCGCCGCTGTCGCGCCGGCTACGTCGGTGCAGTTCGCACCGCTCGCGTCGCAATGCTGCCACTGGTAGCCGTACGAATCCGGCTCGTCGCCCCAGGTGCCGTTGGTCGCGGTGAGGGTCTGGCCCTGCTGCGCGGTACCGGTGACCGTGGCCGGGGACACCAGGATCGGAATGAGGGTTGCGTCGATATGCGCGAGGCCGAGCTTGCCGAACGTGCGCGCATCGGCCGCGTTGATCTTCGAGCCGAGGCCCTCGGCGATGTTCAGGACGACGACCTTGCCGACCCGGTAAAGCGAAAGCGAGATGTCGATGGTCGCGCCGTTCTTCGCGCGCAGCACCGAGCCGGCCTCCAGAGCCGAGTCGCCGAAGCCGAGGGCGCGCGGCTTGATGGTCGTGACGCTCACCACCTTCTTCGAGATCTTCACGCTCGCGATGAACGCCTTGGCGATCGACCGCTGATACGCCTTCGACGAGAAGAGGTGGCCGGCGATCCGGTACTCGGTCGCCGCATTGTCGAGGCTCGTGGTCACCAGCACCTCGTTCCGCAGCGAGAGGTACCTCGACGCGCCGTACGGCGACTTGAACAGGAAGTCCCGGGAGTACGCACTCGCGACGGCGGGATCGCCCGTCGCCAGGCTTCCCTGCCCCGCGACCTTCGCACCGGGAACGTCAGCCGTCGTGAGGGCCATCGCCGACGGCGCCGGAGTGCCTGGAGGAGGCACTGCAGCATTTGCCGCCACGATCGTCAGCGCCGCAACGCCCACAGCCGCGAGCAGCGCGACCAGTCTCTTGCCCGCCATCTTCGGATCCTTTCGGGCGCTCGGAACCGTGTCCTCCCCCATCCGGGGAGGCGCTCCCGTAAAAGAATTCAGCTGGCGACTGCGGTGACGGCCGAGACGGAGCTCGCGGTGCCGAAGCGATTCGTGCCGGTCACCTCGACGTGCAGCGTGAAGCCGACATCCGCGGCAGTGACCGCATAGGTCGCCGCTGTTGCGCCCGCGACGTCGGTGCAGTTCGCGCCCGTCGCGTCGCAATGCTGCCACTGATACGTGTAGGAAGCAGGCTCGTCGCCCCACTCGCCCGGGCTCGCCGTGAGGGTCTGGCCCTGCTGGGCGGTGCCGGTCACGGTGGCGGGCGAGATCACGATCGGCACGAGCGCCGCGTCGATGTGGGCCACGCCGAGCGTGCCGAACTTCCGGGCGTCGGCGGCATCGATCTTCGAGCCTTCGCCTTCGGCGATGTTCAGGACGACGACCTTGCCGACGCGGTACAGCGAGAGCGAGATATTTATGGTGGAGCCGTTCTTGCCGTGGACGATCGAGCCGGCCTCGAGCGCCGAATCGCCGAAGCCGAGGGCGCGCGCCTTGATCGTGGTCACGCGCGCCACGCCTTTCTTCAGCTTCAGGCTCGCGACGAACGTGTTGGCGATCGACCTCTGGAAGGCCCTCGACGAGAACAGATGACCGGCGACCCTGTACTCGTTCGCGGCGTTGTCCTCACTCGTGGTGACCAGCACCTCCTCCCGCAGGAGCATGTATTTGGACGCTCCGTACGGAGACCGGAAGAGGAAGTCACGCGAGTAGGCGTTTGCGACGTCCAGGTCACCCGTCGAGAGCGAACCCTGGTCGGCGACCGTCGCGCCCGGAACATCGGCGGCCGTGAGCGCCATCGTGGACGAAGCCGGGATGCCCGGAAGCGCCGCAGCGTGCGCCGCAGCGATCGTCAGGGTCGCCAGGCCCAGAGCCGAAAACAGTGTTGCCAGTCGCTTGCCCGCCATGCACAAAGGCTGCGCGGTCGGCCCGTCCGGAGCCTCCCCCATCCGGCGAGACAAACCCCACCATTCCGCCAAGGGCCCGGTTCGTCTACTCTTGCCAGGGCAGCTCGTCGGGACGCATCGGCGGGATGGGGCAATGCGGCCTCCGGAGAGTTCCGGAGGCTTTTTCGTTTCCAGGAGGTGTTGCGACGTGAGGATTCTGATCGCCGAGGACGAGACGATCATCCGCCTCGACCTGCGCGACCTGCTCGAGCGCGCCGGCTACGAGGTGTGCGCCGAGGCACGCGACGGCCGCGAAGCGGTCGACCTCGCCCACGAGCACCAGCCCGACCTGGCGATCCTCGACGTGAAGATGCCGAACCTCGACGGCATCGAAGCCGCCCGGATGATCACCGCCGAACGACCAATTCCCATCGTCCTGCTCACCGCGTACGCCGGACAGGAGCTCGTCGCGCGCGCCGTCGGCGCAGGCGTGTTCGGGTACATCGTCAAGCCGTTCCGCGAGGTCGAGATCGCACCCGCGCTCGAGCTGGCGTGGGCTCGCCACGCCGACTGGCTGACGACCCGGCGCGACCTGGGCCGCACGATCGGAGCGAGTCGCGCCGACGCTGGACCGGTCGAGGTCACTGTCGAGGGCAAAGCACGCTGGCCTCTCCGCATCGAACGGCACGCCGACGGCAGCGTCGACGTGACCCTCGCCGACGAGAAGTAACTAGCGCCGGGCCTTCATGGCGCGCTCCATGTCCCGGCGAGCGTCGCGCTCCACCAGGTCGCGGCGTTTATCGCGCTGCTCCTTGCCACGTGCGACCGCCAGCTCCACCTTCACCCTGCCGTCCTTGAAGTAGAGTCGCGTCGGCACGAGCGTGAGCCCCTTCTCGCGTACCGTCCCGTAGAGCTGATCGATCTGCCGGCGATGCAGCAGCAGCTTGCGCGGCCGGGTCGGATCGTGATTCGCCCGGTTGCCCTGGTCGTACGTGGCAATCTCGGCACCGAGCAGCCACGCCTCGCCGTCGCGCACCTCGGCGTACGCCTGCGCGAGGTTTGCGCGGCCGTCACGGAGCGACTTCACCTCGGTGCCGGTGAGCACGATGCCGCACTCGAACCGCTCGAGCAACTGGTAGTCGTGCCGCGCACGGCGGTTGTCGCTGATCAGCTTCTCGGCCACGGCGCCAGTGTAGGCAGCGTAGGTTTGCAGGGTGATCCGGAAGCTGCTGCTCGCCGGGCTCGTGCTGACGGCCGCCGTGGTCGCGGGCATCTACGTCCTCGTCCACAAGGGCAGCAAAGCGACACCGGCAACCGCCCCGGCACGCGTCGAGGCGACCCTGGCTCCAGGCGTGCTGCCGCGGCCCGGCGTCTACCTCTACGCGCAGACCGGCTACGAGCGCGCCAAGCTCGGGCCACTGACGATCCGGCGCGCGTTTCCTGCCCAGGCCTTGCTGGTCGTGAGCGGCAACGGGCACGTCGTCCAGACCGAGTGGCGCTACTCGAAGCAGCACCTCGAAGCATCGCGCGTGCGCGTCACCCCGACCGGCAGCTACACCCTCTGGCAGCGGACGCGGTTGCAGCTGATCGTGGTCGACGACGAGGCGCACGCCACCGTGCCGGTGACGCTGTCGCTCCCTGCCCGCCTGCATGTAGGCCAGGCATGGACGCAGCGCTACAGCGTGAACGGGGTCTCGACGGTCTCGCGGAACCGAATCGTCCGCCACACGGTCTTCGACGGCACGCCGGTGTACGTCGAGACGGCCGACTCGGTCGTCACCGGCGCCCATCCCGGGACGGAACGCGACGTCGACTGGATCGACCTCTCCACCGGCCTCGATCTTCGCGAGACGATCGACCGGAAGATCGGCGGGGCGTTTCCGTACGAGATGCACGTCGACGTCCGGTTTCTCCGCAAGCGCTGACCCTGCAACACATCTAGGGTCGAACCCTAGGGTTCAAGCAGGGTCATTCCGGATTGTCGCCGCAGAGGGCTGAGGGCAAGCTCGAGACATGAGCGAACACATCACACACCCAACAGCAGTTCAGCGCCTCGAGCGCAGCAAATCCGACCGGAAGCTGACCGGCGTCGCCGGCGGTCTCGGCCGGTACTTCGACCTCAACCCGAACTTCTTCCGCCTCGGCTTCCTGGTCCTGACCCTCCTCGGCGGAGCCGGGATCCTCATCTACCTCGTCGCGGCGTTCGTGATGCCAGACGAGGGCAAGGAGAAGTCCTACGCCGAGCAGGTGCTCGACGACCGCCGCGACCGTCCGTGGCCGCTCGTCGGGCTCGCAGTCGCCGGAGTCGCCATCGTCGTCCTCCTGTCACACGCCACGGTGTGGCCGGCGTTCGGCGCCGGCTGGATCGTCGTCCTGTTCGTCGGGCTCGCCATTCTCTGGGCGAGCCGGGCGGACCGGCGGGCCGGCCGGATCCTGCGAATCGTGCTCGCGCTGATGGCCGTGTTTGCGGCGATCGCCGTCGCGCTGGTCGTCGCAGCCTTCTCGTGGTTCAACGTCAGCCTCGGAGACGGCGTCGGGGACCGGAGCTACACCCCCGCGAGCGTCTCCGACTTGCAGCCGTCGTATGAGAACGGCATCGGCTCCCTGAGGCTCAACCTCGCGAACATCGGCCCCGTGACCACCGAGACACACATCCGGGCTCGGGTCGAGGTGGGCGAACTCCGCATCATCGTCCCGCGCGACGCAGCCGTCTCGGTGAACGCCCACGCGAAGGTCGGTGACCTCTATGTCCTCAACCAGCACGAAGGTGGTCGCAACATCGACGTCACAGGCGGCAGCGGCGGATTGCTCGTGATCGACGCAAACGTCGGTGCCGGCCGGATCGACGTGGTCAGGGCCGGGAATTAGGCCGGTGTCGGCGCTTCTCTTCGAGCGCAGCGGTCGCGACCGCGTGGTCGCAGGCGTCTGCGGCGGGCTGGCTATCCGGCTCGCCGTGGACGCGACGCTGGTTCGGCTCGTCTTCGCGATCCTCGCGCTCGCAGGCGGAGCGGGGATCCTGCTCTATCTCGCGCTCTGGGCCTACAGCGGCGGGCGGCGCAGATGGCCGGGAGCCGTGCTGGTCGCCGTCGCCGCTGCGACCCTGCTCTCCGCCCTCGGCTTTTCCGACT
Organism: uncultured Thermoleophilia bacterium; assembly: GCA_963812995.1. GTDB lineage: Bacteria > Actinomycetota > Thermoleophilia > Gaiellales > Gaiellaceae > PALSA-600. The sequence continues at coordinate 94,592 of CAWEXL010000004.1, forward strand.
CCGCGGTGCTCGGCGCCTCCCTCCTCAGCGCCGGCCTCGCCGTCGTTCTGGTACGCGGAGGCTCGTTGCGTCCCGGCGGCTCGCTGCCCGTGATCGGCGTCGTGCTGCTGATGGCGGGCGCCGTGCTTTTCCTCGGCCGCACCGGAGCCTCGGGCGCCTTTCTGGCGCCGGGTGCCATCGCAGGCGCCCTCGTCCTCGTCGTCGGCCCGTGGCTGTGGCGGCTCGCCTCCGAGCGCTCCGAGCGCATCCGGCTCGAGGAGCGGGCCGAGGTTGCCGCCCGGATCCACGACTCCGTCCTGCAGACGCTCGCCCTGGTGCAGCGCCACTCCGGCGACGCAGCGCGCGTCTCGGCGATCGCACGCCGCCAGGAGCGCGAGCTGCGGCGCTGGCTCTACGGCAGTGGCGTCGCCGACGCGGCGAGCCTGGTCGACGCCCTGGCAGACGCTGCCACCGAGGTCGAGGAACTGCACCGCGTGCGCATCGAGCTGGCGAGCGCCGGCGACGTGCCGCTCGACGATGACGCGAGCCAGCTGGTGCTGGCGGCGCGCGAGGCGATGACGAACGCCGCGAAGTTCTCGGGTACCGACGAGATCGCCGTGTACGCCGAGGTGAGCGCGACCACCGTGACCGTGTTCGTCCGCGACCGCGGTGTCGGCTTCGACCGGGCGGGCGTCGCGGCAGACCGCCGCGGGATCGCCGAGTCGATCGAGGCGCGGATGCAGCGCGCGGGCGGCTCCGCGACGATCGTGACCGGGCCGGGACAGGGTGCCGAGATCGAGCTGAGCCTGCCGAGGAGAGCGCAATGAAGCGCCGCGTCGTCCTCGTCGACGATCACGAGCTGTTCCGCGCGGGAGTGCGCGGCGAGCTGCCCGACACCGTCGAGATCGTCGGGGAGGCAGGCTCGGTCGCGGATGCCGTCCCGCTGATCTGCCAGCTCGATCCCGACGTCGTCCTGCTCGACGTCCACCTCCCCGACGGCGGCGGCGAAGCAGTGATTGCGGGCGTCGCGCCCGTGCGGCCCGGCGTGAAGTTCCTCGCGCTGTCGGTGTCGGACGCCGCCGAGGACGTGATCGGGGTGATCCGCGCCGGCGCTCGCGGGTACGTGACGAAGACGATCTCGAGTGCCGAGCTGGGAGACGCCGTCGCGCGCGTCGCAGACGGCGACGCAGTCTTCTCGCCTCGCCTGGCGGGTTTCGTGCTCGACGCGTTCGCCGCGGGCGACCGCGTGGGCGACGACGCCGAGCTGGACGCCCTCACCCCGCGCGAGCGCGAGGTGTTGCAGCTGATCGCGCGCGGCTACCGCTACAAGGAGATCGCCGCGCGGCTCCACCTGTCGGTGAAGACCGTCGAGGCGCACGTCTCGAGCGTCCTGCGCAAGCTGCAGCTCTCGTCACGCCACGAGCTGACGCGCTGGGCCCAGCAGCGCCGGCTCATTTAGCTTTCTTCACCCGCCCCGTCCCGCCGGGTGTCCGCCCGCCGCCTGCCGGCGCGAGGGCGAGCTCGATCTTCCCCTCGTTTCTGGCGATCGACTCGACGCGCACGGCGATCCCGTCGCCCAGCCGGTAGGAGCGACCGGTGCTGCGCCCACGGAGAGCCGTTCCGAGCTGGTTCAGCTCGAAGAACTCGCCGTGCAGCCGGCGGGCCGGGATGAATCCCTCGAACACCTCGCCGAAGCGGACGAAGAGACCGGAGCCGATCATGCCGGCGATCTCCCCCTCCCACTTCTTGTCCCAGCCTTCCTCGTAGAGCGCGCCGCTCGAGCAGCCAGGCGAGGCAGATCTCGTCGGCGAGATACTCGATCTTCGCCGCCTCGCGCTCGCGCTCCGACGTGTGCTCGGCGAGGCCGTAGAGATCCTCGGGCAGCGGGTCGTCGCCCTGGCCGAGCTCGCGCAGCAGCGCGCGGTGCACGACGAGATCGGGGTAGCGGCGGATCGGCGAGGTGAAGTGGCAGTACGCCGTGCTGGCGAGGCCGGAGTGGCCCAGGTTCTTCGGGTCGTAGCGCGCCCGCTTCAGGGCCCGCAGGACGAGCGACGGAAAGGCGAAGCGACCGCGCCCCGACTGCGCGACGTACTCCGCGACCCGTTCGGAGATCGCGCCGGCGAGCGCAGCGGCATCCTGGGGCGCGAGCTTCTTCGGCGCCGGCGGCGTCGGCACGCCGAGGTCGGCGAGCTTCGCCAGCAGATGCTCGACTGCCTGCGGGTCCGGGCGCTCGTGCACGCGGTAGAGCGCCTCGCGACGCCGCGACGAGAGCAACTCACCGACGACCTCGTTCGCGCGGATCATCAGCTCCTCGACCAGCACGTGGGCGTGCGCCTCGGACTCGAGCCATGCGTCGGCCACCTGCCCTCGCCGTCGAAGCGGAACGCCTCCTCGGGCGTCTGCACCTGCAGGGCGCCGCGTGCGAACCTCGCCGCCCGCCACTCGGTCGCCAGGCGGTCGTTCAGCGCAAGCTGCGCCGAGCACGTCGGGCGGCGCCTCGCGACGCTCGGCCTCGGCGTACGTGAGCCGCGCGTCGGAACGGATGACCGAGCGGTAGAAGAGCGGTTCGCCGCGATGGCGGCAGCTCGACGGTGACGCAGAGGCGATCCTGGTTCGGGCGCAGCGAGCAGAGATCGTCGGCCAGGTCGTGGGGCAGCATCGGCGCGACAGCTCCCGGAACGTACGTCGAGAACGCGCGCTCGCATGGCGCCCTGATCGAGCGGTGTCCCGGCGCCGACGAAGTACGAGACGTCGGCGATATGCACCCAGGCACGGATTCCGTCCGGCTCCTCGCGGAACGACAGCGCATCGTCGAAGTCCTTGGCGGTGTCCGGGTCGACGGTGTACGTGAGCAGCTCCCGCAGGTCGACGCGGCCCTCGAGCGAGGGCTCGGGAGCTTCGTGCGGTTCGAAGCGCTGCCGCGAGCCCGTCTCGACGAGCAGTCCTTCGAGAACGTTTTCGATCCGGGTCGCCGGCCCGATCACCTGCTCGACGTGGGCGCGGCCACGGCCCGTGCGAACCACGGCGAGGTCGCCGGTGGAGACGTCGCCGATCCCCTTCGACTCGACCGAGAGCGTCACGCCGGGCGTGAAGTACGGCTCACCGACGACGAGGCGGCCGCGGCGGCCGATCTCGACCACCAGCCGGGAGGGCCGGTCGCTCAGACGCGCAGGAAGCGGCGGATGGTGAGGCCGGAGCCGAGCGCGCCGATCCCGAGCCCCATGCCGAGCAGGATCAGCGCGGTGATCGGGAACGCCAGGGCATGAGCCGGTTTCAGGCTGAGGTGGCCGAGGATGTGCGGCACCGCGACCACCTTCCCGATCAACAGAAATGCGATCGCGAGCACCGACCCGAGCGCGCCGCACAGCAGCCCTTCGACCATGAACGGTCCGCGGACGAACCAGTTCGTCGCACCGACAAGCTTCATCACCTCGATCTCACGCCGGCGCGAGAAGATCGAGAGACGGATCGTGTTCGCGATCAGCAGCACCGACGCGAAGAGCAGCACGATGCTCGCGACCGCGAACGACCAGTCGAGGGTGCTCGCCCAGTCGAGGATCACGTGCGAGGTGCGTTTACCATCGTTGACCGAGTCGACGCCCGCGGGCAGCGCCGGGCTGATGATGCTCTGGTACAGCTTGTCGACGTTCTCGGCCTTGTTCGGCGTCACCTCGAGCGAGTCGGGCAGCGGGTTCGACGTGAGGTTCTTGACGAGGTCGGGGTACTGCTTGCGCTCCTCGGCGAGGGCGACCGCCTTCGGGACATAGATGATGCCGTTCGGGCCCTGCTTCACGTACGGGCTCTGCTCGAGGGTGCGCGCCAGCATGTTCTTCTGCTGCGTCGTCGCGTCGTTCTTGAAATACACCTTCACGAGGATCTCGCTCTTCACGTGATCCGACCACGAGCGCGCGAGCGTGAAGAACGAGATGAAGAGGCCGAGCAGGAACATCGCGATGAGCACCGTCACGGCAGACGCGACGGTCGTCGAGATGTTCGCGCCGAGCGAACGCCATGCTTCGGATGTCAGGAGCCGCACGCGCATGGGCGCCTAGTTACTCACCGACGTAGCCGCCGCGGCGCTCGTCGCGCGCCAGCCGGCCGTCCTCGAGCTGAATCACGCGCTTGCGCATCTTGTCGACCATCTCGCGGTCGTGGGTGACCATCAGGATGGTCGTCCCGGCGCGGTTGATCCGGTAGAGCAGCTGCATGATCCCGACGCTCGTGTCCGGGTCGAGGTTCCCGGTCGGCTCGTCGCAGACGAGGAGCGGCGGGTGGTTGACGAACGCGCGCGCGATCGACACGCGCTGCTGCTCGCCGCCCGACAACTCACCCGGCAGCGAGCCCATCTTGTGGGACAGGCCGACCATGGCGAGCACCTCCGGCACCTTGCGCCTGATCGACGCGCTGTTCTCGCCCTGCACCTTGAGCGCGTAGGCGACGTTCTCCGCCGCGGTGCGGTTCGGCAGCAGCTTGAAGTCCTGGAAGACGCAGCCGATGTTCCGGCGCAGCATCGGCACCTTGCTCCGCTTGAGGCGCGCGAGGTCGCGGCCCCCGACGACGATCTTGCCCTCCGACGCGTCGAGCTCCTTCAGGAGCAGCCGCACGAGGGTCGACTTCCCCGAGCCGGAGGCGCCGACGACGAAGACGAACTCGCCCTTGTCGATGTGGAACGTCACGTCCCGCAGCGCGACCACGTCGGGCTCATACACCTTGGTGACGGACTCGAAAACGATCATCGAACCCACGCCAGGGCGGGTCGTGTCGAGCGGCACGTCGACCAGAGCGGTCGCTGCTAGGGGTGTGAGATCTGGTTCCTGCACGGCGGTTTTCAAGACGCCCGCGATCCGGGCGCCCAATGGGACAGGTTGCGGGAAAGTGTAGCTCACTGCCCTACACAATCCTCCCCGCGGCACGGGCCAGCAGGTACTCACGGATGAAGCCGTCGAGGGCGCCGTCGAGCACCGCCTGGGCGTTTCCCATCTCGTATCCGGTGCGGGTGTCTTTCACGAGTTGGTACGGATGCAGGACATACGAGCGAATCGACTCACCGCCGAAGCCGGTGTCGGCGGATCCACCCCGTTCTTTCGCCATGACGGCCTCGCGCTCCTCTTCGGCCCGCTCGACGAGCCGCGCCTTCAGCACCCGCATCGCAGTCTGCTTGTTGGCCGACTGCGACCGCTCGTTCTGGCACTGCACCACGATTCCGGTCGGCAGATGCGTGATCCGGACGGCGCTGTCGGTCTTGTTGACGTGCTGGCCGCCGGCGCCCTGGGCGCGATAGGTGTCGATCTTCAGGTCGTCCTCGTCGATCTCGATGTCGGTGTCGTCGGGCAGGAGCGGCGCGACGATGACGGTCGAGAAGGCGGTGTGGCGTCGGTGCGCGCCGTCGAACGGGCTGAGCCTGACCAGGCGGTGCTTGCCACGTTCGGCTTTGAGGATGCCGTAGGCGTTCTCGCCGCCGACGGTGAACGTGGCTGATTTGAGTCCTGCCTCCTCACCCGGGCTCGCCTCGAGCATCTCCACCTTGAACCGGCGCCCCGCGGCCCAGCGCTCGTACATCCGCAGCATCATCTCGGCCCAGTCCTGCGCATCGGTGCCGCCGGTCCCGGCCTGGAGGGTGACGACCGCGTCGCCGCCGTCGTACTGGCCGTCGAAGAGCGCGGCTTCCTGCAGACCCTCGAGCTCGGTCCGCAGCGGTACGAGCGATTCCGCGATCTGGTCGCTCAGGGCAGGGTCGAGCTCGAAGAGCTCCGTCGCGTCCTGGTATTCGCGGACGAGCGTGTTGTAGCCGTCGAGCCGCTTGGCAACCCGCGCGCGTGCCGATGACACCTTCGCTGCCCGGTTCTGGTCGTCCCAGAACCCGGGTGCGTTCAGCTCTTCGTCGAGAGCCGTGAGGCGCTGGGCGAGCTTGTCCGGGTCAAAGGTACTCCTTGACCCAGGCGAGCTGGGTCCCGAGCTCGGAGAGCTGTTCGGACAGGGGTGCTTCGGACTCGTTCATGCCGTCAAGCCTACCGCGGTCACCCACACCGGCGCCGGTCGGGGACCCCGGCCAGCGTCTCGAGACCGCTCGCGATCGTGGGGCTGAAACTGAGCTGCACGAGGCCTGGACGGCGGACGCTCAGGCGCACCATGCCGTCGGCCCCGCGTGAGACGCAGCCCTGGGGCGTCGCCCAGTACGGAGACCAGCGCAGCGCAACGCGGTACCTGCCGGGCTTGCTGATCGCGATCACCGCCCGGCTCGGCCACAGCCACTGCACGCTCGCGAGACCGGGTCCCGTGACGAGCGGCCGCGCGTGCGGCACCGCGTAGACAGTCACGTGCCGGGCCCGGAAGACCGGCAGGAGCCCCGAGCGGCCGGAGCGGATCAGCTGCGCCTCGACCTTGGAGCTGTAGTCGGGCGGCGCGTCGGAGATCACGACGTAGCGGACGCCGAGCTGTCTCAGCCAGGCGCGATAGTGGCCAGGCGAGAGCTTCGCGTCGTACAGCAGCTCGTTCTCGGGGAAGTCGGCCTGGCGGTACCAGCCACGCACGATCGGAATCCCATTCGAGGGCAGGAATTCGGCAGGCCAGTGGTCGACCGTGTCGACCGCCTCGACCCGGAAGCTCGGGCTGAGGTGTGCGTGCAGGTAGGACACGGTCGAGGCCCAGTAGATGGGTGTGCCGGCCGGGTCGGACCGGGCCTGCGCGAAGCTCGAGGCGAGCGGGGTGACGTTCCAGACCGTCGCGAGCACGACGCCGGTGATCATCAGCCACGCCGGGCGCCAGCGGCGCAGCGAGACGGCGAGCAGCACGATCGGCAGCGCCGCGTACCGAAGCCGTTCGACGTTCGAGCCCAGGGCCGACGGGACGAGGTAGGCGCCGAGGCAGACCGCGAGGTAGATCCAGAAGATGCCGCGGAGCGGCCGGGCTTTCGGCACGTCGCGCGTGATGACGATCCCGAACAGACAGAAGAGCACCGCCGGGACGAGATTCCAGGCGCCGAACGGGAAGCGGCCGCTGCCAGGGAAGATGCGGTAGAGCGCCACCTCGAACAGCACCGAGAGCGCGACGACCGTCGCGATGAAGCGGAAGTGGCGGCCGCGGATCCGGGTCGAGATCCCCACTCCTGCCAGCAGCACCACCAGGAGCAGGAAGGCAAGCGGGCTCGCGAGCAGCGTCAGCAGCACCAGGACCGCGAAGAGCCGGACGCGGCCGCGCTGCATTGCGGTGAGACCGAGCAGGGCAAGCGCGACGCCGAGCGCGAACGGGAAGGCTGCCGACAGGGCGATGCCGGCCCAGAGCACGGCGAACGTCCGGCTCGAAAGCCGGCCGACCGGCCCCCACTCGCGCCAGACGAGCAAGGTGAACGCAAGTGCCGCCGCGCAGATGGTGGCGAGCGCCAGCGCCTTGATCCCGAACACCACCGCCAGCGGGTAGTAGATGAAGCTGTAGGTGACGAACGAGTAGCGCCCGGCGTACCAGAAGTTGTTCCAGAGCACGAACCCGTCATGGGCGAGGAGCGTGCGCTGGTAGGCGTGGGCCGCGAGGTCGACGCCGGGCGGGCCGGCCCAGAGAAGTATCGCCGCGATCGTGCCGGCGGCGAGTGTGGTCATGGCCGCCTCGCGCGCGAGGATGCGGCCGTCGCTCGCGATCACACTGGGAGCCTATGGATCGAGGGGGATGTCGTGCGGCGGGAACTCACTGAACCCGCTCCGTAGTTCCCGCTGAATCGGGTTCTTAAGCGCCGTGACAGCGCTTGTACTTCTTCCCCGAGCCACACCAGCAGGGATCGTTTCGGCCGAGATTCTCGTGCTCGGCGTTCACCTTCGTGGCCTGGATCGGGGTCGCGACCGAGCCACCGCCCGCGATCGCGGCGGTGGACGAACCAGCCGCGAGAATTGCATCGGCACCGGCGAGCGACTCGTGTGCGTAGGTCAACGGGCCGCCGTTCTGAGCCGCCTGCTGCTGCAACTCGTCGTCGGGTGTCACCTCGGCGTGGAAGAGGAGCGTGACGACCTCCTCGTGGATCGCGCCGATCAGCTCTTCGAACATGATCGAGCCCTCGTTGCGGTACTCGACGAGCGGATCCTTCTGCGCCATCCCGCGCAGGTGGATGCCTTCGCGCATGTAGTCCATCGACTCGAGGTGCTCGCGCCAGCGCACGTCGACGACCTGGAGCACGATGAAGCGCTCGAGATCCCGCATCAATCCTTCCTGGATCTGCTCGACCTCGGCCTCGCGCTCGGCGTATGCCTCGAGGGCGTCGTCGACGAACTCCTGAGCGATCGCGTCGCGGTCGAGGCCGCGCAGCTCATCCTCGGTGACACCGGTTCCGTAGACCGACTCCATGGCGACGACGAGCGCGCCGAGGTCCCATTCCTCGCGCACCTCGTCCTGCATGTACGTGAGCGCGATGCCGGCGATCACCTCGGGAATCCAGTTCTCGCGGACGAGGTCGGAGAGGTCCTCGCCGTGGAGGACGCGGCGGCGCTGCTCGTAGATCTCCTGCCGCTGCACGTTCATCACGTCGTCGTACTTCAGGACGTTCTTCCGCGCGACGAAGTTCTGCTCCTCGACCTTCTTCTGGGCGTTCTCGATCTGGCGGGAGAGGATGCCCGCCTCCATGGGCTGGTCGTCCGGCAGCTTGAAGCGCTCCATGATGTTGTGGATCCGGTCGCCCGCGAAGAGGCGCACCAGGTCGTCCTGGCCGGAGAGGTAAAAGCGCGTCTCGCCGGGGTCGCCCTGGCGGCCCGAGCGGCCGCGGAGCTGGTTGTCAATCCGGCGCGACTCGTGGCGCTCGGTGCCGAGCACGTAGAGACCGCCGAGATCGGTGACGCCCTCCCCCAGCTTGATGTCGACGCCGCGGCCGGCCATGTTCGTCGCGATCGTCACGGCGCCCGGCTGCCCGGCGTCCTTGATGATCTCGGCCTCGCGGGCGTGCTCCTTGGCGTTCAGCACGTTGTGGACGACACCCTGCCGCTTGAGCAGCTCACTGAGGTACTCGGAGGTCTCGACGGCGATCGTGCCGACGAGCACCGGCTGCCCCTTCAGGGCGCGCTCCTTGATGTCCTCGGCGACGGCGGCGAACTTCGCCTCCTTGGTCTTGAAGATCAGGTCGTTCTTGTCGTCGCGGGCGACGTTCACGTTGGTCGGGATCTCGACCACGTTCAGCCCGTAGATCTCGACGAACTCCTTCTCCTCCGTCTTCGCGGTGCCGGTCATGCCACCGAGCTTCTCGTAGAGGCGGAAGTAGTTCTGGAGGGTGATCGTCGCGAGGGTCTGGTGCTCCTCCTGGATCGCGACGCCCTCCTTGGCCTCGATCGCCTGGTGCAGGCCCTCACTCCAGCGGCGCCCCTCCATGATCCGGCCGGTGAACTCGTCGACGATCTTCGCCTCGCCGTCCTGGACGACGTAGTCGACGTCGCGCTTGTACAGCGCCTCGGCCTTCAGAGCCTGGTGGAGGTGGTTGACGAGCTGGACGTTCTGCGGGTTGTAGAGGTTGTCGATGCGCAGCGCGCGCTCGATCTTCTCGATCCCCGACTCGGTCGGCGCGACGGTCTTGTGCTTCTCGTCGTAGAGGTAGTCGAACTCCTGGGCCAGCCGCTCGTCCTCGAGCTTCGTCCCGTGCGACTGGGCGCCGTTCAGGGTCGGGATGATCCGCGCGAAGTCGTGGTAGATCTTGGCCGCGGTCGTCGGCTCGCCCGAGATGATGAGCGGTGTCCGCGCCTCGTCGACGAGGATCGAGTCGACCTCGTCCACGATCGCGTAGGCATGGCCGCGCTGCACGACGCCCTCGAGCGAGATCGACATGTTGTCGCGCAGGTAGTCGAACCCGAATTCGGAGTTCGTGCCGTAGGTGATGTCGGCGTTGTAGGCAGCCTGACGCTCGTCGAACGGCATCATCGTCTCGATGTAGGCGACGTTCACCCCGAGCCGCTCGAAGACGCCGCGGTTCCACTGGGCGTCGCGCTGGGCGAGGTAGTCGTTGACCGTCACGAGGTGTGCGCCACGGCCGGCGAGCGCGTTCAGATAGAGCGGCATGCTCGCGACGAAGGTCTTGCCTTCACCGGTCTTCATCTCGGCGATGTCGCCCTCGTGGAGGACGATGCCGCCCATCACCTGGACGTCGAAGATGCGCTGGTCGGACTCCCGGATGCGGGCCTCACGCGCAGCGGCGAAGGCCTCGAAGAGGAGATCCTCGAGTTGTTCCCCGCGCTCGAGCCGCTCGCGGAACTCGACGGTCTTGCCTCGGAGCTCGGCGTCGGAGAGCTTCTGGAACTCCGGCTCGAGCGTGGCGACGTAGGCGGCCTGCTCCTGCAGGCGCTTCATGCGCCTTCCCTCGCCGAAGCGAAGTGCCTTCTCGAGCGAGTCGATCGCCGGGGACATCGCGGGACAGGGTACCGCGTCCCTGGGAGGTCAAGACACCGCGTCAAGCACCGCGGTCAAGTCACGGCGGACCGGTGGCCAGGCCTCGAAAATGGCTGTCTTGCAAAGACCGGGCCTACGAAAGCGACGCCTACAGCGGCAGAGCCTCGACCTGCCAGAGCTCGCCGTCGATCCGCTCGGCTCGGACGACATACGTGCTGCCGTGGGCCTCGCCGGCCCGCTCGAACGCGGGCACGCTGCCGTAAACCGGCCGCCCGTCGATCGTCAGCGTCGAGCTCTCAGCATTCGTGATCAGCTCCGCCTCCTCGCCGTCGAGGCCGCGCGCCTCGACGACGGTGATGCGAACCGCGCCCACCGACCAGCGCGATCGGCTCTGGCGCACGCCCTCGGCGCGGTACGGCGGGCGCAGGGACGCCTCGATCGCGTCTGCCAGAGGAGCCAGCGAGTCGTCGGGCTCGTCCTCGTCGACGACCAGCGTGCCGTCGGGCAGCGCGACGAACGAGACGCTGTCGCCGGTGAGCGACGGAGCCTCGGCCATGGCGACGGTGTCCCAGCGTCGCGACCGGGCGAGCCCGTGCACTCCCGGTCCGCCGGACAGCTCCGCGCTGGAGATTCCACTGCCCGGCGGTTTCTCATCCCACCGCTTCTCGCTCTGCTGCCCGTCGCTCTGGGGCTTTTCGTCCCGCTGCGGGTCGCCCCAGAGCGACCCTGTCGGCGTGGCGGGGTCGGCCGCCGGCGTCGGCCGCTCGTCTGCGAATCCGGTTCCGGCGTCGAGATCGAGACCCGCCTGCTCCGCCAATTGCTCGTGCAGGGGCTTATCGCGCCGGAACAGACCCACTCAGGTCGCGAGGTCATCGACCTGTGGGACGTGCCGCCGGGGCTCGAGGCGCCTCATCTCCCGGTAGCGCTTCACCTGCCGTTCGAGCTTGTCGACGAGCTGGTCGATCGACGCCTTCATGTCGGGCGTCGCCTCGCGTGCGCGAAGCGTTGGTCCCTTGGTGAAGATCGTCGCCTCGGCGACGGCGGAGTCGGCGATCGACGGATTGCGCTGCTCGGAGAGCTCCACCTCCACCTGGGTCTCGGCGGCGAGCACCTTGGCGAGCTTCCCGAGCTTCCGCTCGGCGTACTCGCGAATCGACGGTGTGACCTCCACGTTCTTCCCTTTCACCTGAAGTCGCATAGTGGCCTCCTTCGTGGTGGTGGTCCGATCCGTCTGGTTTTCAGACTAGCGAACCGCACGGGCGAACGTCATCACCTGAATGTGGCGCGCTCCACCGACGCGCAGGGCCGACGCAGCCGCGCCGCACGTCGCACCGGTGGTGTAGACGTCGTCCACGAGCGCAACCCTCGCCGGCGCCGCACCCGACGCCCGGAATGCGCCTCGAACGTTCCTGCGCCGCTCAGCGAGCGAAAGGCCAGCCTGCCGCTCGATCGGCCGTCCGCGGGCGAGCAATGGGGCCGCGTCGAGCCCCCAGTCGTGCGCGAGGCGTCGCGCGAGACGCTCTGCCGGGTGGTGGCCTCGGGTCAGGTAGCGGCCGTCGTCCGGCGGGATATACGCGATGACGTCGACTGCCGGCCTCGTCAGGCGCTCGACCATGAGCTCGGCAGCCAGATCGGCGGCGTGGCGGCGACCGCGCTCCTTCCACGCGCGGATGAAGGGCCGCGCGGCCCCTGCGTAGGCGACTGCGGCGCGGGCCGAGCTGAACGCGAGCCGTCTCCCGGTGCATTCGCGGCAGCGCGCAACCGGCCAGGCCGTTGGCGCACCACAGAGCTCGCACCAGGGGGGAGCGAGCCGGATCAGCGAACCGCGGCAGGACGCGCAAAGCACGCCGTCTGTGGCCCCAGCGAGACCAAGGGACGCGCCACAGCCCGCGCAGCAAGGCGGAAAGAGGATGTCGAGAAACCACGCCATCCACGTTAGGGCCGAACCTGTGCCGTGTCTGTGCCAGCTGTGTGACAAAAGCGTCACGGCAGCCGCACGGCGACGGACAACTCGCGGCTCCCCCGGCTATCGAGACCTGGAGAGCCGCGAGCCGGGCCGGCCTACCTCGTTCCTTTGCGGCCCCTCATGCGCGGGCTGCCGCAGTGGCGGCAGACCCCTGGCCGGGATGACCTGTGGCCGCAGTCCTTGCATGTCCTCTGTCTGTATCGCAGCGCGTAGATCGAGTTGCGCTGCCGCTTTTCCTGCATTGAACGGTCATGTTTCGCCAACCACCAGGATGGGGCTTGAACCCATCGGCGTTCTCTCGGGTACCGGGACGCACTCGCGTGCTCCGGCGTGCGGGCTGTCGCTCAGGAGTCGTCTGGCCGCGGTGGCGGTCTAGGCAGACGGTCTCGAAGAACGACACTGCACGTCGCAAACTCTACCCGGCACGGACGGAAGCCCCTGCCGGAAATTGTCCAAGCGCGTTGCTGCGGGCCTGGTCCGGTTCGGAATCTCACCAACCCAAGCCCAGGCGTTCGTCGACCGGCCATAGGACGCGTTCATCGCTCGCGGAATCGAGCCTTCAGTCAAGTGCAATAGCCGCGCCGCCGACAAGGAGAGAGTGCGCGAAACGCCGATCATGCTCCCGCCCGCAACCCCCACCCCACACCCGAGCATTGGAGACGAGATTTCCCACGACTACGACGTGCGCGACAAGCCTCCGGGAGCGCTGCTCGCGCTCTCTCGAGAGATCCTGGCCGAACTGCGCAGACAGGGTGTGATTCGTTCGGGGAACGCGCCGGCCGGTGACTACGCGGAGACGCTTGTGCAGCGATCCGTCGGAGGCTCACTGGCGCCCCCTTCGCAACGGAGTTGGGACATCGCTTCCGAGGAGCACGGCCAACTCCAGGTGAAGGCACGCGTCATCGCCGGGCAACGTCGTGCGGGTGAACGGCAGCTCTCACCGTTCCGATCGTGGGACTTTGATGCCTGCATTGTCGTCCTCTTCGACGACACTTTCGGCGTTTTTCGCGCGGCAAAACTTCCCGTCGAGATTCTCGTCGCAGCTGCCCGGCGCAGCGAGCACGTCCGTGGCAACATCGTATTCGCGACCGACGAGCTCCTCGACCGCGGCGAAGACTGGACCGAACGCCTCCGCTCCGTCGTCCCGTAACTCGTCTGAGCCGCGTCAGAGGTCGAGCGAGTACTCGGCGCGCTCGGGCAGACCGCGCAGCCGGCGGGTCCGGTTGTCGGCTTCGAGCAACTGTTTCCGGTCGCCGATGTCGAACCACTCGCCCGCAAACCGGTAGCCGTACACCGGCTGGCGCTGATAGAGCCACGCGACCAGGCTGCCTGCCTGGTCGGGCGCATTTCCCTCGGCCAGGTACTCCGCGATCAGCGGCAGCTGATGTCGCGAGTAGATGTAGGTGGCGATCGCTGCCAGGGTCGAAGGCGGCTCTGTGGGTTTCTCGACGAAGAAGGTGATCCGGTCGTCGGCGTCCAGCTCGACGATTCCATATCCGGCGGCGAGCTCGAGGTCGCCGCAGTCGTAGACGGCGACCGCGCTCGTGTCGGGATGGGTGCGCCAGAAGCGCACGTAGTCGGGCAGCCTGAACTCGAAGAGGTTGTCGCCCGCGACCACGAGCACGTCGTCGTCGATGCCGGCGCGGTCGAACACGTATTTCAGGTCGCCGATCGCTCCGAGGCGGTCTTCGTTGCTGCTCGTGCCGTCGTCGTGGACGACCACTCCGTTGGCCGCCCCCCACGCCTCGAACTGGTCCACGAAGCGGCTGTTCGTGACGACGTGGATCTGGTCGATCTCGTCGACCTGCCGGATGTTCGCCAGGATCCAGTCGAGAATCGGGCGCCCGCCGACGGGCAGGAGCGGCTTCGGGACGTCGTCGGTGAGCGGACGGAGCCGGGTCGCGTAACCGGCCCCCAGAATGATCGCCTTCATCGAGCCAGCGCTCCCGCGAGTGAAGCCTCGTACGGCGCGCGATGCACGCCCAACTCGGTCACGATCGCCGAGACGAGCGTGGCCGGCGTCACGTCGAAGGCGGGGTTGAGCGCCGGGAACCGCGACGTGATCTCGGCGGGTTCGCGCTCCTCGATCGGAATCCCGGCGCCGGTGGGCGTTGCGAGATCGACCGTCGACGTGGGTGCGACGACGTAGAACGGGATGCCGTGATACCGGGCGAGCACCGCCAGAGAGTACGTCCCGATCTTGTTCGCCGCGTCACCGTTCGCTGCGATGCGGTCGGCGCCCGTGACGACCAGGTCGACTTCACCGGCGGCCATCAGCGATGCGGCGGCCGAATCGGCGATCACAGTGTGCGGTATCGCCGCCGTCTCGAGCTCCCAGGCCGTCAGCCGCGCACCCTGCAAAAGCGGTCGCGTCTCGTCGACCCACACGCTCGCCAGCAGCCCGCGATCCCACGCCGTCTGGAGCGCGCCGACGGCACTTCCGTAGCCGCCGGTCGCAAGGCCGCCGGCGTTGCAGTGCGTGAGGGCGCGCGATTGCGGCGCGAAGAGTTCGGCGGCGTGGGCCGCCATCTGCCGGCACCTGTCGACCTCGTCGGCGTGGAGCCGGCGGGCGTTGTCGGCGGACGGGTTCTCGAGCATCCGGTCGAGAGCCCAGCCGAGGTTCACGGCCGTCGGGCGAGACCGGCGGAGCACCTGTTCGGCCTCCGCCGGATCCTCACCCGACGCAACCGCGAGCGCATAGCCGTACGCGGCGGCCACGCCGATCGCCGGCGCGCCGCGTACGACCATCGTCGTGATCGCCTCGGCGACCTCGGCGGCGGTTCGACATTCGACCTCCACTTCGGCAAGCGGAAGCCTCCGCTGGTCGAGGAAGACGACGCGATCGCTCTCGAGGCGGAGGATCCGCTCAGGTTCGAGCATCGGAGCGGTTCAGTCCGCTCAGGTGCCCTCGTCCCACGACGCCAGATACTTCGACTGCTCGGCCGTCAGCGTGTCGATCTCGGCACCCATCGTCGCGAGCTTCAGCCGGGCGATCTCCTCGTCGATGGCGACCGGGACGGGATAGACCTTGTTCTCGAGCTCCGACGCGTGCTCCACGGCGTACTCGGTGGCGAGCGCCTGGTTGGCGAAGCTCATGTCCATGACGATCGCCGGGTGGCCCTCGGCGGCCGAGATGTTGACGAGGCGGCCCTCGGCGAGCAGGTAGAGGCGGCGGCCATCGGCGAGCGTGAACTCCTCGACGAAGTTGCGTGCCTCACGCGTGTCCTTGGCGAGGGCGCGCAGCGCCGGGATGTCGATCTCGACGTTGAAGTGGCCGGTGTTGCAGATGATCGCGCCGTCCTTCATGACCTCGAGATGCTCGCCGGCGAGGACGTGCTTGTCGCCCGTCGCGGTGCAGAAGATGTCGCCGATCTGGGCGGCCTGGATCATCGGCAGCACCTCGTAGCCCTCCATCAGCGCCTCGAGCGCGCGCATCGGATCGACCTCGGTGATGATGACGTGCGCGCCGAGCCCGCGGGCCCGCATCGCGACGCCGCGCCCGACCCAGCCGTAGCCGGCGACGACGAACTTCTTGCCGGCGAGCAGGACGTTGGTGGCGCGGATGATCCCGTCGATCGTCGACTGGCCCGTGCCGTAGCGGTTGTCGAAGAAGTGCTTCGTGCGGGCCTCGTTGACCGCGATCACGGGGAACGCGAGGGCGCCGTCGGCCTCCATGGCCTTCAGGCGGATCACGCCGGTGGTCGTCTCCTCCATGCCGGCGATGATGTCGCCGAGCTGGTCGCGATGGGCGTTGTGGAGCACACCGATCACGTCGGCGCCGTCGTCCATCGTCAGTTGCGGCTTGTGGGCGACAGCAGCCTCGATGTGCGAGTAGTACGTGTCGTTGTCCTCGCCCTTGATCGCGAAGCACGCGATGTCGAACTCGTGGACGAGCGCCGCGGCGACATCGTCCTGGGTGGACAGCGGGTTCGATGCGCACAGGACGACATCCGCACCGCCGGCCTTCAGCGTGCGCATCAGGTTCGCCGTCTCGCTCGTCACATGCAGACAGGCGGCGACGCGATAGCCGGCCAGCGGCTGGTCGCGCTCGAACCGCTCCCGGATCGCTGCCAGCACCGGCATCTGCCGGTCGGCCCAGGCGATCCGCCGCACGCCCTCCGGGGCGAGCGACGCATCCTTCACGTCGTGGTTCTTGGTCGTTGCCATTTGGCTGGTCTCCCTCGTTTGCGGCCAGTGTGGTCCGAGATTTGCGGGTGAAGCTCGTCGTTCAGGCGGCAAGCAGCCGCTCGTGCTTGCGCTGCTCCCAGTCGATCCAGGAGCCCGCATCGGCGCCGGCGAGCCAGCTGTCGACTGCCTGCCGAAGCTCGGGCTCCCGCCGCAGGCGAGCCGCGAAGGCAAGCTCGTCCAGGTCGACCGAGAACCGGTCGCGCAGCGTTCTGAGCGACTGGAGCCGGTTCAGCTCGAAGAGCCCGTACATGCGATAGCCCGAGGCGGTGCGCCGGGGCACGACCAGCGCGTGCTGCTCGAGATAGCGCAGCATCCGCGCCGACCAGCCCGTCCGGGCTGCCGCCGCTCCAACGGTCAAGGTCTCCATGGGCGAAACCTTGCCAGAGTTGTGTGAAGCTTTTGTACGGATCGGCCGCACCGCGGCCGGTCCACGCTCGCGCCAGGGCCTAGACGTGGCCCCCGACGGGGGGTTGGCTCCCCCACTCGAAACGCTAGCTGCCATTCGGTGACGGCTGTGAACCGAGGGTGTGCCGGTTTCGAGAATCCTGCCGAGCGCGTGCAGCGCGTCGGCGCGAGGCGCTCAGGGCGCGGATGTGCCGGCGCGGCCGTACGCGTCCTCGAGCCGCACGACGTCGTCCAGGTGAGGCGTCGAGACCTCGAGGATCGTCGTGTCCTCGATCGCCGTCACGCGATGCACCGTGCCGGGGACGTAGTGGAACGCGGCTCCCGCCGCGATCTCGCCTGTCGTGAGGGTGTCGCTCGCTGCTTCGCCGAGCTCCAGCATCGCCCGCCCGGACTGGACGAGCCATGACTCGTCCTTCTGCCGGTGGTACTGCAGCGACAGTGCCTGCCCCGCCTTGATGAACAGCACCTTGCCGACGTAGATCTCCGTCACGGCCCAGATCAGCTCGTAGCCCCACGGCTTCTCGACCTTCCGCACGTCGACGCTCCAACGGTCGAGCGGCCCGATGCTCGAATCGTTCGCTCCGGAATCGTTCGACATCACCACGCTCCTCTCACACTCATCGTCGTACGCTGACTACCAGGCTGATCAGGCGAGCCACTCGGGATGCGCAGCGACGTGGTCGCGTGCGACGCGAAGCTCCTTCGGCGTGTTCACCGTCAGCCACAGGCCATCGTGGCGAAACGCATGCAACCGGCCCTCGGCGGCGAGCTCCGGGAAGGTCGTCGACTCGTGGTCGCCGCGATCGGGGAACCGTGCGATCGCCTCATCGGTGAGCACGTACTGGCCGCAGTTGACCCAGTAGGGGACGCGACCGGCTTCCTCGAACCCGCGGACGACGTCGTCGTCGTCGACCGCGACGACGCCGAACTGCGACTTCGGCTGCGCCACAGCGATCGTCGCGAGCGCACCGCCCTGCCGGTGCCGCGCCAGGAGTGCGCCGAAGTCGACATCGAGCAGCTCGTCGCCGTTCAGCGCAAAGACGTCGCCACTGGTGGTCCTCAGCGCTGCGGCGAACTTGATGCCTCCGCCGCGGCCGAGCCGCTCGGGCTCCTCGGCGGCCACGATCTCGGCGCCCAGCCCGGCCAGCTCGGAGACGAACAGGTCACCCTGCCCGGCCGCGCACGCGAAGATCACACGCGTCACGCCCGCCGCGGCGAGCCGTCCCACCTGATACGCCCCGAGCGGGCGCCCGGCGACGTCGACCAGCGCCTTCGGCCGGCCGCCGGCCGCATCGCCGAGACGCTCCGCCTGACCACCCGCCAGGATGATCGCCTCCAGACCGGCAGTGGCCATCAAACGGCGGGGGCAGGCAGCGGGCGGCCGATGCCCTCGTAGGCGAACCCTGCCTTCCGGACAGCGTCCGGATCGAGCAGGTTGCGGCCGTCGACGATCAACGGGGTCGCCATGGCCGCACGCACCTCGGGCGAGGCGAGCTCGCGCAGCTCACGCCATTCCGTGACGATCACTGCCGCGTCCGCGCCCCGCACCGCCTCGAGCACCGAGTCGACGACCTCCACCCCACGCGGCAGCGTCGAGCCGTCGGCGACCGGATCCCACGCACGGACCGTGGCTCCCTCCGCCAGCAGCCGCGACGCGAGGACGATCGACGGCGCCTCGCGCATGTCATCGGTGTCGGGCTTGAACGCGAGGCCGAGCAGCGCGACCGTGCGGCCGCGCAAGGGGCCGAGGTGGCGCGTCAGCTTCCCGATCACGCGGCGCTTCTGGAGCTCGTTCACCTCGATCACCGCCGAGAGGAGCTGGAAGTGGTAGCCCGAGTTCGACGCCAGCTGTTTCAGGGCGAGCGAGTCCTTCGGGAAGCATGACCCGCCATAGCCGATCCCTGCGCGCAGGAAATGCGGGCCGAGGCGATGATCGAGCCCCACGCCTTCGGCCACCTTCACGACGTCGGCCCCGGTCGCCTCGCAGACGTTCGCAATCTCGTTGATGAACGAGATGCGCGTCATCAGGAACGCATTCGCGGCGAGCTTGATCATCTCGGCCGAGTTCACATCGCACTGGACGACCGGCCCGTCGACCGATTCGTAGAGACGCGCGACCGCAGCCGCGTCACCCTCGTCGTACGCGCCGACCACGATCCGGTCGGGGGACATGAAATCGCGTACCGCGTTGCCCTCGGCGAGGAACTCCGGGTTCGACACGTAGCCGACGTGCTGAAGGCCGCGCTCGTCGAGGCCCGCGCGAACCTTCTCGCCCGTCCCGACCGGCACCGTCGACTTCATCACGAGCACGGTCCGATCCTTCAGCTCGGGCAGCTCGTCGATGACCGTCCACACGCCGGAGAGGTCGGCGTCGCCCGAATACGTTGGCGGCGTGCCCACGCAGACGAAGAGAAAGTCGCAGTCGGCGACGTCGCGCACATCGAGGGTGTAGGTCAGGCGGCCCGCGTTTCGCTCCATCAGCTCGGGCACGTCGACCTCGTGGAACGGCATGCGGCCCTCGCGCAGCGCGTCGATCCGTTCCGCGAGCACGTCGCGAATCACGACCTCGTGGCCGAGCTCCGCGAAGCAGACGCCCGTGACCAGGCCGACCCAGCCGGCTCCAAAGATGCCTACCTTGGACAAGGAGGTGACTTTACCCCTTGACTGTTAGGGGTTTGAGCCCCTTGGCGATCGCGAGCATCGTCTCGTTGGACAACGAGTCGCGCAGGGTGTTGACCACCCAGTAGGTCGCGCCGTTCCCGTGCAGCACCACCATCTGCAGGCGCGAGCCGGAGTAGTACAGGTCGAACTCGCGCCCGCCCAGGTCGTGCCGGAAGCTGCGGTCGGAGAGCGCCGGCGCCTCGTCCCAGTTCGTCTCCTCGATGCCCCAGTACTCGTTGCCGCCCGTCCGGAACACCAGACGCACGGCCTTCTTCTTGGCGACGATGTCGTAGAGACGCACCGGCGTATCGCCCGGAGCCGTGTCGGGGTACGAGTAGCGCTCCAGCACTGTCGGCACCTCGAGCTTGAACGGAACCTTGTGCACGAGCGGGTCGAGCAGCGAATGGCCGGGTACGTCATCGGCCCGCACGACCGCCGGAACGTGCACCGGCGGCGGATGTGTGACGACCGGCGCGATGGTGCCGTGGAACGTCTGGCCGAGGACGATCACGAGCTTCGAGCCGGGATCGAGACGGCGCAGGCGCGGCGCCGAAGCGCGCGCCGGCAATGGCGCCACGTCGGCCGGCGCGATGAGCTTTGCGAGCGCGACGGCGGCGGCCTTCGCCTGCGGCTGCGTCTTGTCGAAGTAAACCTTGGTGTGGAACGACAGCGCAGGCGCGTTCGGCTCGAGGTTGTTCGGCGGCAGGATCACCTTGTAGCCGCGCAGCGCCAGCAGATACGAGGCGTTTCCTGCGGCCCCGGCGACGCCGTTGCCGTTCAGGACGGTGACGCTCACCGACGACGGCGCGGGCGTCGTCAGCTTGAGCTTCTTGCCGAGGGCTGCGGCGTTCGCCGCCTTCGAGGACGAGACGTCCGGATTGGTGAACTGCTGCACCGCCGCCGCGACGTCCTGCGGCGTGGCGAAGCACTGGTTGCCGCAGACCACGTTCTCGATCTGGTCCTGGAACACGTGCCCGGTCGGCAGGCCATACGCGAAGAATGCGTACTTCTCGAGATCGGAGAGCTGCACCTTGTGCCCGCCCTCGGCGACCTCGATGTTGCTCGCCATCGCGTTGACCAGGGCCGGCACCTTGCTCGCCGAGAAGTTCTGCGCGATCTGTTCGCGGAACGAGCGCACGAACTCCTGCTGGCGCTCGACCCGATAGAGGTCGGAGTCGGTGTGCCGGAACCGGACGAACTCGAGCGCCTGGCCGCCGTCCAGCCGCTGGTAACCGGGCTGCAGGTCGATGTTCGCGTAGTCCGTCGCACTGGTTCCGACGTTCTTGTTGTAGTAGCGGCGGTCGACGTCCATCCAGACGCCGCCGAGCTTGTTCACGACCTCTTTGAAGCCGTGGAAGTTCACCGTGATGATGTAGTTCACGGGCAAACCCGTGAGAGCCTTGATCGTGAGCAGCGTCCCCGTTGGGCCGCCGCAGAACGAATAGGCAGAGTTGATCCTGTTCGTGGTGTAGACGACACCCGGCTTGCAGTAGATCGGCACCGTCAGGTCGCGCGGGAACGAAAGGAGCGAGATCGTCTTGTTCTGCGGATCAGCGCGGATCATCATGATCGTGTCCGAGAGCGACGGCCGGTTCGCCTCGACCCCGGCGCGATGGTCGTAGCCGATCACCAGCGCGATCGCAGGCTCGTTGGCGACCGGGATGTCGAGCGCCTTCTGCGCCTTCACGACCGCCGGCGTGTGGGCCTGGATCTTCGTGACCGTCTGATGCGCCCACAGGTAGGCCCCGCCGCCCACGCCGGCTGCGACAGCCACGATGAGCAACACGAGCCCGATGAGGATGCGCCAGACGAGCCCCAGCCCCGTACGCGCGGGCGGCTGCTCATAGTGGGTGACCGCCGGGACCGCTGTCGGCGGATAGATCGAACGGCCGTTGCCGTTCATCTGTGCGGCGCGCCCGACGCCTCTCTTCAGTGTCGTCCGCATTGAAAACAGTCGAGGCGCCCGGAAAGGCGCCTGCGGGCAGCAGGATAGCCGACGGAGCGGTCAGCCGAGGATCGGTGCAAGCCAGCGCTCGACCACCTCGAGCGGCTCATTCTTCCGTTCGGCGTAGTCCGCGAGCTGGTCGCGACCGATGCGCCCGACCGCGAAATAGCGCGATTCCGGGTGGGCGAAGTAGACACCGCTCACGGCAGCGGCGGGCAGCATCGCGAAGCTCTCGGTCAAAGTCATGCCGTAGGCCTCGGCGTCCAGCAGTGCGAACAGCTTCGCCTTTTCGCTGTGATCCGGGCAAGCGGGATAGCCGAACGCCGGCCGGATGCCGCGGAACCGCTCGGAGACGAGGTCGACGCCTGGCAGGTGCTCGTCGGGCGCATACCACTCGTGGCGCACGCGCTCGTGCAGCGACTCGGCGAACGCTTCGGCCAGGCGGTCGGCAAGCGCCTTCACGATGATCGCCCGATAGTCGTCCAGCTCGGCCACGTACCGGTCGGCCAGCTCGTCCGCGCCGTGGATCGACACCGCGAACGCACCGAGGTGATCGCCCTCGTTCGCGACGAAGTCGGCCAGGCACCGGTTCGGGCGGCCGTCGCCGTGGTCCGCCTGCTGCCGGATGAAGCAGAAGCGCGTGTCGCCGCCCACCACGACGTCGTCGCCGTCGGCCTGCGCAGGCCAGAACCCGTACACCCCGCGCGCCTGGAGCAGGCCCTGGGCCACGATCTCGCCGAGCACGGCTCGCGCGTCGTCGTAGAGCTCGCGCGCGGCCGGCTGGTCGAGGATCGCCGGGAATTTGCCCTTCAGATCCCACGCATGGAAGAAGAACTGCCAGTCGATGTACGGCACCAGGGTCTTCAACTCCACCACTGCGTCCGTCGTGCCCGTGAAGGGCGGCTGCGGCAGCTCGTCGTAGCGCAGGCTCGGCCGGTTCGAACGTGCCGCGGCGAGGGTCAGGAGGGGCCGCTGCACCTTCTCGGCGTGTTGGGCGCGCAGGCGTGCCTGCAGCTCGCGGTTCTCGACGTCGAGCTTCAGCCGGCGCGGCGGGTCGAGCAGCTGCTGCACGACATCGGTGACGCGGCTTGCGTCGAGCACGTGCACCGTCTCGTTCGAGTACTCGGGAGCGATCTTTACGGCCGTGTGCTGCCGCGAGGTCGTCGCACCGCCGATCAGCAGTGGCAGCTCGATCCGCCGGCGCTCGAGCTCGCGGGCGACGTCGACCATGTGGTCGAGCGACGGGGTGATCAGGCCCGACAGGCCGACGACGTCGACGTGCTCGCGCTCAGCGGTGTCGAGGATCGTCTCGGTGGCGACCATCACGCCCAGATCGATCACCTCGTAGTCGTTGCAGCCGAGCACCACGCCGACGATGTTCTTGCCGATGTCGTGGACGTCGCCCTTCACCGTGGCCAGCAGCACCTTGCCGCGCGGTGGACGCTCGCCTTCGCGCTCGGCGTCCATGAACGGCTCGAGATAGGCGACCGCCCGCTTCATCACGCGCGCCGACTTCACGACCTGCGGCAGAAACATCCGGCCCGACCCGAAGAGGTCGCCGACGACGCGCATGCCGTCCATCAGCGGGCCTTCGATCACGTCCAGCGGCCGGGCCGACTCGAGCCGCGCCTCCTCCGAATCGGCCTCGACGAAATCGACGATGCCGTGCACGAGGGCGTGCTCGATGCGCTTGCCCACCGTCGCCTCCCGCCAGGAGAGGTCGAGCTCGCGGCGCGTTCCCTCGCCGCGCACCCGCTCGGCGATCTCGACCAGGCGGTCGGTCGCATCGGGGCGCCGGTTGAAGATGACGTCCTCGACCCGCTCTTTCAGCTCGGGGTCGAGATCCTCGTAGACGGCGAGCTGGCCGGCATTGACGATGCCCATATCGAGGCCGGCCCTGATCGCGTGATAGAGGAAGGCCGAGTGCATCGCCTCTCGCAGGACGTCGTTGCCGCGGAACGAGAAGCTGAGGTTCGAGATGCCGCCCGACGTGCGCACGCCGGGACAGCGCTCCTTGATCAGCGGGAGCGCCTCGATGAACGCGCGGGCGTAGTCGTTGTGCTCCTCGATCCCGGTCGCGACAGCGAGGACGTTCGGGTCGAAGACGATGTCCTCCGGCACAAAGCCGGCTTCGTCGATGAGCAGCCGGTAGGCGCGCTCGCAGATCGAGACGCGGTGCTCGACGGTCGTCGCCTGCCCGCCCTCGTCGAACGCCATCACGACGGCCCCCGCGCCGTAGCTGCGGATCACGCGTGCGTGATGGAGAAACTCCGCTTCGCCCTCCTTGAGCGAGATGGAGTTGACGATCGCCTTGCCCTGGCAGCACTGCAGCCCGGCCTCGAGCACCGACCACTTCGAGCTGTCGATCATCACCGGCAGACGGGCGACCTCCGGCTCGGTCGCGATCACGTTCAGGAACCGCCGCATCACCTGCTCGGACTCGAGCAGGTCGGCATCCATGTTCACGTCGATCAGGTTCGCGCCGCCCCGCACCTGCTCGAGCGCGACGTCCACCGCCGCGCCGAAGTCGCCTGCCTCGATCAGCCGCCGGAACCGGGCCGAGCCCGTGACATTCGTGCGCTCGCCGACGAGGACGAATCCTGTGTCCTCGGTGATCGCGAACGGCTCCAGCCCGCTGTACCGCGGTACCCGCCGGCGTGCTGGGACGATTCTGGGCTCCAGCCCGCGCATCGCAGCTGCGATCGCCGCGGTGTGCGCCGGAGTCGACCCGCAGCACGAGCCGGCGACGTTCAGAAAGCCGTCGTGGGCGAAGTCGCGCATTAGCCCGGCCGTCACGTCGGCGGTCTCGTCGTAGCCGCCGAAGGCGTTCGGCAGACCGGCGTTCGGATGGGCGGCGACAAGGCACGGCGCGATGCGGGCGAGCTCTGCGACGTACGGCCGCAGCTCGCGCGCTCCCAGCGAGCAGTTGACGCCGACGATGAGCGGGTCGGCATGCTCGATCGACGCCCAGAACGCCTCGATCGTCTGCCCGCTCAGCGTCCGGCCCGACAGGTCGACGATCGTGACCGAGATCCACAGCGGGAGGTCCGGTGCGACCTCGCGCGCCGCGGCGATCGCGGCCTTCGCGTTCAGCGTGTCGAAGATCGTCTCGATCAGCAGCAGATCCGCCCCGCCGTCGGCCAGGCCGCGGATCTGCTCGGCATACGACTCGCGCACCTGGTCGAAGGTGTGCGTCCGGAAGCCCGGATCGTCGACCTTCGGGCTGAGCGACAGCGTGATGTTCAACGGGCCGACCGACCCGGCGACGAACTTGCCACCGGCCGCGTCGGCCGCCTCGCGCGCAAGCCGCGCTCCGGCGACGTTCATGTCGTACGCCGACTCGGCGAGGCCGTAGTCCGCCTGGCCGATCGACGTCGCGGTGAACGTGTTCGTCGTCGTGATGTCCGCCCCGGCCGCGAAATACGCGTCGTGCACCGACCGCACGATCTCGGGCTGCGTCAGGTTGAGGAGATCAGGATCGTTCTGGACCGGCAGCGGGTGCTCGCGAAACCGCTTGCCGCGAAAATCGCGCTCCTCCAGCCCGCGGCCCTGGAGCAGAACGCCCCACGCGCCGTCGAGCACGAGGATCCGCTCCTCCGCGATCGACCGAATCTCGCTCACCCTGCTTTTGAACACGACGTCCCGCGCCATCGGTACCTCCGGTGGCCCAAGGAGACGGTGAGAGGAACGCTCCTTCGGGCTCTTTAGGCGTTTTGTAACCCGGTCGCCAAGCTGCCAGTCAAATCACTCCGGGTCGTACTTGTCGGAAAATCTAGCGGACGGCGCTACGAGCGGCCGCCGACGGCCAACTGGTTCTCGGCGTGGCGGATGCGCTGCTCGACCTGCCAGCGGTCTGCAGTGGAGTCGCCGCGCTCGATCGCCTCGAGGTCGGCTCTGGCCGCCGCGAGCTGCTCGTTCGCGCGGGCGTCGTCGATCTGCGAGGCCTCGACCGCATCATCGACCAGCGCGATCGCGCGATCCTGCAGCACCTGGAAGAACCCGGGGCCCGTGGCGAACTCGCGTACGACGCCGTCGCCGGGATGAACCCGCGTCGAGCCGGCCTTGAGCGTCGCGATCAGCGGCGCATGCCGCGCGAGCACACCGATCTCACCCGCAGCCCCGGGGACGATGATCATCTCGACTTCGCCCTCGAAGGCCGGGCCGTCCGGCGTGACCACCGAGACGGAGAACCGCTTGCGGTCGGCCATCGCTAACTGCTGGAACCCGACATCTGCTTCGCCTTCTCGACGGCGCCTTCGATCGGGCCGACCATGTAGAAGGCCTGCTCGGGAAGCTCGTCGTGCTCGCCGTCCAGGATCTCGCGGAAGCCGCGAATCGTGTCCTCGCGCTTCACGTACTGGCCGGGCGTGCCGGTGAACTGCTCGGCGACGAAGTTCGGCTGCGACAGGAAGCGCTGGATCTTGCGGGCGCGCGACACGGTGACGCGGTCCTCGTCCGAGAGCTCCTCGATGCCCAGGATCGCGATGATGTCCTGCAGGTCCTTGTAGCGCTGCAGCACTTCCTGGACGCTCGTCGCGACCGAATAGTGCTCCTCCGAGACGATTCCGGGCTGGAGCGCCCGCGACACGGAGTCGAGCGGGTCGACGGCGGGATAAATGCCCTGCTCGACGATCGCCCGTGACAGGGTCGTCGTCGAGTCGAGGTGAGCGAACGTGTTCGCCGGCGCAGGGTCGGTCAGGTCGTCCGCAGGGACGTAGATCGCCTGCACGGAGGTGACGGCGCCCTTGTTCGTGGACGTGATCCGCTCCTGCAGCTGCCCCATCTCGGTGGCGAGAGTCGGCTGGTAGCCGACGGCGCTCGGCATCCGGCCCAGGAGCGCCGAGACCTCGGAGCCGGCCTGGACGAAGCGGAAGATGTTGTCGATGAAGAGCAGCACGTCCTGGCCCTGGTCGCGGAAGTACTCGGCCATGGTCAGACCGGACAGGCCGACGCGCAGACGGGCACCCGGCGGCTCGTTCATCTGCCCGTAGCAGAGGGCCACCTTGTCGAGCACGCCCGACTCCTCCATCTCGATCAGGAGGTCGTTCCCCTCACGGGTGCGCTCACCCACACCCGAGAACACCGACACGCCCCCGTGCTGGCGGGCGATGTTGTGGATCAGCTCCTGGATCAGCACGGTCTTGCCGACTCCGGCGCCGCCGAACAGCCCGATCTTGCCGCCGCGGATGTACGGGGCGATCAGGTCGATCACCTTGATGCCCGTCTCGAAGATCTCGACCTTCGAGGTTAGATCCTTGAACTCCGGCGGATCGCGGTGGATCGACCAGCGCTCGTTGCCGGCAGGTGCGGCCGGCTTCTCGTCGACCGGGTCGCCCAGCACGTTCCAGACGCGGCCCAGCGTGACATCGCCGACGGGAACCGAGATCGGGTTTCCGGTGTCGACGACCTCCGTGCCGCGCGCGAGACCGTCGGTTGCGTCCATGGCGACCGCGCGGACGCGATTGTCGCCGAGATGCTGCTGCACCTCTGCGATCAACTCGCCGCCCTCCGGGCGCGTGATCCTGAGTGCCGAGTAGATCTCGGGCAAGTCGCCCGGAAACACGGCGTCGATGACGACGCCCTTGATCTCGAGCAGCTTTCCGGTGTTCCTGGCGGTTTTGCCGTTGGTTTCGGTAACAGTCTGCGACACGGTTTTAGAGCTCCTGAGCGGGCGTAGGTGCGAGACGGCCCCGCCGCAGGGCGCGAACAATGCGCGCCAGCGGGCCGGGCAGCGGCAGACTACCCGAACCGTTGCCGTTCTTGGCCGCGGAGCCGTCTTTGATGGCTCTCGTGAGCTCTGACCGCTTCAGCGCCGACGACACACGGTCGTCATGGTCGAGGCGTCAGACGTAGGAGGAGATCGGCGAGGCCTGCATGGGTCGACCGTACAGACTCTGCCGGCGCAGAGACCGTTACGTGAGCTCGATGAAGCGGGCCCGAACGGTCGTGATCGACGCGGGCAGCCGCATCCGGGCACGCTCACCCGCACGCATCGCATCGAGAGTCACGTCGGCCGTGCCGCTGCCGAGCTCGCCCAGCTGCAACGAGGACGGGCTGCTGCCGAGGCCGGGCGCAAAGAGGACTGCAGCCGCAGCGGCGAGGGCGGCCGCGAACGCGCCCACACCGATGAACCGCCGGCGGCCCGCCGCTTGCAGTCGCGCATCGAAGACCGGGGCCAGCGTCTCGAGCGGCGCGCTCCGGAGGCGGGTCGTGAACGACTCGGTGGCCTCCTCGAAGGTGCGGCAGTCGGCGCATGCGCCCACGTGGCGGCGCAACATCGCCTCCTCGAGCTCCGAAAGCTCGCCGTCGAGTCGCAGCGAAACCCACTCGCGCGCCGTCTCGCATTGCTGTGAAACAGATTGTCGGGACAGAAATCTACGTGCGTCGCTCATCCGCGCTCCGGATCCGATCGGTTGCCTGCCGTTTGTGGGTAAGACGCGTTCTGCACACCGAAGTTTGCGGACGATTCCGCAAAACTGCATAAGAATGCAATCTCAAATCAGCTTACGCGACGGGTCACACACGGCGCCGATCACAATCAGGCACACGCCGAGCGTCACGAACAGCGCTGGCACGTTCAGCGCCTCGTTCTGCTCCTCCCGCGAGGCCCACCGGACGCCCCGGTCGAAGAGGCCGCTCGGCACCGAGCTGCCGCCGGTGCCCTCCTTGAACTTCACCGGCGGACGCGTGCCGAGCAGGAGCGCGAGCGCCAGCAGTCCGGTGCCCGAAAGATAGAAGCCGACCGCGAGGTCGCGGCGGAGGCCCTGCTTGATCACCGCCCCAGCAAGGAGCCCGACGAGCGCACCCCCGGCGACCACGATGACGAGCGCGATCGCGAAGCGGCGGAGGGCGCCGAGCCACACTGCGTGGCTCCTACGAAGCTGCCAGTGGGGCCCCGCTACCGCCGCGGCGCATCTCGGCCTCGCTCAGCGGCCACGACTCGAGCGGAAAGTGACACCGCGCCAGGTGGCTCGGGGCGCCATGCGACACCAGGGCGGGTGCCTCGACATCGCATCTGCCCTCGACGAAACGCGGGCAGCGAGGGTGGAAGCGGCAAGCCTCGGGCGGGTTGAACGGGCTCGGCACGTCGCCTTCGAGCACGATCCGCTTGCGGTCGCGGGCGCCGGCCGGGTCGGGCACGGGGACGGCGGACAGCAGCGCGCCCGTGTAGGGGTGCTTCGGCGCGGCGTAGAGGTCGGTGCGGCTCCCCTGCTCCACGACCTGGCCCAGGTACATGACCATGACCCGGTCGGAGATGTGGCGCACGACGTTCAGGTCGTGGGCGATGAAGATGTAGGTGAGGCCGAAGTCGCGCTGCAGGTCCTTGAGCAGGTTCAGGATCTGCGCCTGCACCGAGACGTCCAGAGCCGAGACGGGCTCGTCGCAGATGATCAGCTTGGGGTTGACGGCAAGGGCACGCGCGACGCCGATGCGCTGTCGCTGGCCGCCCGAGAACTCGTGCGGGAAGCGGTTGTAGTGCTCGGGGTTCAGGCCGACGACCTCGAGCAGCTCCTGCACGCGATGCTTGATCTCGGCTTCGGTGCCCAGCTTGTGCACCTCGAGCGCCTCGGCCACGATGAACCCGACGCGCTTCCGCGGATTCAGCGACGCGTACGGATCCTGGAAGATCATCATCATCTCGCGCCGGAACGGACGCATCTCGGACCGGGTCAGCTGGGTGATGTCCTGGCCGCGATAGACGAGGCTGCCGCCCGTCGGCTCGAGCAGCTTGAGAATGCAGCGCGCCAGTGTCGACTTGCCGCAGCCTGATTCGCCGACGATGCCGAGCGTCTCGCCTTCGCGCACCGAGAGGCTGACGCCGTCGACCGCCTTCACCGCCCCGATCTGCTTGCGGAAGATGATCCCCTGAGTGACGGGGAAGTGCTTCTGGAGATCGGTGACGACGAGCAGCTCGTCGCCCTTGAGGCTCGCGCTCTGCGGCTGCTCGGTCTGCTCTTGCAGCGCCATCAGGCCGGTGTCCCCAGCATCCCGCTGACGATCCGCGCGCCTTCGCGTTCCTTCGTGGCCTCATCCAGATGGCAGGCCTGCAGGTGCGCCGGCTCGTCGGGAGCCGGCAGGAGCAGCGGCTCGGTCTCGCGGCAGATGCTCATCGTGTAGGCACAGCGCGGATGGAACCGGCAGCCCTTCGGCGGCCGCAGCAGCGAGGGCGGCTGCCCGGGGATCTGCACGAGCCGCGACACATCCGTGTCGAGCCGCGGCAGCGAAGCCATCAGCCCCCACGTATAGGGGTGCTCGGGCCGCTTGAAGATGTTCTCGACCGGCGCGCGCTCGACGACGCGGGCCGCGTACATCACGACGACGTTGTCGGCGATCTCGGCGACGACCCCGAGATCGTGGGTGATCATGATCACGGCGCTGTGGTACTCGGCCTGCAGCCGTTCGATCAGCGCCAGGATCTGGGCCTGGGTCGTCACGTCGAGCGCGGTCGTCGGCTCGTCGGCGATCAGCAGGTCCGGATCGTTGATCAGTGCCATCGCGATCATCACGCGCTGGCGCATCCCGCCCGAGAACTGATGCGGGTAGTCGTCGATCCGGCGCTCCGGCCGGGGAATGCCGACCTCCTTCAAGAGCTCGAGCGCCCGGGCGCGCGCCTGCGCCTTCGTCACGTCGCGGTGCAGCTGCACCGCCTCGGCGAGCTGCTTGCCGATCTTGTGCACCGGGTTCAGGCTCGTCATCGGGTCCTGGAAGATCATCGCGACGTCGTTGCCGCGGATCTCGCGCAACCTGCTCGGCGAGGCCTTCAGCAGATCCTCACCGTCGAAGAGCACCTCTCCGGTCACGGTGGTGTTCTTCTTCGGGTTGAGCCCCATGATCGACAGGCAGGTGACGCTCTTCCCGGAGCCGGACTCGCCGACGATGCCGAGCGTCTCGCCCTTCTCGACCGAGAAGCTCACGCCGTCGACGGCCCGCACGGAGCCGTCGTCGGTGTTGAAGTAGGTCTTCAGGTCCCTGACTTCGAGGAGCGGTGCCATGGTCTCCGATGCCGTGTGTGTGTTAGCCGAGCCGGATGCGTGGGTCGACCCACGCATAGAGTAAGTCCACGACGACGTTCAAGGTGATGATCGCAGTCGTTGCGAACACGATGATGCCCATCACGGTCGGCGTGTCGTACGCGCCAAGGCTCTGAACGGCCGTGTAGCCAAGCCCGTTGATGCCGAAGACCGACTCGGTGAACACCGCGCCGCCAAGCGCGAGAGCCAGATCCATGCCGAGCATGGTCACGACCGGCAGCATCGCGTTCCGCAGGATGTGCCGGAACATGACGCGCATTTCCGGTGCGCCCTTTGCGCGCGCAGTGCGCACGTAGTCCTCGTTCATCGTGTCCATCACGTTCGTGCGGATCATCCGCACGTAGATCGCGGTGAACAGAATCGCGAACGTCACCCAGGGCAGGATCAAGTGGTACGCCCACTGCACCGGCCCGCCGGGCTGGTCGAATTCCGGGTGGAAGAAGTTGGCGTAGTTCCCGATCGGGGTTAAGTGCCACTTGTACCCGAACGTGTAGGCCAGGATCAGGCCGATCCATACAGGGTGCGCGGAGATCCCGATCAGCACCGCGACCATCGATGTTCGGTCGAGCAGCGACCGCGGCCGCAAGGCGGAGAGGATCCCGATCGGAATCGCGATCAGCAGCCACAGGATCATCCCGCCGATCACGAGCGATGCCGTCTCGGGAGCTGCCTTCCCCACGATGGTGTTCACGCTCTCGCGGTTCACGAACGACTGGCCGAGGTTCGGCGTCTTCAGGTGAGGGCCGCCCTTGAAGCCGACCGGCATCAGTCGCCCGAGGAACCAGGCGTACTGCACGTAGAGCGGCCGGTCCGTGCCGAGGATGTGCGCCACGCGGGCGACGTCGGCGGTCGTACACGCCTTGCCGCACGCCTGCTTGGCGGGATCGGACGGAATCAGGAAGAACAGCGAAAAGCTGATCACTGTTACGCCCAGGAAGAGCACAACAGCCCAGAGCAGACGGCGAATGAGGTAGCGGAGCATTGGGGCCCTCGGGTTCGTTGGGGAGACGAGTGTGGGGTCGTGCCAACTGCGAATAACGGGCGGTGGGCGCCGGCCGAAGCCGACGCCCACCGCCCCCGTTCGATTACGTCCTTACTTCAGGTAGAGCGTGCCGAGATCCATGGCCGCATAGGCGGGCTGGAAGAGATACCCGGCAGTGTTCGGTCCGACGAAGTCGCGCTGGGCACGGTTGTCGATCGAGATCCACGGTGCCAGCTTGCTCATCGTGTAGATGTCGAGCTTGCCGAACGCCTTGGCCCGAGCGTCACCGGTCAGTGCGTCGGCGGCGTCGATGCCCTTGTTCAGCGTCGCGTTGTTGATGTACGCGAGGTTGTTGTTGTTCGCCGCGTGGATCGTCCGCCCATCCAGAAGGATGTGGAAGAAGTCGTACGCGTCGGGGTAGTCCGCATTCCAACCCGCGAACATGATGTCGAAGTCGGCGCCCTGGTTACCGGCGGCGACGTAGATCGCGAAGCCGGCGAACTGCTTGAGCGTGACGTTGCAGCCCATCTGCTTCAGGTTGTAGGAGACGATGCCCTCCTGGGCGATGTTCGTCGGCGACGTTCCGCCCCAGAGGTTGACGTTTCCGCACGGCGTGCTCCCGAGGAGCTTCTTGGCCGTCGTCGGGTCAGCACCCTTCTCCGGATACAGCTTCGCACCCCAGTAGCCACCGGCGAGTGCGGGCGGCAGGATCTGGGTGGTGCGCTTGCCAGGCAGGAAGCCGCGTGTGCGGAGCACTGCCGGGCGGTCGATTGCGTAGTTCGCAGCACGCCGTGCCGCAACGGAGGCGAATGCCGGCCGCGCCGTGTTGAGCGCGAGGTAGTCGGTCTCCTGGAGCGGGTTCACGAAGAACCGCGTCTTGTTGATGCCGTACTGCTGGGCGAGCTGCGCAGCTGCCGTCGGGCTGTCGAGCCCCGTCGGGTCAGCGGCGTAGGTGCCGTTCGCAACCTCGAGATACGTCTGCTGCGACGCAGTGTTCATCGTGAACACGATCGTGCTCGAGCGGTGCGGGCGGGTGCCCTTGTAGTACGGGTTCAGCTTCAGGACGAGCTGCTTGCCGATGTCGCGGCTCGCGATGTAGTACGGGCCGGAACCAGGAAGCGTCGTCACACCCTGCGGGTTGATCGGCGTCTTCGACGGCTCGATCGCGCAGAAGAACGGCATGGCGAGCTTGTTGAGCAGACCGCCGTCCTTCTGGGTCAGCTTGATGGTGAGCGTGTTGCCCTTGGCAACAACGCCGCTGACCGTGCTGGCCGTCTTGTTGACCACAGCGTTCAGGCCGGCGATGTCGGTGATGAACGGCACGACCGGAGACTGCATCGAGGGATTCGCGTCGCGGTTGATCGCGTACGCGAAGTCCTGCGCGGTGATCGGAGCGCCGTCGCTGAACTTCAGGCCGCTCTTGATCGTGAACGTGTAGGTCTTGCCGTCAGCCGAGATGGTCGGCATGGCGGTCGCGTCCTCAGGCTGCAACACACCGCCGGCCGCACCCGCGGCGTCGGGGTAGTTGATCAGCTTGCTGCATGTCTCGTATTCGATCTCCCACGAGAGCACGCCGTACGCGAGTGCGGGATCCGAGAAGTCGACGTCACTGACCGCAACTGCCAGCGGCAGCGTGCTCGACGCCGTCTTCTTCGCCGTACCGGCCGAAGCCGACACGGCAATCACAGCGGCGAGGGCCGCCATGACAATCAGGCTTACGGAACCCGTAAGCCAGAGCCTTTTAAGCATAGGACTCCTTTCGATGATGTGACGAGCCGAGGCCGTACCGGCCCGTCCCGCCTACTTGGGGCGACCTTGGGGGAAAAACACTTTTCACCGTGCACCCCGCGGGTCGACGGCATCCCGCAGGCCGTCGCCGAGGAGGTTGAACGAGAGCGTGGTGATGAGCACAGCCAAGCCGGGCCAGATCATCAGCCACGGCACCTGCAGGTAGTACTGCGGCGCCTCCGAGAGGAGAGTGCCCCAGCTCGACGTCGGATCCTGGATCCCGACGCCGAGGAACGACAGGCCTGCCTCGGCCAGGACATTGGCGCCGACGGAGATCGTGGCGAGCACAATCATCGGCGCGACAAGATGCGGCAAGAGGTGCGAGCGGATGATCCGCGCGTCGCTCGCTCCGACCATCCGCGCTGCCTCGATGAACTCTTTCTCGCGCAGCGAGAGAACCTGGGCCCGCGCGATCCGCGCCGGGTAGAACCAGCCGAAGATCGTCAGCACCATCGTGATCATGAAGACGCCGCGGCCGAGGAAGCCGAAGGTGATCCCGTTCAGCTCCGGCCCGATCACGGATGCCAGCGCGATGATGAAGAGCAGCACCGGGAACGCCATCACGAGCTCGGTGATGCGCGACACGATCGTGTCGACGATGCCGCCGAAGTAGCCCGCGATCGCACCAACGGTCGCGCCGATAATGATCGTGAACACGGTCGCGAAGATCGCGACCTCGAGCGAAGCCTGGCCGCCGTACAGCAGCCGGAGGAACTCATCGCGCCCCTGTGGGCCGTCGCTCCCGAGGGGGAAGAAGACCGTCGGGAAGTGGCCGGTCGCCCCGATGTACGGGACTTTCGGGAAGTGCGCCCACGGCCCCCACGGCAGCGCCTGCGCGTTCAGGCCGCCGTCGAACAGGTCGTTCGGCCCGTGTCCGAGCAGCGCCGCGAACACCGGACCGCCGACGAAACACAGCAGGACCAGGAAGATGATCGTGATGCCGCCGCCGATCGCGACCTTGTCGCGCTTGAAGCGCCGCCACACCTGTTCCCAGTAGCCCCGCGCCTCGACGTTGGTGTCCCTACCGCCGAAGTCGTCCGCCTGCAGCGTGCCGGCCTCGAGATCGCGCTCGATAATGCTCATCGGCGAATGAGACTGTAACGAAGTGGAAAAGTTTGTGCGGGCATCAAAAGACGCTGCTCACGGCAGGAATTCGGCATTGGCATGAGTTGTTCCTACCCGGAGAGCGCGTCGGCGCCTGCGACGACCTCGAGAATCTCCTGCGTGATCTCCGCCTGGCGTGCGCGGTTCATCGCGAGAGTGAGGCTGTCGATCAGTTCGCCTGCGGCCTTGGAGGCGTTGCGCATGGCAGTCATGCGGGCGCCCTCTTCCGAAGCGGCCGATTCGAGCAGGGCCCGATAGAGCTCGGTCTCGAGGTACACGGGCAGCAGCCGCGCGAGGATCTCCTCGGGCTCGGGCTCGTAGATGAAGTCGCCCGCGGCCTGCTTGGTCTCGTCGTCCTCGCTGGAGCCTTCCAGCATCTCCGTCGGGATCGGCAGGATCTCGCGCACCGTCACCTGCTGCACGAGCGGCGAGACGAACGCGTTGTAGACGACGACCACGCGGTCGACCTGCTCGGTGATGTACGCGTCGGCCAACGCGTGCGCCATCGCCTGCGCGTCGCCGTACGTCGGCCTGCCGCTGAACCCGGTCCAGGAGTGCCCGATCTCGAGCCGGCGGAAGCGGAGCGTCGATGCCGCCTTCTTGCCGGAGCTGAACCAGATGACCTCCTGGCTCGCCGCGACCGCCTCGCGCTGAAGCCCGAACGCGCGCCGCAGCACCTGCGCGTTGAACGCGCCGGCGAGACCGCGGTCGGCGGTGATGGGCACGAGCGCGACCTTGCTTCACGTCGTCCCGGCGCTGCAGCAGCGGCAGCCGGACCGAGCCCGCAGCCTGTGAGACGCCGCTCATCAGCTCGAGCATGCGGTCGGCGTACGGCCGCATCGCCTCGATGCGCAGCTGGGCACGCCGCAGCCGCGCCGAGGCGACAAGCTCCATCGCCTTCGTCAGCTTGCGGGTGTTCGTGATCGAGCGGACGCGCCGCTTCAGATCCTGAGTCGATGCCAATCTGTCTCGCTATTCCTTGATCAGGAAGGTGCCCTGGAACTTCACGATCTCGCCGCGCAGCTTCTCGGCCAGCTCGTCGGGCAGATCCTTCGTCTCGCGGATCTCGTCGAGGATCGAGCCCTCGGTGCGCAGATGCTCGCGGAGCTCGTCCTGGAACCGCGGCACCTGATCGGCCGGGATGTCGTCGAGGTAGCCGTGGATGCCCGCGAAGAGCGCGGTCACCTGCTCCTCCATCGGCCATGGCTGGTACTGCGGCTGGTTGAGAGTCGAGACCATCTTCTGGCCGCGGTTCAGCGCCTGCTGCGTCGCCTGGTCGAGCTCGGACCCGAACTGGGCGAACGCCTCGAGCTCGCGGTACTGGGCCAGGTCGAGGCGCAGGCGGCCGGCGACCTTCTTCATCGCCTTGGTCTGCGCCGACGAGCCGACGCGCGAGACGGATGTGCCGACGTTGACCGCCGGCCGCACGCCCGAGAAGAAGAGATCGGACTGCAGGAAGATCTGCCCGTCGGTGATCGAGATCACGTTCGTCGGGATGTAGGCCGAGATGTCGCCGGCCTGCGTCTCGATGATCGGGAGCGCCGTCAGCGAACCGGCACCGCGGGCGTCGCTCAGCTTGCACGCGCGCTCGAGCAGCCGCGAGTGCAGATAGAAGACGTCGCCCGGGAAGGCCTCGCGGCCCGGCGGGCGGCGCAGCAGCAGCGACAGCTGGCGGTACGCGTCTGCTTGCTTCGTCAGGTCGTCGTAGACGATCAGGGCGTGTTCGCCCTTGTAGAGGAAGTACTCGGCCATCGCGCAGCCCGAGAACGGCGCCATCCACTTGATCGGCGCGGCCTCCGCTGCCGACGCGGCGACGATCGTCGTGTACTCCATCGCCCCCGCCTCGCGGAGCCGTTCGTAGACCTGGGCCACCGTCGATGCCTTCTGGCCGATCGCGACGTAGAAGCACTTCACGTTCTGGTCGTGCTGATTCAGGATCGTGTCGATCGCGATCGCGGTTTTGCCGGTCGAGCGGTCGCCGATGATCAGCTCGCGCTGGCCGCGCCCGACGTTCGTCATCGAGTCGATCGACTTGATGCCGGTCTGGAGCGGCTCCTTCACCGGCTGGCGCTCGATCACGCCCGGCGCCTTGAACTCGATCGGGCGCGTCTCGGTCGTGGCGATCGGGCCGTTGCCGTCGAGGGGGTTGCCGAGCGGGTCGACGACCCGGCCGAGCAGCGCCTCGCCGACGGGCACCTGCGCGACGCGGCCGGTGCGACGGACGGGCTGGCCCTCCTTCACCTTGAACCAGTCGCCGAAGAGCGCGATGCCGACGTTGTCCTCCTCCAGGTTCAGGGCGAGGCCGACGACGCCGTGGTCGAACTCGAGCAACTCGAGTGCGAGGCAGTTCTCGAGCCCGTGGACGCGGGCGATACCGTCGCCGATCTGCAGCACCGTGCCGACCTCGGCCAGGTTCGTCTCGACATCGAATTCCTCGATGCGCTGGCGTAGAATCGACGTGATCTCTTCGGGGCGAAGGTTCATCTCGGGGTTCTCAGCTCCTTGCTTGGGCGAAGTCGTGGCTTAGTCGGTCGAGCCGGCCGCGCACGCTCGCGTCGAGCCTCATGGATCCGGCCTGGAGGACGATGCCTCCGATCAGGTTTGCGTCTACCTTGCGCGAAGCCTTCACCTTGCGCCCCGACGCGTGTTCGATCTGCGTGAGCACCTGGGTGAAGTACGTCTCGGTCAATTCGTGCGCCGTCGTGATCTCGACGTCGAGAACGCGGTTCTCGGCCGCGACGAGCGTGTCGAGCGCGTCGGCGAAGTCGGCGATGTCACCGGCCCGGCCCTTTTCGGCGAGCAGGCGCAGGAAGTTCACGACGAGCTCGTCCGAGCCCGCGGCGATCTCGGTCAGGACGTCGCTCTTCACCCCCGAGTCGATCTCGGGGTTCGTGAGCAGAGCCTGCAGCTCCGGCACCTCGTCGACAGCCGTGCGCAGGTCGCCGAGCTGCGACGCGACGGCGTCGAGCGAGCCTCGGCCCTGGGCCGCTTCGAACAGGGCGCGCGCGTACATGCGGTGTGCGAGTGCTACGACGAGCTCCCTTCGAGGACGCCGAAGTCGAGCTCGCCCAGCGCCTCGTCGATCAGCCGCTGCTGATCGGCGTCGGTGAGCGTCATGCGCGTGATCTTCTCCGCAGCGAGCAGGCTCAGCTTGCCGACCTCGTCGCGGATCTGGCCGAGCGCCTGCGCGGTCGCCTGCTCGATCTGGCGCTTCGTCTCCTCGAGGCGCCGCTGGCGATCCTCTTCGGTCTCGGCGCGGACCCGCTCGCGCTGCGAGTCGGAGACGCGCCTGGCCTCGGTGAGGATCTCCTCGGCCTCGCTCTTCGCCTGCCCGATCAGCGCGCGGTGCTCCTCGAGCAGCGCCTTCGCCTCCTCGCGTGCGCGGTCGGCCTCTTCGAGTGTCTGCCGGACCCGCTCCCGCCGGTCGTCGATCGTCTTCTGGATCGGGCCGAACGCGTACCGCTTGAGGACGAACAGCGTCAGCCCGAAGCAGACGATCGTCCAGATCATCAGCCCAGGGGTGACTTGGATGAGTGCGTTCGCGCCGAGCAGCATGTGACTAGACGAGGACGTAGCCGAGCAGGCCGCCGATGAGGCCGTAGAAGACGACCGCTTCGGTCAGGGCGAAGCCGAGCCACTGGATGCCCTGCAATTCACCCTTGAGCTCGGGCTGCCGCGCGACCGACTGGATCATCGATCCGAAGATATTGCCGATGCCGATGCCGGCGCCGAGCGAGCCCAGACCGATACCCAGCGCCAGGGCGATCGCCTTGCCTGCATGGACGATGGGCGTGTCTTTGACCGACACGGCAGCTAGTACGAAACTGTGCATCCGTTCTCCTTAGTGGTCGGGCTCGATCGCCGAGCCTATGTAGATCGCTGAGAGGGCGGCGAAGATGAACGCCTGGATCGAGACGACGATGATGACCTCGAAGAGATAGAAGGCCGTCGCGGGAATGATCACGAAGGCATAGCCGAGGCTGCCCAGCACGAACATCAGGCCGATGAACGTGAGGATCAGCATGTGTCCGGCGAGCATGTTGGCGTAGAGACGGACACTGAGCGAGATGAGCCGCATGAACTGGCCGAGGATCTCGAGCGGGATGATCAGGGGCAGCATCACCGCAGGCACCTCGGGGATCCAGCTCTTGAAGTACTTGATCGGCCCGTTCGCGCGGATGCCCTCGAAGTGGGTGAAGACGAACGTCATGAGCGCCAGCGCGAGCGTCACCGACAGGGAGCTCGTCGCGGCGTAGATGCCCCACACCGGGATGTGGTGCCAGGTGTCGCCCGAGAGCGGCAGCGGCACGAAGCCGAGCATGTTCACGACCCAGATGAAGATCATCAGGGTTGCGACGAACGGGAACCAGCGCCCGATCGCCTTCGTCGGCAGCCCCTGCTCCGCGACCTGCGTCTGCGCGATCTCGTAGATCTGCTCGCCGACTGCGAGCCGGCGGTTGAGAACCTTGCCGCGCATCAGGACGATGCCCAGAAGCATCGAGACGCCGGCCGCCAGGAAGAGGTAGACGACCGCCTTGGTGATCGACAGGTCGAGCGGCCCCAGGTGGATCGAGAGCCACGTCTTCTGCTGGAACTCGACCGATGGGTCGAAGTCGCCGGCGAGCGCGCCGGCGGGCGCGACAAGCGCCAGAGTGAGGCACAGCGCGAGCGCCCGCTTCACGAGGAGACCCTTCCGGCTTCCGGGCCGGTGTAGTACGCGACCAGGGACAGGCCGAGGGACGCCGTGTAGCCGGCCGCGTAGGTGAGCGCAGCAGCCAGCCCGACCCACCGGTTGGTGGTCACGACGGCAAAGACGACCACCATCACGGCAATCGCACGAAAGAGCATGAGGAATCCAGCCACGCCTGCGGCGGCGAGGTTACCCGACCGCGCGCGTAGCCGCTGGACGAACCAGCTCAGGCCTTCGGAGCCGACCCACAGGACCGCAGCTAGACCCCAGCCCTCCAGCCGCCAGCCGGCGATCAGGAAGACGGGCAGGGCAAGGGCGATCACGAAGGTCCCGGCGATCGCGGGCAGGGCGACCGGCGGCGCGTGACGGGGCTGGGTCCAGGTGGGCATCTGACGGTCCAGTCGTTCGGGCGTTTCGTAGTTCAAGCGTTCCGATATTTCACAACGGTCGCGGCCACACCGACGGGAATCCCGACGACCGCGCCCGATGCGAACCCGTAGCCGACTGCTCCCGCCGCCCAGCCGATCAGCGTGCCCGCGGCGATACACGCGGTGGTGAATCCTATGAGCACGCTACCGGCCCCGGCCAGTGAGAACGTCGGTCGCTGGGGCTGCACCGGGGCGCAGCATACCACTGCTTGTGACAACCGATTCTCGCTGCTGGAGCGGCGGTAGTGTCCAATTTGTGACTCGCACTGGAGCCACCAGGGCCGCCGTCGTCGTTGCACCTCACCGGATCGAGCTGCGCGAGCTGGAGGATCCTGGTCCCGCCTCCGGCCACGCCGTTCTTGACATGTCCCTGTCCGGCATTTGCGGAACCGACAAGCACACGTTCCGCGGCGAGAGCCTGCAGTACGCGGGCACGCCCCACGAGCACGCGATCGACTATCCGCTGATCTGCGGGCATGAGAACGTCGGCGTGCTGGCCGAGCTCGGTGCCGGCGCGCGGTTCGTCGACCAGTTCGGGGACGTGCTCGAGGTCGGCGCGCGGGTCGTGCCCGCGGCGAACGTCGCGTGCGGGAGCTGCTGGTGGTGCCGGCGCGGCGAGCCGTACTTCATGTGCGAGCGGCTCGAGGACTACGGGAACTCGCTCACGCTGGCGCGGGCGCCCGGCCTGTGGGGCGGGTGGGCCGAGCGCATGCACCTGCTGCCCGCCTCGACGCTCTTTCGGGTGCCGGACGACGTGCCGGACGAGGTCGCGGTGCTCACCGAGCCGATGGCGGTCACCCACGGGCTGGACGAGGTGATGCGGGGCGGCGAGACGGTCGTCGTGCTGGGCTGCGGGCCGCTCGGCATCTGCCATGTGCTGAAGGCGGTGCTGCTCGGCGCCGGGCGGGTGTTCGTCACCGACCTGCACCGGCCGAGACTCGAGCTGGCGGAGTCGATCGGCGCTGAGGTTCTCGACGCAGCGGTCCTCGACCTGGGTGCGCTGGCCGAGGCGACCGACGGACGCGGCGCCGACGTCGTCGTCGACTGCACGGGCGTCGCCGAGACGTTCGCCGAGGCGCTCTCGCTGGCCCGCGTCGGAGGCACGGTGGTCGAGCCGGGCGCGTTCGTCGACGTCGGCGCGAGCCCGGTCAACCCGAACGTGATCGTCACGAAGTCGCTGCGCGTGATCGGCGTCGGCGGCGAGATCCTCCCCGCGTACGCCCAGGCGCTCGAGCTGATGGCGAGCTCGCTCGACACCCTCCCGTGGCGCCAGATCGTGTCGCACATCCTCCCGCTGGAGCGAGCGCAGGAAGCAGTCGAGCTGTCGCAGCAACCCGAAGCGACAAAAGTCTGCCTACGCGCTACGTAGACAGACGGCGCAACGGCCACTGTCCGCGAACGTCAACCCCGGTGCCAGGCACCGGCAGTAAACCGTTGGGGGAAGTGTAAGAGAGTGGGGCCTCAGCTAGGGTAATTTCGCCTTACCGGCAGCGGTTGTTGGCTCGAAAGGACGCTTTTGTCGGCCGGCTCGCTGTTTGGACTGCGCAGTGGGATGCTGCGGAGAGGGTGTCTTCGCGTGGCTCGCGGAGGGGCTAGAGCGGCAGGCGCTGCTGGCGCTTTGCGGCTTCGTACGCGGCATGCGCTTCGTTCACTTCGGGGACGTCCGAGACCTCGGCGACTGCGACGTCCCACCACGACTCGTACGACGGCACGCCGGCGTAGCGGTCGGTCTCGATGCGGATGACGACGGTGCCGTCGATCTGCTTCGCCTCCTCGAGCGCGGCACGGAACTCCTCGATGCCGCTCGGCCGCAGGACATGCGCGCCGAGCGACTCGGCGTTCGCGGCGAGATCCACGGGCAGCAAGGCGCCTGAGCCATCGTCGGGATCGACTCCCAGCGAGCCATCCTCGCGGTATCGGTATTGCGTGCCGAACCCGTGCGCGCCGACGGAGCGGGAGAGGCCGCCGATCGACGCGTAGCCGTGGTTGTCGACGAGCACGATCGTCAGCTTCAGCCGCTCCTGAACGGCCGTGACGATCTCCTGCGCCAGCATCAGGTACGAGCCGTCGCCGACGAGGACGTACACGTCGCGCTCGGGCGCTGCGAGCTTCACGCCCAGGCCACCGGCGATCTCGTAGCCCATGCACGAGTAGCCGTACTCGACGTGGTAGCCCTTCGGGTCGCGCACCCGCCAGAGCTTCGCCAGGTCACCCGGCATCGAGCCGGCGGCGCACACCATGACCGAGTCGGGCGCGCCCGCCGCGTTGACAGCGCCGAGCACCTCGCTCTGCGCCGGCAGCGGCCCGTGGCCCAGCGAGAAGAGCCGGTCAGCCTCGACATCCCACTCGCGAACGAGCCGCTCGGCCTTCTCCCGATACTCGGGCGCGACGCCCCACCCGGCAAGCGCCCCCGCGAGCGCCTCGAGCGCCGCGCGCGCATCGGCGGTGACCGCCACGCCGCGCTTCGCCGAGTCGAACTCCGCGACGTTCACCGATACGAACTTCGCCTGCGGGAACGCCGTGTTGGAGGCCGTCGTGAAGTCCGTCCAACGCGTGCCGATGCCGATCACGAGGTCGGCCTCGGCCGCGAGTCGGTTCGCGGCGAGCGTTCCCGTCGCGCCGACCGCACCCGCCAGGAGCGGGTTGCCGTGCAGCAGCGATCCCCTGCCCGCCTGGGTCTCGCCGACCGGGATGCCGGTGGCGGCGACGAATTGCGCCAGCGCCTCGGTCGCGCCGCTGTAGATGACGCCGCCACCCGCAACGATCAGCGGCCGCTGCGCCGAACGAATCGCCTCGACCGCCCGCGCCAGCGCACCCGCATCGGGCGCGGCGCGCGGCACGTGCCATACGCGCCGCGCGAAGAACTCCTCGGGCCAGTCGAAGGCCTCGGCCTGCACGTCCTGGGGGAACGCGAGCGTGACCGCCCCGGTCTCGGCCGGCGACGTAAGCACGCGCATGGCGGCCAACGCCGCCGGGATCAGCTGCTCCGCCCGCCAGATCCGGTCGAAGTACCGCGACACCGGTGCGAAGGCGTCGTTCACCGACACGTCGCCGCGCGCAGGAACCTCGAGCTGCTGCAGCACCGGATCGGCCGGATGCGTCGCGAAGATGTCGCCGGGCAGCAGCAGCACCGGCAGCCGGTTGACCGTCGCGAGCGCCGCGCCGGTGACCATGTTCGTCGCGCCCGGCCCGATCGACGAGGTGCACGCCAGCGCACCGAGCCGGTTCCGCATGCGCGCGTAGCCGACAGCCGCATGCACCATCGACTGCTCGTTCCGAGACTGGTAGTAGGTCAGGAGCTCGGGATTCTGATGCAGCGCCTGCCCGATCCCCGCCACGTTGCCGTGGCCGAAGATCCCGAAGCACCCGCCGAAGAACGTCTGCTCCTCGCCGTCTCGCTCGACGACCTGCGCCGACAGGAACCGGACGAGGGCCTGCGCCGTCGTGAGCCGAAGAGTGCGCGAGCCTGGCCCCGAGTTCATGGGACCAGGCTCGCGAACATCACCCTGCAAATGCAGTCCAACGCTTTAAGCGCCGAATACCTCGTTGAAGGCGTCGAGATACGCCTGCGCGTTCCCCGACGGGCCCTTCAGCGTCATTCCGAGCGGACGCTCGGGCTGGTTGTAGAAGAACTTGTCGGCCCGTTCCTTGTGCCCGTTGTTCACGAGGATCTTGTACGCCTTCTCGTTGAACAGCGGCCGGCCGTTCGTCAGGAAGTTCTGCGCGATGTACGGAGCCTGCTCCATCGCGTTGATGAACTTCTCGAACGAAGCCTGGTTCTTCGACTCCTTCAGCAGCATCTCGGCGTCCATCCAGCCGTACAACCCTTCCTTCGGGTCGGCGACGGAGATGTTCGGGCCGCCCGCATCCTTGACGCGTGCGTCCGTACCGATGTTCTCGATCGTCAGCCACGCGGTGCCATCCGTCAGCGCCCGCACGACCTCGGTGTTCTGCGAGACGAGCTTCAGCACGTTCGGCTTGAGCTGCTTGAGGAATGCCTTCGCGCTGGCGATCTCGCCGGTCGTCATGCCGTACGGCTTCTTCGCGCCCGTCGCCAGGCCGGCCATCGCCATCAGGTCGGTCGGCTGGTTCTCGAGGACGATCTTCTTCTTGTAGCTCTTG
This sequence comes from uncultured Thermoleophilia bacterium, assembly GCA_963812995.1. GTDB lineage: Bacteria > Actinomycetota > Thermoleophilia > Gaiellales > Gaiellaceae > PALSA-600. The sequence goes on from CAWEXL010000004.1 coordinate 138,229, forward strand.
TTGAGCAGAGCGTGGTACGAGTCGGGCTTCGTCGTGACGTACTTCGGGTTGTAGAAGATCTGGAGGCTCGACCACCCGAACGGGTAGCCCATCTGGTTCGAGCCGGCCTTCCAGAACGGCACGTCGAGTGCCACCGAGTACAGCTGCTTCGACACCGGGAACGACTTGATGTCGAACGCGACGATCAACCCCTCGTTGTAGAACTTCGGCACCCAGAGGGCGTCTTCCGACGACATGTCCCAGCCGCCCCCGCCCGCCTTGACCTTGACGTACGAGTCCGAGTCGTCGCTGAAGAGCTGCGGCCGACCCGTGATCCCGGTCAGCTTCTTCACGGCGCCGAGCTGATTCGGCTTGGTGAGGAAGTGGTCCGGACCAGGTCAACCAGTTCATCGTCACGCCACCTGCACTGACCCGGGTCGCGCCCGCCGCGCGGCCAGCCCGGCCGAGTGTCCCCGCTGCGTACAGCCCTGCTGCCGAAACCGCACCTGCCTTCAGCAACCCACGGCGAGTGATCGGCCGTTCGAGGTGCTCCATCTGCGATCTGCCTCCTCTCACTTGCAGAGAACGGCGCGAACGTACCATGATGCGGACAACGTGTCCAGCAACCGGAATGGTCAGACACGGATCGGCGTCATCGGCGGGGGCCTCGTGGCCCAGGCGATGCACCTCCCCTACCTCTCGGAGCTCACCGGAGAGTTCCAGCTCGCGGCGATCGCGGAGCCGTCGCAGAAGGTGCGCGAGGCGCTCGCCGCACGCTTCGCGATCCCGAGCGCGTACGCCGACTGGCGCTCGCTCATCGACAGCGGCACTCTCGACGCCGTCCTGATCGCATCCCCTGCGGGAACGCACCTCGAGATCGTGCTGGCGGCACTCGATGCCGGCCTGCACGTCTTCTGCGAGAAGCCGATCTGCCTAACGTCGCCGACATCGACAAGGTGATCGCCGCACGCGACCGCGCCGGGAAGGTCGTCCAGGTCGGCTACATGAAGCGGCACGACCAGGCGTTCCAGAAGATGCTCGACGGAGCTGCCCCCCACGTCGGCGGGCATCCGCTACATCAACATGGTCAACAACGACCCGGAGTGGGTCCCGTACTTCCAGCCCGGCGACGTCTTGCGCGGGCGACGACGTGCCCGCGAAGGTGATCGAGGACGCCAAGCGCGCCGAGAGCGAGCAGGTCGAGGCGGCAGTGGGCCGCGGGCGACCCGGAGGCCGTGTCGACGTTCTCCGACGGCTACCTCGGCTCGCTGATCCACCAGGTGAACGTCGTGCACGGGCTGCTCGAGAAGATGGGCGAGCCGCTGCCGGCCCGGGTGGTCGACGCGGCGTGGTGGCACGGCGGCAAAGGCCTCGCCGGCTACCAGGTGCTCGCGAACGACGCACGCTGGGACAGCGCGTGGATCCAGCTATTCGACACCCGCGAGTACCGCGAGTGGATCGCGTTCTACTTCGAGGACAGCGTGCGCTCGCTCACATTCCCGTCGCCCTGGCTGAAGATGAGCCCGACCGTCTACGAACGGCAGGGCGCCGACGGATTCGCGATGGCAACCACGCGCTTCCTGGGCTACCGGGAGAGCTTCCGGCAGGAGCTCGTGCACTTCCACGCCTGCTGCGTGGGCGAGGCGCAGTGCCTGACGCCGCCCGAACAGGCTCGGCTCGACACGCAGGTGCTGACCGAGATGTTCCTCGAGTCGGTACGCGTCAAAAACTAACCGCGGCCCGGCCGCGCTCGGCAGCCTCGAGCGCAGCGAGCGCATCGGCGACGGTGGCACCCTCGCCACCTGCCCGCGCGAAGTCCTCGGCCTGGGCGCGCAGCGCGGCGGCGATCGTCGCGTCGCCCGACGGCGGCGCAACGAAGTCGATCGAGACGGCGCCGTCGGAGCCGAGCACCTCGACGCGCACGGTCTCGCCGGGCTCGTAGCGGCGCGCGAGCGAGACGCTCCCCACCGCACCGCCACTCAGTGCCACGGCCAGCTCGACCGACTCCGGATCGCCGTCGACGTGCTCGATGGCGGTGACCGCCGCGATGCCGGCGACCGCGCCGACCTCCTGTCCCGTCAGCCAGCGCATCTGGTCGAACTCGTGCACGCCCATGTCGACGACGATGCCGCCGCTGGACGCCGGATCACGGAACGCACGCGACGGCGGCGACTCGTCCCACTGCGCGCAGCGGACGATCGCCACCTCCCCCAACTCGCCCGCGGCGATTCGCTCGCGCAGCGTCCGCAGCGCCGGCACGAATCGCCGCCAGTACGCGACCTGCAGCCGCGTCGGCAGCGCCGCGATCGCCCGCGTCTCGGCGGTCGTCAGACCACAGGGCTTCTCGCAGAGCACCGGCAGCCCCAGCTCCGAGAGCGCCGTGACGACCTCCACGTGGAAGCGCGTCGGAACGCAGACGAGAGCGCCGTCCACCTCCGGCAGGTCGGCGAGCGTCGCCCGAGGCGCGTCGACCAGCGCGGCCGCCGCGTCCGAGGGCTCGACGACGCACACGATCTCGACCTCCGCCGACGAGGCGAGGGCGTTGGCGTGCGTACGCCCCATCCTCCCCGCGCCAACCAGTGCCAGCCGGAACGCGCTCATATGAGCTCTCTCATTCGACCATTGGTACGCGAGGGTCGGGCTCGAGCTCGCGACCAGGCTCGCGCGCACCCAGGCCAGCTCGGGGTCGTCGGCGGCCTGCATCGACCGCCGGTCGCCGGCAAGTGCGTTCAGGTAGTACAGGTCGTAGCCGTGCGCCGCGGCGGTCGAGTGGTAGCCGTAAGGCACCAGCAGGATGTCGCCGTCGCGGACCGTCTCGGTCAGGTCAAGCCCGTGCTCCGGGCTGTAGAGCCGCTGCACGGCGAACGCGCCGGCCGGCTCGCTGCGATTCTTGAACCAGTACGTCTCCTCGAGGATCACCTCGGCCGCGCCGCGATCCTCGTCGTGCTTGTGCGGCGGATAGCTCGACCAGTTGCCGGCCGGCGTATAGACCTCGACGACCAGGATCCGGTCGGCCGGGAACTCGGGCGGAACGATGTGCGAGATCTGCCGCGTCGCGTTGCCCGATCCGCGCACCTCGATGGCGACCGCCTCCGGCGGAATCGCGACCGGCTGGAAGCGATGCCGTGCGACGGCGCAGCAGAACGCCAACTCGGCCCGGCCCGAGATCTCGAACGGGGTGTCCCGCGGCAGATACAGCGAACGGGGCAGCCCGCTCCAGACGTCGGCGCGGCCGCCGACCTCCCAGCTCGAGCCCTCGGCCGTCACGGTCGCGTCGCCCGCGATCGGGACGATCGCCACCTCGCGGTCGCCCAGGTCGAAGGACGCCCGGCCGTCGACGTGGACGACCCGGAACGAGAGGTGATCCCAGCCGGCGAACTCCGGCGTCACTTCGTCCCACTCGCCCGACCGCAGCAACAACGTCATGACACACCCACTTCCTGGAGGTCTTCGAGCCGCGGCATCGCCTCGGAGCACGGGACACGCTGGGCGACGAACGCGCCGGCCCGGTTGCCCAGCTCGACGCCGGCCCGCAGGCCGATCCCGCGCACGATCGCGTAGCCGAGCGCAGCGCCGAACGCGTCGCCGGCGCCCAGGCCGTTGACCACTTCGACCGGAACACCTGCGACGTCGACGATCTCGCCGTCGTCGTAGAGAACCGCGCCGTCTCCGCCCCGCTTCAGGATCACCGTCGGCGCAAGCTCCAGCAGCGCGTCGAGACCTCCGGCGGCCGCGACCTCTTCGCGGTTGCCGACCACCACGTCGGCCAGCGCGGACGCTTCACGCGCGAGCTCGGGATACGCGCCGGGCTCGTCCCAGAGCGCCGGGCGCCAGTCGAGATCGAAGACGCTCGTCCCGCCGGCGTGCTCGAGCAGCGCTGCCAGCGTCGTCTCCCGGCTCGGCGACTGGGCGAGGCCCGTGCCGGTCGCGAACAGCACGGGCGCGGCTGAGACCTCGGCCGCGTCGAAGTCCCCAGCCTGCAGCTGCCAGTCGGGCGCCGTGGGGCGCCGGTAGAACGTGAGCGGGAAGTTGTCGGGCGGCCAGATCTCGCAGAACGTCGGCGGCGTCCCCCACTCCTGGTCGACCGCCAGGAACCGGCAGTCGATCCCCTCTGCCTCGAGAAATGCGCGCACGAATTCGCCGTGCCCGTCGTTGCCGACGCGTGAAACGATCGCCGCGCGCACTCCAAGGCGGGCGAGTCCGGTCGCGAGGTTGCCGGCGAAGCCTCCCACGTAGCGCGTGTAGTGGCGCACGTCACGGAGTGGCGTCCGCAGTTCGTCGGGATACAGATCGATCCCGACCCGCCCGAGAACAGCCGCCTCGATCAACGCAGCCAGCCCTCGACACGCGCGCGGTTGCGCTCGTCTGCGGCGCGCACGATGGGCATGTCGTCGACCGTGACGGCGACCCTGTCCTGCTCGATGACCGCCCACACGTCCAGCGCCCGCACCTCGGGCAGGGCCAGGAATCCCTCGAGCGGCACCACACCGGCACCGAACTCGCAGAAGATGCCGAGCGGCCAGACCTCGTCCATGTCGAACTCGCCGGCCCCCAACCGCGCGAGCAGGGCGCCGTCGACGTCCTTCAGATGCAAGTGCCGGATCCTGTCGATGTGCCGCTGCGCGAGCGCGAGCGGGTCGACCCCGCCGACGATGCTGTGGCCGGTGTCGATGCAGAGCCCGAGGCCGGGTGCCCGCGCGAGCAACTGCTCGATCTCGTCCTCCGACTCGATGTGCGTCGCGGCGTGCGGATGCAGCGCGACGTCGAGCCCACGGCTCGTGACCAGTCCGGCGGCGTGCAGCAGCCGCTCTGCGGCCCGGTCGAACGTGTCCGAGTCCCAACCCGTCGCACGGCGGCGCTCCTCGCTGCCGGCCGCGCGTGCCCGCTCGGGCGTCTCCATGTCGGCCAGGAGCAAGATGCCGCCGCCGGTCGCTTCGAGAACCTCGACCGTCCGGTCGAGGGCGAGCAGGTCTTCCTCGAAGCCCTCGGCATCGTCGAGCCGGAGCGGCAGGAAGGTCGCGATCAACTCCACGCCGAAGCGCCCCGCCTTCTCCACCGCGGCCGCGCCGTTCGGCGCGAAGTACCCGGGCGGGCCGGTCTCGGTCGCCGTGTACCCCATGTCGACGATCATCTCGAGGTACGTCTCGGGCCCGATCAGGTCGGGCCGGTCGATCGTCATCTCCCAGATTCCCCAGGAGACCGGAGCAGTGGCGATTTTGATCAAGCTGTCCTCGCTTTCAGCGCTTTACGGGTCGCACGCACGAGCTGCGGCAGGCCGAACGCGAGTGCGAGCAGCGTCAGTGAGCCTGCCAGCAGCACCGACGCGAGCGCGTTGACTTCTGGAGTGATGCCGAACTTGATCTGCGTGTAGATGTAGATCGGCAGCGTGTTCGCGCCGCCGATCAGGAAGTACGTGATGATGAACTCGTCGAGGGAGAGCGTAAACGCGAAGAGCGCGCCCGCGATGATCGCCGGCAGGAGCAGCGGCAGCACGATGCGCCGCAGCCGCTGGAACGCGTTGGCGCCGAGGTCGGCGGCCGCTCGCTCGAGCGACATGTCGAACCCCTGGAGTCGCGCCGAGACGAGCAGGATCACGAAGGGTGTCGTGTAGACCGACTGGCCGATCACGGCCGTCTCGGGTGAGAGCTGCCAGTGGAAGGTGCTCACGAAGAGCACCAGCAGCGAGACCCCGATCAGGAGGCCCGGGGATCATGATCGGGAGGATGAAGATGATCCGGATGCCGTCGCGGAACGGCAGCTTGGAGCGGACGAGCGGGAATGCGGCGGCGGTGCCGACGATCGTCGAGATCGGCGGTCACCTGCAGGCCGACCTTGAGCGTGGTCGAGAGCGCGTCGCGGATCTCGAAGTCGCCCCACATCTGGCGGTACCAGCTGAACGTCCAGCCGGTGATCGGGAACGTGCCGTAGCGGTTCGCGTTGAAGCTGAACAGCACCAGCAGGACGATCGGGAAGAACAGGAACAGGTAGATCAGGACGCCGTACACGGACAACGAGCGCCCGCGCGACCCGGCCCCGCTTCGAGAGAACTCCGACGTCACGCGCCATAGGCTTCCTTCGCCGAGAGGGACTTCCGGAACACGATCAGCAGGAAGACGATGAACGCGGTGACGAGCAGCGAGATCGCCGCGCCGCGCGTGTACTGAGCCTCCTGGAAGAAGTTCACGATCAGGTTGCCGATCATCACGCCGCCCGTGCCGCCCACGATCTGCGGCGTCAGGTACTCGCCGAGCACCGGGATGAAGACGAAGATCACGGCGGTGACGATGCCGGGGCGGATCTGCGGCACGAGAATGCGCCAGATCGCCGTCATCGGCGACGCGCCGAGGTCCATCGCGGCGCGCAGCTGATCCCAGTCGAACCGCTCGATCGACGAGTACAGCGTCAGCGCGGCGAACGGGAAGTAGAGGTAGACCAGCACGAGGATCACGGCCGGCCGGTCGTAGAGGAAGAGCCCGATCGGGTGGTTGGTCAGCCCGACCCACTGCAGGAAGCGGTTCAGCACTCCCTGGTCGCCGAGGATCGTCAGCCACGAGTAGACGCGCAGCAGGTAGCTCGTCCAGAACGGGACGATCACCAGCACGAGCAGCGGCGTGCGCAGGCGCTTCGGGACGTAGCGCGACAGCCAGTAGGCGAACGGGAACGCCATCCCGATCGCGATCGCCGTCGCCAGCACGGAGACCCACAGGGTCGCCCACATCGTCGAGACGTACGTGGGGACGGTGAAGAAGTAGTGGTAGTTGTCGAGCGTCCAGTGATGGACGACGGCGTAGTTGTAGGTCTCCCAGAACGAGTAGCAGGCGATGATCCCGAGCGGGACGAGGAAGAACAGGCCGAGCAGGACGATCGCAGGGGCGAACCCGCCGTAGGACGCGAGCGCGGAGCCGATCCTGGCCGGCAGCCGGTTGCGGGGCGTGGCGGCCGACGCGGTCACGACGCGGCCTCGAGGGCGATGCCCGTGTCAGCCGTCCAGGAGAGCCCGACCGACGTCGCCGACCGCCGGAACCTCGACCGCGTCGTGCAGCGCGACCATCACAGGCGCGTCGCTCCCGGCGATCTCGACCGCGACGCGGACGTAGCTGCCGAGGAACGAGGTGTGCATGACGGTTCCCTTGAGGACGCCCGCCGGATCGAGCCGGATCGACTCGGGGCGCACCATCAACGTCGCCGACCCGCTCCGCCCGGGCGTGCACGGGACGCGCGTCCCGTCGGCCAGGGTCGCCACGTCGCCGGTGACGTCTGCCGCGAAGAAGTTCGAGTCGCCGATGAAGTCGGCGACGAAGCGGGAGGCGGGGCGCTTGTAGATCTCGGTCGGCGTGCCGAGCTGCTCGATCCGCCCGTCGCTCATCACGGCGATGCGGTCGGCCATCGCCATCGCCTCTTCCTGGTCGTGCGTGACGTAGACGAACGTCGTGCCGACGTCGCGGTGGATCTGCGTGAGCTCGATCTGCAGGCGCTGACGCAGCTTCAGGTCGAGCGCGCCGAGCGGTTCGTCGAGCAGCAGCACCGCAGGCCGCTTGACCAGGGCGCGGGCGACCGCGACGCGCTGCTGCTGGCCGCCGGAGAGCTGGGCGGGCATACGGTCGGCGAAGCGCTCGAGCCCGACGAGCGTCAGTGCCTGTTCGACGCGCTGGGTCGACTCGGCGTTCGCGACCTTGTCCATCTTCAACCCGAACCGCACGTTCTCGCGGACGTTCATGTGCGGGAACAGTGCGTAGCTCTGGAAGACCGTGTTGACGGGGCGCTTGTGCGGCGGCAGCTCGTCGATCCGCCGTTCCTGGATCCAGATCTCGCCCGCCGTCGGCGAGACGAAGCCGCCGATCAGGTTCAGGGTCGTCGTCTTGCCGCAGCCCGACGGGCCGAGCAGGCAGAAGAACTCTCCGTCGGAGATCTCCAGGTCGAGGCCTTGCAGCGCAACCTGGGCCCCGTAGCGCTTCACAACCCCGCGAAGCTGGATACCGGCCGTCGTTGCCACGCGCGCTCGAACGTACCATCATGCGGACATCGTGTCTAGGATGCGGAATGCGATGACCGAGCACGCAGGCTTGGCGGCTCAGGCGATGGACGAGCGCAAGGCACTCGTTCGAGAGAACCCTATCCGCGCGCTCGCGAAAGCCGTCCTCGTGTTGGAGCAGCTCGCGGAGGCCCGCGAGGCGACTCCCAGGCAGCTCGCCGAGCGGCTCGGCGAGCCCCGGACGACGGTCTACCGGCTGCTCGGGAGCCTCGAGGCGCTCGACCTGGTCGAGGCGGGTGCTCAGCCCGGGACCTACCGCCTCGGGTGGAAGCTGATGCGCCTGGGGGCGGCCGTCATCGAGCGCCTCGACGAACGTCAGGCGGCACTGCCCGTGATGGAACGGATCCATGAGGCCACCGGCGAGACGGTGTTCCTGCTCGTCCGCCGCGGGGACGACGCGGTCTGCATCGAGCGGCTCGAAGGCCTGCGCGTGCAGTCGCTCGCGCTCCGCCTCGGCGGCTCGCTGCCCCTCCACGTCGGGGCGGGGCCGCGCGCGCTGCTTGCCTGGGAGCCGCGAACGTTCTGGGAGACGTATGCCGCAGGCCGCAAGGAGTTCGAGGGGCCGACGGGCCTGGGGCCGCACACGCGCGCCGAGCTGTTCGCCGAGCTCGACCTGACACGTGAGCAGGGCTATGCAGTCAGCGACGAGGACGTGACCGCGGGGATCGCCTCACTCGGTGCGCCGGTCTTCGACTACACCGGGGGGATCCGCGCGGCGCTCTCGATCGGCGGCATGAAGCAGCTGGTGCTGGGCGACGACCAGGAGCGGATTCTCGACTTGCTCGTGACGGGCGCGCGCGAGGTGTCCGCGGCGCTCGGCTTCACTTCCGCGGGTTAACTTTCAGGCGCTCTTTCGCTCTTCTTCGACCGGCGGCCGGTTGCGGCGGCGGGGCCGAACGCTCGAGAGGTTCACGATCTCGAGCAACCCGATCACGTACACGGAAAAGCCGATCGCGAGCAGGCCGGCGGCGACGTCGACGCCGAGGTTGTACGCGTGCCAGCGACCGTGGGCGTGCGGCGGCGCGAACCTCGTTGCGAGGGCGGCGATGGCAAGCGTCGCGCACCACCCCCAGAGGTGCAGCACGGCGCGGCGCTCGGAGAAGCCGAGCCGCAGGAACCGGTGGTGCAGGTGCCGGGCATCCGCGACGTAGATCGACTGGCCTGCCCGGATTCGCTTCGCAACCACGAAGGATGTGTCGAGCACCGGAACCGCGAGCACGAGGAGTGGCAGGACGAGCGTGGCGAGCACTGCGGTCTTGAGGAGGCCCTGCACCGAGACCGCAGCCAGGGTGAAACCGAGGAGCAGCGCGCCAGAGTCCCCCATGAAGATCCGCGCCGGGTAGAAGTTCTCGCGCAGGAAGCCCAGGCAGGCGCCGCAGACGATCGCCGACAGGATGGCAGCGCCGACGCTGCCGCGCGACAGCTCGATCACCGCGAAGGTGGCGCCGGAGATCGCGCAGACCCCGGCGGCCAGGCCGTCGAGGCCGTCGAGGAAATTGACCATGTTCATCACCGCGACGATGCCGAACACGGTCAGCGAGGCGCCGACCCACTCGGACAACACGTGCACGCCGATGAACGGGAACGTGAAGGAGTGGACCCACACGCCGAACCGGGTCGGGATCACCGCCGCCGTCAGCTGGCCGAGCAGCTTCTGCCACCACGCAAGGCCACGGAAGTCGTCGATCGCGCCGACCGTCGTCGCGACGGCCGCGCCGAGCAGAATGCCGCGGAGCTCGCCGCCGAGAGGGACGAACGCGAGCGACGGGACGAGCATGCCGAGGAAGATCGCGAGCCCACCGAGGCGTGGGATCTGAGGACGGGCGCGTTCTTCTTCGCCCGGGCGCCCCACGAGCCGCAGGTAACGCGCGGCCGACCCGACAGCCGGGGTCAGCACGAGAACGATGCCGAGGGCGACGAGTGCACCCCAGACGACCGCGAGATGATGGGTCAGCTCCCGCCAGACCACGGCGCCTACTTCGTGCCGTACAGGCGATCTCCCGCGTCGCCCAGGCCGGGGACGATGTAGCCCTTCTCGTTCAGCCCCCGATCGATCGCGGCAACGACGATCAGCACGTCCGGGTGCTGCTCCTCGATGTTGCGGATCCCTTCGGGCGCGGCGATGATCGCCAGCAGCCGGATGCTCGACGCGCCCGCGTCCTTCACGAGCTGCACGGCATGCGCGGTCGAGTTGCCGGTCGCGAGCATCGGATCGAGCAGGATCACGTCGCGGTCGGCCACGTCCTGCGGCAGCTTCACGTAGTACTCGACCGGGTGCAGCGTCTCCTCGTCGCGGTACAGGCCGATGAAGCCGACGCGCGCGCCGGAGATCAGCGTCAGCACGCCGTCGAGCATCCCGAGCCCGGCCCGGAGGATCGGGCAGACCGCCACCTTCTTGCCGGCGATCCGCGGGAACGGCGCGAGCTCGAGCGGCGTCTCGATCTGGACGTCCTCGGTCGGGAGATCCTTCGTCGCCTCGTAGGTCAGCAGCAGCGTGATCTCCTCGACCAGGCGCCGGAAGTGCACGGTCGGCGTGTCCTTGTCGCGGAGGTACGAGAGCTTGTGCTGGACGAGCGGGTGCTTGACCTCGACGACGGGCATCAGGAGACGTACGTCGTGAAGCCGCGGAAGCCCGGGTAGAGCGGCCGCGCGTCACAGAGCGCCAGAGCGCGGCTGCGGAGCTCCTCGACATCGGCGTCCGGCTGCAGCGAGCCGACGATCACCGCCGCGACCTCGCGGAAGTCGTTCTCGTCGAAGCCGCGCATCGTCGCCGCCGGCGTGCCGATCCGGACGCCCGAGGCGACCATCGGCGGCCGCTCGTCGAACGGCACGGTATTGCGGTTCACGGTGAGCCTGCACTCCTCGAGCCGCTCCTGCGCCGCGAGGCCCGTCCACTCGGTCGCGCGCAGGTCGAGCTGCACGAGGTGCGTGTCGGTGCCGCCGGTGAGCACGTCGAAGCCGCCGCTCATCAGGCCGGCGGCGAGCGTGTCGGCGTTCGCGCGGACGCGCTTCTGGTACTCGCGGAACGCGTCCGTCGCGGCGATCCCGAAGCAGGTCGCCTTCGCGGCGATCGTGTGCATCAGCGGACCGCCCTGCATCCCCGGGAAGTTCGCGCGGTCGAGAGCCGACGCGTGCTCCGCCCGGCAGAGGACGAAGCCCGCGCGTGGGCCGGCCAGCGTCTTGTGCGTCGTCGAGGTCACGAAGTCGCAGTGCGGAACGGGGCTCGGGTGCAGCCCGGCGGCGACGAGTCCCGAGAAGTGCGCCATGTCGCACATCAAAAGCGCCCCGACCTCGTCGGCGATCTCGCGGAACCTCTCGGCCTCGACGGTGCGGGGATAGGCCGAGCCGCCGCAGACGATCAGCTTCGGCCGCACCTCCTTCGCCTGCGCGAGCACCTCGTCGTAGTCGACCATCATCGTCTCGCGCGAGACGCCGTAGTGATGGAACTCGTAGAGCCGGCCCGAGAAGTTCACCTTCAGGCCGTGCGTGAGATGGCCGCCGTGGTCGAGCGACAGCGCGAGCACCCGGTCGCCCGGCTGCAGGCAAGCGAAGTACGCGGCCATGTTCGCCGGTGCGCCGGCGTGCGGCTGGACGTTCGCGTGATCGGCGCCGAAGAGAGCGGTAGCGCGCTGACGCGCGAGCTCCTCGATCTCGTCGACGACCTCGCAGCCGCCGTAGTAGCGCTTGCCGGGGTAGCCCTCGGCGTACTTGTTGGTGGGCGTCGAGCCGATGGCCTCGAGAATCGAGGGCCACGTGAAGTTCTCGGAGGCGATCAGCTCGATCTGGCCGCGCTGGCGGTCGAGCTCCCGTCCGAGCAGCGCTGCGATCTCCGGATCGAGCTCGGCGAGCCCGAGCGCGGTCAGCTGGTCGAACGTCCCCTGTGTTACGGCCATCGGCTGGATCCTACGCGCTCGATCGCGGCGCTCGACGGGGCTGTGCCCTCGCGCAGGACGACCGGCTCGGGGCCGGTGAAGTCGAGCACGGTCGACGAGACCCCGGGGAGGCGTCCCACGTCGATCTCCGACTCGCAGCCGGCGCGGATCCATTCCGGCACCTCGGCGAGGGTGGCGGGAGACACGCCGCCCGGGGCGTTCGCACTCGTCGCGAGCACGCATCCGACCGCGTTGAGGACGCGCTGCGTCGGCTCGGGCACCGTCGCGACGCGCACGCCGATCGTGTCGGGGCGCTCGCCGGTGAGCCAGGGCAATTGCCTCGCCGGATTGGGGAGCACGAGCGTGTACGGGCCGGGCAGGAGCGCCCTGACGATCTCGGTCGAGCGGTCGTCGAGGTCGGGCAGGCTCGCAAGCAATGTCTCGATGCCGGCGGCGATCAGCGCCGTGGGCTGGGCACCTTCGCGGCGCTTCACGCTGTAGGCGCGCCCGGCAGCGGCCTCGTCGAAGGCCGATGCGCAGAGGCCGTAGACCGTGTCGGTCGGCAGCAACACCGGCGCGCCGCGGCGGATCGCGGCGATCGCGTTCGCGACTACTTCGTCGATGTCCACCGGCCCTCCACCACCCGCTCGCGGCCGGACAGGTCGAGCGAAACCTCCACGTCCAGGTAGCCGAGCGCCTCGAGGGCCTGGGCGATCTCGGGGGCACGCGCCTCGTGTACTTCGAGGACGAGCCAGCCGTTGAGGACGCGCCGCGCGTCGGCGGCGAGCGCCTCGGTCTGGCCGTCGTCGACGAGCGCGAGCCGCGGCTCCCAGTCGCGCACCTCGGGCTCGAGGCCGGCCACCTCGCCGGCGAGCACGTACGGCGGGTTCGAGACGACGAGCTCGTAGGGTCCGGCGAGGCCGTCGAGCAGGCTCGTCTGGACGAAATCGATGCTCAGCCCGAGCTCTGCTGCGTTTTCCCGTGCCAGCGCGAGCGCGTCGCCCGACACGTCCGTCGCGGTCACGGCCGCCCCGGGCAACTCAGCGGCCAGTGACAGGGCAATTGCGCCGCTTCCGGTACCCACATCGACGATTCTCGTCTCTGACACGTCTCTGAGACGTGTCAGACATCGCTCGACCACGATCTCCGTCTCCGGCCGCGGCACGAGGGCCCGAGCGTCGGTCTTGAGCGTGAGGCGCCGGAAGCCCCAATCGCCGAGGATGTAGGCGAGCGGCTCGCGTGCAGCTCGACGCTCCAGGACGACCCGTCCGGCGGCGCGTTCGGCTTCCGTCAGCGGCCGGTCGCTCTGCGTGTACAGCTCGAGCCGCGTCAGGCCGAGCGCCCGCGCCAGCAGCAGCTCGGCGTCGACGCGGGCCCTCGGCACGCCTTTGCGGTCGAGATACGCCTCGGCCGCGCGGAGCGCCTCGCCCAGCGTCACACCGACGCCGTCTCGAGGGCGCGGCGGCGCTCCTCGGCGGCCAGGGCCTCCGTGAACTCTTCGAGATCGCCTTCGAGGACCGACTCGAGCCGGTGCGTCGTCAGCTTGATCCGATGGTCGGTGACACGACTCTCGGGGTAGTTGTAGGTGCGAATCTTCTCGGCCCGCTCACCCGTGCCCACCTGCGCTTTCCGGACAGCTGCCTGGACGGCGGCCTGGCGCTCGCGTTCGGCCTCGTAGAGGCGCGCGCGCAGCACGCGCATCGCCTTCTCGCGGTTCTGCAGCTGCGAGCGCTCGTCCTGCATCGCGACCACGATCCCGGTCGGCACGTGGGTGATCCGCACGGCCGAGTCGGTCGTGTTCACCGACTGTCCGCCCGGCCCGGACGAGCGGAAGACGTCGATCTTCAGGTCGTTCAGGTCGACCTCGAGATCGACCTCGTCGGCCTCGGGCATCACGGCGACTGTCGCGGTCGAGGTGTGGATCCGCCCCTGCGACTCGGTTTCCGGCACGCGTTGCACGCGGTGGGTGCCGCCTTCGAACTTGAAGATCGAGTAGGCACCGTCGCCCTTGATCGCGAACTCGATCTTGCTGAACCCACCGCCGTCGTTCTGATTGGCGTCGAGCGGCTCGACGGTGAAGCCGCGCCGCTCGGCGTAGCGGGTCAGCATCCGGTAGATGTCGGCCGCCCAGAGGGCCCCTTCGTCGCCGCCCTCGCCCTTGCGCACCTCGACGATCACGTCCTTCTTGTCAGCCGGATCCTTCTCGGTGAGCGCGAGCTTCAGCTCGTCCTCGAGCCTCGTCATCTCGGCCTCCGCGCCGGCGGCGAGATCGTGCAGCTCGGGGTCGGCGCTGGCCGCTTCGAGGTCGTCGCGGGCGATGCGCCATTCCTGGGCCAGCTTGTACGGGCCTTCGAGCTCTTTCAGGCGCCGCCCGACGTCGGCCGCCTCGCGGTGGTCGTTGTAGACCGACGGGTCAGAGAGCCGCGCCTGAGTCTCCGTGTAGGAGCGCTCGAGCTCAGCGACCAGTTCGTCGATTGCGGCCATGACCTTCCCCGACGGTCAGGCGAGCCCGGCGTCCAGCGTCACTTCGGGGATGCCGGCGAGCGCCTTCGAGACGGGGCAGTTCGCCTTTGCGCCCTGGGCCGCCGCCTCGAAGCCGGCTGCGTCGAGCCCCGGCACCGTTCCGCGCACCGTCAGCGCACCCTTGACGATCCCCTCGCCCGGCTGCAGCGTGACCGTTGCGGACACGTCGAGGCGCTCCCCGGGCGTACCGCCCTTCGCCAGACCCGCCGACAGGGCCATCGAGAAGCACGACGCCCACGCCGCGGCGATCAGCTCCTCGGGGCTCGTCTGGCCGTTCGGATCCTCGGCGCGCGAGGGCCACGAGACGCCGAGGCCGCCGAACGCACCGCTCGTCACGGTTTCGATCGTGCCGCTGCCGCTCGCCAGATCGCCCTTCCAGACCACGTTTGCTGTGCGATCAGCTGCCATTACGCAATCACCTCCACCAGTCGGTCTGCCGGTGTGAGCCGGCCTTCGAGTTCCAGAACGTCGCGCAGGGCGCGAATCGAGACCTCGAGCTGGTCGAGGGTGGGCTCACGCGTCGTCAGCCGCTGCAGGACGAGGCCCGGCGCGAGCAGGGTCATCAGCAGCTTGCTGTCGGCGTGGCGGCCGGCGAACCGGATCAGCTCGTAGGAGATTCCGAAGATCGGGAAGAGCAGCAGCACCCGCGTCACGATCAGCCACTCCCACGGCAGCCGGCCGAAGGGGGCGTAGACGAAGACGCCGACCAGCATCACCCAGAAGAGAAAGGTCGTGCCGCAGCGCGGGTGGATCAGCGAGTGCCGCTGCGCGTTCTCGGGCGTCAACTCGTCGCCGGCCTCGTAGGCGTTGATCGCCTTGTGCTCGGCGGCGTGGTACATCCAGACGCGCTTCAGGTTCGGGATGAAGCTGAGCAGCCCCAGGTACAGGATGAAGACGGTGACGCGGATCAGGCCTTCGACGAGCACGAAGACGCTGCCGTTCGAGATCGGGAGGGTGTCGGCGAGCAGCGCGGGGCCGACCTTGAAGACGGCGATGGCGAAGCCGATCGCCACAGCGAAGGCGGCAAACAGCGCCCAGCGGCCGATTTCGGCCGGCTCCCCTTCGCCTGCGTCCTCCTCGGCGGCGGCGTACTGGGCCGAGACGCCGAGGGCGCGGAAGCCGATGGCCATGCTCTCGCCGAGCGCGATGACGCCGCGGATGATCGGCAGGCGGGCCGCCCAGTGGCGGGCCATGATCGGGTCGATCGTGCGGGTGACGTGGGCGATCTCACCTTCGGGCGTCCGGATCGCGACCGACCAGTTGCGCGGTCCGCGCATCATCACGCCCTCGAGGACGGCCTGGCCGCCAATCGCTTGTGACATGGAGAGCGCGCCCTACGCGCGGACGCGCTCGGCCTTTTCGAGCCGCCGCTGGAAGCGCTCGACGCGTCCGCCCGTGTCGACCAGCTTCTGCTTGCCGGTGTAGAACGGGTGGCAATTCGAGCAGATCTCGACGTGCAGCTCGGGCTTGGTCGAGCGGGTCACGAAGGAGTTCCCACAACCGCAATGCACGGTCGCGAGGACGTAGTCGGGGTGGATGTCCGCCTTCATGGCCGGGCCAGGATAGCAGAGGCGGTTTGCCTGGCAACGTTGCCCCCGCTGACGACAAGCACCGGGTTCCGGGCCTCCACCTTTCCGCTCAGCCAGGCTGCTGCGGCCGCAGCAGCGGCCGGCTCGCAGGCGAGTTTCGTCCGCTCGTAGAGGAAGCGAAAGGCCTCCTCGATCTCCTCTTCGGTGACGAGCACGCGGTCGATGCCCTTGCAGATCTCGGTTGGCAGGCGGCCTGCGAACGGGGCGTTCAGACCGTCGGCGATCGAGCGCGGCGTGACGGGGGTCGGCTCCCCGTGGGCGAGCGCCTCGTGCAGCGCCGGGCTCAGCTCGGGCTCGACGGCGACGATGCGGACGCGGTCGCCGATCGCGGTGCGGATGCCCGACACGAGCCCACCACCACCGACGGCGACGATCACGGTGTCGGCGTCGGGAGCGTCCTCCAGGATCTCGAGGCCGACCGTCCCGGCACCGGCGATGACGACAGGGTCGTCGAAGGGATGGACGAGCGTGCGGCCGGTCTCGGCGTGCAGCGTGGCGAGGCGCGCGAAGGCGCTGGTGGGGTCGGTCGCCTCGAGATCGACGGCCGCGCCGTAGCCTCGGGTGGCGTCGATCTTCTGGGCGGATGCGCCCTGCCACATCACGACGACGGCATCCGAGCCTTCGGCTGCGGCGGCGAAGGCGACGGCCTGGGCATGGTTGCCGGCGCTGATCGCGATCACGCCGCGTGCTTTCTCCTCGGGCGTCAGGGTGCTCAGCTTGTTCAGCGCGCCGCGGGACTTGAATGAGCCGGTGCGCTGGAAGAGCTCGCATTTCAGGCGCGCGCCGACGGTGCGGCTCGACATGAGCGGCGTTCGCAGCAGGCGACCTTCGAGCGTCTTCTGGGCGCGCTCGACATCGGCGCGGGTCGGCAGGATCAGGTCAGCCACGCTGGCGCACCGTTTCGAAGAGCAGGATCGCGGCCGCCGTCGCCGAGTTCAGGCTGTCGACGCTGCGCGGGTGCATCTGGATCGAGACCTCGAGGTCGGCGATCGCGCGCCAGCGCTCGTCCAGGCCGGTGTCCTCGGCGCCGACGAGGAGCGCCGTGGGGGCTTGCAGGTCGGCGTCCGTGTGGCGGGCGGGCGCGCCGACGACTGCAGCGACTTTCTGCAGCGGCAGCGCGCAAACCTCGTCGAGCGTGGCTTCCACCACGGGCAGCGTGAAGACCGCGCCGGTCGACGCACGAATCGCGTTCGGGTTCCAGGGGTCGGTCGCCGCGTCGGCGACGAGCAGCGCGTCCGCCCCAGCCGCGTCGGCCGACCGAGCGAGCGCGCCGAGGTTGCCGGGCTTCTCGATCCCGACAGCCACGAGCACCAGGGTCGCATCAGCGGGCATCGTTGCCACCGGGGTCTCGACGATCGCCAGCACGCCCTCCGGCTCGCTGCGGTAGCTCATCTTGGCAAGCACCCGCCCGGTCACCTCCACCCCACCGTGCGGCCAGTCGGGGAGCAACTCGGGCGCGTGGTACATGGCCGTGACGGTCAATCCAGCCGCCAAGGCGCGCCCCACCTCCCGCGGCCCCTCGGCAACAAACAATCCAACCCGCCGCCGCTCCCGCCCCACCCGCAGCCGGAGAACCTCCTTCACCCGCGGATTGTCCGTCGACGAGATCACTTGGCGTATCTAGACATGTCCGGCGGCAGCCGCCGTGTTCGAACTGCACCAAGAGTGTCAAATAACTGTGCCATCAGGCGCCCGGCCGAGCCCTTGCGCCTACTTTGACAACGTGGCCTACAAGCACCGCAGTCGAGCTGCCCGGCTACTACCACGTCACAGCGCGGGGCAACAACAAGCGCCCGATCTTCCTCGACGATCACGACCGGAAGCTCTTCATTGTCCTCCTCAACCGCGTGGCGACCAGATACGGCTGGACGATCTTCGCCTTCTGCCTCATGGGGAACCACTACCACCTCGTGATGCGCATCGACGACCGCGGCATGTCGAAGGGGATGTGCGAGCTGAACGGCACGTACGCCCTGCTCTTCAACGTGAAATACGAACGCGTCAATCATCTCTTCGGCAAGCGGTACTGGAGCGACGAGATCGAGTCGGACGATCGCTTTCGCGGGGCGTGCCGGTACGTCGTGCGTAACCCCGTCCGGGCCGGCATGGTGCACTCGCCCGACGCGTACGTGTGGAGCAGCTACCAGGCCACCGTCGGGATTGCGCTCGGGCGAGTACGGGTCGCGGTCGACGAACTGCTCTCGAGATTCGGTCGAAACCGGGCTGCCGCGATCGCAAGCTTCCGCCAACTGTGCGACGACGATGACGAATCGGGGCACGTCCGGTGGCAGCCGCCGTAACGAAACGCGCACCCGAGTGTCACGTGAGCGTGTACTCGGGGCCCGCTCCTCCTTCTGGGGGGGTTAGGCGGCCACCTTTGGCGGTTATTGCTCCGCACTGGACGCAGTTTGAGGGGGTTACCTGGACTTCGACGGTTCCGGCACCGTCTTCGGCGCCCACTTCGTAGACCTGCGCGGGGCACATGTGGACCCACATCTCGGCTACGTCGCGGGGGACGTTCGGCGCCACCCGGATATGGCTCGGCTGGTCGTCTCGCGTGCGGTTGCCCGACGCGAAGACGCTCGACAGCTTGTCGAACGTGAGCTTTCCGTCCGGGGCCGGATACGACTTCGCGCGGTTGCTGGAGATCAGCGTCTGCGACGCGTCGCGCTCGGTCGGCGCGGTCGCCCGGCGGGAACTTGCCCTTCGTTGCGGTCATCGCACCCGCCAGCGCGCCGCCGACCCAGAAGCCGCGGCCGAACGCCTGCCGCATGTTCCGCACCTCGCGCAGGTCGCTCCAGATGAACGACTCCCGCAGCGACGTGTCGTACGACGCAAGCGCGTCGCGCATCGACGCGCCCGCCGCCAGCGTCCGCCACGCCGCCTCGGCCGCCAGGCGGCCCGACTCGATCGCGTAATGAATGCCCTTCAACGCCGGCACGTTCACCAGGCCGACGCCGTCGCCGCAGAGGAGCAGCCCCGGCGCGTGGAACCGCTCGGGCAGCGCCACGAACCCACCCTCCGGAATCGTCTTCGCGCCCCACTGCACGCGCTCGCCGCCGTCGAGAATCCGCCGGACGCGCGGATGCGTCTTCAGCTCCTGCAGAAGATCGTGCACCGACAGCTCCACGTCGCGGTAGTCGAGCCCCACGACCATCCCGATCGACACGTGCTCCTCGCCCATCGGGTAGATGAACGACCCGCCGAACTCCCGGAACTTCGCGCCGCCGCGCAGCGGCCATCCCATCGTGTGGATCACCCGGTCGAGCGGCTTCGCGACCTTCCAGACCTCCTTCACCCCGAGCGCCCACACCTGCGGGTTGTCGCTCGAGAGACCGAACCGCTCCAACGCGGCGCCGGTCAGATGCCCCTGCGTGCCTTCGGCCAGGATCGTCACCCGCGCCGTCACGTCCGAACCCGGCTCGAAGTTGCCGAGCTCCTCGCCCTGCCGGCCGCGACCGCGGTCGCCGGTGCGCACACCCACCACGCGGCCGCCGTCGACGAGCAGCTTCGCCGCCGACGTCTCGGGCAGGATCGTGACCCCCAGCTCCTCCGCCTCCTCGGCCAGCCAGCGCCCAAGCCGGGAAACCGACGCGATCAGATTTCGCTCGTTCACCATCGTCGGCGGCGTCGGGATCCGCAGCGCCTTGCTGCGCGTGAGGAACAACACCGACTCCGCCTCGACGGCCCCATAGAACGGCATCTCGTCGACGCGCTTCCGCCCGCGGAACAGCCGTTGCAGGCTCCGCGGATTGACGACCGCGCCCGACAGAAGATGCGACCCCGCGGCCTTCCCTTTCTCCAGCACCGCCACCGGAACGTCGCCGAGCCGCTCGGCGGTCGCGGGATCCTCCTCGGCCAGCTGCCCGAGGCGAATCGCCGCCGCGAGCCCGGCCGGCCCCGCTCCCACGATCAGGAAGCCGACCTCGATCCGCTCGTCGGCGGGATCGGTCGGGACGCCGATCGCCTCCGCGGACGACCACGGCGGCGGAAAGTCGGAGGGCCGGACGCTCACGATCCGCGCGCGCGCAGAAGCTCGGTCAGCTTCGGCACGATCGCGTGCAGGTCGCCGATGACGCCCAGATCGGCGAATTCGAAGATCGGAGCGTGCGGATCCTTGTTGATCGCGACGATCACGCTCGAGCCCTGCATCCCCACCTTGTGCTGGATCGCTCCGGAGATGCCGACCGCGACGTAGAGCTTCGGCGAGACCGTCTTGCCCGTCTGCCCCACCTGAGCCGAATACGGATACCAACCCGCGTCGACCACAGCCCGCGTCGCCGCGACAGCGCCGCCGAGCGCAGACGCGAGCTCTTCGCAGAGCGCGAACTTCTCGGGCGCACCGAGCCCGCGGCCGCCGGCGACGATCACGTCCGCGTCCTCGATCGACGGCCCCTGCTGCACGGCATGCGCCTGCTCGACCATCTCGGCCAGCGCGGAAAAGTCCTCGAGCTCGACCACAGCGTCCTTCACCTCAGCGCTCCCGCCCGTAGGCACAGCGTCGAAGACACCCGACCGGAAGATCCCGATCCGCGGCTCGCCGACCCAGCCGACGTCGACCAGCACGCTGTCGGCAAGCGCGGCTCGTTTGCCGACGCCGTCTTCGGTGAGGTCGACGAGATCCCAGTTGAGCCCCGCTCCGAGCCGAGCCGCGAGCCCCGCCGCCAGGTCGGCCGCCAGCACTGACTGCGCGAACAACACGGTGTCGAAGCCCTCGTCGCGCACGAGCCGGGCGAGAACGTCCACGCGCGGCTGCGGCAGCGGCGCCGCAAGACGCTCGTCGTCGGCGATCCAAACGACAGCTGCGCCGTGCGCGCCAGCTTCCTCGGCGAGCCCGCGCACACCCGAGCCCGCCACGACACCCGAGACCTCGGCGCCGATCTGAGCCGCCTTCGCGAGCAAGCCGAGCGCGCCCTTGGTCAATGCACCGTCGTGGTGCTCGCAGAAGACCAGCGCCCGCATCAGACGAGCCTCTTCTCGGCAAGGAATTCGACGATCTGTTCCGCGGCCGATCCGTTGTCCTCGATCCGGCGCGCCTCGCCGCGTGCGGGCGGCGGATGCAGCGCCAGCACCGACGTCCGTGGCGCGACGGCGCCTCCGACGTCGGCCGCCGACTTCAGCTCCTGCGGCTTCTTCTTCGCGCCCATGATCCCCTTCAGCGACGGGTAGCGCGGCACGTTGATCGCATCCGACACGGCGACGACCGCCGGCAGCGGCGCGCGAATCGTGTCGTACCCGTACTCGGTCTGCCGCTTCCCGGTGAGCGTTCCGTCGCTCACCGACAGCTCGCTGACCTGCGAGATCGCGGGCCGCCGGAGAAACTCCGCGACCGCGGCCCACAGGCAGGCGCCGTCGCCGTCGGCCGACTGTTGGCCGAAGAGGATCACGTCGGCGCCTTCCTGCTCGAGTGCGCCGGCCAGTGCCTTCGCAGTGCCGAGCAGGTCGGAGCCCGCGAGCGCCTCGTCGGTGATCAGGACTGCCCGGTCGGCACCCATCGCCAGCGCCTTGCGCAGCGCGTCCATCGTCCGTTCCGGGCCCATCGACAGCACAACGACCTCGCCGTCGCCCGCCGCCTCCTTCAGCTTCAGCGCCTCTTCGACCGGGTGCGTGTCGTAATCCGAGAGCACCGGCTCGCCGGAACGATCGAGCCGAAGGGCGGCCGGATCGATCCTCCGGCCCGATGCAGCATCGGGCACGGCTTTGACGCAGACTGCGATCTTCATGCCGGGCGAGACTGTAGCTCGGAGCCGGGGCTCAACGGCCGGTGAACCGCGGTTCGCGCTTCTCCACGAACGCCGCGAGCCCCTCCCGGGCGTCGGCAGTCGCGAACAACTCGCCGAACGCGCGGGCCTCCTCGGCGAGATTCGCCTCGTGGCTCCCTTCGAACACGCGATTCACGAGCGCCTTCGCCGCGCGGAGCGCAGCCGGTGACTTCGCCGCGACGACGCGCGCGGTGGCGAGTGCGTGCTCCAGCACGGGATCGCCCACCGCTTGCACCAGGCCGACGCGCAGCGCCTCCTCGGCATCGACGAGCCGCCCCGTGAAGATCAACTCCTTGGCCAGGCCCGGCCCGACCGCCCGGGCCAGGCGCTGCGTGCCGCCCCAGCCGGGAACGATGCCCAGGTTGATCTCGGGCTGGCCGAGCTTCGAGCGCGGCGAGCAGTACCGGACGTCGCAGGCCAGGGCGAGCTCGCAGCCACCGCCCAGCGCGAACCCGTTGATCGCCGCGATCGTCGGCTTCTCCATCGTCTCCAGCAGCCGCGCCGCCTCGTGGCCGAGCGCGCCCCAGGCGAGCGCGCCGTCGACATCGAGGCCCGACATGTACTTGATGTCTGCGCCGGCCGCGAACGCCCTCTCCCCCGAGCCGGTGAGAACGACCACGCGCACGTCGCCGTCCGCGGCGAGCTCGCGCAGACGGTCCCGAAGCTCCGTCAGCGTCTCGACGTCGAGAGCGTTGAGCGCATCCTCGCGGTCGATCGTGACGACGGCCACGCCGTCGTCCAGCGCGACCCGGGCTGTCATCTAGGCCGGAACCCGAGCCTGCAGAAACTCCACGATCGCACCCGTCGCGGCGCCCGGCGTGAAGACTTCCGCGACGCCCAGTTGCTTGAGCTCGGCGATGTCGTCATTCGGAATCGTGCCGCCGACCACGACGAGGACGTCCTCGGCGCCCTGCTCACGGAGGAGCGTGAGGATGCGCGGCACGAGCGTCATATGGGCGCCCGACAGGATCGAGATACCGACCGCGTCGGCGTCTTCCTGGATCGCCGTCTCGACGATCTGCTCGGGCGTCTGGTGCAGACCCGTGTAGATCACTTCCATGCCCGCGTCACGGAGCGCACGGGCGATGATCTTCGCACCGCGATCGTGACCGTCGAGGCCGGGCTTCGCAACCACGACCCTGATCTTCGCTGCCACCTGTCTCAGTATAGAAACAGGGCGGGGCCTAGTTGATGTTCGGGATCCCCACGTCGACCCGCGGGACCCAGCCGTCGACGAGCCAGTTGCCGTTTCGCTTGATCAGCTGGGCGTAGAAGATGGCTCCCTTCTCGTTCGGGTTCTCGACGAAGACCTCGAGCTGCGCCCGGTTCTTGTACGAGAAGTCGATCGCCATCCGCGCCGATGTATGCGCGGTGACCTTGAACGGGACGACCGGGATTGTGCCCGTCAGCCACTGCTTCAGCGTCAGGCCGGCGCGCACATGCGGGCCGGAGAGCTTCCACGCGACCGGCGAGGTTCTTCCTGGCCACGGCCGTCTGCAGGAACTTGGTGGTGACCTGCTCGGCGGCGGGCTCGAGCTTCACGTGCTTCGGCTTCGGCGGAACGGGGTAGGTGACGCCGAAGGTCTTGCCGCGGACGTCGACGCCGTTGCTGCCGTCGACAGCGTCGAAGACGATCAGAGCGGCGACGAGCACCGAGACCAGCGCAAGCGCCGGCAGCACGATCCGCCAAAACTGACGTCGACGCCAGATTGGCGTCTTGGCAATGCTGATGTGATCGGCCCGCGCGCTCATCAGTCGAGTCGTTCAGGTTAGACGGCTTACCTGTCGTTTCGTTAGAAGACGGGCGTTTCGCGCCAGATGCCCCAGACCTCACGGAGGGCGTCGCAGATCTCGCCCATCGTGACGTCGGCTTTGGCGGCGTCGATGATCGGTCCCATCAGGTTGCTGGTTGCCGGCGGCGGCTTCTTGAGGGCTGCCAGCGCTGCCTCGGCGGCGGCGTCGTCGCGGCGGGCGCGCAGCGCCTGGACGCGGGCGATCTGCTCGCCCTCCAGAGCCGGGTCGACTTTGAGGATCGGGATCTGGGCTTCGTCTTCGAGTTGGTAGCGGTTGACGCCGACGACGACCCGCTGCTCGGTCTCGACTTCGCGCTGGTAGCGGAAGCGAGGCTTCGGCGATCTCGGACTGGAAGAAGTTCTGCTCGATCGCCGCCACGACCCCGCCCAGCTGCTCGATGCGGTCGAAGTAGTCGTAGGCCTGCCGTTCCAGCTCGTTCGTCAGGTGCTCCAGGTAGTACGAGCCGCCGAGCGGGTCGGCGGTGTTGACGACGCCGGTCTCGTGCGCGATCACCTGCTGCGTGCGCAGCGCGATCCGCACCGCGTCCTCGGTCGGCAACGCCAGCGCCTCATCGAAGTGTTCGTGTGCAGCGACTGGGTGCCGCCGAGCACCGCGGCCAGCGCCTCGATCGCGGTCCGGACGATGTTCACCTCCGGCTGCTGCGCCGTCAGCGACACCCCGGCCGTCTGCGTGTGGAAGCGCATCAGCAGCGACCGCTCGCTCTTCGCGCCGTACCGCTCACGCAACACCGTCGCCCAGATGCGGCGCGCCGCCCGGTACTTCGCGATCTCCTCGAAGAAGTCGAGATGCGCGTTGAAGAAGAACGACAGCCGCGGCGCGAACTCGTCGATCGTCGAGGCCGCGCTCGAGCGCCCACTCGACATAGGTGAACCCGTCCGCCAGCGTGAACGCCAGCTCCTGCGCCGCCGTCGACCCCGCCTCGCGGATGTGGTACCCCGAGATCGAGATCGGATGCCACAGCGGCATCTCCTTCGCGCAGAACTCGACCATGTCCGTCACCAGCCGCATCGACGGCGCCGGCGGGAAGATGTACTCCTTCTGCGCGATGTACTCCTTCAGGATGTCCGTCTGGATCGTCCCGCGCAGCTCGGACCGCGGCAACGCCCTGCTCCTCGCCGACGCACGAGGTAGAACGCGAGCAGGATCGCGGCGGGCGAGTTGATCGTCATCGACGTCGACACCTCGCCGAGCGGGATCCCGGCGAACAGCGTCCGCATGTCCTCGAGCGAGTCGACCGCCACGCCCTCGCGGCCCACCTCGCCCTCGACCGGACGTGATCGGAGTCGTAGCCCATCAGCGTCGGCATATCGAACGCCGTCGACAACCCCGTCTGCCCGTGCTCCAGCAGATAGCGGAACCGCTCGTTCGTCTCCGCCGCCGTCCCGAACCCCGCGAACTGCCGCATCGTCCACAACCGGCCCCGATACATCGACCCATACACGCCACGCGTGAACGGGAACACCCCCGGCGCGCCCAGATCACGCTCGTAGTCCAACCCAGCGATCCGGCCCATACAACGCCTCGTTCTCGACCCCCGAGATCGTCGAACGCAGCTCGCTCATCGTCCGCCTCCGGGGAGCCACAGCGGCTCCTCGCTCCCCAGGTTGGCCGCGCGCGCGAGGATGAACAGCAGGTCGCTGAGCCGGTTCAGGTAGACGAGCGCCAGCGGGTTGACGGGATGCTCGCCGTGCGCAGCCAGCACCTCGCGCTCGGTGCGGCGGCACGTAGCGCGGGCGATGTGGAGCCGCGCCGCCGCCTCGGTGCCGCCCGGCAGGACGAAGCTCTTCAACTCGGGCAGCGCGCTGTTCTCGCGGTCGCAGTCCTGCTCGAGCCGGTCGATCGCCTCCTGCGTCGTGCGGAGCCTTCCGTCGCCCCGGCAAACGGCACCGAGAGATCGGCGCCGACGTCGAACAGCTCGTTCTGGATCCGCGCGAGCGACGGGCTCTGCACCTCGACCTGCGCCCAGCCGAGCAGCGAGTTCAGCTCGTCGACGGCGCCGTACGCGCGCACGAGCGGATCGAGCTTCGACGCACGCGAGCCGTCGCCGAGCGAGGTCTCTCCGGCATCGCCGCCGCGCGTGTAGATCCGCGTCAGCCGCACCGGCTCGTCGGGCTTACGCGGGCTCACTGCGCTCCCCGCCGGCACGCCGCTGGCCCAGAATCTGGCGCGCGATCACCAGGCGCTGGATCTCGCTCGTGCCCTCGTAGATCTCCGTGATCTTGGCGTCGCGGTAGTAGCGCTCGACCGGAAACTCCTTCGTGTAGCCGTAGCCGCCGAGGATCTGGATCGCCTCGGCAGTCTGGCGGCGCGCCATCTCCGACGCGAACAGCTTCGCCTTCGCACCCGCCTCGGTGACGCGGCACGTCCCTGATCCTTCAGCCACGCCGCCTGCAGGGTCGAGCAGCCGCGCGGCGTCGATCTCCATCGACATGTTCGGCGAGCTTGTGCTGGATCGCCTGGAACTGCGCGATCTTGCTGGCCGAACGCCGTGCGCTCCTTCGCGTACGCCAGCGCGACCTCGTAGGCGGCCCGCGCGATCCCGACCGCCTGCGCCGCGATCCCGATCCGGCCGCCGTCGAGCGTCGACATCGCGACCCGGAAGCCGTGGTGCAGCTCGCCGAGCAGGCGATCCTCGCGGCACGACCGCGTCGATCGGAGATCGGCGGTCGACGACGAGTTGAGGCCGAGCTTCTCCTCCTCGCGCGTCACCTCGACGTGCGCGGCGTCGAGCACGAACGCCGAGACGCCGCGCGCGCTCGCGGTCGCCGGATCGGTGCGCGCGAAGACGCAGGAACGTGCCGGCGTACGAGCCGTTCGTGATCCACTGCTTCGCCCCGGAGATCTGCCAGCCGCCGGTCGACCCGCTCGGCGCGCGTGACGAGGGCGCCCGCGTCCGAGCCGGCACCGGACTCGGTCAGCGCGAAGGCGCCGAGCAGCTCGCCGCGCGCCAGCGGCGGCACGTACGCGGCGCGCTGCTCCTCGGTGCCGAACGCGAGCAGCGGCAGCGTCGCGGCGGAGGTGTGGACGGCCACCGTGACCCCGACGCCCGGCGTCGGCCCGCGAGAGCTCCTCGAGCACGAGCGCGTACGAGACGAAGTCGGCGCCCGCGCCGCCCGAGCTCTTCCGGGACGCAGACCCCGATCAGCCCGAGCCCGGCGAGCTTCGCGAACACGTCGCTCGGAAACCGGTGCTCGCGGTCCCACTCCGCGGCATACGGATCGATCTCGGCGCGCGCGAACTCGCGAGTGAGCGCCTGGATCTCGCGCTGCTCCGGCCTCAGCTCGAACTCCACGTCCAGGAGTGTAGAGCCGGGGTTGGTCTTACTTGAGGAGCGGCTCGAGCTTGTAGCCGACGCCGAAGCGCGTCTGGATGAACGAGTGCTTCGGCGCGTCGCGGTCGATCTTCTGGCGGAGGCGGCGCACGAAGACGTCGACCGTGCGGTCGCGGTGCGTCTCGCGGCGGCCCCAGACCTTCTGCAGCAGCTCGTCGCGCGTGACGACGCGGCCGCGGTCGAGCGCCAGCGTGTAGAGCAGCCTGAACTCGGTCGGCGTGAGCCCGACGCTCTTGCCGTCGACGAACGCCTGCACCTCGCGCGGGTCGATGCGGAGCTCCTCGATCTCGATCGGGTCACCGCGCCGCTCCTCGGCCGGGCGAACACCGCGCCGGGCCGCCGCGCCGACGCGCGCAACGAGCTCGCGCATCGAGAACGGCTTCACGAGGTAGTCGTCGGCGCCGATCTCGAGCGCGTGCACCCGGTCGTGCTCGGTGCCGCGCGCCGAGACGACGACGATCGGCGTGCCGATCCCCTCGGCGCGCGCCGTCTCGATCAGCTTCCAGCCGTCGAGCTCGGGCAGCATCAGGTCGAGGACGCAGACGTCGGGGTTCTCGTAGCGAAGGCGCGTCGAGCCCGAGCTCGCCGCGGCCGACGACGATCGGGTCGAAGCCGGCTGCGGCGAGGTGGCGGGCCATGCCGTCCGCGATCACGTTGTCGTCTTCGACGATCAGGATCTTGGCCACACCCCTACGATAGTGCCGTGCACGGCCTTTTTCGGGTTTCCGAATGGTGACGATCTGGTGACGCGATTTTTCGGTCGCAAGGGCGGTCCGCGCCGACGACGAACCTGACGGCGTGGCCATATCCACCGAGGCGGAGGACGCGGCGCCGAGGACGATGTACGACGCCAGCTTCGACGAGCTGCGCACCGGCTTCACCGCCGCCGTCTCCCACGAGCTGCGCACGCCGCTGGCGCGGATCCTCGCGCTGCTCGACAACGCCGACCTGCCGGGCGCGAACGTCGACGACGCTGCTCGAGCAGGCGCGCGCCGAGGTCGAGCACGCCGGCGCCCTGATCGACGAGATCCTCTTCCTCTCGGAGCTCGAGAGCGGCAAGGAGGTCGTCGCGCTCGGCCGGACGAACGCGCTGCCGGTGCTCGAGAACGTCGTCGCCGATCTGGCGAGCTCGGCCGCCGCGCGCGGGCATCGAGCTGCGCGCGGCAGGGCGACGCCGATGTCGACCTGCCGCTGCGCCCGCGCATGCTGCAGGATGATCGTCGAGAACCTCGCCGAGAACGCGATCCGCTACGCCGGGTCACGGCGCGCACTTCACCCTCGACGGTCCACGGGAGGGCGACGTCGGGCGTGCTGACCGCAGCCGACGACGGCGCCGGCGTCGCCGAGGACGCCCTGCCACGCCTCTTCGAGCGCTTCTACCGCGCCGACGCGGCGCGGACGACCCGCGGCACCGGCCTCGGCCTCGCGATCGTGAAGCACATCGTGGTCGCCGCAGGCGGGGACGTCGAGGCCGACGGCGGCGCCGGCCGCGGCCTCAGCATCCGCTGCACTTCCCACTGGCGGTAAAAAAGGAGGGCGCCGCGAGCAGGGCGCCACCTGGGCGCCCTTCCCGTCGTCGCACTTCCGGCGGCTGCTACGTGTGGATCGTCTTCAGCGTCTTCTCGGCCGCGACGAGAATCGACTTCTCGACGAGAGCGGCGCGAAGAGCAGCTTCGCCGTGTACTTCGCTCTGCTGGCCCTGGGTCAGCGCCCAGAAGATCATCTTCCGAAGCTCGGCCGCATGCGCGCTCTGCAGCGGGACGATGATGTAGGTGTAGGTGCAGATCGGGTACGCGAGCGGCGCCGACTTCGGCGGGTTCACGATGTGCATCTCGTTGTTGGCGGCCGACTGTCGGGAACGCCTGCGCCGCGGCGACGATCCGCCGGATGCTGGGATAGAGGAACTTCCCGGCGGCGTTCTTGACCGCTGCGAACCGGATGTGGTTCACGAGCGCGTAGGCGACGTCGACGTAGGTCACGCCGCCCGGCGTGTTCTTGACGACTCCCGCGACACCGCCGGAGCCCTTCGCGCCGACGCCGGCCGGGAAGGCCGGCTGCGTCGAGACGCCGATCTTCGTCTTCCACTCCGGCGAGACCGACGAGAGGTAGTCGCTGAAGTTGTACGACGTGCCCGAGCCGTCCGACCGGAAGACCGGCGTGATCTTCAGGTTCGGGCAGGGTCGCGCCCGGATTCAGCGCAGCGATCGCGGGATCGTTCCAGTTCGTGATGTGGCCGAGGAAGATGTTCGCGATCGTCGCGCCGTCAGCCGCAGGTGCACCGGGGCACCCGGGACGTTGTAGGCGACGGTGGTCGCGGCGAGCGCCCACGGGATCTGGACGCAGCCGTTGCACGCGGTGAACTGTGTCGGGCGACATCGGCGCGTCCGACGCGCCGAAGTCGACCTGGCGGTTCGTGATGGCGGCGATGCCGGCGCCCGAGCCGACGGCCGAGTACTGGACCGTGTACCCGAACGCGGTGCCGAGGGCCGGCGTCCAGGTCGAGACGAGCGGCGCGACGAAGCGTGCTGCCCGCGCCCGAGAGTCGTCGTGTCACTGCGTCTTGGCGCCTGGCGACGGCCACCGCTCCGAGAGCGAGCGACCAGGGCGAGGCTGATGAGGGCGAGCCCTCTTTTCATGAACGTTTTCTCCTTGACCCGGGGATTGGCAGTGGTCACGGGCGGAGCCTGCCCAGGTGCGGTGTCGCCGTGGGCAGACGCCCTGTTACATCCGGGTGACGGAGTAGTTAACGAGGCTGCAGTCGAACAACCGGCGGTTAACGAGCCTGGCCGAGCTTGCGGCGGCTGCGGTCGTAGCAGCAGGCGTGCCGTGAGACTCGCGATCAGCACGAAGGCGATCAGGACGAACGCCGCCGCCCAGGCCTGGGCGTTCAGGTTCGCGTCGGGCGACTCCGAGTACTCGAAGATCGAGGAGCGGCATCGAGAGCATCGAGTGGGTCGGGTTCCAGTCGACGAGGTTGCCCGGCGATCGCGCAGGTGAAGAGGAGCGGCGCCGTCTCGCCGGCGGCGCGGGCGATCGCAAGCGTCGTTCCGGTGAGGATGCCGCCGAGCGACGTCGGCAGCACGACGCTGAGCACCGTCCGCCATTTCGAGACGCCGAGCGCGTAGCTCGCCTCGCGCAAGCCGCTCGGGACCAGCGACAGCACCTCCATCGTCGCGCGCGCGACGAGCGGCAGCATGATGATCGCCAGCGCAAAGCCACCGGCGATCGCGCTCTGGTGGTGCCCGATGCCGAGGAGCGGCAGCTTCACCTTCACGCACAGCGCGAAGACGAAGATGCCGATCACGATCGACGGGAAGCCGTTCAGGACGTCGAGCCAGAGGCGCACCTGTTCGCCGAGCCGGCGCGGCGCAAACTCGCTCACGTAGATCGCGGTCAGCACGCCGGTCGGCAGCGCGAACACCGTCGCGGTCGCGACGAGGATCAACGTGCCGACGATGGCGGGCGCGATGCCGCCGCCCGACTGGCCGAAAACGTCGCCGGGCCCTTGGTGAAGAAGTCCCAGTTCAGCGCGCTGACGCCGCGGCTGAAGACCGACCACACGAGGATGCCGAGCGCAGCGATCGCGATCGCGGCAGCGGCGATCGCACCGAACTCGGCGACGCGGTTGATGCGGCAGGCGGCGCCGCGACCTGCCGGTCGCGCGGAGCGAGACGGCGAGGTTGCCGGGATCGCGTCATCCGCCCCTCCGTTGCAGCTCGAACCGCTTGACGACCCGCTGCGCTGCGAAGTTCGAGATGAACGTGATCGCGAGCAGGATGAAGCGCGAGGTAGATCAGCGACGAGATCTGGATGTTCGTCGTCGCTCCCTGGTACTGGTTGGCGACGCGGCTCGCGAGCGTGTCGCCCGGCTCGAGCAGCGACAGCTTCAGCGGGATGAAGTTGCCGATGACCTGCGTGACCGCGATCGCCTCGCCGAGCGCGCGGCCGAGACCGAGGATGATCGCGGCGACCACGCCGCCGCGCACCGTCGGCACGACGACCGTCTTCACCATCTCCCAGCGCGTGGCGCCCAGGCCGAGCGACGCCTCCTCGAGCTCCTGCGGCACGCCCAGGAAGAGCTCGCGGCAGATCGAGGAGGTGATCGGGATGGTCATGATCGTCAGCACCACGATCGCCGTGAACACGGTCGACTCGACCTTGT
This sequence comes from uncultured Thermoleophilia bacterium, assembly GCA_963812995.1. GTDB lineage: Bacteria > Actinomycetota > Thermoleophilia > Gaiellales > Gaiellaceae > PALSA-600. Next base: position 169,294 of record CAWEXL010000004.1, read on the forward strand.
CCTGCCCGTGGGCGAAGATCGGGATCCAGCCGAGCGTCTCGCCGAGGAATCGGCTGCACGTGCTGCGCGTCGAACGGAGCGAGCACGAAGATCCCCCACAGGCCGACGACCACCGACGGCACCGCTGCGAGCATGTCGATCAGCGTTCCGATCGGCCCGCGGATCGAGGGCGGTGCGAGCTCGCTGAGGAAGAGGGCGATCGCGATCGAGAGCGGCGCCGAGATCAGGATCGCGCCGAACGACGTGACGACCGTGCCGATGATCAGGTCACGCGCGCCGAACTTGTTCGTCGCGACGTTCCAGTCGTTGTGCCAGAGGAACGCGACATTGAAGGTCTTCATCGCCGGCCACGCGCCGTCGGCGACCCGCCAGACGATCGCGAGGATCACGATCAGGCCGAGCAGCGCGGCGAGGGCTGTCAGGCCGTACAGCGCAAGGTCGCCGATCCGGTCGCTGCCCTTGCGCGTCCGGGCGAGCGGGTTCGGTGCGTCGACGGCGGAGGCAGTCACGGGCCGGAGCATTCCAGCTGGCAGACCCGAAAAACCGCCCGTCACCACTCCGAAACAAACTGTTCACAGGCTGTGTACCCTCGCTGCCGTCCGGCGCCGTGAGACTCGTCTCGTGACGACCATGGATTCCACGCCCAAGCAGGACACCGAGGCCTCTCAGCGCCGCTCGCTCGACGTCGCGCCGCCGAGCGCGGCCAACCTGAGCACAAGCGTCGTCTTCGACATCGAGAACCTGCAGGTGATGTACGGCAAGTCCGTGGCCGTGAAGGACGTCAGCCTGCGGATCCACCGCAACGCGGTCACCGCGCTGATCGGCCCCTCGGGCTGCGGCAAGTCGACCGTGCTGCGCTGCCTGAACCGGATGAACGACCTGGTGGCCTCCGCCTCGGTCGGCGGGAAGATCCTCTACCACGGGGTCGACCTCTACGGCGCCGGCGTCGATCCGATCGAGGTGCGCCGCAGGATCGGCATGGTGTTCCAGCGGCCGAACCCATTTCCGAAGTCGATCTACGACAACGTTGCGTACGGCCTGCGGATCCTCGGGATGAAGGACTCCCTCGACGACCGCGTCGAGCGCGCCCTCCGCGGCGCGGCACTCTGGGACGAGGTCAAGAGCCGCCTGAAGAAGTCGGCCCTCGGGCTGTCGGGCGGGCAGCAGCAGCGCCTGTGCATCGCACGCGCGATCGCCGTCGAACCGGATGTGATCCTGCTCGACGAGCCCGCGTCGGCGCTCGACCCGATCTCGACCGCCGCGATCGAGGATCTGATGCACGAGCTGAAGCGCGAGTACACGCTCGTCATCGTCACGCACAACATGCAGCAGGCCGCCCGCGTCGCCGAGATGACCGCCTTCTTCAGCCTCGACGTCAAAGAGGACGGGTCGCGGCACGGCATGCTCGTCGAGTACGACTCGACCGAGAAGATCTTCACGCAGCCGTCCGACGAACGCACGGAGGGCTACGTGACCGGCCGGTTCGGCTGATGCGCATCTCGTTCCAGGAAGAGCTCGCCCAGCTCGAAGCGGGTCTGCAGGAGGAGGGCGACCTCGTTCTCCGTGCTCTCCGCTCGGCTCTGAACGCGCTTGCACGCGGCGACGACGAGCTCGCCGACGACGTGATCGCGTTCGACGACGAGGTCGACCGCCGCTATGCGCGGATCGAGGAAGGCGTCCAGTCGCTGCTCGCCCGGCAGACGCCGGTCGCCGGCGACCTGCGGCTCACCCTCGCCATCCTCCGCATCAACTTGCACCTCGAGCGCATGGCCGACTACTGCGTGACGGTGGCCAAGCTGACGAAGCTGATGGGCCACCTGGACGTGACGGGCGAGCAGCTGACGCGCTCGATCGAGGACATGGGCCAGCGGGCCGAGCAGATGATCCGCGTGGCGCTCGACGCCTTTGCGAATCGCGATGCCGACAAGGCGCGGTCGCTCTCCGATCTCGACAACCTGATCGACCGCGCGAACGTCAACGCGAGCAACGAGATCCTCTCGCTCGGCGATTCACCGGCGGAGCGCGAGTACGGGCTTCGGATGCTCGTCGTGTCGCGCTGCGTCGAGCGGATCGGCGACCACGCCGTCGACATCGGCGAGCAGGTCTTCTTCCTGGTGACGGGCGAGATCCGCGAGTTCACGGACGCCTCTCATCCGATGGCCGACTTTTAGTCGGCCTGACTTCTAAGCCGCCCGACTGCTAGATCAGGAAGCCGACGGTGCAGGCGAGGCCGGCGAAGAAGCAATAGAACGCGAATGGCGTGAGCGTCCGGGTCTCGAAGTAGCGCATCAGGTAGCGGACCGAGAGATACGCAGTCGCGCCGGCGCAGAGCGCACCGACCAGAGCCTGGCCGCGCACTCCGTCTCCGGTGTGGCCGAACAACTCGGGCACCTTCAGCAAGGCGGCCGCACCGATGATCGGCGTCGCCAGCAGAAAGGCAAAGCGCGCCGCGTCCTTGTTGGAGAGGCCGACGAGCAGGCTCCCGCCCATGGTCGCCCCGGATCGAGAGAAGCCGGGGATCAGCGCCAGAGCCTGTGCGGCGCCCACGGCGAAGGACTGCGTCCAGCCCATCTGCCGCGCGATCCGTGCGTCGTCGTCGGCGTCCACCTGCGGCGCGCGCCGCCGCAGCTGCTCGGCCCCGTAGAGCAGGACGCCGTTCAGGGTCAGGAAGATCGCAGCCGAGGTCGCCGACGCGAACACGGTCCTGAGCTTGTCCTGAAGCAGTACACCGAGAACGCCGGCCGGGATCGTGCCGACGACCAGCAGCCAGCCGAGCTTCGCGTGATGGTCGTCGGGCGCGATCTCCCGGTCGCGCAGCGAACGCCCGAGGCCCTTGAGGATCGCCACCCAGTCGCGCCGGAAGAACCAGAACAGGACGATCGCGGTCGCGAGGTGAGTCGCGACGAGGAAGGTGATGAAGTACGGGTCGTTCTGGTGGATGTTCCAGCCCAGGAGCTTCGGGAGGATGACGCTGTGGCCGAGGCTCGACACCGGGAACAGCTCTGAGACCCCCTGCAGGAGACCGATGACGATCGCGCGGGGATACGAGATGAGCGCTGCTGCGACGATCACGGAGCGGCTTGCGCAGAGCGCTTCGGGCCGCTTCGGAACCACGCGAGCACGAAGAACGCCAGGCCGACGCACAGCGAGGCGATCCCATGTTTCACGTGATGATGAGCGGAGCCCGCCTGGTGCCCGGGGAAGAAGCTGGGCAGCGATTTCGCCGGTTCGGCGAAGTACACCGCGGCAATCACGATCAGAACGATCCCGACGATCACCGCGACCGCGGCCACGAGGCGGTCGTTCTGCATAACCGGAAGCATACGGGAGTACTCTGACGATGCTCTGACAGAAGGCGCTGCCGGCCCAATCCAGCGCAATCTGCTCGAGTTGGACGCTGTTTCAGGCGTTGTTACAAAACTGCAACACGCGTTCGTCCCTCTTACGAGATTCTTCGCCGATGCCGACAACCCAACGAGTGGATACCGAAAACGAGCCCCTGGCGCTGCTGAACCGCGAGCTTTCCGCGCTCGACCTGATGACGCGCGTGCTCGAGGTCGCAGCCGACCGCGCCGAGCCGCTGCTCGAGCGCGTGCGCTTCTGCGGGATCGTCTCGTCGATCCTGGACGAGTTCTTCATGGTGCGCGTCGCCGGCCTGCTCGACCAGGTCGCGTCGGGACTCTCGGTGCGGTCGGCCGACGGACGGACGCCGCAGCAGACGCTGATCGAGGTGCGCGAGCGCGCCACGCAGCTGACGGCGAGCCAGTCGCGGCTCTGGCGCGACGAGCTCTGCCCCGCGCTGGCGCGCGAGGGGATTCTCGTCGGTTCGGTCGACGACGCGACCGAAGACGAGCTCGCCGAGCTCCGCACGGCGTTCGCCAGCCAGATCTATCCCGTCCTGACACCGCTCGCTGTCGGCCCCGGCCAGCCTTTCCCGTACATCTCGGGCCTGTCGTTGAGCCTCGGCGTCACCGTGCGCGATCCGGAGTCGGGCGAGGAGCGCTTCGCACGGGTGAAGGTCCCGGAGGGGCTCCCCCGCTTCGTCGGGGTCGGGACCCGCGGCTTGCTCGTCCCGCTCGAGTCGACGATGTCGCACTTCCTCGACTGGCTCTTCCCGGAGATGGAGATCACCGAGCGCACGGCATTCCGCCTCACACGTGACGGCGACCTGGCCATCTCGGACGACGCGGACGACCTGCTCGAGGCTGTCGAATCGGAGTTGCGCAAGCGGCGCTTCGGCGCTGTCGTACGGCTCGAGGTTTCCAGCTCGATCTCCCGCGGCATGCTCGGCCGGCTGCAGGAGCGGCTCGCCGTGGGACCGGACGGCGTGTACCCGGTCCGGGGCATGCTCGATCTCGCCGACGTCGGGCAGCTGTACGCGCTCGACCGGCCGGATCTGAAGTACGAGCCTTGGGTGCCGTTCACGCAGCGGCGCCTGGCCAATCCCACCGACGACGACCTCTTCGCGGAGATCGCGACGCGCGACATCCTCGTCCAGCACCCGTACGACTCATTCGCCACCAGCGTCGAGGCGTTCGTCCGCGCGGCCGCCGCCGATCCTCAGGTCGTGACGCTGAAGACCACCGTGTACCGCACGGGCCCGGACTCGGCCCTGGCGCCGGCGCTGATGGAGGCGGCCGAAAACGGCACGCAGAGCGTCTGCGTCGTCGAGCTGAAAGCCCGGTTCGACGAGCACCGCAACATCGAATGGGCGCGCGAGCTCGAGCAGGCGGGCGTCCACGTCGTGTTCGGGTTCCCGGACATGAAGATCCACGCGAAGACGATGCTCGTCGTCCGCCGCGAAGGCGACCGGCTGCGCCGCTACGTGCACATCGGGACCGGCAACTACCACGCAACCACCGCGCGCCAGTACGAGGACGTCGGCCTCTTCACCGCCGACCAGGACATCGCCGCCGATGTCGCCGACCTCTTCAACTTCGTGACGGGCTTCGGACGGCCGCAGGAGTTCCGCAAGCTGCTGGTCGCGCCGTTCAACCTCAAGCGCCGCCTGATCGAGCACATCCGCGCGGTCGCCGAGGCGGCAGCGGAGGGCAAGCGCGCGACGATTCGGATCAAAGCGAACAACGTCACGCACACCGACGTGATCGAGGAGCTCTACAAGGCCTCGGAGGCCGGTGTGCAGATCGACATCATCGTGCGCGCCGTGTGCGCCCTGGTGCCTGGCATTCCCGGTCGCAGCGAGAACATCCGCGTGCGCTCGGTGGTCGGGCGCTTCCTCGAGCACAGCCGCCTCTACTGCTTCGAGATCGACGACCAGAAGACGTATCTGCTCGGCAGCGCCGACATCATGCCGCGCAATCTCGAGCACCGGATCGAGGTCGTCGTCCCGGTCGAGGACACGCATGCCCGCAACGAGCTCGAGGGGATCTTCAAGACGCTCCTCTCCGACAACACCCACGCGTGGGAGCTGCGCACCGACGGGACGTGGCACCGCGTCACCGCCCAGAAGAACGAGCGGCGGCGAAGCGCGCAGGCAACGTTCATGCGCCGCCGTGACCGGGCACGCCGGTTGGCCCGCCCCGGTTGACGACCCGAGCTGACGTCAGGTGGCATCGGCACGATGGCGCCGTGCCCGTCGCGGTCGTCGATGTCGGTTCGAACACCGTCAGGCTGCTCGTCACCGGGGACGGGAGCGAGCTCCTGTCTCTGCGCGAGCGGCTGCGACTCGGCGAGTCGGTCGAGCAGCACGGGCTGATCCCCGAAGCGAAGCTCGCCGAACTGGCCCAGTGCGTCGGCCGGTTTGCGGCCGCGGCTCGCGCCGAGGGCGCACAGGCGCTCGAAGTCCTGGTGACGAGCCCGGGCCGCCAGGCGGCGAACGGCCACGAGCTGAGCGAGGTTCTCGCACGCGCAGCCCGCGCCCCGGTGCGGATCCTGAGTGCCCAGGAGGAGGGCCGTCTGGCGTTCGTGGGTGCGCTTGCCGCGTCCAGCGTGACGGGACGCAAGCGCGTCGCCGTCGTCGATGTCGGCGGCGGGTCGGCACAGGTCGTCGCCGGCTCGCGTCGCGAAGGGCCTGACTGGTTTCGCTCGATCGACCTCGGCTCTCTGCGTCTCACGAGCCGCTTGCTCTCGGGCGATCCCCCCGGCGCGGCCGCGGTCGCGAGGGCCCGCGCCGAGGTCGCACGACATCTCGACTCCTTCGCGCCTCCGGTCGTCGGATCGGCGTTCGCGGTCGGCGGAAGCGCGCGTGCCCTGCGCAGGCTCTACGGCTCACGCCTGGGCGGCGCCGAGCTCACCGAGGCAGTCGAGATCCTGACGTTCACTACGGGCTCGGAGCTGTCCCAGCGGTTCGGCGTCAGCCTGGCCCGCGCAGCGACCCTCGCAGCCGGCGCCGTGATCCTCGAGGCGCTGCAGGCGCGTGTCGAAGTGCCGCTGAAGGTCTCGCGGACGGGCCTGCGGCACGGTGCGCTGCTCGAGCTCGCCGAGCGGCAGCTCGCCGCCGCCTAGCGCGACTCGGCTCAGTCGACGATCGCGATGCCTGCCACCGAGGCGAACAGCACCGCGTTCGCCAACACGTCGTTGAACGGCATGCGGACGCCCCGCAGCGATTCGGCGCCGCGCACGCCCACCAGATCGCAGCCGCGGAGCTCGACTCCCTCGACGCTGATCGACGAGAACGACGCCTCGCGGAGCTCGCAGCGCTCGAACAGCACGTCCTTCAAGGTGGCGCCGTAGAAGTCGGCCTCGCCCATCCGGCAGTCGCGGAACACGACGCGTTCGAGTCTCCCGAACCTCAGACCTGCGAGGTCGAGCCGGCATTCCGCGAAGGTGACGTCCTTCAGCGTCGCCTCCGCCAGTTCGGTGCCGGTCAGGCGGCAGCGCAGAAACTCGACCCGCAGGGCCGAGAAGCGCACCGAGCGGCGGTTCGCCCAATCCTCATCTGCCGCGACGACGTCGATCAGGTCGTCGAAGTCGAGCTCCGCCGATGCGTCCTCGGGCGGGTCGGGTGGGTAGGGCGAGACCGGCGGTTTCGTCACTCAGCCGGCCCGGAGCGACTCGACGAGCCTCAGCTCGTCGTCGAGCACGAACGTGGCCCCTTTGCGCCATTTCGGCGCCTCGGCGCCGAGCACGACCGACTCGAGGCCGCCGTGGCCGCAGACCACAGCGGTGAGTCCGGCCAGCGACTCGACGAGCGCTCGGGTCTCTTCGCCATGGCGTTCGTAGCCCAATTCGCCGCGGACATCGACTTCCACGCCGAGGCTCTTCGCCAACGGCTCGACGGTTTGCAGACAGCGCAGGTAGGGGCTGCTCACGATCACCACCGGCTCGAAGCTCCCAAGCTGCTCGACGAGGGCCTTCGCCTGCTTGCGACCCCGCTTGTCCAACGGCCGCGCGCGATCGTCTCCCTCCCACGCGGCCGAATCGCCGGCGGAAGCGTGGCGGAGCAGCAGAATCACGGGAACGCTTTGCGTCCGCGGGCGAGCGTCTCGGCGAGGGTCTCCGGATACGCCTCGCGCGCCAGCCGGCGCCGTTGGTGCTCGCGCTCGATCAGGCGTCCGGCGGCCGTGGCGGTCGAGAAACGATGAGAGACGCCGCGGATCCGCTCCTCGGCCACAACCGCGTCCTGGTGTTCGCCGAGGACGTCCTGCAGGCCACGGACGGCGTGAACGAACCGGGCGACGCGGCCGTCACCGTCGAGCCCGGCCAGCTCGGCCGCATAGCGCGCCCGCTTGCCGCGGATGCGCAACGCGTGCAGCTCCTCGTTCGACGGGTGCGCCGGCAGGTTGTCGGCCGTCTTGCGCAGCTTCGCGAAGGCGGTGACGCCCAGCGGCCGCAGCTCCGCAGTCTCGTCGAGTTGCCCGAGAGCAGCCGGCGCAGCCTCGAACGAGGCCAGGAGGCGCATATACCGGGGCGAGCCCAGACCGGCGAGCAGGACATCGCGTGCCTCCTCGCGGGCCTCCTGCAACATCGCGACGATCAGCTCACCGCCCTTGCGGTCGGCACCCAGTCCACGAACCTCGACCTGCAGCCGTTCGAGCAGCACGTCCAGGTCGCGGACGGGGCCGAGCAGGTCGGTCAGCCAGCTCAGCTCCGCGTCGAGCGGCGCCAGCGCGTCGCCGACGAGCGGTGCCGTGCTCCTGATCACACCCCGTGCCCGCCGCGTCGCGACACGAAACCGGTGCAGCGCCTCCGGGTCCTCGCCCAACCGGACGCCTGGATCCTGGGACTCGAGCTCGTGCAGCGAGCGACCGAGGAGAAAGCGCAACTGCTCGCCGACGCCCGCCGTCAGCGCCGGAGTGGGCTCGTCGGCCAGGTCGAGCACGCGCAGCAGCTTCGGTTGGCCGTCGGTCCGCCGCGCGCCGGCGCGACGAAGCTTGCGCGCCAGGCGATCGAGGTCGGCGTCGTCGCCGTCGACCAGCTCGACCTCGAGCTCGGCGAAGCTGCCCGCAGCGTGCCCGTTGTCGAGGATGTCGACCGCGTCGAACGTCACATCGGCCAGCGAGCGCTCGCCGTCGGCAACACGGACCCCGGAACGGTGGGTGCGCAGCGTCGCGACCGGCGCGAGCTTGCCATGGCGGGCGTGAGCCTTGAGGAGCTTGGCAAGCTCCGGCGGCGGCCCGGCCGGCCCGCCCGGCGCCTCGAGCTCGTCGCGCCCTTGCTCGCGCGGGATCTTGAGCTGCCAGCGCGACAGGCCGTTCTCCACCCGCCGCCGCAGCGTGATTCCGCTGCGCGCGAGCGACCGTGGCGGGCTGTCGTAGTACGTCGAGGTGAAGACCCTGGCGTCGAGCGGCCGCCCCGGCAGCTCCGGAAGCGCGAAGGATGCGCCGGGGTCGAGTTTCACTTCGCGTTCGAGGAACCCCTTCATCCGTGGACCGATCGTAGTTCCCTTTACGTCGACGGACAATGCGCTACCGACAGTGCGCGACCGAGAATGCGGGAAATGCGTAGGCCCGGAGGAGTGACATCGAAACTCCCCCGAGCCCCGCGCCTGTCCCCCAGGCAGCCCGGATCGGGCTCGCTCAAGCAGAGCGCGACACCGGTCACCCCGAACCTAGGGGGCGGTGCCCCCACACGGGGTTACGGTGTCGCAACGGACCGGAAACGGCATGGCCGCCGCCCCTATCGGAGCCGCCGGGAATTGCCAATCATCCCCGCACATGAGGGATTTCTTCGTCGTCGCGCATCGCGCAACGCCTACGAACACGCGCCTCGGAACCGTCATCACGCCCGCCCAGGCACTCACCCGCCTGCGCCCGGGAGACCTCGCGCTCGGCCGGCTCGACGTTCTGCGCTCACTCGACGGCATCGAGCCCGGGCTCTGGGCCCTCGGCCGGCTGGGCGAACTGGGCGTCACCGTGCTGAACGGCCGACCTGCGCTCGTCAAGGCGCACGACAAGCTCGAGACAGCAGCCGCACTCGGCGCTGCCGGAGTGCCGCATCCGCGAACCGTCCCGGTCGCGCCGTGGTTGCCGCAGCCGGAGCTCGAGCCACCGCTCGTGCTGAAGCCACGCTTCGGCAGCTGGGGACTCGACGTCGTTCGCTGCGACACGTACGACGCGATCGAGTCGGCTCTGGCCGAGTTTCGCTCGCGTCGCTGGTTCGAGGCGACGGGCGGCCTCGCCCAGGCACTGGTCGAACCTCGTGGCTTCGACCTGCGTGTGGTCGTCTGCCGTGGAACAGTCGTCGGCGCCGTCCGCCGCGTTGCCCCGCCCGGCGAATGGCGCACGAACATCGCCCTCGGGGGCACACGCGAGCCGGTGCGGCCGCCGGACGACGCGTGCGAGCTCGCGTTGGCAGCAGCCGACGCGATCGGCGGAACCCTCGTCGGCGTCGACCTGCTCCCGGACGGCGCCGGGGGCTGGGTGGTCATCGAGGTGAACGGCGCGGTCGACTTCACGAGCGCGTACTCGCTCGACGGCGACGTGTTCGCCACGGTGCGCTCGGCCCTGCTCGCGGCCGTGCCGATTCCCGTTCTGGCCGCGGTTTAGCTTTACCCCTACTGGATCTACGATCTGTCCATGCGGGTTCGGCTTGCGCGGAGTGGGGATGCGCTCGCCGTCGAGACGATCCGCGTTCGCGGCTGGCAGGTGGCGTACCGGCACATCCTGCCGCCCGCCGAGCTCGACGCCCTGCCCATCGACGCGACCCGCTGGCGCGACCGCCTGGAATCGCCTCCGGCCGGCTGGGCGACCTTCGTCGCCGAGCTGAGCTCCGTGATCGTCGGCTTCGCCTCGATCGGCCCGAGCCGCGACGAGCAGGGCCTGGGCGAGCTGTACGCGCTCTACGTCGAGCCGTCAGCCTGGTCGCAGGGGACGGGCCGGACGCTGATCGCGCGCGCAGAGGAGGTGCTGGCGGAGACGTACGCGGCCGCCGCGCTGTGGGTGCTGACGGGAAACGTGCGCGCCCGTCGCTTCTATGAACAGGCCGGCTGGCAAGTCGACGGGGCGGTCAAGACCCAGGACCGCTTCGGGGTGTCGAAGCCGAGGAGTCGCGCTACCGCAAGCGTTTCTAGGAGAGGGCTTCCTCGAGCACCAACCGGTCGCGCTCGTGCGTCAGGAGATCGGGAGCTTCGGCGAGCGAGACCCAACGCACCTCGTCAACCTCGTTCTGGGCGCGCGCTTCACCGACAGGCGTCATCAGGTAGTAGCGGACTTCCTTGGGTGCCCCGGCCACCTCGTAGCGCGCCGTGCCGGCGTAGGCGCCGAGCTCACATTCGACGCCCGTCTCCTCCTCCACCTCGCGCAGCGCTGCCTCCTCCCACGACTCGCCCTCCTCGAGCTTCCCCTTCGGGAGCGACCAGTCGTCGTACTTGGGCCGGTGTACGAGCAGCACGCGACCGTCCTGGACGACGATGCCTCCGGCTGCGCGAATCAGGCCAAACCCTCCTAGACCTCGAGGAGGAGCGCGTCGCCCTGGCCGCCGCCCGAGCAGATCGCGGCGAGGCCGAGGCCACCGCCGGAACGGCGCAGCTCGTGGACGAGTGTCGCAACGATCCTGCCGCCCGACGCACCGATGGGATGGCCCAGCGCGACCGCACCGCCGTTGACGTTGACGATCGCCTCGTCGGCGTCCAGCAGCCGGGTCGAATGGCGCGCGACCGACGCGAACGCCTCGTTGATCTCGACCCGCTTCACGTCGGCGATCGTCTTGCCGGCCCGAGCGAGAGCGACGGCGCCCGCCTTCGCCGGCGTCCGCGACAGGTAGGCGAAGTCGTCGGCGACGTAGCCCTGCCCGACGATCGTGGCCAGCGGCTCCAGCCCACGCTGCGCGGCCCATGCGTCGCTGCAGACGATCACGCAGCTGGCGCCGTCGTTGACGCCGGGCGCGTTGCCCGCCGTGGTCGTGCCGTCGGGGTCGAACACGGGCTTCAGCCCGGCCAGCTTTTCGACGGTCGTGTCGGGGCGCACCGATTCGTCGGCGACCACGTCGCCGACACCGACGAGCTCATCGTTGAACCGCCCCTCGTCGTGCGCGGCGGCAGCCCGGTGGTGTGAGCGAGCCGCCCACTCGTCCTGGTCGCTGCGCGAGATGCCGAGCTCGCGCGCGACGCGCGAGTTCTGCTGCGCCATGTGCAGACCGTCGAACGTGCTGGTGAGCCCGTCGAACACCATCGAATCGAGCAGCTCGCCGTTTCCGAGCCGGTATCCGAACCGCGCCTTCGTGAGCAGATACGGCGCGTTCGACATCGACTCCATGCCGCCCGTGACGACGACGTCGACATCACCGGCGCGGATCATCGCGTCGGCGATCTCGATCGCCCGGATCGACGATGCGCACACCTTGTTGATCGTGTCCGCCGGCGTGTCGATCGGCAGGCCGGCGGCGATCGCGGCCTGGCGCGCAGGCGCCTGACCGGCTCCGGCCTGCAGCACCTGGCCCATGATCACGTATTGCGGCTCGTGCGGCTCCAGCCCGATCCGGGCCAGCGCCGCAGCGATCACGAGCCCACCGAGCTCGGTCGCCTGGTGCTTGGCGAGGCCGCCGCCCAGCTTGCCGAACGGCGTCCGAACAGCACTCACGATGACGGACTTAGCGGGCAAAGGATTCCTCGCGCGAGAGGGACAGTGCGTAGGCCGCGATCAGCTGCACGACGGACTCGACGTCGGCGAGATCGCACAGCTCGGTCGGGCTGTGGACGTAGCGCAGGGGAACCGAGATCAGGCCCGTCGGGACACCCTTCCGTGCGAAATGCAACTCGTCGGCGTCCGTCCACGTTCCACGGGTGCAGATCTCGAAGCCGTGCGCGATGCCGTCGCGTTCGGCAACGGCGACCAGGCCGTCGGCGACCTGTCTGTTCAGCGTCGGGCCGCGCGCGATCAAGGCGCCCCCACCTAGCTCGGAGCGCCCACCCAGGCTCGCGTCACCGCCGGGGTAGTCGGTCGCCGGGGTGACGTCGGTCGCCAGGGCCACGTGCGGGTCGAGGCCGAAGCCCGCCACCTTTGCGCCATGGCCGCCTACCTCCTCCTGCACTGCGGCCACTGCGACGACGTCGAGCTCGGCGCCGCCGACCGCGGCGACGCGCCGTGCCGACTCGAGCGCGATGTAGGCGCCGAGCCTGTTGTCGAGCGCACGGGAGACGAGACGGCCGTTCGGAAGCTCGACCGGAGCGCCCGACCACACCGCGACATCACCGGGACGCACGAGCACCTCCGCATCGGCCCGGTTCTTCGCGCCGATGTCGAGATGCAGGTCGGCGTGCTCGATGCGCACGCGGTCGCGCTGTTCCTGCGTCTTTGTCTGGCGGCGGCCGACAACGGCGAGGACGGGGCCGTTCCGGGTCAGCAGCTCGAAGCGCTGGCCGAGCAGCATCTCGGGCGAGCTGCCGCCGATGGTTGAGAACGAGAGCAGCCCGCTGTCCTCGATGTTCGTCACGGCGATCCCGATCTCGTCGATGTGACCGACGATCACCAGGGTCGGCGCGCCCGCGGCGCCTGTCGCCGCCACGCGCGCGAACGACGAACCCAGCGTGTCGAACGTCACCTCGGCAAAGGCCGAGGCAGCCTCGCGCCACACGCGCGAGGGCGCATCTTCGTGCCCGGACGGGCCTGGTGCGACGAGCAGCGCGTGGAGGAGCTCAGGGGTGGACATCGGCGCGCATTGAAGCAGGCCTTGCGCCCGTCGGGCCGAGCGCCTAGGCTCTCTGGCCGATGGTTTCCTCAACCCTCAGCTGGTGGGCCTGGCGCCTGGAGCGGGGCGGGAGCCTGGGCGCCTGAACGGCCGCCGACAGCCCGAACCGCTCCACCGAAGACCCGCGAGGGTCTTTTTTCAGCTCTTTTTCAGCCCATTCACCCCTTAAAAGACAGAAACGACGCGAATGACAACCTCGACCACCATCGACACCGACCTCGTCACGCCGCTCCAGGCGTACCTGCACCTGCGGCTGAACGGTCGCGCGTCGTTCCTGCTCGAATCGGTCGACCAGGGCCGCCTCGGCCGGTATTCGTTCGTCGGCTGCGGCTCCCGCCTCGTCCCGCTGCATGAGGCAGAGGAGCTCGATGCCCCCGTGGTGGGCTATCTGGCCTACGACCACATCGCACAACTCGAGCCGACGGTACCGCTGCCCGCCGACGGACCGGACGTTCCCGAGAGCATGTTCATCGTCGCCGACATCTTTCTGCGCTTCGACCACGTGACCGGTACCGCCGAGGTGCTCTACGGCGACCCCGAGGCGGTTGCTGCGCTCCTTGCACGACGGGTCGAGCCCCCCGCTGAGACGGCTTCGGGGAGCGGTGCGACGGTGCGCTTTCCGAGCCAGGCAGAGCACGAGCGGCGCGTCGAGCGTGGCCAAGGAGCACATCCGCCGCGGCGACGCGTTCCAGATCGTCCTGTCACAGCGGGCCGAGCGCGACACGACGGCCTCTCCCCTCGCCGTCTACCGCGCGCTGCGCCGGATCAATCCGTCGCCGTACTTGTTCTTGCTCGAACTCGACGGCTTTGCACTCGTCGGCTCCTCGCCCGAGACGCACGTGAAGGCCGAGGGGCGCCGGGCGAGCCTGAACCCGATCGCCGGCACGACGGCCCGCGGCGAAGGGGATGCCGAGCGGCTGCTCACCTCCGAGAAGGATCGCGCCGAGCACGTGATGCTCGTCGATCTGGGCCGCAACGACCTGTCACGCGTTTGTGTGCCCGGCACCGTACGCGTCGAGCGCTTTCTGCAGCCGGAACGGTTCTCGCACGTCACGCACCTGGTCTCCGAGGTCGCCGGGGAGCTGCAGGACGGGGTCTCTCCGTTCGACCTGTTGCGCGCGACGTTCCCCGCCGGAACGGTCTCGGGTGCGCCGAAGGTGCGCGCGATGCAGATCATCTCGGAGCTCGAGGGCTACCGGCGCGGTACATATGCAGGCGTGGTCGGCTACAACCTGCCGGGGGTCGCGCTGGATACGTGTATCGCGATCCGGACCGTGCTCATCCGCGACGGCCGGGCGTACCTGCAGGCAGGGGGCGGCATCGTCGTCGACTCCGATCCGGCTGCCGAGCACCAGGAGTGCCTGAACAAGCTCGCGGCGCTCGAGGCTGCGATCGACCTGGCGGAGGCGAGGTAGTGGCGGTTCTGCTGATCGACAACTACGACTCGTTCACCTACAACCTGGCGCATCTGTTCGCAGAGCTCGGCGCCGAGGTCACGGTGATCCGCAATGACGCGATCGACGCCGACGCAGCCGAAGCTCTCACGCCGTCCCACCTCGTCATCTCCCCCGGCCCCGGTCGTCCCGAGGACGCTGGTGCGACGCCGGCGATCGTCGAACGGCTCGCCGGCCGGGTGCCGACGCTCGGCGTCTGCCTGGGTCATCAGGCGATCGTGCGGGTCTTCGGCGGAGAGATCGGCAGTGCCCGTGAGCTCGTCCACGGCAAGGCGACCACCGTCACCCACGACGGCCGCGGCATCTTCACCGGCCTGCCCGACGACTTCCTCGCGGGGCGCTACCACTCGCTGGCGGCGACGTCGGTGCCTGACGTCTTCGAGGTTTCGGCGACAACCGCTGACGGCGAGGTGATGGCCGTGCGGCACCGCGACCTGCCGCTCGATGGCGTCCAGTTCCACCCCGAGTCGGTGCTCACGCCGCTCGGCCGCGAGCTCGCCCGGAACTTCCTCGAGGGAAGCCCCCGGTGATCCAGGACGCGCTCGCCCGGTTGCTCGACGGCGAAGACCTGACGCGCGCGGAGACGCGCGACGTGATGGGGACGATCATGGCGGGCGAGGCAACCCCGGCCCAGATCGGCGGCTTTGTGGTGGCGCTGCGGCTGAAAGGCGAGACCGCCGACGAGATCGCCGGGGCGGCCGAGGCGATGCGCGCTCACGTGGTCGAGGTGCGGCCTGGCCGGAGCGACCTGGTCGACACGGCCGGCACCGGCGGCGACGGCGCCAACACGTTCAACATCTCCACGGCAGCCGCGCTGGTCGCGGCGGGTGCGGGTGCGGGGGTCGCGAAACACGGCAACCGCGCCGTCTCCTCGGCGTCGGGCAGCGCCGACGTCCTCGAGGAACTCGGCTTTCGGCTCGAGCTCTCGGCCGCCCAGATCGCGCAATCGATCGACGAGCTCGGCTTCGGCTTCATGTTCGCTCCGCTCCACCACCCCGCGATGCGGCACGCCGCGCCGGTACGCCGCGAGCTGGCGGCGCGCACGGTCTTCAACCTGCTCGGCCCGCTGACGAACCCCGCCGGCGCGCGCGCCCAGATCGTGGGTGTCTACTCCCCCGCGCTCGTGCCGGTGATCGCCGACGTGCTCGCG
Organism: uncultured Thermoleophilia bacterium; assembly: GCA_963812995.1. Classification (GTDB taxonomy): domain Bacteria; phylum Actinomycetota; class Thermoleophilia; order Gaiellales; family Gaiellaceae; genus PALSA-600. Next base: position 184,984 of record CAWEXL010000004.1, read on the forward strand.
AAGCTCGGCGCCCACCGCGCCTTCGTCGTGCACGGCGCCGGTGGCATCGACGAGCTCTCACCGGCGGGGCCGAACCTCGTGTGCGAGGTGGTCGACGGAGCCGTGCACGAGCGTCAGATCGATCCGCAGGCACTCGGCATTCCGCGGTGCGACCCGTTGGAGCTGCGAGGCGGCACACCCGCCGAGAACGCCCGCACGATCGAGCAGATCTTCGCCGGCGAGCTGCACGACGGGCGCCGCTCGGCCGTGCTCCTGAACGCCGCGGGGGCAATCGCGGCCGCGGGCCATGCGGCCGACCTCGCCGAAGGCCTCGAGGCGGCGAGGGAAGCTCTCGACTCGGGCGCCGCGGCCGAGCGGTTGCAGCAACTCGTCGCGTTCTCACGCGAGGCGGCACCGGCATGAGATTCCGGGACGCGCTGGCGGCGCCGGGCTTCGGCGCGATCGCGGAGTTCAAGCGGCGCTCGCCGTCGGCCGGCGACATCCGCCCGGACGGCGACGTGGCCCGGATCGCGCCTGCCTACGAGGCCGCCGGCGCCCGTGCGATGTCGGTGCTGGTCGACGAGCGGTTCGGTGGAACATGGGACGATCTGCGTGCGGCACGGGCGACGGTCTCGCTGCCGCTGCTGGCCAAGGGCTTCTTCTCCACCTCGGAGCACCTCCGGCAGGCCAAGGAGTCCGGCGCCGACGCCGCACTGTTACTGCTGCGCGATCTCGACGATGCGACGTGCGCGCGCCTCCTGGCCGATGCCGAAGCGCTGGGTCTCGACACGCTCGTCGAGGCGCACGACGCCGACGAGGTGCGGCGGGCCGACGTGCTCGGCGCCCCGGTGATCGGCGTCAACGCACGGGATCTGTCGACCTTCCGGATCGACCGCTCGGCCCAGCTCGGGTTGTTGGCGCTCGTCCCGCGTGACCGTGTGCTGATCGCCGAGAGCGGGATCGCGACCGCCGCACAGGCTGCCGCCGCCGAGCTCGCGGGCGCCAATGCGGTGCTCGTCGGCTCGACGCTCATGCGTGCTCCGGATCCCGGCGCGGCGCTGCAGGAGATCCTGCGCCGCCCGCTCGTCAAGGTCTGCGGGCTGACGCGGGCGGAGGACGTCGCGGCCGCCGTCGAGGCGGGCGCCGATCTCGTCGGCTTCATCCTGGCCGAGAGCCCGCGCCGCGCGGAAGCCGTTCTCGACGCGCCCGACACCGTGCTGCGCGTTGCCGTCTTCGTCGGCGAGACCGCTTCGACCGATGCCGACCTCGTGCAGCACTACGCGACCGACGGCGGGCACCGGGCGCGCGACGCGGCCCTGCTGCGCGGTTCCGAGCAGGTCGGCACCGTCGTCGATCTGCCGTGGCTGCAGGACGACCCGACGCACCTCGACCGGGCCCGCGCAACCCCGGGACGCGTGATGCTCGCCGGAGGGCTCGGCCCCGAGAACGTCGCCGAGGCGATCGCGGCGGTGCAGCCCTGGGCGGTCGACTCGGCCCGGTCGACCGAGCTCGAGCCCGGCGTGAAGGACCATGACAAGCTGCGGGCGTGGACTGCGGCGGCGCGCGCAGCGACAACTCACGGATGATCGGAAGCCCATGACGATGCTGTCCGGAAGCTCCAGGCTGTTCGGAACCTACGGCGGGCGCTATGTGCCCGAGACCCTGATTCCCGCGCTCGACGAGCTCGAGGCGGGCTGGCAGGCGGCGCAGGCGGATCCGGCGTTTCGCGCCGAGGTCGATCACCTGCTCGCGACCTACGCCGGGCGGCCGACCCCGCTGACGCTCGCGGCCCGGCTGGCCCCCGACAAGCGCCTCTACCTGAAGCGCGAAGATCTGATGCACACGGGCGCCCACAAGCTGAACAACGCGCTCGGCCAGGTCGTCCTCGCGACCCGGCTCGGCAAGCGGCGCATCCTGGCGGAGACCGGAGCCGGCCAGCACGGCGTCGCCACGGCCACCGTCTGCGCGCGCTTCGGCCTGGAGTGTGTCGTCTACATGGGGTCGGAGGACATGCGGCGGCAGGCTCCGAACGTCGAGCGGATGCGTCTGCTTGGCGCCGAGGTGCGGCCCGTCGAGCTCGGCACCAAGACGCTCAAGGAAGCGACGAGCGAAGCGATTCGCGACTGGATCGCGAACGTCGAGACCTCGTACTACCTGATCGGCTCGTGCGTCGGCCCGGCGCCGTACCCGGAGATCGTGCGCGAGTTGCAGCGCGTGATCGGCCGCGAGGCGCGCGAGCAGGTGCTGGCCGCCGAGGGCCGCCTGCCGGACGCCGTGGTCGCGTGTGTCGGTGGCGGGTCGAACGCGATCGGCATGTTCTACGACTTCATCCCGGACGAGAGCGTGCGCCTGGTCGGTGTCGAGGCGGCAGGCGCAGCGTCGCTCGGCACGGGCCGGGCCGGCGTGCTGCACGGCGCGCGCTCGTCGGTGCTGGCCGACGGCGACGGGCAGATTCTCGACGCGCACTCGATCTCCGCCGGCCTCGACTACCCGGGCGTCGGCCCCGAGCATGCGCAGCTGCGCGACAGCGGCCGGGCGGAGTACGTGACAGCAACCGACGACGACGCACTGGCGGCGTTCCATCGTGTGTGCGAGACCGAGGGAATCGTGCCCGCGCTCGAGTCGTCGCATGCCGTCGCGCGGGCGCTCGACCTCGACGCCGAGCTCGTGCTCGTGTGCCTCTCGGGGCGCGGCGACAAGGATCTGGCCGAGGTGCTGGCCGCCGAGGGACGGTCATGAAAAAGCTCGTCGTATACCTCATGTCGGGGCGCACCACGCCGGAGCTGGCGCGCGTCGCCGTCGAGTCGGGCGCCGACGTCATCGAGCTCGGGTTTCCGTTCTCCGATCCCCTGGCCGACGGTCCGGTCATCCGCCGCGCGGCCGAGCGGGCGCTGGCGGACGGCATGACCATCGCCCGCTGTCTCGAGTGCCTGGCGGAGACGCGCTCGCTCGTCGACGTACCGCTGATACCCATGACCTATTCGTCGCTCTTCGAGGCGCACGGCTGGGAGCTCCTCGACCGTGAGGCGCGCGAGGCCGGAGCGACGTCGCTGATCGTCGCCGACCTGCCCGCGGATGAGCGCCCCGAGCTGCGGCGGGTGCAGCTGGTCGCGCCGACGTCGACCGACGAGCGGATCCGGCTCGCCGCCGACACGAGCCAGGATTGGCTCTACCTCGTGACGGTCACCGGAACGACTGGCACACGCGCCGAGCTGTCGCCGAGCCTGGCGCCGCTCGCCGCACGCTGCCGCGCGGCGACCAGCCTGCCGTTGTACGCCGGCTTCGGGATCTCGACGCCCGAACACGCTGCAGCCGCCGCCGCGCTGGCCGACGGCATCGTCGTCGGCTCCCGCGCGATCGAGGCCGCCGAGGATGGTTCGGCGGAACTCGGCTCGCTCGTCGCAGCCCTGCGGGAGGGGCTCGACCGCACCGACGCACCCGCGTAGTCTCCCGCGCGTGAGCCACTTCAGCTTCGAGCAGGTCGCCGATGACGCCTGGGCCGCGCTCGCGACTCCCGGCGGCGGGGCCGTCGCCAATGCGGGCGTGGTGCGCTCGAACGGCGGCACGATCGTCTTCGACACGACGATGCTCGTCGAGGCCGCGCTCGAGCTGCGGGCGCTCGCCGAGCAGATCGCACCCGTCGCGGCCGTCGTCTGCAGCCACTGGCACGCCGATCACGTCGGGGGGAACTCGGCGTTCGAGGACGTCGACATCGTCGCCACGACCCGGACACGCGAGCTGATCGAGAGCGACGGCCTCGAAACGGTCTTGCCGACCGAGCTGTTCGAGGAGCAGTTTCTGCTCGACGGAACGCTCATCGAGACGCTCGGGGGCGGCCACACCGAGAGCGACGCGTTCCTCTGGTTCGAGGACACCCTGTTCGCCGGCGACCTGGTGGTCGTGCAGAACCATCCCTGGGTCGGGCACGGCGACCTGGAGCACTGGATCGAGATCCTGGAGGCGTTCGAAGCGCGGGGGCCGCGGGTGATCGTGCCGGGCCACGGCCCGGTCGGCGGGCCTGCTGATCTGCCGCCGCTCCGCCGCTACCTCGAAGGGCTGCTCGAGGGATCGGCCGAGCTGGTCGACGGCTGGGCGTTCCGCGAGGGCCACGCGTACAACGTCGAAGCGCTCGCGCCGCAATGAAGGAGACGATTCGCGTCGCCTGCATCCAGGCGGAGCCCGTCGTTCTCAACCGCGAGGCGACGATCGACAAGCTCGAGACGCTGGCGGCCGAGGCGGCGGGCAACGGCGCCCAACTGCTCGTCTTTCCGGAGACGTTCGTTCCGGCCTACCCGTCGTCGGTGTGGGCCCGCGCGCTCGCAGGCTGGGCCGTGGCCGAAGCGAAAGAGGCGTTCGCCCTGCTCGCCCGGGAGTCGGTGGAGGTGCCGGGGCCTGCGGCCGACCGCATCGCCGCGACCGCGAAGCGCCACGGCGTCTGGATCGTCACGGGCGTCAACGAGATCGACCCGGCCCGGCCCGCGACGATCTACAACTCGCTGCTCTACCACGCCCCCGACGGGACGCTCGCCCTGAAGCACCGCAAGCTCGTGCCCACCAACCACGAGCGCCTGATCTGGGGTCAGGGCGACGGCGAGGGGCTGCGCGCTCTGCCCACCCAACTCGGCCTGATCGGCGGCCTGATCTGCTGGGAGAACTACATGCCGCTCGCCCGGTTCTCGCTCTACGAATCGGGCGTCGAGATCTACCTCGCCCCCACCGCCGACGACGGGCCGCTCTGGCAGCCGACGCTCGTGCACATCGCACGCGAGTCGCGCGCGTTCGTCGTCGCGCCGGCGCACTTCCAGCGGGCGGCGGCCTATCCGGACGACTTTCCGCTGCGGGAGCTGCTCGCCGGCGTCGACGTGATCGGACGCGGCGGCTCGGCGATCCTCGGCCCCGACGGCTCCTACCTCGCCGGGCCGCTGTACGACGCGGAGGGGATCCTCTACGCCGACCTCGATCCGGCGCGGCTCTGGGAAGAGCGGCAACGGTTCGATCCGGCGGGCCACTATCACCGCCCCGACGTGCTCTCGCTGACCGTCACCCCGCGGAACTAGATGAGCGCCGCGACCGTCGTCGGAGCCGGTGTGTCGGGCGCGTCGATCGCGCGCTCGCTGGTGCTGCGCGGCTGGGACGTGACGCTCGTCGAGCAATACGCGCCCGGCACGGTCCGGTCGGCGTCGGGCGGCGACACGCGACTGCTGCGGATGGCTCACGGCGCGGTCGAGTGGTACACGCGCAGCGCGTGGGAGGCGCGCGCAGCGTGGATCGAGCTGCAGGAGCGCACCGGCACGAAGATCTGGGAGCCGGTCGGCGTGGCCTGGTTCGCACGGACCGAGGACGGATTCGAGGCCAGCAGCCGGGAGCTGCTCGGCGCTCTTGGGATACCCGTGCAGTGGGTGCCGCCCGGGGATGCGGGCGGCCTCTTCCCCACGCTTCGCACCGACGACCTGGCGGGTGTTCTCTACGAGCCTGCAGCCGGCGTGCTCTACGCCCGGCGTGCGACGCAGTTGCTCGTCGACGAGGCCGTGGCCGGCGGGGCCCGGCTGGAGGCCGGACGCGTTCTGCCGTCGGCGGCGCCGGACACGGACGTCGTCGTCTGGGCCTGCGGCGCCTGGCTGCCGGCGTTGTTCCCGCAGCAGGTCGAGATCAGGATCTCGCGCCGCGACGTCTTCTTCTTCGGGGGCGACGCATCGTGGCGCGGCACGCCGGGCTTCTGCGACTACGACGGCGGGTTCTACGGCCACGGCGAGCTCGAGGGACTCGGGGTCAAGGTCGCATCGGACGCGGACGGGCCTGAAGTCGACCCCGACACGGTCGAGCGGCTCCCCGACGCACAGCGCGAACGCGATGCCCGCGCCTACGCGGCGCACCGCTTTCCCGGCCTCGCGGGCGCGCCCGTGGTCGGCTCCCGCGTCTGCCAGTACGACGTGACCACCGACACGCATTTCGCCGTCGGCCGGCATCCGGAACGGGAGACCTGGTGGCTGGTCGGCGGCGGCTCGGGCCACGGCTTCAAGCACGGGCCGGCTCTGGGCGAATACGTCGCCGATTGCCTCGAGGGACGGCGCGAGGCCGAACCGTTCCATGCCCTCGGCGCGCGGACCGGCGATGCCGGCCTGCGAACCCGCGGTCACATCTAGCTAATCGGGGTTGGTTTCGCTCGCCTCGAAGGCGAGCATCAGCTTCCGCAGCAGGTCGTTCAGCTGCCGTTGCTCGGACTTCGTCAATGCCGAGGCGAAGAACGCCTCACGGCGGCCCTGGACGCCCGCAGCCGTGTCCCAGGCGGTCAACCCGGCCGGGGTCAGCTCGACGATCACGGCGCGGCGGTCGCCGCTGTCGGCCAGGCGCCGGATCAGGCCGGCGGACTCGAGGCGGTCGAGCCGGCTCGTCATCGCGCCGCTCGACACCTCCAGGTCGGCAGCCAGCACGCCCGGAGAGCTGCGGTGCTCGTCGGCGAGGCGGAGTGCGCAGAGCATGTGCCAGTCGGCGAGCGTCAGATCGAAGTCGGCGAGTGTGGCCTCCATCCCGCGCTTGATCCGGCGGGAAATGCCGTTGATCCGGTCGACGACGCCTTCGACGTCGAGATCGATGCCGTTGTCGGGCGGCAGCTGCACCTCGAGGCGCCTGAGAAACCCGTCGACATGATCTTCCTTGTTCATGCGTCGCATTGTGCCACGATTTCTCTTGACGTCAAGACACTTGAGTGCTAATCTCTCGTTATCGAGATATCTGGCGTCGAGAGTTTTTACCTCGAGACGTCGGCTCCGAGAGAGGGGGAAGCGCTATGTGGGGTTCAGATCCGCAGTTCGTGAAGATCATGGTGGAGGCCCATATCGACGAGCTGCGCCGGGATGGCTCGCGCACGAGCCGCCCGACGAGGGTCGGTTCCTGGTTCCGCAGACGGCAGGCGGATCCTTCGGCTTGCTCCGGCCAGGACTACTCCGGCCAGAAGCCGTCGACGGTCTCACCGTCGCTGCCCGGGTCGTCGATCCGCGTCGAGACGATCACGAGTTCGGCATCCTCGGGCTCGTCGTTCCAGACGCCGCGGGTCACGTGCGGGGGTACGCGCACCGCCTGGCCCCGCTGAAGCTCGACAATCTCGTCTTCGAGCTTGAACTGGAGCTTGCCGGAGATCACGAAGTACAGCTCTTCCTGTGTCTTGTGGCGGTGCCCGTATGAGCCTTTGCTCCCCGTGTGCTGGGGCATCCGCCGGTACGTCAGTGCCACTTGCTCCGATCCGATCGCGTAGGTGATGCCGCGCATCTCGCCCGGGTAGTCGCCGAGCCAGTCGTCGACCTCTTCGAGCGAGACGATCGAGTAGTCCGCCATTTGCCACCCTCCTCTGGTCTGCGAGTATCGAACACCTGGCGAGCGACGGACGCAACCGGTTGGTGTTGATCGCCTGCATTCTCGGGTCGATCGTCGTCTTCGTCGACTCGAGTGTCGTCAACGTCGCGCTGCCGGCGATTCAGCGGGAGCTCGGGGGTGGTTTTGCGCTGCAGCAGTGGGTCGTCGACGCCTACCTGCTGACGCTGGGCTCGTTGGTGCTCGTCGGCGGCTCGCTCGGCGACCTGTTCGGGCCGCGCCGGCTGTTCATGATCGGCATCGCCGCCTTCGGAGTCACCTCGCTGCTCTGCGCGGTCGCGCCCGACGGCACCGTTCTGATTCTCGCCCGCGCCCTGCAGGGGGTTGCCGGCGCAATCCTCACCCCCGCCGGGCTGGCGGTGATCACCAACACGTTCGAGGGCGAGGCGCGCGGCGCGGCGGTCGGCACGTGGACGGCGTGGACGGGCGTCGCGTTCGTGATCGGCCCGCTGGTCGGCGGCTGGCTCGTCACGCACGGGTCGTGGCGCTGGATCTTCCTGGTCAACATCCCGATCGTCGCCGCCACGCTCGCGCTCGTCGCATACGCAGTCCCGGCCGGCGGCGCTGTCGTGCCGAGGCCGCGCGTCGATGTGGTGGGCGCCGTGCTCTGCATGTTCGGCCTCGGCGGGCCGGTGTTCGCCCTGATCGAGGAGCCACGGCACGGCTTTGCCAACCCACTCGTGCTGGTGGCGCTGTTCGGCGGAGCTCTTGTCTTCGCCGCGTTCCTCGCGTGGGAGCGGCGCGTGCCCCAGCCGATGCTGCCGCTACGCCTGTTCGCACGCCGGAACTTCGCGTTCGCCAACATCGAGACGTTCACGATCTACGCGGGGCTCTCGACCGTGACGTTCTTCCTCGTGCTGTTCGTGCAGCAGATCGACGGCTACACCGCGCTCAGGAGCGGATTGACGCTGCTGCCGATCACGCTTGTCATGTTCACGCTCTCCCCGCGGGTCGGACGCCTCGCGATGCGTTTTGGCCCGCGCTACTTCATGGGTAGCGGCCCACTGGTCGCAGGCGCGGGCCTCCTCGGCCTCACCCGTCTACGGCCTGGCTTCTCGTACTGGATCGACCTGCTGCCCGCCCTGCTCGTCATGGCCGTCGGTCTCGCTCTCACCGTCGCTCCACTGACGGCGACCGTGCTGGCCGACACCCGAGAGCACGAGGCGGGAATCGCGAGCGGCGTGAACAACGCCGTCGCACGCGTCGCCGGCCTGCTCGGCATCGCCGTGGTGGGCGCCGCAGTCGCCGGCTCGCAGAACAAGCTCGACCTGAGCGGCTTCAAGCTGGCGATGGAGATCGCGGCCGGCCTGGTCGCCACCGGCGGCGTCATCGGCCTGGCCGGAATCCGCAATCGCCGCCCCGAAACCCGTCCGTAAACGGCACAGCCCGTGCCAGATTCGTGACGTTTACGGCACGGCGGCTGCTCCCGGACGTGCGCAAACGGCCGTAGTGTCTGAGCAGGGGAAGACACACGCGCGTTGGCGTTTCGTGCGCCTTCTGTGAGGACGGTACCTACCGCAGCTTGAGGTTGGTTGAGGGTTGCTGTTTCGGCGGGGGTGCCGTCGTTCGGGGGTATCTTCAGCGGCGATGGCTCCGCCGGCGCTGCACATCGTCGTCCTCGGCGGCGGCTCATCGGGTGAGCACTTTGTCGGGGCGCTGCGGCGGTTCGACACCGAGTCACGCGTCACGCTCGTCGAGCGGCGGCTCGTGGGCGGTGAGTGCTCGTACTGGGCGTGCATGCCGACGAAGACCATGCTCCGTGCTCCAGAGCTGCTCGCCGCGGCGCAGCACTCCGACGGAGCGATCAAAGGCGCTGAGCTCGACCCGGCAGGTATCTGGCACTGGCGCGATCAGGTCGCCGAGAAAGATGACTCCTCGCAAGTCGAATGGCTCACGTCGAAGGGCGCCGACCTCGTCCGCGGCGACGCCGTCGTGGCCAGGCCCGGCGTCGTCCAGGTCGGCGACCTCGAGCTCGCCTACGACCGGCTCGTGATCGCAACGGGCTCGAACGCGTTCGTCCCGCCGCTCGAGGGGCTCGCGGGAACCGACTACTGGACGAACATCGAGGCCACCGAGGCGTCGGAGGCTCCCGGCCAACTCGTCGTGCTGGGCGGCGGCCCTGTGGGCTGCGAGCTCGCGCAGTTCTTCAGCCGCGTCGGCTCCGCCGTCACCCTGATCGAGGGCGGCGAGCGCATCCTCGCGCGGGTCGACGCCGACGCCGCAGCCGAAGTCGACGCGGCCCTGCGGGCCGACGGAATCGACATCCGCCTCGGCGCGCAGGCGCAGCGCGTCGACGGCCGGACGATCTTCCTCGACGACGGCACCGAGCTCTCCTACGACCGACTCCTCGTCGCCGCAGGCCGGAGCCCGAACGTAGCCGGTCTCGACGCCCTGGGGCTGCGGGCAACGCCTCGCGGCATCGAGGTGGACGAGCAGATGCGCGCTGCCGAGAACGTCTGGGCGATCGGCGACGTCACCGGCATCGCGCCGTTCACACATGTCGGCAAGTACCACGCCCGAATCGCGGCGGCCGACCTCTGCGGACGTCCTGCCCGCGCCGATCACCGGGCGATCCCGGCGACGATCTTCACCGACCCGCAGGTCGCCATGGTCGGAGACACGACGGGCGGGCTCAGTGCCACCTGGCCCCTCTCCTCCGTCCCGCGCCTCGCGACCTATGAACGCCCGAAGCGCGGCGGCTTCATCAAGGTTGTCGCCGACCCCGAACGGAGGGTGCTGACGGGAGCCGTCGCCGTCGGTCCCGAGGCCGGCGAGTGGCTCCAGCAGCTCACGCTGGCGATCCGGGCGGAGATCCCGATCGAGGTGCTCCTCGACGTGATCCAGCCCTACCCGACCTTCAGCGAAGGGATTTTCCTCGCACTCCGCGAGTTGAAGCTCGACGTCTGAAGAACAGCTCTAGGGCAAACGGCCGGCTGTCAGCAGCGACGCGCCGAGCGACCCGAGCAGGAGCGCCGCGGCGGCACCCGCGAACCACGACGACACCTCGCGCTTACCCGAGTGCGTCGTGAGGCTGGTGCCGAGCGCACGGTAGGCACGCTGCGCCTCGGCGGCCGTCGACGCCGTGTAGGCCCGTCCGCCGGTCGCCTGGGCGATCGCCTTGAGGATCGCCGGATCAGGCAGAACTGCGATCCGCTGGCCGCTGAAACCGAAGCTGCCACCGAGACCGTTGCCGAGGTCGAGCGTGCCGTGATTCGTTCCGAGGGCGATCGTGTAGATCCTGATGCCGGCCTTCCGGGCGCGAGCCGCCCCATCCAGCGGCTGCAGGATTCCGCGCGTCTGAGCGCCGTCGGAGAGCAAGATGATCGCCGCGGGCAGCTTCCCGTCGCGCCCGCGTGGCGCGCCCGACACCGACTGCTGGGCGACCTGGGTCGCAATTGCGATGCCGTCGCCGATCGCGGTGCCCGCGTCGGGATACAGCAGTTGCAGACCCTGGCGCATGATGTCGCGGTCCGTCGTCGGCTCGACGAGGATGTCGGGCTCGCTGCTGAACGACACGAGCCCGACCTTGTCGCTCGCCGGCACCCGCTTCAGGAACGCCGCCATTGCCAACTGCGCCGCACCCAGCCGGGACGGCTTCACGTCGGTCGCACGCATCGAGCCCGAAACGTCGACTAGGAGCACGATGGTGGCCCGCTGGGCAGGCACGGCCACGCTGGCCCGCGGGCGCGCCAGCGCAACGGAGCTGACCGTCAGCGCCAGCAGAAACAGGGCCAGCGGCACCCAGCGGCGGAGCGACGTCTTCTGGTCGACGACGGACGCCAGCACGTCGAGGTTCGTAAAGGTGACCGCGTAGCGGCTCCGGCGCCGCTCGAACCACAGGGCTGCGGCGAGCGCCACCGGGACGGCGAGGAGCGCGAGCAGGAGCCACGGCGCCGCGAAGGTCACGCCGCGCACTCCACGCCGACCTGCACGACCGCCCGCGCGTCGGGCGACAGCGCGTCGGTGGCCAGCGCCGTCACGGTTGCCTTGCCGTTCGAGACGACGACACGCTGGAGCTCGATGTCCTTCGCCTGCGCGAGATCGGGAGGCTTCGTCGTGCGGAACGCCAACGCGCTCCACGAGCCCGCGAGCCGCTCGCCGGCGGGGCAGCGAACCGAGGCCGACCGGACGAGCCCCGGTCGCAGAACAACCGTCTGCGCGTGCCGGTCGAGCGGAGCCCCGGCCGGCGTTGGTTTAGCTACAGCCGGCCGCGCCGAAACCGTCGATCGCCCGCCGCCTCCCCCGCCTCGCACGCACCCGAGGAACGGCTGGAAGGACTCTCGATGCGAGCTCAGCGTCAGCGCGTGGAAGAGCGCGCTCCGCGTCGTCGTCACACCCGGCGAGACCGGCGCGCCAAGCTGGCCGTCGAAGCTCACGCGAACGTTGCTCGACGTCGCCTGCGAGTCGAGCCCCGCCACGATGCCGTTGCCGTTCGGGCACGAGAGCAGGTACTCGGTCTCGCGGCCGGGCTTGATCAACACCCAGGGGCCGGGCACGCTGATGCAGTCCTGAATGCCCTTGCACTCGTTCGTGGCGCCCCCGACCGCCGGGAACACAGCTGCGACAGCGAGAGTGGCGAAGACGGCGACGAGCAGGCCCTTCACGGGACCCTCCGGAACCAGATGCCGCTGAGGAGCGCCCCGACCAGCATCATCGCCATCCCACCACCCGCTGCCGCCGACGTCACCTCGATCCCCTTGCGCTCGTGGCCCACCCGGGAGCCGAGGTCCTTCACGATGCCGTCGAGAAACGCGGTGTCGAACGTCGTCACGACGCGACCGCCGCTTGCCTGCGCGATTGTGCGGAGCGTCGTCGACTCGACGGGTACCGCGATCTGCTCGGTGTAGCCGCCGGTGATCTTCTGGTGCACGACACCGTTGGCCGTGCCGACCGCTACGGCAGACACCGGCACATGCGCCTTGGCAGCCTGCTGGCCGGCCTGCTGCGTCGTCGGGCCGCGTGCGGTCTGGCCGCCGTCCGAGAAGACGAGGACGGTGGCCGGCGGACTGAGATGCGGCCCCGAGCCGGGAACGGAGGTCGCGATCGTCACCGCGCGCGAGACGGCCGCCGTCAGCGCAGTTCCCTGGGGCCCGGCCTTCGCGCGCTTGAGCGCGGCGAGGACAATCGTGCGGTCGAGCGTGGGCGGAGCAACGAGGGCCGCGTGGTCGGAGAACGTGATCACCGCGATGCGATAGGTCTTGGGCACAGTCGCGACGAGCCGCGCCGCGGCCGCGCGTGCCGCAGCGAGCCGACTCGGTTGGACGTCATTCGCCGCCATCGAGCCCGAAATATCGAGGACGAGCACGACGGTCGCCTCGTGACGCTTGACGGTGATCGTCGCCTTCGGCCGGGCGAAGCCGACGAGGAGCAACGTGACGCCGAGCAGGAGAAGAGCGACGGGCAGATGCCGGCGCCAACCTGGAGCGCGGGGCACGAGGTTCGGCGCCAGCGCCGGTGTCGTCCAGGCTGCAGCGCGGTCGGCGCGATGCCGCTCGAGCCAGGCGTAGCCCGCCACCGCCGCCGGGATCGCGAGCAGGAAGAGCAGCAGAACCGGCGCCTCGAAGCTCAACGGCGGCCCTCACTGCGCCGCAGGAACGCCGCGAGCGGCCGGAGCCAGTCGCCCTCGGTCGAGAGCGCGACGTGGCGCACGCCGACCGACGAGAGCATCGTGACGAGCTGCCGCCGCTCGGCGCTGGCAGCTTCGGCGAATCGCTCGCGGAGCTTCGCGCTGCTCGTATCGACGCGCAAGCTGACGCCCGCTCTCGGGATCGACGAGCCGCAGCTCGCCCACGTCGGCCAGCTCCTGCTCACGCGGGTCGCGCACCTCGACGGCGAGCACGCTGTGCCGGCCGGCCAGTCGCAGCAGCGCCGGCCGCCAGTCAAGCGGGCCACGGAAGTCGGAGACGATTACGACCAGCGCCCGCTGGCGCGCGACGCGATCGGTCAGCTCGAGCGCGCCGCCCAGCGACCCGTTTCCGGCGGGCGGTACCTCGCGCAGCAGACGCAGTGTCTCGATCAGCGCGACCCGGCCCTGGCGCGGCGGATCGCAGCGCGACTCGGCCCCGAACGAGACGAGCCCGAGCCGGTTGCCACGCCGCGTCGCGGCGTAGCCGACAGCGATCGCAACGCCTTCGGCCACGTCGGCCTTGCGCCGCTCGGCCGTCCCGAACGCCATTGAGGCCGACGCATCGACGACGAGCCACGAGACGAGCACGCGCTCGGCGAGCTCGACACGAACGTGCGCCTCGCCCGTCCGTGCCGTGGCGTTCCATTCGATCCTGCGCACGTCGTCGCCGGGCTGATACGGGCGAACCTGCCACAGCTCACTGCCGATGCCCGCGAACGCCGAGCGGTAGTCGCCCGCCAGCAGCCCGTCGACCCGCCGGCCGACGGCCAGCTCGAGCGCGCGCAGCGACGACGTCGACAGTGCGCCCGGCCCCGGCCGGGCAGGCGTCCGTATCGGTGCGAGCGGGTCGGTCTGGGTCACGCTGTCCGACTTACCGTGATCTCAGTCAAGCAGCCGCGTGCCGGCGCCCGAGGTCGAGCTGGGGTGCGGGTACGGCGGTCAGCACCTGGTCGAGGATGGCATCCGGAGCGACCTCTTCGGCGAGTGCGCGATAGCTGAGCACCAGGCGGTGCCGGAACGCGTCACGCACGAGCTCCTCGAGGTCGGCCGAGACGACGTAGTCGCGGCCCCGCAGGAGCGCGAGCGCGCGACCCGCTGAGACGAGCGAGATCGGGCCGCGCGGGCTGGCGCCGTACGAGATGAAGTCGGCGATCCCGTCGAGGCCGTACTCCTTCGGCCGCCGGGTCGCAGTGGCGACCTGCACCGTCCAGCTGATCAACGCCGGGTCGACGTACACCTCGGTCGCACGCTGCTGGAGCACGATCAGCTCGTCGAGCGCCAGGATCTGCGTGAGCTCGGGCGCCGCCTCGAGCGACCGGGCGACGACGGTCAGCTCCTCGTCGTGCGTCGGGTAGTCGACGAGCACTTTCAGCATGAAGCGGTCGATCTGCGCCTCCGGCAGCGGATACGTGCCCTCTGACTCGATCGGATTCTGAGTCGCGAGGACGAGGAACGGGCTGGGCACCGGGAACGTCTGGCCGCCGATCGTCACCTGGCGCTCCTGCATCACCTCGAGCAGTGCCGACTGCACCTTCGCGGGCGCGCGGTTGATCTCGTCGGCGAGCAGGAAGTTGCAGAGGACAGGGCCAAGCTCGATGTCGAACTCCGAGCGGTCGGGCCGGTAGATGCGCGTGCCGACGAGGTCGGCCGGCACCAGATCGGGGGTGAACTGCACGCGGTGGAACGTGCCGCCGAGCACCGCCGCCGTCGTCTTCACCGTCAGCGTCTTCGCCAGACCGGGCACACCCTCGATCAGCAGATGGCCGCCCGACAGCAGGCAGACCAGCACGCGCTCGAGCATCGCCTCCTGACCGGCAATCACCCGCCGAATCTCGAACAGCGCCTCCTCGAGCTTGCGCGCAACCTCATCCCGCTCGAAGGGAGTTGGATCTGTCACCCCGCCTCCTTTTCCCGATGACAAATGAATGAAAAGCCAACCACAACGGCCTAGGAAGCCGCTAAGAGGCTCACTACAGACCCTTCGTTACGAGTCCCACGATCGGTTCTAGATCCTGCGGCGGCGGCTCGCCTCGCCCGGTCGGGGGCACCAGGGTGCGGACGCGCTCGTAGACCGGTCCGGTGCCGGCGCCGAGCTGGGGCCGGCCGCGGAGATCGATCGCCTGGGCGGCGACGACAAGCTCGATCGCGACGACCCTCGCGCCCAGCGAGACCATCTCGGCAAGCCTCCTGGCCGCGAGCGGCGCCAGCGTGAACCGGTCCTCGATCCCCTCGTGGTGGCTCGTGCTGACGGTCTCGAACGAGACGGGTTGCGCGAGCAGGCGCGCTTCGGCCGCAAGGGCCTGCACGGGCACTCCGAATTCGGAGAGGGCGCTCTCGGCCAGGCCGTTCGCGGCCGCGAGGCCCTCGGGCAGGCCGGTCAGCGGCGCCTGCAGCAGCTTGACAGCGCGCTCCGCGGCGCACATCAGCACCGGTGCCAGCGCGACGCGGACGAAATCGAGGGCGGCCGCCAGGGGAAGCACATCGAAGTTCGCCTGCGAGACGACCCGGTCCTCGGACACGACGATGAGCGGGTTCTCCTGGGATGCGTTCAGCTCGACCGCGAGCTGGCGCCCCGCGAAGGCGAACGCGTCGCGAGCCGCGCCGTGCACCTGCGGAACGGAGCGGAAGGTCAACGGATCCTGCAGATTCCGCGCCGCACCTTCGCTCCAGAGCCAGCTTCCCTCGAGCAGGCCGCCCAGACGGTCGACCGCCTGTTGCAGCCCCGGATACGGGCGCTGGCGCGCCACTTCGGGATGCAGCAGCGTGAGGTTCGCGGCGAACGCCTCCAGGTCGAGGCAGGCGGCGACGTCGAGCGAGTCGAGCAGCCGCTCGGCGCCGGCAAACGCGAGTGCGGCCAACGCGGTCGAGAAGCTGCTGTTGTTGAGGAGCGCGAGGCCTTCCTTCGCCTCGAGCTCGAGGCCGGCGAGGAGGCCGTGTGCCAGATCGGCGTTCGCGGGCAGATCGGACTCGCCGACGGAGCCGAGCAGGCGGACGCTCGGAAGCGGTCCGTGGTTCAGGACTTCGACGACCCGCTCGAGCAGCAGCGGCCGGACGCCCGCTGTGCCGCGGGCGAACCCGTTCGCGAGCAGCAGCAGCTGCGCACGCACCACGGGTTCGGGCGCCGCGGGCCCCTGACCGACCCGGTGCTCCAGGATCAGGCGCCGGTTGAACTCGGTCAGCTCATCGTCGGTCACGCGCGTCCGCTTGCGCACTCCGACGCCGGTGGTCAGACCGTAGACCGGCTCTTCCCGGTCGAGCGCGCGCAGGATGACATCGCGGCCGGCCTGCACCCGGTCGACGACACCCTCGGCCAGCTCGACGCCCTCGCCCGAAGAGGCGACCCGTTCGAGTTGATCGAGGTCGAGCGACGTGCCGGTGACGCCGACGGTCACCGCAGTTGCAGCCAGATCGACTTCAGGTCGGTGAACTTGTCGAGCGCGTGGATCGACTTGTCTCGCCCGAAGCCGGACTGCTTGAAGCCGCCGAACGGCGACGTGATGTCGCCCGCGTCGA
Organism: uncultured Thermoleophilia bacterium; assembly: GCA_963812995.1. Lineage (GTDB taxonomy): Bacteria > Actinomycetota > Thermoleophilia > Gaiellales > Gaiellaceae > PALSA-600. Next base: position 201,470 of record CAWEXL010000004.1, read on the forward strand.
AGGTGTTCACCCAGACGACACCTGCGCGCAGCGCGCGGGCGGCGCGATGGGCGCGGTTGACATCGTCGGTCCAGATCGCGGCGGCCAGGCCGTAGATCGTGTCGTTCGCGATCGCAATCGCCTCGGCTTCGTCCTTGAACGAGATCACCGACATCACCGGCCCGAAGATCTCGTCCCGGGCGATCGTCATCGCGTTCGAGACCTCGCCGAAGACGGTCGGCTCGACGTAGTAGCCGCCGGTCTCGACCAGCGTCTGGTCACCGCCCAGCAACAGGCCGGCGCCTTCCTGCTTGCCCGTCTCGACGTACCCGAGCACGCGCTCCAGTTGCCGGTCGTCGACGATCGCGCCCATCTTGGTGGCGGGATCGAGCGGATCGCCGGGCCGGATGCCTGCGCTGACCTTGAGAACGCGGTCGAGGAACTCCTCCCGGATGTCCTCGTGCACGAGCAGCCGCGAGCCGGCGTTGCAGACCTCGCCCTGGTTGTAGAAGACGCCCCAGGCGGCGGCCTGCGCGGCAGCGTCGAGATTGCCGCAGTCCGGGAAGACGACGTTCGGCGACTTGCCGCCGCACTCGAGCGCGAGCCGCTTCATGTTCGACTCGCCGCTGTAGCGCAGGAAGAACTTGCCGACCTCGGTCGAGCCGGTGAACGCGACCATGTCGACGTCGTGATGCAGGCCGAGCGCCCGGCCCGCCGTCTCGCCGTAGCCGGGCACCACCTGCAGCACGCCGTCCGGCAGCCCTGCCTCGGCTGCGAGCTCGGCGAGCTTGAGCGCGGTCAGCGACGACTGCTCGGCCGGCTTCAGCACGACCGAGTTGCCGGTCGCGAGCGCAGGGCCCAGCTTCCAGCTCGCCATCATCAGCGGGAAGTTCCAGGGCACGACCGCGGCGATCACGCCGAGCGGCTCGCGCACGATCATCACGACAGCTCGAGCTCTCGGTCGGCGCGATCTCGTCGTAGACCTTGTCGATCGCCTCCCCGTAGTACGCGATCGTCTCGGCGGCAAGCGGCACGTCGACCCGCCGGCTGTCGCGGATCGGCTTGCCCATGTCGAGCGTCTCGAGCAGCGCCAGCTCGTCGGCATGCTCCTCCATCAGGGTCGCGAGACGGCGCAGCACCTTCTTCCGCACTTTCGGGGCGGCACGCGACCAGCTGCCCGACTCGAAGGCGCGCCGGGCGCCCGCGACAGCGCGATCGACGTCGGCCGAGTCGCAGGCTGCGATCGACGCGATCGTCCGCCCCGTTCCAGGACTGACGCAGTCGAACGTCTCACCGGAGAGCGCATCGACGTACGCGCCGTCGATGAATGCCTGCGTGCGGATGTCGAGACCCGCGACCAGTGCGTCCGAGTCGCGCTCCTCCGAATTCTTCAGCCGTTCCACAATGCTCGTCATGCCAGCGCCCCTCTCTCGATTCCCGCCAGATCCTCGTCGATCACCACGACCGTCCGGCCGCCGTCGCCGCCCCTGAGCCGCTGCAGAGCGCGCTCGACGCCGTCGAGCCCCACGGTATGCGTCACGACCCCTGCCAGGTCGAGCTCGCCGTCGACCGCCAGCCGCGCGAGGTCGGGCAACTCGCGCGCCGCGTCGCCCGATCCGTAGTACGTGCCACGCAGCGACTTGTCGGAGAGGAACTCGATGCCGGGTACCGCAACCTCGACCCCGCGAGGCACCAGGCCGACGACGACGGCGCTGCCGCCCGGCCGGATGGCGTCCCAGGCAAGCCGGATCGTCTCGGGGCGCCCGACCACTTCGAACGCGTGGTCGACACCACCGTCGGAGAGCTCACGGACCGCGGCCGCGGGATCCGCGCCCGTCGCGTCGACGGCGTGTGTCGCACCGTGTCGCAGCGCGCGCTCGAGCGTCTCGGGGTTGCGGTCGACGGCGATGATCATGGCCGCACGGGCGATCCGAGCGGCCGCCACGACCTGCATCCCCACCCCGCCCACGCCGATCACGCAGACCGTGTCGCCGGGCGCAACGCGCGCGACGTTCCGCACGGCGCCGGTTCCGGTGACGACGCCGCAGCCGAGCAGGGCCGCCTGCCACAGCGGCAGCGCAGTGTCGATCGGCACCGCGGAGGCGCCCGCAACCACGGTCGCGTCGGCGAAGCAGGCGGTCATCAGACCGTGCTGCAGAGCCGTGCCGTCAGGCAGCGAGAGGCGGGTCGTACCGTCGAGCAGCGTGCCGGCGAAGCCCGCAACGCCCGCCGGCTCGCACAGGTTCGGGCGGCCGGCCGCACAGGCGCGGCAGATTCCGCAGGCCGGGACGAACGAGAACGCCACGTGGTCACCGGGAGCGACGTGCTCGACACCCTCACCGATCTCGGCGACGACGCCGGCACCCTCGTGCCCGAGCACCATCGGCCACCGGCCGTCGCCGAGCTCGCCGTCGGCAAGCCGGACGTCGGAATGGCAGACCCCCGCGGCGGCGACGCGCACGAGCACCTCGCCCGCCTTCGGCCCGGCGAGCTCGACCTGCTCCACGGTGACCGGAACACCGGGCGAGCGCAGCACGACAGCTGCGATCTGCATCAGTCGATGCGCCAGCGCTCGAGCGCGGCCAGATCGAGCTCGACGCCGAGCCCCGGGCCGGGCGGCGGCGCGATCGTCCCGTCGGCAGCGATCCGAAGGGGCTCGGGCAGCAGCCAGTCGCGGCGCTCGTCCGACCAGGCCGGCGGATCGTGCGGAACCTCGATGTACGGCACGGTGGAGAACGCGAGCGCGGCGTGCAGGTTCGCGACCAGGCCTAGCCCGTTCGACCACGTGTGCGGCGACCAGGCCCGGCCGTGGAGGTCGGCGAGCGCGGCCAGCCGCCGTGCGCCGCCGAACCCGCCGACGAAGAGCACGTCGCACTGCAGCACATCGACCTGGCCGCGAACGACGAGGTCGCGTGCCTCTCCCGCATTCCGCACCATCTCGCCGGCCGCGATGCGCAAGGTGGTGAGCCCGCGCAGACTCGCATAGCCGGCCGCGTCGTCCGTGCGGAGCGGCTCCTCGAGCCAGCAGATGCCGAGCTCCTCGAGCGCCCGCGCGCACTGCGCCGCGGTCGCCACATCCCAGCGCTCGCCGCGGTCGCCGGGCATGCGCCAGCCCTGGTTGGCGTCGACCATGATCTCGAGCCGGCTCCCGACCGCCTCGCGCACCGCGGCGATCACCGCGACATCCTCGCGCCAGTCGGCGTGATGGAACCGGAGCTTGACCGCCTTCACGCCCCGCTCCGCGAGTGCCAGGCACCGCTCGGCGCGCTCGGCCGGAGCCAGCAGCTCGCCGCTCGACGCGTAGGCGACCAGCCGCTCCGAACGGCCGCCGAGCAGCTTCCACAGCGGCTGGCCGACGATCTTGCCGACCAGATCCCACACCGCGATCTCGACGGCCCACGGACGGCCGCCATGAAAGTCGACCGTCTCGCCGATCTCGCGGATGCATTCCGTGCGCAAGGGGTCGCGCCCGACCAACAGGCGCTCGAGCAGCTCGCGATCAGACAGTCCGTCGCCGCCCGACGAGATGCCGGTCACGCCCTCGTCGGTATGCACGAGCACGACCGTCGCTTCCTGCCGCTCGCGCGGGACGGGGTCCCACGCCGCATGGAACGGCGGGTCGAGCGGATAGACGTAGCGGCGCGTCTCGACGGCGGAGATGCGCACTACTCGCCCCCATAGAAGGGGCTGGCGATCGTGTCGCGGCGCTCGACGAGGCTCGCAGCGGCCGCCGGGTCGCGGCCGTTCACGCACGTGCCGATCGCCTTCCGCACCGCCTCGCGATTCGCCACGCGCACCGCGGTCTCGTCGGTTGCGCCCGGATCGACCCAGACGGCGACCAGCACCAGCAGGTCGCCGCTCGCCTCGACGAGCCCGTCGGCGACCGAGTCCAGCACGCCCTGGGCAATCCCCAGCTGTGCGGCGCCCCAGGTCAGCGTCTGGTGCCGATCGTCGAGCGCGGTCGCCTTGTTCATCATCAGCGTGGGCGGCCAGACCGGCTCGTACTCCTGCTCGGTCTTGCCCACGCAGACGAGCACGGGCGTGTGCCCCGGCGACGGGTGCGCGAGCATGCTCAGCGCTGCAGCGGCGATGGGGCTGCCGCGGCGGGCGAGCACGACGTTGACGTGGCTGCCGTTCGGCTTCACCCCGCCCCATCCGTCGCCGATCCGGCCGTCCAGTTCGTCGAGATTCAAGCTGAGCCACCTTCCAGGTCGATGACCACGCGTTTTGCCTCGCCGTTTCGCAGCAGCGCGAACGCCTCGCCGATCTGCTCGAGCGGCAGCGTGTGCGAGACGAGCCGGTCGAGCGGCAGACGCCCGCGGCGGTAGAGGTCGAGGATCATGGGAAAGGCGCGTTCGGGCCGCGACGATCCATAGATCGCGCCGAGCACCCGCCGCTCCATGCGCGGGATCGAGAGCGCCGGCAGCGGCAGAACGGCGTCCTCGCGGGGAATCCCGATCAGGACGGCAGCGCCTCGGTTCCTCGTGGAGAGAAACGCAGCGAGCATCGCCTCGACGCGTCCGGTCGCCTCGATTGCCGCATCGACACCGCCGTTGGACACATCGCGCACCGCCTCGGCCGTCGCTTCGGGGGAGCCGGCCCAGAGCACGCTGGACGTCGCACCGAGGTCGCGCGCAGCCGACAGCTTTGCGTCGCTCACGTCGACCGCGACGATCTCGGCAGCCCCTGCCGCAACCGCCCCGAGCACGGCTGACAGGCCGACGCCTCCACAGCCGAAAACGGCGACCAGATCGCCGGGGCGAACCTCAGCTGTGTTCCAGACCGCTCCGACCCCGGTCGTGACGGCGCAGCCGACGAGTCCTGCGATCGCGAAGGGAACGTCCTTCGGGATGGGCACACACGACCGCTCGGGCACCACGCAGGCTTCGGCGAACGATGAGATGAGCGAGTAGTGGTAGACCGGCTCGCCGCCGCGCGAGAGCCGGGAGGTGTGGTCGAGCAGGCCGCCCTCACCCATCGCCGGCCACGCCGCTGCGCAGAGATGAGGCAGCTCGCGCACGCACTCGGAGCACTGCCCGCACGACGGCGCCCAGGACAGCGCGACGTGATCGCCGGGAACGACCCGCGTCACGCCTGGGCCAACCGCCTCCACGATCCCGGCTCCCTCGTGGCCGAGCACCGCAGGGCAGCGCGTCGGCGCCGTGCCGTCGATCGCGTTCTGATCGGAGTGGCAGACGCCCGAGGCCTTCAACCGCACCAGCACCTCGCCGGCGCCGGGCGGCGCCAGGTCGAGCTCTTGCACTTCGAACACGCCGCCCGTCTCCTCCAGCACTGCTGCGCGGATCTTCACGACGGCACCGGCCGCTGCAGCGCGCGCAGCTCCTCGATCGGGATATGGCAGCGCAGCAGATGCCCCGTCTCGGCCTCGGCGAGCGGTGGCTCCTCCGTCTCGCAGATCGCGCCGAGCTTGCGTGGGCAGCGGGTGTGGAACACGCAGCCGCTCGGCGGCGATGCGGCACTGGGAATCTCTCCCTCGAGCTTGATGCGAACGCGGTTGTCGCCGTCGATCGCCGGCACGGCCGACAGCAGCGCCTCGGTGTACGGATGGTGTGGCCCCTCGAACACGACCTCGGCCGGGCCGAGCTCCATCAGGCGTCCGAGATAGAGCACGGCAATGCGATGGGACAGATAGCGGACGACGCCCAGATCGTGCGAGATGAACAGGAACGCGACCCCACGGGTCGTCTGGAGCTCGACGAGCAGATTGAGGATCGCCGCCTGGACGGAGACGTCGAGCGCCGACGTCGGCTCGTCGCAGACGACGAGCTTCGGGTCGCCGGCGAACGCCCTTGCGATCGCGACGCGCTGCTTGAGACCGCCCGACAGTTGCACCGGCTTCTGCGTGAGCGTGCGCTCGGACAGCCTGACCTGACCGGCGAGCTCGCTGAGCCTCTCGTCTGCGGCGCGACCGGTGAGACCCGCGGTCTTCTTCAACGCCCGCAGCAGGATCCGGCGCACCGCGTGGCGGCGGTTCAGCGCGGAGTCGGGGTTCTGGAAGACGATCTGCAGATCGCGCAGATCGGCGTCGGAGCGCTTCGTGAACCGTGGCGCGAGCGGCCGCCCTTCGAGGGAGACGGTGCCGGACGTCGGTTCGACGATGCCGAGGAGCGCGCGGGCCAGGGTCGTCTTGCCGCTGCCCGACTCGCCGACCAGTCCAAGCGTTTCGCCCGGCCAGATCTGGGCCGACGCGTCGGCCAGCGCGTGCACCTCCTGACCCCGCTGGCGGAAGATCTTGCCGAGCTGCTCGAAGCTGACGACCGGCGGGGCCGAGCGGTCGACGGTCGAGGCGAGCGCCTCGGACGACTCTTGCCGTGGCAGGTCGTGAGCGCGATCGTGATACCAGCAGCGGCTCTCGTGGTCGTCGGCGAGCTTGACCAGCGGCGGCTCCTCGGTGTGACACCGGTCGTCGGCGAGCGCGCACCTGTCGGCGAAGACGCACCCGGGCAGCTCGGCACCGAGGCTCGGCAGGAACCCGGGAATCGTGTCGAGTCGTCCCTGGTCGCGGCGCGCACCGGCACGCGGAACGCAGCGCAGCAGCCCCACGGTGTACGGATGCCGCGGGTCGCGGAGCACCTGCTCGACCGGCCCCTCCTCGACGAGTCGGCCTGCGTAAAGGACGCCGACCCGCGAGCACATCTTCGCGATCACGCCGAGGTTGTGGCTGATGAACAGCACCGAGGTGTTCAGCTCGGCCTGGAGCTGAGCGACCAGGTCGAGCACCTCGGCCTCGACCGTCGCGTCGAGCCCCGTCGTGGGCTCGTCGAGGATGAGGAGCGACGGATCCTTCGCCAGCGCCATGGCGATGACGACGCGCTGCTGCATGCCACCGGAGAGCTGGTGCGGGTATCGGCCGAGCACCGATCCGGGGTCGGCGATCTGGACGCGGGCGAGTGCGTCGCGCGCGCGGTCCGTCGCCTCACGGCGCGGCACGCCGCGCGCGGTGAACGCCTCGGCGACCTGAGGGCCGACCTTGATCGTCGGGTTCAGCGCCGAACCGGGGTTCTGGTACACCATCGAGACCTGCTCGGCGCGCAGCTTGCGCAGATCCGAGCCGCCGAGCCCCACGACGTCGCGGCCGTCGATGCGGATCGAGCCCGAGTCGATCTGCCCGTTCCGCGGCAGGTAGCGGACGATGGCGAGAGCGGCGGTCGACTTTCCGCAGCCCGACTCGCCGACGAGGCCGAACGACTTTCCCCGCTCGATCCGAAACGTGACCCCACGGAGCACGCGGCGATCCGTTCCGCGCACGGTGTACGAGACGTCGAGCGCGTCGAGTTCGAGGGCGGGCCCCACGGGTGTGGTCATCGTTCGTAGGCCTGCTGGACGGCGTCCGAGACCAGATTGACCGCGACGATCAGCGAGGCGATGGCGAGCGCCGGGAAGAGCACAGCCCACCAGTCCGGATCGAGGTACGGGTAGTTGTCGTTGATCTGCACGGCCCAGTCGGGTGACGGCAGCTGGATCCCGAACCCGATGAACGTGAGCGACGCGACCGTGAAGATCGCGTAGCCGAGACGGATGGTCGCCTCGACGAGGATCAGCGGGGTGACGTTCGGGAGGATCTCCACGAACATCACGTACAGGTTCCCCTCGCCGCGGAGCCGTGCCGACTGCACGTAGTCGAGATCGCGCTCGGCCAGCACAGCCGTGCGGACGGTGCGGGCGATGATCGGCGTGAAGACGACCCCGATCACGATCGTCACGGTCCAGCTCGACTTGGTGCCGAGCGCGGCGAGCGCCGTGACGGCGACGATGATCAGCGGCAGCGCGAGCACTGCATCGATGACGCGACTCACAAGGTCGTCGACGACTCCCCGCAGATAGCCCGTGAGCAGGCCGAGGCTCGTGCCGAGGACGATGCCGAGCAGCGTCGCAAGCGGCGCCACGGTCAGGATGTCGCGCGAGCCGGCGAGGACGCGCGACAGAACGTCCCGCCCGAGCCGGTCGGTGCCGAACCAGTACGTCGACGACGGGTGCGCGTACGTCGTGGAGGCGTGGTAGTAGATCGGGTCGTACGGCGTCACGTGGTTCCCGAGGATCGCGCACACGATCCAGAACGCCACGACGAGGCCGCCTCCGACCGCGGTCGGCGAGCGCAGGAGCAGACGAAGGCGTTCCCGGCGTGCCGCTTTGGCCTCGTCGATCCTCGCGACGGGCAGCTCGAGCGTGCTCACTCTTCGAGTCCCGACCGGATCCGGGGGTTGAGCGCCGCGATCAGCAGATCGGCGAGCAGCGTGACGACCAGATAGACGACCCCGACGACGAGCACACCGGCCGCCAGCAGCGGAAAGTCACGCTGGTTCGCGGCGGTGAAGATGGTCTGACCGATTCCCGGGTACTGGAACAGCGTCTCGACGACGACCAGCCCGCCGACGAGATAGCCGATCTGGGTGGCAACGACGGCGATCGTCGGCAGGAGCGCGTTGCGGAGGACGTGGCGGCGCACGACCGTCGACGCCGACAGTCCCTTGAGGAATGCCGTGCGCGTGTAGTCCGACTTCGAGCGCCTCGACCATCCCGGCGCGGGTGATGCGCGCGATGTAGCCGAAGAGAACCAGCGTCAGGGTCAGACCCGGCAGGATCAGGTAGCGGATCTGGGTCAACAGCCCGGCGCCGTCCGGCCAGGTCGCGCTGATCGGCAGGGCGTGGATCCAGATGCCGAACGCGATGAGCAGGAAGATGCCGGTCACGAACTCGGGCACAACGGCCAGCGAGAGCCCGATGACGGTGATCGCGCGGTCGGCTGCGCGGCCGGGACGCAGGCCGGCGACGATGCCCCCGAGCACGCCGAGCGGAACGCAGAGTGCGAACGCGACCGCCGCAAGCTCGAACGAGCGCCGCAGCGCGGGCCCGAGCAGCGTGCGTACCGGCACCTGCTGCGCGAGCGAGGTGCCGAAGTTCCCGTGCAGGACGATGGCGCGCGCCCAGTTCAGGTACTGGATGTAGGCCGGCTTGTCGGCCCCGAGTTGCTTGTCGAGCGCGGTGACGGCGCTCTGTGGCGCGAACGGCCCGAGGATGATCCGCCCGACATCACCGGGCAGCAACTGCGCCGTCGCGAACACGATGATGCTGAGCAGCACCAGCGTGACGAGCGCGAGGCCGACGCGCTTGAGGACATAGCGGGCGATGGCGGAGTTCTTTCAGACGCGCGGGGGCGGTGCGATGCGAATCGCACCGCCCCCGCGCGTGTCAGCTAGCCGAGCGACACTCCGCGGAGCTCGAGACCGCCGAGCCCCTCGGGGGAATAGCCCTTGACCTTCGACGAGCCCACGGCGACGTAGCTGTAGAAGTACGGGATGATCACCGGGGTGTCTTCGAGCAAGATGCCCTCGATGGCTCCCGCGTACTTCCGCTGAGTCGCGAGATCCGAGGCCCCGATGTACGACTTGACCGCGGAATCGAACTTCGGGTTCGCGTAGTGCGACTGGTTCCACGGACCACCGGTCTCGAACGCGGACGTCAGGAAGACGTTCGGGATCGCGCGGTGGCCGTAGTCGGTGATCACGCACGGACGGTTCAGCCACGGTGTCGTGGTCTGGTAGTCGGCGCCCGGCGCCGACCCGTAGTAGTCGCTCGCACTCAGGAACTCGAGCGAGATGTTGATCCCGGCCTCATTCGCATCGGACTGGATGATCTGCGCCAGGTCCGGGATCTCCTGCGTCTTGTAGGTCGTGATCGTGAACGACAGGTTCGACTTGCCGGCAGCGGCCAGGAGGGCCTTGGCCAGCGTGATGTTCTGGACGCGCTGCTTGACCGACGGGTTGTGTGACGGATAGCCGGTCCAGATCGGGTTGTCGTCGCCGACCACACCCTTGCCGCTGAACAGCGTCTTGATCATCCCGGGCCGGTCGAGCGTCAGCGCGACAGCACGACGCACACGCGGGTCCTTGAACGGATCCATGTCGACGCGCATGCCGATCTCGCGATGATTCGAGGTCTTGACCTCCCAGGTCTGGTACCTGGAGTTGTTCGCGAACGACGCGGCCTCCTGCGCGGAGAGCTGCTGCACGAGATCGAGCGTCCCGGCCTTCAACGCCAACACCTGCGGCGCGGTGCCGCCGGCGTAGAACGTGATGTTGACCCCGTCGAGCGCCGGATTGCCGCCCCAGTACGCCGTATTGCGGACGAACTTCGCCCCGAGGTTCGGCGTGTAGCTCGCGAACTTGTACGGGCCGGTGCCGACGAACTTCGCCGCCAGCCAGTTGCCCGCGTAGTTCTTCGGCAGGATCACGGCCTGGTACGTCGTCTGGCTGACGAGGTACGGGAAGCCGCCCGTCGGCTGCTGCAGGTGGAACTGCACCGTGTACGGCCCGGTCTTCACGACCCCGGCCGGGGTGAGAATGCCGGCGAACGCCGACGCCGCAGCGGACTTCGGGCCCGCCAGCACCTTGAACGTCGCCACGACGTCGTCGGCGGTGAGCTTCTGCCCGTTGTGGAACTTGACGCCCTGGCGGATCTGGAACGTCCAGACCGTCGCCGTCGCGTTCGGCTTCCAGCTCGTCGCGAGCCACGGCTGCAGTTGCAGGTTCTTGTCGGAGAAGACGAGGAATTCACCCGGGACGGAGGCGACGCCGAGACCGCCTTCGTCTGCCAGCTTGCTCGGCTCGGGGGTCGCGGTCGGCGCGATCAGCCCGATGCGAAGCGTCCCGCCGGCCTTGGCGCTTCCCTGCCGGAAGCCCGCGGCGCGGGCCGGTGCCTCGCCCACAGCTCCGAGCAGCGAGCCGACGGTCGCGGCCGAGAGGCCGAACAGCGCGCTGCGCTGCAGAAAGGCCTTCCGGCTCAGGTCGCCGGCCATCAATTCGTCGATGAGGTTGTTCTCGATCGGCCCCGCTTCGTTGCGGCGGAACTCCTCGATCGCCCGCTTGCTCTCCCGATCCATGTCCACGCTCCTTCGGCGGTGCTTGGAGTCCCCAGACCCCGCGCATCGTTGGCGGGCACCGACCGTTCTGCGAATGGACCGGCGTCCCAGGATTTCGGCGGTTATACCACTGCAGACAGGGCTTGTGCACCCCTTTGTGCCATATCCGGATCATTGTTCTCGACATTGCCGGCGGGCGCACCTATTGTTCGGCCCGATGTCGGTATCCGTGCGTCCCTCCGATACCCCGGCAGTGACCACCGAGCAGGACGCCCCGCGCAGTGCGTCGGTCGGTGTCCACACCACGCTGCGGGTGCTCGACCTGCTTGCGGCGCGCGCCCCCCTCGGGTTGTCGGAGATCTCACGCGAGCTCGGCATGCCGAAGAGCACCGTGCACCGGGTGTGCAACGTCCTCGTCGATCGCGGCTGGGCGGTGCGCGACCACGAAAGCCGCTTCGACCTGGGCATCCGGGCGCTCAGGCTGGCGGGGCGGGCCGAAGAGCTGCCGATCGTGATCGCCTTCCGCACCGTCGCCGCCGAGTTCCTCGCGCTGCACGACGAGACGGTGTGCCTTGCCGTCCTCGACGGCGCCGAGTCGCTCTTCGTCGCGCTCGAGGAGACGTCGCATCCCGTGCGCCTCGTCACGTTCGTCGGCTCCAAGACGCCGGCGTTTGCGTCGGCGAGCGGCCGCGTCGTGCTCGCCTCGGAGTCGAACGAGAAGGTTGCGGCGACGTTCCCCCACGGGCCGCTCGTCACCCCGACCGGCCGCCGCCTGAACGGTCTGCCGGAGCTGTTCTCGATTCTGGCGCACGTGCGTACTGACGGCTTTGCCGAGAACTGGGAAGACACCGCCGTCGGTCTCTACGCGGCGTCCGTTCCCGTCACGAACGAGGACGGCGTGGTGCTCGCAGCGCTGACGACCTGCGTCCCGACGTCGCGCATCACGCCCGAACGGCGCGACGTGATCGTCGCCGACCTGCGTGCTGCCGGCGCGCGGCTGTCGCAGTTCGTCGCGTGGCTGCCGGCCTTCGCGGCCCGCCGCGGGCTGTAAAGCAACTCGCCCTCAGGCGTTGCCGGCGAGCTCGTCGGCGTACGTGATCGAGACGCGGCCCATGATCCCGTCGTCGGTGTACTCGTAGTGCCCCATGCGCCAGAGCGCCGGGCTGTAGATGTGGATCGAGTTCGCCGGCGTTCCGCCGCCGGGGTGGCGAACGCCGTGGATGTACGCGGCCGGAAAGTCGAACCCCTCCCCCGCTCGGTGCTCGATCGTCCGCTCGCGGATCCAGCCGTCCGGGCCGCGCTGCAGCGAGTCCTCGCACAGCAGGCCGTCGCAGACGTAGACCGCCCCTGACGACTGGTCGTGGTCGTGGTAGCCGGTGTCCTGGGCGTTGTCCCAGCAGATCAGCCACACGTCGATGCTCGGGTCGCGGTAGAGCTGCGCGAAGTTCCGCTCGTTCCGGCTGTGGCGCACGTGCTCCTGCCACAGCTCGCGGCGCTCGCCGATCATGCGGGCGAGGGTCAAGAGCTCGGCCAGGTCGAGCGGGCGGCCGCCCGGGACGTGCTCGCGAACGAAGCTCTCGATGTCGCTCATCGGCCGAGGAGACGCAGCGGGTTGGTGGTGAACATCGCGGTGGCTACAGCCTGCCCGAAGGACTCGACGGTACGCAACGTCGGCTCGGGGTCGACGATCGGCGCGTCGCTGCCGAACAGCATCCGGTCGATCCCGAGCGCCGACATCGTGAAGTCGAGCGCGCGGCTGCCGTAGGACGCCGAGTCGAGCCAGATGCGCGGGCGGATCGCGATCCGCTCCTCGACGCCACGCGACGACAGGCGCTCCATCTGGAACGGTGCGCCGCCCGCGAGGATCGCGAAGACCACGTCGAGCTCGGGCCAGTGCTCGACGCCTGCGAGCAGCCACGCTGCGTACGCCGCCTGCATCTGTCCCGCGTAGTCGACCACCGCCGGCCACCAGTTGGGTTTGCCGGGCGGCACGGTCGCCGTGGCGGGATGGACGAAGAGGAACCCGCCGTGCGCCACCAGCGCATCGATTCGCGGCGCAAGCGCCGGCAAGTCAAGTAGCTCGGGTGCCGAGACGGACAGCCCCGCAAAGCCGGCCCGCGGCCACGAGGTCGCGAGCGGAATGAAGCGCGGCTCGCCTGCGAGCGCGAGGATGCCGTCCTCCCACGCAGCGACGAGCTCGGCACGTTCTCTGGCCGGGAGCCGGTCGAGTCCGAGCGTGGGTTGCAGCGAGACGACCGCGGTGTCGAGCTCGAACCGATCGAGCAGGGCGAGCCGGTGTTCGACCCGGTGCGCGTCGAGGTCGACGTCCCACACCGTGTCGCCCTGGATCTCGAGCTTGCTGCCCTGCAGGCGCGGAGCGTGTTTGCGCCGCGAGAGCGCCTCGACGAACGGCTCCGGCCAGAAGTGCTGGTGGATGTCGATCCGCGTCACGCAGCCGCCTTGTCGGTGGCGCGCTGGAGCGCCTCACGCCAGGCTCGGCGCGAGGCCGCGATGTCGGCGCGATCGCGGCGGGGGTCGTAGCGCCGCCCGACACGCACGCGCGCCTTCGTCCCGCCGGCGAGAGCAGCAGCTCCGAGCGCCGTGGTCTCTCGCTCCGCCGCGACCTCGACGGGGCAGCCGAGCAGGTCGGCCTGGAGCTGCATCAGGAAGCCGTTGGCGGCCGCGCCGCCGTCGGCTCGAAGGACGGTCGGCCGTGCCGGGAGTGCGTCGACGACGTCGGCCACCTGATGGGCGATCGCCTCGAGCGCCGCGCGGACAAGGTGCGCGCGCGTCGTGCCGCGGGTCAGGCCCGAGACGAGGCCGCGGGCGTCCGGATCCCACCAGGGCGAGCCGAGCCCGGTCAGCGCGGGCACGAACACCACGCCGCCGGTCGAGTCGACGCTCTCGGCCAGCGCCTCGCTCTCGGCCGCGTCCGCCAGGATCCCGAGTCCGTCGCGAAGCCACTGGATCGCCGCGCCGCTCACAAGGACGGCTCCCTCGAGCGCATACCCGTCGGCGGCAGCTGTCGCGAGCAGCCCGTGCGGCGGCAGCACGACGTCCGGGCCCGTGTGGACGAGCAAGAAGCTGCCGGTGCCGTACGTCGCTTTCGCCTGTCCCGGCTCGTGGCAGCCCTGGCCGAAGAGCGCTGCCTGCTGGTCGCCGGCGATGCCCGAGATCGGGATGCGCGCACCCAGCAGGTCGGCCTCGCCCACCGTGTCGCTCGAGGCGGCGATGCGCGGGAGCAGCGAGCGGTCGACTCCGAAGACGGCGAGCAGCTCGTCGTCCCAGTCGAGCGTCTGCAGGTTCGCGAGCAGCGTGCGCGACGCATTCGTGCGGTCGGTGACATGTGCTTCGCCGCCGGTCAGCTTCCAGACGAGCCAGCTGTCGACGGTGCCGAACGCCAGCCCCTCGCTCGAGCCGTGTTCGCGCAGCAGCCATTCGAGCTTGGTCGCCGAGAAGTACGGGTCGGGGACGAGGCCGGTGCGCTCACGGATCAGCTCCGGGTCGAGCTCGCGGCAGCGCTCTGCGGTGCGCCGGTCCTGCCAGACGATCGCGCGGGCAACGGCCCGGCCGGTCGCGCGCTTCCAGAGCACGGTTGTCTCGCGCTGGTTGGTGATCCCGACCGCGTCGAGGTCGGCGGCACCGGCCCCGGCGTCGTCCAGGGCGCCGGCCGCAGCTGCGAGCACGCTCTGCCAGATCTCCTCCGGGTCGTGCTCGACCCAGCCGGGGCGGGGAAAGTGCTGCGGCAGCTCGCGGTACGCCCGGCCGAGAACAACCAGCGCCTCGTCGACCACGAGGCAGGTCGTGCCCGTCGTGCCCTGGTCGATCGCGAGGATCACGAATGCCGGGCGATGAACTCGAGCGTCCGCTGCCAGGCGTCGGCGGACGCGTCGGCGAACTCCTCGTACTTGCGGTCGAAGAAGCTGTGAGGAGCTCCGTCGTAGGTGATCACGTCGTGCTCGACACCGGCCGCCTCGAGAGCCCGATCGAACGCGGCGTTGTCCTCAGCGGTGATGTTCTGGTCGTCGCCGGCCTGGAGGGCCAGGATCGGGCAGGCCATCTCAGCGGCTCGGTCGATGGGGCCGGGCGAGCCGTCTCGCCCCTCGCCCGTCCGCCCGTAGAAGCCGATCGCCCCGGCGAGGCCGTGCCCCGAGGCCGCCGACAGCCACGAGTTGCGGCCGCCGAAGCAGAAGCCGACCGTGAAGATCGACGCGGCGCCGTCGGCACGGAGCCGGCTGACGGCCGCGGCGACGTCGGCCTGGATGCCGGCCACGGTCGTCTGCTCGACCTGCGGCATGTAGTCGAAGTCGTCGTCGCGCTTCGCGACTCCCGCCGTGCGACCGAAGTAGTCGATCGCAAGCGCGGCGTGGCCACGCTCGGCGAAGCGAAGGGCGAGCTCCTCATAGAAGCGGTAGAGACCGCGGACGTCCGGCAGCACCACGATCCCGGTCGCAGAGCTCTCATCGGGCGTCGCGAGGAACGCCGCGAACTCGGCCCCGTCAGCCGACGTCAGGACAAGGTCGTCGTGCGAGACGGC
Organism: uncultured Thermoleophilia bacterium; assembly: GCA_963812995.1. Taxonomy (GTDB): domain Bacteria; phylum Actinomycetota; class Thermoleophilia; order Gaiellales; family Gaiellaceae; genus PALSA-600. Next base: position 216,865 of record CAWEXL010000004.1, read on the forward strand.
CGCTCCCGCAATGACGGGAATCGGGGGAGTCGAGTCGGCGTCGAAGCACACGCCGAAACCGTAGCTACACCGGCAGCTGGATGTCCGAGACGTCGAGGCCTAGCGAGCGAGCGAGGCGAACGCCGTTCTCGACATCCTCGTGCAGCCGGCGCACGTCGGTGTCGTGCATCAGCTGGCCGACGAACTCGCGCGCCTTCGGCCGCCAGAGCGCGTGTTGCACGAAGAGCGGCAGCATGCGGTTCGCCGCCGCGACGAGCAGGTTCTTCGTCTTGTCCCCCGCCGTTGCGAGCAGCACTCGCTCGTACGCCATGCCGGCGCCGTGGTGGATTCCGTCGTCGATTGCCAGGCGGTTGCAGAGATCCTCGAGCACGGTGCCGCGCGACGAACGTGCGATCAGGCGGAAACGCGGGATGATCAGGCGTTCGTAGAAGACCTGCATCAGGAAGACCTTCTCCTCGAGCGTGTCGGCCTCGAGCGTCATGTGGGCGAGCTGGTCGAGGTACGGGTCGCGCTCCCCCATCCCGCCCGACTGCGCCACGAGCTGCAGCCAGCCCTCGGTGTGGCGCGACTCGTCCTGCACCATCGTCGTGTAGTAGAGCTTCGCCTCGGGGTCGGGCGCGATCGCGAAGAGCTGAGTCGCCATCTCGACCGCGAGCTCGTCGGCCTGCAGCTGCTGGGTGATCACCGAGCGCCACAGGTCCTGGCGGCGCGCGAGCTTCTGCGGCGAGCCGGAGTATTCGGGCACCGGTGGCAGCTCGCCCCACGGCAGGTCGCGCGTCTGCCATTCGGCGCGCTTCGCGAGCTCGTAGAAGCGGATGACGCCGGCGAAGGGCGAGCGATCCGTCAGCGGGACGTCGGCGCCGTCACCGTCGTCATGGTCGTGTGGCTCGACGTGAGAATCGATCGCCGTCACGGCACACAGACTAACGATCGGTCGGGTCATTCCACCAGCCCGCCCGCCGCGACCGTCGGCACCTCGTGCCGGTCCGTCACAATCGTGCTGTGAGCACCGAAGCCAATACGGTCGTGCCCAGGGAACGCGCCCCGCGCCCCATCGCCGCGGGAGTCGACATCGGCCACGTTCACATGAAGACCGCCGACCTCGACCGGATCGCTGCCTTCTACGTCGGGATCCTCGGCTTCGACGTGGTGGTGCGCATGCCCGACGCGCTGTTCATCTCCTCGGGCGGCTACCACCATCATCTCGCCTTCAACACGTGGGAGTCGAAGGGCGGCTCGCCGCCGCCTCGCGGGACGACCGGGCTCTACCACATCGCGATCCGCTACCCGACGCGCGCAGCGCTCGGCGATGCGCTGGCGCGCCTGAGCGACGCCGGCTGGCCGCTGAGCGGCGTGAACGACCACGGCACGCACGAGGCGCTCTATCTGAACGATCCCGACGGCAACGGCCTCGAGCTCTACTGGGACCGGCCCGAGGACGAATGGCCACGGGATGCTGAAGGCCACCTCACGTTCGCGAACGCGGCGCGGGATCTGAACGGCATGGTGCGCGAGCTCTACGAGCTCGGCCAGGCCGACGCGGCTTCCTAGCTTTCGGCGAGCAGGTCGGCGAGATCGAGCTCGCCCCCGAAGAACCCGAGGCGGCCTTCGGCGTCGCGCGGCCACTCCGACTGCGGACGATCCCAGTAGAGCTCGAGATCGTTGCCGTCGGGGTCCGAGATATAGACCGCCTCGTGCGTCCCATGGTCGGCGAGCTGGCGCAACGGCCAGTCGATCGCCTGGAGCCGGCGGACCGCATCGGCGAGACCCGCCCGAGTCGGATAGACGATCGCGACGTGGTGCAGACCGGCGACGCCGTCCGGCTGCGGCGGACCGCCTGCCGACTTCCACGTGTTGAACCCGAGGTGATGGTGGTAGCCGCCGGCCGAGATGAACAGGACGTCGCCGGTCGTTCCCCACCCCGGCACGTCGCGCGCCTCGAAGACGACATCGAAGCCGAGCACGTCGACGTAGAAGGCACGCACGCGGTCGATATCGGCGGTGCGCAGGTGCACATGGCCGATGTGCGCTCCCGGGTCGATCGGGTTCGGCGCGTACGCGGAAAGCTTCAGCGGCTCGGTCATGCCGGGAACTTAGCCTGCCCGTGCGAGACGAGGCGGCGGTTTATGATCGGCGGATGGACGAGTGTCGGCTGATCAAGGGCGGCGAGGCGTTCCGGGGCAAGCAGGGGCTCGAATACTTCTCCGGGGTGTCGGCCGAGAGCAGCGGCTCGAAGGCGATCTGCATGCATCTCCTCGAGATGCCGCCGGGTGCCAGCGCCAAGCCGCACTACCACGAGGCGCACGAGACCGTGATCTTCGTCCTCGAAGGCGCCGCCGAGATGCGCCACGGGCCCAACCTCGAGCACATGATGCGCACCGCGGCCGGCGATTTCGTCTACATCCCGGCGGGCGTTCCGCATCAGCCGTACAACCCGAGCGGCGAGGTCGTGCGAGCGGTGATCGCACGGACAGACCCGAACGAGCAGGAGAGCGTGATCCTGCTCGAAGACGGCGAAACGGCTTGATCGGACGAGCTCGAGGCGTGGGCGCTCAGGGCCTCGCCGAGCTTTCCTGAGCGCGGCTACGCACAGCTTGTGAGCATGCGCTCAAGTGCGCTCGCGCCCGGCCGATAACGCGAGGGTGAATTCGAACACTCTGCTCTCAAAGAGATCCGTGCGCCGCCTCGCGGTCGCCTTGCCGGCCGCCGTGCTGTTGGCGGTCGCGGCGACGGCGGTGTTTGCCGCGCCGAAGACTGCTCCGGCTGCCAAACTCGCGTGGGTCGACCATGGCATACATGTCGTCGGCGGTCCGGTCGCGGGCGGCGGGCGCGCCCTCGTGCTGGTCTCCGCGGCGAACAAATCGATCTGGCTCGAGGCCGTCGATCCCGCGACCGGCGCCGTCCGCTGGCGGCTGCCCGAGGGCTTTTCGGCGATCACGGCCGGTGTCGAGACGACGCCGGTCGCGCACGGTGCCGACGCCCTCGCTCTTGTCCCGGTCAGTGCGAGCTCTCCGTTCGTGCACCTGGAAGGCGTCGACATCGCGACGGGCAAGGTTGTCTGGCGACTGAAGACGATCGTCGGAGTCGAGGATGCTCCGAGCGCGTGCCCGAAGCCGCTCGGCGGCAAAGCCTTCTGCCTGGTCGTCCAGACCCAGGACGGCGAGACCGGCCTCATCGCCCTGTCGCCGCGAACGGGTGCGGTCCTCGCGAGCGTCCAGAACATCGAACGGGCGATGTCGACGGTTCCAGGCGTCTACCAGACGGACGACTCGACTCCGGTTCTCGCGGGAGTCGCCACCCCGGGCGGTATTCGCTGGACGGCGCCCGTCTCGAAGCTGTTCGGCCCCCGCACCGACCCCAACTACGGCTGGGACTTCGGCCTGTTCGGGGCGATCGAGGCCGGGACCGTCGGCCGCACGACGACGGGACACACCGAAGTCCTCGGCGACGCGGAGACCGTGGGCTTCTCCGAGCGCACCGGCCGTTCTGCCTGGACGATCCCGGGCGCGACGTTCGACTGCGGCGGCTCGCTCGGTCTCTCCGGCGCCTTCCTCTGCGTGATGACCGGAACGGCCACCGGGTCGCCGACCGGCAAGCTCACCACCTCGAAGAACGCGACCGTGAAGCTGGAGGGCTTCGACCCGTCGACGGGCAAGCTCACCTGGAAGGTGCCGGTCGGTGGGCTGGTCGACCTCCTGCTGGGGAACGTCGCGATCGCAGACGCCCACCGGATCGTCGTCACCACCCGCCAGGGCCAGAAGCGGCTGCTCGACCTCAGGTCGGGGGCGACGGCGTCGCCTGCGGGAACCGGCCTGTGGTGCGCGCACGCCAACTTCTTCACGATCCGCCCGCCGAAGGGCCTCCCGGCGGAACGGGTCGGCTCCAGCCTGTTCACCTCCTGCGACGCCGGCATGCACCCGGTCTCGGCGATGGGCCGGCCGCCGGCAGTCGCGGGGGCGACCGTCGGCAACACGTTCATCTGGGCCGGGAAAGACGCACTCGAGGCCGTCGTCGCCAACCCGTAAGAAAGCGCACGGCCGGTCGACGAAGAATTACTCTCCGACCATGCCCGTCGATGTTCTGGCGTTCATGGGCGTGGCCGCGCTGACGATCATGACGCCCGGTCCTGACACGGCGCTGATCCTGCGCAACACGATCCGGGGCGGGCGAACCGCCGGTCTGGCGAACGTCGCGGGGCTGGCCGTCGGGATCACGGTCTGGTCGACCGCGACGATCGTCGGGCTGACCGCCGTCCTACTGGCGTTCTCACCGCTGTACTCGTTGATCCGATTTGCCGGAGCGGTCTACCTGATGCTGCTCGGGCTCCAGGCGCTGCGGTCCGTCTTCCGGGCTGACGGTCACGCAGCGGCCGCCAGGAGCGGTCCCTCGATCGCGCCGCGCGCAGCATTCCGGCAGGGGCTGCTCAGCGATCTCGGCAATCCGAAGTTGGGGGCGTTCATGACCAGCCTGCTGCCGCAGTTCGTGCAAGGCGGCAGCGCGCCGGTCCTCCAGCTGGCGTCGCTTTGCCTGATCTTCGAGGCAATGGCCGTCTGCTGGTTCCTGTTCTACGTTGTCGCCGTGTCGAAGGCGGCGCACTTCTTCGCCCGGTCGCGCGTGCGTCGTGGGCTCGATGCCGTCATGGGCACGGTGCTCGTGGCGTTCGGCCTTCGCCTGGCCACCGAGCGCGGCTGAGCAGCGCGGCACGGGTGCAGAGCACCGTCACCGCGGCCTGCTGGGTGCTCGTCGTGGCGATCTGGATCGTCGGAGCGCTCAGGCTCCGTCATGCACCCTCGCCGAGGCAGCCGCTCGAGGACCGAGCGCTCTGGCGGATCGGCGTCGTGGTTGCGGCCGTGCTGGTCTTCGGAGTCGCCGCGCCTGACCTGCACCGGATCACCGTCCGCTCCTGGTGGGTCGAAGTCCCTGGAGGCGTGATCCTCGTTGCGTCGACGCTGTTCACGCTCTGGGCCCGGTTCAGTCTCGGCGCGATGTGGTCGCTGTCACCCAACGCGCTGAGGACCGGGCACCAGCTGCGCACATCAGGGCCATATGCGGTGACCCGGCATCCGATCTACACGGGCCTGCTGGGCATGCTCCTCGGCACGGCGCTCCTGAACGGCATTGGCGTCCTCATCACCCTTCCCGTCGTCGGCGTTGCCGTCTTCGCGATCCGCGTCTCGATCGAGGAGCGCCTGATGAGCCAGACCTTCCCCGACGACTACCGGCGCTACCGAGAACGCGTGCCGCAGCTGATTCCGGGACTGCGCCTGCCCGGACGGCCTCGCCGCTGAGGGCCGTAACGTTCTCGGAACGGGTCACGGTCTAGATTCGGCAATCGCCACGAACCAGAGTGCAAGGTCGGACCCGGTGTTCAACCCCCTCGGGCTGGCGTCGCAGCGGGCGACGCGCGTCGTGGGCTTCGCCTTGCTGTTCTCGGTGCTCGTTGCTGCAGCGCTCCGGATCTTCGGGCCCGGGGGCAACGGGGTTTGGCTCGCATTGCTGCCGTTTGCGATCTTCGGGGCCGTTGTCGCGCGCCGCCAGCCCGGGAATCCGATCGGCACGATTCTGCTCCTCCTGACGCTCGCGGTGGTCGTATCGTCGGCTGCCGGGCACTACGCGGCCTTGCGCTACCGGCAGGGCGATCACGGGCTGCCGCTCGGCCGAGTGGCGGTTTTTCTCGCGCCGGGGACCTGGATGTGGCTGGTCGTCTTCCTGCCGTTGCCGCTGGCGCTGTTCCCCGACGGGCGTCTAGGACGGCGTTGGCGCCGCGCGCTTTGGGGCTACCTGGCCCTCGGCGCGCGTGTTCCTCGCCGTCAACGCGTGGCAAAACGTGAACGCGTTCACCACGCGTCACATCCAGATCGACCGGAAGGGCGAGCTGGCGTCGATCGGATCGCCTGCCAGCGACACCGTCTACAAGGTCCTCATCCTGCTCTATCTGGGGGTCGGCGGACTGGCCTGGGCGACTCGGCTCCTGCTCAGCTACCGGCACTCGACGGGTGACTACCGGCAGCAGCTGAAGTGGCTGCTGAGTGGCGGCACGCTCGGCGTCGTCGGTCTCTTGCTCGAGTTCATCCTGAACACGAGCAGCTCGCCGTTCCTGCGGGGCGTCGGGAATGCCGGCATCTTGGTCAGCCTGATCGCGCTCCCGCTGAGCCTCGGCATCAGCATCCTGAGATACCGCCTGTACGACATCGACCGGCTGATCAGCCGCACCCTGTCGTACCTGATCATCACCGGACTCCTTGCCGGGGTGTTCGTCGGGATCGTCGCGCTGGCCACCGACGTGTTGCCGTTTTCCTCACCCGTCGCGGTCGCTGCCTCGACCCTCGCCGCCGCAGCGCTGTTCAACCCACTCAGACTCCGGGTGCAGCGGCTCGTGGATCGCCGGTTCAACCGTGCCCGCTACGACGCCGAGGCGATCATCGCGGGCTTCACGCTGCGGCTCCGCGAGGCGGTCGACCTGGACACCGTGCGCAGCGAGCTCCTGCAGGCCGTCAACGGCGCCGTCCAGCCCGCACACGCATCAGTGTGGATCAAACCGCCGAGTCCACGCTCCCGGGCGTAGCCACACCCAACCCTCCGAGCTACGCGCGTTTCAGCGGGTCGTGACGGTCTTCGTGAAGGTCGTGACGACGCAACGAGTGGGATCGGGGTCCGGCTCGAAGCCGCGCCGATAGGCGACGTTGACGCCGGTGCAGTAGGGACGCGCGATCGTGGCCTCCCAGCGCCCGAGGGCAACGGTCTGCGCCTGCAGGAGCAGGAGCGCCTTGACCTGGCTGCGCAAGCCGCCGCTGTAGGTCTGGCTGAGCGGCTCCAGGATCGTCCAGTAGCCCTGTTGGTCGTGGACGAGCAGCGTGTGGTTCCGAGCTGTCGAGAACGCGAGCCGGCCGAGCGGTTGCACGAGCAGCCCGTTCGTGATGAGCGCCGTGCCGCAGCGGCTCCCCGGCCCGTGCTCGAGCGAGCGCTTCGCTGCCGCACACCAGGTCGCGTCGCTGCCGACGCTCAGCTCGGCGTACAGCGCCTTTGCCGGAGCCGGGTCGTACAGCACGATGTCGCGGACCTCGCGTGCCTGCGGCGGGCCGTCGCCGAGGAAGCCGACGAACGTCGCGTCGTCCGCGGCGGTGACGTGCACTCGGGCCGTAATCCGAGCGCGCAGGGCCGAGACGGTGATTCCGCGCGACTGGGCCAGGTTTGCCTGCTCGGCATCCGCCACGAGCCGCGCCATCACGGCGCTCGCGAGCGCTGCCGCAAGGCTCTTGTCCGCCGAGGCCGATTTGCCGAGCGTCGCCTGGCCGCTTGCGAGCAGGCTGTCGTAGCTCGCCTTCGAAATCTGAACGGTGCCGACGACCGCGACGTCGTCCTTGCCGACATGCGGCCCGCGGTGCGCTCCCCCACAGCCGGCTGTGAAGAGCGCGGCGAGAACGGCCACCGTGAGGGCGCTCCTCGCACGGGCGGCGATCGGCAAGCTCAGCTCCGGCGGACGGGCTGGAAGGCGAAGGCCCAGATCTCGGCGCCGCTCTGATCGCCGAGGATCACGCGTGGCTTACCGCCACTCAGCGGCTCCTCGGCGAGGCCTGGATTTCCCCCGCGCGTGACGAGGCGCTCGCGTCCGTTGGCCGAATACGCCGGCCCGTGGACGACCGCGTTCTTCGGCAGCGGCCCGAGCCCCGAGCCGTCGACGTTCTGCTCGTGGTAGGTCAGCGGCTCGGAGCCCGAGAAGCGCCCCCACCAAACGACCTTGTGGGAGTCGGGTGTCCACCCCTCGAACCTCACGCTGTTCCACGAGCGCGCTTGCATCGTGAGCTTCCCGTCCAGCCCGACGAAGCAGAATCGCCGGTCCTGCTGATCCCTCCTCCTGCACGTGAGCCCCAGCGTGTACCCGTCGGGCGACCAGACGAGGTCGTCGCCGAAGACGAACGCGTTACGGGCAGACGACCCGGTCTTCGTGACGAAGAAGATGCTCCCCGTCTTCGCGTTCACGAGGCAGAGGTCGCGGTCGTTGCAGTCGCTTGCGATCAGGCCTCGAGGGCCCCACGCGAACGGCTCGATCGAGATCGACGGCGAGTGGCTGAGCGGGTAGTTGTTCCCCGTGCGCACGTTCGCAAGGCAGACGGCGTCGCGCCCGCTATCGATGTTCCGGGTGCACGGGTAGGCAATCCACTGTCCGTCGGGCGACCACGTGAACGAGCCGTCGCCGACCAGCGGCCCGCCCTGCACGGGCGCGAGCACAAGCGCATTCTTGCCTCGCGCGGTGAGGGTCACGATGTCGAAGCCCTTTGCAGCCGGGACGCTCACGGCGATCAGTTGGCCGCCTTTCGGCGTAGCGTGCAGCGCAAAGGACGACGGTGCCGCGGAGCGTGCGACCCACGGAAGCATCCCGGCAGCGAGCACGACGCCGAGAAGCACCTGCCGCGGCCATCTGCCTGCGAGCATGCCGCTTACTCTAGGACGGACCCCGGTCGGGAAAGCGCCTACTCGAGGCAGTCACCGCTCACTCGAATCGCTCGACCCGTGGCTCCGAAGGCGTGCCGCTGTCCCAGTCGACGTACAGGAAGTAGCCGTCCTTGACCGGAACCGGGTGGTGGCCTCCACGGTGATCGACGATCGCGGTGGACGAGCCGGCCGGGGCAACGCCGCTGTAGCGGAGGATGCCCCCGCCCTCCTCGACGGGCGACCACTGAATGCCTCCCCCGCTGCCGGTCGTCACGGACTCCCAGGCGCACCAACCGGTATGGCGCAGAAGATCGTCGAGGAGATAGTCGTCGCGGGAGGAGAGGCGGGTGAGGACGACGCCGTAGGTCACGTCGGGCGAGATCTCGACCGCGACGGCGACCGGATCTCCCGAGCGGCCCTTCAGCACGGTGTTGGCGATGGCGTCGAACTCGCGGGCACCATCGGTGAGGTTGAGGAACCAAGCCCGCGCCAGCGGCGGATGCGCCTGCGACAGCTCCTGGATCCGATCGTGGAAGACCTCTGCGGCGTGGCTGAGCGGGCCGTCACCGATCAAGAACAGCGCGTCGTCGTGGTCGACCGGGATCCGGTCGAGCAGCGCAACCAGGAGCTGAAAGTGCTCCTCGTCCTCGAAGTGGTCGACCTGCCCGTACTCGTGGCCGTAGACCGCCGACCAGAGCGACCCTCCACGGATCCCCGACTTCCACCAAACGGGTGCGAGCAGGCTCGTCTCGCTCGCCGAGACGATCTCTGCCGCAGTGAAGTAGTCCCGTAGCCGGACGCGGAAGATCTCGCACGTGTGGGTGAGCACCGCCGCGACCAGCGGGTCTCCCTTGTGAGGGGCGAGTGCGGCGAGCACGGCGTCGGGACCGTGCTCGTCGATCAGTGCATCCCAGACCTCGTCGAAGCCTTCGCGCTCGGCGCGGCCGACCAGGTTGAACCGCACGGTCTCCTCCTCGTGCGACTCGGGCGGATCGGCACGCAGACGAGACGAGATCGCCTCGTCGATCGCGGCGCTGACCTCTCGAGCGTTCAGCCTCACGCAAGCAGGCTAGTGGCGGCGCTCAGCTCAGTACGCCTGGCCCGGCGTGCCAGAGAAAAACCATGATCACGACAATCAGCCAGACGTAAGAGGCTGCCGCGGCTCCGCCGGCCAGCACCACGCTCCAGACGGGGCGCACCCGGCAGACCATGAGCAGCAGCCAGGCAGCGCCGCCGACGCACGCCGGGCGGCCCCAGCCGTCCCACCACACCAAGACGTGCTGTCCGGTGGAGCCCTCCGCGAGGTACCTGCCATTCCCGAAGTAATCGAAGATCGCCGAGTCGCCAAACACCCCCGCCAGCGGCAACGCGGCGAACACCAGGAGCAATACGAACCAGCCCGGCTTCCGCCAATCCACACCAGCTGGTTCGACAACCGCCACGCCTCGATCATTGACGACGGGGCGAGCGTAGCCAACGGTTCGCTCGACGAGCGGCAGCCAATAGTCGGCAAACGGCGCGTCTAGGAGACGAATGCCTTGCGCACAGAGGCGACCGTCCACCTGTTCGTACCATGGATCGGCGGAACCCTCTGTGCGTTCAGTCGCGCGGCGATCTCCTCCAGCGACATCCGCTTTGCAAGCATCGCGTTGATCTTCATGCGCCACCCGTAGTCGCGCTGGTTGCAGCGCAGATGCGCGAGGCGAACGTTGTCCGGTGTGAGACGCCCTCCTTGCGACTTCAGTCGAGGGTAGTGATCGGGCGTGGGCGACCAATCTGAGGGAGGCGATTTCGACTTCGGATCGAAGTACCTGCGCCCCCGGGAGCAGTAGCACTGGGGCATCTCGCAACGCACGTCGAGGATCTGCCGGTTCAGGGCGAGCTGCAGGAGGATTCCGTGAACTCCCAGGGCCACGAGCTTTTCGATAGCTGTCGCTTCGGCGGCCACTGTTGCCGCCAAGACGTCCGGGGCCACGACACCCTCGTCGGGATCGTCCACGACTGGGCCACTCTGCTCGCGGCCGGCGGCTGACGATTGAGGTTCCACGCTCACGGTCATCGGCACCGCAACCGAGCTCCTGAAGCCGAGCTGGGTGGACGACGGCCGCCTCGGCGCGTTCAGACCCGCTCGTGGAGCGCCATCGCGATGGCGTCGTCGAACGTCGTCCGCTCCACGCCGAGGAGATCCCAGACCCGATCGTCGTGTGCGACCGTGCGAATACGCAGTCCCTCGACCAGCGGCCGCGCAACCGCGACGCTGGCCGGCGTGACGAGGTGAAGCCACAACGATGAAAGCCGCGGCGTCAAGAACGGGACTTCGATCAGGATGGGGTGCTTGCCACGCAGCCGTGCAACGCGCTCCATCATCGTCCGGTAGGTCATGACCTCCAATCCGCCCAGGTCGAACGTCTCCGGGTATGTGGACGCCTCGCCACAGACTCCGGTGAGCACGGCGAGCACATCACCGAGTGCGACCGGCTGAGTTTCGACTGAGACCCAACGCGGGCAAACCATCAAGGGCAGCCGGTCGACCAGCGCGAGAATCGTCTCGAAGGCGGCGCTTCCGGCGCCGACGATCATCGCGGCTCGCAGCGTGGTGACCGGGACCGGTCCGGCTGCGAGAATGCCTGCCGTCTCCGCCCTGCTGCGTAGATGCGGCGAGAGATCGGCCGAGCCCTCGCCGAGCCCGCCGAGATACACGATCTGTTGCGAGCCGGCCGACGCGGCGGCTGTCGCGATCGCGGTTGCCGCAGCCCGGTCGAGCGCTTCGAAGTCGCCGCTGCCCAGCGAATGCACAAGGTGGTACACGACCTCGACGCCGTCCAACGCGCGAGACATCGCGTCGGGATCGGTCGCATCGGCACTGACCCACGTGACGCCACCGCCGGAGTCCGCCGGTGCGTGCCGCGACACACCGATGACCTCATGCTCGTGCGAGAGGGCCAGCGCCAGAGGGCGCCCGATCGTCCCTGTGGCTCCGACGACCGCGACGCGCATTCAGCGCACCTCGAGCTCGACACGCGCCAGAAACCGCCGCCCCACGCGCTCGTGATAGAGCGATTCGAGTCGAAACAGCGGGCCGCGGACGAACGGGGCGAAACCTTCAACCTCGACCGACAGGTACTCGCCGTCGCACCGCCACGCGATCGTTCCACCCGGCCGCCTGGCGAACCACCCTCCGAGGATCTCCCGTCGACCGTCCGCCAAGGGACCAAAACGCAACAGCGCCGGCCACCCGCCGATCACGCAAATCGCGCTTCCAGAGAAACGCACCAGACCGAACGTCGCCCGCATGACCTCGTCCCAATAAACGTGTTCAAGCCGCGCCGCATCAACCGCGATCGAGAGCCGCGCGCGCTGCGACATGTCGATCGTCCCGTCATGGCGTATCACGCTCGCGGTGTCCACTCGAAGGTCGCTATCGACGCGCGCCCGCCGGTCGAACCTCACAGGCCACGGAAGCAAGGTCGCCGTTGCCCGGCGTGATCGGACGGCCGGCGACACCCCGCTTGTGGCAGCTCGTGCGACGCGAACGGTGGCCGAGGACGGAAGCCGCTCCATTCGGAAGGCAATCCTCCGTTTCTCTCCTGGTAATTCATAGCGGGGGCAGGATTTGAACCTGCGACCTCCGGGTTATGAGCCCGGCGAGCTACCTGGCTGCTCCACCCCGCGACGCGCCGCGATTGTAGCACCGCGGCACCCGAATCTTCCTTCCCGGAGCGGCGGCGAAAGCGCTCTCGGCGGCGTGGTTAGGATGCTCCGATGGAGCTCGTCATGTGGATCGCGCTGGCAGCCTCGGCGACGTTCTGCATCGCGGCGGCGGTCGTCGCCGGAACGAGAGGCCTGCAAACCTGGCGGACCTTCAAGGCCGTGAGCGGAGCGCTCACGGGCGCACTCGACGACTTCGTCGGGCGGGCGGAGGCGACCGCTGACCGGGCCACTGCCGCCGCCGAGCGGACGGCCCGCCTGACCGCCGCGATGGCGCGGCTGCAGGGGTCGCTCACCACCCTCGGGGTGCTCACCGCCGCCGTCGGAGACGCCCGCGCGGTCCTCGGCACCGTGCGCGGTCTCGTGCCGCGCAAGTGACGCGCGTCGCAGCCGTCGATCTCGGCACCAACTCCACTCGCCTGCTCGTCGCCGATGTCGACGGCGACGACGTGGTCGAGATCGTGCGGCGCAGCGTGGTCACGCGGCTCGGCGAAGGCGTCGACGCGCGCCGGCAACTCCTCCCGGTGCCGATGGCGCGCGTCCGGAACGTGCTCGTCGACTACCGCCGCGAGCTCGAGGCGCTCGGCGCCGAACGGACGCTTGCGGTCGCCACGAGCGCCGTGCGCGACGCCGAGAACGGCGAGGCGTTCCTCGGGGAGGTCGAATGGTCGTACGGCTTCCACACACGACTTCTGAGCGGCGAGGAGGAGGCCGACCTGACCCGGCGCGGAGTCGGTGCGCTCGGCCCCGAGACGCTGCTGCTGGATGTCGGCGGGGGCTCGACCGAGGTCGGCGCGGGCACGTTTCGCCGCAGCCTGAACGTCGGCTCGGTGCGGATCACAGAACGCTTCCTGGCCACCGACCCTCCCGCCCCCGCCGAGCTCGACGCCGCTGCGGCGGCGATCCGCGCCGAACTGCCGGAGCTCGACGTGCGCGACGGGATCGGCGTCGCGGGGACCGTAGGCCAGCTTGCCGCTCTCGTCGGGACCGACTTGCTGGCACTCGCCGCGATCGAGCAGCAACTCGACCAGCTCGCGGCGCTCGCGCTCGCGGAGCGCCGGACCGTGCCGGGACTCGATCCCGATCGCGCGCCCGTCATCGTCGCGGGCTGCCTGATCGTGCGCGAGGTGCTGCGGCACTATCGGCTGGACGCGATCCAGTTCAGCGTGCGCGACATACTCGACGGCGCCGCGCTCGAGGCGGCGGCGCTGCCTCCGGGGGCAGAAGGCGAAGCGCCGCCCGGTGCCTATACGTGCTGCTGAGAGTGTTGCTCCTCGCCGCGGCGGCGGCCGCGCTCGCGGGCTGCGGGTCTTCCTCGCATCCGCCCACGGTCAAGTCGAGCCTGCCTCCCGGCTGCTCGACGGCCGACGCCGACAACATCATCGCCGACTTCCTCGTGAATCCCGTCGTCGCACCACCGGGGTTCTTCACGACCCTGTCGATCACCGACCCTGACGGGCGGCATTTCGTCACCCATAGCGGCCCCGCAGCGGTCAAGTACCTCAAGGCCCGCCTCAAAGTCGGCGAGAGCGATCGGATGCTCTCCCTCGCCGTGGCCCCGATCGACTTCAACCACGTCGCAGTCGCGTTCCGGCTGACCCGCTACGCCCGGGACTACGAACAGCGCCACATCAGGAACAGGCTCGCTCAGGGCACCGGAACGCTCGACTGCGTCCACGGCAAGGTCGCGTCTTTCATCGTCACGCCGGTGACCAGCACGCCCTAGGGAGCCAACCGAGTTCTCCGGGAATTATTTGAGTGCGCAACCGTTTAGAAGTGAAGTTGTTGCGCTCTCAAATATCTAGGAGGATCGACATGACCAGCACCATCAACGAAAACGGAATCACCGAGACGACGGAGGCACTGCCGGCGGGAACGTGGCAGGCGGACACCGTTCACTCGAGCGTTGCGTTCGAAGTCCCCTACGCCGTTGCCACGTTCAGTGGCGAGGTGACCGATTTCGACGCAGCCCTGATCGACGGCAAGCTCCAGGGCTCGGCGCGCATCGCCAGCCTCAGCCTGAAGGACGACAACCTGAAGGCCCATCTGCAGTCGCCCGACTTCTTCGACGCTGAGCGGCACCCCGAGGTGCGGTTCACGACCGAGGACGTGCGCCGCGACGGCGACACGATCGAGTTCGACGGCGAGATCACGATCAAGGGCATCACGCGCCCGGCGACACTGACCGGCACGGTCAACGGCCCCGCCGTCGACCACTTCGGCAAGAACCGCGTCGGCCTGTCGCTCGAGACCACGGTCGACCGGACCGAATTCGGCATCAACTGGAACATGCCGCTCCCGAACGGCGAGCCGGCACTCTCCAACGAGGTCACCCTGAAGGCCGACCTGACACTGATCGAGCAATAGCCATGAACGTCCTCGCAATCAGCGGCTCGCTGCGTAGCGAGTCGTACAACACGGGCCTCCTCCGCGCGCTCGCGGAGGAGGCTCCTGCGGGGGTCTCCGTCGCGCTTTGGTCGGGTCTCAAGCAGATCCCGGCCTACGACGCCGACGAGGACGTGACGCCGGGACCGGCTTCCGTCGAGGAGCTACGCAACGCGGTTGTGCAGGCCGACGCGGTCATCTTCGCAACGCCCGAATACAACTCTTCGATCCCGGGTGCGCTGAAGAATGCGCTCGACTGGGCGTCCCGCCCGATCGCGACCAACTCGTTCCGCAACAAGCCCGTCGCGGTTCTCGCGTCGAGCGCCGGCGCGTTCGGCGGCATCTGGGCCCAGGCCGAGCTCCGCAAGGTGCTGGGCGCGATGGGCGCACGCGTCGCCGAGGTCGAGGTGGCCGTGGGGCACGTGGCGGAGAAGTTCAACCCGGACGGCGAGCTCGTCGATCCGGCGGTCCGCCAGCAGCTCCGGGACGCGCTTCAGGCCGTGCTCGCCGAGGTCGCAGTCGACCTCGCGACCGCGGCCTGAAGAACGCCGCGTAAGAGCTACTCCACCTCTTGGTCGGGCGGCGGCTCGTCTTCGGCGAGCCGCCGCTGCACGACCGAGCGTGAGAGCACCCCGACGAGACGCTCGCCGTCGATCACCGGAACGCGTTCGAGATCGAGCTCCTCGAGCTCGGTGAACGCCTGGTCGAGCGGCATCTCGCAGGCAATGGTGTGATTCGGGCGCTCGGCAATCTCCCCGAGCAGCGTCGTCTCGGGGTCGCGGCCGGCCGCGACGATCTCGCGCACGAGCGTCTTGCGCGTGACTGCCCCGACGAGCCGGCGGTCGGACACGACGAAGACGACGCGCACGTCAGGCCGCGAGAGCGCCTCCCCCGCCTCGCGTGCCGACCGGTCCGCCTCGAGAGCGAGCGGCTCGCGGACCATCGCGTCCCGCACGAGCTCGCTCACGGGAAGATGCCGCGGGCTTCGAGCGCTGCCGAGACCTCGCGGATCGCGGCCACGAGTGCCGCATCGCGCAGGGTGATGCCCTGCTCGTGCGAGACGTCCCAGACACGGTCGAACGCGTCGGTCAGCTTGTCGGCCAGGCGGTTGCGAATCTCGTCGCGGTCCCAGAAGAGACGGCCGAGATCCTGCACCCACTCGAAGTAGGAGACCGTGACGCCGCCGGCGTTGGTGAGGATGTCGGGGAGAACCGGGATGCCGCGGGCGGCGAGAATCGCGTCGGCCTCGACCGACGTCGGGCCGTTGGCGCCCTCCGCGATCAGCCGCGCGTTGATGTTGCCGGCATTGGCGGCGGTGACCTGATCCTCGCGTGCCGCGAGCACGAGGATGTCGCACGGCAGCTCGAGCAGCTGCGCGTTCGAGATCCGGGTGCAGCTCGACCGTGTAGCCCTCGAGCGACCCGTTGAGCGCGACGTAGGCGTGTAGATCCGGGATCGAGAGCCCGCCCTCGGCGTAGACGCCGCCGGAGATGTCGGTGACCGCGATGACGGACGCCCCGCGGTCGTGGAGCTCGGTCGCCGCGATCCCGCCGACGTTCCCGAAGCCTTGCACGACGCAACGCTGCTCGGCCAGGTTCCAGCCCAGCCGCCCACAGGCGCTCTCGATCACCATCACGACACCCGCGCCGGTCGCCTCGTGACGGAACACGGAGCCGCCGATCGAGATCGGCTTGCCGGTCACGATCTCCGGCACGGCGTACCCGCGCTGCATCGAGTACGTGTCCATCATCCACGCCATCGTCTGCTCGTTCGTCGCCATGTCCGGCGCCGGAATGTCCTGCTGCGGCCCGATGAAGCCCATCAGCTCGGCCGTGAAGCGGCGCGTGATGCGCGCCAGCTCGTTCTGGGTGAGCTCGCGCGGATCGCAGCGGATGCCGCCCTTCGCGCCGCCGTACGGCAGCCGCAGCAGCGCGCATTTCCAGGTCATCCACATGGCAAGGGCAGCGCACTCGCCCAGGTCGACGGCGTTGTCGTAGCGGATGCCGCCCTTCGTCGGGCCGAGCACCGAGGAATGCCGGACCCGGTACGCCGGGAACGAGCGGTGCGAGCCGTCGTCCATCTCGATCGGAACGGTCACGATCAACGCCCGCTCGGGCGAGCGGAGACGGTTGGCGACGAAATCCGGGATGCCCGCGTATTCGAGCGCGTGATCGAGCTGGGTCAGCGCCTGGCGGTAGAGGGGCGTGTCCCACTCGAGACCCAGAACGGGCTCTGCGACCTTGGCCACGCCGTTAAGTTAGCTCCGGATCCAGAAAGCCGCGTCAGATCCGACGGAAGACGACGACCGACCGGGACTCGACGAGAACGGACGCGCCGGGCGTGAGCTCCTTGAACTCGCACGTCCCGGTCGCCAGCTCGAGCCCCCAGTGTGTCCCGAACCGCCGTGCGGGCAGCCGGAAGTCGACCTGCTCGAAGTGCGCGTTGAAGAACATCAGGAACGAGTCGTCTCGGAGCGGCTCACCGTGCGGCGTCTCGCTGCCGAGCTCGTCGCCGTTCAGGAACACGCCGATCGCCCGAGCGCCGTCGTTCTCCCAGTCGCGGCGGGTCATCCGGCGCCCGTCGGGGCGCATCCACCACACGTCCGGCAGCTGTTCTCCCGTGCCCTCGAAGAACCGCGTCCGGCGGCACACCGGATGCTCTTGCCGAAACTTGATCAGCTTGCGCGTGAACTCGAGCAGCTCGTGGTCGACGTTCTCCCAGTCGACCCAGGACAGCTCGTTGTCCTGGCACCACGCGTTGTTGTTGCCGTGCTGCGTCCGCCCCGCCTCATCGCCGCCGAGCAGCATCGGCACCCCCTGCGACAGGATCAGCGTCGCGAGAAAGTTCCGCTGCTGGCGCGCGCGCAGCGCCGAAACGTCGGGATCGTCGGTCGGCCCCTCGGCGCCGCAGTTCCAGCTGCGATTGTCGTCGGTGCCGTCGTTGTTGTCCTCGCCGTTCGCCTCGTTGTGCTTCTCGTTGTACGAGACGAGATCGCGCAGGGTGAAGCCGTCGTGGGCCGTGACGAAGTTGATCGAGGCGAACGGGCGCCGTCCGTCGGTCTCGTAGAGGTCGGCCGAGCCGCCGAAGCGCGAGGCGAACTCGGCGACGGACGCCTGGCCGCGCCAGAAGTCTCGGATCACGTCACGGTAGATGCCATTCCACTCCGACCAGAGAATCGGGAAGTTGCCGACCTGGTAGCCGCCGGGGCCGACGTCCCACGGCTCGGCGATCAGCTTCACCTGGGAGAGCACCGGATCCTGGTGGATGATGTCGAAGAAGGCCGAGAGGCGGTCGACGTCGTAGAACTCGCGGGCCAGGGCCGACGCGAGGTCGAATCGGAAGCCGTCGACGTGGCAGTCGATCACGAAGTAGCGCAGCGAATCCATGATCAGGCGCAGGACGCTCGGGTGGACCGGATTGAGCGTGTTGCCGGTCCCCGTGTAGTCCATGTAGTACCGGGGCGTCTCGGCGACGAGGCGGTAGTAGCTCTGGTTGTCGACGCCCTTCAGGCTGAGCATCGGGCCGAGGTGATTCCCCTCGGCCGTGTGGTTGTAGACGACATCCAGGATCACCTCGATGCCCGCACGGTGGAGCGCCTTGACCATGCCCTTGAACTCGCGCACCTGATCGTTGGTCGCCGCGTACAGCGAGTGCGGCGCCAGGTAGCCGATCGTCGAGTAGCCCCAGTAGTTCGTCAGGCCCCGCCCGTGCAGGAAGCCCTCGTCGGCGATGTGGTGCACTGGCAGCAACTCGACAGCAGTGACGCCGAGCGACTGCAGATAGGCGATCGCCGGCTCACTTGCCAGGCCGCCGTACGTCCCGCGCAGGTCCTCGCGCACGTCGGCGCGCCGCTGCGTGAAACCCTTCACGTGCACCTCGTAGATGAGGCTCTCATGCAGCGGCGTGCGCGGCCGCACCCAGTCGTCATCCTCCCAGTCGAAACTCGGATCGATGACGTGGCACTTCGGCACGGCCGGCGCGGAGTCGGAGTCGTCGAGGACGAGATCGGCGTCCGGTGCCGAGGCGACGTACGGCAGGGTGTTCGCCGCATCCCAGTCGACCGCGCCGTCGATCGCTTTGGCGTACGGATCGATCAGCAGCTTCGCCGGGTTGAACCGCTCGCCCTTGAGCGGCTCGTACGGGCCGTGCACGCGATAGCCGTAGCGCTGGCCCGGCGCGACGCCGGGGAGATAGCAGTGCCAGTTGAACGCGGTGCGCTCGCGGACGGGGATGCGCTCCTCGTTACCGTCCTCGTCGAACAGGCAGAGCTCCACCGCCTCGGCACGCTCCGAGAAGATCGAGAAGTTCGTGCCCTGGCCGTCCCAGTCCGGGCCGAGGGGGAACGCCCGCCCCGGCCAGACCGCGCGCGTCACGCGCTCCCGTCCGGTTGGAGCCAGACGACGCCGAGCGGAGGCACCGTGACGAGCGCCGAGGCGGCACGGTCGTGCCACGGCTTGCCTTCGGCCTCGACGGCGCCGAGGTTGCCGACGCCCGAGCCGCCGTAGAGACCAGAGTCGGTGTTGAGCACCTCGCGCCAGCGCCCTTCGTGCGGCAGGCCAAGGCGGTAGCTCTCGCGCGGGACCGGCGAGAGGTTCGCGACGCAGACGAGGCGGCTCCCACCCCCCTTTGCAATGCGCTCGAACGCGAGCACGTTGTGGAACGCGTCGTTCGGCTCGATCCAGCTGAACCCCTCGGGCGAGAAGTCGGCCTCCCAGAGCGCCGGCTCGCCGCGGTAGAAGCGGTTCAGGTCGCGCACGAGGTCGCGCACACCGGCGTGCTCGGCGACCTCGAGGAGCGGCCAGGGGAGCTCGGTGTCGTAGTTCCACTCCGCCGGATCGGCGAGCTCCGAGCCCATGAACAGGAGCTTCTTGCCGGGATGGGCCCACATGTAGGCGTAGAGCGAGCGCAGGTTGGCGAGCTGCTGCCAGCGGTCGCCCGGCAGCTTCGCGAGAAGCGAGCCCTTGCCGTGCACGACCTCGTCGTGCGACAGGGGCAGGATGAAGTTCTCGGTCCACGCATAGACGAGCGAGAACGTCAGCTCGTTGTGGTGGTAGCGGCGGTGCACCGGCTCGTGTGAGAAGTACGCCAGCGTGTCGTGCATCCACCCCAGGTTCCACTTCAACCCGAACCCGAGCCCGCCGAGATAGGTCGGGCGCGAGACTCCGGGCCAGGCGGTCGACTCCTCGGCGGCCGAGATCGCGCCCGGCTCACGCGCATGGATCAGCTCGTTCAGCTCCTTCAGGAACGAGACCGAATCGAGATCCTCACGGCCGCCGAACTCGTTCGGAATCCACTCGCCCGCCTTCCGCGAGTAGTCGAGGTAGAGCATCGACGCGACGGCGTCGACGCGCAGGCCGTCGACGTGGTACTCGCGCAGCCAGAAGAGCGCGTTCGCGAGCAGGAAGTTCCGCACCTCGGTGCGGCCGAGGTTGAAGACGAGCGTCCCCCAGTCCGGGTGCTGGCCGCGCCGCGGGTCGGCGTGCTCGTAGAGATGCGTCCCGTCGAACTCCGCCAGCGCCCAGGCGTCACGCGGGAAGTGGGCCGGCACCCAGTCGAGGATCACGCCGACGCCGTACCCGTGCATCGCATCGACGAACGCCCTGAAGTCGTCCGGGGTGCCGAGCGTCGACTGAGGCGCGTAGTAGCCGGTCACCTGATAGCCCCAGGAGCCCTCGAACGGATGCTGCATCACCGGCATCAGCTCGACGTGGGTGAAGCCCAGGTCCTTGACGTACGGGCCGAGCTGCTCGGCGAGCTCACGCCAGCCGAGGCCGTGGCGCCAGGACGAGGCGTGCACCTCGTACATCGACACCGGCCGTTCGAGCGGATCCTGGCTGCGCCGCGCTTCGAGCCAGTCGTCGTCCTGCCAGATGTGGTGCGACTCGAAGACGACCGATGCCGTCTTCGGCGGTACCTCGGCGCGGAAGGCGTACGGGTCGGCCTTGTTCCGGCCGTCGAGGTGGAACTTGTAGCAGTGGCCCTCCTGCGCCCCCTCGACGACGCCCTCCCAGATGCCGGCGTCGCCGAGCACGCTCAGCGGGTTCGCGGCGGAGTCCCAGCGGTTGAAGTCGCCCACCACGCTGACGTACTTGGCATTCGGCGCCCAGACGGCGAAGCGAACGCCGCCGTCGACGACGTGCGCCCCGAGCTTCTCGTAGATCTGCTCGTGGCGGCCCGACCGCGCCAGCCAGAGGTCGACGTCGCCGAAACCGCCATCAGTCAACCGAGAACCCAGCTTTCATGGAACTTCAGTGTCCAGCATGCGCACGATGCCGGCGACGGGGATGCCGATCCAGTCGGGCCGGTTGTTCAGCTCGTACCGCAACTCGTAGACGGCCTTCTCGAGCTCGTAGACGGCGAGCAGCTTCTGGAAGGCGCTGCCCGACGGAAGCAGGTACGGATCGACCGTCGCCATGTAGCCGGCGATGAACTCGGCGCGCGCCTGCTCCTCCCACCCGTCCGGAGGCGCCACCCCGTTCACGATCAGCGACGTCGATGCCGCATACGCGAACGAGCGCAGCATGCCGGCGACGTCGCGCAACGGGCTGCGCTTCAGCCGGCGCTCGGAGAGCGGCCGGGCAGGCTCGCCCTCGAAGTCGAGCAGGATCCAGTCGCCGTCGGTCCACAGGGTCTGGCCGAGATGGAAGTCGCCGTGATGGCGGATCACCTGGCCGACCCCGCCGATGTTCGTCAGCAGCCGGAGCCGCTCGCGCACTTCCTCTCCGCGTCCGCGGATCGGGTCGAGCTCGGGGTTGTCGTCGGGCAGGTCGAGGAAGATCTGCTCGATCTCCTCGTCGACCGTCGCCGTGAGCAGCGCGAGCGCCTCGACGGACGGCTGCTCGGGAGCGAAGGTCGGGTCGTCGACGTCCGAGGCAAGCACCGCGTGGAGGTCGCCGGTCACCGCACCGAGGCGCCGCAGGAGCGGCAGGACGCCGCCCGAGCCGTCACCCATCCGGTCGAGCGCGAGCTCCCAGCCGTCGACGCCACCCGTGACGAAGCGCTGCAGGATCCCGAGGGTCGCGTCGAACGGCCCACCGGTGTACGCGTACCAGCCGGCGAGCTGCGCGATGTGCGGGAAGCCATGCTCGGTGAGGAACCGCAGCAGTTCCAGCTCTGGATTGATGCCCGGCGACAGGCGGCGGAACACCTTCAGAATCAGCTCCTCGTCGAACACGATCGAGCTGTTCGACTGCTCGATCTCCATCGACCGCGCCGCGTGGAGCTCCGGGGCGACACCCGCGAGCCCGGCGGCCGGGGCGAACTCGATCGTCCCCTGTTCCGCCGGCACGCGTATGCCGGCCCGAATCATGTGCACGAGCTCCCGGACGCGGCGGGGATCGTCGAGCGCGTCGAGGGACTCGCCGACGACCAGCTGATAGGTCTCGTGGGTGCCCGTCTCGAAGCGCAGCTCGATCAGCTGCAGCTCCAGCGTCGGCTCCGTGTCGCGAAGCACGGCGCGGTCGACCACCTCTGCGTTGATCACGGTCTGGGTCTTCGAGCCGAACCAGCGCTGAGACGTGGCGAAGTCGATGACGGCCTGGCCGTCGCTCACGTCGCGTCCTCTCGCAGCAGCCGGAACCAGAAGAACCCGCGTGCGCCCGGCGTGAGCAGATACGGCAGGCTGCCGATCCGCGGGAAACGGGTTCGGCCGAACATCTCCTCCGGTACCCGGCCTTCCCACCGCGACAGATCGAGCTCGACGGCCTGCGCCGAGCGGGCCATGTTGTGGACGCACAGCACGACGTCGTCCTCGTACGTACGCACGTGGGCGAAGATCCGCGGGTTGTCGGGACGGAGCGCCTCGTATGTGCCGAGCCCGAACACCGGATGCTCCTTGCGCAGCGCGATCAGGCGATGGATCCAGCGGAGCATCGAGTTCGGCTGCCGCAACTGCGCCTCGACGTTCACCGCCTGGTAGCCGTACACGGCGTCCATCTGCGGCGGCAGATACAGCTGCTGGAAGTCGGCGCGCGAGAAACCGCCGTTGCGATCGCCCGTCCACTGCATCGGGGTACGGACGCCGTCGCGGTCGCCGAGGTAGATGTTGTCGCCCATCCCGATCTCGTCGCCGTAGTAGAGAACGGGCGAGCCCGGCAGCGAGAACAGCATCGCGTGCATCAGCTGGATCTCCTCGCGGCCGTTGTCGAGGAGCGGGGCGAGCCGGCGGCGGATCCCGAGGTTCAGCTTCATGCGCGGGTCCTTGGCGTACTCGGTGTACAGGTAGTCGCGCTCCTCGTCGGTCACCATCTCGAGCGTGAGCTCGTCGTGGTTCCGCAGGAAGAGCCCCCATTGGGCGCCGTCCGGGATCGGCGGGGTGTTCTCGAGGATCTCGATCAGCGGCAGGGCGTCCTCGCGCCGGACGGCCATGAACATGCGCGGCATGACCGGGAAGTGGAACGCCATCTGGCACTCGTCGTCGTCGCCGAAGTACTGGACGACGTCATCCGGCCATTGGTTGGCCTCGGCCAGCAGCACCCGGTCCGAGTAGTGCGCGTCGATCTCGGCGCGGACGCGCTTCAGGAACGCGTGTGTCTCGGGCAGGTTCTCGCCGTTCGTCCCGTCGCGCTCGTAGAGGTACGGGACGGCGTCGAGACGGAAGCCGTCGAGGCCGATGTCGAGCCAGAAGCGCAGGACGTTCAGCATCTGGTCCTGCACGGCGGGGTTGTCGTAGTTCAGATCCGGCTGGTGCGCGAAGAACCGGTGCCAGTAGTACTGGCCGCGGAGCGGATCCCACGTCCAGTTCGACGGCTCGGTGTCGAGGAAGATGATGCGCGCCTCGCTCCAGCGTGCGTCGTCGTCGCCCCAGACGTACCAGTCGCCGTACGGCCCGTCGCGGTCGGCGCGGCTCGCCTGGAACCAGGGGTGCTCGCTCGAGGTGTGGTTCATCACGAGGTCGACGATCACGCGCAGCCCGCGCTGGTGGGCCTGGTCGACGAAGTGCTTGAAGTCGTCGACCGTCCCGTAGTCGGGATGGATCTCGTAGAAGTCGGCGATGTCGTAGCCGCCGTCGCGCAGCGGGCTCGGGAAGCACGGCAGGAGCCAGATGCAGTCGACACCGAGCCACTGCAGGTAATCGAGCTTCTCGGTGAGGCCGCGGAAGTCGCCGGAACCGTCGTCATTGCCATCGAAGTACCCACGCATGTGGATTTCGTAAAAGATCGACGTCTTGAACCAGAGCGGGTTCCGCTCGAACCAGTTGCCAGGCTCGGTCATACCGATGCCACCACCTTCAGGACATGGCTCTGGCCGGGGCCGAGCGCGACGTAGTTGCGACCTGTCTGCCATTCGAACGTGGTGTCGCGCAGCACGTCCTCGACCGCGAACACCGGAGGCAGCCCGGGGGCCGGCGGGACGAGGCAGATGCCCTCGCGCCGGGTGGTCGGGTCGACGTTGACGACACAGATCATGTCGTCCTTGGCGTAGGCGATGAGGTACTCGCTCTCGGTCTCGAGCCAGCGGAGATTGTCGAAGCGCTGCAGCGCCGGCGACGCCCGCCGAACCTCGTTCAACTTCCGGACGAGAGGGAGCAGCGGGCCGTCGAAGTGGCGCTGCTTGAGCTCGTACTTCTCCGAGTCGAGGTACTCCTCGGAGCCCGGCCGGACCGGCACTCGCTCATACGATTCGAAGCCGGAGTAGATCCCGTACGCGGGCGACAGCGTGGCTGCGAGCACGAGCCGCGCCTCGAAGGCCGGGGGTCCACCGTCCTGCAGGTACGCGTTGAGAATGTCGGGCGTGTTCGTGAACATGTTGGGACGGTAGTAGTCGGACCAGCTGAGCACCTCCTGGATGAACTCCACGAGCTCCGGCTTCGTGTTCTTCCAGGTGAAGTACGTATAGCTCTGCGCGAAGCCCGCCTTCGCGAGTGTCGTCATCAACGAGGGGCGCGTGAACGCCTCGGCGAGGAAGATCACCTCGGGGTGGCGGGACCGCACCTCTTTGATCAGCCACTCCCAGAACGGGATCGGCTTCGTGTGTGGATTGTCGACGCGGAAGACGGTGATGCCGCTGTCGACCCAGTGCAGAACGACATCGCGGAGCGCGCGCCAGAGCGCACGCCAGTTGGGCGAGTCGAAGTTCACGTTGTAGATGTCCTGGTAGCGCTTCGGCGGATTCTCGGCGTACTTCAACGTCCCGTCCGGGCGGCGGTGGAACCATTCCGGATGCTCGCTCAGCCAGGGGTGTTCGGGCGAGCAGTTGATCGCGAAGTCGAGCGCGATCTCGAGACCCACCGCTTTCGCGGCCGCGACCATCGCGGCGAAGTCGTCCGCGGTGCCGAGCTCAGGGTTGAGCGCATCGTGGCCGCCGTCCTTGCCGCCGATCGCCCACGGCGAGCCGACGTCACCGGGCTCGGCATGTTCGGCGTTGTTGCGGCCCTTGCGATTCGTCAGCCCGATCGGGTGGATCGGCGGGAGGTAGACGACGTCGAAGCCGAGCTCGGCGAGCTGCGGCAACACCTCGGCGACGCCGCTGAAGCCGCCGAACGAGCGTGGGAACAGCTCATACCATGAGCCGAAACGGGCGAGGACACGGTCGACGTTCACCTCGAGCCGCTCCGACTCGACGGGGTCGAAGCGGTCGCCCGCGGGCGCAGCGAGCGCCTCTTCGACGGTCAGCTCCTCGCGGTCGAGCAGAGCCGCACCCTCGGCGAGCTCGCTCGAAAGATCGGCCTGACCGCCGGCCTCCTTGCGGCGGAGCTCGTCCTGCCAGGTCGCGATGCGGTCGGTCCAGGCGGCGACGGCGAACGTCCAGAGCCCGGGCGCGTCAACCGTGAACGTCCCGCCGAAGCGGTCGTTGCCGAGCGGGGCGAGCGGCACTTCGCGCGGGCGCTTGGCGCGCGGCGGGGTGACGAGGATCGCAGCGCCGAGGGTGTCGTGGCCGTCCTTGAAGATGGTGGCGCTCACGGCGATCTGGTCGCCGACGATCCCGCGCGCGGGGTAGCGGCCGCAGTCGATAACCGGCTCGAGAGCCTGGATCTGGATGCGGCCTGGTGGGTGGGGTGTTCTCGGGAGTGGCACTCTGCGTGAGATTCTGCTTCGCCAATCATGAAGCTCGAACGGGCATCCGGCATCCTGCTCCATCCGACGTCCCTTCCGGGCGGGCTGCTCGACGAGCATGCCTACCGATTCGTGGACTGGCTGGCTGCGGCCGGGCAGTCATGGTGGCAGGTCCTACCCCTTGGGCCGCCGGACCACACCGGCTCGCCGTACATGTCCCCCTCGGCCTTTGCAGGATCGCCCACCCTGCTGGCCGACCGGCAGGCGGCCGTCGAGCCGGAGGAGGTCGCAGCGTTCAGCGAGCGGAACGCGTACTGGATCGACGGCTGGCTGCGGCACGGCGGCCTGCTCGACGACCAGGTCCGGTTCGAGCGTGAGTGGCAGGCTCTGCGTGCGTACGCCGCCGGGCGCGGCGTGCGGATCTTCGGCGACATCCCGATCTATGTCGCGCAGGACGGTGCCGACCACCGCGCGCACCCCGAGCTGTTTCAGCCGGACGGCGTCGCGGGGGTGCCGCCGGATGTGTTCTCGGCCACGGGCCAGCTCTGGGGCAACCCGCTGTACGACTGGGGGGCGATGCGCGCCGACGGCTACCGCTGGTGGATCGAGCGGCTGCGGCGGACGCTCGACCTCGTCGACCTCGTGCGGATCGACCACTTTCGCGGTTTCGTCTCGTACTGGGCCGTGCCGAGCGGCAGCACGACGGCGGCAGGCGGCCGGTGGCGCCGCGGCCCGGGCGCGGAGCTGTTCCGGGCGCTGACCGCCGCGCTGGGTCCGCTGCCTGTGGTGGCGGAGGACCTGGGCGTGATCACCGAGCCGGTCGTGCGCCTGCGACACGAGTTCGACCTGCCGGGCATGGTCGTCCTCCAGTTCGCGCTCGGAAGCGATCTGTCGAACCCGCATCTCCCGGCGAACCACCAGGAGCAGTCGGTCGTTTACACCGGCACGCATGACAACAACACGACGGTCGGGTGGTGGGATTCGCTGTCGGATGCCGAGCGAGCCTGGACGGGGCTCGATCCGGCCGATCCTGCGTGGTCGCTGATCACCGCGGCGTGGAAATCACCGGCCTCCCTGGCAATCGCTCCGCTCCAGGACGTGTTGAACCGCGGCGGCGAGGCCCGGATGAATCACCCCGGAACGGGCTCGGGCAACTGGCAGTGGCGCTTCGACGCCAGGGATCTGACGGACGAACGAGCAGCGCGCTTGCGGGCGCTGACGCAAGCCACCGGTCGCTAGGAATCGGTCTCGCGGAGTTTGTGGATGCACCGAGCGTCGTGTGCGAGCGCGAGCGGCCAGGTGTCGGAGAGGGGGCCCGCGGGGGAGAACCGGAGGTGCTCCCCCGCGCCAAGTGCCGGGGGAGGGACTCGAACCCCCATGCCCACGTGGGACACCCGGTTTTAAGCCGGGCGCGTCTGACCAGTTCCGCCACCCCGGCAGGGGTGCTTGATCTTAACCGGGCGCTGACCTAGCCAGGGCCCATGCCCGGCTCGTCGTCCGAGAGTGGGATTCCCTCAGGCCCGTGTCCGAGGTATGCCTTGCGGAAGGCTTCGAAGGCCTTCTTGGTGGCGGCGTTGTACGTCGGGCAGATCGCAATGTGGCCTTGGCCGTAGTAGCCGTTGAACTGATACTTGGAGGTGTCTCCGGTCCACGCCGTGATGGCGACCTTGGTTCCGAGCTTCGGGTAGGGCGTGCCGAAGCCGCCGTCCGGCTGCTCGTTGTAGAACTCCCGCAGCGCGAGGACCGTGGCCTGGGGCACCTTCGTGCCCCACCAGAGGATGACGCCGCCGTGCTCCTCGTTGTGGACGACCTGCCGCGGGTTGACGGGCTCGGTGTAGAAGCCCCAGACCGCCCACAGCGGATAGTGCTGGCCGTTCGACGGCGGGTCGGTGTTCCACGGGAACTTTCCGGTGAGGCTCTGGCGGTGCATGTTCTGCCCCTTCGGCAGATACGCGGTCACCGTCTTGAAGGTGCACGACGCGCTTGCCATCAGGGCGGGGATGTTCCCGTCGGAGATGCCCTTGGCGCCGCCGGATTTGCTCTTGCCGCCCGAGAGCGCGATGAACGCGACGACGACGATCAGCAGGCCCACCCCCGAACCCGCGAGGGCGAACAGGATGACGCGGTTCCGGCGGGCGATGTCGTCAGTGCGACCGCCGGGCCGTGGCCGGGGTGCCTGCACGTTCTTCGGCGGCATCGGGGTGCGGCTCTTCTTCGCCATCGGCCGACCATTCAAGCGGAAACGCCGACCATTTCGCCGAAGAACGCTGCCACCGCGGCAGGATCTTCGGCGATCGGGCAGCGTGGCAGCGCAGCGAGAAATGCCCGGCCGTAGGCGCGCGTCCGGAGTCGCGGATCGAGGATGGCGACGACGCCGCGGTCGGTGTGCCCGCGGATCAGCCGCCCGAAGCCCTGCCGCAGCTGGAGCATGGCGGTCGGCAGGGCGTAGTCCGAAAACCAGTCCCCGCCCGCGCGTTCGACCGCTTCGCAACGAGCCTCATGCAGCGGGTCGCCGGGCGCCGAGAACGGCAGCTTGTCGATCACCAGTAGCGACAGCGACTCGCCCGGCACGTCGACCCCCTGCCAGAACGTCGATGTGGCGAGCAGCACCGACCCGACCTCGTCGCGGAATCGCTCGAGGAGACGCTCACGCGGCGCCTCGCCTTGCACGAGCACGTCGTACGGCACGCGCCCCTGGATGCGGTCGCGGTACGCGTCGAGAGCCCGGTAGCTCGACGTGAGCACGAGCGCCCGCCCGTCCGAGAGCGAGAGGAGCGACACGATCTCCTCGGCCGCACGGCCGATGAACTCCTCGCTCCGCGGATCGGGCATCGCCTGCGGCAGGTAGAGCAGGGCCTGCTCGCCGAAGTCGTACGGTGAGCCGACAACCGCTTCGCGGGCCTGGTCGAGCCCCAAACGGCGCCGCACGAAACGAGCATCCTCGCCGGCGGTCAGCGTCGCGGAGACGAGCACGGCTGTCGGCCCCTCCTCCCACAGCCGCTCGCGAAGCTCGGTCGACACGTCCACCGGCGCCCAGGCGATCGCGCCCGGCTCGGCCCAAACGACGCGCTCCTGCTCGTCCGGATCGAGCAGCGCCTCGACCTGCGCCCCCATCTGCAGGCAGCGGCGGGCTAGAGCCGTCGAGCTCCTCGCCGTGACCCTGGAGCTCCTGGGCGAGCGCCGCGAGCGCGTCGCCGAGCGCGAGGGCCTCTTCCTGGGGCGGCTGGCGCAACCGCCGGCGGCCGGTCGGCGGGGCGACGGCCGTCAACAGCCGCTCGCCCGCCCGCTCGACGCGGTCGAGGGCACGTGCGGGCAATGTCTCCTGGCGCTCGCGGCAGGCTCGCTCGAGGTCGAGGGCAAGCCGACGCAGCCCCGCGCGGGAGACGCCGCCGCCGAGCCACGAGGCGGCGGACTCCTCCAGCCGGTGCGCCTCGTCGAAGACAACGGCGTCGTGCTCCGGCAGCACCCCGCCCCCGGCTGCCAGGTCGGCGAAGTAGAGCGCGTGATTCGCGATCACCAGATCGGCCGACGACGCTCGATCGCGTGCCGCTTCGGCGAAACACGTCCCGTGGAACGCACAGCGTCGACCCGAGCAGCGGTCGGCGCCGACCGCGAGCTCGGCCCACAACGCGTCCGACGGCTCGACCTCGAGCTCCGCGCGATCGCCGGTTTCGGTCGTGCCGAGCCAGCCCTGCATCGCCGCCCAGGCCCTGCCGTCGCGCCCCTCCGCAAGCAGCATCGGCTGGAAGCCCGAGAGCTGGCGGCGGCAGAGGTAGTTCTGCCTCCCCTTCAGCACCTCGACCCGAACGTCGCGGTGCAGTGCCGCCGCGGCGATCGGCACGTCGTTCCGGAGCAGTTGCTCCTGCAGCGCCTTGGTCGCGGTCGCGACCACGACCCGCAGCCCGGAGGCGAGCGCGGGAATCAGGTAGGCGAGGCTCTTGCCGACGCCGGTCCCAGCCTCGGCCACGAGGTGCTGACCCGTCGCGAGCGACCGCTCGACCTGCTCGGCCAGCGCAGCCTGCTCGGGCCGCGCCTCATAGGCGGGAAGTGCGGCGTCGAGCGCGCCGCCGGGACCAAAGACCTCGTCCATCGGACTGCGCAGACTATGTGGACGAACGGACGTTCCCCACCCTCCCGACGGCGCCCGGTCGGCCTTTCCAGACAGGCCGTTGCAGAATTGTTCGCAAATTGCAGCTGTTCGTGCACAACTCGCTTGACCTGGCTGCCGGTGGGCAACTAGCTTCTGCTCGTCGGATCCAGTAGCTCTTCGGAGCCGCAGGATCCGGCACTCAGCCCCGGTGGGTCTTCGGACTTGTCGGGGCTGATTTTGTTCTCGCGCGCGATTCTCCGCCACGCCTAGCGGCTCCGTCCGATGCCGGCCCTAGTGTTTATCGGCTCATGGTGATCGCGTACTTCATTGTCGGAGCGCTGGTCGGAGCCGCCGGAGTCGCCCTCTGGGCCCGCGAGGCGCTTCACCGGCAAGCCGACCAGCTCGGCTCGGCTTCGCGCACCCAGGCCCAATGGGAGGAGCATCTCCAGGCCACGACCAGCGAAGCGATGGCCAGAAGCCAGTCCTCGCTGCTCGAGCTGACCGAGATCAAGCTGGCGCCCATCAAGGAGACACTCGACAAGTTCGAGGCGCGTTCGCGCGAATTGGAAGAGCGGCGGCAGCGATCCGTTTCAGCGGTCGGCGAACAGCTGCAGGCAATGGCGGAGGGGCAAGAGCGTCTTCGTACAGAGACCGGCAACCTCGTCACGGCCCTGCGCGCGCCGCATGTCCGCGGCCGGTGGGGCGAGGTTCAACTCAAGCGCGTGGTCGAGCTCGCCGGCATGCTGCCGCACTGCGATTTTGAGGAGCAGGCGTCCCAGAGGGACGACACGGGCAGTCTGCTTCGGCCCGACATGATCGTCCGGCTTCCCGGCGGCAAGAACGTCGTTGTCGACGCGAAGGTTCCGATCGCCGCGTATCTCGAGGCGGTGGAGTGCGACGACGTCGATCTGCGCCGGGCGCACCTAGTCCGCCACGCCGCGCAGGTTCGCGACCACATCACGAAGCTCGGCCACAAGCGCTACTGGCAGCAGTTCGATCCGGCGCCCGAATTCGTCGTGATGTTCATCGACGAGGGGTTGTTCCGCGCAGCGCTCGACAACGACCCCACGCTGTTCGAGGCGGGCGTCGAAAGCGGCGTCGTGCTCGCGTCGCCCACCACGCTCATCGCCCTCCTACGAACAGTGGCCTACGGCTGGCAGCAGGAGACGGTCGCCGAAAGCGCGCGTGCCGTCGCCAAGCTCGGCCGCGAGCTCTACGACCGGCTGGGCATCTTCGCGAAGCACTTCTCGAAGGTCGGCCGAAGCCTCGACGGCGCGGTTGGCGCCTTCAACGAGGCCGCCGGCTCGCTCGAGTCTCGGCTGCTCGTGACCGCACGCAAGTTCCCGGAGCACGGCGTCACCAGCGAGGTCTTGCCCGACACCGTCCCGATCGAACGCAAGCCGGTCCTGCTGACGGCCCCCGAGCTCGTCCCTTCGGATGAGCCCCGGCTTGGCGCCGCCTCACTCGCACGAAGCGAAATCGAAGCGGCATAGTTCCTCCTGCCGGGCGGGCTCCCCGCTCGGGAACGTCTACCGGCTCCATAACGTTTAGTACTGGTAGAGAGTCTTGAGAGGAGCACCGTGAGCAACACCACTGTTCGGGAACTGATCATCATCGGCGGCGGCCCTGCCGGCTACACGGCCGCGCTCTACGCGGCCCGCGCCGACATGGCACCGCTCGTCATCGAGGGGTTCGCCTGGGGCGGCCAGCTGATGATCACAAGCGACGTGGAGAACTACCCCGGCTACGCCGACGGCGTGACGGGGCCCGAGATGATGAGCGAGTTCCGGCGCCAGGCCGAACGCTTCGGCGCGGAGTTCATCACCGACGACGTGACCCGAGTCGATCTGACAAGCCGTCCGTTCGGTGTCTTCGTCGGCGACGACGAGTACCGCGCGCAAACCGTGATCATCGCGACCGGCGCGAGCGCGCGTTGGCTCGAGCTGCCGTCGGAGGAACGCCTCAAAGGCCGGGGCATCTCGGCGTGTGCGACCTGTGACGCATCGTTCTTCCGCGACAAGGACGTCTACGTCGTCGGCGGCGGCGACACCGCCTTCGAAGAGGCGCTGTTCCTCACCAAGTTCGCGTCACGTGTCCACCTGGTGCACCGTCGCGAGGAGTTCCGCGCCTCGCGGATCATGGTCGACCGCGCCGAGGCGCACGACAAGCTCGACTTCGTCCTGAACGCTGCTGTCGACGAGGTACTCGGCGACCAGAAGGTCAACGGCCTTCGCCTGCGGAGCACGAACTCCGACGAGACCTGGGAGGTGCCGGCCGACGGGCTCTTCGTCGCCATCGGCCACGTGCCGAACACCTCGCTCTTCGTCGACTCGCTCGATCACGACCCGAACGGCTACCTCGTCACCAAGCCGGGCTCGACCGAGACCAACATCCCCGGTGTCTTTGCAGCCGGAGACGTTCAGGATCACACGTACCGCCAGGCGATCACCGCTGCCGGCACAGGCTGTATGGCGGCGCTCGACGCCGAGCGGTATCTCGCCACCCTGCAGTGGCGTCGCCGCTGCGGCGCGGCCCGGCACCGAACCAGCGCACGCGTAAACGACCGTCGCGAGACGTCCGGCGCCGGGGCTAGCCTCGGCGCCGATGCACGGTGACAACCAGCGTTGGGTGGAACTCGTCGATCCCGACAAGGACGAGCTGGTGGGTCATCTGCCGGACGCGATCCACGCGACGGCGCTCGAGGCGCTCCTCGCGCCACATGTGCACTCCGACGAGCCGCGCCCGCGAATCGATTCCCACGACACGTACGTCCTCGGGATCTTCCTGCTTCCGGTCGCGGTGACCGAGGAGGATCGCGTCTACTACCAGGAAGTCGATTTCGTCGCGACCCACGAGAAGCTGGTCACGGTCGTGAAGACGCCGCCGGGCGAGCATCCCTTCGACACGGGCCAGGCGAAACTCGCGTGCAAGGACCACGAAGAGATCGGCATGTACGTCTACCACCTCGTCGACCAGGTGGCCGAGCGCTACCTCGACCTCGTCGACGACCTCGACGAGGAGATCGACGAGCTCGAGGACCGCGTCGCGGATCAGCGGCCGCCCGAGGTCGGCCGGCGCCTGCGCGACCTTCGCCACGACCTGCTCGGGATCCGGCGCACCCTCAGCCCGACGCGCGATGCGGTGCACCGCATCGTCGACGGCCGGGTCGAGCTCGAAGGCGCCGAGCTTTTTCCGCGCGACGTCGAGATCGCATTCGGCGACGCCTACGACAAGCTGCTTCGCTCCTGGGAGGCGCTCGACTCGGCCCGGGACGCACTCGGCGGCGTGCGCGACTACCTGCAGGGAAAGATCGCGAACGACCAGAACGAGGTGATGAAGCGCCTGACGATGATCGCGTCGCTGCTCCTCGTGCCGACATTCATCGTCGGGCTGTACGGCCAGAACTTCCACCACATCCCGGAGCTCGGCTGGGCGTGGGGCTACTGGTGGGCGTGGGGCTGGATCGTCGGCACGACGATCATCCAGTTCGTGTTCTTCCGCTGGAAGCGCTGGCTCTAAGCCCCTCGCTACCCTGCCGCGGCCGTGCCTTATTACATCTGCCCGCAGTGCAAGGAGCGCTCGATCGACAACGACGGCCGCGAGGGCTTCTCGCGGCAGGCGCCGGCGTGCCACCACTGCGGGTTCGGCTTTCTGTTCGAGCTGCTCGACGACTACTACCCCGCGCCCGACACCGGCTTCCTCGTGACCGATCAGGAACGGCGCGTGCTCGCGATCGGCCGCGGCGTGTTCGAGCTGACCGGCTTTCCGGAAGGCGACCTGATCGGTCGCGACGTCATCGAGGCGCTCAACTTCTCCGACCCGAAGCCGGTCGAGCTCGCACGCGAATGGGGCGTCCGACGGCTCGGGGAGCAGCTCTCGATCCGCACGCGCTCCGGCCACGAGAAACCGGTGATCGCCGACGTCTTCCCGGCGTACGACGACGACGGCGGCCTGCTCATCGCGCTGACCCCGAAGCGCTGAAGCAACCCGGCGCGGGCTGCAGCAACCACCGATCCGTTCAGCCAACCGCCGGTGCCAGGCACCCGTCAGGTCCGACCCCCTCGAGACACGCCCCAACCGCGGTGCCAGGCACGACTCGCCAGGTCCCAGGCCCCGTCGCAGACACGTCCCTACGGCGGTGCCAGGCACCCGCAGTTCGCCCTTCGGGACGCGTCAGACGCGCCTCGACGGGCAGAGATCGGCGGCGAGCGGGCACTCCTCGCAGCGCGGGCGTCGGGCGTCGCAGATGCGGCGGCCGTGCCAGATCAGGAGGTGCGGGAAGCGCGCCCAGTCCTCGCGCGGCACGAGCTTGACCAGGTCGCGCTCGATCTTCACCGGATCCTCCTGCTTCGTCAGGCCGAGCCGCTGCGAGAGCCGGCGCACGTGCGTGTCGACGACGATCCCCTGCGGGTTGCCCCGCTCGGCCGAGACGACGTTCGCGGTCTTCCGTGCGACGCCGGGCAGACGGAGCAGATCGTCGAACCGCTCGGGCACCTCACCGTCGAACTCCTCGATGAGCAAGCGCATCGTGCCGCGCAGCGACTTCGCCTTCTGGCGGTAGAAGCCGGTCGCGAAGATGTCGCGCTCGAGCTCGGCCACCGGCACAGCGAGGTAGTCCTCGGGCCGGCGGTACTTCCGAAACAGCGCCGGCGTGACCCGGTTCACGTTCACGTCGGTCGTCTGCGCGGACAGCATCACCGACACGAGGAGCTCGAGCGGACTCTCGAAGTGCAACGCGATCTCGGCATCGGCGTGCTCGCACCGCCAGCCGTTCGATGATCGGGCCGATGCGCGCCTTCTTCGGCCCGACGCGCTTTCGCGCCTCGCCGACGAAGCTCCGCGGCGCCACCTACGCCACCGCGCCGGCGGGCACCGCGGCGGGTGGCATCTGCAGGCGCGGCCCGGCGCACACGAGATCGCGCGCCGGACACCCCGCGCAGGTGAACTCGCTCGGCGTGGGGACGAACTCACCGGAGTCGATCCGTGCGATCGCCGCCGACAGCTCGGCCTCGAGCCCCTCGATCTCGTCGCGCGCGAACGTCGTCGAGACGACTGCGTCGGCGCGCTCGAGGAAACGCGTAGACGATCTCGACCTCGTCTGCCCCGGCCCGGAAGCAGGCGAGTGCGTACACGAGCCGCTGCAGGCGATAGTCGTTCTCGATGATCTCGTCGGGCGCGTGCTCCGCCAGCGAGTTCGTCTTGTAGTCGAGCACGAGCGCCTTGCCGCCCTCACGCCACAGAACGTCGAGCCGGCCGTGCAGCAGGACGCCGTCGTGCTCGAACGCGAACGGACGCTCGGACCCGCACGTTCTCGAGGACCGCGATGCGCCGCGCGAGCGCCGACTCGCAGTAGGCGTCGACGAACGCCGCCGATGCGGGCGAGCTCGTCGGCGTCGGCCGTCGGGATACCACTCGCAGCACCTCGGCGAGCGCGGGCGCGACCGGCTCCCGGAAGTCGACAGCTCGAGCAGCCGGTGCACGGCGTCGCCGATCTCGGTCGCCGCAAGCCCCGTCTCGCCCGAGCCGACGGTGCCCGCTCCTCGCGCAGCCCCGCGACGCGCTCGGCGTAGTAGCGGTACGAGCAGCGCTCGAAGCAGCGCGAGCGCCGAGTACGACAGCCGCCGCACCCGGTGGAGCGGCGGCGCAGGTCAGCGGCGACAGAGCTCGGGCAGCCGGTAGCCGCGCGGCGCCGGGTCCGCCGCGACGGCAGCGTCGGCGAACAGCTCGAGCTGGGCGCCGGCCGCGACCGTCTCCAGGAGCGCGTCGTCCAGCGCGCTGGCGCCGAGCACTGTCTTCAAGACACTGCCTTCGAGTCCCGCGGCCAGCTCGTCCTCACCGCGGTCGACGCTGCAGCAGGAAGCGCGCCTCGCCGCGCTCGAGCTCGACCGGCTCGACGCGCCCCCTCGACCTCGGCCTGCGCGCCGAGCCGCTCGAGCACCCAGCCGATCGGCGTCTCACGGTCGTGCGGGCCGCTCGGGGTCGATCGCGCCCGACACGATCAGGCGGTCGACGCGCGCGTCATCGCGACGTAGTAGAGGCGCAGACGCTCGCGCGTCCTCGGCGAGCTTTTCGGCCTCGCGCACCTGCTTCGTAGCTGAACACGGGCTCGCGCTTGCCCGACGTCGGATGGACGACCCGGAAGCCGAACCGCCCGTCGGAGAGCGCGAGGATCTCGTCCGAGGCCGGCGGCCGGCCAGTGTCGCGGCCGGCGTCGGCGACGATCACGACCTTGAACTCGAGTCCTTTGGCCGCGTGGATCGTCAGCAGCCGCACCGCGTCGGCTCCCTCCTCCTCCGACACCGCCTCGAGCTGCGCCGCGCCGACCGCCTCCTGGTCGCGGATGAACGCGCACGAACCCCTCGATGTCCGGCCCGCGCAGCTCCTCGTAGGAGCGCGCCAGGCGCATCAGCTTGCGGAGGTTCGCGTACCGGCGCTTGCCGTCCCAGCGCGCGAGCACCGCGAGGTCGTAGTCGTGGGCCGCGACGATCTCTTCGCAGATCCGCTCGAGCGAGAGCCGCGCCGAAGCCGCGACGAGCCGCTCGTAGCGCTGCTTGAACGCGCGGATCAGCCGCTCGTCGTCCTCCGACAGCGCTTCCGGAAGCGACTTCTCGATGCCGGTGTAGAGCGGCCGGCGGCCGGCGTGCCGCCGCACCAGGACGAGCGCATCGTTCGACGCACCGACGAACGGCGAGGTGAGCACGGTGGCGAGCGACACGTCGTCGTAGCGGTTGCGGATCAGCTGCAGGTAGGCGAGCAGGTCGACGACCTGCTGCTGGCCGAAGTAGCCGCGGCCGGTCGCGCGATACGTCGGCAGGTCGAGCTCGCGGAGAGCACGCTCGTACCGCTCGGCATCGGTGCCGGCGGCGAAGAGGAGCACGATCTCGCCCGGCGACGGCCGCCCCGGCGTCGACGAGCTCGCTGCACGCGCCGCGCGATCGCGCGCGCCTCACCGTCGCGCCACGAGAGAGGCGAGCCGCTTGTAGCGCGCGCTTGTCGGTGACGAGCAGCTCGACCGGGTGGCCGAACACCGGGTCGGGAAAGTCACCGGAGGCGGCGAGCGGCTGATAGTCGCCGCCGAAGTCGTCGCCGAACAGCACGTTCACGGCCGCCAGAACCTCGGGACGCGAGCGGTAGTTCTGGGTCAGCGGCAGGCGCATGCGCCGCCTGCTCGCGGCGCTCGCGGAACACGTCGACGTCGGCATGCCGGAAGCCGTAGATCGACTGGAACTCGTCGCCGACGAAGAAGACATCCTTCTCCGCCGGACCACCGCGCAGTACGTCGACGATGTCGCATTGCAGCCGGTTCGTGTCCTGGAACTCGTCGACCATGATCGCGCGGAAGCGAAGCTGCTCGGCCTCCCGAACGCGCTCGTCGGTGAGCAGCAGCTCACGGGCGCACAGCTGCAGATCTTCGAAGTCGAGTGCCGACTCGCGCTGTTTCGCCGCGGCGTACTCGGCGGCGAACAGCTCGAGCAGCTCCTGCAGCAGGTCGCGGTCGCGCGCGGCCAGCTCCTCGAGAGCGGCCCGTTGCAACCGGTCGCGGGCATCGCGGAACGCGTCGGCCCGCTCGCCGCGCGCGTCGAGGCCGCGAGAGGTCGACCAGCTGCTCGGGGTTCGCGCCGAGCTTCAGCGCGATGCTCGCCGCGGCGCGCTGCTTCTCGGTCGCGTCGACGTCGTCGGCGAGCGACTGCGCTTCGCGACGTGCAGCTCGGCGAGCCGTTCGGCCACACCGTGCTGCTCGCCGAGCTCGAGCGTCAGAGGCCGCCCGGCCGAGCGGAGCGTCTCGTAGACGCTCGTCAAGCATGCGGCGGAGACCGTGTCCGGCGTACGTCGCGAGCAGCCGGAGGCGTTCCGGCTCGCGGCCGGCGCAGAACACTGCGAGCGCCCGTTCGAACGCCTCGCCGCGGAGCACTGCAGCCTGGTCGTCGTCGAGCTCGTGGAAGCGCGGATCGAGCCCGACGGCGAACGGATGCGTGTGCAGCAGGCGCGAGCAGAAGCCGTGGATCGTCGAGATCCACGCCCCGTCGAGCTGCCGCGCGAGGTCGTGCCTGCCGCGCGCCGCGCAGCGCCGCGCGGATGCGGGAGCGCAATTCGCCCGCGGCCTTGCGCGTGTAGGTGATGACGAGCACCGAATCGACGTCGAGCCCCTCGTCGCACACGGCGCGAACGAAGCGCTCGACCAGCACGCTCGTCTTGCCGGTGCCGGCGCCGGCCGAGACGAAGACCTCGCCCTTGGCGGCGACCGCTGCTTCCTGCTCGGGGTTCATGGGCGCTCGATCCGGCACATCGTCCAGAGGTCGCACCACGACGGGCACTCGCCGCCCTTCGGGTCGTGGCGCACGTCGCCCGCCGCGGATCCGCATGCGCGTAATCGTGCGCCCGCATCGCGCGCCCGCTCGACGAGCGCCCAGAACGACTCCTCGTCGAGGTAGTCGCCCTTCACGAATCCCGGCAGGTCGTCGGTCGACTCGCGCGCGCAGCAGCCCGCGCTGGGCGCGCGAGCCGCCGAGCGCGCGGTAGACGCCGCCGAGCGGCTCGATGCCCACCATGTCGCGCAGCACGAGCATGTAGAGCGGGATCTGGAGCTTCAGCTCCTCGTCGATCTGCTTCGCCGAGTGGGCGCTCTTGCCCGGACTTGTAGTCCTGCACGATCCCGCGCGCGCTGAACGGATCGATGTCGATGCGGTCGATCTTGCCGCTCAGGTGGAGGCCGTCGCCGAGCTCGAGACCGCGCTGCAGCTCGGGCGCCGAGCGCTCCGAGCCGAACGAGACCTCGAAGCGCCGCGGCTGCAGCTCGAGCGGCGACTGCGCCTCGTCGCGGAGGAATCCCTCGAGGTCGCGCCAGAGCCCCTCGTCGAGCTCGGCCTCCTGCAGATCGCTCAGGTCGAGGCGAACGCCGCCGCGCAGCGCGTCGTCGAGGCAGCGGCGCAGGAAGCCGACCGCCTGCTCGACGTTCTCGGGCGTCACACGGTCGGAGCCGAGCTCCTTGGGCAGCCCCGAGTAGAACTTGAACAGCGTCTGATGGGCGACCGAGCCGCGCAGCATCGGATCGACCTCGGCGTCGATCGTCTTCGGGATCGACGATTCGCTCGTAGAGCCACGCGGAGGAGCAGTCGGCGAAGCGCTCGAGCTCGGTGGCGCCGAACGTCGTGCGGTCTTGGACGGTGGCGAGAACCGCAGCGTTCCGCAGCCTCGTCTCCCGGCGAAACGCGCCCCGGGCGCGCGCCGAGGCGACGCTCCCAGCAGATCGCCTCCCGCCGCAGCAAGCCGCTGCGCCGCGTCGGTCTCGGAGACCGAGAGCAGGCCAGGGCCCGCAGCCGCTCGCGCTCCGTCGGCGCGCGCTCGAGCGTCCAGGTCAGCTCCGAGAGCGGGCGCCTGCACCGTCGCGCGTGCCGACGTCCTCGGGAGTCGAAGAGCGCGGCGACCTCTTCCCAGAACGGGCTCGGCTCGCGCGGCGTGCCGTCGTCGGTGGCCGCCTCGCGCACGAGATACAGCCGCCGCCTCGCGCGCGTGCACGCGGTGTAGAAGAGGTAGCGGTCGCGGCTGACCTGGTCGGGGCGCTCGAGCCGCGCCGGCGAGGTCGCGACGGCGCGTCGTCGTCGAGGAACGGCGACGTGCGCGAGCGGCGCGGCAGCGAGCCCTCCTCGAGCCCGAGGACGAAGACCGCGTCGAAGCTGCGCGTGCGCGCCCGCAGCAGGTCGAGCACTGCGACCCGCCCCACTTCGGCCGCCGCTCCGAGCCGAACCTCGGCATGCTCGAGCGCGGCGACGACGTCCTCGCGCTCGACGTCGCCGCCGAGCCGCTCGCCCAGCCGTCGAGCTCGTCGAGCACCCGCAGTGCCGCGTCGTAGGCACGCAGATCGAGCCGGGAGGTCTCGCCGGCCGGCGGCGCCTCGGTGCCGTAGGCAAAGCGAATCATCGACCGGACGAGTGCGCGCACGGCGGCGACGGGGGCTCTCGCCGCCCGCAGCTCCGTGAGCGCCGGCAAGGGCGCCTCGCGCAGCTTCTCGGCCTCCTCCTCGACGCGCTCGGGCGCGTGAGATCGCCCGCCCGCGCAACCGCCCCTCGACGAAGTCGACCGCGGCCCGGCCGAGGCCCGAATACGGCGAGCGCAGGAAGGCGAACAGCTCTCGCCGCCCCGCGTCGAGCCACGCGTAACGCAGCACCTCGAGCAAGCGCATGGCCGAAGCGGAGTCGTGCCGAGCCGCGTGCGGTGCTCGATCGCGTACGGGATGCCCGAGGCTGCCGAACACCGTCTCGAGCGACGCGCGCCACGCTTCGGGCGACGGAGAGACAAGCGCGATCTCGGCCGGATCGACGCCCCGCCGTCAGGAGGGCGAGCACCTCCTCGCCGACCAGCTCGAGCGTGCCGCGACGCCCGGCTCCCTCGAGGAACCAGACAGCGCCGTCGAGGGCAGGAGCAGCGGCCGTCGCCTCCTCGAACAGCGCGCGCTCCAGATGCGCGAGCGCCGGGTGTGCGTACTCGTGCGACCGCGGTGCGAGCTCGACGATCCGGCCGTCGGCGAGCCCCGACGAGGTCGTCGGCGGTGCGGCGCAGCGAAGCGAAGACCTCGCGTCCCGGCTCGTAGGGCAGCGAGACGTGCACCTCGGCCCGTCCTGACAGCGCCTCGAGCAGCGACCACTCGGCCCCGGTCAGATCCTCGAAGCCGTACGCGAAGACCGGCTCGCCGTGCCACGCGTCCGAGGTCGGCTTCGAGACGCTCGGCAGCTCGGCGGCGCTGGCCGTCGCGATCCCAGAGCCCGACGCGTTCGAGCTCGGCGCGGTAGGCGGCGTAGAGGCCCTGCAGGTCGCCGTCGAGCTGCTCAGGATCGACCAGACCCGACTCGAGCTCGCTCAGGGCCTGCAGGAGCGAGTCCGCGAATCCGGCCGTGCCGGCCGAACGCGCGAGGCCGTCGAGCGACGCCGTCCGCAGGGCCCGCCGCACCGACGAGTGTTCGCTGCACGTCGGTCGCAATCGGCCGCCGGTGCGGGTCACCCGCCGCAATCTTCGCGAACAGATCGTCGAAGGTGCCGATCTCGCCGGCGAGCAGACAGCCCGCACGCCGCAGCAGATCGCGCTCGACCCGGTCGACGTCCGACCGGTTCGGCACGATCAGAAACGGCTCGTCGTCGAGGCGCGCCAGATAGCGCTCCAACAGAAGCGCGACCTTGCCCGCGTGTGCAGGCCCCGCAAGGAGGCTCAGTCCCACCTTCCCATCGTAGAGCGGCCACAGGACGTGTCCGAGCCGCCGCTACGACGGTTTTTTGCGCTCTACGCGGCTGTCTGCGCCTTCGGCCGACGGCCCCGGCGGGCTGCGGCGCGGCCGGGCAGCGTTCCGGCGCAGTCGTCACACAGGTCGGCGACCTTTGAGCCGCGGCGCGCGTCCGTGAACGTGATCCGGAGCGTCGCTCCACGCGACTCGTCGACTTCCTTCGAGCAGTTGTCGCACACGAGAACAGTTTTACGAGCCATCGAAATTCCTCCTCGGAGACAGGTAATTGTCGCCGAGTCTAGACGAAAAGCGTTGCGGCAAGGACGGCTGAACTGTCGTGCCCGCTTTACCATGTCTAATTTACACCACTAAATTGACAATTGTTATGCCAGGCGTCGTACGAAGGTCGATTCGAGAGCCACGGTAGGCTTCGCATCGTGCAGTTGCGGACGATCGTGGTGCTCGAGGGCGACGAGACGGGGCAGGAATTGCTCGAGGAGTCGCTGCGCGTGCTCGCCCCCGATGTGATCGGACTGCCGCTCGACCTCCCCCGGTTCGACCTGTCGCTGGCCCGGCGGCGCGCGACCGACAATGCGATCGTGCACGAGGCCGCCCGGGCGATTCGCGAGCATGGCTTCGGCCTGAAGGCCGCAACTGTGACGCCCGAGACACGCGGGGATGTCGGCTCGCCGAATCGCATTCTCCGCGAGGAGATCGGCGGGAAGGTGATCGTGCGCACCGGCCGCCGCATTCCGGGAGTCGTGCCGTTCGGCGGCGTGCACGCACCGATCTCGGTCGTGCGAATGGCGGTCGGAGACGCGTACGGAGCCAAGGAATGGCGCGAAGGATCGGGAGATGACGAGGTCGCTTTTCGCACCGAGCGCATCGAGCGCAGCGTCTGCCGGGCCGTTGCCGAGTTCTGCGTTCCGCGAGGCCGAGCGGACGGGCGCGAAGGTCTTCGGCGGGCCGAAGTACACGGTGTCGCCGACCTACGAAGGGATGCTCAAGGAGGAAATGGACGCCTCCGCGGCGCGCCACCCCGACGTGGTCTACGAACCGCAATTGATCGATGCGACGTTCGCGCTGCTGGTCGCTTCGACCGGCGACCCACTGGTCATCCCCGCCCTGAATCGCGACGGCGACATTCTCAGCGATCTCGTGCTGCCGCTGTTCGGCTCGATCGCCGGATCGGAGTCGCTGCTCGTCGCGTTCGAGGGCGACGATCTCGGCACCGACGGCGTTGATGGCCGAGGCCGCGCACGGGACGGCGCCGTCGCTGCAGGGCAAGAACGTCGCGAACCCAATCGCGATGATCCTCGCCGGCGCCGCGCTGCTCTCCCAGGCGGACGACGACGTCGCCCGCCGCGCCGGCCGCGCGATCCGCGAGGCGTCCCTCGAGGCGGTCGCACAGGGTGTGAAGACGGCCGATCTCGGCGGGCACTCGGCAACCACGGAGTTCACCGACGAGGTGATCCGCCGGACGCGGACGAAGCTCGAGGTCTGGGCGGCGCTCTAGCACCGGGGTCAGTGCACGAGCGTCAGGAGCGCGTTCGCGACCTTCGGGTCGAACTGCGAGCCGGCGCAGCGGTCGATCTCGGCAGAGTGCGGCCTCACGGGGCATCGCGGCCCGGTAGGGCCGGTCGGAGATCATCGCGTCGAACGCGTCGGCGACCGACGACGATGCGAGCCTCGACGGGATCTCTCGCCGGCGAGCCCGTGCGGATAGCCGTCAGCCGTCCCAGCGCTCGTGATGGTGCAGGACGCAGTCCATCCCGATGCGCAGCGACCGGATGCCGCCGAGCATCTTGGCCCCGGTCACCGGGATGCTTGCGGATCTCGATCAGCTCGTCGGGATCGAGCGGCCCGCGCTTGCGCAGGATCTCCTGGCTCGACCGCGAGCTTGCCGACGTCGTGCAGCGGGCCGCCGACGCGGATGGCCTCGAGCTTCGGACCGTGTCGCCCGCGTCGAGCGCGCGGACGAGCGACAGCGCGAGCGATCGGTGACGCGGGTCGAGTGGGCGGCCAGAGTCAGTCCGCCTCGCGCGAGACGAGATCTCGGTGAGGAGTAGCGGCCGCCCCCATCGGCCTGACCTCGATTTCACCCTCGAGGGCCCGGCTCCTACTGTTTCTTGACTTCTTGCGATCAGCCGTGCTCGAGACCGGCTGCCGCCAGAAGCGAAGTGCAAGGAATCCGAGCGACGCCCAGAGACGAGCCCGACGACGACGCCGTAGAGCCCATAGTTGTTCATCGCGTCGGCGACCGCCTTGTCCGACTAGTAGGCGAGCGACGGAGACGATCGTGGCCCAGAGCGATCCCGCCGGCGGCGTTCCACAGCAGGAAGTTCCGCCAGTGCATATGACTGATGCCCCGCGAGCCATGCCGAGGTCACGCGCAGGAGCGAGATGAAGCGGCCGAAGAAGACCGCCTTCGAGCCCGTGCTTGCGCGAAGAACCGCTCCGCCGGAGGCAAGCGCTGTTCGGCGTAGCGGGCGAGCGGCTCCGAGCGCTCGAGCAGCGCCCGTCCGCCGAAGCGACCGAGTCCAGTAGCCGACGTTGTCGCCGAGGATCGCGGCGGCCGCGGCGACGACGATCACCGCCAGAAGCGACGTGGTGCTGCCCGGGTCGCACGAGGATACGACGCCGCGACGAGAGCCGTCTCGCCCGGGAGCGGCACGCCCGCCGATTCGATCGCGACCAGCGCGAACAGGAGCAGAGGCCGTGGGCAACCAGCTGGTGCGTCATGCGGGCCAGTCTAGGGCGAGCCGTTCTGGGAACCCGGCGATCGGGAGAAGTACGGACGCTGCCCGCCGCCCGATGCGATAGCTTCGGCCCCGAATGCGTGTCGGCATCCCAAAGGAGTCGGTGGCCACCGAGCACCGCGTGGCCCTCGTTCCGGAGACCGTCGGTCGACTGGGCGAGGGCATCGAGGTGATCGTCGAGGCTGGGGCGGGTGCCGGGGCCGGGTTCTCGGACGACGATTATTCGCTGCCGGTGCAGACGGTCGGCGATCCCTGGCAGGCCGAGGTCGTCGCCAAGGTGGCGGCCCCGCCGACCGGCGAGGTGTCGCAGCTCCATGCCGGGCAGGTGCTGATCGCCTTTCTGCAGCCGCTGACCGACCTGGAGGGCGTCGCGCGGTCTGCGCGCCCGGGGGTGCACGGACTTGCGCTCGAAGTCGATCCCGCGCACGACGCGGGCGCAGCCGATGGATGCGCTGTCGTCACAGGCGACGGTCGCGGGC
The DNA here is from genome assembly GCA_963812995.1 of uncultured Thermoleophilia bacterium. Taxonomy (GTDB): domain Bacteria; phylum Actinomycetota; class Thermoleophilia; order Gaiellales; family Gaiellaceae; genus PALSA-600. The sequence continues at coordinate 260,926 of CAWEXL010000004.1, forward strand.
TACAAGGCGGCCTGCTCGCCGCCGACCGCTGCCCCGCTTCATGCCGATGCTGATGACGGCGGCAGGCACGATTCCGCCCGCGCGAAGGTGCTGGTGCTCGGGGCCGGGCGTCGCGGGCCTGCAGGCGATCGCGACCGCGCGCAGGCTCGGGCGGTGTCGTCTCGGCGTTCGACGTGCGTCCGGCCGTGCGGGAGCAGGTCGAGTCGCTCGGCGCGACCTTCCTCGATCTCGGTGTGGTCGGCGAGGAGACCGCGGGCGGCTACGCGCAGGAGCTGACGGCCGAGCAGCAGGCCGAGCAGCAGGCCGAGCTGCAGGCGCGGATCCCGCAGTTCGACATCGTGATCACGACGGCTGCGATTCCCGGCCGCCGCGCGCCACGTGCTCGTCACAGCCGACGCGGTGCGCGGGATGCGGGCGGGCTCGGTGATCGTCGATCTCGCCGCCGAGACGCGGCGGCAACTGCGAGCTGACCGTTCCCGGCAGCGAAGTCGTCGAGAGCGGCGTCACGATCGTCGGGCTCGACCGATGTCCCTTCGCTGATGCCGACACATGCGAGCCAGCTGCTCTCGAGGAACGTCGCGTCGCTGGTCGGGTTGCTCGTCTCGCGACGGCGCCTTGGTGCTCGACTGGGACGACGAGATCGTGCGCGGGGCTGCGTGACAAGAACGGAGAGCGGCGTAGGCTCGACGGAGCCGCCAAAGAGCGAAGGGTCGGCTTCGCCGGCCCTGGAGCGGGAGGAGAAATGAGCCATACCGCGACCCTGGTGACCGAGCTGACGGTGCTTGATGCTGGCGATCTTCCTCGGGTTCGAGGTGATCTCGAAGGTGCCGGCGATGCTGCACACGCCGCTGATGTCGGGCACGAACGCGATTCACGGGATCGTGATCGTCGGCGCGATCGATCGTCGCCGGCCAGTCCGCATCAGGACACCCTGGTGCGGATCATCGGCTTCGTCGCCGTGGTGCTCGCGTCGGCGAACGTCGTCGGCGGGTTCGTCGTCACCGACCGGATGCTCGAGATGTTCAAGAAGCGCGAACCCCCGAAGAAGACCTAGCGTGGGCACCAGCGCCAGCAATCTGCTCTACCTCGTCACGATCGTGTGCTTCATGCTCGCCCTGCGCTTCCTGTCGTCGCCGACGCACGGCGCGGCGCGGCAACTGGATCGGCGCGGTCGGCATGGTCGTCGCGATCGTCGACGACGCTCGTCGAAGGCCGGCGTTCATCTGACGTGGACGATCGTCGTCGGAGCGATCGTCGGCGGCGCGTTCGGAGCGGTCGCCGCGCGGCGTGTGAAGATGACCGCGATGCCGCAGATGGTGGCGCTCTTCAACGGCGTCGGCGGCGGCGCCGCGGCGCTGGTCGCGCTCGCCGAGTTCCACTCGCTCGCCCCCGCCCCGGGCCGGACTGCACGGCGACATCTCGGTCTCGATCCTGCTCTCGGGGCTGATCGGCTGCGATCTCGTTCGCAGGCTCGCTCGTCGCGTTCGCGAAGCTGCAGGAGCTGATCAAGGGCCGGCCGATCGTCTACGCCGGCCAGAAGGTCGTCAACGCGCTCGTCATCGGCGCCTGCCTCGCCGCTGCCATCGCGATCGTCGTCGGGCGCCGAGCACCAGTGGCTCCTCTGGGCGATGACTCTGCGGCGCGCTCGTCTTCGGCGTGCTGTTCGTGCTGCCGATCGGCGGCGCCGACATGCCCGTCGTGATCTCGCTGCTGAACGCGTGTCACCGGCCTCGCCGCGGCAGCGACCGGGTTCGAGCTGCAGAACAACGTCCTGATCGTCAGCGGCATGCTCGTCGGCGCGTCGGGGACGCTGCTGACGCTGATGATGGGCCGCGCGATGAACCGCTCGATCGCGAACGTCCTCTTCGGCGCCTTCGGCCAGGTGACGGCGGGCGCCGGCGGCGCCGCGGCGGCCACCGACGGCACCGTGCGCTCGACCACCGCCGACGACGTCGCGGTGATGCTCGGCTACGCGAGCAAGGTCGTCGATCGTCCCCGGCTACGGGATGGCGGTCGCGCACGCCCAGCACGACGTGCGCGCGCTCGCCGACCTGCTCGAGGCGCGCGGCGTCGAGGTCACCTACGCGATCCACCCGGTCGCCGGGCGCATGCCCGGCCACATGAACGTGCTGCTTGCCGAGGCCAACGTCCCGTACCCGCAGCTGAAGGAGATGGACGAGGCGAACAACGAGTTCTCGCGCACCGACGTGTCGCTCGTGATCGGCGCGAACGACGTCGTCAACCCCGACGCGCGCAACAACCAGGGCAGCCCGATCTACGGCATGCCGATCCTCAACGTCGACGAGTCACGGCGCCACGATCGTGCTGAAGCGGTCGATGAGCCCCGGCTTCGCGGGCATCGACAACCCGCTCTTCCTCAACCCGAAGACGATGATGCTGTTCGGCGACGCGAAGGAGTCGGTCGCCAAGCTGACTGCCGGCGTCAAGGCTCTGTGAGCGGCATCCCGGTCCTCACGGGCGCGACGTTCGGCGCGCCGTCTCGCCGGATCGACGCCGTCGAGGCCGTTCGCGCCGCGTTCGTCGCCCACGCGCGCGGCGAGTGGCACGATGCCGTCGAAGGTCTACGTCACGAACTATCCCGCGGGCGACTTCCGCGCGATGCCCGCGATCGGCGGCGGGACTGCGCTCCTCAAGTGGGTGACGTCGTTTCCCGGCAATCCCGCGCGCGGCCTGCCGACCGTCAATGGGCTGGTGCTCGTCTCGGATGCCGAGGACGGGAGCCTGCTGGCCCTGCTCGACGCGGGGGCGGTGACCGCGCTCCGCACGGGCGCCGCGGCGGTGCTCGCCGCGGAGACGCTCGGGCGAGCGATCGGCACGACGGCGGCAGTGGTCGGTGCGGGTGTCAACGGCCGCGCGGCCGCCGAGACGTTTCTCGCCCGCGGCCGGCAGGTTTCGCTGTGGGACGTCGATCCTGGTCGTGCGCAGTCCGCAGCCGACGAGCTCGGCGCTGAAGTTGCCGATTCCCTCGAGGCGGCTCTGGCCGCCGACCTGGTGGTGACGGTGACGCCGGGCCACGAGGTGCTGCTCGCCGAGGGAACGCTCAGCGCGGGCCAGCACGTCTCGCTGATGGGTGCGGACGGGCCGGGCAAGGCCGAGGCTGCGACGGGGGAACTGGCGCGGGCGCGGCTCTTCTGCGACGACTGGGACCAGGCGAGCCACGGTGGCGAGCTCGCCCACGCGGTGGAGGCCGGTGTCGTGGGCCGGGACGACGTGACGGCGATCGGAGCGGTGCTCACCGGAACTGCGCGCGGCCGTGGCGACGACAGCGAGATCACGGCGTTCGATTCGACCGGGCTCGCGATCCAGGATCTCGCCATCGCGATCGCCGCGCTGGAGCGCCTCGACGAGCTGGATCTCCAGTTTGTTCGTCTCTAGCGCGTCTTAGCGTTTTTGCGCTACTCAAACTTGAGTTCCTCGCGCTTCCTCTACAAGGAAGCCAGTCGATTGTTGTGCATCATTCAATTTGCTGAATGATTTTTTTGCTCTAGAAACCTGCGCAATCTCCACTTGCACCGCCAGGCGTCGCCTCGCGGCTCCCACCGCACGCTGGTGACGCTTTCGTAACAACCCGGTGTCGATTTTGGATCAGCCGAGCAATTGCCGCTCCAGATGGGTAGCTTCGGGCTGCTGTGGAGACCACTGCGACGACCATCAACATCTTCAAGAACGCCGAGACGTCCGAGTTCTTCGCGGCGGGCGACGTGATCTTCAACGTCGGCGACCCGGGGGACACCTTCTTCGTCGTGCGTGAAGGGATCGTGACGCTCTCGTTGGGCGACCGGAAGCTCGAGGATGTCGGTCCGGGTGGGATCTTCGGCGAGCTCGGCGTTCTCGAGCGCGCACCCAGAAGCGCAACCGCGACTGCCGCGACCGATTGCGACCTCGTGCAGCTCGATCAGCGAAGCTTCATCTTCCACGTCTCGCAGACGCCGTTCTTCGCACTGACCGTGATGCGTGTCCTCGCCGATCGGCTGCGCCGCGAGACGAACAGCCGTGAAGCCGCCGGCAACGGCGCGACCGTTCAAGAGTCGCAGACCGCCGCGTAGACCCGTCCCGAGCGTCAGCTCGTGGTGAGCCGCGCCGGGGCGAACAGCCGCAGCTCCTCTGGCGTCTCGCCGAGAACCGCGCGGGCGACAAGCTCGCCACACGCGAGTCCGAGTGCATTGCCATGCCCGGAGTAGCCGCCGGCGACCCAAACCCGGTCGCGTCCGGGCACGGCCCCGACGAGGGGTAGCCGGTCGGGCGTCTCGGCCCAGATGCCGGCCCAGCGATGGGTCACCACCGGGGTCTGGCCGGCAAGCTGCCGGGCGAGAGCCTCGATTCGGCTTTGCACCTCGGGCGTAGGCTCCTCGCTGTCGGTCTGCTCCTCGGCGAAAGCGGCGTCACGGCTACCCCCAACCAGGAGCCGTCCGTCGGGGAGCTGCTGCCAGAAGTCGTAGCCGTGCCGAGCACTGTGCGGCTGCGGATAGCGCAGCTCCGCGAGCGGTGCGGTCGCCAGCATCTGGCCGCGCGTCGCGACGGCCATATCCGCGAGTTCAGGCAGGAGCGCTGCCGTGAAGCCGTCGGTGCAGACAACGACGGCGTCGGCGTCGATCTCTTCGACGGTGACCCTGGCACCCTCGACGATCTCCGCGCCTGCCGCGACCGCCCGCCGAGCCAGGCGCCGCACCCAGCGTGCAGGCCAGAGCGCACCGTCCGCAGGATGGCGGAGGGCCGCCTGGTACAGCAGGTCGAGGGGCGCAGGCAGGTCGGCGACCCATTCGACTGCGAAACCATCGGCGCGCAGCGCGTCATGCTCCTCCCTCAGAGCCCCGGCCTCGTCGGCGTCGACGGCCAGCCGGACGATGCCCACCCGCCGGAACGCGTCGCCCGCGAGCAGCTCCATGCGATCCAGGGACCGCTCCGTCAGGCTCATGACGAGGCGTGCCCGCTCGGCGCCGAGCTCCCGCCGGGCGATGTCGTACGGCACAGCGGCGCCGCGCGAACCGAAGCCGCCGTTCCGGCCGCTCGCGCCGCTCGCTACGCGCCGCTGCTCGTAGACCCGGACGCGGACTCCGTGCTCGGCCAGCGTCAGCGCACACGAGCAGCCCGTCACCCCGCCGCCGATCACCGCGACCTCGACCCGGCCGCGTCGAGCGTTCCGCGGGAGCTCCTCGAACGGCTCGTCGAGCCAATAGGGCTGGTTGCTCACTCGGTTGCCATCCCGCTCGATCCTACGGCGGCGCGACCACCCCCCGGTACAGCCCATCGCCCGCCGCCACGAGTCCCGACACCTCGAGCTCGGCCAACGCCGCTGCCACGGCCCCGGCCGTGAGCCCGGTGCGCCGGACGAGCTCGTCGATCGTCGCGGGCGCGTCGCCGACGATGGCCAGGACGATCGCTCCCGACGCCGACGTGGACGGCGCGGGAGCAGGCCGGCTCGGCTCGACGCCGATCGCCTCGAGTACGTCCTCAGGGCATGTTGCAGGCGTGGCGCCGAGACGAAGCAGCGCGTTCGTTCCGTCGGAGAGTGCGGCGGTGATCTCGCCCGGGACTGCGAGCACCTCCCGCCCTTCCTCGAGCGCGAGATCTGCGGTGATCAGGGCGCCGCTCCGTGCTCTCGCCTCGACCACCACTGTTGCGCGGCAGAGACCGGCGACGATCCGGTTTCGGGCCGGAAAGCGCCAAGGGGCGGGCTCGACCCCCGGCGGGTATTCGGACACGAGCAAACCCTGCTCGGCAATCCGGGCCGCCAGCCCGACGTGCGAGCGCGGATAGTCGCGATCGATGCCGCACCCGAGCACGGCGACCGTCAGGCCCGCTTCGAGCGCGCCCCGATGGGCCGCGGCGTCAACGCCGCGAGCGAGGCCCGAGACGACGATCACGCCCGATTCGGCCAGCCGGCGCGCGAACGACGACGCGACGGCCGTCCCGTATGGCGAGCAGGCGCGCGCGCCGACGACCGCGACGCTCGTCAGCGCGATCAGCGACACATCGCCGGCGCCGCGCAGGAAGAGGCCGGGCGGCGGGTCGTGGATCGCCCGGAGCAAGGGCGGGAACGCGGGGTCGGAGCGCCCGATCCAGCGGATCGCCCGGTTTGCCAGGTCGGCGCGAAAGGCCGCTTCGTCGAAGCCGGCCCGAAACGCGGCATACCGCGCCGACCGTGGTTCGTCGACCAGGTGGGAACCCGTGGCCGCCGCGAACGCCGCACACGCGAGCTCGCTCATCCGACGACCTCGGCGGGCGCACGGTAGGAGAGCGCCTCGGCCATGTGTTCGGCCTCGACCTCCGCACGGCCCGCGAGCGCCGCGATCGTCTCGGCGACGCGCGCCGCCCGGGCTCGGCCGCGACCTGACAACCCGAGCCGATCGACGGCGCGTGTGAGCAGATCGCCCGCCTCGGCGGTGAGCCCAGGAGGCCGTCGGCTCAACTCCGCCCGCGCGGTGATGACCCGTTCGCGAACGGCAGTGGACGACTCGCCGGGTGGCGCAGCGAGCTCCGCCGCCCGCGGGCGCGGCATCAGCACGACGAGGTCGCAGCGATCGAGGAGCGCTCGGGAGAACCGCTCCCGATACCGGGCGAGCCGCTGCGGCGTGCAGGCGCAGTCGAGAGCGGGATCTCCACGGGCGCCGCACGGGCAGAGGTTCATGGCTGCGACGAGCTGGAAGCGAGCCGGGAACAGCATCCGGCCGAGCACCCGCGCGACGAAGACGAAGCCGTCCTCGAGCGGCTGCCGCAGCGCCTCGAGCGCGGGTCGCTGAAACTCGCCGAGCTCGTCGAGGAACAGCACTCCTCGATGCGCCAGACTCGCCTCGCCCGGCCGTGGGCTGGGACCGCCCCCGACGATCGCGGCGGTCGACGCGGAGTGATGGGGAGCTCGGAACGGCGGGATCCGGACCAGCCCCGACCCCTGCTGCAGCATTCCGGCGACCGAGTGGATGCGCGTCACTTCGAGCGCCTGATCGTCGCTGAGCGGCGGCAGGATGCCCGGAAGCCGGCGGGCAAGCATCGTCTTGCCGGTGCCCGGCGGGCCGACGAGCAATAGGTTGTGTGCCCCGGCCGCCGCGATCTCGAGCGCCCGTCGTGCTCGCTCCTGACCGCGAACATCGGCCAGCTCCGGAGCCGGGGGTAGGTCGACGGCCTCGCCGCCGATGGTGGGAGGCGGGCCTCGCTGGCCACGGAGATACGCCACCGCCTCGGCCAGGTGCCGCACGGGTACCGGCTCGACTCCGGCGAGCGCGACTTCCGCCCCGGACTCGGCTGCGCAGATCAGCCTGTCGAGCCCGGCGCGACGAGCTCCCTCGGCCGCGACGAGCGCACCGACGACGGGTCGCAGCCGGCCGTCGAGTGCCAACTCGCCGAACGAGGCATGGCCCGCCAGCGCCGCAGGCGGGAACTGCCTCGAGGCCGAGAGGACGGCCAGGGCAATCGGCAGGTCGAAGCCTGGCCCTTCCTTGCGCAGGGTCGCCGGCGCGAGATTGACCGTGATGCGCCCCTCCGGCCAGGAGAGCTCGGCAGACGTGATGCCGCTGCGCACCCGCTCCTTCGCCTCCTGACAGGCGCGATCGGCCAGCCCGACGATCGCGAGCGCCGGCGAACCAGATTGGATGTGGGCCTCGACCTCGACCCGCCACGGGTCGAGCCCCACCAGCGCATGTGTGATGGTTCGTGCGAGCACGTTGTCACGGTAGACGACAAAGTGTGACGCGACTGTGCCAGCAGTGTGACTTTTCGCGCGCGGGCGTTTCTAGAACGCGCGCGGGAGATGCTCGAGCCGGCCCGCCCTCACGACGACGATGTCGAAGCGGATCCGTAGGCCGCGACACTCGGGATGGCGCGCGAGCCAGGCCTGCGCCGCGTGTCGCACGCGCCGGACCTTCTCCGCGTTCACCATCTCGAGCGGGTCGCCGTAGCGCGTCCCCGACTTGCTCTTCACCTCGCAGAACACGAGGTTTCGGCCACGGCGCGCGACGACGTCGAGTTCGTTGCCGCCGGCCCAGGCGTTCGTGTCGAGAATCCGATAGGCCCGCAGGCGGTACCAGCGGGCTGCCTGCCGCTCGGCGTCGTTCCGGGGCTGGGGCCTACGACGAGGTGGCCGCGATGAGCTCGACCTCGGCCTCCGTCCGGTAGGCGAGCGCCTGAAACGAGCGGCGGTGGATCTCGCACGGCCCGCGCTCACGCACGACACGCGTGTGGGCGGGCGTGATGTAGCCGACGTGAGAGGCGAAACCGTAGGCCGGATAGAGGGCGTCGGCTGCCTGCATATACCGGTCGCGGGTCACCTTCGCGACGATCGACGCGGCGGCAATGGCCGCGCTCTTCGTGTCGCCGTCGACCACGGCCCGGTGCGGTGGCGCGGACGGCCCGAGCTTGAAGCCGTCGACAAGCGAGATATCGGCCGGCTGGCAGGCCCAGAGAGCGGCACGGAGGCCGCGGAGGTTCGAGACGTGCAGGCCCTGCCGGTCGATCACGCCGGGCGGGAAGACGTGCACCGAGACGCGCTCGGCGCAGCTGAGAACAGCGCGGTAGAGCTCCTCGCGGGTCTCGTGGCCAACCTGCTTGGAATCGTTCAGGAGCGCCAGAGGCCGCACGCGGTGCTCGCGGAGGCCGCCGTAGTCGAGCAGGACGCCGGCGATCACCAGAGGGCCTGCCAGAGGCCCACGGCCCGCCTCGTCGGCGCCGGCGACGAACCGGGCGCCGAGCGCTCGGTCGTAACGGAGAAGCCGCTGCCCGGGACGCGTGCGCTTACGAGGCATTCGCCGAGGATAGCTCCGTGCCCGGCGCCTGCCACCGGCGACGCACTTTTGTGTCTGAAGATTTGCGCCCACGGCACAGATTCGCCACGAGGACGACCGGCGGGCGGGAGAGAAGGCGCGGACGGGGCTAGTTCTGGCGAAGCTCGCGGACGCGAGCCTTCTTGCCGACCTTGCCGCGCAGGTAGTACAGCTTCGCGCGGTTCACGTCACCGATCGCCCCGACCTCGATCTTGTCGATCTTGGGCGAGTGGAGCGGGAACGTCCGCTCGACGCCGACACCGAAGGAGTTCTTCCGGACAGTGAAGGTCTCCCGGGACCCGGCGCCCTGGCGCTTGATGACGATCCCCTCGAAGACCTGGATCCGCTGGCGCGTGCCTTCGATCACGCGAAAGTGAACGCGCACGGTGTCGCCGGCCTTGAACCGCGGAACCTCGCGGAGCTGCCGGCGCTCGATGTCCTGGATCGTCGTACTCATGGCAAGGAGGGCCCCAAGGCCGCGGCAATCGTAGCGGAAACGGTCCTTCGGCCCGTTCGCCTGGCCTCGACGTTGGGCGCGGGGGCGAAGGCCCCATCCCAATCCCCCTCCCACCGGGGCAGAGGCCCCACGTTACCGCCGGAAGGCGCACGTGACTGTGCCGCCAATGTGCAAATTGAACGGCAATTGCTCCACAGCTCCTCGCCTCCCGCTTTGCAGGGCGCGGGCGTTCCTGTCCGCCGGGAGGGGCGACGTCAGCGGATCGAGATGCGGTTCGGCGGCCAGTAGGTGGCGATGACCTTGCCGATCAGGTTCTTCCGGGGAACGCTGCCCCACGCGCGGGAGTCGCAGGACTCGCCGCGGTTGTCGCCCATGAAGAAGTAGTCGCCTTCGGGAACGACCCAGCGGTGCTTGAAGTTCGCCGTGTCCTCGGCCCGTCGTTGGGGCTGGATGTACGGCTCGTTCAGCTCGTGCGCCTTCTTGCCGCCGTGTGGCGTGATCCAGAGGTAGCCCTTGTCGTCCTCGTAGATCGTCTCGCCCGGAAGGCCGATCAGCCGCTTGACGAAGGTGCCCCCCGCTCCGCATTTCACCTTGGCGAGCGGCGGTGTCTTGAACACGATGATCTGACCGCGCTTCGGGCCCCAGAAGCGGAAGCAGAATCTGCACGCGAGGACGCGGTCGGAGAAGTGCGCCTCACAGCCGAGGTCGGGCCGCGCGCAGTGCAGGGTCGGCTCCATCGAGCTCGACGGGATCCGGTACGGGTTCACGACCCAGGTCTTGATCGCGAGGACGATCGCGATCGCGCCGAGGATCGTGACGAGCCAGTCGATCGTGACCCGCCAGCCGTTCGGCAGGCCGTCGGTGAGGCGGTCGACGGGGTTTCTCACCGCACGTTCTCCTTGCGCCAGCGGTCGACCCGGGCGTGGTCGCCCGACAGCAGCACCTCGGGCACCGTCCAGCCGCGGAACTCGGCGGGCCGCGTGAAATGCGGGTACTCGAGGGCGCCGCCGAGCTCGTCGGAGAACGACTCGACCTCGCCCGAACCCTCGCTGAGCGCGCCCGGCAGCCGCCGTGCGATCGCGTCGATGACGACCATGGCCGGCAGATCGCCGTTCGAGAGGACATACCGGCCGATCGAAAGCGAGTCGGTGCAGAGATGCGCCACGATCCGCTCGTCGAAGCCCTCGAAGCGGGCCGACAGCAGGGTGAGCCGCTCCTCGCGCGCGAGCTCCTCGACGATGTCCTGCGTGAGCGGGCGCCCCTGGGGCGTCAACGCGATCACGCGATGCTCAGGCCGGCCTCCGTAGACGGCGTCGAGCGCGGCGGCGACGACGTCGACGCGGAGCACCATCCCGGCTCCGCCCCCGTACGGCTCGTCGTCGATCTGGCCGTTCCGAAGCGGCGTCATGTCGCGGTAGGAGAACAGGCGCAGGTCGAGCTCCGAGCCGACCACGGTCGCCACCGGGCGCTGCTCGGTGAGCCAGCCGAAGGCATGCGGAACCAGTGTGAAGACGTCGAGCTGCAAAGGATTCAGTCCAGGGAGTCCGAGAAACCGGCGGCGACAAGGATACGTCCGCCCGCAAGATCGACGTCGCGGATGCACTCCTCGACCATCGGCAAGGCGAGGCCGGCGTCGAGCTCCAGCACGTCGTTGGCAACTCCCGGCGTCACCGTGGCGACCGTTCCGAGCACCCGCCCGGTCTCCTCGACGACGCTCAACCCGACGAGCTGGAAGATGTAGTACTCGTCGTCACCGGTCGGCGGCAGCGCCGAGCGCTCCACCTCGAGCCGGCTGCCGCGCGCCGGTTTGACGTCGAGGCGGATCACCGGCCGGCCGCCGCTCCCGTGCTTCGACGCGACGACCTCGGCGACCTCGCCGTTGACGTGGAGCCGCGCCCCGCGGGCGAACCAGCGACCGTCTTCGCTCGCGTCGTCGACGACGAACGAGCCGTCCAACCCGTGCGGCTTCCCGACACGGCCTACGACGACACGATCGGTCAACGGGCTGTCGCTCAACGGCGGAGGCCCTCGGAGCACCCGACCGCTCCGAGCGGCAGCCACCGGCTGACGGCGGCGTACAGCGCGGCAGGCTGCAATCGGGGTCCGCGATCTCGACGAGCACGCGTCGGCCCTCGCGGGCCGCACCGGCCCGGACGAGCGTCCGCAGTGCGCGAATGATCCTGCCCTGCCTGCCGATCACCTTGCCGACGTCGTCGGGAGCGACGTGGAGCACGAGGACGAGGGAGCCCTCACGCTCCTCGGTCTCGACGCGAACTGCGTCGGGATCGTCGACGAGCTCGCGCGCGAGATACGCGAGCAGCTCGGCCATCTCCTAGCGACCCATCCTGCACTACGAGATGCCCTTGACCTTGATCAGCCGCGACACGGCCTCGGTGGGCTGCGCGCCCTTGCCCAGCCAGTCGCGCACCTTCGCCTCGTCGAGCTCGATCGTCGACGGGTCGGTCTGCGGGTTGTACCGCCCGACGATCTCCAGGAACCTGCCGTCGCGCGGAGACGCGCGCGTCGGCCGCAACAACCCGGTAGATCGGGTTCTTCTTCGAGCCCACGCGCGTGAGCCTCAACTTGACTGCCATCTCGTGTCCTCTACCTCCGTCCGGCCTTCTTTTTTTGCGCTCTCGCCGACGACCGCCGCGACATCGCGGGATGGCCGCCGTCCGGGACGCCTGGAGTCGAGAGAGCCGGCATCTTCCCTCGCCCCATCTGCTTCATCATCTTCTCCATCTGCTTGCGCGCCTCGAGCAGCTGGTTGACCTGCTCGACGCGTCGTACCCGAGCCTCGGGCGATCCTCTGGCGGCGCTTGCCGTCGATCACGATCGGCGAGCGACCGCTCGTGCGGCGTCATCGAGAGCACGATCGCCTCGACCCGCCCGAGCTGGTTCTCGTCGACGTCGACGTCGCCGAGCTGGCCTTGCCGATGCCGGGGATCATCTTCAGGATCCCCTGCAGCGGGCCCATCCGGCGCAGCATCTTGTAGGCGCTTCAGGAAGTCGTCGAACTGAACTGGCCGGCGCGCATGCGCTTCTCCATCTCGGCCTGCTCGTCCTCGGCGACCGCCTGCCTCGGCGCGCTCGATCAGCGTCAGCACGTCGCCCATCCCGAGGATGCGCGAGGCCATGCGGTCGGGGTGGAAGACCTCGAGCTGTCGAGCTTCTCGCCGGTCGAGGCGAACTTGATCGGCTTCGCCGGTGACGGCCTTGACGCTGAGCGCGGCGCCGCCGCGTGCGTCGCCGTCGAGCTTCGTCAGGATCACGCCGTCGAAGGCGATCCGCTCGTGGAACGCCTGCGCGACGTTCACCGCCTCCTGGCCGGTCATCGCGTCGAGCACGAGCAGCACGTTCGTCCGGCTTCGCCTCGTCGCGGACGCGCTCGAGCTCCTCCATCAGCTCGTCGTCGATCTGCAGGCGGCCGGCGGTGTCGACGATCACCGTGTCGAGCTGCGCGGAGCGCGCGCGCTCGATGCCGCTGCGCGCCGCCTCGACCGGGTCGGTGGTGTCGGTGCGGAAGACCGGAACGTCGATCTGGGCGCCGAGCTGCTCGAGCTGGTCGATCGCGGCAGGCCGCTGCAGGTCGGCCGCGACGAGACCCGGCTTGCGGCCCTTCGTTGCGCAGCGCGAGCGCGAGCTTCGCCGGCGGTCGTCGTCTTGCCCGAGCCCTGGAGGCCCGGCGAGCAGGATCACGCTGAACTTGCCGAGCGGCGAGGCCCGACTAGCCCTCGCCCATCAGCTCGTCAGCTCCTCGTGGACGATCTTCACGACCTGCTGGCCGGGCGTCAGGCTCTTGAGCACGTCCTCGCCGAGCGCCGCTCACGGACGTGGGCGACGAAGTCGCGGACGACGGTGAAGTTGACGTCGGCCTCGAGCAGCGCGAGCCGGATCTCGCGCATCGCGCGTGAGATCGCCTCCTCGTCGAGCCTGCCCTTCTTGCGCAGGTCGCCGAGGGCGCCTTGGAGCTTGTCGGAAAGGCGTGTCGAACACGACCGCGCATCGTAGCTGCGCTCCCTCTACGATCCGCTTGCCAATGCCCTACACCGCTGCCCCAGAGCGCTACGACCAGATGCGCTACCGCCGCTGCGGCCACAGCGGGCTGAAGCTGCCCGAGATCTCGCTCGGGCTCTGGCACAACTTCGGCGGCGACCGGCCGCTCGAGACGAGCCGCGCGATCCTGCGGCGCGCCTTCGACCTCGGCGTCACGCACTTCGACCTCGCGAACAACTACGGGCCGCCCTACGGCTCGGCCGAGGAGACGTTCGGCCGGATCATGCGCGACGACCTGCGTCCGTACCGCGACGAGCTCGTGATCTCGACCAAGGCGGGCTACGACATGTGGCCCGGGCCGTACGGCGAGTGGGGCTCGCGCAAGTACCTGCTCGCGTCGCTCGACCAGTCGCTCGGGCGGATGGGGCTCGACTACGTCGACATCTTCTACTCGCACCGCTTCGATCCCGAGACGCCGCTCGAGGAGACGATCGGCGCGCTCGACACGGCCGTACGACAGGGCAAGGCGCTCTATGTCGGCATCTCGTCGTACTCGGCCGAGCGGACCCGGGAGGCCGCCGCGATCCTGCGCGACCTCGGCACGCCGCTGCTCATCCACCAGCCCTCGTACTCGCTGCTGAACCGCTGGATCGAGCCGGAGCTGCTCGACGCGGTCGGCGAGCTCGGCGTCGGCTGCATCGTCGTTCTCGCCGCTCGCGCAGGGAATGCTCACCGACAAGTACCTGAACGGGATTCCCGGCGACTCGCGGGCCGCGCAGAACACATCGCTCTCCCCGACGCTGATCACCGAGGAGGCGCGGGCGAAGATCCGTGCCCTGAACGAGATCGCAGGACGGCGCGGCCAGTCGCTCGCCCAGCTGGCGCTCGCGTGGACGCTCCGCGACCCGCGGATGACCTCGACGCTGATCGGCGCGTCCAGCATCGCGCAGCTCGAGAACAGCATCGGCGCGCTGGCAAACGCGTCGTTCTCGGACGACGAGCTGGCCGAGATCGACCGCTCCGCGACCGACAGCGGCATCGATCTCTGGGCGCGCTCACACAGCGAGTAGGGCCTGCGCGAAGTCCTGCGGGTCGAACGGGCGCAGATCGTCGAGGCTTTCTCCGACCCCGACGAGCTTCACGGGCAGGCCGAGCTCGTAGGCGATGGCGACGGCGATGCCGCCCTTCGCCGAGCCGTCGAGCTTCGTCAGCGCGACGCCCGTCACGCCCACGGCCTCGTTGAAGAGCCGCGCCTGCTGCAACCCGTTCTGGCCGGTCGTCGCGTCGACGACGAGCAGCACCTCGTGCGGTGCCCCCTCGAGCCGCCCGGCGATCACGCGCCGCACCTTCGACCAGCTCGTCCATCAGATTCGTCTGCGTGTGCAGGCGGCCGGCGGTGTCGACGATCACCACGTCGGTGCCCGCGCCCACGGCGTCGTAGGCGACCGCGGCCGGGTCGCCGCCACGCTCCCCGCCGACGAACTTCGCGCCCGCGCGCTCCGCCCAGATCTCGAGCTGCTCCTCGGCCGCGGCGCGGAAGGTGTCCGCCGCGCCGAGCGTCACCTCGCGGCCGTGCTCGCGCAGCTTGCGACGCGAGCTTGCCGATGGTCGTCGTCTTCCCCGTGCCGTTGACGCCGACGACGAGGATCACCGCAGGCGCGTGCGCGAGGTCGAGCGTCGGCGGCTCGCCGAACAGCGCGGCGATCTCCTCGGCGAGCGCCGCGTTCAGCTCGGTCAGATCCGGCCGCGCCTCGAGGCGGCGCATCAGCTCGGCCGTCGCCCGCACGCCGACGTCGGCGTAGATCAGCGCCTCCTCGAGCCGCTCCCACGAGCTGTCGTCCTGGGGATCGAACGCGGCGCGCCTGGAGCTGCTCGCCGAGCGCACGCCGCGACTTCCCGAGCGACTCGCGCAGGCGCCCGAACAGGCCGCGCCGCGCCGTCTCCGATTCGGGCTCCGCGCCCGCCTCCCCCAGCAACTCTCCCCAGCTCCGCGACATGGCGGCGAACGTTAGCCTGTCGCCCGTGCCGGACTGGACCGACGTCCTGCGGATCGGGCTCGCGCTACCCGGCGTCGAGGAGTCGACGTCGTACCGGCAGCCCTGCTTGAAGCCCGTGGCCGGACGTTCCTGAACATGAGCCCGCACGAGCCGGGCGCGCTCGTCGTGCACATTCCGCTCGAAGAGCAGCCGCTGCGCGTGGCCGCGCGGCCGGACGTCTACTTCGTCACGCCCCACTACGAGGGCTACGGCTGCGTGCTGCTGCGGCTCGAACGCGTCGACGAGGATGAGCTCGCGGGCGCGATCGAGGACGCCTGGGAGTACGCCGGAACCGAAGCGGCGTCGCTGAGCTCAGGCGGCTGCCGCGCTGCGGTCGTGCGCGTACCGGTAGCCGGCCAGGGCGGCGCGGCTCGCGACGCGGAGGCGGCCGTTGGCGGTGAAGACGTCGTCGGGCCAGTCGTGGCGGCGGCGCTGGAGCTGCGTGAACCAGCCCGAGCTCGTCTCGGTCGGCGCGGAACAGCTCGACCATGACGCCGTCGAGCATGAAGGCGCGCTTCCAGGGCAGATGCTTTGCCATCGATCCAGTCGAGGTCGAGCGCGTCGACGCGCGACCAGTCGCGTGCCGGATAGAGCAGGTCGAGGTCGGCGTGTTCCCGCTGTGCGGGTCAGCCCGCGCAGCTCCTCTCCCCAGCCGCCGAAGACCCACGTGCGCACCTTGTGCGACCACAGCAGGTCGGTCGCGCGCAGCACGAAGTCGAGGTCGTTCGGACGGCCGCGATCCTGCCGCTGTTGCTGCCGCCTCGTCCTCGCGCGGCAGGCGCCGCGAGACGATCTGCGAGACGCCGTCGGCGCCCATCGTGACGCCGTAGAGCACGTCGGCGGCCTCCATCGTGCGCTTCTGGTGGGTGATCACGATGAACTGCGCCCGGTCGGCATAGCGCCGTAGCAGCTCCGTGAAGCGCCCGATGTTCGTGTCGTCGAGCGCGGCCTCGACCTCGTCGAGGAGGTAGAACGGGCTCGGCCGCGCCAGGAACAGCGAGAACAGGAACGCGATCGCGCCGAGCGCCTTCTCGCCGCCGGACAGCAGCGACAGCCGCGTCACGCGCTTGCCGGCCGGCCGCAGCTCGACCTCGACCCCATGCTCCTCGCCCTCTTCCTCGGGGTCGGACAGCAGCAGCCGCCCCTCGCCGCCCGGGAAGAGCGTCGCGGCGACTTCGTGGAAGTGATGCTCGACCGCCGCGAACGTCTCGGCGAAACGGGTCTCGACGGTCTTGCGTCAGGTCGTCGCGAAGCTTCTCGAGCTCGTTCAGGCTGCGCTCCAGATCCTCGCGCTGCGCCGAGAGCTCCTGCGAGGCGCTCCTTCTCGGCGTCGTACTCCTCCTTCGCGAGCGGGTTCACCTGGCCGAGCGCCTCGCGCCGGCGCTCGCAGCGGTCGAGACGCTCGGCGAGCTCGTCGCGGTTCTCGCCCTCGGCCGGCTCGGACGCCGCAGCTTCCAGCCGGCGGCGCGGCTTCGTCGCGCTCGGCCTCGACCCGCGCCACCTCGACGTCGATCGCGCCGATCCGCTCGCCGGCCTCGCTCGAGCGGCTGCGCAGCTGAACCTCTGCAGCGCCGAGTCGCCGCAGCTCCGCTCCGAGCTCCGACGTGCGCGCCGCCTGCGCCTCGGCACGCTCACGCACCGGTGTCTCGTACCGCTCGACGTCGACTGCGAGCGCCCCTCGAGCCGGTCGGCCCCGGCGAGCAGCTGCGCGAGGACGCGTCTCGTTCGGCCGGCGCCGCGCCCGCGGGTCGGCTTCGGTCGAGCGCCCGCGCGGCGGCACGTGCGTGCTCCGCCGCCGTCTCCGCCTCAGCGGCAGCGTGTCGCGCCTGCTCCGACAGCTGCCTCGGCCTCGGCCCGAACCTCGGCCGCGTCGCCGCGTGGCCTCGGCGAGGCGGCCGTTCGCAAGCCGCTCGGCGGCGAGCGCGCGCGTGTCCGAGCTCGCTCATCGCACCGCGTAGCTCGCCCTCACGCGACGCGTGCGCCGCAGATCCTCGGCGAAGCCGCGTCGTGCGCTCGGCGAGCGGCGCTTCGAGGCGCGCCGCAGCCGCAGCCGCGACTCGCAATGTCTCGTCGAGACGCTCGGCTCCGGCGGCGAGCCGCTCGAGGTGTGCAGGGTCGCCGTGACGCACGTTGCGCAGGTGGGCGACCGGCTGGAACGCCTCGGCCGCGGCACGTGCGGCTGCAGCCGCGGTCGCTCGGCGCGCCGCTCCGCTCGGCTGCGGAACGCCGCCAGTTCTTCGACCTCGGCATGCAGTTCACGGCGATCGCGCCTCGAGCTCGAGCAGCACCGCCTCGGCCGTCTCGCCTGCAAACCACAGCTCGCCGCGCGCTCGGGTCCCAGCCGATCCCGTCCTCGGTCACCGCCGGCACATCGAGGTCGAGTAACGCGTCCCGACGCGACGACCGGCAGCTCGCGAACGAGCTCGCCCGGGTCGCGGCCGACCAGCACACGGACCGGGCCGAGGCCCGACGGCACGCGCTCTGCTCGATCAGCTCGAGCCCGCGCGCGGAGGTCGTCGGCGACCACCGCCGACGCGCGGTGTCCGAGCGCCGCCGCAACCGCGCGCTCGCGGCCCGGGTCGGCCGACGACCAGCTGCAGGACGAGCCGCTCGCCCGCCTCGGCCAGCGCCCGCGCGGCAGGCGGCAGGCCCTCGCGCTCCGCGAGTGAATGTTCGAGCGCCGCGAGCCGCTCGCGCTGCGAGCGCCGCGCGCGCCTGCAGGTCGTCGCGTTCGCGGGCGGCGGCCCGGGCGGCCGCGTCGGCCTCGTCGGCGGCCAGGCCGAGCTCCGCCGGCGACGGACCGCGGGCCGGTTGCGGGCCTCGACCAGCTCGCCGCGCAGCTCGGCGAGCAGGCGCTGCGCCGACTCGTGCCGCACGGCCAGCCGCTGCGCCGCGCCGCGCAGCGCAAGCAGCGCAGTCGCGGCCGCCGCCTGTGAGCAGAGACTCGGCGCGGCCGCGCGCCGTCGAGCACCTGCGTCGAGCTCGGCGGCGAGCGCCGCCTGGGCGCCGCGTTCGATCGCCGCGACGCGCGCCCAGCGCTCCTCGGCCTCGACCTGCAGCCGCGCGCGCTCGCCTGCGGCAGCCTGGGCGGCAGCCGCGGCTGCGCGGGCCGCCGCCTCGAGCTCGGCCGACGCCGACGGGTCGAAGGCGCGCACCGCGTCGAGCTCGCCCCGCAGCTGGGCAGCAAGCGCGGCGGCCGTCTCGCGGCGCAGCGCGAGCCGCTCGCCGCTCGCTGCGCAGCCGGTAGACGCGCGGCGGTCGCACGCTCGCGCGAGCCCGCGGAATCCGTCAGCTCCTCTTCGGCCCGCTCACGCTCTGCGACGAGCTGCGCGATCTGCTCCTCGAGCGCCTTGCGCTCGGCGGCGACCGCCGCCCGCCGTCGTCCCGAGCTCGTCACGCTGGCCCGCGAGCCGGCCAAGGTCGAGAGTCGCGATCGCCGCCTGCAGCCGCCCGATCTCGACGCCGACCTTCTCGGCCCGCTCGGCGGCGGTCGCCTGCAGCGCGAGCGGCCGCAGGCGCTTCTGAGACCTCGTCCTCGAGGTCGCGCGCCCGCTCGACCTGGATCGCGACGCGCGCCAGCTTCAGCTCGGCCCGGTGCCGGCGCCGTTTGAAGCGGCCGAGGCCGGCCGCCTCCTCGACGAGCTCGCGCCGCTCGGCGGGCCGCGAGTTGAGCACCGTCTCGACCCGGCCCTGCGAGATGACGGAGCGCAGTCCGCCGCCGAGTCCGACGTCGGACAGGAGCTCGACGAGGTCGATCCGGCGCACCGGCGCCCGGTTGATCAGGTACTGGCCCTCGCCGCCGCGGGCGAGCTTGCGGGACACGGCGACCTCGGCGAACGGCAGCTCGGGCCAGGCCCCGTCGGCGTTGTCGAAGAGCAGCTCGACCTCGCAGAGCGTCCACCGCCCGCGCCCCGTGCCGAGCCGGCGAAGAGCACGTCGTCGGGCTTCTCGGCGCGCAGCTCGCCGGGCTCATCGAGCCCGTCGCCCAGAGGATCGAGTCGGAGACGTTCGACTTCCCGGAGCCGTTCGGCCCGACGACGACGGCGACGCCCGGCTCGAGCCGAATCTCGACCGGATCGACGAACGACTTGAAGCCGCGCAGCTTGATTGCCTTCAGGTGCACGCCCCGAGCACGCTACCGGGACGTCAGGACGTCGCCTCACCCGCTCCCCGGAGCTCGGGACGGCCGAGCGCCTCCTTCGCCGCCTCCTGCTCGGCGTCCTTCTTCGAGCGCCCACGGCCGACGCCGACCTCCTCGCCCTCGAGCAGTGCGGCGGCCGTGAACGTGCGGTCGTGCGGCGGCCCTTCGACCTCGAGCACCTGGTAGACGACCGACTTGCCCGACGCGCGCGAACCGCTCCTGCAGCTCGGTCTTGTGGTCGACTGGTTGTGCAGCGCGTACTGGATCCGCGGCTCGAAGGCCCCGACGACGGCCTCGGCGACGCGCGTCGAACCCGTGCTGGAGGTAGATCGCCGCGATCGCCGCCTCGAGCAGCGCGGCGAGCACGTTGCGGTTGCCCGCGAGCCGCTCGACATCGTCGGACGGCAGCGGCAGCGCGGAAGCTCGCCGCCCGCATCCGCTCGCCGAGTGCCGAGCTCGACGCGCCACCTCCGCGCAGCTCGCGCGCGAGACGACGTGCGCGCGGATCTTCGCCAGCCGGCCCTCCGAGAAGTCGGGGAACCGGTCGTAGAGCGTCCGCGCGATCGCAAGCTCGAGCACCGAGTCGCCCAGGAACTCCAGCCGCTCGTACGAGTCGGTGCGGTCGGCGGCCCACGACGAATGCGTGAAGACCGCCGCCGCTCGTCCGGCCGGAAGCTCGTCGATCAGCTCCTGGAGAAGTCGGGCGTTACTGGTGTGACGTGACGTAGTCGACCGCCTGGCCGACAGTCGTGATCTTCTGGGCGTCCTCGTCGGAGATCTTGATCCCGAACTGATCCTCGAGCTCCATGATCAACTCGACGAGGTCGAGCGAGTCGGCGTCGAGGTCCTCCTGGAACGAGGCCTCCTCGTTGATCTGGTCTTCGTCGACTCCGAGCTGCTCCGTGAGCACTTCCTTGACGCGCTCGAAAACCTCTTCACGCGACGCTGCCATGTCACCTCATTGGTTCGCGGGGGGATGGATAAAACCGGGCGATCATACACCGACTCGCTGCGGAAGCCTTTCGGCAAGCCGTTCGACGACCTGGTGATCGACGCCGCGTGCCGCGAGGCGGATCGCGTTGGTGATCGCGCGCGGCACTCGAGTTGCCGTGCGCGATCACGGCCAGGCCCTTCAGGCCGAGCAGGTAGGCGCCGCCGTGGGTGTCGGGATCGAGCCGCGTTGCGCAAGCGCCGGGCGGCCGGCTTGATCAGCAGGCCGCCGAGCTTGCCGGACGACGTCGCGGTGATCTCCTCGCGCAAGCGCGTCGAGCACCTCGCGGATCGTCCCTTCGAGCAGCTTCAGCGCGATGTTGCCCGTGAAGCCGTCGGTGACGACGACGTCGGCGGCGCCGCGGAGGAGGTCGCGGCTCTCGGCGTTGCCGGCGAAGTTCAGAGAGCTCTCGCGCAGCAGCGCGTGCGCGTCGAGAACCAGCGCGCTGCCCTTCTCGTCTTCCTCGCCGATCGACAGGAGCCGCACGGTCGGGTTCTTCGACGTCGAGGATCTCCTCGCAGAAGACGGCGCCCATGTGGGCGAACTGCAGCAGATGCTCGGCGCGCGCGTCGGCGTTCGCGCCGGCGTCGAGCAGCACCGACGGGCCGTCGCGTGCGGGCAGCGAGACGGCGATCGCCGGGCGCAGCACGCCCGGCAGGCGGCGCAGGTGGAGCAGGCCGGCAGCGAGCACCGCGCCGGTGTTCCCGGCCGAGACGATCGCGTCGGCCTCGCCCTCGGCGACCGCTCGCACGGCGGAGACCAGGCTCGAGTCGGGCTTCGAGCGCACCGCTTCGGTCGGCTTCTCGGCCATCTCGATCACGTCGCATCGGCGCGACGGAGCGGCAGGCCTTGCGTGTCGAGTCCGGGCGGGCCGACGATGAGCACGTCGATCCCGTCGGCAGCAGCCTGCGACGGCGCCGGCCACGACCTCGTCAGGGCCTCTGTCGCCTCCGAGTGCGTCGACCGCGATCCGCGGCAAAGCGTCCTACGGAGCCTGGATGCGGAGCGGCTCGACCTCGCGGCCCTTGTATGTGCCGCAGGTCGGGCAGACGTGGTGCGGCCGCTTCGGCGAGCCGCACTGCGGGCACGTGTTGACGCGCGGGGCCTCGATCTTGTGCTGCGCCCGCCGCTGGTCGCGCCGCGCCTTCGATGTTTTCCTTTTCGGGACAGCCATGAGCGGGCGACACTCTAGCCGAATCGTTGAATCTCGCCGGTTGGGTATCCTCCCCGTCGAGCTCTCGGGCTCGCACGATGACGGACTTCTAGGTCGCATACCTCACCGTTTCGCCCTTTCGACCGAAGGAGGACCGTTCGTGCCGGCACGCTTGCCGCACGTGAGATTTCGAAGAGCTTTGGCGCCGTCCAGGTGCTCGACCGCGTGTCGCTCGCAGTCGGTCCGGGCGACCGCGTGGGGATCGTCGGCCCGAACGGCATCGGCAAGTCGACCCTGCTCCGGCTACTCGCGGGCGTCGAGGAGCCGGATGCGGGCCAGATCGTGCGCTCGGGGCCGGTCGGCTACCTGCCGCAGGAGCCCGAAGCACGGCCTGGCGAGACGGTGCTGGCGTACCTCGGTCGCCGTACGGGGGTCGGGGCCGCGGGGGACGAGATCGACGCCCTCGGTGCGCGGCTCGGGGACGAGCCGGAGCTGACCGGGGCGTACGGCGACGCGCTCGACCGCTTCCTCGCCCTGGGCGGCGGCGACTTCGACGCGCGCGCTGCGGCCGCGCTGGCCGAGGTCGGTCTGGCGGGACGGGCGGCAGACGAGGTGGGCCACCTGTCGGGCGGCGAGGCGGCACGTGCGGCTCTCGCGGCGATCCTCCTCGCCCGCTTCGATGTCTTCTGCCTCGACGAGCCGACCAACAATCTCGACTTCGCGGGCCTCGAGCGCCTCGAGCGGTTCCTGGGCGGACTGCGCGCGGGTGTCGTGCTCGTGTCGCACGACCGTGCCTTCCTCGACCGCACGGTCACGCGGGTGTTCGAGATCGAAGCCGAGACGCGGCGCGTGCACGAGTACGCGGGCTCCTGGTCGGACTACGAGCACGTTCGCCGCGTCGCCCGCGAGCGGCACGAGCAGGCCTATTCGACGTACGTCGACGAGCGCGACCGCTATTCGACGCTGCTCGTCGACCGGCAGAACCAGGCGCGCGCCGGGGCTTCGCTGGCGAGCCGCCGGGGCACGCAAGCGCTGCGCTCGAAGGTGAAGCAGGCGAAGCACCATCTCGGCCGGCTCGAAGAGGTCGAGAAGCCCTGGTCGCCCTGGCGGCTGCAGCTGTCGCTGCGGGCGGCCGACCGCGGCGGCAGCCTGGTCGCCGAGCTCTCCGGGGCCGTCATTGAGCGCGGCACGTTCCGCCTCGGCCCGCTCGATCTCGAGCTTCGCTTCGGCGAGCGCCTGGCCGTCGTCGGGCCGAATGGCTCGGGCAAGTCGACGCTGATCGACGCGCTGCTCGGCGGGCTGCCCCTCACGCGGGGTTCACGCCAGATCGGGCCGTCGGTCGTCTTCGGTGAGCTCGACCAGGCGCGTACGACCTTCGACGGGACGGGCTCCCTGCTCGACCGATTCGTCGCCGCGTGCGATCTCGCTCCCGTCGACGCCCGAACGCTGCTGGCGAAGTTCGCGCTCGGAGCGGATGACGTCAGCCGGCCCCGCCTTCACTGTCGGCGGGCGAGCGAACCCGCGCGGCGCTCGCTCTGTTGTCGGCGCGCGGCGTGAACACGCTCGTGCTCGACGAGCCGACGAACCACCTCGATCTCGAGGCGATCGAGGAGCTGGAGACCGCCCTCGAGACCTACGCGGGCACGTTGGTCGTCGTCACGCACGACCGGCGCTTCCTCGAGCGGTTGAGCATCACGAGGACGCTCGAGCTCTAGATCTGTTCGCGGAGAGCTTCGAGCGCGGCCCAGCGCGAGTCGGCAGCGGTCAGCTCGTGGTCGTGCGGCTCGTCGTTCAGGTTCTTGCCGCACGCGGGCAGAGGCCGGCGCAGTCGGGGCGGCAAAGGATCTTGTCGGGCAGCGCGAGCGCGACGGCGTCGCGCGCCCAGGCGGACAGGTCGAGGTTGCCGTTCTCGAGGTACGGCGTCGCGAGCTGGTCGTCGCCGGGCTCGTCCGACGGCGCCTCGGCCTGGTACTCGCGGGCGTGGATCGGCAGGTCGAGGACGGCGTCGCTCGAGGCAGCGGTAGCACGGCCCGTGCAGCCGCACGTCGAACGCGATGCGAGAACACCGTTCCGGTGTTCGCGCGGTGATCTCGAAAACGCCGCGGGGACCTGCTCCGGCACGGGGAGGTAGCGCTGGCCGCCGAACTCGAAGCGCGGGCAGCTCGACCTCGAGCGCCTCGCGGTGCTGCTCGCCGGGCCGGAGCTTCACCTGGCGCAGGCTGAAGCTCGTCATACGACGAGGGTAGCGAAGGAGCCGCTGGAGGGGTCGGCGCTAGAAGGTCGTGCCGTTGTCGGAGAGATCGACCGGGCCGATGCCGGCGACGATCGACTCCTGCGAGCGCTCGTGCAGCCGCTCGCGGCCACGCCGCACCGCGGTGAGGAACTTGTCGAGGTTCGTCTCGAGCGTCGCGAGCATCCCGTCGGCCCAGTCCTCCATCTCGAGCCGCATCTCACGGGCCGAGCGGCGCGCCTCGTCGATGATCTCCTGCGCCTGGCGCTCGGCGAGCTTGACGATCTCGGTCTGCGAGGCCTCGCGCACGGCCTGCTCGCGCGCCTCCTGGAGGAGCCGCTCCTGCTCGCGCTTCGCCTCGGCGAGCATCTCCTGGCGCTCCTTGACGATCCAGCGGGCCTGCTTGATCTCCTCCGGGATCGTCGCCCGCATCTGGTCGAGGATGTCGTAGATCTCCTCGCGGTCGATGCGCACCTGGTCCGTGAGCGGCACGGCCTTCGCGTTGTGCACGAGGTCGTCGAGCTTGTCGATGAGTACGAGGACGTCCATGCCGGGAATCCTACTCCTGGTCGGAGAGCGGAGCGCCGCCTCGGCCGTTCGGGAACATCTCCTTCAGCCGGCGCGCGACGGCCTTCGGCACGAGCTCCTCGACATTTCCGCCGAAGGTCGCGATCTCCTTGACGCCGCTCGAGGAGACGAAACTGACCTGCGGGCTCGCCATCACGTAGACCGTCTCGATCTCCGGGCGCGAGGGTGCGGTTGAGCTGGTTCATCTGGAACTCCCACTCGAAGTCGGAGACGACGCGCAGGCCCTTGACGATCACGCGCGCCTCCCAGCGGCGGGCGAACTCGACCACGAGCTCGCTGAAGACGTCGACCTCGACGTTCGTCGTCCCCTCGAGCGCCTCGCGCAGGAACTCGACCCGCTCCGGCACGCTGAACAGCGGCGTCTTGTGGTGCGGGTTGCCGACGACGCCGACGACGAGCGCGGTCGAAGATCTGGGCCGCGCGGGCGATCACGTCGACGTGCCCGTTCGTGACGGGGTCGTAGGTGCCGGGGTAGATGGCGGTGATCATCGGGTGAACAGCGTAAGTCGAGCCGAGCCGTACACGCGGGAGGTTCGCACATCGAGCGGCGGAACCTCGGGCGGCTCGCCGCGCGACGACGACTCGTAGACGAGCAGGCCGTCTTCGGCCACGAGCCGGGCCAGGTACGGCGCGAGCCTGTCGTGCGCCTTGTAGTCGTAGGGCGGGTCGCAGAGCACGAGGTCGAAGGTGCCCCTCTCCCCCGCGATGGCGCTGAAGACGTCGCGGCAGAGCACCGTCGCGCGCAGGCCGAGCCGGTCGAGATTGGCGTTGATCGTGCGGCACGCGTCCCGGTCGGATTCGACGAACACGCACGAGGCCGCCCCGCGCGAGAGCGCCTCGAGGCCGAGCGCGCCCGAGCCCGCGAAGAGGTCGAGCACGGTCGCGTCGTCGACCGGGCCGATCAGGTTGAAGGCGTTCTCGCGGACGCGGTCATGGGTGGGACGGGTCTTCTCGCCCTTCGGCGCGTCGATCCGGCGGCCGCGGTGCTCGCCCGCGATGATCCTCACGCTCTACCCATTTTCACAGGGCCACTTCCTCGACGAGGCGGTCGGCGGTGTCCTGCCACGGGCCGTCCTCGTCGCGGAGCAGGCCCGCTAGCTCGCGTGCCCGTTCGATCAGGTCGCGGTCGGCGCGCAGGCGCGTGAAGCGCAGCTCGCTCCAGCCGGACTGCCTCGTGCCGAGCAGCTGGCCCTCGCCGCGCAGCTCGAGGTCGCGCTCGGCGAGCTCGAAGCCGTCGTTCGTGTCGACGAGCGCCTGCAGCCGCGCCTGCGCGACGTCGGTCAGCTCCTCTTTGGGGCGTGAGATGAGCAGGCAGTAGCTCTGCTCGCCGCTCCTGCCGACTCGTCCGCGCAGCTGATGCAGCTGCGCGAGCCCGAAGCGATCTGCCTCCTGCACGATCATGATCGTCGCGTTCGGGACGTCGACGCCGACCTCGATCACCGTCGTCGCGACGAGCACGTCGAGCTCGCCGTCCTTGAACTGCCGCATCACCTCGCGGCGCTCGGCGGGCTCGAAGCCTGCCGTGCAGCAGGCCGATGCGGTAGCCGCGCGAGCTCGGCGCGGCGCAGCCGCTCGGCCTCCTCCTCGGCCGCGCGCGCGAGTCGCGCCTCGGACTGCTCGATCAGGGGGCAGACGACGTACGCCTGCCGGCCGGCGTCGAGATGCACGCGCAGGCGCGCGTAGGCCTCGCTCGAGCGCTCGGCCCCCACCCACGCCGTGACGATCGGCTTGCGGTTCGCGGGCGGCTTCGCGATCTCGCTCACCGCGAGGTCGCCGTAGATCGTCAGCGCGAGCGTGCGCGGGATCGGCGTCGCGGTCATGTGCAGCACGTGCGGCGAGCGCCCCTCGGCGAGCGCCTGCCGCTGCTCGACGCCGAAGCGGTGCTGCTCGTCGACCACGGCGACGGCAAGGTCGGCGAACTCGACCTGGCGCTGGATCAGCGCATGCGTGCCGACCGCGATCTGCGCAGCGCCTGTGGCGATCTCGCCGCGCATCTTCTCCGAGCCGGCCGAGCCGGTCAGCAGCACGCAGCGCACGCCGAGCGCGCGCAAAGCGGCTCGAGCGTCAGGAAGTGCTGCTCGGCGAGCGTCTCGGTGGGCGCCATCAGCGCGCCCTGGCGAGCCTGCCTCGACCGCCCGCAGGAGCGCGTAGAGCGCGACGACCGTCTTGCCCGAGCCGACGTCGCCCTGCAGCAGCCGCTGCATCGGTATCCGCAGGCCGAGGTCGAGGTCGATCTCCTCGATCGCGCTCTCCTGATATTGCGTCAGCTCGAACGGCAGGACGCCGCGGTAGCGCTCGAGCAGCTCGCCGGCCGGGTCGAGCGGCACCGCGACGGCATCGTCGAGACGGGAGCGCGCGACGACGAGCTGCAGGGCGACGAGCTCGTCGAGCGCCAGCCTCCTGCGGGCCTCCTCGGCCTGCTCCTCGCTGACGGGGAAGTGCACGGCGCCGAGCGCGTCGCGCCGCAGTGGCAGCTCGAGCTCGGCGGGCAGCGTCTCGTGGAGGGCGTTCAGATGCTCCGCGAGTGCCGCCCGCACCAGCTCGCGAAGCCGCGTCGACGGCACCGCCTCGCTCGCCGGATAGACCGGGGCGAAGTCGGCCGTAGCCCGCTTGTCGCCGAGGTCGTAGCTCTTCACGTCGAACCCGTAGCTTGCCGAGCTTGCCGCGGAGCCGCACCGAGGTGCCCGGAACGAGCTTCTCGAGGAGCCACGGCTGGTTGAACCAGGACGCGCTGATCGAGCCGGAGTCGTCGCGCACCACGGCGATGACGATCGAGCGGCGCCCGCCTGCGAGCCTTCGTGTGCGCACGTCCTGGACGACGCCCGCGATCACGACTTCGCCGTCGCCCCAGAGCTGCGAGATCGCGACCTCGTCCGCGGCGCGCTCGTACCGGCGCGGGCGGTGGAACAGCAGATCCGCGACCGATTCGATCCCCAGGGCCCGGAGGCGCTTGGCGAGGGTCGGCCCGACTCCCGGGAGCGTCTCGACCCCCGCATCGAGAGCGGCAGGGTTCGCAAAGCCCCGCGGACGCGGCCACTGGTCGCCGTGCGGAACGCGGACCACACCGGCGAAACCCGCCTGCTGTCGGGTCATCGTCGCCACCTCTCCCGAGTATAGGACCGGGACCGGCGGACCCGCCGGGGCCGACTCGGTAGCGTTCGCCGCCGATGAAAGCCCTGCTCCTCACACGCGAGTTCCCGCCGGACGTCTACGGCGGCGCCGGGGTGCATGTCGAATACCTCGCACGCGAGCTGGCGAAGCGGATCGACCTCGAGGTGCGCTGCTTCGGCGAGGAGCGCGACGCGCCCAATGTGCAGGCGTTCAGCCCGTGGCCGGAGCTCGACGACGCCAGCTCGGCGCTGCGGACGATGTCCGTCGATCTGCGCCTGGCGGCCCACGCCGAAGGTGTCGACGTCGTGCACTCGCATACGTGGTACACGATCTTCGGCGGTCATCTCACCAAGCTCCTGCACGGGGTGCCCCATGTCGTGACCACGCACAGCCTCGAGCCGATGCGGCCGTGGAAGGCCGAGCAGCTGGGCGCGGGCGGCTATGCGCTGTCGTCGTTCTGCGAGCGCACGGGGATCGAGAGCGCCGACGCCATCGTCGCCGTGTCGAACGCGATGCGCGGCGGACGTGATGAGCGCCTATCCCCAGGTCGATCCCTCGCTGATCCAGGTCGTCTACAACGGCATCGATACCGAGCAATATCGGCCGGATCCCGGCATCGCTGCGCTCGCCAAGCACGGCATCGACTCGAGCCTGCCGATCGTCCTGTTCGTCGGCCGGATCACGCGGCAGAAAGGGATCGTGCACCTGCTGGACGCGGCGCTCGAGATCGCACCCGAGGCACAGCTCGTCTTCTGCGCCGGGCGCACCCGACGAGCCCGAGATCGAGCGGGCGACCCGCGAGCGCGCCGCAAAGCTGAGCGAGAGCCGCAGCAACGTGGTCTGGATCGAGGAGATGCTTCCGAAGTCCGAGGTCATCCAGCTCCTCAGTCACTGCTCCGTGTTCTGCGTGCCGTCGATCTACGAGCCGCTCGGCATCGTCAACCTCGAGGCGATGGCCTGCGAGGCACCGGTCGTCGCCTCGGCCGTGGGCGGCATCCCGGAAGTCGTCGTCGACGGCGAGACCGGGCTGCTCGTCCCGGTCGACCTCGGCCCCGACGGCAACCCCACCGACCCGGCACGCTTCGCCGCCGATTTCGCGGCGCGGGTCAACGAGCTGCTCGCCGACCCGGAACGCGCGAGGCGCATGGGCAAGGCAGGTCGTGTACGGGCGGTCGGCGAGTTCAGCTGGGGTGCGATCGCCGAGAAGACCATCGCGCTCTACGAGCGGCTGATCGCCGCGAACCGCTCGTCCGCTTAGAGCTCGTCGTCCTCGTACCAGAAGAAGCCCGACCGTGCCCGGCCCCGCGTGCGTCCCGACGACTGCGCCGAGCGTGGTCGCGATCTCGATCTCGCGCCTGCGGCCGGACGTGGGCGACGAGCTCCTCGAGCGCCAGCAGCCGGTCGGGGGCCGCGGCATGGGCGATGCCGACCTTCAGGCGCGGCGAGTCGGTCGACGTCTCCTCGAACATCTGCGCGGAACTCCGCGAACGCCTTCGCGTTGCCGCGGACACGCTTCAGCGGCACGACCTCGCCGTCGCGGATCGTGAGGATCGGCTTCACGTTCAGCAGGTTCCCGGCGAGCGCTGCGGCGCGGCCGATGCGGCCTCCCCGCGCCAGGTACTCGAGCGTGTTGACCGTGAAGAGCAGGTGGTGGCCGGCCTGGTAGCGGGCGACGAGCGCATCGATCTCCTCGTCGGTCGTCCCGCGCTCGAGGCGGCGCTGCAACGGCGAGCGCGAGCATCGCCAGCGCGGCCGAGACGGTGACCGAGTCGATCACGCGCACGGAGTCGCCCCCCAGAAGCTCGGCTGCAGCCTCTGCGCTCGCGAACGTCCCCGACAGGGTCGAGGAGAGCTGGATCGAGAGGATGCGCTCGTACTTGGGCGCGAGCTCGGCGTACACGGCGTGGAAGTCGGCGGGCGTCGGCTGGGAGGTCGTCGGCGTCTCCTTGGCGCTCGCCAGACGCTCGTAGAAGGCGCTCGGGCTCATGTCGACGTAGTCGCGGAAGCTCTCCTCGCCGAAGCGCACGTAAAGCGGCACGACCCGGAAGTTCGGAAAACGCTGCTCGGCGTCGGGGAAGTCGGCGGTCGAGTCGAGCACGACGGCTGTGTTCTCGGCGGTGAGGTTCACGCCGCCGCCCTTGCCGCGGCCCGGACGGCGCCGATGATGGCATCGAACTCGTCGTCCTTCATCACACAGGCGACCGCACCCGCGTCGAGCAGCTGCCGCGTCTCGGCCACGGAGACCGATGCGGTCAGACAGACCACCCGCACGTCCGGGGCCGCGGCGAGTACCGCGCGCGTCGCCTGGGCGCCGTCGAGTCCGGGCATGCGGTAGTCCATCAGGACGACGTCCGGCTGCAGGCGTGCCGCAACCTCGGGCGCCTCGTCGCCGGTCGCAACGCTGCCCACCACCTCGATCTCGCTGCGCAGGCCGAAGAGCAGCTCGAGCGTCTCGCGGAACGTGTCATTGTCCTCGACCAGGACGACGCGGATCGGAGTCGTCACGTCCGCTACTCCGCCGCCAGCAACAGGGCGTAGTGCGGCTGTCCGCCGTCGTGCACTTCGAGCTCGAGCTCCGGATGGGTCGCCTCGAGGTCGGCGACGAGCGTTTCGAGCGGCGGGGGCTGCTCGCCGGTCAGCAGGGTGAGCAGCCCGCGCGGCTCGGCCAGGAGCGCCTCGACGACTGCGCGCGCGACGTCGTCGAACGCCTCGCCGCCCGCCACCGGCTCACCGTCGGCGAGCCCGAGCCAGGTTCCCTTCCGCACGGCGACGCCGTTCAGCTGGACATCCCGGGACGCGATCGTGACCGCGCCGGTGGCGACGGCCTCGACGGCGGCCTCCATCGCGACAGCGTTCTCAGCGGCGCTGAGCGCGGGATCGAACGCCAGAATCGCGGCGAGCCCGGCCTGCAGGGTGCGCGTCGGGACAACCCGAGCCGGATGCTGCGCGGTCGCGACGGCCGCCTCGGCGCTCATGATCACGTTCCCATTGTTCGTCAGGACCAGCACCTCGGCCTCCTCGGCGGCCTCGATCGCCGCCACCAGGTCGGCGGTGGACGGGTTCATCGTGGCGCCGCCGTCGACGACCACCGCCCCGTAGCTCTCGAAGAAGCTCCGGTTCCCCGCGCCCGCCGCGACCGCGACGAGCCCGCAGGCGGCCGCGCCAGCATCCGTGCGCGGGTCGGCAACCGCTTGCAGCAGGCGCGCTTCGCGCTGGGCCGTCTGCTGGTGCATGTTCGCGATCTCGATGCCGTCGATCGTGCCCTGGGCGACGCCCAGTGACAGGGCGGCTCCCGGATCGTCGGTGTGCACGTGCACTTTCAGGGCGGTGCGGTCGCCAACGACCAGCAGCGAGTCTCCCAGCAGCTCCAGCTCATGCTCGAGCTTCTCCGCGTCGAGGTTCGCGCCCTCAACCATGAAGACGGTGCAGTAGCGGTAGGGCGAGAGCTCCTGGTGGATCGCCTCGAGACCTGCCTCCTCCTCGTCCGCGACGGGCGCCTCAGGCAGCTCCTCGCCGGCCAGCGACGCGGCGATGCCGCGCAGGATCTCGACCAGCCCGGCCGCCCCGGCGTCGACGACGCCCGCCTCGCGCAGCACGGGCAGCATCTCGCGTGTCCGAAGCACGCTGGCGTCTCCCGCCGCGACGACACTCGCCAGATCCGCGTTCCGCTGAGCTGCGTCGGCCAGCTCGCGGATCGCGGTGAGCATGGTTCCCTCGACGGGTTTCTTCACCGCACGGTAGGCGGCGTCGCTCGCCGAGCGGAGCGCCTTCGCCACATCGTCACTCTCGGCCAGAGCTTCGGTCGCGCCGCGCACGATCTGCGACAGGATCACGCCCGAGTTGCCGCGCGCGCCCATCAGCGCGGCACGCGAGACATCCTTCGCGAGCGCAACCCGGTCGTCGGGCCCCGGGGCTTCGAGCGCCTCGACGACGGCCCGGACGGTGAGCGTGAGATTGGTGCCCGTGTCTCCGTCGGGAACCGGGTAGACGTTCAGGTCGTCGATCCGGCGGCGGTGCGCCGAGATGGAGGCGAGGGCCGCGCGTGCGAGACCGAGAACCTGCTCTCTCACGCGCTCTGCTTCACGCGCTGGATGACGACCTCGACTGCCGCGACGGTGAGTCCGGTGCTGCGCTCGACCTCGTAGCCGACCTGCGAGCGAACCGTCGTCGCGACTTCGGCGAGATTCAGGCCGTGTTCGACCACAACGTGCAACTCGATGCGCAGCGCGCTCGCGTCGCCCTCGATCGCGATGCCCTCGCGGCGCAGGATGCGCTTGACCCGGGAGCCCGCCGTCAGGCCGACGACGCCGTAACAGGCTAGAGCGGTCTCGGCGACGACGTCGGCGACCGCGTCGTGGGAGATGGTGAGCCGCCCGCGCTCCAGTTCGAGTGAGAGGTCTTCCGCCACCTGCGGATTAGACCCGATTCCCGGTGTGTACGGTTGCGATCCGGCCGGGAGGGCCTAGATTGCCTTGGTGACTTTGCCGCCCTTGAGGCAGCGGGTGCAGACGTACGCGCGCTTCGCGGTGCCGTTCAGGAGCATGCGAACACGCTGCAGGTTCGGGTCGAACCGGCGCTTGGTGGCCACCATCGAATGCGAGCGGTGGTTCCCAAACCCGGGTTTCTTGCCACAGATTGCGCAGACCTTGGACATCGGCGGCGGATTGTAGCGGGAGACTCTCTGGCGCTGCTGAAGCCCGCAGGCGAACGCCCGACGCCGTCAGGCGGCGGCAGTCGAGCGGAGCTGAGCGAAGAGATCGGCCATCTCGAGCGCCGACTGCGACGGCCCACGCGGCCCTGTCGACGCGAGCCTCGGCCTGCGCGACGTTGTCGACCGTGAGCACGCCGAACGCAACCGGAATTCCGGTCTCGATGCCGGCCAGTTGGAGGCCGGACGCGCACTCGGCCGCGACGTACTCGAAGTGCGCCGTCTCGCCGCGCACGATCGTGCCGAGGGCGACGATGCAGGCGTACCGGCGCGTCTTGGCGAGCGCCATGGCGGCCAGCGGCAGCTCGAACGCGCCGGGCACCGGCACGACGGTGATCGCGTCCTGAGCGACGCCGGCAGCCGTGAGAGCCTCGAGGGCACGGTGCAGCAGCCGGTTCGTGATGCCGCCGTTGAAGCGCGAGACGATCACCGCCACCGAGCGCCGGTCGCCGAGCGGGGAGCCCTCGACCAGCGTGTAGCCGTCGGGTACGTCGACCTCGCCGCGCACGTGCTCGACACTTTCGCCTTCCGGCGGCGCGTCCTCGATCACGGTCGAAGAGACGGCCTCCGGCCAGTTCGCGAACGGATCGGACTCGTCGAAAGGAGCAGCTGCGGGCTCTTCCGGCGGGACAGCCGGGGTTTCAGCCTCCACGGCGGGAGGCGGCAGAATCGTCGTGTCGTTCCCGGCTTGCTGAGGCGCAACCGGCTGTGTCGTGACGGGCTGTGTCGTAAAGGGCGGCGGTGTTGCCGGCGCATCGCCTTCGATCTCGCTCACTCGCTCTCCGCTTCGTACTCGAGGTTTCTCAGATCTTGATGGTGCAGACGGTGGCCGAGCTTATCCCGCTTGGCGGTCAGATACTTCTGGTTCTCGGCGTTCGGGGCGATCTCGATGGGCACCTGCTCCACGACGCTGAGACCGAAGCCGTCGATGCCGGTGAGCTTTTTCGGGTTGTTCGTGAGGATCCGGATCGTCGTCAGGCCGAGGTCGGCGAGGATCTGGTTGCCGATGCCGTAGTCGCGGGCGTCGGCGGGGAAGCCGAGCTCGAGATTCGCCTCGACCGTGTCGCGACCCTGCTCCTGGAGCTCGTAGGCGCGCAGCTTGTTCAGGAGCCCGATGCCGCGGCCCTCCTGCGCCATGTAGAGGAGGACGCCGGTGCCCTCGGCCTCTATACGCGCGAGCGCCTGCTCGAGCTGCTCGCCGCAGTCGCAGCGCAGCGAGTGGAAGACGTCGCCCGTCAGGCACTCCGAGTGGACGCGCACGAGGACGTTGTCGACGCCGTCGACCCGGCCTTTCACGAGCGCGAAGTGGGTCTTGCCCGTCAGCTTCTCGCGGAAGCCGACCGCCTCGAACTCGCCGAACTCGGTGGGCAGCCGAACGGATGCCCCACGCTCGACGAGCTTCTCGTTGCGCCGGCGGTACTCGACCAGGTCGGCGACCGTGATCATCTTCAGACCGTGTCGCTGGCAGTACGGGACGAGGTCGTTGACGCGCGCCATCGTCCCGTCCTCGTTCATGATCTCGCAGACGACGCCTGACGGGTTCAGCCCGGCGAGCCGCGCCAGGTCGACCGAGGCTTCGGTCTGGCCGATCCGCTCGAGCACGCCGCCCGCCTTCGCCCGCAGCGGGAAGATGTGGCCCGGCTGGACGAGGTCGAACGGCTTCGTGTCGGGGTGGATTGCGACCTGGATGGTGTGGCTGCGATCGGCGGCCGAGATCCCCGTGGTGACGCCCTCGCGCGCCTCCACCGAAACGGTGAACGCGGTGCCGAGCGGCGCCTCGTTGTGGTCGGTCATCGGGCGCAGGCCGAGTTGGTCGGTGCGCTCCTCGGTGAGGCAGAGGCAGATCAGCCCGCGGGCGTGCGTTGCCATGAAGTTGATCGCGTCGGGCGTCGCGAACTGGGCGGCGATCACCAGGTCGCCCTCGTTCTCGCGGTTCGGGTCGTCGACGACCACGACGAACCGTCCGGCGCGAACATCCTCGATCGCCTCCTCGACGGTCGAGAAGGGCGTCCGCTTGTCGGTGGCGATCACCCTGACAGGCTAGCGCTGCGCAGCTGGGCCAAGGAGCCGCTCGACGTACTTCGCGAGCACGTCGACCTCGAGGTTCACGGTGTCGCCCGCGTCGAGCGTGCCGAAGGTGGTCTCGACAAGCGTGTGCGGGATCAGCGCGACGGCGAAGCCGGCGTCGTCGAGGGCGGCGACAGTCAGGCTGGTCCCCTCGATCGCGATCGAGCCCTTCTCGACGACGTAGCGCATCAGGTCGGAAGGCGCGTCGAACCACAAGCGGCGCCCCTCGCCTTCCGGCTCGACCGAGCGGACGGCACCGACGCCGTCCACGTGACCCTGCACGTAGTGGCCGCCAAGCGCGTCGCCTGCTCGCAACGAGGGCTCGAGGTTCACGGGACTGTCGGCAGCGAGACGGCCGAGCGACGAGCGGGCGAGCGTCTCCGGCACCGCGTCGAACGCGAGCCGGGCGCCCTCGACGCCCACGACGGTCAGGCAGACGCCGTTGATCGCCACGGAGTCGCCGATGCTCGCGCCGTCCGCGATGCGCGGGGCGTCGATCTCGAGGCGAACCCCGTGGCTCCCGCCCGTGACGCCGGCGACGCGGCCAACCTCGCGAATCAGGCCGGTGAACACCCACGAGACGCTACTGGAACGCCCCCCGCTCACCGCGCCGAAAGGCCGTCAGTCCAGGAAAGAACCCCCTCCCCGCGGCATCCCACCACGGCTTACGGACGGTGCCAGGCACCGAACGGGCTGAGCACACAGTACGGCCAAAGCCGCTCCCAGCGGGAAGTTCCGCACGAAGATTCACACTCACGTCACACGTCAACTGCGGTGCCTGGCACCAGCAGTTCGCCTACGCAGACGTGTCCGAACTGCGGTGCCTGGCACCAGCAGTTCGCCTGCGCAGACCTGTCAGAGCCGGCGGCGCGGTCAGTCGCCGTCGGCGAGCGCTTCGAGCGTCTCTCGGACGACCATCTCCAGGCCGCCTCGCTCGCCGGGCGCCGCGCTTCTGAGCTCCTCGAGCAACTCGAGGACCGCTTCGGTCTGGCCGGGGGCCAGCTCTTCCGTGCCGACTTCCTCGACCCCGTGCAGCAGCTCCTCGTTGCCGAGCTGGCGGGTGAGCCAGTGCGACAGCATCGTGACGAGCCGGTCGTCGGCACGCTCGCGCCGGATGCTGGGATCAGGGCTCGTGGACATACGCTTCGAGAAGGACGTCGCCGCCGACCTGCGTTGCCGTCAGGTGCGACACCGAGAGGACCGACGGTAGCGGAGCGACCGGCGGCGGCCCATCCCCCGCCAGGGTGGGCGCGACGAAAACGAGCACCTTGTCGACGAGGCCCTCGGCCAGGAACGACGCCGCCAGGGTCGGGCCACCCTCGAGCAGGAGCGACTGAACCCCCTCCGACGCCAGCGAACGCAGCTCCTCGAGCAGCGGGCCGGATCGGAGCTCCAACCCTGCCTCGAGCCCCGAAGGCAGCGGGCCACTCGAGAACACAAGTCGCCGCGGCTGGCCCTTCGGCGTCGCGACGTCACGCGCATCGAGACGGGGAAGATCGGCGCGCGCGGTTCCACCGCCCACCGCCACCGCGTCGACCTGGGCGCGCAGCTCGTGGACGAGCTGCCGGCCTGCCGGGCCGGACACCCAGCGCCCGCCGGGCACCGTGACACGGCCGTCGAGCGTCGTCGCGACCTTGTAGATGACGAAGGGACGCCCCTGGCCGGCCCACGTTCGGAAGACCTCGTGCAGGCGGCGCGCCTCGAGGGAGTCCGTGACCTCCACGTCGACACCGGCGGCCCGAAGCCGCTCGACACCGCCGGCCGCCTCGGGATTCGGGTCGCGGGCCCCGATCACGACGCGCGCCACACCTGCCTCGATGATCCGGTCGGCGCATGGCGGCGTGGTGCCCCAGTGGGCGCAGGGCTCGAGCGTGACGTACATCGTCGCGCCGCGGGCACGCTCGCCCGCCGCATCGAGCGCGACCACCTCGGCGTGCCGCCCCGCCGCCTCGGTCGCCCCCTCGCCGACGATCTCGCCCCCGGCTTCGACGACGGCGCCGACCGTCGGCTTCGGATACGCACGCTCACGCGCCTCGTACGCGAGCCAGACCGCGCGCTCGAGGCTCACGCCGAGGGCTTGGACGAGCCGGCGGTAGGCGCGCGGCAGATCCTCGAACTCGAAGATCGCGGAGCCCGCGACCAGCAGCCGGACCCCTTCGTCGTAGAGCCTGCGAATCGTGTCGAAGCTGACACCGCCGTCGACCTGGATGAACACGTTCTCCGGCAGCGCGGCGCGCAGCCGGCGCACCCTGCTCGTACGTCTGCGGACGGAACGGCTGCCCCGAGTAGCCGGGGTGGATCGCCATGCAGAGGACGAGGTCGGCATCGGCCGCCACGGCGGCGACCTGCTCGGGCTCGGTCTCGGGGTTGAACGCGACCCCGACCTGCAGGCCGTGCTCGCGCGCGGCGGCGATCGTCGCCGGCACATCGTCGACGGCCTCGAAGTGGAAGGTCGCGCTGTCGCCGCCGGCCGCGCGCGATCGACTCGAAGTACTTGGTCGGGTTGCTCGACCATCAGGTGCACGTCGACCGCGCCTTCGTAGCGATGGATCAGCGGCGAGATCGACTGGAGAACGATCGGCCCCATCGTGATCGGCTCGACGAAATGGCCGTCGCCGACGTCGAAATGGAAGACCCGGCAGCCGGCGCGCAGCAGCACCTCGATCTGCTCGCCGATGATCGAGAAGTCGGCCGCATAGAGCGACGGCTCCACCTCGACGGTCCGGATCCAGTTGCGCCACGGGCATGACGCCTCGATCCTACGACTTCAACCGGGCGACGAAGAACCCGGCGGTCCGGTCGCGGTGCGGCAGCGTGAGCAGGAACTCGGGCCGGCGCGGATGTGCGTAGCGGGGCCATTCCTCGCCGAGTGCCTCGAACGACAGCCCCAACTCACCTGCGACGGCGTCGACGACAGCCTCGTTCTCGTCGGCGTTCATGGTGCAGACCGAGTAGACGATCGTGCCCCCGGGCTGCATGCGCTCGGCCGCCGCGCGCAGAAGCTCGAGCTGCAGCTCGGGCAGCGGACGCGACCGCCAGCGCAGGTCGGGTCGCCGCGCGAGAACGCCGAGTCCCGAGCAGGGCGCATCGACGAGCGCGCGGTCGAAGCCGGTCTCGTCGAGGTCGCGGAGATCGACGTTCACGACATGCACGTTCGGCGCGCTGTCCCGTGCGAGCGCCTCGGCGCGGCCCGGATGCACTTCGACCGCGGTCACCTCGCCCGCGAGCATCGCCGTCTTGCCGCCGGGCGCAGCGCATCGCGTCGAGGATCCGCTCGCCTGGCTGGGAGCCCGACGACGAGCGCGACCAGCTGCGACGCCCGGCTCATCGCCCGCATCCGCGCCGGATCGACGCGGTCGACGACATACGCGCCGGGCATATCGGTCGGCTCCCCCACCGGCTCGGCCGCGCGCACCTCGAGCGCCGGCGGCTCGTTCTGCGCGCGCATCAGCTCCAGCGCCTCCTCGCGGCCGAAGTCGCGCTCCCAGACGTCCGCGATCCAGTCGGGATACGAGAGCTTGAGCGGGCCGTCGGGAAGCGACGCGACCAGCCCGTTGAACCCGTGGGCAAGCCGGCGCATGACGGCGTTGGTGAACGGCACCGCACGCTCGAGACCTGCGCTCGCGCACGAGCTCGACGGCGTCGTCGGTGACGGCGTGCACGGCCTGGTCGGTCCAGGCCAGCTGGTACGCGCCGAGCCGCAGCGAGCGCGATCACCGGCGCGTCGAGCTTCCGCACCGGCCGCTTGCCGAGCTGCTCGATGCCGAAGTCGATGGTGCGGGCGCGCTGCACCGTCCCGTACGCGAGCCGTTGGGCGAGCGCACGGTCGCGGTCGTCGAGCCCCGCGACGGCCGAGGCGAGCGCGCGATCGGCGTACGCCTCTTCCGCGAACACGCGCCGCACGACCTCGTAGGCAGCGCGGCGCGCCGGTGCGATCACTGCAGGCCGCGCAGAAACTCGTCGTAGCTCATTCGGCGGCGACCCTCGGGCTGAACCTCGTCAGGCACGAACCGGCCGTCCTCGAGGTGCGCGCGCCAGACTGGTCACGCGCGCGCCGTGCGAGCGTCGCCCACGCCCCGATGTGCGGCGACAGCGCCCGCACCCGCCGCAGCGCGCGACAGGATCGGCCAGGTCGAGCTCGCGGTCGGCCGGCGCCGATCTTCTCGGCGTACGTGGCGCCCTCTTCGGGTTGCTCCTCGAACTCCGGCCCGTCGGCGAGAACGCCGTCCAGCAGCCGGGCGGCGATCTCGGCGCACCGCTCGTACACGCCGCCCGCGTCGAGCTCGCCGAGCGGGAACGCCTCCTGCGCGGCGATCGGCCCGGCGTCGAGCTCGGCGACCGTGCGGTGGATCGTCACCCCGGTCGACTCGTCGCCGGCGAGAATCGCGCGCTCGACCGGAGCAGCGCCGCGCCAGCGGGGCAGGAGCGACGGGTGGACGTTCAGCCACAGCGCCTGGTCGAGGAGCGACGGTGGGATGTAGAGCCCGTACGCGCAGACGACCACGATCGGCGCGTCGAACCCGGCGGCAGCTCCGGCCGTTCCGGCTGGAAAACGGGGATGCCGAGATGGATCGCGGCCTCCTTGGCGGGCGGCGCGGCGAGCTTGCGGCCGCGGCCCCTCGGCGCATCGGGCCGCGTCAGCAGTCCGGTCGACCTCATGCGAGCCCGCCAGCCGCTCGAGCACGTCGGCACCGAACGCCGCGGTCGCTGCGACCGCGATGCGCATGCCGCTCAGCGGAGGACGGCGCGCGGCCGCAGGACGGCGAGCGCCTGCTTGCGGTGCTCGTCGTCGGTGTGGTCGATGATCAGCACGCCGTCGAGATGGTCGAACTCGTGCTGCGCGACTCGCGCCTCGTACTCCTCGAGGTCGTAGCGTCACGGTCGCGCCTGCGGCGTCCTGGGCTTCGATCGTCACGGTCGTCGCCCGCTCGACCGGCACACGGACGCCCTGGAGCGACAGGCAGCCCTCCTCGTCGACCGACGTCTCGGCCCCACGCTCGGTGATGCGCGGATTGACGACCGCGACCGGATCGTGCTCGGGATTGGGCTGGAACACGAACACCCGGCGCAGCACGCCCACCTGCGTCGCTGCCAGGCCGACCCCTCGCGCGTCGTGCATGAGGGCGATCATGCGGTCGATCAGCCGCTGCAGATCGTCGTCGAACTCGGCGACCTCGTGCGCCTTCAGCCGCAGCGCGCTGTCGCCGTACTGGCGGATCTGCGCGAGCGCGAGCTGGCGTCGCGCCGCGGTCTCGCCGTCGAGCTCGTCGTCGTCGAGATCCTGGCCGAGCGGGTCGTCGAGCACCTCACCGTGCGCATGCGGGTGGTCGTGATCGTGGTGATCGTGGTCGTGATGGTCGTGGTCGTGCACGGCGGCCAGTGTACTTCGGTCAGACGCTCTGTGGATCGACGTCGACGACGGCGGTGAGCCCCGCCTTCCGCAGCGCAGGCGACGCGGCTTGCAGGAGCCGCGCGGCCTGCGACGCGAGCGCCCTCGGCGACGAGGTCTTCGCGACGAGCTGCGCGCGATGGCGGTTCCGCAGCCGCGGCAGCGGCGCCGGGCCCGAGCAGCTCGACCCCGCGGATCCCGGCTTTCAGCTCGCCGAGTGCCTGCATGACGTCGTCGAGCGCCGGCCCGGTGACGACGATCCGCACGAGATGCTTGTACGGCGGGTAGCCGAGCTCACGGCGCCGTTCCAGCTCCTCGGCGAGGAAGCGCTCGACGTCGTGCCGGGCCGCGTGCACGATCGGCCGGGCGTCGGGCTGGAATGTCTGCACGAGCACCTGTCCGGGCGCGTCGCGGCCGCTGCGGCCGGCGAGCTGGGTGATCAGCTGGAACGTGCGCTCCTCGGCGCGAAAGTCGGGGAGGCCGAGTCCGGTGTCGGCGTCGATCACGGCGGCGAGCTCGACGCCCGAGAAGTGGTGCCCCTTCGCCACCATCTGCGTCCCGAGGAGCACCGACCCCGGCGTGTCGGCGAACCGCCGCAGCAGCGCGGCGAGCGCCTCGGGCTTCGCGACCGCGTCGCCGTCGAGGCGGATCAGCTCGAGGTCGGGCAGCTCTCGCGCGAGCTCGCGCTCCAGCTTCTGGGTTCCCGCACCGAGCCGGGCGAGGTCGGGCGACTCGCAGACCGGGCAGGCTGTCGGCGCGTCCTGGACGAAGCCGCAGTGGTGGCAGCGCAGCTCCGAGTCGCCGTGCAGGACGAGTGCGACATCGCAATTCGGGCAGCGGATGGTGGTGCCGCAGGCGCGGCAATGGAGCGCAGGCGCGATGCCGCGCCGGTTCAGCAGCAGGATCGCCTTCCCACGGCGCTCGGCCACCGCGCGCAACTCGGCGAGCAGCGGCGCCGACAGCGGATAGCCGGCCTCGCGCCGCAGGTCGATCACGCGCACCGGCGGCAGGTCGGCGCCGATCCGGCCGCCGAGCGAGAGGCGCTCGAGCGCCGCCCAGCTCTCGGGCCGCGGCGTCGCCGAGCCGAAAACCGCGACTGCGCCCTCGAGGGTCGCGCGCTTGGCCGCGACGGTGCGGGCGTCGTAGCGCGGGTCGGAGTCCTGCTTGTACGAGGAGTCGTGCTCCTCGTCGACGACGATCAGGCCGAGGCCGGGCACGGGCGCGAAGACGGCGGAGCGCGCGCCGACGACGATCCGGGCCTCGCCGCTCACGATGCGCGCCCGCTCGTCGCGCCGCTCGGCCTCGGTGAGCGCCGAGTGGAGGATCGCGACGCTATCGCCGAAGCGGGCGCGCACCCGGCCGACCGTCTGGGGCGCAAGCGCGATCTCCGGTACGAGGACGATCGCGCCGAGGCCTCGCTCGAGAACGGCCGCGCACGCCTGGAGGTACACCTCGGTCTTTCCGCTCCCGGTCGCCCCGTGCAGCAGGAAGTTCCCGCCGGCCCCGTCGACCGCGGCGACGATCCGCGCGACCGCGGCGATCTGCGGCGCGCGAGAGCTCGGGCGGCGCCGCGTCGTCGACGAGCTCCTGCCGGCCGGCCGGCGGCGCCTGCTCCTTGCGGCGCTTCGGCGTTTCGGGCGCCACGAGAGCGAGCGCGCGGGCCGGCGTCGAGCCGTAGTAGTCGGCGAGCCAGAGCGCCAGCTCGACCAGCGCGGCCGGGACCTGGCCGATCACAGCATCGACGGGCCTGACCTTGACACCGGCGGGCGCGCTGTCGTCGAGCGAGACGACGATGCCGCGGGCCCGCGAGCGGCCGAAGGGAATCCGCACGATCGCGCCGACCATCACGTCGTCGGGCACCTCGTACGTGAAGGGCCGGGCAACCGCCCGCGCGGTGACGAGCGGGTAGACGGACGCAAACGCCATCAGGCCGGCGGCGATCCGGAGTCTTCGACCGCCGGCTTGTCGTCGGCCCGTGAGGCCGCCCGGAGCCGCTTGAACGAGAACGTGCGCGTCATCAACCCGACCGCGAGTAAGCCGAGCGCGAGGTTCTCGACGACGAGGGCGATGTTCATGCCGACGCTGAACGCGAGCAGCAGCGCCTGCGACACCGCCTGGTGGCGGAACAGGTAGACGATCAGCCCCTGCTTCGTTCCGGCGCCGCCGGGCGTCGCCGGGAAGAGCGTCGCCAGCGAGTCGACGACCTGCGCCAGCAACGCGTTGTGCAGGCTCGCGTGGACGCCGAACGCCTGCAGGAAGAAGAACAGGCCGGCGATCCGGAATGCCCAGGAGATCGCCTGCGGAACGATCACGCTCCGCAGGAAACGCGGCCGGTCGCGCAGGATCGCGAAGCCCAGCCCGACCCGGCGCTTGAACTCGCGCCAGCGCATACGCGCCCAGACGATCGCGACGACCGCCGCGATGAACACCGCCACGAGGATCAGCGAGGCTGAGGCGGTCGTGCCGGACGAAGAACTGCCAGTCGACGCTCGGGAGCTTCGAGTAGACCTGATGCGTCGGCAGGACGCCGAGCGCACAGCGCCCAGATCAGCAGCCCCGTCGCGACGACGAAGTCGAAGAGCGTCTCGACGATGAGCGTCGGCGCCAGCGTCGCGTACGAGGCGTCCTGCAGCCGCTGCTTGACGAGGTACATCTTCACGACGTCCCCGGCGCGCGCCGGCACGACGGCGTTCACGCCCACGCCGGCGACGTACGCGCCGAAGACCGTGCGGAGCTTCAGCCGCTGTGCGGGATACGCCGCGCGCAGGATCGAGCGCCAGGCGTACGAGCGGAAGCCGAGCTTGACGACCTGGCAGGCGAGCGCGAGTCCAAGCGCTTCCCACTTGACCTCGGCAAGGTGCTGGAAGAAGACGCCGACGGCGTGGAAGAACGCGCCCAAGAGCGGCAGGGTACGCGCACCGCATCCCGGCAGACACCGCGACCGGCCGGTCACGATCGAGAATCGGTTACGATCGAACGGCATGGCGCAGGGACACTCGACCGACGAATACCTGGAGACGATCTATTTCCTCGCGTTTCCGATCGGCGAATACACGCCGCAGACATCGGGCTCCCCCACGCTCGCGTCGCGCGTCGCCGAGATGCTCGGCGTCTCGCGCGCCTCCGCCGGCGAGATGCTGAAGCGGCTCGAGGCCGACGGGCTCGTCGAGCGCGGCGCGCACAAGGAGGCGATCCTCACCGCCGCAGGGACCGCGCGGGCGCGGCACGTCGTACGCAAGCACCGGATCATCGAGCGCCTGCTCACCGACTTCATGGGCTACACGGCAGCCGAGGCCCACGTGCACGCCGACGAGCTCGGCGACACGTTCACCGACGACATGGTCGAGCGGATCGACGTCAAGCTCGGCCATCCCGAGCGCTGCCCGCACGGCTGGCCGGTCGATCCCGACCTCGAGATGGCCGAGAACGACGAATTGGCGCCGCTGGCCGGGCTCAGCCCCGGCTCACACGCCACGATCATCCGCCTGGCCGAGCACGACGGCGACCTGCTGCACTGGTTCTACGAGCAGGGGCTCGTGCCGGGCACCGAGGTCGAGCTGCGTGCAGCCGAGCCGGCCGCGGGCCAGTTTCGCGTGCGGGTCGACGGCGTCGAGAAGGCGATCGGCGAAAAAGCCGCCGCCGGCCTCTTCGTCCGGGCTGCCTAGATCCCGGCGGCTGCGCGGAGCGCTTCGGCCTTGTCGGTGCGCTCCCACGTGAAGTCGTGGTCGTCGCGCCCGAAGTGGCCGTAGGCGGCAGTCTTCGTGTAGATCGGCCGGCGCAGGTCGAGGTCGCGGAGGATCGCGGCCGGGCGCAGGTCGAAGTGCTCGGCGACCAGCTCCTCGATCCGTGACACGGGGACGTCCTCGTGCTCGGTGCCGAAGCACTCGACGTGGATCGAGAACGGGCGCGCCACGCCAATCGCGTACGCCACCTGGATCTGGCAGCGGTCGGCGAGGCCGGCAGCGACGATGTTCTTCGCCACGTAGCGGGCGGCATACGCAGCCGAGCGGTCGACCTTGGTCGGATCCTTGCCCGAGAAGGCCCCGCCGCCGTGCGGTGCGGCTCCGCCGTAGGTGTCGACGATGATCTTGCGGCCGGTGAGCCCCGTGTCGCCCATCGGGCCGCCGATCACGAACTTGCCGGTCGGGTTCACGTAGACGAAATCCTTCTGGTTCCAGCGCCGCTCGTCGACGAGGTCGTGCGGCAGGATCGGCCGCAGCACGTGTTCGATCACGTCGGGCTTGATCAGCGTGTCGGCGTCGAGACCGTCGCGGTGCTGGGTCGAGACGAGGATGTTCTCGACGGCGACCGGCAGGCGGCGCCCGTCGGCGGCCACTTCGTAGCGCACCGAAACCTGTGCCTTGCCGTCCGGCCGCAGATACGGCAGGACGTCGGCCTTGCGGACTTCCGACAGGCGCTTGCAGATCTTGTGCGCGAGCATGATCGGCAGCGGCATCAGCTCGGGCGTCTCGTTCGACGCGTAGCCGAACATCATCCCCTGGTCGCCCGCACCGACACGGTCGAGCGGATCGCCTACCCCCGCGTCGTGGTGCACGTCATAGGCCGCGTCGACACCCTGCGCGATGTCGGGCGACTGCTCGTCGAGCGCCACGATCACACCGCACGTCTCGGCGTCGAATCCGTACTTCGCCCGCGTGTACCCGATTTCGGCGATCCGCGACCGCACGACCCGCGGGATGTCGACGTAGGTCGTCGTTGTGATCTCCCCCGCCACGACGACCAGCCCGGTGGTGATGAGCGTCTCGCAGGCGACGCGCGCGGCAGGATCGCTCGCGAGGACCGCGTCGAGGACCGAGTCGGAGATCTGGTCGGCGACCTTGTCGGGGTGCCCCTCGGTGACCGACTCGGACGTAAACAGAAAGCTGCGCGCTGCCATTGCGGGCGCCACGTTAGCCGACCCGCTCCACCGGCGGAGCCGGGACAAGCGCATCGCGGTCGGACAACCGCTACTTCTACCTCGTCTGCAGGAAGATGACGGCGGTGGTCGTCCCGCTGTCCGAGGTTCCGTAGACGACCAGGCTCTTCAGAGGCGCCAGATTCGGGCTGACAGTCGCCGGAACCGCCTGGCCC
Organism: uncultured Thermoleophilia bacterium; assembly: GCA_963812995.1. GTDB lineage: Bacteria > Actinomycetota > Thermoleophilia > Gaiellales > Gaiellaceae > PALSA-600. Next base: position 305,658 of record CAWEXL010000004.1, read on the forward strand.
GCGAGGGCGGCGAGCCCTTCGACAGCCGGGATCGTGTCCTGCAGATCGACGTAGAGCCAGGACGGAGACGAATCCGGGAGTCCGGAGGCCTTCTTCGCTGCCTTGAACGCGTCGTCGTCGGCGAGCCGGTTGCTCGTCGACTGCAGCTCGCCGATCGCGGTCTGGCTGTCGGTGAGCACCAGCTGGCCGTTGAGCACGCCGTAGTAGATGCTCACCGGCCCGACCGAGACGCTGTGCAACACGACGCCGTTCACGGTTGTGGAGGTCGGCTTCGCGTTCTTCGCGAACTTCGCCATCAGCGTTCCCACGGTCTGCGCGGCCTTCTGGGCGTCGGCGGGCTTCACGACCACAGTCACCTCGGGCAGCGGCGCGCCGGCCTTCAGGTAGAGGATCGCCGGGCCGTTCACGGCGTCGACGATGTCCTGGACGCTCACCCCGAGCACCCCCTGCACCTGCGTCAGAACCGACGACGCACCCGAGGCGCCGAGCGCCGTGTCGCCGAGGGCCGAGAGGTTGCGCGATCCGTCGTAGGAGGCCGCGGCCAGAACGCCGCCGGGAATCTCTCCCGCCAGCGAATCGCCGCTCGACGTGGCCGAAGTGGCGGAGGTGCTGTGGGTGTGCAGCTCGATCTCGATCCCGTCGTCGTGTGACGTGACGGCACCGGCGACCCACCCGAGCTTGGAGAGGTTGATCGCGCTTGCCGCCGCACCGGCCTGGCTCGAGGCCTTGCCGGCCAGCGGACCGGCGAGCGCGAATGCCGACTTGCCGGCGAAGGCAGTGGCGAGGGTGTCACCCGGCAGCGATTTCGACGCATCCTGGTAGTCGGAGGCGTCGGAGAGATTGGACGTGCGGTTCTTGACCGCGTCGAGCGCCGCCTGCGTGGACGCGAAGACCGTCCAGCCGCTGATCTGCTCGCTCTTCGCCTGCTTCAGCTGCGCAGCGAACGCCGTGGCGTCCTTCGGCTTGGTGAACCCGACGGGGGCGGGCTTGCCGTCGATCTTCAGGATCGCCACATCGAGTTCCGAGCCGACGGAGCTCTCGAGTTGAGCGAGGCTCATGCCGCTCGACGCGACCGCCTTGTCGAACGACGCGATCAGCTTCGTGTGCGCCGGAAACTTGTCGAGCACGGCCTGCGCGTTCTTCAGCTGCGTTCCGCCAGTATCGGTGGACACCGTGATGAAGGCGATCGCATCGCCCGGCACTAGACCGGCGGCACTTCCGCTGTTGCCACCACCGCCGGAAGCGCCGCCGCAGCCTGCCGTCACCGCTGCGAGGGCGGCCAGTACTCCGAAGAGGCAGATCGAGCGGCGCATCTTCGAATTCTACTCCTCTGTCGGCCGTCTGCCCATCAGCGAGCTTGCGAGCTCGTGCAGCGGCATTCCGCCCAGGACGGCGCAAACGCCCTCTGTGATTGGCAAATCGATCCCCAGACGGCGGCCGAGATCGCGCAGAACCGGGGCGGTCGTCAGCCCTTCGACCACGTGCCCGATCTCCGTTTTGGCCTCCTCCGGCGTGGCGCCCTGTGCGATCAGAGCGCCCGCGCGCCGATTTCGGCCCTGCGGGTGCCAGCACGACACGACGAGATCGCCCATCCCGGCCAGACCGGCGAACGTCTCGGGCGACGCACCGCACGCCTCACCGAGGCGCGCCATCTCGGCCAGGCCGCGCGTGATCAGCGCCGCCTTCGCGTTGTCGCCCAGCGAGAGCCCGTCGACGGCGCCCGCAGCGAGCGCCATCACGTTCTTGGCTGCCGCGCAGAGCTCCACGCCAGTCAGGTCGTTGTTGACATACACGCGGAAGACACCGGAGTTGATCGCCTCCTGCAGGTCGAGAGCAAGCCCCTCGTCGTCGCTCGCGATCACCGCCGCCCCCGGCAGGCCGGCCGCGACCTCTTCGGCCATGTTCGGCCCCGAGAGCACCGCGACGGGGCGGTCCGCGGACGAGCGTCGAGAGACGCTCGCCGGTCGCCGGGTCGAGTCCCTTGACGAGGCTGAGGAAGCGGCGCCGAGCCGGGCAGGCTCTGCGCGACCTCGCGGAACGACCGGCTCGTGACGGCCAGGACGATCAGGTCTGCGTCGGCGAAGGGCGCCTCGCTCGATCGGCGCGGCCTGCAGACCGTACGGGTACGTCCGGCCGGCGTCGCGCACCGCGAGCGTCACTGTCGTGCCCGCGCTCGGCGAGCAGCTTGGCGAAGGCCGACCCCCAGGCGCCGCCACCGACGACGATCACCCGTTTCACAAGCTCAGGCGGGGCGCTTTCGGAAGTCGATCGCGACGGGCACACCCTCCAGCTCGTAGCGCTCGCGCAACTGGTTCTCGACCCAGTAGCGCGTAGTCGCGCGTGACGAGGCCCGGGTCGTTGACGGTGAACCGGAAGCGCGGCGGGCGGGTCGTGACCTGCGCGCCGTAGAGGAGGTTCAGGCTGCGCCGGCCCTTGGAGGGCATCTGGCGCGCCTCGCGCAGCTCGCCCAGGAAGCGGTTCAGCTCGCCCGTCGGGATGCGCCCGGTGTGCTTGTCGTAGAGCTCCGCGACGCGCTCGAGCAGGCGCGAGATGCCGCGGCCGGTGTGGGCCGACGTCGTGATGAACGGCGGGCGCTGGCGCAGGCGGCGCTGCAGCTCGGGGCGAACGTCCTCGATCGTCACCGTCGACTCGTCCCATTTCGACGAGCACGATCAGCGTCGAGCACGCCGACGCGGCGGGCGACCTCGGCGGCGTTGATGTCGCCCTCGACGATCCCCTGGCTCGAGTCGAAGAGCACCAGCGCGACGTCGGCGCGCTGCGCCGCCTCGAGGGCGCGGAGCTCCGAGTAGAAGTCGATTCCCTGTCGCTGCCGGCGCTTGCGGCGCAGACCGGCGGTGTCGATGAGCCGGTACGTCCGGCCGCCGCGCACGAGCACGGTGTCGATCGCGTCGCGCGTCGTTCCGGGGACGTCCGAGACGATCGTCCGCTCCTCGCCGACGAGCTTGTTGAAGAGCGACGACTTGCCGACGTTCGGCCGGCCCGAGGATCGCGACGCGAATCTCGTCGTCCGGGATCGTCCACTCGGCCTCGGCCGGGAGCCGCTCGAGGATCTCGTCGAGCAGGTCACCCGTGTTCGTGCCGTGCAGGCCCGACAGCGGGAAGGGGTCGCCGAAGCCGAGCGAGTGGAACTCGACGGCCAGATCGTCGCGCGAGGGGTCGTCGATCTTGTTCGCGAGCACGAGCACCGGCTTCTTGGCCCGGCGCAGGATGTCGGCGAGCTCCTCGTCGCCGGGTGTGACGCCGGCCTGGGCATCGACGACGAACAGCACGAGGTCGGCCTCGCCGATCGCGGTGCGCGCCTGCACGGCGATCTGCTTCGTGACGGGGCTCGGGTCGGCGATGTCGACACCGCCCGTGTCGATCAGCAGGAAGCGCTCGCCGTTCCATTCGCAGACGAGCGCCTTGCGGTCGCGCGTCGTGCCCTGGACGGAGTCGACGACCGCCGCGCGCGTCGCGGTGAGCCGGTTGATGAGCGTCGACTTGCCCACGTTCGGGAAGCCGACGATCGCGACCGTGCCGTCGGAGCGGCGCCTGCAGCTGCCCGGACTCCAGCTCGTCTGCGACGGCCTCGTCGAACGCCTCTTCTTCGGCTGCCTGGTCCGGCTCGTCGCTCATAACGGCGGCGTCAGCCCCTTCGGGCGGCCGCGGCGATGGACGTCGGCCAGCCAGTCGAAGAGCGTCAGGATGCGGCGCTCGATGTCGGCGGTCGCCTCCTTGTAGCCGCGGCCGCCCTTCGGCAGGCCGTCGTAGCGGACGGGCTCGCCGACGGCGATCGAGCAGGGCGCGAAGTTCCCGATCCGCCAGAACTGCGTCCCGTAGACGGCGATCGGCACGACCGGGACGTCTTCCTGGATCGAGATCATCGCCGCCCCGGGCTGTGCAGGGCCCGGCCGTCCCGAGTGCTGGCGCGTGCCCTCGACGAAGATGCCGAGCGCCCGGCCCTCGCGGGCCGCGGCGCGCATCTGCCGCACGGCGTCGCGGTCGGTCTCGCCGCGGCGAATGCCGATCGTCCCGTACCAGGCGATGTAGCGGCCGAGGCCCGGAAAGCGGAGCGCCTCGATCTTCGCGACGAAGTCTGATCTTGCGCGGCGTGACGGCGCCGACGACAGGGATGTCGATCCAGTGCAGGTGGTTGATCGCATAGCACGCAGCCGCCGGTCGAGCGGGATGCGCTCCAGGCCGTAGCCGCGGGCACGCGTGGCGATCCTGGCGATCGGCTTCAGGTAGTACGGTCGAGGTCCACCAGGCGACCTCGCCAGGGGCCCGCTCACGGCAAGGCCGGCTGGCGCTCGCGGAAGAGCTCCTCGATGCGCGCCACGACGTCGTCGACCTCGAGCTCGCGTCGTGTCGATCGCACCGCGTCGCCGGCGGGCTGCATCCGCGCCCGGTCCGACTCGTCCGCGCGCTGCAGGTCGGTCGCGAGGGCGTCGGCGCCGATGTCGGGCCGCTCGACCGAGGCGCCGCTTGGCGCGCACCGACGGATCGGCTTGCGAGGTAGACCTTGAGCTCGGCGCCTGGGGCGACGACGGTGCCGATGTCGCGGCCCTCGATCACCGCGTTGCCGAGCGACGGCGAGCTCGCGCTGCCGCTCGCGCATCACCTCGCGCACCTCGTGGATGGCGGGCGACGACGGGAACCATGCGGTCGATGCGCGACTGCGCGGATGTTCGGCGGTCACGTCGGTGCCGGCGATGAAGACGCGGCCGTAGCTCGTCGAAGGCGACGGGATTCGTGCGCGCGAGCGTTGCCGAGCGGCGCGTCCGTCGCCGAGCGGCAGCCCCTCGCGCATCGCGAGCCAGGTGAGCGCGCGGTACATCGCCCCGGTGTCGAGGTAGCGGAAGCCCAGCCGCTCCGCGAGCCTGCCGGGCGACCGTGCTCTTGCCGGCCCTGCCGGGCCGTCGATGGCGACGATCATCTCTGGGTCACGATTGGTCGAGTAGCTCGAAGAAGCCGGGGAAGCTTACTGCCACGCTCTCGGCGCCCTCGATCTCGACACCTTCGCGCGAGACGAGACCCGCGACCGCGCCGAGCATGGCGATGCGGTGGTCGCCGCGCGCCTCGACCCGGCCGCCCCTCGGACGGGCCGGGACGCCCTTGACCGAGAAGCCGTCCTGGCTGCGCCCTGCGCGCGGCCGCCGATCGCCGCGCAGGAGGCGTCGACGAGCGCCTCGACACGGTCGGTCTCCTTCAGGCGCAGCTCGCGGGCGCCGTAGACCGCAGCTGTCGCCGTGCGCGCAGGCAGCGGCCAGGGCGAAGAGCGGCAGCTCGTCGATCAGCAGCGGCACCTCGCTGCCGAGCGGATCGTCGGTCGCGGTCGAGCTCGGCCGCCGCGCACCTCGAGATCGCCGGCCACCTCCAAGCCGACGCGGCGGCGCGTAGCACGATCCCGACGCGGCGCCCATCCGCTCGAGCACGTCGAGGAGGCCGGTGCGTCGCGGGTTGAGGTTGACGTCGTGGATCGTGATCCGCGACTCGGCGAGCAGCGTCGCGGCGACGATGAACGGCGCCGCCGAGGAGAAGTCGCCGGGAACCTCGACCGTGCCGAGGCGCGAGCCGCTCGACCGGATCGACGCTGACCGACGTCGGCCGCGCACGACGACGCGCGCGCCCGCCGCCTGCAGCATCAGCTCGGTGTGGTCGCGGCGTCGGCAGCGGGCTCGACCACCGTCGTCCGGCCCGTCCGCGCCGAGCCCGGCGAGCAGGACGACCGACTTCACCTGCGCGCTCGCGACGGGAAGCTCGTAGTCGATCGCCGTGCAGCGGGCCGCCCGTGATCGTCAGCGGCAGGTGGCCGTCGGTCGTCTCGATCTGCGCGCCCATCCGGCGCAGCGGCTCGGCGATGCGCTCCATCGGGCGCGCGCGAGAGCGACTCGTCGCCGGTCAGCGTGAACGTGCCCTCCTGGAAGGCGAGCAGGCCGGCGAAGAGGCGCGCGAGCGTGCCGGCGTTGCCGCAGTCGATCGTCGGCGGCGCTGCGAAGCCCGCGCAGGCCGACGCCGTGCACGATCGAGCTCGTCGGCGCCCAGCTCGTCGACTCGCGCGCCCAGCGCGCGCACGGCTTCAGGGTCGACTCGGTGTCGGCCGAGCGGCCGAAGCCGCGGACGCGCGTCTGCCGTCGGCGATCGCGCCGAGGAGCAGCGAGCGGTGCGAGATCGGACTTGTCGCCCGGCACCGCGAAGTGGCCGCTCGAGCGCGACGGCGGGCTCGATCTTCATTCGTCACCGCTCTCGTCGAGCACCGCCGAGACGACGACGCTGTAGCCCTGCGACTCGAGCAGCTCGGCCGCGCGCTGCGCCTCGCCCTCGCCGGCGACGAGCAGCGTCAGCGTGCCGCCGCGCTCGGGCGAGACGTGATCGAGCTCGAAGTCCTCGATGTTGATGCGCTCCGCGCCGAGCGCCTGCGTGATGCCGGCGAGCACGCCGGGGCGGTCGGGGACGTGCACGCGCAGCCGCTGCAGGCCGCCGGGGTCCGGGATACTCGCGCTCGAGCATCCGGCGCCGGTTCTGGCCGCCTCGCCGATCCAGCGCGCGAGGAAGCCTGCGTCGCGGCGCTCGCAGAGCGCGCCTCGACCTGCTCGATCCGGCGCCGCTGCTCGGCGAGCGCCTCGCGCGGATGCGTCGGCGTTGTCGAGGAAGATGTCGACCCAGATGCGCGGGTTCGCGCCCGCGATGCGCGTCATGTCGCGCAAGCGAGCCGCCGGCGTTCGCAAGCGGCTCGTGGCCCGTCGATCGCGCGTCGCGCCGGTCTGGTTCGCGACGACGTTCGCGAGCACGTGCGGTACGTGACTCGTCAGGGCGACGAGGCGGTCGTGCGCCCCCGCGTCGATCGCGACGGGCGTCGCACCGAGCTCGACGACGAAGCCCGTGCAGCGAGCCGGTGGCGCGCCGGGTCGGTGTCGCGCGGCCGGGGTCAGGAACCACGTCGCGCCGTCGAAGAGCCCCGCGCTCGCGTTCTCGGCGCCGCGCGACTCCGAGCCGCAGATCGGGTGGCCGCCCGACGAAGCGCGCGCGAGCCGCCGGCAGCCGCGACGACGCTCGCCTTCGTCGAGCCCAGATCCGTCACGGTCGCGTCGCCGCGTCGCTGCGAGCACCGCCGCGACCGACCGACGGCAGCTGCGCGATCGGCGCGGCGACGACGACGAGCTCGGCGTCGGCGACGGCCTCCTCGAGGCTGGCGGCCGCGGTCAGCGCGCCGCGCGCGACCGCCGCCGCGAGCGCTTCCGGCTCGGGGTCCCAGCCGACGACCTCGTCGCCGCGCGCCGACGCGCGGCAAGCGCGACCGAGGCGCCCATCAGGCCGGTGCCGACGACCGCGACGCCGCATCGGCTGCTACCGCGGGGCCCGCTGCATCAGCTCGGCCAGGCGGAAGGCCAGGTCGAGCGACTGCCGTGCGTTCAGGCGCGGGTCGAGCAGCGTCTCGTAGCGCGCCGAGAGGTGCTCCTCGAGCACGTCGTCGGCGCCGCCGAGGCACTCGGTGACGTTCTCGCCCGTGAACTCGATGTGGACGCCGCCCGGCCAGACACCCTCCTGCCAGCAGGCCTGCGAAGAACCCTTCGAGCTCGTCCATGATCGTCGTCGAAGCGGCGCGTCTTGACGCCGTTCGCGGTGCGGATGCTGTTGCGCGTGCATCGGGTCGGCGGCCCAGACGACCGGATGCCCCTCCTCGCGCACCGCGCGCAGGAGCGGCGGCAGCAGCTCGTCGACGTGGCCGGCACCCATCCGCGCGTAGAACGTGAGGCGGCCCGGGATGCGCAGCGGGTTCAGCCGCTCGCAGAGCTCGATCACGTCGTCGGGCGTCGCCGCCGGGCCGAGCTTGACGCCGAGCGGGTTGTGCACGCCCGAGAAGAACTCGACGTGCGCGCCGTCGGGTCTGCCGGGTGCGCTCGCCGATCCACAGCAGATGCGCGGAGCAGTCGTACCAGTCGCCGGTCAGCGAGTCACGGCGCGTCAGGCCCTCCTCGTAGTCGAGCAGCAGGCCCTCGTGGCATGGTGTAGACGTCGACCTCGTGCAGGCGGCGCTCGCGCGGTCAGGTCGATGCCGCACGCGGCCATGAACGCGAGCGCGCGCTCGATCTCGGCGGCGAGCATGCTCGTAGCGCTGTCCCTCGGGCGAGCTCGCGACGAAGTCCTTGTTCCACAGGTGCACCTGCGGTCAGGTCGGCGTAGCCGCCCTTCGTGAACGCGCGCAGCAGGTTCAGCGTCGGCGCCGACTGGTTGTAGCCCTCGACCATGCGCGAGCGGATCGGGCACGCGCGCCTCGGCGGTGCGGCTCGTCGTCGTTCACCATGTGGCCGCGGAAGCTCGGGATCTGCTCGTCGCCGAGCTGCTCGAACGCGCTCCGAGCGAGGCTTCGTGTACTGGCCCGGCGATGCGGCCGAGCTTGACGACGGGCAGCGTCGCGCCGTAGGTGAGGACGGCCGACATCTGCAGCATGATCTTCAGCTTCTCGCGGATGCGCATCGTCGAGAGCTCGTTGAACGACTCGACGCAGTCGCCGGCCTGCAGCAGGAACGCGCGGCCCTCCGGTCACGCGGGCGAGCTGCTCGCGCAGCTGGCGCGCCTCGCCGGCGAAGACGAGCGGCGGGCTGCCCTTCAGCGTTCGACGGCTGCGCGCGCGGCGGCCGGGTCGGGCCATTCGGGCTGCTGCAGCGCGTGCTCCGCCAGGAGGCGGGCGACCAGGTCTCGGGTGTGACGGCCAGCGAAACGCAGTGTAGAGGCCGCGTTTCGTCTATCCTGCGCGTGACCTTCGCCTCCCGCAAAGTGGACCTGGCGCTGCGGGCGAGGCGGAGGTCTGCGCGGAGCCACCTCGTGCTGAACGGCAGCCGTTTCGACTCACCCTCGAGCGAGGTGCATCGATGCGCGTCTTCTCCGGCATCCAGGCGACTGGGGCCAAGCACATCGGCAACTACATCGGCGCGATGCGCCAGTACGTCTCGACCCAGGACGAGGGCGACGCGTTCTTCTGCATCGTCGATCTGCACTCGATCACGGCCGACTACGAGCCGGCCGACCTGCGCGAGCGCACCTCGACCTTGCGGCGACTGCTGTTCGCCGTCGGGCTCGAGCCCGAGCGCTCGACGCTCTTCCTGCAGAGCCACGTCACGGCGCATGCCGAGGCGGCGTGGCTGCTCTCGGCCGTCGCCGAGGTTCGGCCAACTCGGCCGTATGACGCAGTTCAAGGAGAAGGGCGAGCGGCAGGAGTTCATCTCCGCCGGCCTCTTCACCTATCCGGTCCTGATGGCGGGCGACATCCTGCTCTACCAGACCGACGTCGTGCCGGTCGGCGACGACCAGCGGCAGCACATCGAGCTCGCGCGCGACATCGCGCAGCGCTTCAACTCGCGCTTCGGCGAGACGTTCACGGTCCCGCAGCGGCGTCTACCCGGAGGTCGGTGCGCGGATCATGGATCTGCAGGAGCCGACGAAGAAGATGTCGACGACCGGCGGGACGCCGCAGGGGACGTGCTGCGTGCTCGACGACCGCCGGACACGATCCGCAAGAAGTTCAAGACCGCCGTCACCGACTCGGGCCGCGAGGTGCGCGTGCGACGCCGAGAAGCCCGGCGTCTCGAACCTGATCGAGATCCTCGCGGTCTCGCCGGGCGGTCGAGTCGCCGAGGGATCGAGGCCGACCTACGACGGCGGCGGCTACGGCGGCTTGAAGAGCGACGTCGGCGAGGCGGTCGTCGCCCTGCTCGAGCCGATGCAGGACGCGGTACCACGAGCTGCGCGACGACCCTGGCGAGCTGATCCGGCTGCTCGGGCGTCGGCGCCGAGAAGGCGCGCGAGGTCTCAGCGCCGACGCTCGCGACGATGTACGAGCGGATGGGGTTCATCCGGCTCTAGCGGTTCGCGCGCTTGGCGGCGGTGCTCGCACGGAGCGCCTCCAGCTCGTCGGGCTCCAGCTCGCGCCAGGCTCCGGGTGCGAGCGTGCCGAGCGTGAGCGGGCCGTAGCCGCTGCGATGCAGGCGCAGCACCGGATGGCCGACCGCGGCGAGCATCCGCTTCACCTGGTGCTTGCGGCCCTCGTGGATGGTCAGCTCGACCTGCGAGGGGCCGAGCCGGCGCGCGGTGGCGGGAGCGGTGCGTCCGTCGTCCAGGTCGAGCCCGTCCGCCAACTGCTGCAGCGTCGCGTCGGTGGGCTCGCCTTCGACGTCGGCGAGGTAGACCTTGTCGATCTCGTAGCGCGGGTGCGCAAGCCGGTGCGCGAGGTCGCCGTCGTTGGTCAGCAGCAGCGCCCCGGTGGTGTCGGCGTCGAGCCGGCCGACGGGCACGACGCGCGCCGGGTGCCGCACGAGCCCGACGACCGTCGGCCGCCCGTGCGGGTCGCGGGCGGTCGTGACGACCCCCGCAGGCTTGTGCAGAAGGACGTACGCGAGCCGCTGCTTCTGCAGCGGCTCGCCGTCGAGCCGAACGTCGGCGTCGGCCCCGACGAACGTGTTCAGCTGCCCAACAGCGCCGTCCACAGTCACGCGCCCGGCCTTGATCAGCTCGTCGGCCCCACGCCGAGAAGCAACCCCAGCACGGGCGAGCCAAGCGTTCAACCTCATGACCGCAGCTTACGAGCCGACATGTCCCCGCAGGGCAACTGCAGGTGCCTGGCACCGCAGTTGGGGCGTGTCCGCGTAGGCGAACTGCCGGTGCCTGGCACCGCACTCTGAGACGTGTCCGCGTAGGCGAGACAGCCGGTGCCTGGCACCGCAGTGAACGTTTGTGCGGAGGGCGAACGGCTGGTGCCAGGCACCCGCAGTTGGGCCTGGGTGCCGGGTTCAGGGGATGAGGAGCAGCTTGCCGGTCGTGCGGCGGGCTTCGAGATCTTCGTGCGACTTCGCTGCGTCTGCGAGCGGGTAGCGGGCGCCGATGCGGACGTCGAGCTTGCCGTCGCGCACCAGGTCGAAGACCTCGTCGGCGCGCGATCGGAGCAGCTCACGCGTCCGCGTGTACGTGCCGAGCACCGGCCGTTGCACGTAGAGCGAGCCCCGGGCGGCCAGGACTCTCGTCTCGACCGGAGCGGGCTGGCCGCTCGCGGAGCCGTACTGCACCATGATCCCGGCCGGGCGCAGAGCCTTCAGCCCGTCGTCGAACGTCGTGCGGCCGATCCCGTCGTAGACGGCGGCAACGCCCTCGCCGTCCGTCAGCTCCCGCACTCGCTCGGGGAAGCCCTCGTAGCCGATCACCTCGTCGGCGCCGGCACCGCGGGCCAACTCGGCCTTCTCGCCGCCCGACGTGGTCGCGATCACCCGCGCGCCCTTCAGCTTCGCGATCTGGGTCAGCAGCAGCCCCACCCCACCCGCAGCCGCATGCACCAGCACCGCGTCGCCGGGCTTGATCGGGTACGAGTCGAACGCGAGGTAGTGCGCCGTCAACCCCTGCAACAGCACCGCGGCGGCCACCTCGGACGAGACACCGTCCGGAATCGCCAGGGCGGCGTCGGCAGCGACGACAACGAACTCGGCATAGCTTCCCTGCGCTGAAAACCACGCAACGCGGTCGCCGACTCCGAACTCCTCGACACCGTCGCCGAGCGAGACGACCGTGCCGGCGCCTTCGACCCCCGCGATCGTGCCTGGGGCTGCGTCATAGGCTCCGCCGCCGACCCGCTCGTAGACGTCGCGGTAGTTGACCCCGATGGCCTCGACCTTGACGAGCAGCTCGCCCGGCCCGGGGACCGGCTCCGGCACGTCCTGCAGATCCAGCACTTCCGGTCCGCCGCTGCGGGTGATCACCACTGCACGCATGTCACCAACCTCCTTGGAAACTCAGTAGAGAGCGGTCGCGAGCCGGCGGCGGTAGGTGCTCGCCAGCGGATGCTCCTGGCCGAGCTCGTTGAACAGCCGGACCATCAGCTCACGCGTTTCGTCACGCCGTTCAGGCTCGGCAGCGATACGTGCGAGCAGCAGCTCGAAGGCCTGCTCGTAGTCGCCGGCCGCGAGAGCCTCGGCGAGTTCGGGATCATCGACGGATTCCGCAACCGGTGGCTTCGTCAGCTCCTCGAGGAACGCGTCGACCGCCGGCCGCGATTGCGCACCCACGAACTCCGCGACGACATGCCCGTGCCGGAACGCCTTCACGGCCGGAATGCCGCGGATTCCGAACTGCTCGGCGAGCTGAGGGTTGGCGTCGACGTCGACCTTCGCGAACACGACGTCGCGCTCCGAGGTCGCAGCCTCGAGCACGGGCGTCAGCGACCGGCACGGTCCGCACCACTCGGCCCAGAAGTCGACGACCACCGGCCGTTCGCCGGACGCGGCGATCACGTCTTCGGCCCAGCTCTCGGTTGTCACGTCCATGTCAAAGGTGTCCAACGCGCGCGGGGTCGGCTGCCTTCCCGCTGCGACCGCTTGGATCGTCGATCTACGCCGGGCGCTTCTCGGCGACGGCTTCGAGCCGGCCGCGAATCTCGTCGATGTCGGCGCCCAGATCGTCGAGCCGTGGCAGCGCCGCGAGCGACTCGAGCCCGAACAGACGCTCGAAGAGCGGTGTCGTGCGGTAGCGGATCGCGCCGAACTCGTTGTCGCGGCCGCCCTCGGAGATCAGGCCGCGCTCGACGAGACCCGAGACGACCCCGTCGACGTTCACTCCGCGAATGTGGGCGATTCCGGGGCGTGACACCGGCCCCAGGTAGGCGACGATCGCAAGCGTCTCGAGCGCAGCCGCCGACAGGCTCTTGTCGGCCGGCCGGTCGAACAGCCGCGCGCACGCCTCGGCGGCCTCGCGGGCCGCCCGGAACGCGTAACCGCCGGCGACACGCTCGAGGACGATGCCACTCGACCCTTCCGCGTAGCGCTCGCGCAGGATCTCGAGCGCTCCGTCGAGCTCGTCGACCTCCACGGCACATGCACGTGCGATCTCCTCGGGCGTCAGTGGCTGCGCGGCGACGACGAGGAGGGCCTCGACGGTGCGCGCCAACTCGGCGGCCGGGGTCTGGCTGGTCGGGATCAGGCGGAGCGGACGGTCCATGAAAGGCTCCTTTCGCTGTCGGCACGGGAAATCCTGATGGGCGCGAACGGCGATGCCTGCGCGATCGCGATCTCGTCTTGCTTGCGCAGCTCGAGCAGCGCCAGGAAGGCGACCGCGACCTCGACCCGCGAGAGCTCGGCCACCTCGGCGTCGAAGTCGAAGCGCACGCGGCGCCGCAGCAGCGAGCGCCAGCGCTCGAGGAACTGCGCGACCGGCGGAAAGCGAAGCGCCATGTGCCTGGTGGACGGCGCGGGCGGCTCGACCGCGAGCAGGCGGAGCGCGGCGGCGAGCTGCTCGGGATCCTGCGGTGCGAGCTTCCGCTCGGGCTGGGGCGCGAGCGGCGCCGGGCCGAGCCGGAAGAAGAGGTCGCGGCGCTCGTCGAGCCGCTCGCGCAGCCAGCTCGGCCGCCTCCTTCGCGCGCCGGTACTCGGCGAGCCGGCGCGCAAGCTCCTCGGCGGCCTCTTCGGGCTCGAGCTCGGCGAGCTCGGCGTCCTCCTCGGGGAAGAGTCGCGCGCGCCTTGAGCTCGAGCAGCGCGGAGATCAGGACGAGGAACTCGCCGCACGCGTCGAGGTCGAGCTCTCCCTTCGCGTCGAGATGCTCGACGAACGCGATGACGATGTCGGCGAGGTCGATGTCGCGCAGCTCGAGCTCTTCGCGCAGGACGAGCGAGAGCAGGAGGTCGAACGGCCCTTCGAACGCGTCGAGGTCCAGCTCGAGCTCGCGCACGGCCACCGGCATGCGGCGCAGGCTAGCGGCGCTACCGGACGCGGCTCTTCGGGATCGCCATCTTCGGCCCGGCGGGCACGGTGCGGCCCGGGCTTGGCCGGTGCCGTCGTCGTCACGGCTCCGAGAACTGGCGCCTGACGAAGTACGCGACGCTGACCACGAAGACGATGATCGAGACCCACGCGTTCAGGCGCAGGCCTGCGATGTGGTGCGACGGATCGACGCGCAGCAGCTCCTCGAAGAAGCGCCCGAACGTGTAATAGGCGACGTAGAGCGCGAACAGAGCCGGCGGCCTGATCTTGAAGCCGCTTTCCGATCCAGATCAGCAGCACCGCGACGCCGAGCACGTCCCAGATCAGCTCGTAGAGGAACGTCGGGTGGAACGTCGCGCGGTCGAGGTAGTTGCAGCGGCCGGTGCGCCTGGTCGATCTTCAGCCCCCAGGGCAGGGTCGTCGGCTTCCCGAAGAGCTCCTGGTTCCACCAGTTGCCGATGCGGCCGATGCCCTGGGCGAGCAGGAGCCCCGGCGCGATCGCGTCCATGAAGAGCTGCGACCGAGTACCCGGCACGGCGCACGACGATCGCGCCGGCGAGCGTGCCGAGGAGCGACGCCGCCCCAGATGCCGAGCCCGCCGCGCCAGACCTCGAAGATGCCCTGCCACTTCGGCGACGGCACCTCGCTCCACGACGTGACGTCGTGATAGGCGCGGGCGCCGACGACGCCGAAGCCGACGCCCCAGACCGCGACGCGCATGACGAGATCCCAGTCGCCGCCCTGGGCGATCCAGCGCCGGCCGGTCAGCCAGATCGCATGCGACGATCGCGACGAGCAGCGTCAGCCCGTAGAGATGGAGGACGAGCGGCCCGACGTGGAGCGCGCCGCTGTGCGGCGACGGGATGTAGGCGATCACACCGGCGATTCTGCCCATGCCGGCGGCCGGCGCGCAGCGCGTGCCGCTCGCGGAACTCGGCCTAGAGCAGGATCTGTGAGAGCGATCTCGGCCGGGCAGCCCGACTCGAGCAAGCTCGATCGCGCGATGGAGATCGACGTCGTGCCGGGCGGCCAGCGGCGACCGCGCCGTCGGACGGGTAGCCGGCACGCTTCAGAGCGCTCGGCGCGCCAGCGCTCGACCTGCTCGAGCTCGGGATCCTGGATGGCTGCGGGGGCTGCTGGTGTCACTTGAGTTCGTCCTTCATTCTTCGTCGTCGTTCGATTTCGTTCTGTCAACCCTACTTCGGTCAAACGTACGCTTTGGTTTACACCATGCCGGGGGATATCGAGGCTTAACCGAATCCAAACGCACGGTTCCTGCGGCAACCTCAGCCCATTGCGGGTGCCGAGCTAGGCGACCGCCGATTCCCCGAGCAACATCTTGACCTCGGCGTAGAAGTCGGGTGCAGGCTGCACCTTGTACTCCGGGCCGAACGCCAGGTCTTCGGGCCGTGTCGACGTGACGCAGTCGACGAAGACCGGCGACTCCCCCGGGAAGTCGCGAATCAGCTCGCGTAGCTCATGGATGATGCCAGCCCGCGTGGCGGTGGCGTCGATCTTCAGCCGCACCTCGCGCTTCTCGTCGACCGCCTCGAACGGCAGCAGCTCGAGCGCGACGAGCTTCGTCTCGCCTTCCTTGCGGTCGATGCGGCCCTTCACGATCAGGATCCGGTCGGAGACGCACAGGTCACGCGCCTGCTGGTAGGTCGAGTTGAAGACCACGACGTCGAAGCCGCCGGTGACGTCCTCGAGCCGCAGGAAGACCATCAGATCGCCGCGCTTCGTCGTCATCTGCCTGGCCGACCCGACGATGCCGCCGACCGTGACGACCTCGCCGTCGCGCCGCCGGTCGAGCTCGCCGAGCGTCGCATCGGTCTTGCGGCGCAGCTGCTCGCGCATGCCCGAGAGCGGATGCTCGGAGACGTAGAGCCCGAGCACCTCCTTCTCGAGCCGCAGCAGCTCGCCGCGGTCGAACTCCTCGGTCGGCACCGGCGGATGATGCTTCGGCCGCGCTTCTCGACCTCACTGTCCGCGCCTCCATCCGTGAGGTCGAAGATCGAGCCCTGGCCGGCGAGGCGGTCGGCCTGCTGCTTGGAGCCCCACTGCAGCGCCTGGTCGAGCACCTCGAGCATGCCGCGGCGCGAGCCGGGCAGCGCGCCGCACTTGACGAGCGCCTCGACGACGCGCCGGTTCGAGACCGACGGGTCGATCCGCTCGGCGAAGTCCCAGACCGACTCGAACGGCCCCGTCTTCGCGCGCGGCGATGATCGCGCGGCAGTCGACTCGCCGACGCCCTTGACCGCGTTCAGGCCGAAGCGGATCTGGTCCGCCGACGACGGCGAAGTCGATCTGCGACTCGTTGACGTCGGGCGGGAGCACCTCGATGCCCGAGCTCGTGGCACGCGTTGACGTAGAACGGCACGCGATCCTTCGTGTTCATCACCGAGCTGATCAGCGCCGCCATGTACTCGCACGGGTGGTTCGGCCCGCAGCCAGGCGGTCTGGTAGGCGATCAGCGCGTAGCAGGCGGCGTGCGACTTGTTGAACGAGTAGTCCTGCGACTTCTCGAGGTCGTCCCAGAGCTGCCGCGCGACCTGGTCGGACGTGTTGTTCGCGAGGCAGCCCTCGATGAACTTGTCCTTCAGCGACGCCATCAGCGCGTGGATCTTCTTGCCGATCGCCTTGCGCAGGTCGTCGGCCTCGGCGGGCGAGAAGCCGCCGATCGTGCTTGGCGATCTCCATCGACTGCTCCTGGTAGATCGCGATGCCGTACGTGTTGCCCGGTGATCGCCTTGAGGCGCGGATCGGGGTACGTCACCGCCTCGCGGCCGCGCCTTCCGCGCGGCGTAGCTCGGGATGTACTGCATCGGGCCCGGCCGGTAGAGCGCGACGAGCGCGATCAGATCCTCGAACTCGGTCGGCTTCACCTGGCGGAGCGCCTCGCGCATGCCCGACGACTCGAACTGGAAGACGCCGGTCGCCTCGCCCTTCTGCGAGCATCGCGTAGGTCTTCTTGTCGTCCATCGGGATCTTCTGGATGTCGAGATCGCCGATCAGCGCGGCACGCCTTGTCGATCACGTCGAGGTTGCGCAGGCCGAGGAAGTCCATCTTCAGCAGCCCGAGCGCCTCGATGTCGCCCATGTTGAACTGCGTGACGACTTCCTGGTCGGCGCCCTTCTGCTGCAGCGGCACGACCTCGAGCAGCGGCTGGGCGCCGATCACGACGCCGGCGGCGTGGATCGAGTCGGCGCGCGTCAGGCCCTCGAGCGGCTGGGCGAGCTCGATGATCTCCTTCGCGACCGGATCCGCGTCGACCGCCTTGCGCAGCTCGCCGTTCGGCTTCAGGCACTCGTCGAGCGTCTGCCCCGGGCCTTCCGGGATCAGCTTGGCGATCTTGTCGACGACGCCGTAGGGCACCTCGAGCACGCGGCCGGCGTCGCGCACCGCCGCGCGCGCGGCCATCGTCGAGAAGGTGATGATCTGCGCGACGCGGTCGCGACCGTACTTCTCGGCGCACGTAGTTGATCACGCGTCTCCCGGCCCTCGACCGCGAAGTCGATGTCGATGTCGGGCATCGACTTGCGGCCCGGGTTGAGGAACCGCTCGAACAGGAGGTCGTAGCGGATCGGGTCGAGGTTCGTGATCTCGAGCGCAGTACGCGACGAGCGAGCCTGCGGCGGAGCCACGGCCGGGCCCGACGCCGATGCCGCTTCGCCGCGCGAAGGCGATGAAGTCCCAGACGATCAGGAAGTAGTCGGCGAACCCCATCTCCTTGATCGTCTTGAGCTCGAACCGCAAGCGCTCGGTGAGCTCGGGCGTGATCGCTCCATAGCGCTTTTGCAGGCCTTTTTCGCACAGCTCGACCAGATAGTCGAACGCCTCGCGCCCGTCCGGCACCGGGAAGTGCGGCAGCAGGATCCGGCCGAGCTCGATCTCGACGTTGCAGCGCTCGGCAACCTCGAGCGTGCGCCGCATGGCGTCCTCGTGCCCGGGGAAGTCGAGAGCCATCTCCTCGGGCGACTTGAAATAGAAGTGGTCGGTGTCGAACTTCCAGTGGTTCGGGTTCTTCAGCGAGTCGCCGGACTGGATGCAGAGCAGCGCCTCGTGGGCGCGCGCGTCGGAATGGCGGAGGTAGTGGACGTCGCCGGTCGCGACCGTCGGCAGCCCGACCTTGCCGGCGAGCTCGGCGAGCTGCGGCAGGATCCGCTGCTGCACGTCGAGGTGCGCGTTCTGCAGCTCGACGTAGACGTTGTCGCGGCCGAATACCTGCGCCGAGGCGGTCGAGCTCCGTGTGCGCATCGGCGGCGCGGTTCTCCTCGAGCGCCTTGCACACGCGGCCCGAGAGGCAGCCCGAGAGCGCGATCAGCCCGTCGCCGATGCGACTCGAGCAGCTCCCAGTCGACGCGCGGCTTGTAGTAGTAGCCCTCGAGATAGCCGAGCGAAGAGAGCTTGATCAGGTTCGAGTAGCCGACGTTGTCGCGCGCGAGCAAGCGTGAGGTGCGCATAGCCCTTCTGCTGGGCCCGCCGGTCGTCGGCGACGTACACCTCGCAGCCGATGATCGGCTTGACGCCGGTTCCCTTCGTCGCCTTCCAGAGCTGCACGGCGCCCGCCATCGAGCCGTGATCGGTGAGCGTGACGGCCGGCATCTCGAAGTTGCCCGCCTGCTCGACGAGGTCGGGTACGCGGCACGCCCCGTCCAGAATCGAGTACTCGGAATGGACGTGGAGATGAACGAAGGGCGCGTCGGGCATGCGAGGAGGGCAGTGTACGCCCGGGTCCCGACGGCCCCCAAAACCGCCCTTCTGCGGTCGCTCTAGCGCGCGGGATACCCCGTCGAGACCCCACGGTCGAAGTCGACAGGCGTGCCGGGGCAGGCACCCCAGAGGCCTTCGCGGCGTGCGCGAGCCGCCAGAGCGTCGCGGACGAGGACCGCCGCGTACCGCCCGCGCCGGCCGTCGTAGAAGTACGGCGCAGCGTCGCCGCGTGCAACCAGGAGGACGTTCACGTTGAGGTCGTCGGAGGCCCGGAAGACGTAGCGCAGCAGCCGCCCGTAGCTGTCGACCTCGTCGGTCGCCGGCTCCGACGCCAGCCGCACCTCGGTCCCCGGCGGCAGGAGCCGCTTCGTCTCGGCAGATGCCTGCGGGCCGTAGCACTCGACGCCGAAATAGACCTCCGGCGTGTCGATCTGGACCAGCCGCACCTTGGCGCCGTTGGTCAGGTCGACCGTGTCGCCGTCGACCACATGATCGATGCGGGCGAGCCCCGTTGGAGTGGCAAGTCCGCCGCCCGCACCGCCCGCCGCGTTGGCGAACAGCAAGACGAGCGCAAGCGCCGAGAGCCGCAGGCCTCCCACGGACAAAGCATGTCCGAAATGGAGAGGTTGTCGAGTGCTTCGGGTTGCCGGCTACGCGTCGAACGAGTCGGCGTCGCCGCCCGACGACCGCTTGCGCCAGAAGGTGAAGACGCCGACGAAACCGGCCAGCGCAAGCGCGACAGCGCTCTTGTTCGGCCGCTTCGTCTCCGGATCGACACTCGGTGCCGCGTCCCTGGCCTTCTTCTTCAGCGCCCGCTTGCCCACGGACAGCGCGAGCCAACCGACGACCGCGTTACGGCGGTTGATGATGCTCATGCGGGGACTCTACTCCTCGAACTAGGCGCCGGCGGGCGCCTGCTTCTTGTTCGGGAAGTGGATCGCGCGGCCGAGGGCGAGCAGCCCGGCCTCCTTGATCGCCTCGGTGAGCGTCGGGTGCGGCGCCATGCCGTCAGCGACCGTCTCGACCGTCGCCTCGGCATCGATCGCGACGACCCCCACTTCGATCAGGTCGGTGACGTGCGGGCCGACCATCACCAGCCCGAGCAGCTCTCCGTACCGCGACTCGTGGATCGACTTGACCCAGCCCACCGTCTCGGCCTGCATCACGGCGCGGGCGTTGGCGACCCAGGGGAAGACGCCGACCGCCACATCGTCGCCGTACGCCTCGCGCGCCTGCGCCTCGGTGAGACCG
Organism: uncultured Thermoleophilia bacterium; assembly: GCA_963812995.1. Classification (GTDB taxonomy): domain Bacteria; phylum Actinomycetota; class Thermoleophilia; order Gaiellales; family Gaiellaceae; genus PALSA-600. The sequence continues at coordinate 325,360 of CAWEXL010000004.1, forward strand.
ACGCCCGCGATCTCCGGGTCGGTGTAGATCGGGCGCGGAACCGCCCGGTTGTTGACGATCGCCTCGTGGCCGCAGGCGTTCTCGGCGGCCACCTCGCCTTCGCGGAACGCCGTGTGGGCGAGCTGCCAGTACCCGGCGCAGTCGCCGACGGCATAGATGTGCGGCTGCGGTCGTGCGGCGGTGGTCGTCGGCGGTGATGCCCGTCCGCCGGTCGAACTCGACTCCGGCCGCCTCGAGACCGAGACCCTCGACGAGCGGTGCCCGTCCGACCGAGACGAGCATCAGGTCGCACTCGACCGTCTCGCCCTCGCCGAAGTGCACCGTCAGCGTGTTCCCGTGCTGCTCCACGCCGGTGCACTGCTTCCCGAGCTGCAGCGAGATGCCGCGCTTCGTGAACGCCTTGGCCAGCTCCTTGGCAGCATCGGCATCCTCCTGCGGGATCAGCGTGTCGAGCATCTCGACGATCGTCACCTCGGAGCCGAAGCGGTTGAAGATCGATGCGAACTCGGAGCCGATGATGCCGCCGCCGAGCACGACGAGGCGCCGCGGAACCTCGGTCTGCGCCAGGAGGCCGGTCGAGTCGACGCACAGATCCGACTCGAGACCCTGGATCGGCGGGCGCAACGGGAACGATCCCGTCGCGACGACCGCCGACTTGAAGGTACACCTCGCCGGCGCCTTCGACCGCGATCGTGTTCGGGCCGGTGAACTTGCCGGCGCCCTTCACCCACTCGACGCCGTTGGCCTTGAAGAGGCTCGGCGACTCCCTGCGTCATCTGCTTGACGACGCCGGCCTTCCACTCGTTGGCCGCCGCGAAGTCGAGGTGCGTGCCGTCGACGTGGACGCCGAGCTTCGCGAACTTCTCGTTGGCCTCGTGCAGGAACGCCGCCGTCTGCACCCAGGCCTTGGTCGGGATGCAGCCGACCCGCAGGCACGTGCCGCCGAGCGCATCTTCCTTCTCGATGCACACGACCTTCGCACCCAGCTGCGCGGCGCGAATCGCTGCGGTGTAGCCGCCGGGCCCACCGCCCAGGACAGCGACGTCACAATCCATTTCGTCTCCTCGAGTCTCTCGGCATGGCCGGCGCCGATGGTAGCCCGCGGCTCGACCGTCAGGACGAGCTAGACCATCAGGACGAGCTTGCCGAACTTGCCGCCCGCCGCGAACGCGTCGTAGGCGGCTTCGGCGTCGGCGAGCGGGAACGTCCTGTCGACGGGCACGCCGATCCGGCCCGCCTCGACCAGAGGCAGCACGTTCCGCTCGAGCCGCCGTACGACCAGCGCCTTCTCCTCGAGCGGTCGCGCGCGGAGCGTCGACGCGTGGATCCGGCCCCGGACTCCGCATCAGCGCGCCGAAGTCGACCTCGGCACGCGAGCCCGCACTGGTCCCGATCGCGAGCAGCCGTCCTCCCATTCCGAGTAGGCCGAGATCCTGCGCCAGTAGCTCGCCGCCGACGAGCTCCAGGATGACGTCGTAGGCGCCGTCGACATCGGTGTCGGCACCGAGCGCACGCAATCGCTCGTGGTTGTGCCGCGCGTTGGCGGTCACGCGAGCGCCGAGCGAGACGCCGAGCTGCACCGCGGCCAGCCCGACACCGCCGGCTGCGCCGTTCACCAGGAGCCGCTCGCCGGGGCGCGAGCCCGCCCTGCGTGAAGAGCGCGTCGTGAGCAGTCGCGAACACCTCGACGAATCCGCCCGCCGCCGGCCAGTCGAACGCCTCCGGAACGGGCAGCGCCAGCCGCTCGTGCACCACGGCCAGCTCCGCATGGCCGCCGCCGCCGAGCAGCGCGATCACCCGATCGCCGACCGCGAAGCGAAAGGCGTTCGGCCCGACCGCGGCCACCTCGCCCGCGCACTCGAGGCCGGGTACGTCCTGCGGTGCGTCGCGGTGGCGGCGGATAACGCCCCGCGCGCTGAGCGAGATCGGCGCCGTTGATCCCGCTCGCTCGAACCCGGATCAGGATCTGGCCCTCGCCGGGAACGAGGTCGGGGCGCTCCTGGCTTTCCAGCTTGCCGCCTGAGATCGCCGCCACCCGCATCTCAACTGGCATCCTACGGCGGTGCAGCTCGAAGGCGTCCATCACGTCACGTGCATCACGGCCGACGCGCCGGGGAACGTCGAGTTCTACGCGAACACGCTCGGCCTGCGGCTCGTCAAGAAGACGGTCAATCAGGACGACCCGACCGTCTACCACCTCTTCTATGCCGACGAGCTCGGGAGCGCAGGCGCCGACATCACCTTCTTCGAGTACCCCGGTGTCCCACTCGGCCGCGCCGGCGACGGCATGGTGCACCGCATCGTCTTCCGGGTCGGCTCCGAGGCCGCGCTCGACTTCTGGCACGACCGCGTCGGCGGCGAGCGCACGCCCGGCTCCCTCGTCTTCGCCGATCCGGAAGGGCTCGCGCTCGAGCTGATCGTCGACGACTCGGGCGATCCGCCCCTCGTCGCGCGCGACCCCGAGATTCCCGAGGAGCACGCGATCCGCGGCTTCGCCGGCGTCCGCGCTTACGCGTCGCAGCCCGAGCGGAGCGACGCAGCTGCTCGAGGCGCTCGGCGTTCACCCCCGGGGCGACCGGCTGGGAGACGCGCGGCGAGCGCCGTGGCGGCTTCTACATTCAGGACTCTCCGCCCGAAGCTTCAGGCCTGCACGGCGCCGGAACGGTGCACCACGTCGCGTGGTCGTCGCTGCTCGACGAGCACGAAGCGTGGCGGCAGCGCGTCGTCGAGACCGGCCTCTCGCCCACGCCCGTCGTCGACCGCTTCTACTTCAAGTCGATCTACTTCCGCGAGCCGAGCGGCGTGTTGTTCGAGATCGCGACGATCGGCCCCGGGTTCACCGCAGACGAACCGCTCGCGACCCTCGGCGAGTCGCTGTCGCTGCCGCCGAACTTCGAACATCTCCGTGACCGGCTCGCCGGCGTGCTGACGCCGCTGCCGGTGCCACGCGCGGTACTTGCGCGCTCCGGCAGCGGCGTCGACTAACCCGACTTACGCGAGCGCCGCCTCGCGCAGGTTCAGCGAGAGCACCTCGTAGCCCTCGAACTTCGGCTGCGGGAAGCCTCCCTCCCTGATCGCCGCCTGGATCTCGGGCTCTTCGGCCATCGCGTGCCGGCCTTCGTCGTGTTCCCAGAGGTTGATGATCAGGATTCCCGCATCGCCGTCGCGGGCGACGATCGTGCCGAGCCAGCCGTGGCCCGGCCCGAGCCGCTCGGTCACTTCGTTCAGCCGGCCTCTGGCCTTGGCGGCGAGATCGTCCGGGTCGCCTTCCATTCTCATCATCGAGACAACGGGCATGGCGCCTCCTCTGTTGCGGCCGGACAACCGTCCGGCGCTCTCGGCGGCCGGGCCTGCCCCGGCCGTGTCGCGAGTGTCCACCCGGGCTCGGTCACTCGTCAAGAGCCGGGTTCGTAACGAGCGCAACTGCTCAAGATCCAGGACTCACGACCGATACAGCACCGGAGACCTACCCGATGCGGATGCTCCCGACCAGCCTGCGCGACCGCCTGCGTACCGGCCTCCTGACTCGATTTGCCCTGGCTGGGCTGGTCGCCGTGGTCCTGCTCGGCGTGGTGCTGGCGCGAACGGTCTCGGGCGAGATCCGGCAGCGCTCGCTGGTCGACGCCAGAACCTCGGCGCAGCTGATCGACCAGTCGCTGATCCAGCCAAAGCTGACGGCCGCCGATCTCAAGAACGGCTTGACGCCGGCCCAGATCGCGATCCTCGACCGTGAGCTGCATGCCCTGATCGTCGGGAAGCGCGTCGCGCGGATCAAGGTCTGGAACCGCTCCGACCGCGTCGTCTATGCGAGCGACCACAGGATCATCGGCCACACGTTCCCGGCCGAGGACGAGCTCGAGACCGCGCTCGGCGGCGTCCCTGCCTCGGACGTCTCCGATCTGCGCAAGGCCGAGAACGCGAACGATCGCAGCTTCGGGAAGCTGCTCGAGGTCTACACCCCGCTCCGCTTCACCGACTCGGGCCCGCCGGCCGGAGCGTTCGAGCTCTACCTCCCCTACAAGCCGATCGGTGCGGCAATCGCACACGACACCCTTCGCCTCTACCTCCTGCTCATCGGCGGTCTCGCGCTGCTGTACCTCGCGCTGTTCCGCATCGTCGCGGGCGCCTCCACCAAGCTGCGCCGCCAGGCCACCGAGAACGAGTACCTGGCACTCCACGACACGCTGACCGGCCTTCCGAACCGAACGCTGTTTCACGAACGCGCCACCCGCGCGATCCTGTCGGCCCAGCGCACCGATCTGAGCGTCGCTCTCGTGCTGCTCGACCTCGACCGGTTCAAGGAGGTCAACGACACGCTGGGCCACCAGAACGGCGACCTCTTGCTGCAGGAGATCGGCGGCCGCCTGCGTCTGGCGTTGCGGGAGAGCGACACCGTGGCCCGTCTCGGCGGCGACGAGTTCGGGCTCCTGCTGCCCATCGTCGCCGATGACGACGAGGCGCTGCGTGTCGCCGAGAAGGTCCGCGCCGAGCTCCGGCGGCCGTTCGAGCTGCAAGGCGTGAGGCTCGATCTCGAGGCGAGCATCGGCATCGCGCTCTATCCGAAGCACGGCAACGACGTCGACACGCTGCTACAGCGCGCCGACGTGGCCATGTATCTGGCGAAGGAAGACCACGCGGGCTGCGAGCTCTACGTCGCCGAGCGTGACGAGTACAGCCCCGGGAAGCTCGCGCTCGTCGCCGAGCTCCGGCGCGGCATCGGGCAAGGCGAGTTGTTCCTGCACTATCAGCCGAAGGCCGTTCTCGCCCAGGATCGGATCACGGGCGTCGAGGCACTCGTCCGCTGGCAGCACCCCGAGCGGGGCGTGCTCGCACCCGACGAATTCGTGCCGCTCGCCGAGCGCACGGGCCTGACCCACGCGCTGACGCGCTTCGTCCTCGAGGAGGCGCTCGGCCAGCTGCACAAGTGGCTGAAGGCGGGGCTCGAGCTCGACCTCGCTGTCAACCTGTCCGCGCGCGACCTGCTCGACGAGTCACTGCCCGACACGATCGTGGAGCTGCTCGCCGCCAACGACGTGCCGGCATCCCGGCTCGAGCTGGAGGTCACCGAGAGCGTGATCCTCGCCGACCCGCTGCGCGCCCGCCGCATCCTGCTCGCACTCGGCGAGATCGGCGTGCGGATCGTGATCGACGACTACGGCAGCGGCTACTCGTCGCTGAGCTACCTCAAGCACCTGCCGGTAAACGGCATCAAGATCGACCGGTCGTTCGTCATGAACATGGACCAGGACGCGAGCGACGCCGTGATCGTGCGCTCGACGATCGAGCTCGGCCGCAGCCTCGGTTTGTCAGTCGTCGCGGAGGGCGTCGAGACTGCCGCCAACTGGGACGAGCTGAAGCGGCTGGGCTGCGAGCTCGCTCAGGGCTTCTATCTCAGCCGGCCCGTGCCGGCGGCGCAGATCGCCCCGCTGCTGCTCGTGCACAACGCGCGCAGCGGGAAGGCCAGCCGCGATACCGCCGTCGGGCTGTAGCGACCTACGACGCGGACGCTTCCCAGACCTGGGTGAGCGGCGCTCGCCGCTCGTCGTTTCGGCGACGCTCCCGATTGACGCGGCGCTCCGCCCACAGATCGCCGCTCATGTCGCCCTCGCGCCGGTCGCGCCCGGACCGGCGCTGGGCACCGGAGCGGCGTTCCGGCCCGATTTCGAGCCGTCCGACGCGCGGCACGATGCGAACGCCGTGCAGGCTTCCCAGCAGCACGTAGTCCAGGGCGTACGCGGCCGCGTCCGGCAGATTCAGCTCGGTGCTCCCGACGAGATCCGTGACCGCGTCCTTCTCACGAGCAGCTGCAACGGCTGCTCGGATCCGACGGTACGTCGCGATCTCAGGTGCCACGTCAACTGCTGTGTACGCCCTGCCGAAAGGCTCTCCTCCCTGAGGCCATCTAGTATCCGGCCGTGGCAGAGACCGAATTCGTGGCGCTCGGGCATGCGGGAAGCGACGCCTACGCAGGCCTCGAGACGTTCCCGAATCCGGGCGTCCGCGAGCTCGAGCTGACGAGCGACGAGCTGACCGCGGTTTGCCCGATCACGGGGCAGCCCGACTTCTACACGGCCACCATCGCCTTCCGGCCGGCCGCGCTGTGCCTCGAGTCGAAGTCGCTGAAGCTCTACCTCTCGCGCTTCCGTGACGAGGGCGCGTTCTGCGAGGCGCTCGCGGTACGCATCCGCGACGATGTGGCGGCCGTGCTCGAGCTGCCGCCGGTCGAGGTCACGGTGACGCTCAGGCAGAAGGCCCGCGGCGGCATCACGATCGTCGCCACGGCCTGAAGCCTCTCCTGACCCGATGCATTCGTCGAGTGCCGTAGCCTGAGGGCATGGCCCTTCTCGCCAAGCTCGCCCTGAGGCTCTTCCGGCGCACCGGCCCGACGACGCGGCCGCCGCTCCTGCCGCCGCAGAACCGCTTCGAACGCATCCTGGCGTTCAAGGCTCACTGGGGCTTCAACCTGTCGCTCGCGACCACGGTGCTGCTGTTCGCCGGACTGCTCGCGACCTCCTCGAGCAGCACCTGGCTCAACTCGGTGCGGCTTGCGCTGGGCGTGCTGCTCTTGCTCGAGGGCTTCCTGCTCACGAAGGACTGGCACGGCTCGCGGCGGCTCGTCCTCTGGCGGCTGCAGCGGCGCCGGCTGGCGACAGGCCCGGTGAGCGCGTCGCTCCGGCGGCGATTCGCCGAGCCGTTCTTCGAGCCGGGCCTGCAGCTGCTCGGCCTGATCTGGCTCGCGGCGGGGCTGCTGACCGTGATCCTGACGTTGCAGCAGCTTGTCTGACCTGCGGATCGTGACGCTCGCTCCGGGCGACGAAGCCATCGTGCTGGCCGGTGCAGCACTCTTCGATGCGCCGCCGACGGAGGCGTGGACGACGACGTTTCTGGCGAGCCCAGGTCACCACCTGCTGGTCGCCCTGGACGACGACGAGCAGCCCATCGGGTTCGTCAGCGGCGTCGAGACGACACACCCGGACAAGGGAACCGAGATGTTTCTCTACGAGCTGTCGGTCCTCGAGGCGAACCGGAACCGCGGCGTCGGCCGCGCTCTCGTAGAGGCGCTCGCCGACCTCGCACGGAGTCGCGGCTGCTACGGCATGTGGGTCGGCACCGAGCCCGACAACGCCGCCGCGCTTGCCGCGTATCTCGCCGCGGGCGCCGAGCCTCCCGAGCCGTTCAGCTTGCTGAGCTGGACGTTCGCGTAACGGTCAACGCGCCTTCCGGCGCAGAAAAGCCCAGCTCAAGCGGACGGCCTGGTAGAGCAGAAACACGACCAGCGCCAGGGCGAGCAGCAGACCGAGGGCGACCCCCATCGAGCCAGTATGACCGCGACCACGGTGGCTCGCCGACGGGCGGGCGCTACGCTCGCCGCATGCCGCCTCGAGGCGGCTGTGATGGAGGGAGCCTCATGGCCTTGATCGTGACCCGCATCAACGTGGGCGACTACGACACCTGGAAGACGATGTTCGACCGCGACGAACCCGGCGCCCGGCGGGCTGCGAAGGGACATAAGGTGCTGCGTTCGGTCGACGACCCGAACGAGGTGTTCGTCGTCGTCGTCGAGTTCTCGTCGGTGGAAGAGGCGAACGCCGGCCGTGAGCGGCTCGTCACCTCAGGCGTGCTCGACCGGTTCGCGGACCACGATCAGCCGAAGGTCGTCGAAGAGGCGGAGTCGGTCGGCTACTGAGGCGGCAGCTCGAGGCGCATCGTCAGGCCGCCGTGGCTCTGGCCCACCTCGGTGAAGCCGTTTCGCTCGTAGAACGCGACGGCCGGCGATTCCGCCTCGACGCTCAGCGACACCGCGGCGAACCCGGCTTCGCGCGCCCGCTCGAGCAGCGCGTCGAGCAGTTCCTGGCCGAGCCCGTGTCGGCGGCGTGACGGCACGACCGAAATGGTCAGCTCCGGGCGTCTGCTCGTCGATGAAGCCGTACCCGGGCGCGCCGGCCGGGAACAGCCGCAGCCAGGCGGCGCCCAGACGGTTGCCGCCCTCCATCGCGACCACCGCGACGTCGCCCTCGCGGCCCCAGTTCTCGGTGTAGCGCGCCAACGGAATCGGAGCGTCGAGCCCGGCGACCCGCCAGTGGTACGCGTGCGAGAGCATCGAGCGCATGAAGCTCACGTCGCCGTGTGCGCCGCGGCGGATCATGTCTTTACAGGGCGAGAGCCGGGTCTTCGACGAACTGCTTCAGCGTGCGCAGGAAGTCGGAGCCTACGGCGCCGTCGACAGCGCGATGGTCGACGGTCAGGGTCATGGTCATCATCGGCTTGATGCCGATTTCGCCGTCCGTGACGATCGCGCGTCTCTTCGGTCGCGCCGACCGCCAGAATCGCGGCCTGCGGCGGATTGAGCACCGCGACGAACTGCTCGATGCCGAACATGCCGAGATTCGAGATCGTGAACGTCCCGTCCTCGAAGTCCTGAGGCGTCAGCTTGCCGTCGCGGGCCCGGCCCACAACCTCGCCGCGCGCGGCAGCGAGCTCGGCGAGCGACAGGCGCTCGACCGAGCGCACCACCGGCACGACGAGCCCGGCGGGCGCTGCGACGGCGATGCCGACGTTCGCGGTCGGGAAGCGGAGCAGTGCGTCGTCGGCGTACTGGACGTTCACGTCGCGGTGGCGCATCAGCGCCTGCGCGGCGACCTTCGCGAGCACGTCGGTGACGGTGATCCGCACGTCGGGGTTCAGCTCGCGGGCCCTCGCGACGAGCGCGTTCGCCCGCGTCATGTCGGCGCTCACCGTGAGCTGGAACGACCGGCGCCTGCCACGCAGCCGTCAGGCGGCGGGCGATCGTCTTGCGGATGCTGGTCAGCGGCACCGACTCGACCTCACCCGACGGCACGGAACGCGGCGCCGCCTGGCCCGGAGCAGCCGCGACCTGGGCACGCTCGACGTCTTCGGCGACGATCCGGCCCTCGGGCCCGGTTCCGCGGAGCGACGACAGCTCGATCCCGCGCTCGCGCGCGATCCGGCGCGCAAGCGGCGAGGCCTTGATGCGCGCTCCGTTCGTCTCGACAGCCGCCGCCGGCGGGGCCGAAGAAGTGTCGGACACCGCAGGTGTCTGACGCCTTCCTCGGCACCGCTTCGACAGCCTCTGGGCGGACGGAGCAGCGGCCGGCGCGTCAGCGATCTCTTCGCCCGCCTCGCCGATCCACGCGATCGTCTGGCCCACCGGCGCCTCGCCGGCCTCGAGCGCGATCTTCAGCAGCACGCCGGCGAAGTCGGACTCGACCTCCTGGGTCACCTTGTCGGTGTCGATCTCGAAGAGCGGCTCGCCCTTCTCGACGGTCTCCCCTTCGGCCTTCAGCCACTTGCGTGACCGTTCCGGCCTCCATGCCCTGGCCGAGCCGCGGCAGCTTTACCTGGTTCGCCATCGCGCCGGGACTACGCCTTTCCGACTGTCCGCCGGATCGCCTCGAGCACGTCGGCCACCTGCGGGATCACGTACTGCTCCATGACCGGAGCGAAAGCCAGCGGCGCGAACTTCGCGCCGACGCGCTCGATCGGCGCGTCGAGGTAGTCGAACGCCTGGTACTGCAGGACGGCTGTGACCTCGGCGCCGAAGCCCATGCGCGTCACCGCCTCGTGCGCGACGACGGCGCGGTTCGTCTTCTTCACGCTGGCGACGAGCGCAGCCTCGTCGAGCGGCTGCAGCGTTCGCGGGTCGATCACCTCGACCGAGATGCCATCTGCCTCGGCGAGCACGGCCGCTTCGAGCGAGCGGTGCACCAGCGGCCCCATCGCGATCACGCGTCACGTCGGTGCCCTCGCGGATCACGCGCGCCTTGCCGATCGGGATCGGCTCGAGCTCCGTCGGCACCTCGCCCTTCACCGGGTAGAGGAGCCGGTGCTCGAAGAAGACGACGGGGTTGTCGTCGTGGATCGCCGACCAGAGCAGGCCGCGCACGTCCTCGGGCGTCGAGGTGTAGATCACCTTCAGGCCCGGAACGTGCACGAGCCAGGCCTCGAGCTGCTGCGCATGCTGCGCACCCGGCGACCAGCCCGCCCCACCCTGCGTGCGGATCGTCAGCGGCACCGTCAGCTGGCCGCCCGACATGTAGCGGTGCTTGGCGGCCTGGTTGACGATCTGCTCGAGCGAGAGCGTCAGGAAATCCTCGTACATGATCTCGACGACCGGGCGCATGCCCGCAATCGCCGCGCCGATGCCCGCGCCGACGATCGCCATCTCCGAGATCGGCGTGTTGCGCACGCGCTCGGGGCCGAACTCGTCGAGCAGGCCCTGGGTGACGCCCATCGAGCCGCCCATCTCGGCGATGTCCTCGCCCATGATGAAGACGTCGTCGTCGTCGCGCATCGCCGCCGCGAGCGCGTCGCGGACAGCCTCGCGATAGGTCATCTCAGGCATAGACGTTCTTCAGAGCGTCTTCGGGCTGCGGGTCGGTGCCGTTCTGGGCGAACTGGAGCGCGGCCTCGACGATCTCGTGCACCTCGCGGTCGAGCTCGTCGAATTCGTCGTCGGTCAGCTCGAGGCGGTCGCGGAGACGGACGATCGGATCGTGGCTTCGCGGCGTTCTCGCGGTCCTCTTTGGTGCGGTAGACCTGCGCGTCGCCGATGTAGTGGCCGTGCATGCGGACAGTCTCGACGTCGAGGAACACCGGGCCTTCGCCGGAGCGCGCGAACTCGAGCGCCTCGCGCGCCGCGTCGTAGACGGCCTCGACGTCCTGCCCGTCGACCTTGATCGCACGCATGTCGAAGGCGAGCGGCGCGCTTGCTCATGTCGTCCCACACCGGCGAGTGCTGCCAGCCCGGCGTCGACTCGGCCCAGTGGTTGTTCTGGCAGACGAACACCGTCTTCGTCTTCCAGAGCTGGGCCAGGTTCAGCGACTCGTGGAAGGTGCCGATGTTCGTCGCGCCGTCGCCGAAGAACGCAACCGCGACCCGCGGCTCGTCGCGCATCTTGAACGCCAGCCCCGCGCCCGTCATCGGCCGGCAGCCCGCCACCGACGACGGCGTTCGCGCCGAGGTTCCCGCGCTCGACGTCGTAGAGGTGCATCGAGCCGCCGTAGCCGTGCGAGCAGCCCTCGATCTTCCCGTAGAGCTCCGCCATGAGGGCGTTCGGATGCGTGCCCCGCGCGAGCGTGTGCCCGTGGGCACGGTGCGTGGACGCGAAGACGTCGCCGTCGGCCATCGCCTGGCAGACGCCGACGTCGACGGCCTCCTCGCCGATCGCGACATGCAGGAAGCCCGGCAGGTCGCCGGCGCGGAAGCGCTCCTCCACCTTCTCCTCGAAACGCCGGATCAGCAGCATCTCGCGCAGGAACTCGCGGAGCGTCTCGTCGTTCAGCGCCCGTCTCTTCTCGACCTTCGCCACGGCGACCGGCAGTGTACGTTTCGGGCGTGAGTCTCGTCGGCTGGTGGAAGGAATTCCAGGAAGAGCTGCCTGTGGGCTGGGAGCGGGCCGAGTTGCGCGTGCAGTTCGGCAGCCCGGAGACCTGCGACCGCGCCGCCGCTCTGCTTGCTCCGGCGGGGCCGTTCCGCATCGAGCCGATGGCGCTGCGCTTCGCGGCGTCGCAAAACGGCACTGGGCCCGGCCCCGATGCGGTCACGCGCCTGCTGGAACGGCTCGACCAGAACCGGATCCGCGGCACCATCAAGCTCGTCGGAACGATCATGGCCCCGGCGCCAGAAGTGCGCGAGGACGCCTCGCTGGCCCGTTCCTGGGACGAGGCGCTCGCAGGCCTGCCGCCCGACTGGAGCGATCTGTACGCCGAGCTGACGCTGACCTCGACCGCCTTCGTCGCACCGGCCTCGATGCTGTGCACCCCGATCAACCTCCGCCTCGAGGGCGACGGGGCCGTCCTCCGCTTCCGCAGCGCCCAGACCTTCGGCTACGGCGCATCGCCCGGCATGGTGCGGCGCTGCTTCGAACGGTGCGACGCCGCAGAGATCACGGGCTCGGTGAGCGTGCTCCGCGTGCTCTCCGACACGCGCCCGGTCGGGACGCAGGGTCCCGTCTGGCTCGTCGGCGGCAAGAACACCTAGATGGACGACGCGCTCGCACTCGCCGCGGCGGTGCGAAGCGGCGAGGTCACGTCTGTCGAGCTGGTCGAGCGCTCGCTGCGTGAGATCGAACGTGCCGACGGCGAGCTGAACGCGTTCGTCACGGTCTGCGCCGAGCAGGCGCTCGAGACGGCGCGCGGCCCACTCCCTGCAGGCCCGTTCACCGGCGTTCCGATCGCGATCAAGGACCTGACCGAGACGGCCGGGATCCGCACGACGTTCTCGTCACGGGCGTTCGCCGACTACGTCCCCGAGCACGACATGGCGGTCGTCCGCAGGCTGAAGGGGGCCGGGTTCGTGATCGTCGGCAAGACCAACACGCCCGAGTTCGGCGTCACTGCCGTCACCGAGTCGGAGCTGAACGGCGCGTGCCGGAACCCGTGGGACCTTTCCCGCACGCCCGGCGGCTCGTCGGGCGGCTCGGCAGCGGCCGTCGCTGCGGGGCTGGTGCCCGTCGCGCACGGCTCCGACGGCGGCGGCTCGATCCGCATCCCCGCTGCGTGCTGCGGCCTCGTCGGCCTGAAGGCTGCGCGAGGGCGCATTTCGGGTGCGCCGTACGGCGAGGCTCTGGCCGGGCTTGCGACGAACGGCGCGCTCACGGTCAGCGTGCGCGACACCGCGGCGCTGCTCGACGTGCTCTCGGGGTATGAGCCGGGCGATCCGAACTGGGCGCCGCCGCCCGAACGGCCGTTTTTGGACGAGGTCGGAGCGGATCCCGGCCGGCTGCGCATCGCCTTCACGCTCGAGGCCCCGGTCCCGTTTCCGGTCGAGCCGGCCTGTGCCGCGGCGGCGCGAGGTGCGGCCGAGCTGCTCAGCGAGCTCGGTCACGAAGTCGTCGAGACGACGCCACCGTGGCAGTCGGACGACCTGCTCCGCCTGTTCATGATTCCCTGGTCGGTCGGCCCCAAGCTGTACCCGGTCGCCGACCTCTCGCTCCTCACGCCGCTCAACCGGGCGCTGGCCGAGCTTGCCGAGGTGACGCCGAGCTACGAGTATGCGCTCGCGATCGCCGGCCTGCAGTCCCTCGCGCGCAAGGTCGTCGCGTGGAGCCTCGACTATGACGCCGTCCTCACCCCCGCCCTCGCGAAGCTGCCCGTGCCGATCGGGTGGATCTTCGAGCCCGACGATCCGTGGGAGCAGTTCGCACGTGGCGGGGAGTTCACCCCGTTCACACCGTTCGTGAACGTCACCGGCCAGCCGGCGATCTCGATCCCGTTCGATGTGGCCGAGGGGCTGCCGGTCGCAATCCAGCTGATCGGGCGCCCCGCCGACGAGGCGACGCTGCTCCGGTTGGCCTCTCAGCTCGAGGCGGTCCGGCCGTGGGCCGACCGGCTACCGCAGGCTGTCGGCCAGATCTGACGCGAGCGAGCGGGCGTTCCGTGCGTCGGCGGAGATGACCAGACAGGTGTCGTCGCCGGCGAGGGTGCCGACGACCAGCGGATGCGACAGCCGGTCGAGCGCGCGGGCGATGGCCGGCGCCGAGCCGATCTCGCACTGGATGACGACGAGATTCTGCGCGGCGACCGCACTCCGGCCGAACTGCGCCAGCAGGGTGTCGAGCAGCTCGCGCGGGTCGACGCGGCCGGCACGGCTCGGCAGCGAGTAGCGGGTGCGGCCGAGCGGGTCCTGCGTCTTCAGGATGCCGAGTCCCGCACGTCCCGCGACACCGTGGCCTGCGTGACGTGGCAGCCGGCGGCGGCGAGCGCCTCGATCAGCTCGAGCTGGGTGCCGAGGCGTTTCCGCTCGACGAGGCTCGCGACCAGCCGCTGACGCTCGAACTTCCGAAGCGTCGTGGTGCCGTTCTGCATGCGGGGAGCATTTCGCATTCGTCGCCCTCGGGCAAACCGAGTTGAGGTCAGGTGCGCAGCTGTGCGTCGAACTCGTCGGCGAGCCGCTCGACGATCGCCGCGCGCAGGCGCACTGCGTCCTCGTCCGAGAGTGTCCGCTCGGGCGACTGGAAGACGAACCCGAGCGCAACCGACTTCTGCCGGCGGGGATCGGCTCGCCGCGGTAGTCGCTGAGGAAGCGCACCTCGCGCAGCTCTTCGCCCGCCGCCTCGCGCGCAGCTCGCATCAGGTCGCCGGCGGGCGCGCCCTCGGCGACGACGAACGCGAGGTCCTCGCGCAGCGGCGGGTAGGTGATCACGTCGCGGTAGAGGATTCGCTCGGGCACCTGCTCGAAGAGCTCCGCCAGGTCGAGCTCGAAGGCGCTCCACGTCGCCGTCGATGGTTCCCAGCGCGTGCTGCGCGACCCAGCCGCTCTGCACCGTCGCGCCGACGGGCGACAGCGGCAAGACCTGTGCCCGCTCGAAGCGGGGCTCGATCTGCAGTGCGGCGAAGATCGCCCTCGACCGCGCCTTTCGCGTCGGCGAACGGCGCCGTCGACGATGCCGCCGAGATGCCAGCGCTCGCGCGGCACCTTGCTGTGGCCCCGCGCAGGCGGCAGATAGACATGCGCGACCTCGAACAGGCGCACGCCCGCGTTGCCCATGTCGACGTTGTGTCGCGCCGCGCCCACGCAGGCCCTGCACCAGCGTCGTGCGCAGGAACCGCTGCTGCGACGAGAGCGGCACGGGCAGCTCGATCGCGCTCGGATCGGGGTCGCTCGGCTGCAGCGAGTAGGTGTAGGCCTCGTAGAAGCCGGCCCCGACGAGCACGTCCTCGACGCAGGCGGCGCAGCCGCTGGAAGTGCGTCAGCCGGCCGAACATCGCCTGCGCGCACGGGCAGGGTCGTCGGGACGTCCTCGAGCCGGAAGCGGGCGACCTCCTCGACCACGTCGATGTCGCGGCGCACGTCACGGGCGCGCCACGACGGAACCGTCACGTCCCACACCTGCTCGGACGCCTCTTCGTCGTCAGGCCCGAAGTCCTCGCCGTCGTTCTCGACGGGTTCGATGTCGACCCGGAAGCCGAGCCGCTCGAGTCGCGCGACCTGCGACGGGCCGTCGAAGTCGAGTCCCGATCACCTGTCCCGTGCGCGACGGTCGGAACGCGATGACGGCAGGCTCAGGCAGGTCGCCGCCGTCGTCGCCCGTTCCGACCCAGCGCGCGCCGGCGAGCTCGACCAGCAGCTGCGACGGCGTAGCCGCATGCCGTGTCTGCGAGCTCGTGCGGATCGACGCCCTTCTCCCACCGCGTCTGGCTCTCGGTGCGCATGTGGTGGCGCTCGCCGCTCTCGAGCACCGTCAGCGGCTCGAAGTTCGCCGCCTCGAGCAGCACCTCGGTCGTCGCCTGCGAGACCTCGGTGTTCTCGCCGCCCATCACACCGGCGATCCCGATCGGACGCTCGGCGTCGGCGATCACGAGATCCTCGGGATCGAGCGCGCGCTCGCTGCCGTCGAGGGTGATCAGCTTCTCGCCCGGCCGCGCGCGCCGCACGACGATTCGGCCGCCGGCCGAGCTTCGCGTAGTCGAACGCGTGCAGCGGGTTGCCGAGCGCGAGCATCACGTAGTTCGTGACGTCGACCACGTTCGAGATCGGCCGCATGCCGGCGCCCAGCAGCCGCGACTTCAGCCACGGCGGCGAGTCGCCCACGGTGATGTCGTGGAAGAGCCGGCCGAGGTAGCACGGGGCACCGCTCGGGATCCTCGATCTGGATGTCGACCCACTCGTCCCCGACCAGCTTCGGGTTCGGTGCCTGGCACCGGGCTGAGCGTCGCCCCGGTGAGCGCGGCCACCTCGCGCGCGATGCCGTACACCGACGTCAGGTCGGGCCGGTTGTAGCCCGTCTCGATCTCGAGCACGTCGTCGCCGATCGGCAGCACGTCTCCCAGCGGGGTGCCGGGCTCGAGCGCGTCGTCGAGCAGCATGATCCCGCCGTGATCCTGGCCGAGCTCGAGCTCCCGCTCGGAGAGGATCATCCCGTCGGAGACCTCGCCGCGGAGCTTGCGCTTCTCGATCTCGAACGGCCGCCGGGCATCGACGCCCCCGGGCAGCACGACGGCGACCGTTGCACCTGCGCCGAAGTTCCATGCGCCGCAGACGATCTGGCGCGGCTCGCGCCTCGCCGACGTCGACCTTCGTCAGCTGCAGCTTGTCGGCATTCGGGTGCTGGCGCGCCTCGAGCACGCGCCCGACGACGAAGTCGCTCGAAGTTCTCGCGCCGCCGGGCACGCCGCGCCGCACGATGCGGTCGACCTCGCAGCTCGTGAAGACGAGCTGGCGGGCGAGCTCCTCGAGCGGCAGATCGATCTCGACGTACTCGCGCGAGCCAGCTGACGCTGGAACCTTCATCAGAACTGACCCAGGACTCGCAGGTCGTTCTCCCAGAACGCGCGCAGGTCGGGCAGGCCGTGCCGGAGCATGGCGATGCGCTCGATCCCGAGACCGAAGGCGAAGCCCGACCACTCCTCGGGGTCGAGGTCGACGTTCCGGAAGACGTCGGGGTCGACGCAGCCGGCGCCGCCCATCTCGATCCAGCCCGAGTGCTTGCACGTGGCGCATCCCGTGCCGCCGCAGATGAAGCAGGTGATGTCGAACTCGACCGACGGCTCGGTGAACGGGAAGTAGCTCGTCCGCATGCGCACGTCGCGCTCCTGGCCGAAGAGCTCGCGCACGAACTGGAGCACCGTGCCCTCGAAGGTCGGCGAGCGTGATGTGCCGGTCGACGACGAGCGCCTCGACCTGCAGGAACGTCGGCGAATGCGTCGCGTCCGGTGTGTCGCGGCGGTAGCAGCGGCCGGGCGAGATCATGTAGATGGGCGGCTTGCGCGCCAGCATCGCGCGGATCTGGTCGGGCGAGGTGTGGGTGCGCAGCACCGTGTCGTCGTCGAGGTAGAACGTGTCGAGATGCGAGCGTGACGGGTGGCCGCGGATCGGTCGTGAGCGCGTCGAAGTTCTCCCAGACCGTCGCCACCTCGTCGCCGTCCCACACCTCGTAGCCCATGCCGAGGAAGACGTCCTCGATCTCGCGCCGCGTCTGGGTCAGCAGGTGCAGCCGGCCCCGCACGAGCGGCGTGCCGGGAATCGGTGACATCGAACGCGTCGCCCTCGCAGCGCGGCCTCCAGGGCCGCACGCTCGAGCTCGATCTTGCGCTCGTCGAGCGCCTCCTCGAGGCGGCGGCGGATGCCGTTCAGCAGCATCCCGGCCTCGCGGTCGCGGACGCCGCGCAGCGCCTGGGCGACGTCGGACTTGCGGCCCAGGTAGCGGACGCGCACGTCCTCGAGCTCGGCCGAATCCGACGCGGCTGCGATCGCGGCGAGGGCTTCGGCCTCATGCGGCTGCCAGGCTTCTTCGGTGGCCGGGCGGCCTGTTTCTTCCACGGACATTGCGGCGAGACTATCCAAGGTTCTCCTCCGGTTCGCGGGACGGGACGCTCGAGGCCCCGGTGCGTTCCGAAGGGCGCTAGACGACGCCCCCGGTTACACACCGGGGCCGGATAAACAGCGAATTCGTCGTCGCGCGAACCATTCGCTACAAAGAGTACGCCGTGTCCGCGTATGACGCAATCGCACGCCTCTACGACCCGTGGTCGCGCTCGGTCGTCGAGGACGTCGCGTTCTACGTCGAGGAGGCGGTGCGCTCGGGCGGGCCGGTCGTCGAACTCGGCGTGGGCACAGGACGGATCGCCGTTCCGACCGCTGCCGCGGGCATCCGGGTGATCGGCGTCGACGCATCCGCAGGGATGCTGGCGGTGGCGCCGAGCAGCTCGAGCTCGGCGGCGTGACCGGCCTCGTCGACCTGCGGCTCGGCGACCTGCGCGACCCACCCGTCGAGGGTGTGTTCCCGCTGGTGGTCGTCCCGTTTCGGTCGCTTCTGCACATGGAGACCGACCACGACCGGCGGGCGGCGCTTGCGTCGGTGCGGCGCCTCCTCGGCCGGGACGGCCGCTTCATCTTCGACGTCTTCACGCCGAGCGACGAGGACATCGCCGAGACGCACGGCCGCTGGCTCGAGCGGGAGGCCGGGATCTGGGAGCGGGCCGACTGGGATGTCGAGGCGAGAACGCTGATCCTGCGTGTTCGCGGCGAGACGGGCGAGTCGGAGATGAGCCTCGCCTGGCTGTCGGTGCCGGAGTGGCGCGTGCAGCTCGCCGCCGCAGGCTTCGAGGTCGAGGAGCTCTACGGCTGGTTCGACCGCACGCCGTGGGACGGCGGCGAGGACTCGGTCTGGGTCTGCCGTCGCCCATTCGTAGAGGGCGATCGCACCGGCGGCAGCAACGTTCAGCGACTCCGCGCTCTCGATCGGGATCCGCGCGTCGAGGTCGCGCTCGACCGTCGACGGCAGCCCGTCCCGCTCGGCTCCGAGCAGGAACGTGACCGGACCTCTGAGGTCGAGCTCGGCGAGCGGGCGTCCAGCGGCGGCCGAGAGTGCAACGCGTGTTCCCGCCGGGGCGAACGCGCCGATCGGGACGCGCCAGAGCGAGCCCGTGCTCGCACGAAGCGCCTTCGGTCCGGTCGGGTCGGCGCACCCGTCGGACAGCTGAATCGCTGCGCCGAAGGCATCGGCCGTGCGGATCAGCGTCCCCACGTTCCCGGGGTCGGCGACGCGCCAGAGTGCCAGCGTCGCCGGCCGCTCTGACGACCCGGGCAGGTCGGCACGGCGGTAGACGGCGATCACGCGCGGCGGGTGCGCGCGCGGTCGACACCTCGCCCGAGGAGCCGCGGGTCGACATCGACGCCGGCGACGAGCAGATCGACGGGGTCGCCGGTCGCGGCCGCGACTGCGTCCTCACCCTCGACGAAGAACAGGCCGAGCTTGTCGCGCCAGCGCCGCTCGTGCAGCTTCCGGACGAGCTTCAGCCGCTCGTTGTCCCGCGAGACGATCATGTCGTCCCCGGGCCCCACTCGAGCCATTCGCCGTGGAAATCGAAGACGGCGAGCCGCTCGACCTCGCCGCCCGGGAAGTGCTGCGCCTCGAGCGCGTAGCCCTCATTGTCAGGCCCCTGGCTCGTGCCGATGTAGGTGAACGGCCGCTCGCGCCCCGACGCATGCATCGCCCGGCGGAGCTGCTCGAGCTCGTCGGGCGTCGAGGTACATCGTCGAGGCGGTCTGGAAGACGATCGAGCTGCGCGCCCTCGAGCGAGTCGCCGAAGCACGGAGCCGAACAGCTCGACGTAGTCGCCCGTGATCAGCTCGGGTGGATCGGCGCGCAGGATCTCGATCGCGCGCCGCAGGCGTTCGAGCCGCTCGGTCTGGTCGGCCCATACGAAGGACTGCAGGACACGCGCGCCGTGCTCGGTCGTGACGTCGACCGGGCTGCGGTCGATCCCCCGGCGGCGCGCCACCTCGAACATCGCGGGCGAGGAGCGCAGCCGGCGGCGGCACGCGGTCGTCACCGGAGAGCCGCAGCTCGGACGCTCCCCAGTCGCCGGTGCGGTAGCGGTACGCGTACCGGTCCCACACCAGGTTGAGCCCTGCGCTCGGGCCGAGCTCGAGCAGATCGAGCGGTCGCCCGTCGGCGACCGCGAGGAACGCCGGCAGGAGCGCCCAGGAGCGCTGCACCTCGTTCGTCTGCACCTGCTGCTCGGCCGCGATGCCGCCGGAGAAAGTCCGCGTGCGTGTCGAGGGCGCCGTCGACGTCGTCCCAGGACGCGAGCCCCCCGAGCACCAGATAGTGCAGGCCGCCGAGCAGGCGCAACGGCAGATCCCAGCGCAGATCGGGCGCGATCCGGTCCACGCGCTCGTCGCCGGCAAGCCGGCGGCAGAGCGACGCATAGAGCGGTGAGCGGCCGTCGCAGAACGCGGCCTGGCGCAGGAAGATCTCGTCGCGCCGGGCTATTGCGCCAGCGCAGCCTTCGCCTGCTCGGCGATCTCGCTGAACTTCGCCGGATCGCTGATCGCCAGGTCGGCGAGCACCTTCCGGTCGAGCTCGATGTTCGCGGCCTTCAGGCCCGCGATGAACCGGTTGTACGAGAGCCCGTTCGTGCGGGCGCCGGCGTTGATGCGCATGATCCAGAGCCGCCGGAAGTCACGCTTGCGCGCCTTGCGGTCGCGATAGGCGTAGACGAGCGAATGCTCGACCTGCTCCTTGGCGTACGTGTAGTGAGCTCTTCTTGATCCCCCAGTAGCCCTTCGCCTGCTCGAGAACCTTGCGGCGCTTCTTGCGCGCGTGAACGGATCGCTTGACGCGGGGCATCTACTTACCTCCGTCCCAGCATGCCGGTTGACGGTGTTCTCGTTCGCCTTGGCGACCGGGAGGTCGCTACGGAACTTGCGCTTCTGCTTCGGCGACTTGTGCCCCAGCATTGTGGCTCTGGTTCGCTGACCGGCGGAGCAACTTGCCCGTCCCCGTCACCTTGAATTTCTTCTTCGCTCCCGAGTGTGTTTTCTGTTTCGGCATCTCTTTTGACTCCTGCGTTCTTCGTGGGCGCGAGCACCATCGTCATGTTCCGGCCTTCGAGCAGCGGCTGCATCTCGATGACCCCGATGTCCTTCACTTCCTCTGCGAGCCGCATCAGCAGGTCACGCCCCCGATCCGGATGCTCGCGCTCGCGGCCCCGGAACATGATCGTGACCTTGACCTTCGCGCGCTGGTTCAGGAAGCGCTCGACGTGGCCCTTCTTCGTGTCGTAGTCGTGAATCCCGATCTTCGGTCTGAGCTTGATCTCCTTGACCTGGATCTGCGTCTGGTGTTTCCGCGCGAGCTTCGCCTTCTGCTCTTGCTCGTAGCGGTACTTCCCGTAGTCCATGACCCGGGCCACCGGCGGATCCGCCTGGGCCGCGACCTCGACGAGATCGAGATTCTTCGCGTACGCATACTCGCGAGCCTCGTCCGTCTTCTTGATCCCGAGCTGCTGCCCCTCCTCGTCGACGAGCCTGACGCGGGGGACGCGGATCGCGTCGTTGATGCGTGTCTGCGGCTCGGGACGGCGCGGCGGCTCCCAGGAACCTCTGCGCGGCCTCAAATGTTCTTCACCAAGCTCGTGTTGACCTCCTCCTCAGACACAGCAAAAACCGGCTGGCATGCAGCAGCGGAGGATCTCATCAACCCAGCTCGGTTGAACCTCCGAAGCTCTGTCGCTAGGAGGTGAGAGACGGTTCCGCCCCTGCTTGCCAGGGCTCAAGAGTAGCAAGGAATCGTGCGGAATTCCGCAAGCGAGAGGGTCGACTGCCCGCCGCCGTGCTCCCGGATCGCGAGCGACTCGTCCGACTCCTTGTCGCCGTAGACGACGAGGAACGGGATCTTCTCGATCTCGCCGTTGCGGATCCGCTTGCCGACCGTGTCGTCGGCCGCGTCGACCTCGACCCGGTAGGGCTCGAGCTTCGCGGCGAGCTCGGCCGCCGCCGTCGCGGTGATCCTCGCCGACCGGGAGGACCCGGATCTGCACCGGCGCGAGCCAGAACGGGAACGCGCCGCCGTAGTGCTCGGTGAGGATGCCGATGAAGCGCTCGAGCGAGCCGAAGCAGCGCCCGGTGGATGACGTACGGGACGTGCTCCTGGTTGTCGGCGCCGACGTAGCGTGAGCTCGAAGCGCTGGGGCATCTGCGAGTCGAGCTGGATCGTCCCCATCTGCCACGAGCGTCCGAGCACGTCGGTCATGTGCAGGTCGATCTTCGGCCCGTAGAACGCGCCGTCGCCCTCGTTCACCTGGTACGTCGATCCCGCGCCGCTCGAGCGCCGCGCGCAGCGCGCCCTCGGTGAAGTCCCACTCCTCGTCGGTGCCGAGCTTGTTCGTCGGGCCGCGTCGAGAGCTCGAACCGCGCCTCCAGTCTCGAACAGGTCGTAGAGGTACGACGCGTAGTCGAGGCAGCCGAAGATCTCGTCCTCGATCTGCTCGGGCGTGCAGAAGATGTGCGCGTCGTCCTGGGTGATGTGCTTGACGCGCAGGAGCCCGTGCAGCGTCCCGCCCTTCTCGTCGCGGTGCAGCGTCGACGACTCGGCGAAGCGCAGCGGCAGCTCGCGGTAGCTCCGCATGCGCGAGCCGAAGAGGAGCATGTGGCCCGGGCAGTTCATCGGCTTCAGCGCGAAGCCGGCGGTCGTTCTCCTCGTGCCCGGTGACCCAGAAGATGTTCTCCTCGTAGTTCGCGAAGTGGCCGGAGGTGACGTAGGTCTGCCTCGTCGTAGAGGATCGGCGTCTTCACCTCGAGGTAGCCCGCGCCGCAGGTTCTCGCGGCGGCGCAGGTCCTCGAGCTCGTTCCAGATCACCATTCCCTTCGGGTGCCAGAACGGCGACCCGGGCGAGTGGTCGGAGAGGTGGAAGAGGTCGAGCTGCACGCCGAGCCTGCGGTGGTCGCGCGCGCGCGCCTGCTCGAGCCGCTCGAGGTAGGCGTCGAGGTCGGCCTGCGAGTAGAACGCGGTGCCGTAGATGCGGGTCGAGCTGCTTGTTGTGCTCGTCGCCGCGCCAGTAGGCGCCGGCGAGCCCGGTCAGCTTGAAGGCCTTGATCGGCGCCGAGTTCTGCAGGTGCGGGCCGCGGCAGAGGTCGGTGAAGTCGCCCTGCGTGTAGAGGGTGATGTCGCCCTCGGCGGTGTCGACGAGCTCGACCTTGTACGGCTCGTCCTCGGCCTCGAAGCGCGCGCTTCGCCTCGTCGCGCGAGATCTCGCTCGCGGCTCCAGCTCCCGGCCCTCGTCGAGCTCGCGCGAACCTCGTCCTCGATCGGCTCGAGGTCGGCTTCGGCGATCGGCTCGGGGAAGTCGAAGTCGTAGTAGAAGCCGTTCTCGATCGGCGGGCCGATCGCGACCTTCACGCCGGGGTAGAGCCGCCGCACCGCCTCGGCGAGCAGGTGCGCCGACGAGTGGCGGAGCACGTACAGGGCGTCGGCGTCGTCGCGGTCGCGCGTGGTGAGGATCTGGATCGCCTGGCCGTCGGCGAGCGGCAGCGCGCAGATCCTGCACTGCGCCGTCGGCCCGGATCACGCACCGCCTGCTCGGCCAGCTTCGGCCCGATCGCGCGCGCGGCGTCGAGGCCGGACGCGCCGTCGGGCAGCTCGAGCTGCGAGTTGTCGGGGAGAACGACGTGCATGCCGACAGGTTACTGGGGCTGGTTACAGGGACAGCGTGAACCGCATCAGCAGCCACGGTGCGGAATGCTCGGCGTCGTCCGGGCGCTCCTCGACCGGCAGGAAGCCGGCCTTCGTCCACGCGCGGATGGCGTGCTCGTTCCACAGATACGGGTCGACGGTCACCTCCACCCAGCCGTTCGCGACGAGAGATTCCGCCAGAACGCCCGCTGCATCCGGTCCCAGCCCGCGCCCGCGCGCGGACGGCACGAGGAACATGTCCAGGCCACCTCGGCGCGGCATCTCGTCGTACCACCACGATTGGAGGTAGCCGACGGGCTCGCCGGCCGCCTCGACGATCCACGCGTCGACCTGCTCGTCGGCCAGCTCGGCCAGGATCTGCTCGCGCGTGGAGGTCTCGCCGTCCCAGTAGCGCGCAACCTCCGGATCGGCGTGCCAGGTGACGAGCAGGTCGGCGTCGGCCTCGCCGGCGCGGCGCACCTCGGTCAGCCGGCCACGCAAGCGGGACATATGGGCAAACCTAACGGCTTCCTGCAAAGAGCGAGAATTTCCTGAAATCCTCGACTTGCGGCCCGCCGCGGGCGCGTCGTACTCTCCGGATCCCGCCGGACACGGAGCGCGAGTAGGTCGAAGCCCCGCCGAGCAACTCCGACGCGCGTCAGCGCGAACGGGTTGGTCGGTGAGGTGGACGAAAGCGCCACCGATCCGGCGGTTTTTCTTTGCGCTAACGTCGGCGGCTGTGGAGATCAGGGTCGAACACGACGAGGATGCGCCCGCCGTGTCGCGGGTTCTCGAGGCCGCGTTTGGCAGGCCCGACGAAGGGCGCATGGTCGACGCGATTCGCGCATCCTCGGGATACGCGCCGGAGCTTGCGTTCGTCGCGGACGATGAAGGCGAGGTGGTCGGATCACGTGCTGCTGAGCTACGTCGGGCTCGCCGGATCCGATCGGCAGCTGCTCGAACTGGCTCCGCTCGCGGTGGCGCCCGAGCGGCAGCGCGAGGGCATCGGCAGCGCACTGACCCGCGCCGCGCTCGCCGCGGCCGACGAACGCGGCGAGCCGCTCGTCCTCGTGCTCGGGCACCCGGGCTACTACGTGCGTTTCGGCTTCCGCCGCTCGGATGAGCTCGGGCTCGAGCCGCCGCAG
Source organism: uncultured Thermoleophilia bacterium (assembly GCA_963812995.1). GTDB lineage: Bacteria > Actinomycetota > Thermoleophilia > Gaiellales > Gaiellaceae > PALSA-600. Next base: position 349,424 of record CAWEXL010000004.1, read on the forward strand.
CCGGCCTGGCACGCCGCGTTCATGGCCGTGCCGCTCGCCGCGTACGACGCATCGATCCGCGGGCGGGTCGTGTTCCCGCCCAGCTTCGCGCACGCGGACTGAATCGTCAGGGCGTCTTCAGGCGGAACGGCGACGACCGCCAGGTGGCCCACAGTCCAGTACCAGCCCGGCGTCTGCTTCGGCGCAGCGGCAGGCCGCTTGCCCTTGTGCGTGTGCTGCCACGTGTAGAGATCCCAGGCCCAGCGCGGCAGGGGCCGCGGCAGGCCCGGTGGGACGGACGGTCGGCACGACGACGAACGGCCGCGACGGCGTGCCGACGTTCCCCGCGGCGTCGACGGCTTCGACGCGGAAGACGGTCTGGCCCGGCCGGATGGAACGCGCGCGACGACGGCACGCCGGCCGGTTCCCGACTTGAGTCAGCACGATGTGGCCGTCGAGCAGGACGTGGTAGCCGACGATCTGCGACGCGTCAGGCGCTGGCCCCCACGTGAGCGTCAGCGCGCCGCTGCACGAAGCCGGCCGAGACGTTCGCCGGAGGTCCGGGCGGCGTCACATCCGGGCAGCGAGCCCGAAGATGCCGGGCACGAGCGTCAGGATGTCGATCGAGCCGTCGGTCTCGCGCGAGTAGCCCGCGGTGACGCCCACCGGCAGCGCGCCGGGCGCGATCTGCGGCAGCGGCGTCCAGGTCGTCCCGCCGTCGGTCGAGAATGCGGGCACCTCACCCTGCGGCTGCGGGACGATGTGCACCGTCACCGGGAGCACGAACTTCGTGACCGCGGTCGGCGGCGTGGTCGATGCGTCGTTGACCGCGAGCGCGACGGCGTAGCCGCCCGCACCGAAGCCGGCCGGCGCGGTGGTCGGCGTCGCCGGCGTCAACGTCACGACGGCGCTCGCGGCGAACGCGCCGTCGGGCCAGCTCGCCGTCGCCTGGCTGTCACCCGAGCCGACGGAGCCCGCGGTCGGCGGCGGAGGCGGAGTCGGCGGCGGTGTCGGCGTGTTGCCCTGGCCGACGACCGCGCCGTCGACGTAGTCGCTGTCGACGTCGATCGTGACGCCGCCCCAGGTCTCCTTGTGGCCGCCCTTGTACTGGTGGACGCGCTGGTGGTTGGCCCACAGGCTGTCGCTGACGTTCGGGTCGCCGAACACCGAGGCCTGGCCGTTCCAGTTCGCGATCCACACGTCGTCGGGCAGCGGCGAGATCGTCGACATGTCGCGGATCGTCGACGCGGCGCTGCCGTACACCCCGGCGACGAAGCCGAACGCGTGCAGCTGGTTCACCCACGCAGTGAGGAACGCCTGCACCGTCTGGGTGCACGTCGCGTTCTTGGTGGCGTAGCCCTCCATGTCGAAGTAGATCGGGGTGCCGGCGAGCAGCCCCAGGGACGTCGCGCGAGACGCCGCGTCATTGGCCGCCGCGATGCCCTGTGCCTGCGCAGTGGCAGCGCTGATCAACGCGAGGCTCTTCTGCGCGACGCACGGCGCCTGCAGACCGACGTAGAGCGGCAGGAAGCTGAACCCGAGCGCCCCGACGCTCGTGAGCCAGGTCGGGGTCAGGTTCGCGTTGGCGCACGCGCGGTTGGCGCCGCCGATGTAGATGCCGAGCGCGCGGTACGGCGAGGCGGTCCAGGCTTGCATCGTCGCCACCGCCGGAGCCGAACAGGCATCGAAGCCGTAGCCCGTGTACGTCGCCTTCTGCGCCGACACGGCCGCCGACGAACCGGTGACGCCGGCAGAGAACAACGCGGCGGCGAGCACGGCAACCACGGCGAACGTCTCGAGCCGCCTCATCGGACGAGTGTTCCCAACGTCCGTGAAGAAAACGTTTGGGAGCGGTATCTAGCCGGGCGGGATCTTCGAGATGTCTGCCGCGAAGCCCTGTGCGGTGCACGCCGTGGCGATCGTGCGGTCGCGGGCGCCCTGCGTGCGGCAGAACTCGTGCGCTGCAGCCCCGCAGTTCCGCACGGTCGCACCGCCCATCGTGGATGGGACGTCGACGACCACACAGCCGACATCGGACTTCGCCGACGGGGTCAGCGCGTACGCGATCCCGAGCCCGATCGCCACGAGCACCGTCACCACCGCCACGACAACCAGCACGCGGCGGTCGCGCGAACGCAGCGGCGTGTTCGCCCGCTCCCAGTGGCCCTCGACCGGCACCGCTCTAATTTAGACAGTCGAACTCTGATTCAGCCGTTCGGTTTGACCCGCACGCGCGTCTTGGCTACGGTTTCGCGACTTCGCCGTGCGCGGCGGAGACCGGGCGACGCTGCCTGGAGCCTGGTGGGCTCCGGCGGTCAGCGTGTCGCCGGCTCGACGGGAGCTGCTGCCGATGCGGGTGGCGAGAGGTGTTGTCGCCTCGGCAGGCGTCGTTCTGCGCGCCGAACCGGGGCCTTCTCGTTGGTTCGAAAGGAGAGATCTGTTGCTAGCCGCTACCTGGACTGCGTACCCGTCCTGGCTGAACTCGGGCGACAACGCCTGGCAGCTCACTGCCGCGACGTTCGTCGGTCTGATGAGCGTCCCGGGCCTCGTCGTGCTCTACGGCGGCGTGATGCAAAAGCGCTGGTCCGTCAACAGCATGATGCTCACGTTCGCCGCGTTCGCACTCGTCCTGATCGTCTGGGTGCTCTGGGGCTTCAAGATGGGCTTCGGCACGCCCTGGCACGGCCTGACGAACGGCGAGGGCTCCGGTCTGAAGGGATTCTTCGGCAGCTTCATCGGGAAACCGGGCTCCGTGCTGGATCACGCGGCGGAGCAGGGACAGGCGGTGATTCCGTCGATCACGACGGGGCCGGCATTCAACTTCCCGACGTCGACGCTGGTCTACTTCCAGCTGGTCTTCGCGGCGATCACGCCGATCCTGATGCTCGGCTCGGTCCTCGGCCGCATCAACTTCAAGGCGTGGCTGGTCTTCGTGCCGCTCTGGACGACGTTCATCTACACCGTCAACGCCTTCCTGATCTGGGGCGGCGGCTTCTGGGCGGCTCACGGCGCGGTGGACTTCAGCGGTGGGTACGTCATCCACCTCTCCGCCGGCGTCTCGGGCTTCGTCGCGGCTGCCGTGATCGGGCCACGCCTCGCGCGTGACCGCGAGATCGACGCACCGAACAACCTGCTGATGGTCGCGGTCGGCGCCGGTCTGCTGTGGCTCGGCTGGAACGGCTTCAACGGCGGCGATCCGTACTACGCCGGCGCTGATGCGGCAGCTGCCGTGCTGAATACCAACCTGGCCACGGCCGTTGCGTTCCTCGTCTGGGTTGCGTGGGATTACGCGACCGGGCGGAAGCCGTCACTGATCGGCAGCGTCAACGGCATGATCGTCGGCCTCGTCGCGATCACGCCTGCGGCGGGCTTCGTCAACGGCTGGGGCGCCATCGCCATCGGCGCGATCGGCTCGTCGGTCGTCTACGTCGCGTACAACTACCTCAGCCGTGTCTGGCCGTTCCGGATCGTCGACGACACGCTGGGCGTCATCTACACGCACGGCATCGCCGGGCTCACCGGCGGCCTGCTCGTCGGCCTGCTTGCCGACTCGCACATGATCCTGTACTTCGGCACCAAGGGGACCGCGGACATCTCGGTCACCGGGAGCGCGCACCTGCTGAAGATGCAGCTCTACGCGGGCCTCTGGGTGGTCGTGTTCTCCGGCATCGGCACGTTCATCCTGCTCAAGCTGGTCGGGCTCGTGATCCCGCTGCGGATGAGCGACGTCGACATGGAGACCGGCGACCTCGCGGTTCACGGACACGAGGTCTATCCGTCCGACGTGCCCTCCCTGGGCTATGCCGGGCACAGCGCCATCGTGCCGACGCCACCGCCCGCGCCTGAGCCGGCGACCGGGTAGGGATCGTGGCTCCGACGATCATCGTCTCGTACGACGGGACCGCAAACGACACCGACGCGCTCGCCCTCGGCCAACTTCTGGCCGGGGCGGGCGGGTCGCTCTCGCTCGCGTATGTTCGGCACGCGATCGAGGCGGATCCGGCGCGCGAGGCGCAGGCACAGGCCGACACGGCGGCTCTGCTCGAGGCAGGCGCGACCTGGCTCGGCGATCCGGACGTGCCGCGCCATGTGGTCGTGAGCGGCTCGACACCGGAAGGGCTTCGCGACCTGGCGGAGCGGGAACACGCCGACGTGATCGTGTTCGGCTCCGAGTACCGCACGTCTCCGGGGAGCGTCCAGCCCGGCACGTCCGCGCTTCGCCTGCTCGAAGGCGGCCCGATCGCCGTCGCCGTCGCCCCGGCGGGGTTCTCGGGCCGCGACGACGTCCCGATCGCGACGGTCGCCACGATCGTGGGCGACGACGGCGACCCGGGCCCGCGCGAAACGGCCGAGTCGCTCGCGGCCGCGCTCAAGGCAACGGTGATCGACCGCGGCGCAGGCGAGATCGGCCTGGCTGTCGTCGGGTCGAAGCCAGGCACGGCGGCCGGACGGGTCACGCTCAGCGCGGCGGCGCAGTATCTGATCGAGCTGCTGCGCTGTCCCGTGCTCGTGCTGCCGCACGGCGTGGCGCTGCGGTTCGGTTCGGCTGGAGGCCCAACAGAGGCGTAACGCCAGCTTCACGGGCGGGCGACTAGCTTCGGCACATCGCGTCGCTGGCCGCCTTCGCCACTGCTGTGCTGCTGCCCGGCTTCGCGCCCTACGGCGCGGGGCCGGGCGGCGGCGTCATCCTCCGAGGCACGTTCCCGGGTGGGCTACGGGCCGGCTACGTCTACCTCCCGCCGGGGTTCGAGCAGGCGCAGGCGTACCCGGTCGTCTACCTGCTGCACGGCATGCCCGGCTCGCCGACCGAGTATCTCGACGGCGTCGACCTCGCCGACTGGGCCGACAACGCGATCTCCTCCGGGGCTGTCCGGCCGTTCATCGCGGTTCTCCCGGCAGCGGGGCCGAGCAGGGACTACAACGGCGAATGGGCGGGGCCGTGGGAGCACGAGCTCGTCGCCGACGTGGTGCCCTGGATCGACGCGAACCTGCCGACGATCGCCACGCCGGCCGGCCGGGTGATTGCGGGACTCTCCGCCGGCGGCTTCGGCGCGGCGGACATCGGGCTCCGCAATCCGGACGTCTTCGGCCGCATCGAAGCGTGGTCGGGCTACTTCCATCCGCTCCGCGACGGCCCGTTCAAGGGCGCGACGCGGAAGCTCCTGGCCGCCAACGATCCAACGAAGCTCGCCCGCAGCGAGGCGGCGACGCTCCGAGCCGACGGCGTGCGCTTCTTCCTCTCCACCGGCCCGTTCCACAGCCACTGGTTCCAGCCGGAGCAGACCCTCGACTTCACCCGCGAGCTGCGCTCACTCGACCTGCCGGTGCGCTACCACCGCTACGCGAACGCGAAGGGTGAGTGGCGCAACCAGCTCGATACGGGCCTCGAGTGGGCATTCGGCGGCTGAGCAAATGGCAACAGGTGCTGCGATACTAGAGCATACTGTGCCACCCGCAGTAAATAAGAATCGTACCGTACTGAAGACAAATCCAGAAGTGCAGCGGTCAGATCGCAAATCCCGAGCACAGCAAAGCCCCCTGGCCACGGCATCCCACCTGGCCGATGCAGCGATGTCCCTTCGCGGCAACCCGGCGGCGTCCCACCGGCCGAGCGAAGTTCGGTCGCCGCAACAAGGCCGAACCACGGTAATCCCACCACCCGACCCGCGCCGAAGAAGTCACACAATCGACGCACTCGCGGAGCAGTTCAAACCCCGGTGCCTGGCACCGGGGTTCGGCCCTCGCGAACAGTTGCCTCGCCGGAACGTGTCCTAGACGATCGGTGCGAGGCGCGGGTTGCGCACCAGGCTGAGGCAGTTGGGACGGCGCTTCGGATCGACCAGGATCGTGGCGCGCTGCAGGCCCGAGCCGCGGATCGCGTGATCGAGGTCGAGCCTCGCGACGACGAGGCCGCCGACGCGCGTGTCGTCGGCGATGTGCCGCAGCCGGCGGGCGCCGAGCGGCCCCGCGACCGCGAACACCGTCTCGCAGGGACGCCGCGTCCCGCGTGACACCGCCAGGACCGGCTGATGGGGCAGGTACCACTCGAGCGGCGCCCGGACGTTGAAGAAGTTCCCGAAGACGGCGACCGGGTCACGCGGATGCCACCCCTCGCGCACCAGAGCCTGCGCGACCAGCTGGTAGGCCGGGACCGGGATGCTCTGGTTGATCGCGAAGCTCGACACGACCGCCGCGACGCCGCCGGCCAGCGCCAGCACACCCACCCGCCGTGGCAGCAGCGACACGGCCCCGACCGCGGCGACGGCTGCGAAGGGGCCAATGCCGATCAGATTCCGCGGCGCAAAGATCCGGAAGCCCGCCGCCCAGGCACCCGAGGCGAGCACGAGCGGCCCGAACGCGAGGAGCGCGCAGAGCCGCCCCGCCGCCGACCGGCGCCCCAGCACCACCGCACCGCACACCGTCAGCGCGAGGAACGCCACCGGGACGACGCGTCCCGCAAGACCGTGCGTGACGAGCGGTGTGAAGAGCCGGAACGGCGCCGCGGCCGCCTCACGCAGGCGAAACGGGCCGATCCACCAGAAGCGGTCGTGCTGGAACTGCTCGACGAACATCGGCAGCCACGGCGCGCACACCAGCGCCCCGGCGGCGAACGCGACCGTCGACCGGCGCCTGATCGCCCGCGCGTGCGGCTCGAGCCACACCCAGACCAGCGCGGCCGCGACGGTGAAGACGAAGAAGTAGTGCGTCAGCAACCCCGCCGCGACGACCAGCCCGAGGTACACGTCGTTGCGACGGGACGCCGCCCGGAGCGACCGCACGAGCGTCACGGCGAGCAGCGCGGTCAGCAGCGCGAAGAACTCGTACGCCCGCAACTCATGGCCGTGCCAGGCGAACTGCGCACCGACGGCGACCAGCAGGCCGGCGGCCGTGGCGAAGCGAAGCGGCAGCAGCTCACGGGCGATCGCGACCACCGCAGCAGCGAGCAGCGCCGCGAACAGCATCGACAGCAGCCGCACGTCACCGATCGGCAGCCCCGCGTGATGCGCCGCCCAGCCGAGCGCGTACCAGAGAGGCGGCGTCGACTCGGTTCGCGCCACCCGGCTGAGCATCGCGCCGAGCGAGGGTGAGCGCAGGATGCGCGCCGACGCGACCTCGTCCTGGGACAGCGCGTCGCCGATGTGCGGCAGGCAGATGACGAAGGCACCCGCGCCGACCGCCAGGCCGACGGCCCGCGGCCCCAGGCGGGAAAGGCGGCGTGAAGCGTGAACCGGGGGCGGCACTACGGCTGCGGACGCTACGGTCACGCGGCGGCGCTTGGAAGGGTCTCCGCAGAGACTCAACATTGTTTAACGACGGCACAATTTAACGGCGGCGCAACCTAGTGTCCCTGGTCGCCAGAGCCTGAAACAGAGGCCGCGCGCTCGCCGGGACGGACGAGCCCCGCGTCGTAGGCGACGATCACAGCCTGCACGCGGTCGCGCACGCCGAGCTTCCGCAGGACGCTCGACACGTGCGTCTTCACCGTCGTCTCGCCGACGACGAGCAGCTCAGCCAGCTCGGCGTTCGAAAGACCGCCCGCCAGCAACCGCAGAATCTCGCGCTCCCGCGCCGTCAACGCGGCCACGGCAGTGACCGCCTCGCTGTTCCCTCCCCCATCCGCGAAGCGCTCGAGCAGCCGCTCGGTGACCGTCGGGCCGAGCAGTGCGTTGCCGCTCGCGACCAGCCGGATCGCGTCGACCAGGTCGGTCGGCCGCACGTCCTTCAGAAGAAACCCGCTCGCGCCGGCGCGGATCGCGGCGTACACGTACTCGTCGACGTCGAACGTCGTGAGCACGAGGATGCGCGCCGCGCTCCCCGAAGCCACGATCTGCCGCGTCGCCTCGATGCCGTCGACCTCGGGCATCCGGATATCCATGAGGATCACGTCCGGCTCGAGCTCGCCGGTCAGGCGCACCGCCTCGGCGCCGTTGCCGGCCTCGCCGACAACCTCCAGATCGTCCCGCGTCTCGACCACGAGACGAAAGCCGCTGCGCACGAGCGCCTGGTCGTCGGCGATCAGGACGCGCGTGCGCATCACGAGACGCCGAGCGGCAACCGGGCCGACACGACGTACCCACCGTTCGGGGCGTCACCCGCATCGACGCTGCCGCCGAGCATCGCGGCCCGCTCGCGCATACCGATCAGGCCGTTGCCCTCCGGCCCGTCGGAGAGAACCGCCCCGGAACCGTCGTCGCGCACTTCCAGCGCGAGCGGATCGCCGTAGCGCACCCGGACGCTCGCGTGCTCGGCACCGGAGTGCTTGAGCGTGTTCGTCAGCGCCTCCTGGACGATGCGATAGGCCGAGAGGTCGACGGCCGCCGGCAGCGCCCGCGGCGCACCCTGGATCTCGAGCGAGACCGCCAGCCCCGTCGCGCGCACCTGCTCGACCAACGAGTCGAGCCGCTCGAGTCCCGGCTGAGGCTCGTAGCCGGCGTCCTCGTGCAAGACCCCGAGCACCCGGCGGAGGTCGCCGAGTGCTGAGCGGGCGGCAGTCTCGATCGCGCGAATCGGCTCGCGGGCACGCGCGGGCTCGACCTCGAACACGTCGTCGGCGGCCGCGGCCTGCACGACGATGACGCTCAACGCATGCGCGACCACGTCGTGCAGCTCGCGCGCGATCCGCGCCTGCTCCTCGGCCGCCGCGCGCCTCGCGTCCGCCTCCCGCCCCTGCTCGAGCCGGTCGGCCTTCTCCTCGATCTCGCGGACGTACGCCCGGCGCGAGCCGATGCTGTCGCCGAGGAGCCAGAGCGCCACCAGGAAGACGAGCCGCGACAGCTGGTCGCCGAACTGGAGCTGGCCGACCGCCGCCAGGGTCGCCGCCACGGCAAGCGCTGCCGCTCCACCGGCAGCCACGGCCAGCCGGCGCTCGCAGATCGTCGCAAGCGTGTAGAGGGCGAGCCCGAGCTGGAACGGGAACACCCAGAAGCCGGCGGCGATCATCACCAGCACGACGGCGGTCACGACGCCGAGCACGAGCACCGGCCGTTGCCGCCGAGCCAGCAGCGGCAGGGTCTCGGCAATTCCCAACGTCACCCCGGCCACGCCGTCGCCGCGGTGGATCGCGGCAACAATCGTCGCGAAGAGCAGCAGTCCGACCAGCGCCACGTCGACGAGCAGCGGCCTCCGGCTGAGCCAATTCCAGATCATCCCGCGCCCACGGTAGCCCTGGCGCCGCGGATCGTCAGGTGTCGCGGCGGACGAGCAGCACTGCGGCGATCGCCAGCGCGCCTGCGATGTAGGCGCAGAAGATCGCGAGGCCACCCGCCGGCGAGAGGGAATGCGCGCCGTGGGTGAGGGCGAAGATCGAGCGGCCCGCGCTGTCCGGCAGCCACGGCGAGATCGCGTTGTTCCAGCTCGTCGGCAGGATGTTCAGCAGCGGCGGGATCACGAAGAAGAGTCCCGCGAACGCCGCGATCCCGCCCGCCGTGTTCCGCACGATCGCACCGACAGCGAGTGCGAAGACGCCGATCAGCGTCAGGTAGAGCGCGCCGCCGAACACCGCCCGGGCGACGCCGGGATGCGAGAACGAGATCTGCAGGATGTGATGGCCGTTCAGGATCGCCTGGCTCAGGAAGAAGGCGATCACCACCGGGCCGACCATCAGCGCAAACGTGACGACCGCGAAGATCGCGACCTTGCCCCACAGCACCGGCAGCCGCTTTGGCACGGCAGTGAAGCTCGCGCGGATCATCCCGGTCGAGTACTCGCCGGTGATCACCAGCACGCCGAGCACGGCGATCGCGAGCTGCGCGAGGTTCACGCCGGCCAGCGCAATGTCGAGCGGGTGACGGTCGGCCCGCTCGTGCGGCCGCATGTGGCTCCAGTGCGACGCGGTCACGGCGGCGAAGAGCGCCGAGAGGCCGATCGTGAGCACAATCGCGACCAGGAACGACCAGCGCGTCGAACGGAGCGAATGCAGCTTCGTCCATTCCGAGACGAAGACTCGTAGCTGCGTCACCCGACCGACCTCGGTGAGCCGCGGGACGGTGACCTCGGGCGTGACAGCACTCATGCCGCCACCTCTTCGCGGTCTCCCGCGGTCGTCGGGGAGCCGGCCTTGTACTCCACGTCGTCGCGCGTCAGCTCCATGAACGCCTCCTCGAGCGAGGCCTGCAGCGGCATCAGCTCGTGCAGGACGATCGCGTTCGCAGCCGCCGTCTCACCGACGTGCTGGGCGGTCACGCCGACAATGTCGAGAACGCCGGTTTCGGGGCTGGTGACCGACACGTCGGGGCCGAGCAGCAGCTCGCGCAGGCGAGTCGCCTCGGGCGCCCGGACGCGAACCACGCTGCCCGACGCACGCCGGACGAATTCGTCGACGCTCGTGTCGGCGATCAGGCGCCCGCGCCCGATCACGATCAGGTGATCAGCGGTCAGCGCCATCTCGGCCATCAGGTGCGACGAGACGAAGACCGTGCGGCCCTCGGCTGCCAGTGACCTGAGCAGATTGCGGATCCAGTGAATGCCTTCGGGGTCGAGCCCGTTGACCGGCTCGTCGAGCAGCAGCGTGGAAGGGTCCCCGAGCAGGGCGGTGGCAATACCGAGCCGCTGGCCCATGCCCAGCGAGAACTGCCCGGCGCGCTTGCGCGCGACCTCGTGCAGCCCCACCAGGTCGATCAGCTCGCGTACCCGCCTGCTCGAGATGCCGTGCGTCTGCGCAAGCGCAAGCAGGTGGTGGTAGGCCGAGCGGCCTGTATGTACCGAGCGCGCCTCGAGCAGCGCGCCGACTTCGTGGAGCGGAGCCTTGTGATCGCGGTAGCGCTTGCCGTTCACGGTCACGGTGCCGGAGGTGGGCGCGTCGAGCCCGAGGATCATCCGCATCGTGGTCGACTTGCCCGAGCCGTTCGGGCCGAGAAAGCCCGTCACGATCCCCGGCTGGACGGTGAAGCTGAGCTCGTCGACGGCACGCTTCGCGCCGTAGTCCTTCGTCAATGCATGCGCTTCGATCATGGGGTTGAAGGTAGCCCGGCCCCACGAGAACCGCCTCGTTCATGCGGACGAACTTCAACTCGTCCGAACGAATGAGAGGAGTCCGTCAGCCGCCGTCGACGCCGCAGAACCGCATCGCCGCGACCGCCAGAGCCTGGGCGCATGCGACGAGACCGTCGACCGGCACGAATTCGTCGATCATGTGGGCGATGCTCACCCCATGGGCGTCGAAGCCGGGCGGCCCGAAGCCGATGGACGGAATGCCCGCCAGCTGGGTCAGGGTGGCGCCGTCGTACCACGAGTCGAGACCGCCGAGGGCACCCACCCGGCCGGCGTCGGCGCTCGCCTCGAGCATGGCGACCACGATGGGCTCGGTCTCGGAGAGCTCGAGCGGCATCACGCCGTTCGGCTCCCACTCGAACGTCGGCGGGTGCTCGGCCAGCCAGGCGTCGCCGGCGCACTCCCGCGTGATCCACTGCTCGACCTCGCGCCGCACGTCGGCGCCGAAGCCGTCGGCGTCCGCCTGGGCGGGCAGATACATGACCGCGACCGTCAGCTCGCACGAGGCCGGATAGGTGACCGGCCACTCGCCCGCCGCCACCATGGTCGGCAGCAGCGACGGCCGCGAGAGCCGCGGGTGGTCGAAGCCGGGGCGACCGCCCCACTCCGCCCGCAGCGACCGGATCGCGTCGATCACGACCGTCGCCTTCTCGATCGCGTTCACCGCGCCGCCCACTTGCCAATCCGGCTGGTGCACCTCGGCATGGCCCGGCCGGCCGGGCACGCTGATCACCAGGTATTCGGAGCCACGGCACGAGATCCACACGTCGAAGCCCGTCGGCTCGGTGACGATCCCGGCGTCGGCCCGAATGCCGCGCTCGACGAGCGCCGTTCCGCCGGCCCCCGAGGACTCCTCGTCGGTGTTCGTCGCCACGAGCAGATCGCCGGCGAGTCTCACGCCGAGCTCGCCGAGCAGCTCGGTCGCGAACACCATCGCCGCGATCCCACCCTTCATGTCACACGCTCCGCGACCGTAGAGCTTCCCGTCGCGCACCTCGGCGCGAAACGGTGCGCTCGTCCACTGCTCGACAGGCTCTGCGGAGACCACGTCGATATGGCCGTTCAGGAGCAGCGACCTGCCTCCACCCGTCCCGCGCACACGCGCCACCAGCTGCGGCCGGCCCACGAAGTCAAGACCGGGAGGCACCAGCGGCTTCCCACGCAGCTGCCGGGCGTCCGGCTCCCACAGGTCGATCTCGGCGCCCGCGCGGCGTAGCCGCGCAGCGAGGTACTCCTGCAAAGCAGCCTCCTGCCGCGGCGGGTCGCCGACGTTCCGCGCGGTCGTGTCGAAGGCAATCAGATCGGCGGCCAGCTCCACGAGCTCGCCCTGCCGCCGCTCGATCTCGGCGCACACGAGCTGCTCGCGCTCGCTCAGCATCGCGGCGTCGCTACCGGTCGGTGCCCAGCAGGACCGCGAACGGCGCGAGGACCAGCGCGCAGAGCTCGGCTGCGATCAGCGAAGGCCGCTGGCCGATGCCGTGCATGGCGATCTCGGCCACCGTCACTGCGATCGCAACGAGACACGCGGCTGCGAGAACTCGCTGCAGACGCCGCGGCAGCATCCCGGGCACGCCCGCCACCGCCCGCACGGCGGCGACGGCGGGAGAAGCAACCGGCTCGGCGGAGATGTAGCCCTGCAGCCGCGCGTGCAAGAGCTCTGCCGGCTCCAGACCGGTCCGCCGGGGACGCGAGTCGGCCAGCCGCCACGCGGGCGGCTCGAGCCTGCGGCGCTGCGACTCGATGGCGTCCCAGAGGCGGTCGACGTCGCGCGCCGCCCGCCAGGCTCGCAACCGGTGCCCACCCTCGGTCGCCTCGGTGAGCCGCGCCTCGGTTTCCTCGAGCTGCGCGGTGACGAGCAGCAGGTGAAACTGCGCGTTGAAGACGCGAGGTGATCTGGATGCCACGAGGGACCGTTTCTCCAGACGTGGCGATCCTCCTTGCCCATCCGGTGGGCGCACTAGCTTTGTGCCGTCGTGGCAGCTCCGAGAATGACCCCGCGGAAGCTCAGCGACGTCCATCCCACCAGGCGCGGCTTCGTCCTCAGCTGGTGGTCGTTCACGATCACGTTCGCATTCCTGCGCGCCCTGACGCTGGCGATCCACAAGCACGTCGCGGGCCTCGGCAACGTGCAGGCCGGCGGCATTCACCTGCATCACTACCTCTGGGGCATCCTGTTGGTCTCGCTCGTCGCCTCGGCCGGGCTGATCGAGCGCTCGCCGACCTGGCGCATCTGGATGGGCCTCGTGTTCGGCTTCGGCCTGGCACTGATCATCGACGAGATCGCACTACTCGTCGAGCTGAAGGACGTCTACTGGAGCAACGCCGGGACGGCGAGCATCGCCGTGGCCATTCTCCTGATCAGTGTCGCGGGGAGCATCCTGGCGTTGACACGCTCACCCCACATCAACCAGCCGCCGGAGCCCCTGCAAGCCGAGCCCCAACAAGCCGAGCCCCAGCAGGACTAGCTCGGCCGGATCGCCTGGGAGGTGCCGAGCACCTTGCCCGAAGCGTCGAGCGCGGCGACGGCGACGTAGGTGCCGGGCGTCGCCACTGGAATTGCCGTCTCGAACCCGCTGCGGGCGGCGGTCTTCACGGCTTTCAGCGATCCGGCGGCGGCTCCCGTCTGCACCTGCCACGAGTGAATCTCGGTCGCCCCGTTCCAGCTCGCGTAGACGGTCGTCGCACCGCCGTCCGCAAGCGCGGCGACCGCGGGCCTGCCGGTGGGGCGGCCGACCCAGGGAAACCGAAACGCGCGGTAGGTGACGCTGCCGTCGCCGAATTTTGCGTCGAAGCACACCGCACCGCCGGGCGTGAACTCGGTGAACGCCCCGAAGGTGCCCCAGCCGACGAAGGCGCCGCCGCCCGGCAGCTGCTGCACGTTGCCCATCGCCCACGTCGAGCGGCCCACCGGCGGCAGGTACTGGCCGACGAGGGTGGCGGTCATCGCCTTCATGTCGAGGGCTACCCGCATGGGGCGCGAGGACGGCTCGACGCCCGGCACGCCGGGGACCGAGGCGCCGTTGTCGAAGATCGTCAACGTGCCGTCGGCGTGGCGGCGAACATCGTGCTGGTAGTTGAACGCCGCGCCCGGGCCGAGCGTGAAATCGCTCTGCTTGCCGCCGAGCCGCCACTTGATCTGGCCGGTCTTGCGATCCACCTTGTAGACGGTGCTGGTGTGCCGCGCCGAGACGAGCAGGTCGCCGTCGAGATCGACGCCGATCGAGTTGAGATGGAAGTAGTCGACGTTCCCGGCGGCCGTCACCTGCGGCATGTTCGTCTCGGTGAGCGGCACGTGGTCGTCGCTGCGCCACTGGAAGAGCACCTTGCCGGACGGGATGTCGATCTCCTGGACGACCCCGACGACCAGCTGCCCGGCGACGGGCCCGCCGATCGACGAGAGATCCGCAGGCACCTGCTGGTAGATCGAGATCAGCGCCGTGCCGCGCGACGTGATCAGGAATTCGTGCAGGTCGCCGTGCATGCCGTTGCCGGCGGCGACCTTCCCGACCTCGTGGTACGTGTCGTCGTAGATGCCGTACGTGCCGCCGTAGCCCCCGAGGACGTCGCCCTCGTACCAGGTCACGACCGGCCGGCCGCGGTAGCGCTGCACACGCAGGTCGATCGCCGTCTTGCCATGCACCGGCAGGTACCAGACGGGCTCGCCGGTGTTGTCGACGACGAGCGGCCCGAACTGGCCGACGGTCGTGTTCGGGGCGAAGATGTCAAACGGCGCGAGGAACACGTACCCCGGCGCCGTGCCCGCGGCGGGCGTGCCGACCACAACGGGTGACGGCGTCAGATCGGGGCGGGAGACGTAGCCGCCTGTGGCGGCCGCGGTCGACGATTCGGCCGCAGTCGGCGATCCAGCTGCCAGGAGCCGCGGTGCGAGCGTCCCCGCCGCAGCCGCGGCGGCGGCGCCGACGAAGCCGCGCCGGGTCCAATGGAGCTCAGTCCAGCGAGGCTCACGGCCGGTCTCCTGCACCGCGCGATTCTAAGCGGTTAGGTCGACTACGAGGCGCAGATCACCGGAGGCGACGGTCGGTGTGACCTCGCGGACGGCGCCGCGGTGGCCGCCGATGGTGATCTCTTCGCCGGCCTCGAGCTGCCGTTCGTTGGTGAAACGGCCGGTGGCGACCAGGTTCCCGTCTTGCCAGAGCTCGTATCGGTAGGCCGTCGGCGTCACGCCGGCGGAGGTTAGCGGGGTTTCCGGCGGTCAGGCCGGTCCGAGGTCGAAAACCTGGCGGAGCCTGGCAATCACGGCGTTCGCGACGAGGTCTCCGGCCGGCGAGGTGTAGTGAACCCCGTCGGCGGCGCGCATGAGCACGAGCTGGCCGCTCTGGTTGCGGAGGTAGTCGTGGTACTCGCCGCCACGCGCGAACAGCGAGTAGGCGTCGATGTAGGAGGCGCCTTTCTGGTCCGCCTTGGCGACCGACGACAGGATGTGGTCGATGAACCGGAAGCGCACGTTGCGATCGGGGCTGCGCGAGATCGGGATGCCGAGCCAGACGACGTAGACCCCGTCGGCGTTCAGCTCGCTGGTGACTCCGGCGACGCGCCGGCGGTACTCCCGGGCCCAGCTGGCGCTGCCGATCGGCCCGATCGAGATGCCGGCGGGGCCGCCCGTCATGTAGTCGTGCGAATCGTCCGCGCCGAAGGAGAGCACCGCCACCCGCGGCTTGAGCTGCGCCACGGCCTGCGGGAAGCGGGTGAACCAGTTGTAGACGTCGGGACGGGTCAGCCCGGTGGCGAGCCTGCTCTCGACGGAGAGCACGTCGATGCTGGAGCCCTCGCCGGTGATGCGCTCGAGCGACTGCCCGGGAACCTCGGCCAGCGAATCGCCGGCGACCCAGACCCGGAGGGGCTTCGCGGCTGTGTACCGCTCCTTCGCGGCCGGCGGGGGAACGTGGTGCCCCGGTGTCGTGGCCGTCGTGACCGGGGACGTGGTGACCGGAGTGGTTGTGACCGGCGGCTTGACGGGGGGCGGTTTCGGGGTCGGCCCGAGCACGACCCTGGTATCGATCACATCGTCGTCGCCGCGGCCGAGCGCCACCTTGAGCGAGTGCCGGGGCCGGTCGAGGTACAGGAAGTGGCTGGTGTCGGCGAGCCGCGAGGTGAGCCAGACAGAGACGTTCCGCTCGGTTCCCGGTGGCTGGATGTGCGCGGTCTTGCGCAGCCCCTGCGCGTTCAGGAACGCCGCCGCCACGAGGGCGAGCACGATCACCAGGAACGCCTGCGCCGCGGAGGTCGACCGGCTGCGAACGGGATCGAAGTTGGGGTCTGGTTCGGTCAACTCAGAAGCGGAAGTAGATGAAGGGGGCGACACCCTGTGGCCCGAGGGTGTCGACGAGCATCAGCCCGACGGCGAGGCACGCCGCCTGCGCGGCGACGGGCAGCCGCGCAAAGCGGTCGAAGGTGACGGCAACGGCGCGCCCCGGCAGATATTCGCCGCGAGGCCGACGGCGATCGCCAGCACGACGCCGGTCGTGACGAGCGGCGAAGGCTGCCCCCACGCGGTGAAGAGCCGCCCGATCACCTGGAGCGCCGCCGCAGACAGGGACGAGGCACGGAAGAAGATCCAGGCGAAGCAGACGAAGTGGAAGGTCACCAGGCGGCCGAGCCAGCGGCTCGCAGAGACCTCCGCGCCAGACGCGCCGGCCGCCGGAGACGCGATCGCGCGCCGCGCTCGACCGCGAGCCCGGACACCGTGGAGGCCGCCCCAGATCACGAACGTCCAGGCGGCGCCGTGCCAGAGCCCGCCGAGCAGCATCGTCAGGAGCAGGTTGCGGTAGGTGAGCACGCGGCCCTTGCGGTTGCCGCCGAGCGGGATGTAGAGGTAGTCGCGCAGCCAGCGCGACAGGGTCATGTGCCAGCGCCGCCAGAAGTCCTGGAGCGAGACCGCCTGCGTACGGCGAGGCGAAGTTCTGCGGGAACTCGAACCCGAGCAGCAGCGCGACGCCGATCGCGATGTTCGTGTAGCCGCAGAAGTCCGCGAAGATCTGCACCGCGTACCCGTAGACGGCGACCAGCACCTCGAGCGACGAGTGCCGGTCGGGCGCGGCGAACACCGCGTCGACGATGTGCGCCGACAGCTGGTTCGCGATCACGACCTTGAAGAAGAGACCCGCTGAGGATCAGGAAGAACGCGCGCGAGGCGTCGACGCGACGCGGGTCGCGCGGGCGCTCGAGTTGAGGCAGGAGCTCGCTCGCCGCGGACGATCGGCCCGGCGACGAGATGCGGGAAGAACGCCTGGAACACCGCGAAGCGCGCGAAGCGACGCGGGCACGAGCTGGCCCCGGTAGGTGTCGACGACGTACGAGATCGCCATGAACGTGAAGAAGGAGATGCCGATCGGGAGCGTCACGGAGAGCGCCCACGAGCTCGACGGCAGCCCAAGGCGGCCTAACGTTGTCGACCGACGAGAGGAAGAAGTCCGCGTACTTGAAGTAGCCGAGCAGGCCGAGGTCGAAGGCCACGGCGAGCGCGAGCAGCGCCTTGCGCGGGCGCACGCCGGACGTGCGCGGTGGATCGCGCGGGCGGCAAGTAGTTGACGACCGTCGACGCGGCGAGCAGGAAGACGAAGCGCCAGTCCCACCAGCCGTAGAAGACGTAGCTCGCGACCAGCATGAACGCCTGCCACCAGGCGCTGGTGCGGCATCAGCGCCCACGAGACCGGCAGCACGATCAGGAAGAAGATCGCGAAGGTGATGGTCGGGAAGAGCACTCTACCCGACGATATGCAGGACGAGCGCGCGGGCTGTCCGGGCGCCGGTGGCGTCGGTGACGCGCACCGTGAGGTGCAGGATTCTCACGTGCGAGCCGGTCTTTCCGGCGAGCACTCCTGCCGAGGTCAGCGTCAGCCCGGCAGGCAGGGAGACGGCCGCCCAGCGATACGGCGGGGTGCCGCCCGCAGCGGTGAGCAGCGTCGAGTACCGCTTCCCCACGTGGGCGCTCGGCAGCTTCTGGGTGGTCACCGCGAGCGCCGCCGGCGCGATCTTCAGGTGCACGAGCCACTTGTGCATGAGCGATGCCATTGCCTGAGCGCCGTCACCGGCGAGATGGATCCCGTCGGACTGGAACCACTCGGGATGGCTGCGCGAGTAGACGTTCCAGTCGACCACCGTGACCGATGGGTCGGCGGCGGCCGCGGCAGTGATGTCGCCGTTCATCGTCACGTACGGATGGCGGGCCGCCCGTAACGTCACCAGGAGGATGTGCTGCACGCCCTGCTGGTGGAGCGCGCCGAGGACGTCGTGCAGCTCGGACGCGTACATGTCCTCGGGATCGTTGTAGCCGACCGCCATGATCACCGTCGAGCCCGAGCGCGGGCCGAGCGAGTTGATGAGCGTGAGCGCGGTGGGCGGCACGGTTCCGTTCTCCTCGGGGCAGCTGACCGCTTCGAGCCTCCGGCAGGGCTGCGCCTGCAGCTGCAGGTCGACCCCGTTCCGCAGGATCGCCGTCGCTCCGGGGTCGAGTGCGATGGCGTAGGACACCGAGTCGCCGATCAGCGTCACCCGCGGCAGCGCGCTGCCTGCGGCGCCCGAGACGCCCGCCACGAGCGCCGCGCAGATCGCGAGCCGAAGCACCAGGCCGCGACTCATTCGCTGACCCGCAGGACGAAAGCTCGCGTGGCCGTGAGGCCCGACGCGTCGGTGACCGTGAAGGTGACGCGCTCGACCCGCGCCCGCCCGCTTGCCGTGCCGGTCAGACGTCCCGCCGCGAGCAGGTGGAGGCCGCGGGGCAACTGCGGCCTGCACGACCACCGGTACGCACCCGAGCCGCCGGTCGCCGCGAGCGTCGCCGCGTACGCCTTATGCAGGCGAGCCGTGCCGATCGCCGACGTCGTCACCGTGAGCGGCGCAGGGGCGATTCCGAGGCCCTGGAGCGTCGAATGGATCAGTCCGGCCATCGCGCGTGCGCCGGAGCCGTAGAGGTGGACGTTGTCCGTCTGGAACCAGTCGTCATGGCCCTGCGCGAGCGCGTTCCAGTCGGCGAGCGTCAACGCGGGATCGGTCGCGGCGATCGCGCGGAGCGTGCCGTTCATGCCGCTGTACTGGCCCTGCTGGGTCGACTCGTGCAGCGTCAGCCAGATCACGTGCGTGACCCCGGCGCTCGCAAACGCCTGGAGGGCCTGGGTTACCTCAGCGCCAAATCCGTTCGCGAAGTCGTTGTACCCGGCTACGACCACCACGGTCGGGCCGAGCTGGGTACCGAGGGTGTGTGCGACATCGACGACGGTCGGCGGCGACACCCCGCCGATCGGGCAGCTCGTACCCGCCACGCTCCGGCACGGGGCGATCTGCAACTGCAGGTCGACTCCCGACTGGAGCGTCGCGAGCGCAACGGAGTCGCCCACGAGACCGCTCGCGACCGAGTCGCCGATCAGCGTCACGCGCGGCTGCGGGATCGCCGCGCCCGCAGGGCCTGCCAGCGCGAGCAGGGCAGCAGCAAGTGCTCCGGTTGCCAGGAGTCGAGTCACCGCAGCATGAAAGCATGAGGCCGGTTAACCCCCGGTAAACGGTCACGTCTTCGGGCCGGCTCAGGAAGCGGCAGGCAGCGCGCGCTCGAGCGACGCGCGTTCCTCGTCGGTCAGCGGACGCGAGCGGCCTGCGGCGGCATCGCGAGCCACCAGCACGGCTTCCGCCACGGCGGCCACCTCACCGTTGCGGGTGACGATCTCTTCGTGTGTCCGCAGGCTCGACGTGCCGATGCTCTCGAGCCGGCACGTCGCCGTGACCACGTCGTCGGCGAGCGAGACTTCGCGCCGGTAGTCGATCGCGACGCGCGCCACGACGTAGTCCCACACCTTCGCCGGATCGCCCAGCGTGCTGCCGAGCCACTCGTCGCGCGCCTCTTCGAGGTACGTCAGGAAGACGACGTGGTTGACGTGGCCGTAGACGTCGAGGTCGCGCCAACGGATCTCGATTTCCTTCTCGTGCGCCGCCATCAGCCGTTGGTGAAGTCGTCGGCTGCCTTGCGGGCCGCCTCGGTCTGCGCGAGCAGCCCGTAGGCCAAACGCTCGATGAGCACTGCCGCGTCGCGTGGGGCATCTGCGGCGGCGTCGATCGCGCTCTTCGTCACGGCGACGGCGGTGGCCGGGAGCGCCGCCACCTTCTGGGCGAGCTCGACGGCCCGCTCGAGCGCGCCTCCGGCCGCCACGACCTCGGTGACGAGCCCGGCCGCAAGCGCCTCGTCGGCGGTCAGCCGATCGCGCAGCAGGATCAGCTCCTTCGCGCGGGCAGCCCCGAGCAGGCGCGCAACGCGGTGCGTGCCGCCGGAGCTCGGAAGGATCCCGAGTCCGACCTCGGGGAAACCGAAGACGGCGGTCTGATCGGCGATGCGGAAGTCGGTGGCGAGCGCCAGCTCCAGGCCGCCGCCGAGGCAGTAGCCATGGATGGCGCTGAACGTCGGCTGCGCGAGCGCGGCGACCGCCTCGTACACGCCGCCCGTCTCGCGGTAGTAAGCCAGGATCGCCTCGGGGTCGCGGTCGGAGAACTCGGAGATGTCGGCGCCGGCCGAGAACGCCCGCCCGCTGCCCGTCAGCACGACGGCTCCGCTTGTTGCCAGCTCCGGCTCGCCGAGCGCCGAGCGGAGCTCCCGCTCCAGCGCGCCCGAGAGCGCGTTCAGCTTGTCGGGACGTTCGAGCTGCACGATGCAGACGGCGCCCTCGCGGCGGACGGAGATCAGGGTGTGGCTCATCGCAGCAGCTCCCTGATCTGTGCGGCGGCGGCGACGGTGAGCTCGCCGATCGCGGCCAGGCGCGCCTTCGGCACGCGGCGCTCCGGCCCCCAGACGCTGACGATCGCGAGCGGGCGGCCCTGCTCGCTGAGCACGGCTGCGGAGGCTCCGTAGAGCGAATCCTCGAGCTCGCCGACACACACGGCGTACCCGTCTGCGCGGGCCGCAGCGAGCTCCTGTTCGAGCACCGCGCGGTCGGTGACGGTCGTCGGGGTGAACTCCTCGAGACGCTCGCCGAGCAGCCCGTCGCGCTCGGCGGGCTCGAGGGACGCCAGAAACGCCTTGCCGCTCGAGGTGGCATGCAACGGCACGTGGCGGCCGAGCCAGTTCGGCGCCAGGATCTGCGGCGGGTCGACCTGGTCGACGTAGACGAGGTGGACGCCCTTCGCGAGCGCGAGGTTCACCGCCTCGCCCGTCTCGAGGGCCAGGTGCTCGAGCACCGGCCGGGCGCGGCGCACGATCGAGTCGTGCTCGGCCGACGCGGCGATTCTCAGGATCGCGTAGCCGACGCTGTAGCGCTGGCTGACCGGGTCGCGCTCGACGAGGCCGTGGGCGGCCAGCGTCGCCAGCAGGCGCCAGGCGGTCGAGCGGTTGAGCCCCGTGCGCTCGGCGAGCTCGATCACCGTGAGCGGGCGCGGGCTGTCGGCGACCGCCTTCAGCAGCGCCGCCGCGCGGTCGACCGACTGGATCGTTCGTGCACGACCCGCAGGCTCGGTGGTTGTGGCGGCGGAGTTCATGCGCGGTTCACAGTGTGAACGACCGGCTGGAGCTCCGTGACCTCGCGACGGTACGGAACGGCGTCGTCGGGCTCCGGGCCGTCGAGCTCCTCGGCGAATCGGTGCCCGTCCCAGACCGCTGCCGCGATCGTGCTCGGCGCGTACGCGTCGCCGACGATACGCACCGACCCGACGCCGGCCTCCGCCCACTCGCCGCGGCGCGCGAGCAGCTCCTCGCCCAGGCCGTCGTTCGGCAGGCGTGAGGTGACGAGCACTAGCGTGTCGCACGCGAGCGCTCGCCGGCGCCCGGTGTAGGCGCATTCGATGTGCACCTCGCCGGGCGTCGTGCCGACCACGGCATGAGACAGCTCGATGCTCACGCCCAGCTCGAGCAGACGGCGCTGGATGCGCGGCTGATCCATCGTGTTGACGCTCCAGGCCGAGACGTACGCGGCCTCGGTCACGATCGTCACCTGGCGACCCTCGCGGGCGAGCAGCTCGGCCAGCACACCGCCCATGTAGTACTCGTCGTCGTCGTAGAGAACGACGCGGTCGCCCTGGGGCCGTGCGCCGCCGAGCAGATCGTCGGGCGTCAGCACCTCGACCCCCGCGAGCTCGAGCGGCCTGGGGTGGCGCCGCCCGACGCCGTCGGCGCGCCACCGCGCGCCGGTCGCGACGGCGACGTGGCGGAAGCCGTAGGCGAGTACCTCGTCGGCCGTCACCTCGCTCTCGAAGGCGAGCTCGACGTTCGGGAGCTGGGCGAGCTGGCCCTTGCGGTAGTCGACGACACGGATCCACTCGGCGAGCCCGGGCAATCTCGCCTCGCGCAGCACCCGGCCGCCGAGCTCGCGGCTCGCCTCGGCGAGCATCACCGGGTAGCCGCGCTTGCCGAGCGCCTGCGCCGCCTCGAGCCCGGCCGGTCCCGCGCCGACGACGAGCACGTTCGCGTCGGAGCCCTTGGCCCGGATGCGCTCCGGATGCCAGCCGCGGCGCCACTCCTCCCCCATCGACGGGTTCTGGGTGCAGCGGATCGGCGTCATCGTCCAGTCGCCCGTGACGCAGATGTTGCAGCCGATGCACTCGCGGATGTCCTGCAGGCGGCCCTCCTCGATCTTCCGCGGCAGGAACGGGTCGGCGATCGACGGCCGGGCGGCACCGATCAGGTCGAACACCCCCTCGCGGATCAGCCGCACCATCGTGTCGGGAGACGTCAGCCTGCCGACGCCGACCACCGGTTTCGACGTGAGGTCCTTCAGGCCGCGGAAATAGCGCTCCTGCCACGCCTCCCCGCCGAACCGCGAGGTGAGCGAGTCGTCCTCCCACACGCCGACCATCACGTCCCAGACGTCGGGCAGCTCGCCGACCAGCGCGAAGAGCTCCTCGATCTCGCCGCGCTCGATGCCTTCGGGGCCGATCAGCTCGTCGACGACGATCCGGCAGGCGACGGCGGCGCGGCCGTCGACCTCGTCGAGCGTGTCCTCGAGCACCTCCCGCAGCAGCCGCGCACGGTTCGCGAGACTGCCGCCGTACTCGTCCTCGCGGGTGTTGTAACGCCGTGACAGGAAGTGCTGCGAGCGTCGTCAGCCCGTGCGCCGCGTAGACGTAGACCAGGTCGTAGCCGGCCTGCAGCGACCGCGCGACCGCCTGACGATGGCGGCGGCGCAGGTCGGCGATGTCCTCGACGGTCATGCGTCGCGCCTGCACCGGCTCGCCGTGCACGACCGGCAGGTGCGACGGGCCGAGCGGCGGGATGCGGCCGTAGCCGTTGGCCGACGCCATGCCCGCCTGGGTGAGCTCGATCCCGGCGAGGGCAGCCGTGCGCGTGCACCTGCTCGACGAGCCGCTCGTGAGCCGGAATGTCGGCGTCGTCCCACAGGCGGCCCTCGACGAAGCCGCCGACGTCCGAGGTCGGATGGATCTCGACCTCCTCGGTGCACACGACCGCCCACCCGCCTTCGGCCTTGACGCCGCGCATCACCGCGTGGGCGGTCGGGTCGCGGTGGCCCATGCCGTTGCAGTGCGGCACCTGGAAGAAGCGGTTGCGTGCGGTCACCGGCCCGAGCCGGACCGGCTCGAACAGGACGTCGTAGCGGGGATCGCGCGTGCTCAGGAGAAGAGGCTCCGGGCGATCACGAGACGCATGATGTCGCTTGTCCCGTCCCAGATCTCGTCGAGCTTCGCGTCGCGGAACCACTTCTGGGGCAGCGAGTCGCGGATGTAGCCGGCGCCGCCCAGCGTCTGCACCGCAGCCCACGTCGCGAACATCGACGCTTCCGTCGCCGCGAGCTTGGCCATCGCCGCCTCGGTCGAGAACGGCTCGCCGCTGTCGGCCAACTGCGCGGCGTGGTGCGTCAGCAGCCGGGCCTGGTCGAGCCGCAGCTTGGCGTCGACGAGCCGGAACGACACCGCCTGGAACTCATGGATCGCGCGCCCGAAGGCCTCGCGCCCCTTGGCGTACGCGACCGCGTGCTCGAGGGCCGCGCGCCCGATGCCGATCGAGCTGGCGGCGAGCTGCACCCGCGCGACGTCGAACACGTGCATCAGCCCGCTGAAGCCCTGGCCCTCCTCGCCCAGCCGGCGGTCGTCGGCGACGAAGCAATTCTCGAAATGCAGCTCTCCGGCCGGGAAGCACCGGCAGCCGAGTTTCGGCAGGCGAGCGCCGCGCACGAAGCCGGGGTCGCCGTGCTCGACGACGAACGCGGTCACGCCCTTCGACCTCGTGCCGGGGGCGACGGTCGCGAAGACGACACACAGGTCGGCGATCGGCGCGTTGCCGATGAACTTCTTGTGCCCGTCGAGGACGTAGCCGCCGTCGACGCGCCTGGCGTGCGTCGCCATCGCGGCAGCGTCCGAACCCGCCTCGGGCTCGGTGATCGCCACCGCGCACGTCGGTGCGTCGGCCCCCGCGAGGGGTGGCAGCCACCGTCTCTTCTGCTCGTCCGAGCCGAGTGCCAGCACCGGGCCGGCGAAGAAGCCGGACTGCATGATCACCCAGGCGATCGGCGAGTCGCCCCAGGCCAGCTCCTCGATCACGGCGCAGCGCTCGACGAGGCTCTCGACGCCGCCGCCCCCGTAGGCCGTGGGCAGGTCGTACGAGGTGAAGCCGAGCTCGGCGGCGCGCCGCAGCGGCTCGACCGGGTACTCCTCGCTCTCGTCGTATTGCAACGCGACGGGGCGCAGCTCGGTCTCGGCGAACGTGCGCGCGGCTTCGAGCAGAGCAGCCGAGTTCATATTACGAACCATCTCCGAGCATGGCGCACACTCTGCCGGGAACCTCTCGAACGGTCAAGGGTGGTTGACGGCCGGCTCGGACACAGCCTACGCTCTAGCAGGCGCGGGTCGCATAATGCACCGCAGGTTCGCATCTCGAACAGGGAGCTGGGCGTCAATGAACTGGGAAGTGTTCGTCACGTGCGCGATCACAGGTGCAGGCGACACCGTCTCGCGCAGCGAGCTGGTGCCGGTCACGCCGGAGCAGATCGCCGACTCCGCGATCGAGGCGGCGCGCGCCGGGGCGGCGATCGTCCACCTCCACGTGCGCGATCCCGAGACCGGGAAGGGCGGCCGGAATCCGGCGCACTTCCGCGAGGTCGTCGAGCGGATCCGCGCCTCCGACGTCGACCCGGTGCTGAATCTCACCGCGGGCATGGGCGGCGACCTCGTGCTCGGCGGCCCCGAAGCTCCCCTGCCCCCGCAGTCGGCGGGGACGGACATGGCCGGAGCGACCGAACGGCTCGCGCACGTCGCCGAGCTGCGACCCGAGATCTGCACGCTCGACTGCGGAACGATGAACTTCGCCGCCGGCGGCGACTACGTGATGACGAACACCCCGGCGATGTTGCGGGCCATGGCCGAACAGGTTCGCGCCTTGGGGTCAAGCCGGAGCTCGAGGTGTTCGACACCGGCCATCTGGTGTTCGTCCACGAGCTGATCCGCGACGGGCTGATCGACGCGCCGCCGCTGATCCAGCTGTGCATGGGCATCCCCTACGGCGCCCCCGACGACCCGACGACCCTCCTCGCCATGGTGCAGCGGCTGCCCGAGGGACGCGGTGTTCTCGGCGTTCTCGATCGGCCGGATGCAGCTGCCGTACGCGGCGCTGGCGCCGATCGTGGGCGGCAACGTCCGTGTCGGGCCTCGAGGACAACCTCTTCCTCGAGCGCGGCAGGCTCGCGACGAACGCCGACCTCGTCGAGCGTGCCGTCGCGATCCTCGAGGGCCTGAACGTGCGCGTGCTCGGCCCCGACGAGGTCAGGGAGCGCCTCTCCCTCACCCGCGGTGGCTGAGACGCCTTCGCAGATCGGCCTGCTCGGCGGCGGGGTCATCGGCGGCGGCTGGGCGGCCCGCTTCGTCCTGAACGGCACCGACGTCCGAGTCTTCGACCCGGATCCCGACGCGCCGCGCAAGCTCGACGAGGTGCTCACGAACGCCCGGCGCGCGTTCGCCCGGCTGACACTCGCGCCGCTGCCCGCCGAGGGAGCCGTCATGTTCGTCGGCTCGGCCGAGGAGGCCGCCGAGGGCGTCGAGCTCGTGCAGGAGTCGGCACCCGAGCGGCTCGAGCTGAAGCAGGCGCTGCTGCAGGCCGCGAGCCGGGCCGCTGCTCCCGACACGCTGCTCTGCTCGTCGACGTCCGGGTTGCTGCCCTCCGAGTTGCAGCGCGACCTCACCGGCCCCGAGCGGTTCGTCGTCGCGCATCCCTTCAACCCGGTCTATCTGCTGCCGCTGGTCGAGCTGTGCGGCGGCGGGCAGACCGCCCCCGACACGGTGACGCGGGCGGCGGCCGCGTACCGGTCGGTCGGGATGCACCCGCTGGTCGTGCGCACCGAGATCGACGGCTTCATCGCCGACCGCCTGCTCGAGGCGATGTGGCGCGAGGCGCTCTGGCTGGTCAACGACGACGTCGCGACCGTGGCCGAGATCGACGACGCGATGAGCTACGGCGCCGGGCTCCGCTTCGCGCTGATGGGCATGTTCCTGACCTACCGGATCGCCGGCGGCGAGGCGGGGATGCGCCACTTCCTCGCCCAGTTCGGGCCGGCGCTGCAGTGGCCGTGGACGAAGCTGACCGACGTGCCGGACCTCACCGACGAGCTCGTCGACAAGATCGCGGCGCAATCAGACGACCAGGCCGCGGGCCGGTCGATCCGCGAGCTCGAGCAGGTGCGCGACGACTGCCTGGTGGCGCTCCTGCAGGGCCTTCGCGCCGCGCCCTACGGCGCCGGCGAGACCCTGGCCGAGTGGGAGCGTGGGCTGCTCGGCGAACCTGCCTCCCCCGGCCCGCTCGCCCCGCTGCGGGCGCGGGTGCCGGCCGAGTGGGTCGACTACAACGGCCATGTCCACGAGAGCCGATACCTGCAGCTCTTCGCCGACGCGACCGACGCACTGCTCGGCGCGATCGGAGTGGACGCCGCCTATCTCACGCGGGGGACGTACATGACCGCCGAGACCCACCTCTCCCATTTGAGCCAGCTGCATGCGGGCGACGAGGTGTCGGTGACGACACAGGTCTTGAGCGCTGACGAGAAGCGGCTCCATGTCTTTCACACGATCGTGCAGGACGGGGTGCCGGCTGCGACGGCCGAGCAGATGCTGTTGCACGTCGACGCTGCGAGCGGCCGCGTCGGGCCGGCGGGCGAGTCGGTGCGCGAGCGCGTGACGCTGCTCGCCGCCGAGCATGCGTCGCTGCCGCGCCCCGAGCGTGCGGGACGGCGGATCGGCGGCTAGTGGCGAGAGATCTCGAGGCGCTCTTCGACGCCGCGCTCGGTAGCGGTGGTCGGCGTGTCGGCCGACAAGAGCAAATGGGGTTACTGGTTCGCTCGCGACGCGCTGAAGGGTGCACACCGCAGGCAGGTGTTCCTGGTCGGGCGAAGCGGCGGCGAGCTTTTCGGGCAGACCGTCTACCGGAGCCTGGCCGACCTGCCCGAGGCGCCCGAGCTCGTGATCCTCAGCGTGCCTGCGAGCGGCCTGGAGCAGGCCGTCGACGAGTCGCTGGCCGCCGGGGCGCGCGGGCTGGTGGCGATCGCCGCGGGGCTCGGCGAACAGGGAGCCGAGGGCCGGGCGCGCGAGGCGAGCATCGTCGAGCGGGTGCGCGCCGCGGGCGCGGTTCTGGTCGGGCCGAATTGCCTCGGCGTCTTCGACTCCGAGGCCGAGCTCGATCTGGCCTCGAACCCGCTGCCGGGCGGCCCGATCGGGTTCATCTCGCAGAGCGGCAACATCGCGCTCGAAACGGGGCTCCTGCTCGCCGATTTCGGGCTTGGGTTCTCGCGGCTCGTCTCGGTGGGGAACCAGGCCGATCTCGACGCGACCGAGCTCGTCACCGCGCTTGCCGCGCACGACGCGACCCGCGTGATCGGTGTCTACGTGGAGGACTTCCGCGACGGCCGGGCGTTCGCCGAGGCGGCGCGCACCGCCGGCAAGCCGGTCGTGCTGCTGACCGTCGGGAAGACCGCCGCCGGCTCGCGCGCCGCGCGCTCGCACACCGGCGCGCTGACGAGCGATTTTGCCGCCGTCGACGCCGCGTGCCGGGCGGCCGGCGTGTACCGCGTCGACTCGCCACGCGAGCTCGTCGACCTGGCGCAGGCGCTGCTCTCGACGGCGCGTCCGAGCGGCCGCAGGGTCGCAGTGGTGGGCGACGGCGGCGGCTACGGCGCAGTCGCGGCCGACCTCTGCGGCGCCCACGATCTGACGCTGCCCGAGCTGACGGCGACGACACAGGCGATTCTGCAGTCGCTGCTGCCTCCGACCGCCGCCACCGCGAATCCGGTCGATCTCGCCGGCGCGGGCGAGCAGGACACCTACAGCTTCGCGCACTCGACGCGCGCGCTGCTCGAAGCGCCCGAGGTCGACGCCGTGCTCTTCACGGCCTACTTCGGCGGCTACAGCGAGCAGTCGGCAGAGCTTCGCGACCGCGAGCTGGACGTGGCGCGACTGCTCGCGCAGGCCTCGCGCGAGACCGGCCGCACGCTGCTCGTCCACACGATGTACTGGGACTCGCCGCCCGCCAGGGCTCTCCGCGCCGAGGGGATCCCGGTCTACCGCGCGATCGAGGCAGCCGTGTCGGCGCTGGCGCGGCTGATCGAGCGCGAGGCGCCTGCGGCGTTGCCCGAACTGCCGCCACCGGCGACGACGCCCCTGCCTGGCGACGGCTACTTCGCCGCGCGCGAAGCGCTGTCGGCGGCCGGGGTCGCCTTCGGCGACGCGCGGCCGGTCGGAGACGCGGCGGAAGCTGCTGCCGCCGCGTCGGCGATCGGCTACCCGGTCGTGCTGAAGTCCGTCTCCGAGCTGCACAAGTCGGACTCGGGCGGCGTCGTCGTAGGGATCCGCGACGAGGAGGCGCTCCGAGCGGCGGTTGCAAAGATGTCCTCGCGCGAACTGTCGGTCGAGCGCATGGAGGATCTCGCGTCCGGCTTCGAGCTCCTGATCGGCGCCCGGCGCGACGCGCGGTTCGGGCCGATCGTGCTGGCGGGGGCCGGCGGCCTCTACACCGAGACGCTCGCGGATACGGCAGTCGCGCTGGCGCCGGTCACCGAGGCGCAGGCCGGGCAGCTGCTGCGGTCGCTGCGTTGCGCGCCGCTGCTCCTGGGCGCGCGGGGCCGTCCGCCCCTCGATCTGGCAGCAGCGGCCAAGGCGCTCGCGGCGCTTTCACGCTTCGCCGCGGAGCGTCCCGAGGTCGCCGAGGTCGAGGTAAATCCCCTGCTCGTGCGGCCTTCCGGCGCGGTCGGCCTTGACGCGCGGGTCGTCCTCGAGGGTGACGGGAGGTAGAATTCGGCATGAGCATGAACGGTCCGCTCTTCACGCTGCCAGGCCCCGATTACCACGCCCCCGAGGTTTTCGCGCTCGAGCGCGAGCGGGTGTTCTTCCGGAACTGGTTCTACGCGGGCCGCGTCGACTCGCTCGCCGAGCCGGGTGATTTCCTGGCCGCCGACGTCGTCGGCGAGAGCATTCTGGTCATCCGCGGCAAGGACGGCGAGCTGCGCGGCTTCTACAACGTCTGCCGTCATCGCGGCTCTCGTTTGTGCGACGAGGAGTCGTCCGGGCGGCTGCGGAGCGCGATCAAGTGCCCGTATCACGCCTGGAGCTACTCACTCGAGGGGAAGCTGATCGGTACCCCGTTCATGGAGAAGGACGAGATCGACCGCGCCGAGTTCGGACTCTGGCCGGTCACCGTCGAGGTGTGGGAAGGCTTCGTCTTCGTCCACCTCGGCGAGCCAACGCAGAGTTTGCGGGACAGCCTGCTCGCGCAGGGTGAGGGGTCGGCGGTCGAGTATGAGCGCTTCGGCTTCGGCGAGCTGCGGACCGCGCATCAGACGATCAGCGAGGTCGCAGCGAACTGGAAGATCCTCTTCGAGAACTACAACGAGTGCCTGCACTGCCCCACGGTGCACCCGGAGCTGGTCGCGGTCGCGCCGGCGTTCAAGACAGGCGACGTGTTCGAGCAGGGTCGCAGCGACTACGGCGTCACGATGGCCGGCGGGGGCAGCGGTTACACCAAGACCGGCACGACCACCCTGCCGCTGCTGCCCGGCCTCGACGCTCACGATGCGACGTCGATGTACGGCGCCTCGGTGTTCCCGAACATGTTCCTCGACATGACCGGCACGGTCGCGATCGCCACCCGTCTCCAGCCGCGCGGCCCCGCGCTGACCACGATCTTCACCGACTATCTGTTCCGGCCCGAGGTGATCGCGGCGCCGGGCTTCGACCCGTCCGACGTGATCGAGTTCAGCGAGCTCGTCGCGCACCAGGACTACACCGTCTGCGAGCGCGCCCAGCGCGGCGTCAGCTCACGCGCCTTCACCCACGGCGTCTACGCCGAGAAGGACGCGCTGCCGTACGAGTTCAACCAGCGGTATCTCGCAGTCCGCGACGGCGACTAGCCCGCGTAAGCGTGGGTCGGCAGGCCTGCGACACCGGGTCGTACGTGGAAGAGGCCGCCGGCGTACGGCTGGCTCGGGTTCGGCTTCTCGGGTGAGGCAGTGGTGATGAACATGTCGGTCAGGTCGGGGCCGCCGAACGCCGGCTTGGTGACGCGCGCCGCGGGAACGGCAACCGTCCCGATGTGCTTGCCGTCGGGGTCGTAGCGGCGCACCTCCCAGCCGTCCCAGAGGGCGACCCAAATGCAGCCTTCGGCGTCGACGACCAGACCGTCGGGGGAGCCCGACTCCGGGTCGATCTTGACGATGCGGCGGCGGTCGGTGATCGCGCCCGTTGCGGCGTCGAAGTCGAAGGCGTCGATGCCCTGCGTCGGCGTGTCGACGTAGTACATCGTCGTCTCGTCGAGGCTCCAGGCGATCCCGTTCGAGATCGTGACGCCGCTCAACACCACTTCCGCGGCGCCGGATTTCTCCAGGCGGTAGAGCGCTCCCTCCCCGCGGCGATAGTCGACGTGCATCGTTCCGGCCCAGAAGCGGCCGCGGCTGTCGACCGCGCCGTCGTTCATCCGGATCTCGCGGCGCTGGGGCTCGATGGGCGCGACGAGCGTCGTCGTCTCGCCGTCCCAGAGGGCGAAGCCGTCGCGCAGCGCGAGGACGTGGCCGCCGGCCGCGCGGGTGACGATCGCGCTCACGGGCTGCTTGACGTTGAACGCCCGGTCGGTGCCCGACTCCGGGTCGAAGCGGTGCACGAGCCCGGCCATGATGTCGACCCACATCAGCTCGCCGCTGCGGGCGTCCCACAGCGGTCCCTCGCCGAGATCCGCGCGCGCATCGAGCACTAGGTCGGCCTGCCACTTCTCTACCACGAGTTCAGCTGCCTTTCGTTTCGCTCACCGCTCGCCGGAGTATGCAGGCAGATGGAGGCCGCTACTGTGGCCGCGCGAGCAAACAACGGGGGAAATCGTGGGACGGTTGCTGTTCAAGCTCATGTCGGGCGTGCATTCCGCTCTCTACCGGGCGAGCCGCGGCAGGATCGCAGGACGGGTGGGCAAGCTCGACGTTCTGCTCCTCACGACGACGGGCCGCAAGACGGGCAAACCGCGCACGGTGCCGCTGCTCTACGCCCCCGCGGGCAACGGTTACGCAGTCGTCGGCTCGAAGGGCGGAGCCGCCGAACACCCCGCGTGGGTGCTGAACCTGCGGGCGAACCCCGCCGTCCAGATCGATCTCGGCGGCAAGCAACTCGCCGTGAGGGCGCGCGAAGCCGAAGGCGAGGAGTACGACCAGCTCTGGAGCCAGATGACGCAGGGCTACAAGGGCTACGCCGGCTACAAGGAAAAGACGAGCCGCCGAATCCCGATCTTCGTCCTCGAGCCCTAGCCGCCCGCCCCAAATAGCATCTCGCTTCCGGCGCCTGTGGACGGCTTGTTGCACTTCTGACACCCTTGTTTGACGACGGGACGTGTCCGAGACCGCCGTGGTCCTGAGCCGAGCCAGGCCAACGCTCAAGCCGAGCAAGCCCTCATCGCCGGACGCGAGTCACACCTCGGCGACCCTTGTTTGACGACGGAACTAGGCCGCCGCGGACGTGTCACAGAGAACCGCCTGTGGACGATCTGCCGCACTTCTGACACCCGTGGTCTGACCCCAGAACTCGCCTCCGCAGGCCTGTCCGCTCGAGCGAGGCCGCAGCGGTTCGTACCTGTACTCGAGCCATTCCTGACTGCCTGTGGGTTGCTTGTCACAGTCTCGTCACGCCTGGTCTGACCCCAGAACTTGCCTCTGCGGACGCGTCCCGGACAGCCGCCTGTGGGCCGTTCAGCCCGCGGAGACGAGGCCGACGGCGACGACTGCGAGCGCGACGCCGCCGAGTTGCACGCGGGTCAGCCGCTCGCGCAGGACGCCGGCGGCGAGCAGGATCGTCGTGACGGGATACATCGACGCGAGCACCGACGCGATCGCCACCGGGCCGCGCTGCAGCGCGAGCACGACCGCCACCGTCGCCGTGCACTCGAGGACGCCGTTCGGGATGACGTAGCGAAGGAGCGGCCGGCCCACCAGTCCGCCGCGGAACAGCGTGGCGAAGCCGACCAGCAGGGCTGCCGACGCCGCTCGCGAGATCGACGCCGGCCACACTCCCGCATGGCTGCTCGTCCGCGACAGGCAGATGAAGAACGCGCCGAACAGCGCGCCCGCAGCGATCGCGAACGCGATGACGGCCGGCGCCTTGACCGCGTCGAGCGAGTGATGCGCCGGCGCAAACGACATCACCGCAATCGCCGGTAGCGCGAGCCCGATGCCGACGAACGCCGCCACGCCCGGCCGCTCGCCACGGGTAAGCGCGTACACGACCGGAACGGCGGCGCCCGCCACCGCTGCGATCGGCGCGACCAGGCTGATCAGCCCGCGCCCCATCGCGCCGTAGAACAGCGCGAGCCCCAGAGCGACCACCACGCCACTGGCGATCGACCACCCCACATCGCTCGCCGTCACGCGGTCGGCGCCGACGGCCGCCGCAAGCGGCACGGATACGAGGAACGAGACGAGCTGCGTCGACGCCGCCACCCGCACCGCCGACGCGCGACGCGACGAGAACCCACCGAGGAAGTCGGAGCCGCCCGCGAGGAACGCCGACGCGAGCGCGAACAGCGCCGTCACTGTTTAGAGATGAGCGGCGTATTCATCGAGCTCCCACGCGCTGATCACTTCGACGTCGAGCGCGCCGACCTCCTCGGCGAACCGCGCGACCTCGAGCCGCTTCACCGCGAGAAAGGTCGAGATGAGCTCGGCGCCGAGCGCCTCGACCAGCCAGGCGTCCGCCTCCAGCGCGTCGAGCGCCGAGCCGAGGTCCGCCGGCTGGCGCGGGCCGGCCTGAGCGTCGTCCAGCCGGTACGCGTCACCCACGACCGGCGGCGGCGGGGTGAGCTCACGCTCGAGGCCGTCGAGACCCGCGCTGAGAACCGCCGCGATGACCAGGTGCGGGGACGCCGAGCCGTCGCCGCCGCGGATCTCGACGCGCGCCCGTGAGCCGCTCTCGCGCGGCACGCGGATGAACACCGTCCGGTTGTCGATGCCCCAGTTCGCGTGCGTCGGCGCGAGCCTGTCGGGAACGAGGCGCTTGTACGCGTTGACCGTCGGCCCGAGCAGCGCCTGCAGCCCGGCCGCATGCGCCAGCACTCCCGCGATGAAGCTGCCCGCGAGCGGACTGACACCGTTCAGCCCGGGCGCGTCGCCGAACACGTTCCGCCCCTCGGCCGCGACCGAGACGTGCAGGTGGAAGCCGGAGCCGCCCTGATCCGCGAACGGCCGGCCCATGAACGTCGCCAGTAGCCCCTCGCGCACGGCCAGCTCCTTCACCGCCGTCTTGAGCATGAACCCGCGGTCGGCGGCATCGACCGCGCCGGAATGCTTCAGGTTGATCTCATATTGCGAGTTGTTGAACTCGTGGTTCGCGGCGTGCGCGTGCAGTCCGAGCTCGTCGCACCAGAGCAGCAT
Organism: uncultured Thermoleophilia bacterium; assembly: GCA_963812995.1. Lineage (GTDB taxonomy): Bacteria > Actinomycetota > Thermoleophilia > Gaiellales > Gaiellaceae > PALSA-600. The sequence continues at coordinate 383,212 of CAWEXL010000004.1, forward strand.
CCGCGCCGTCAGCTCACGCGGATCGGAGACCGGCCCCACGGTCGAACCACGCGACGGCTCGTCGACGTAGCGCCGAAGCCCGCCGTGCGCCGACGGGTCTCGCTCGCAGATGAAGAACTCGAGCTCGGGCCCGACGATCGAGCGAAGGTCGCGGTCGGCGTAGCGGTCGACGACCCGCTCGAGCAGCGAGCGGGCGCATACCGGCCACGGCGCGGAGCCGTCAAGCGTCCACGCCGCGCCCAGACACCACGCAGCCTTGACCTCGGCGCGATCGCCCTCACGCCAGTCCGGGGCGACCCTGATCGTCTCCAGGTCGGGCTTGATCAGCAAATCCGTGTATCCGTCGGCCCCGCCGACCACCTGCGTCTGCCGCAGGTCAGTACCCATCACCGACGACGAGAACGCAACACCGTCTTCGTAGGCGCTCTCGAAGTGCGAGAGCGGGATGTCCTTGCCGCGCGCGACGCCGTGCAGGTCGGTGAAGAGCACGCGTACGAGCCGCACACCCCCCACCCGCAGCTCACCCAGAATCGCACCGAGATCGCGACTCTGCCCGTGACTGCTCAAACGGCCTCGGACGCTGTGATCGAGACGACTGTCACGAGACGACGGTAGCCGGTTGACCGGCGACCACCGCTGCCTGCTCCAGAAACGCGAGGCACAGCCGCCGCCCCACGCGGTTCCACTCCTCGATCCGCCGGTCGGTCTCGTCGCGCAGCGCATCCACCGAGCCGTCCACCTCGTCCGGCGAGTCCGCCGTCCACTCGTAGATCGACTCGCGCGTCACCTCGGGATGGAACTGCACCCCCCACGTGCGGTCACCGAGCCGGAACGCCTGCGGGGCACGCTCGCTCCGCGCAAGCTCGACCGCGCCCTCGGGAAGCTCGAACGTGTAGTGGTGCCACTCGAACGCGTCGGCTGCACCGCCGAGCGCGCTCACCACCGGGTCGGCAAGGCCACTCGCGGAAAGCTCGACCCGGTACCACCCCACTTCCGACACCGGAGCCGGCCCGACCCACGCGCCCGCCGCCCGCGCGATCAGCTGCGCGCCGAGACACAGACCAAGCAGCGGCACCCGGTCGCCCAGGGCCTGCGCGACCAGCTCGACCTCGCCCGCGAGCCACGGCGCGGTGGCGTCGGCATCCGGGTGCACCTCGCCGCCGAAGACGACGACCGCGCCCACACCGACGAGGTCGGGCGCCGCTTCGCCGCTGAACGGCGCCCACCTGACGACCTCATGCCCGGCGCCAGGAATCACCTCGTCGTAGATGCCGCCCTGCGGCGGCGCATCGTGGTCGACGCAGAGCACGCGCATGACGCGAGGTTAACCAGATGTCAATATCCGCAGCGCTGAAAACCGCCTGCAGGCGAGCCACGAAGTTCTTGAGACGCGCTAGATTCCGACGGTCAATCGCAAGCTCGGCGGGCGCGCCGGGCATTCCCGGCAATCGCGCTCCCCGCCGGCAGGCGAGGGCGTCAAAGGAGGAGGACGGAATGGCATCACTCCGCACCGGACGTCGCAGGCCTCTCAGTTTTGCTGCCGGAGTTCTGGCAGTCACTGCGATCGCATTGTTCCTCGTCGCGGGCACCGGCTCGGCGCACGGGGACAAGGCTGGATCGGGCCGGACTGTCGTGAAGGGTGGCACCGCCTACTTCGCCGAGCCGGCGAGCACCGTCCCGAACTACATCTTCCCCTTCATGAGCCTCGCCTTCTTCAGCGTCAGCAACATCTCCGACCTGCAGCAGCTGATGTACCGGCCGCTGTACTGGTTCGGCAACGGCAGCAACCCGACGCTGAACCCCTCGCTCTCGCTCGCGTCGAACCCGGTCTACGCAAGGGGAACACGCAGCGTCAGCTTCACGATCAAGCCCTACAAGTGGTCGAACGGCGAGACCGTGACGGCCCAGCAGGTCGTGTTCTGGATGAACATGCTGAAGGTCGAGTACCTCGGCTGGGCGGCGTACGCCCCGGGCGGGATGCCCGACGACGTGAAGACGGTCGTCGCCAACAGCCCGACGAAGGTCACGATCACGCTGACCGGCCCGACCAACCCGTACTGGTTCACCTACAACGAGCTCTCGCAGATCACGCCGTTCCCGATGGCGTGGGACGTCGACGGCAGCCGGCCAGAAGTCGGGCAGCCAGGCCTGCGGAACCGCGGCCTACGCGGCCGTGAAGGCGACGGTGAACAAGAAGGGCACGATCGTCACCCCGGTCTCCGCGGCGGCCAAGTCGTGCGCCGCCGTGTACGCGTTCCTCTCGAGGCAGTCGGGCTTCGACCCGGCGAACCCGAAGGCGCCGAACAACTCGCTGAAGACCTACGCGACGAACCCGATCTGGCAGGTCGTCGACGGCCCGTGGCACCTCACGTCGTTCAACTCGATCGGCTACGTCGCGATGGCGCCGAACAAGACCTACTCCGGCCCGGTCAAGCCGAAGCTCGACTCGTTCGTGCAGCTGCCGTTCACGTCGAGCGCCGCCGAGTTCAACTCGCTCGTCGGCGGCAAGGTCACGGTCGGCTACCTGCCGTCCGAGGACATCACCTCGCCGGCGAAGAGCCCGCTCGTACCCGGCAAGAACAACCCACGCCTCTCGAACTTCAAGCTCGACCCGTGGTACTCGTGGGGCTTCAACTACTTCCCCTACAACTTCAACTCGACGGGCGACGGCGGACAGGCCGGCAAGATCTTCAGCCAGCTCTACTTCCGCCAGGCGTTCCAGCTGCTCGTCGACCAGCCGCTGTACCTCGACAAGATCAACAAGAACTACGGCGTGCCGACGTACGGGCCGGTGCCGGTGCTGCCGAAGAACTCGTTCTCGACGAAGTACGAGTCGCAGAACCCGTATCCGTACAACCCGAGCAAGGCGATCGCCCTGCTCACCTCGCACGGCTGGAAGGTCGATCCGAAGGGCACCACAACCTGCTCCGACGCGGCGAAGTGCGGCGTTCCGGCCGGGACGCCGCTGCAGTTCACGCTCCAGTACGCGAGCGGCAACTGCGGCGCAGAAGGAGCTGATGGAGGCCGAGCAGGCCGCCGTGGCAGGCAGGCCGGGATCAAGATCACCCTGACGACGGCGAGCTTCAACACGGTGCTCGGCAACGCCGTCCCGTGCTCGGGCAAGTCGTGCACCTGGGAGCTCGAGAGCTGGGGCGGCGGCTGGGTCTACGCGCCCGACTACTACCCGAGCGGCGAGCTGCTCTTCCAGACGGGCGCCGGCTCGAACAGCGGCTAGCTACTCGGACAAGCACGGACGACAAGCTGATCCACGCGACGAACTTCGGCACTCGACGCTCGCGCAGTACGAGAACTACCTCGCCAAGAACCTCCCGGTGGTGTGGCAGCCGAACCAGGCGTACGCGCGTCACCGAGATCCAGAAGAACCTGCAGGGCGTGCTCCCGCAGAACCCGCTGCTCACCATCAACCCGGAGAACTGGTACTTCACGAAGTAGTCCGAGAGCCACAGCAACTGTCTGTGATCGGCTATCTGGCCCGCCGCGTCGTCCAGGCGACCATCGTCGTCTTCGGGGTGACCCTGCTCGTGTTCCTGCTCGAGCACATCATCCCGGGCGGCGCGGCGAGAGCCGCTCTCGGCCAGCGGGCGACCCAGGTGCAGATCGAGCAGTTCAACAAGCTGAACGGCTACGACCTGCCGATCTGGCACCAGTTCTACGACTACTGCCGCGACCTGGTCCTCCATTTCAACCTGGGCTACTCGTACAAGAAGAACCAGAGCGTCTCGGCATTGATCCAGGAGGACATGCCGAAGACGCTCGTGCTGGTGGGCATCTCGACCGTCGTCGCCGTGATCGCCGCGGTTCCGCTCGGCGTGCTCCAGGTCGTGCGGCGCAACAAGCCGATCGACTACTTCCTCACGGGAGCGACGTTCATCTTCTACGCGATGCCCGCCTTCCTGCTGGGCCAGCTCCTGATCCTCTACTTCGCGATCGACTTCCACTGGTTCTCGACCGAGGCCCCGCAGGCGAACTCGACCTGGGGGATCATCTCCGACCCGCGCGATCTGGTCCTGCCGGTGCTGAGCCTGGCGGCGATCACGATCGCGGCGTTCAGCCGCTACATGCGGTCGTCGATGATGGAGGCGATGACCGAGGACTACGTGCGCACGGCGAAGGCGAAAGGGGCGAGCCAGCGGCGCGTGCTCTACCGCCACGCCCTCCGGAACGCGCTGATCCCGCTGATCACCCTGCTCGGCTTGTCGATCCCCGGCGATCGTCGGGCGGCGCGCTGATCACCGAGACCGTGTTCAACTTCCCCGGGATGGGCCTGCTCACGACGCAGGCGGCGATCAACAACGACGTGCCGCTGCTGCTCGGGAACGACGTTCGTCGCGGCGCTCGCCACCGTCGCCGGCTCGCTCGATGGCCGACGTGCTCTACGCGATCGTCGACCCGAGGGTGCGGTATGCGCTAGCGCAGCTGACGCCGGCTCGCTCCCCGCGCTCGACCCCGATGCCGGCCGCGCCGGCCGGCGGCGAGGGGACGCTCGATCGGCGGCATCGGCGTCGCAGCTCGTGCACGTCTTCGCCGAGAACCGCCTGGCGGTCGTCGGCGCGGTGATCATCGTCGTCGTCGGTGCTCTTCTGCTTCCTCGGCCCGCTCGTCTACCACACCAACCAATCCAGCACCCAGAACGCACTGCTCTACTCGACGCAGAACGCGCCGCCGAGCTCGGCGCACCTGCTCGGCACCGACCAGAGCGGCTTCGACATCCTCGGCCGAATCATGTACGGCGGCCAGGTCTCGCTCGAGGTCGGCTTCGCCGCAGCCGCGATCGCGACGATCATCGGCGTGCTCTACGGCGCGATCTCGGGCTTCTTCGGCGGCTGGATCGACGCGCTGATGATGCGCATCGTCGACGTCGCTGCTCTCGGTGCCGATCCTCTTCCTGGTGATCGTGCTGGCCGTGATCTTCCACCCGTCGCTGACGATCCTGATCCTGCGTGATCGGGTTATCGGCCTGGCTCGTGCCGGCGCGACTGGTGCGCGGCGAGACGCTGTCGCTGCGCGTGCGCGAGTACGTGCTGGCGGTGCGCGTGATGGGCGGCAGCTCGACCCGGATCGTGCTGCGCCACATCATCCCGAACACGATCGGCACGATCATCGTGAACGCGACGTTCCAGGTGGCCGACGCGATCCTGCTGCTTGCCGCGCTCGGCTTCATCGGCCTCGGCGTGCCGGCGCCGCTGACCGACTGGGGCTCGATGCTCGCCGACGGCGTCAACTACGGCGCTCGACGGCTACTGGTGGCAGATCTACCCGGCCGGGGTCGCGATCGTCGTGGTCGTGGTCGCGTTCAACTTCGTCGGCGACGCCCTGCGCGACGCCTTCGAAGTGCGCCTGCAGCGCCGCTAAGCCGCGTCGGTTACGGCCAGCGGGGTCTGCAGCGGGAAGTGGCAGGCCGCCCGGTGCGCCGGCCCGAATGGCCGGAGCGGCGGCTCCTCTTCGCTGCAGATCTGCTGCGCCAGCGGGCAGCGCGTGCGGAACCGGCAGCCGGAGGGCGGTGTGATCGCCGACGGCAGCTCGCCGCGCACCTGCACAACCTTGCCTTGCCCGTGCCGCGACGGGGTCGGGAATCGCAATCGCGTCGATCAGGCCGCGCGTGTACGGATGCGCGGCCCGCGCGTAGATCTCCTCAGCCGGCCCGATCTCGACGAGCTTGCCGAGGTACATCACGCCGATCGTGTCGGCCAGGTACTTCACGACCGCGAGGTCGTGCGAGATGACGACGTAGGTGAGCTGGTGCGCGCGCTGCAGCTCGCGCATCAGGTTCAGGATCTGCGCCTGGATCGAGACGTCGAGCGCGGAGACCGGCTCGTCGGCGACGATCAGCTTCGGGTTGAGGGCGAGCGCCCGCGCGAGGCCGATGCGCTGCCGCTGGCCGCCGGAGAACTCGTGGGGATACAGCGCCGCGGCGCGCGGCGAGAGCCCGACCTCGGACGAGCAGCTCACCGACCCGCGCCCGCTGCTCGGAGCGTGAAGCGATGCCCTGCACGACGAGCGGCTCGCGCACCACCGGCCCGACCCGCATCCGCGGGTCGAGCGACGCGTACGGATCCTGGAACATCAGCTGCAGATCGCGGCGCCGATGTTGCAGGGCCGACCGTGCCGAGCGACGTCAGATCCTCGCCCTCGAAGCAGGATCGAGCCGGTCGTCGCCTTGTGCAGCGCCACGATCAGCCAGCCGATCGTCGTCTTCCCGCAGCCCGACTCGCCGACGAGCCCGAACGTCTCGCCGCGGCGGACGCTGAACGAGACGTCGGAGACCGCCTTCACCGTCCCGAGGTTGCGCTGGATCACGACGCCCGCCGTGACCGGGAACTCCTTCACCAGGTGGTCGATCTGCAGCAGCACCTCGCGCTCAGCCGGGGCCGCGCCGTTCACAGAGCCGTTCACGTGCTCGACCAGCCGGATCGGCTCGACGGGCACGTCGTCGCGCGCCGAGACGTCGACCGGGTGGAAGCAGGCGAAGACGTGCTCGGATGCCGCGTCCGCCGGGTCGGGGCCGAGCAGCGGCTCCTCGGCCCGGCAGCGTTCTGTGACGTAGCGGCAGCGCGGCGCGAAGCGGCAGCCGTCGAGCCCGCGCGGAGAGGTCGGGCGGGATGCCCGGGATCGAGTACAGCGCCTGCGAGCGGTCGTGGTCGAGCGCGCGGGATCGAAGCGGAAGAGCGCCTCGGAGTACGGATGGCGCATCGCGCGCGAAGAGCTCGTCGGTCGCCGGCGCCCTCGACGATCTTGCCGGCGTACATCACCATCACCCGGTCGGCGCGGGCGGCGATCACGCCGAGGTCGTGCGTGATCAGGATCACCGCCATCCGCAGGTCGCGGCGCAGGTTGTCGATCAGGTCGAGGATCTGCGCCTGGATCGTCACGTCGAGCGCCGTCGTCGGCTCGTCGGCGATCAGCAGCTTCGGCTCGCAGGCCAGCGCCATCGCGATCATCACGCGCTGGCGCAGGCCGCCGGAGAGCTGATGCGGGTAGTAGCCGAGCCGCTCGTCCGGCCGCGGCATGCCGACGAGCTCGAGCACCTCGCGCGCCCGCTCGCAGCGCCTGCTTCTGGGTGACGTCGCGGTGCAGCCGGACGGCCTCGGCGATCTGGCGCCCGACCGTCCACGTCGGGTTCAGCGACGTCATCGGATCCTGGAAGATCATCGACGACGTCGTTGCCGCGCACCTTGCGCATCTCGCTCTCGGGCAGTGGCAGCAGATCCCTTCCGAGCAGCTTCACCGAGCCGCCCGTGACATGGCCGACGGTCGGCAGGAGCTTCATGATCGACAGCCCGGTCGTCGACTTGCCGCAGCCCGACTCGCCGACGAGCCCGACGCACTCACCCTCGGCGACCGTGAACGAGACGCCGTCGACCGCCTTGACGTTCGTGGACCGGAGGTGGAACTCGGTCTGGAGGTTCTCGACCTCGAGGACTACGCCACGATCCGCTGGAGCCATAAGGCGCCAGCCTAGTCAACCGCCGCGGCCGTGCCGCAACGTTCTCGAAACGCTAAAGAATGATGCGGAGCGCGGTGTTGCTCGGACAGCCGCGGCGCACAAGCTCGACCGCGTGGTGCAGGTCGACCTCGGGATGGTGGGCGAGCTCCGCGGCGTCGTGGTCCTCGTAGCCGGCGCGAACCAGCTCTTCGAACCGCCAGCAGATCACAACATCGGTCTCGACTTCGACCAGCGTCTCCAATTCGGCCGAGCTCATCTCTCCACCTCCTGCCGCAGAACCTGGCCGGAGGGCAGCAGGCGGTGAGCGGCGTACACGATTGGGGCTACCGCGGTCGAGATGAGCAGAGCCGCCAGGCCCCACCCCGCCGCCGTCCCGGGAAGGCGCGTCAGCTCTGCCGCCAGGGCAAACCACACCGAGGCACAGACGACGCCGAACGCGAGTCCCCAGAGCGTTGAGCTCCGGCGGACCGAAAGCGGGTCGGTGGGGTCGGCGACCGTTTGCAGCCGCCGCCCCACCTGGAAGGTGACACTGGTTCTGTTGCTCTCGACGACGCTCATCTCGTAGTAGCGATGAGTGACTGCGCCGGCAACGATGGCGAGGATCAGGCAGCCGGCGTAGATCGTCCAGTCAAGTGGAAACCCGAGGGGCTTCATGACGATGAAGAACGCCCCCAGACCGCCGAGCGGGACGCCCACCCAGATCGGGGCGACCTTCAGCATCCGGGTCGAGAGCCAGTTCTTCATGTGACGCAGTCTGTGTCCGCCTACGGGCGCTGAACCTGGACCAACGGATAGAAGCGAGCGTCCGTACCGGGGGAGAGCGGGGTCTGGGATCCCTCGAACGAGCTATGCCACCGGGCAGGCCGGGCGATCCTCTAGCCTGTGGCAATGGGCAGTTTCTGGCACGGCTTCGCCGATATGGGCGCGGTCGACGGGCACGAGTTCGTCGTCGCGCGCGGCGACGGCTGCTACGTGTGGGACGAGTCCGGACGGCGCTACCTCGACGGGACGGCGAGCCTCTGGTACGCGAACGTCGGCTACGGCCGGCGCGAGATCGCCGACGCTGTCGCGGCGCAGCTGCAGACGCTGCACGCGTACCACTCGTTCGGCGAATACGCGACGCGCCCCGCGCTCGACCTGGCCGACCGGCTCGCCGCGATCGCGCCGGTGGCCGGCAGCAAGGTGTTCTTCACCTCGGGTGGGTCGGATTCGGTCGACACCGCCGCAAAGCTCGCGCGCCGCTACTTCCACGAGATCGGGCAGCCCGAGCGCACCGTGATCCTCACCCGTTCGTGGGCGTACCACGGCATGCACGCGTACGGCACGGCGATGGCCGGCATCGAGGCGAACCTGGTCGGCGCGGGCGGCCTCGTTCCCGACATCGCGCTCGTCGCGTGGGACTCGGCGGACGAGCTCGCCGCCACGATCGACCGGATCGGCGCGCACCGGATCGCGGCGTTCTTCTGCGAGCCGGTGGTCGGTGCGGGCGGCATCCGCTTCGCGCCCGAGGGCTACCTGTCACGCGCCCGCGAGATCGTGCGTGACGCGGGTGCGCTGTTCGTCTCCGACGAGGTGATCACCGGCTTCGGCCGCGTCGGCGAGTGGTTCGGCTCGACGCGCTTCGGACTCGATCCCGACCTGGTCACGTTCGCGAAGGGCGTCACGTCGGGCTACATCCCGCTCGGCGGGGTCATCGCGGCGCCGCACATCGCCGAGCCGTTCTGGCGCGGCGGTGTGATGTGGCGGCACGGCTACACGTACTCGGGCCACACCACGGCCTGCGCGGCGGCGCTCGCGAACCTCGAGATCATGGAGCGCGAAGGGCTCGACACGCGCGCGGCGCAGATGGAAGGCCCGCTCGCCGAGGCCCTCAGCCCGTTGCTCGCCCACCCGCTCGTCTCCGAGATCCGCACGGGAGCCGGCCTGCTCGCGGCGGTGCAGCTCGATCCCGAGGCGATTGCCGCAGACCCTTCACTGCCCGGCCGCGCCGCGACTGCGTGCCGCGAGGTGGGCGAAGTGATCACGCGCGCTCTCGCAGGCGGTGGGTTGCAGATCTCCCCCGCGCTCACGATCGACGAGGCGCAGCTCCGCGAGCTGGCCGCCGGCTACCAGGCCGCGCTCGACTCGCTCCGCTAGCCGGGGGGCGCGTCGAGCATGGCGGCGGACGCGAGCTCGCGTTCGTCGGCCGACGAGGTGTGCGGGACCTGGGCCGCGGCGTAGGCGGCGTCCTCGTCGAGGGTCTCGTGCTCGAGCAGTGCGTCGGCGAGCGAGTCGAGCTTCTCGCGGTTCTCCTTGAGGAGGGCGACGACTTCGGTGTGCGCGGCGTCGACGATCTTGCGGACCTCGCTGTCGATCAGGTCGAGCGAGCGGGCCGACATCTCGGAGGCGCCGGGGAAGTAGCCGCCGTCGGGCGGGAGTGCCGAGAGCGGGCCGATCTCCGAGCTCATGCCCCAGCGGCCGACCATGCCGCGGGCGATCTGCGTCAGCTGCTGGATGTCGGATTCGGCGCCGGTCGAGGCCTCGCCATAGACCACTTCTTCGGCGGCGCGGCCGCCGAGCGCGACCTTGATCTTGGCGATCAGCTCGCGACGCGTGTAGTTGAAGCGGTCGGCGTCCGGGGCCGAGAAGGTGACGCCGAGGGCCATGCCGCGGGGGATGATCGAGATCTTGCGGACGGGATCGGCGCCTTCGGTGAGCATGCCGACGATGGCGTGGCCGCCTTCGTGGTAGGCGGTGCGGGCGCGGTCTTCGCGGCTGATCATCACCTGGCGCTCGGCGCCGAGGACGATGCGCTCCATCGCGTCGGTGAAGTCGGATTCGTTGACGAGGTCGTGGTTCCGGCGGGCGGCGAGGAGCGCGGCCTCGTTGACGAGGTTGGCGAGGTCGGCGCCGACCATGCCCGGGGTGGCGGAGGCGATGCGGCCGAGGTCGACGTCGGGAGCCAGCGGCACCTTCTTGGTGTGCACCTCGAGGATCTTCTGGCGCCCGAGCCGGTCGGGCGGCTGCACGGCGACGCGGCGGTCGAAGCGACCGGGCCGCAGCAGCGCGGCGTCGAGCACGTCGGGCCGGTTGGTCGCGGCGATCACGATCACGCCGGTCGACGAGTCGAAGCCGTCCATCTCGGTGAGGATCTGGTTGAGCGTCTGCTCGCGCTCGTCGTTGCCGCCGCTGAACCCGGCGGCGCCGGCGCTGCGTGAGCGGCCGATGGCGTCGAGCTCGTCGATGAAGATGATCGCCGGCGCTGCTTCTTTCGCTTGTTTGAAGAGGTCGCGAACGCGCGAAGCGCCGATGCCGACAATCGCCTCGACGAACTCCGAAGCCGACATGGAGAAGAACGGCGCGCCGGCCTCGCCGGCGACCGCGCGTGCGAGCAGCGTCTTGCCGGTGCCGGGCGGCCCGCTCAGCAGCACGCCGTGCGGCACGCGCCCGCCGAGCTTCTCGTACTTGCCGGGCTGGCGCAGGAAGTCGACGACCTCCGAGAGCTCGGCCTTCGCCTCGTCGATCCCGGCGACGTCGGCGAACGTGACCGGGTCGCCGGCGGGCTCGTAGCGGCGAGCCTTCGAGCGGCCGAACGCGCCGAGCATCCCCTGCACGTTCCCCGCCCGCCGCGAGATGTAGATCAGCAAGCCGATCAGCAGCAGCGACGGCCCGAACCCGAGCAGCAGGCTCTCCCACCGCGGGATGTTCGACGTGAGCGGCTGCGCGTTGACGGTGACGTTGTTCTTCTCGAGCAGCGCCGAGAGCCCGTTCGAGTTCGCGAAGGCAGGAATCTCGGTCTGGAAGAGCGTCGACGGCTTCGAACCGGCGTAGGCCTCGGCCGCCTTGAACGTGCCCTGGATCGCCGTCCCCTTCGACGTGATCGCCTTCACGTGACCCTTCTGGATCTCATTCAGGAAGAAGGGGCTGTACGGAACGCGAATCCGCGTCGCCGGCTTCGTCGCCCAGGAGCCCGCGTAGTAGTTGAGCGCGAGCGTGCCCAGGACAACGATCCAGAGGATGATCCGCGTCTCGGGCCGCGGCTTCTTTCCGAGCAGGGTCGGAGGCGGCGGCTTTGCCGGGGCGGCTGGCGTTTTGGGTTTAGTGGGCAGATTGATGGGCGAACAGTGCCACGTCGC
>CAWEXL010000005.1:0-320290 GCA_963812995.1 uncultured Thermoleophilia bacterium
CGGTGCTACCCGAAGCCGTAGGCGCCCGGAAAACGAGCAGCCAACAGGCGAACGAGGAGCGCGGCGGGCAGCCCGACGACGTTCAGATAGTCGCCGTCGATCCGTTCGACGAGGCTCGCTCCCCGACCCTGAATGGCGTAGGCGCCTGCACGGCCCTCCCACTCGCCGGCGGCGAGATAGCGCTCGACGTCGGTGGCGTGGAGAGGGCGAAAGGTCACGGTAGTCGTCTCCGAGTGCAGCTCCTCCCAGTCCTGCGTGCGCAGACAGAGTCCCGAGACCACTTCGTGTGTTCGCCCGGCGAGCAACTCGAGCATCTGCGCCGCGTCGGCGGCATCGCGCGGCTTGCCGATCAGCCGACCGCCGCAGACGACGACCGTGTCGACGCCCAGCACCGGCCTGCCTGCGCCGTCGACCGACCGCGCCTTCCCGAGCGCGTGATCGAGCGGATCGCCGTCCGGTGCCTCGACGAAATCGGGCGCGACGATCTCGAAGGGGACCGCGAGCTGCTCGAGAATCGCCCGGCGCTGCGGCGACGTCGAGGCAAGGACGAGCGTCACGAGCGTTTACGCGCGGCCCAGATCTCCTCGCAGGGCCACTTCCTCGCCCACTCGGCCGTCACATACGCGTAGTAGGGGTGCGTCTCGGCATCGGCGGGCGCCTGGAGCTCGAGCAGCCGCTCGATCTCGAAGCCGTTCGCGTGCAGCAGGTCGATCCACTCGCCGTGCGGGAGATGGAACTCGACGCCGCCCTCCCATTCGAAGCGGAGCATGCCGAATTGCGGATTGACGAGCCGGTCGCCGACGGGCATCTCGTCGGTCGAGCAGAGGATCACGAGCGTCGAGTTGCGCAGGAATACGAGCCGGCCGCCGGGCCGCAGCAGGCGCGCGGCCTCAGGCACCCAGCGGTACGGGTCGACCCAGATCGACGCGCCGTACTCGGACAGCACCAGGTCGGCGCTCGCATCCGGCAGTCCGGTCTTCGCTGCGTCGGCTTCGATCAGCGGGAACTCGATGCCGGTCTCCGCCATCAGCCGGCGCGCTGTCGCGAGTTGCGCCGGCGTGATGTCGACTCCGGTCGGCCGCGCTCCGAGCTTCGCGAGCCAGGCGGAGAAGTAGGCGGTACCGCAGCCGAGCTCGACGACGTCCAGACCGGCGACGTCACCGAGGACATTCAGCTCCGACTCGTCGATCCCCCAGATGCCCCACGAGACCTCGTCGAGCGCCCAGTTGACGGTCGCGTTCTCGTCCGTGTATTCGCGGTTCGACTCGGTCCAGAGCGCGCGGTTCTTCGCGGCGTCGTCAGACCAACGCGGCGTCGTCAGACCAGGCCCTCGGGGAACCAGATCCCGATCTCGCGCTCGGCGGATTCGGTCGAGTCGGAGCCGTGGACGAGGTTGTCGGGCATCGCGAGCGCGAACGAGCCGCGCAGCGATCCCGGGTCGGCGTCGGCGGGGTTGGTCGCGCCGATCGTCTTCCGGCAGGTCGCGATCGCCCCGTCGCCTTCGAGCACGAAGGCGAGCGTCGGGCCGGACGTGATGAAGTCGACGAGCTCGCCGAAGAACGGCTTGGCGCTGTGCTCGGCGTAATGCGTCTCGCCGAGCTCACGGGATGCGAGCACGAGCCGTGCCGCGCGCAGCTTGAGGCCGCGGCGCTCGAAGCGCGCGAGGATCTCGCCCGCCAACTGGCGGCCGACTGCGTCGGGCTTCGCGAGGATGAGGGTGCGCTCGACAGCCATGCGGGGGCCGATGGTAGCTAGGAAACGCGGCGGGGGCGCTGCTCGGACGGCGGCAGGCGTCCATAGGCCGCTGCGGGGAGGCCGAGCGCGTCGGCGACTCCCGGAATCTTGGTGGCGCAATACGGGCAGACCTGCCAGAGCGCCTCGAGCGGCTTGCCGCACGTCGTGCAAGCCTGGCGGAGCGCTGTCGTGCAGACCGGGCAGACGAGGAAGTCCTCGTCCACCTCGGCGCGGCAGACCGGGCAGTGCAGGTCGCGGGCGCCGATGCGCTTCTCCATCGCGCGGATCTCGAGGTCGCGCTCGCGGACGTCCTCGAGGTACTCCGGCGGCCGGAACAGCATGTAGATCATCGGCCCGATGAACGGAACGAGCCCGAGCACGGTGGAGACCGCGACCGCCAGCCTGTCCTCGATACGGCGTCGCGCGTCCTTGTAGACCCAGTAGACGGTGGCGACCCAGAAGACGATCACGAAGAAGATCGCCAGGTTTCGGAGCACGTACCAGGTGGACGAGTGGAAGAACCCTGACGCGGAGGCGAGCACGGTCACAGCAGCATCCTTCCTAGCAGGTAGCCCGCGGCGAACGAGAGGCCGACGAACAGGACCAGCAGGAAGAGCGCAAACAGAAAGACGCTGACTCGGTCACGCGGCCGCATCATCGCACGCACGTCAGTCAGACTCCGCCAGATCGGCGAGGAGATAGAGCGAACCGGTCACGAGGACACGCGGCCCGAGCTCGCGGGCGCGGAGAAGGGCTGTCCGGGCGTCAGGGACGGTCTCGACCTGTGCAAACCACTGGCCGCCTGCTCTGGCGACGGCCTCGGCAGGGAGCGCGCGGTCGTTGGTGGACTGCGTCGCGATGAGCGTCGGGCCGGCCGTCGCGAGGCGCTCGAGGATGCCGGCGGCGTCCTTGTCCTCCAGGATCGACGCGACGACCGTGTAGCTGCCGGGCTCCGGCAGCCGCTCCAGGAGCCAGTCGACCGCATCGGGAGTGTGGGCGCCGTCGCGCACCTCCGACCCATTCACCTCGAGACGTCCGGCCAGGTGCACCTCGACATCGTGGTCGATCGGGCGGCCGAGATAAACCTCCGCCGCCTCGCGGGCTCCCCCCAGCCTCACCTCGTTGGCGGCGAGCAGCGACGCGAACTCGCCGTCGGGGAGCACGACGATCGCCCCCGGCACCGCCACCGCGAGCTTCTCCTGGGCGATCTCCTGGCGCGTCGCGCCGAGGATCTCTGTGTGCTCGAGTCCGACGTTGGTCAGCAGGACGACACGCGCGCCGAGCGACGTTCGTCGCGTCCAGCCGGCCGCCGAGACCCGCCTCGACGGCCGCGACCTCCACCCCACGTGCCGCGAAATCGGCGAATGCGGCGGCCGTGAGGATCTCGAACTGCGTCGCGTCGAGGGCCTCGGCGGCGGGTCGCACCCGGGCGATCGCAGCCTCGAAGCCGGCCGCATCTGTGTCGAGGCGCTCCCACCACCCGGCCACGTGCGGCGATGTGTAGGCGCCCGTGCGCAGCCCCTCGGCGGCGAGCAGCGCAGCGATCGTGCGCGTCGCCGTCGACTTGCCCTTCGTCCCCACAACATGGATCGCCTCGAACGACCGCTCCGGATGCCCGAGCTGCGCGAGCAGCGTTTGCATGCGCTCGAGCCCGAATCCGTCCTTCGGCCAGGGAGAAAGCGTGGCCACCCAGGCCGTGTCCGGCCGTTCAGACACGCCCGCACAAGGGTGCTCTGGGGTCAGACCACTGGGTGTGGACAAGTCGTTCCACAGCTGTGGATGAATGACAAACGAGGGTGACAGGAGTGCAACAGATCATCCACAGATGAGCGCGAGCAGGGAAAACCCGGGTCAACTGACATGGCCACTCGGGACTAGACCCATCGTCAAACAACGCTTTACACAGCCGGTCAGGCGTCGCCGAGCGCTGTGAGCTCGCGACGGTAGCGCTCGAGCTTCTCGCGTTCGGCTGCGACCACGTCGGGCGGGGCGTTCTGGACGAAGCGGTCGTTGGCGAGCATCTTCTCGCCGCGCGCGATCTCCTGGTGCAGGCGGGCGCGCTCGGCGTCCGCGTCGGCCGCGGCCCGTTGGGGTGCGCGCTCGGGCTTCACGACGGCTTCGAAGATCCTCGCCTCGTCGCCTTCGAGCGGCGGCACGACGCCCGAGCGGCGGAACACCTGCGCCGCTTCCTGCACGCGGCCGAGCGCCCCGGCCTCGGTCTCGTCGCCGGCCTCGGGCCACGGCGCCACGATCAGCAGCGTGCTGCGTGCGGGCAGGTTCGACCAGATCTCCTCGGTGACGTGCGGCATCACCGGATGCAGCAGCGTCAGCAGCCGTTCGAGCGCCGCCGTCGCCGTGGCGCGCGCGCCGGCGTCGCCGTCGTAGAGACGGCCCTTGACCGCCTCGAGGTACCAGTCGCAGAAGTCGTCGAACGTCAGGTGGTAGAGCTCGTCCGTCACGTGGGCGAAGTCGAACTCGGCGAGGAAGCCCTCGACCGCCCGCTGGGTCTGCGACAGCCGCGCGAGAATCCACCGCTCCTCGAGGGAGGACGGCAGCTCGGCCGGTTCCGCCCCGTCGGCGGCGTTGATGATCAGCCGGGCCGCATTCCAGAGCTTGTTCGACAGCTTCGCGCCCTCCTCGATCGCCGAGTACGAGAAGCGCACGTCCTGCGTGAGCGAGTTCTTCAGCAGCCCGTACCGGGTGGCGTCGGTGCCGTAGCGCTCGATCAGCTCGAGTGGATCGATGCCGGTGCCGAGCGACTTCGACATCCGCCGGCCGTCGGGGGCCAGGACGGTCGAGTGGATGATCACATCGCGGAACGGGACCTCGCCGAGCAGCTCGAGCCCGCAGAAAATCATGCGGTTCTCCCAGAGCCGGATGATCTCCCGCGCGGTCGTCTGCAGATCGCCGGGGTAGAAGTACCGGAGGTCGTCGGTGTCATCGGGCCAGCCGAGCGTGGCGAACGGCCAGAGCGCCGACGAGAACCACGTGTCGAGCACGTCGGTCTCGCGCTCGAGCTCGCCGGAACCGCACTCGGCGCACGCGGCCGGAGCCGTCTCCTGCACCGTCACATGCCCGTCGGGGCAGTACCAGACGGGCAGCTGATGCCCCCACCAGAGCTGCCGCGAGATGCACCAGTCGGGCGCGTTCTCGAGCGAATCGATCGCAAAGCGATGCTGGCTTTCGGGGTGGAACACGACCTCGCGGTTGCGGAGCGCCTCGAGCGGCCGCTGCTTGATCTGCTCCATCGAGCACCACCACTGCAGCGAGATGCGCGGCTCGATGCGACTCTCGCACCGCTCACACAACGCGACGGAATGCCGGTAGTTCACGCGGTCGACGAGCTGCCCCCGCTCACGGAGCCACTCGATGATCCTGTCGCCGGCCGCCTTCTGCGTGAGCCCCTCCAGGCCGGCCGCGGTGACGAGACCGTCGGGGCCGATGCACGTCGGCTCGTCGAGGCCGTGATCGCGGCCGATCGCGAAGTCGGTCGGATCGTGACCCGGCGTGATCTTCAGCGCACCGGTGCCGAAGTCCATCTCGACCCGGTCGTCGGCGATCACGGGCACGCGCCGCTCGACCCACGGCACGATCACCTCGCGGCCGACGAGATGCTTGTAGCGATCGTCGTCCGGATGCACCGCCACGGCAACGTCGGCCGGAATCGTCGCCGGACGGACGGTGGCAATGTCGATGTATCCGTCGCCGTCGGCCAGCGGGTAGCGGATCGTCGTCAGCGTGTCGTCGATGTCGACGTGCACGAGCTCGAGGTCGGAGAGCGACGTCAGGTGATACGGGCACCAGTTGATGATCCGGTTCGCCCGGTAGATCCAGCCGCGCCCGTAGAGGTGGACGAAGAAGCGCATGACCGCGCGGATGTACGCGTCGTCCATCGTGAACCGCGTCCGGCGGTAGTCGAGCGACGCACCCATCCGGCGGAACTGCACGAGGATCTTGCCGCCGTATTCGTGGAGCCATTCCCACACGCGCTCCTCGAACTTCTCGCGGCCCAGCGCCTGCCGGGACGTGCCTTCGAGGATCAGCTGCTTCTCGACCACGTTCTGGGTCGAGATGCCCGCGTGGTCGTAGCCCGGCTGGAACAGCGTGTTGAAGCCCTGCATCCGCTTCATCCGCACGATCGTGTCGCCGACCGCCAGCTGCAACGCATGTCCCATGTGCAGCTCGCCGGTGACGTTGGGCGGCGGATGCGCGTCGACATACGGCGTGCGCGCAGGGTCGGGATCGGCGTTGTAGAGACCCTCGCTCTCCCAGGTCTCCTGCCAGCGCTCCTCGACACCGTGCGGGTCGTAACGGGACTCCATCATCGGAGCACCATCCTACGGACCTGCGGTTGGGGGCTAAGCAGCGACTATGCGGAGAATTTTACCGGGCGATGGCGTAGCCCTGCATGCCGCGCGCGTTCGCGGCGGCCCGGATCTGGCCGTTCTCGAGCTGCACGGCGCTGACCCGTCCGAGCGACCACGGCGCCGCGACCGAGACGTCGTGGCCCCGGCGCCGGAGGTCGGCGATCGCAGCTTCTCCCAGCCGCTCCTCGACGGCGAGCGACCGGAGCGCGACCTGCCGCGGATAGAACGACGAGATCAGATGGTCGGTGTGCCACTCGGGCGCGTCGATCGCCGCCTGAAGGTCGAGCCCGCGATCGACATGGCGTAGCAACACGTGGATCGTCCACTGCTCCTGCTGGTCGCCTCCGGGCGTGCCCCACGCCAGCCACGGCTCGCCGCCACGGAGGATGAGCCCCGGCGAGAGCGTCGTCCTCGGCCGGGTTCGGGGGCGAAGCGATGACGGCAATCCCTCCTCGAGCCAGAACATCTGCGCCCGCGTGCCGAGCGGCCACCCGAGAGCGGGGATCGTCGGAGAGCTCTGCAGCCACCCTCCGCTCGGCGTGGCCGCGACGAGGTTGCCGAAACGATCGGCGACGTCGAGGTGGACGGTGTCGCCGCGGGTCGGCTCACCCGCGCCGAGCTCGGGCGCGACGAACCCGGGGACGCGCGGCAGCTGCCCGAGGCCCGGCCGAAGCTCGCCACTCGCGTCCTCGCCGACGAGCTTGCGCCGCTCGTCCGCGTACTCCCGCGACAGCAGGCGCTCGAGCGGCACCTCCTGATCGCCGTACAGCGCGTCGCGGTCGGCGAACGCGAGCTTGGCGCACTCTGTGGTGACGTGCACCAGCTCGGCCTCGCTCAAGCCGGCGACGTCGAAGCCCGCGAGCAGCGCCAGCTGCTGCAGCCCGGCCGGCCCCTGACCCCAGGCGCCTGTCTTGCAGACGGTGAGGCCGCGGTAGTCGACCGTCGCGGGCGACTCGAACGTGGGTTGCCAGGCGCCCAGGTCGGCACCCGTCAGCAGTCCGCCGTTCGCTGCGCAGTAGCGGTCGATCTCCTCGGCGACGAAACCCTCGTAGAAGACGTCATGAGCGCGGTCGAGCTCGTCCTCACGGGAGCCGCCTCGCGCCTCATCGAGCAGGCGCCGCCACGTCGCGGCGAGCCCCGGGTTGCGGAACGTCGACCCGGGCAGCGGCGCCGGCAGGTACAGCTCGGCCGACGCCGGCCACTCGCGGAGAAGCGGCGCAACCTGCTCGATGGTCGCGGTGATGCCCGGCACGACGGGGTACCCGTCGTCGGCATAGCCGACCGCATAGGCCAACACGTCGTCGAGGCGCCACGTCCCGAAGTCGCGCAGCAGCCGGATCCAGCCGCCGAACGCGCCCGGCACGCACGCCGCGAGCAGCCCCGTCCCCGGAACGAGCTCGTGCCCGAGCGAGCGAAACCGTTCGATGGTCGCGTCGGCGGGCGCGACGCCCTGGGCGCACAGCACGAGCGGCTCGCCGCGTTCCGCCGACCAGAACACCACCGGCAGGTCTCCGCCGGGCCCGTTCAGGTGCGGCTCGACGACCTGCAGCACGAAGCCCGCAGCGCACGCCGCGTCGAACGCGTTCCCGCCGCGCTCGAGCACGGCCATCCCGGCGGCCGAAGCGAGCCAGTGGGTCGACGCAACCGCGCCGAAGGTCCCGCGCAGCTCCGGCCGCGTGGTGAACGCGTTACGCGAGATGGGCGTAGGCGGTCGGGGTGAGGAAGTCCATCAGCGGGGTCGTGAGCGCGACCTTGGCGAACAGCTCTTTGGCCTCGTCGGAGGCTTCGACCTCGACGATCTCCTCGCGCACCTGCTGCTCGTCGAACAGCCCTGCCTGGACCCACGACCAGATCTGGGCGCGGGAGATCTCGGCCGTCGCCGCGTCCTCCATCAGGTTGTCGATCGCCGCCGCCCCGACCCCCTGCAGCCAGGCGTCGAGGTAGCGGACGCCGACGCTGCAGTTCACCTTCAGCCCGGCCGCTGTGATCGTGCCGCCGGGAACGTCGAAGTCGACCAACTGCCCCGGCGAGACGTGCACGTCGTCACGCTGCCGCTCGAGCTGGTTCGGCCGCTCGCCCAGCACGGCGTCGAAGCACTCCATGGCGACCGGCACCAGATCCGGGTGCGCGACCCAGGTGCCGTCGAACCCGTCACCCGACTCGCGCTGCTTGTCCTCGCGCACCCGGGCGAGCGCGATCTCGTTCACCTCGGGATCGCGACGCGACGGGATGAACGCCGCCATCCCACCGATCGCATGCGCGCCGCGGCATGGCAGGTCTTCACGAGCAGCTCCGAATAGGCACGCATGAACGGCACCGTCATCGTCACCTGCGCCCGGTCGGGCAGCACCGCCCCCGCCTTCTTGATGCACGAGAAGATGTAGTCCCAGCGGCCTGCGTTCAACGCGCACGAATGCTCACGCAGCTCGTAGAGGATCGCGTCCATCTCGAACGCCGCCAACACCGTCTCGATCAACACCGTGCACTTGATCGAGCCGCGCGGCAGACCAAGCTGATCCTCCGCCCAGGCAAACGCCTGCGCCCACAGCCGCGCCTCCAAATGAGACTCCAGCTTCGGCAAATAGAAATACGGCCCCGACCCGCGCTCCAACTGCTCCCGCGCGTTATGGAACACCACCAAACCGAAATCGAACAGCGACCCCGACACCGGCGCCCCGTCGACCAGATGATGCCGCTCGAGCAGATGCCAGCCACGCGGCCGGATCACCAACGTCGCGACCTCGTCGTTCAACCGGTAGCTCTTCTCCCCCGTGTCCAACTCGATCGTGCGGCGCACCGCATCGTGCACGTTCCGCTGACCATCGACCACGTTCTGCCACGTCGGCGAGTTCGCATCCTCGAAATCCGCCATGAACACCCGTGCCCCGGAGTTGAGCGCGTTGATCATCATCTTCCGCTCCACCGGCCCCGTGATCTCCACCCGCCGATCCGCAAGATCCGCCGGCGCCACAGCCACCCGAAACTCCTCCGGCGCCCCGACGAACACCGGCTCCACCCGCTCCCGCCGCGCAGCCAACAGCCGCTCCCGCTCCCCACCCAGCTCACGCTGCAACCCATCGACGAACGCCAGCGCGTCCGCCGAGAGCGGATCGAAAACGGTCGCCATCGCGTTCAGCGGTAGCTGCGGAAGACGACTTCGGCCACGCAGACCGGCTTGTCGCCGCCCTCACGCTCGACGGTCGCCTTCAGCGTCCGCTGGTTGCCACCCTCGACCTCCTCGACGGAGACGACCTCGAACGTCGCCCGCAGACGCGACCCGACGGGCACCGGCGCCGGGAAGCGCACCCGGTTCAGCCCGTAGTTGATGCCCATGCGCGTGTCCGGGTCACGCGGCAGCACCTCATAGGAAGCGGCCGGCAACAGCGACAGCGTCAGGTAGCCGTGCGCGATCGTCGTGCCGAAGGGGCCGGCCGCGGCGCGTTCCGGATCGACGTGGATCCACTGGTGGTCGCCCGTCGCCTCGGCGAACCCGTCGATCGTGCTCTGCTGAATCTCGACCCAACTCGAGGGTCCGAAGACGTCACCCGGCTGCATGCCGGCATCTTCCCTGATCGACGAGAAGCGTGCGCGAGTTACGCGGACTCTTCGACGAGCTCTTCGGGCTCATCGACGTCGGCCCCGGCACTTGTGACAAGCGTCGGCTTGAGGCCCTTCTCGATCGTCTCCTTCGTGATCACGCACTTGGAGACGTCCTTCCGCGACGGCAGCTCGAACATCACGTCGAGCAGCGCGTTCTCGATGATCGAGCGCAGGCCACGCGCGCCGGTCGCCCGCTCGAGCGCACGGTCGGAGATCGACCACAGCGCATCGTCGGTGAAGACCAGGTCGATCGCGTCGTAGTTGAAGAAGCGCTGGTACTGCTTGACCAGTGCGTTCTTCGGCTCGGTGAGGATCTGCACGAGATCCTCGCGCTTCAGCTGATGCACGGCCGAGACGACCGGCAGCCGGCCGATGAACTCGGGGATCAGGCCGAAGTTGAGGAGATCCTCGGGCATGACGCCGCCGAGCAGCTCGGCGCTCTCGTGATCGCGCTTGGCCGAGATCTGGCGGCCGAAGCCGACGGCGTTCTTGCCGATCCGCTTCGCGATGATCTTGTCGAGACCGGCGAACGCTCCGCCGCAGATGAAGAGGATGTTCGTCGTGTCGATCGACAGGAACTCCTGGTGCGGATGCTTGCGGCCACCCTGCGGCGGCACCGACGCGACGGTTCCCTCGAGAATCTTCAGCAGCGCCTGCTGCACACCCTCGCCCGAGACATCGCGCGTGATCGACGGGTTGTCGGCCTTGCGGGCGATCTTGTCGACCTCGTCGATGTAGATGATCCCGGTCTCGGCCTTCTTGATGTCGAAGTCGGCGGCCTGGATCAGCTTGAGCAGGATGTTCTCGACGTCCTCGCCCACGTAGCCGGCCTCTGTGAGCGCCGTGGCGTCGGCGATCGCGAACGGGACATTGAGGATGCGGGCGAGCGTCTGCGCCAGGTGGGTCTTGCCGCAGCCGGTGGGACCGAGCAGCAGGATGTTCGACTTCTGCAGCTCGACCTCGCCGTCCTCGGCGCCCATCTGCACGCGCTTGTAGTGGTTGTAGACCGCAACCGACAGCGTGCGCTTGGCCTCTTCCTGCGATACGACGTAATCGTTCAGCGCCGCGTAGATCTCCATCGGGCGCGGCAGATTGTCGAGGTCGAGCGCGCTCGGAGTCGTCAGCTCCTCGTCGATGATCTCGTTGCAGAGATCGATGCACTCGTCGCAGATATAGACGCCTGGGCCTGCGATCAGCTTCTTGACCTGCCGCTGCGACTTGCCGCAGAAGCTGCAGAGAAGCTGTTCATTGCCGTCACTCGCGCGCGCCATGGTCTCCTTTTACCCTTGATTCCGGGACTTGGCTAGGGACAGCCGCGTTATGCGGCTGCTTCGGAGCGTCCTGTTTCGCGGTGGGTAATGACCGTATCGATGATCCCGTACTCCTTTGCGTCCACCGGGCTCAAGAAGAAATCACGCTCCATGTCGTGCGAAATCTCCTCCTGTTTCTTGCCCGTGTGCTCCGCATAGATCTCCTCGAGGCGCCGCTTGAGGCCGATGACCTCGCGCGCCTGAATCTCGATGTCGGTGCCTTGCCCCTGGAACCCGCCGGACACCTGATGGATCAGGATCCGTGAGTTCGGCAGCGACATGCGCTTCCCTTTCGCGCCACCCGCGAGGAGCAGCGAACCCATGCTCATCGCGATGCCGACACAGATCGTCTGCACGTCCGGCTTGATGAACTGCATCGTGTCGTAGATGGCGAGGCCGGAGTACACCGAGCCGCCCGGCGAGTTGATGTACAGAAAGATGTCCTTCTCGGGATCTTCGGACTCGAGATGCAGCAGCTGCGCGATGATCAGGTTCGCGATCTGATCGTCGACGGGCGTCCCGAGGAAGACGATGCGCTCGGCGAGGAGACGCGAATAGATGTCGAAGGCGCGCTCGCCGCGTGACGTTTGCTCGACGACCATTGGGACTAGTGGCATGCTCTCTCCCTCTTACTCGTTACTGCCTGGGGTCCATAGCTTCGCGGTCTCGGCCGGGCGATCCTGCCCCGGCTTCCAGATGCTTTCACGCGCGGCAGCGAGCTCGGGTGCGATCGGCTTGACCTCCGCGGTGATGCGATCGAGTGCCTTCTTCAGGCGCAGGTCGTCACGCACACGGTCGGCGCCGCCCTGGGCCATGAACTCCTCGATGTCCTCGTCGGTCTCGCCCGCCTGCCGCAAATCGTTGCGAATCTCGTCGTCGTCGACCTCGATGCCGAGCTGGTCGGCAACCGCGTCGAGCACCAGCTCGCGCGCGACGGACTGCGTCGCCTCGGCGCGAAGCCGCGCTTCGAGATCCTCCGGCGTGACGCCGGTGACCTGGAGGTAGGTGCCGGCGTCGATGCCGCGCGCCTGCAGGCTGCGCACCAGACCGGCCAGCAACTCCTGCGTTCGCGCCTCGACGAGCGGACCGGTCGCAGTGACATTCGACGCGCGCACGAGCTCGTCGACCGCGGCTGCGCGGAACCGCGCATCGACGTCCTCCTGCACCTGCTCGAGCAGCCGGCCCTCGATGTCGGCCCGCAGCTCGGCGAGCGTGTCGAACTCGGAGCCGGTGCGCGCAAGCTCGTCGTCGACCGGCGGCAGCACGCGCTCCTTCAGCTCTTTCAGCTCGACCGTCACCTTACGATTGCCGCCGTCGGCCAGCTCGTAGGCGATCTCGCGGCTCTCGCCGGCGCCCAGTCCGAGGATGCCGTTCTCGATCTCCTCGACCAGCCGGTCGGAGCCGAGCTCGACGACGTAGTCCCGCTGGGCGGAGCCGTCGGAGCCGATCAGATCGACGACGACGGTGTCGCCCGCGGTGGCGGCGCGGCCCTCGACGGGAACGAGCTCGGCGACCGAATGCTGCAGCGCCTCGAGCTCGGCCAGCACGGCCGGCTCCGGCACTTCGGCTTCGAGACGCGGCACTTCGAGCTCCGTCCAGTCGGCCGGCTCGGGCTTGGGATGCACGTCGACGGTGGCGACGAACTGCCAGTCGTCGTGGTCGGAGGTCGGCAGCTCGTACTCGTACTCCGGCAGCGCAACCGGGTTGACGCGCGCGCGGGTGGCGGCGCTCCAGAACCATCTGCCGATGTGGCTCTCGACTGCTTCCGAGTAGAGGCGCTCGCGTCCGACGCGCTGAACCAGGAGCGGCATCGGGACCTTGCCCTTGCGGAAGCCGGGGATGCGGACGCTCTGGGCGAGATCGCCTGCGGCGTGCTCGACAGCATGGTGCACGTCGTGGCCCGAAACCTCGACCGTGAGGCGAACCTTGTCGTCCGCGAGTTGTTCGATGACCGGCTGCACGTCGAGGCATTGTTCCAGACGGGTACCGTCAGGGCGCGTGAACGTGGAAACCGCCATCCGGAGCCGTCGCACCCACAAGCGCTACGGCGCGGAGCCGGTCGACGCGGACACCCTCGCCGAGCTGCTCGACCTGGCGCGGTACGCCCCCAACCACAAGCTGACCCAGCCGTGGCGCTTCCGGGTGCTCGGCCCCGAGACGCGTGCGCAGATCGAGACGGCCGCGGGCGAGAAGGAGGCCGACAAGCTCCGCCGCGCGCCGACGCTCGTGCTGGCCACGGCGAAGCTCTCCGGCGATCCACACACCGACGAGGAGGATCTGCACGCAACCGCGTGCGCCGTGTACGCGATCCTGCTCGGCGCCACCGCGCGGGGTCTCGCCTCGTACTGGCGCACACCCGGCGCGTTCGACGACCAGGCCGTGCGCGACCTGCTGTCGCTCGCCGCCGACGAGCGTGTCGTCGCACTGATCCACCTCGGCCCGAGCGAAGGCGACCCGCCCGCCAAGGAACGCGAGCCGCTCGAGTCGTTCGTCAGCTCGCTGCCGTAGAGCTCAGCAGGCCGCGAAAGCAGCGGCATAGAAGCTGAGGTACTCGCTCATGTGCGAATGCCAGTAGGACTCGGTGTGGCCGCCGGGCCAGACGTGAAACGTGACCTTGACTCCCCGCTGCCGGAGCTTCGCGGCGAGCGTCGTGTCGGCCACCCGGAACGGGTCGTTCGAGCCGACGTCGATCCACACCGGGATGTGGTCGAACCGGCCGGCGGCCGCCTCGGCGAAGACGTTGTGACGCGCAAAGTCCTCGGCGTTGTCGAACGCGCCCGGGGCGCTGTCACCGCCGGCCAGCCAGACGGCCGGTGAGTGTCCGCCCACGGCGCAGAAGCGCGACGGCGTGACGCCCGCGGCGAACAGCGCGCCGTAGCCGCCCATCGAGATCCCGCCGATGGCGATCTTGCCCGGCACCGTTCCGAAGCGGCGAGCCGCGTCCGGGATCGCCTCCTTCAGCAGCATCGAGCCCCACGGGCCGTCGCGGCGATCGTGGAAGTAGCTGTGGCCGCCGCCGTTCAGCAGCACCACCACAGGCGCGCGGGCGCCGAGCCCCGCGAGCGCCGACAACAGCGAGTCGCTGAGCATCGACTCCGGGCCCGAGGAGCTCGGGATCAGCCAGTTCAACGGGCCGGGGTCATGGCGGCCGTGCAGCAGCACGAGCAGCGGCCGCTTGCCGGCGCCCGGCGGCACGACGGCGATCTCACTCAGGTGACGCCCGAGCAGGGTGCTCGCGAGCGTGTAGTGGACGATCTTCATTCCGTGCTTGCTCGAGTAGCCGGGCTCCGCGGCGATGATCCGCGCCGCGATCAGCGCGGCGAGAAGTACGACCAGTACGGCTGCGACCCCGAAGGGCCAGCGCGGCCGCCGTCTCCTGCGTCGGCTCCGGCTCGCGGAGAGGACCCGCAGCGGAACTCGGGGCGGGGAACTCACCGCGCGAGTGTACGACCCGGGCGCGCCGGACCGACCGGGAGCCTCGACCGCCGGGGTCGGTTAACCTCGAACCTTCGTGAGCTTGCCGGCCGTGGTGTTACTCGATCTCGACGACACGATCCTCGACGACACGGGCGCGCGGGATGAATGCTGGCGCGTGACCTGTCGCGAAGCCGCCGAGGCGCGCCCCGAACTCGATTCTCAGGCGTTGCTCCGCGAGATCGAGCGGGTGCGAGACGTGTTCTGGAGCGACGTGGATCGACATCGCGAGTGGCGGCCGAGGATGCGCGAGGCCTGGGGCCAGATCGCCTCCGAGGCACTCGTCTCGCTGGGCCATGACGATCCCGGCTTCGCCGCCACGATCGGCGACCGTCACTTCGAGTTGCGAGATGCCGCGATCACGCCTCTCCCCGGCGCGGTCGAGGCGCTGCAGCAGCTGCGGTCGCTCGGCGTGACGCTCGGCCTCGTGACCAACGGCGGGAGCGAAGGCCAGCGGGCGAAGATCGAGCGGTTCGCACTCGCCGCACATTTCGACTACATCGGGATCGAGGGTGAGGTCGGTTTCGGGAAACCGCACCGGACGGCCTACGACCGGGCCCTGCAGAGCCTCGGTGTGGGCCCCGACGACACATGGATGGTCGGCGACAACCTCGACTGGGACGTCGCAGGCGCCCAGGCAGTCGGCATCTACGGGATCTGGCTCGACAAGCACGGCGGCGGGTTGCCGGGTGAGGCGACCGTCCGGCCCGATCGCATCGTTCGCTCGGTCGCGGAGCTGCTCCCGGTCGTCGCTACGGCGTAGGGACGCGGGAGATCGCCGTCGATGCGGGCGAGAGGAGTCGAACCTCCAAGGGCCGAAGCCCGCCGGGACCTAAACCCGGTGCGTCTGCCAATTCCGCCACGCCCGCGGAGCTGCAAGGGTAACGCCGCGCATCACTCGCGCACCAGCAGCTGCTCGAGCACCGGCGCCACCGACGCGACTCGCTCGAAGAGGGCGTCCGTCCGTGAGCTGTCGGCGTCGAGGTGGGTCAGCAGGTTCACGCCGAGGTAGAACGTCATCAGCGCATACGCCAGATCGCGCACCGGTAGGAGTGCCGCGACCGGCGTGCCGTCGATCACGCGGCCGATCGCGTCCTCGCAGAACGCGAACCACGGATCCATCCGCTCGACGATGGCCGGAGCCAGATCGGGGCGCGCGAGGCTGCCCGAGACGAGTTGCGCCACGACCGCGGTGTGTCCGCCCTCCCGGTCCTCGCGATAGATCTCGCCGGCCATGCGCAGCAACTCGGAGGTCGAGCCGGCCTCGTCGAGCGCAGTGCGGTACCGCTCGAGCCGGGAGGCGCTGCTCGCGTCGAGGGCGGCGAGCAGCAGGCCGTCGACGCTGCCGAAGTGGTAGAAGATCAGCGCCTGGTTGAAGCCGCCGATGCGCGCAATCGCGCGCGACGTGGCTCCCGCGAATCCTTCGCTCCTGAGCGCGTCGAACGCGGCGTCGAGGATGCGCTCTTTCGTCTCCTGGGATGCACTTTTCTTGATCATCTGCTTAAATCATATGACAAAAGCGTTTGCTCAACATTATTTTCAAACCATAGCGGGGGAGGCGGAAGGCCGTGAGTGAAGCACCGAAAGTGATCGTCGCAGGCGGCACGGGCCTGATCGGCAAGGCGCTCGTCTCGGCACTCGCGGCGGACGGCACCGACGTCGTCGTCCTGTCGCGGCACCCGGAGCGCGAGTCGCTGCCCGGTGCGCGGATGGTCGGCTGGAACGGAACGACGGTCGCGCCCGAGTGGGCCGGCGAGCTCGCCGGCGCTGCGGGGGTCGTCAATGTCGCGGGCGCGAGCATCGGCGGCGGCCGCTGGACTGCGCGCCGGAAGCACGTGATCCTCACAAGCCGAACCGGGTCGACCGGCGCGCTCGTCGACGCGATCGGCAGCCTCGCCCCCGCCGAGCGCCCGCCCGTCCTGGTGAACGCGTCCGGAATCGACTACACGGGGTTCGGCGAGAGCGAGGTCGACGAGAGCTCGGCGCCGGGAACGAGCTTTCTCGCGGGCGTGTGCGTCCAGTGGGAAGCCGCGGCCCGCCGCGCCGAGGAGCACGGCGTCGGCGTGGTCTCGATCCGCACGCCACTCGTCATCGCACGGGAGGCTCTCGCCCTGAAGCTGATGACGCTGCCATTTCGGCTGTTCGCCGGCGGGCCGCTCGCCAACGGCCGCCAGTGGTTCCCGTGGGTGCACATCACCGACGCCGTCGACGTCTACCGGCGCGCGCTCGACGACGAGAGCCTCAGCGGCGTCATCAACATGGTGGCGCCCGAGGTGCCGCGCCAGCGCGACGCGGCCCGCGAGATCGGCCGGGCTCTGCACCGTCCCTCGTGGCTCCCGGTCCCGGCGCCGGTCCTCCGCCTCGCGCTCGGCGAGCAGGCCGACCTGCTGCTCCACGGCCAGCTCGCGCGTTCGACGAAGCTCGACAACTCCACGTTTCGCTACACGACCTTCGCCGCTGCGGCCGCCGAGGCGTTCGGCAGCAAGTGAACGTCACCCGATTCAAAGCCTGGTTCTACGCGGCAGCCGTCTACAACCTGGTGTGGGGCACGACGTTCGTCCTCGCGGCAGGCCCGGTCGTTCGAACGCTCGGCGTCGCCCACCCCGAACTGACGGCGTGGCGCGTGGTCGGCATGCTCGTGCTGGTCTACGCGCCCGCGTACTGGTGGGCCGCACGCAACCCGTCGCAGCACGCACACCTGATCGCGATCGCGACGCTCGGGAAGATCCTCGGCGCGCTCGGCTTCGCCTGGGCCGCGGCGAGCGGCGCCCTGCCCTTCCGCTTCGGCCTGACGATCGTCACCAACGACTTGATCTGGCTGCCGGCGTTCGTCGTCTATCTCCGAGCGGCAACGCGGGACGCCGGGTTCGCGAAGTTCCTACTCGGCGAGCGACCGCAGGACGGCCGCGGCGGCCAGAGCGACGTGCGGCTCGAGACCGAGATCGGCGACGACGGCCGCGGCGGCGTCCATCTCCTCGACGCGCCGGCGAGCGTGCTGCTTGCTGCCCTGCACCAGCCGGTCGACGAGGCTCTCGTCGGCACTCGTCAGCACCGAGACGATCTGCGTGCGCAGCCAGGGCTCGCAACCGGCCAGCTCGGCGGCTGACAGACTCTCGACCACGGCGGCCGCGAGGCCCTTCATGAAGACGCTGCGCAGGAGCTTCCGCGTCGCCGCATCGCCGGGAACAGCGCTCAGCACCTCGACCGGCATCCCGAAGCCTCGGAAGAGCTCGGCGAACCGGTCGGCCCCCGCGCCGGAGACAAGGGACGGCGTCTGCACGCCGCTCCCGGGGACAGGCGCGAGCAGTGCGACGTCGACGAACGCGGCTCCCGACGGGGCGATCGCCGCCGCGACCTGCCGCTTCACCTCGGCGCTCGTCGTGTTGAGGTCGGCAAAGAGTTGGTCGGCTCTCAGGGCGTTGACGACCGAAAGCGCGGCGGGCACGGCCGCCGCCTGTCCGTTGACGCTGAGCACGACATCGGCCCCGCCGACGGCCTCGACAGCCGACGCCGCTTTCTCGACCCCCGGGACGGCTCGCACGGGATCGGGATCCCAACCGCGCGTGACCACTCCTTGCGCAACGAGATCGGAGGCGATCGCCGCACCCGCCTCCCCCAGCCCGAGCAGGGCGACAATTGGAGGTCTCACTTCTCGTAGATTAGGCATGTGACGCAAGCTTCAGAGCCCTCGGCCCGCGCCCGCGAGCTCGTGCGGTCGGCCTACGACCTCCACGTGCATGTCGGGCCGGACGTGATGACCCGTCGCATCGACGACGTGACGCTCGCTGAGCGGTTTCTCGAGCTCGGCCTCAGCGGCTTCGCGCTGAAGTCGCACTACACGTCGACGGCCGAGCGCGCTCAGGTCGTCGAGCGCGCGGTGGCCGGCATCGACGTGGTGGGAACGCTCACCCTGAACGCCGCGGTCGGGGGCCTGAACCCGCTGGCCGTCGAGATTGCCGCGCGGGAGGGCGCACGCATCGTGTGGCTGCCCACCGTCGACGCGGTGAACGAGGCCGGAGCACGCGATCGGGTTTATCCGGAAGGCGTTGCGAAGCCGTTGTGGGCGCGCATCCAGGCCGAGCTGCGCGAGCAGGGCATCGAGGCCGCGCCGGTTGCCGTGATCGACCGCAACGGAGCGCCGCTACCCGAGCTGCTCTCGGTGCTCGCCGTGATCGCGCGGCACGGGCTCGTGCTCGCGACCGGGCATCTGGGGCGCGACGAGATCTTCGCGGTCGTCGACGCAGCGATCGAAGCGGGCGTCCGGAACGTCGTCGTGACGCACCCGGAGTTCCCGGCCCAGGATCTCGACGAGCGCGACCAGGTCGAGCTCGTCGATCGCGGCGCGCTGCTCGAGCGCTGCTTCACGACACCGCACACCGGCAAGTGCACGTGGGAGCGGGTGTACGCGGGCATCCGGGCGACCGGGCCCGAGCACAACCTGCTCTCGACCGACCTCGGCCAGCCCGCTAACCCGCCGGTCGAGGACGGGCTTGCGTTGTTCGCCGACCGGCTGCTCGAAGGCGGCTTCCAGGACGACGAGATCCGGACGATGACTGTCCGCAACTCGCGTCTGCTGGCGGGAGCCGCATGAGCCGCCGCCTGCTCGTCGTCGGGGCGCATTCGGCCGACTTCGTCTGGCGCGCCGGCGGCGCGATTGCAGTCGCGACCCGCGCGGGCGGCGTCGCCCAGGTGCTCGCGCTCTCGTACGGCGAGCGTGGCGAGTCGGGTGAGCTGTGGAAGGTCGAAGGCCAGACGATCGAGAACGTGAAGCTCGTCCGGCACGCCGAGGCCGAGCGGGCCGCGCGTGCGCTCGGCGCGGAGTTCCGGGCGCTCGACTTCGGGGACTATCCGCTGGACCTCGACCGGGAGCGGCTCGACATCCTCGTCGAGGCGATCCGGGAGTTCGAGCCGGACGTGCTCGTGACGCACACCGACACGGATCCGTTCAACCCCGACCATCCGATCGCCCACACGGCGGTCGTCCGCGCTCGCACCCTCGCCGCGGGCGCCGGGGTGAGCAGCGCATTCCGCACGATCTCGCCGCCGGAGCTGTTCCTGTTCGAGCCCCACCAGCCGGAGCTCTGCAACTTCACGCCGACGACCTTCGTCGACATCACGGCCGTCTTCGACGCGAAGGTCGAGGCGATGGCCGCGATGGAGTCGCAGGTCTATCTGCAGAGCTACTACGCACAGCGCGCCGAGCAGCGCGGCAACCACGCGCGCCGGGCAGCCGGAGACGCCGGCGTGCGGTACGCCGAGGCGTTCCAGCGCGTTCTCCCGCAGGTCCTGACGGCCCTGTGAAAAGAGAGCGGTGAGCGCGCACTCGGAGCTCGCACGGCTCGGCTCGGCCACCGTCTACGAAGCAGCCGGGCGACGGGGCCTGGTCGATGTGCCATGGCGCCAGATCGTCCCGGGCTCGCGGGTCGCCGGACCGGCGCGGACGGTGCGCTGCGGGCAGGGCGACAACCTGATGGTGCATGCCTCGATGGCGTCGCTCCGGCCCGGCGACGTCCTCGTCCTGACGATGCCCGAGCCGGACGCGGTCGCGCTCGTCGGCGACCTTCTCGCAACTCAGGCGAAGACCCACGGCGCCGCCGCGATCCTCGTCGACGCTGCCGTGCGAGACGTCGAAGAGCTGGTGGAGCTGGGCCTGCCGATCTGGACGCGTCACGTCTCGATCCGCGGAGCGACCAAGGATCAGGTCGGCGCGCTCGACGAGGCGGTCACGGTCGGCGGCCAGACGATCGAGCCCGGTGACGTCGTCGTGCTCGACGCCGACGGCGTGGCGGTCGTCGGACACGGTCGCGTCGACGAGGTGCTCGAGGCGTCGCTGGAACGCGAGCGACGCGAGGCCGACAAGCGCGCGAAGCTGCAGGCGGGCGCGTTGTCCTACGACCTCGACGGCCTGCGTGCCCGCGTCGAGGGCGCATGATGTTCGGCGATCTCGCCCACATCGGCCACGCCGAGCTGCTGACGCCGGAGCCCGAACGCTCCTTGCGCTTCTTCACCGAGGCGCTCGGCATGGAGCAGGAAGCGGTCGACGGCCCGTCGGTCTTTCTGCGCGGCTGGGGCGACTACCAGCGCTACTCGCTGAAGCTGACCGAAGCGCCGGAGCCAGGCCTCGGCCACCTGGCGTTCCGCGCGCGCTCGGCGGAGAGCCTCGCGCGGCTCGTGACGGCGACGGAGGCTGCCGGACGCGGCATCGGCTGGGTCGACGGCGACGTCGGCCACGGCCCGGCGTATCGCTGCACGGATCCGGACGGGCACATTCTCGAGCTCTACTACGAGACCGAGCGCTACGAGCCGCCTCCCCACCTCCGCCCGGTTCTGCGCAACCAGCCGCAGCGCTACACCGGCCGTGGCGCCGCGGTGAAGCGGCTCGACCACGTCAATCTGCTCGCAACCGACGTCGCCGCCTGCCGCGAGTTCTCGACCGACGTGCTCGGGTTCCGGCACTACGAAGGGATCGTGCTCGACGACGGCAGCGAGGCGGGAGCGTGGCTCAGCCTGTCGATCGCGGCGCACGAGCTGATCTACGTCGCCGATGCCCGGCACGCGCAAGGGCGGCTCCACCACCTCGCCTTCTGGGTCGACACCCGCGAGGAGGTGCTGCGCGCTGCCGACATCTTCATCGAGCACCTGATCCCGATCGAGTTCGCACCGTCGAAGCACACGATCAGCCAGGGCCTCTTCCTCTACGTCTTCGAGCCCGGCGGCAACCGCATCGAGGTGACGAGCGGCGGCTACTTCGTCTACGACCCCGACCAGCAGCCGGTGCTCTGGACGCAGGCCGAGCGCGCCCGCGGGCAGGCGTGGGAGGTCAAGACGGTCGAGAGCTTCCACTACTACGGCACGCCTCCCGCGCACGACGACGACCGCGCCTATGTCGCCCGCTGCCGCGACTCGATGCCGCCGGCCTGACGATCACCCAGCCTGACGATCACCCGGCCTGCGCGAGCCGCTGCAACACCGCGTCGATGCGCGCGAACCCGCCCTTCGCTCCCTCCTCGACGCCGTACTGCATCGTCGTGTCGCGCTCTTCGGCTGACGCGAAGAGCATCGTCTGCGTCAACTTCGTCCGGTCGCCCAGATCCTCGAACTCGAGGGTCTGCAGATGGTTCTGGAACGTCTGCACGAGCCGTTCGGGGGCGTCGACCTCGCGGAACTCGCCCTCGATGACGCCGTAGGCGGTGCGGAAGCGATACGTGCCGCCGGTGCGAACGTCCATCTCCTCGACGACCGTGCCGTCACCCCACCATTCGGGGATCAGCTCGGGGTCGGTCCAGACGGAGAAAACGTGCGCGCGCGGTGCGTCGAAGATCCGCTCGACGCGGATCTCGAGCTCGTTCGGAGTGGTCACCACGGTCTGGTTGGGAGCGTCGTTCATCTTCAGCGGACCGCCTTCTTCACGAGCGTCCGAATCTTCGCCTCGTCCGCCGCGGTCAGCGTCGTCACCGCGAAGGCAACCGGCCACATCGAGCCCTGGTCGAGCTGCGCGCTGTCGTTGAAGCCCAGCATCGCGTACCGCTCCTTGAACTTCCCCGCGTCGCGGAAGTAGCAGACGACCTTGCCGTCCTTGGCATAGGCGGGCATCCCGTACCAGGTCTTCGGGACCAGGCCGGGGGCGGCGTCCTTGATCAGCGTGTGGAGCCGCCCGGCGGTGACGCGATCCTGTGGCGCCATCGCGGCGATCGCCGCGGCGACGGCAGCTTCGCCATCCGCCCCCGCCTTCAACTCGCGGGCGCGCGCTCTCATCGCGGCCTTCTCCTCGGCGGTGAATCCCTCTTTCTTGCCGGTGCTCTGCTTGCCTTTCTTGGCGGTGCTCATCGGTCTCCTTTCGTACGTTCGACGACCTGCGCGAACCGGTCGAGCCGCTGCAGCCACGTGCTGATGCCCTCGAAGGCGTAGGGCGCAAGCATGCACCTGCGAACACGGCCGACCTTTTGCGTCGTCACGAGTCGTGCATCCTCGAGCAGCAAGACGTGCTTTTTCATCCCGGTCAGCGACATGCCGAACGGATCGGCGAGCTCGCTGATCGTCGCGCTGCCGGAGCCGAGCCGTTCGAGCACGGCGCGGCGGGTCGGATCGGCGAGGGCTGCAAAGGCACGGTCGACGGTCGATTGATACTGAACCATTGGGTTCACTATAGTCGGTGCGGCAACGAGCCGCAACCGACCGCCCAGAGTGCCGCCTCCTACACCTCGGGGCGCAGAACCGGCTCGGCCCCGAGCGTCCAGGTGAAGCGGGTCACCGTCTCGTTCGGTGCGACGCCGCCCGGGCGGAGGCCGCGTCGGACGAACAGGATGGGCACCTGCGCTCCCAGAGCGACGGCCATCCGAATGTGGCCGATGCCCTCGGTTCGCCAGCGATCGGAGAGGCCGACGACGAGCAGACGCGCATCGCGGGATGCTTCGAGGACGCCTGCGTCACCCGTTTGGACGAGAACGGGCTCGGTGACGATGCCGACCACCTGCTGCACGAGCAGTGAGGCGCGGGCGAGCAGCCGGCTGGCGTCGCGGCGCCCGAGCTCTGCACTCGCCTCGCTGCCGAGCAGCCGGAGCGTCGTCCCGAGCGATTGCGCGAGCCAGGCGGCCACCTCGATCGCGGCCCAGTCGTGCTCGACGCCTCCGAACGGCGTCACGACCGGCCCGCCGGCCATGTTCCCGGTCCCCGAGAGCACACCGACGTCGCAGGGTGCACGCTCGAGGACAACCCCGAGCTCGTGGTCGGGAAGACCGCTCTCGAGGAGGTCGGCTGCCGCATCGAGCAGGATGAGATCGACATCGTGCTCCGAGGCGAGTCGTACGACATCCGCGCCCGGCTCGCCGGAGGTGTAGGCAGCGATCCGTGACGACACGCCCTGGCTCGCGAGCGCGGCCCGGATTTCGGAGAGCGCAACGTTGGCCGCCGACAGCTCGTCGGCGTCCCGTACGAGCCGAGCCAGGATCAGCTCGCGCGCAGGCCGGCGGGCGAGTGGCCCGGCAATCGCGAGCAGGTCAGCGAGCCGCCCTGGGGCGGTCTCGACGACCATGATCGCGCGCTGGCGCGGGACCCCCGGTGTTTCCTGCGAGGTCAGCGCCGGGTCGTGGCGAAGAATCGCCTGCTCGAGCTCCTGCAGGGCCGGGCTCGGCTCGATGCCGAGCTCGTCGACGAGCAAACGCCGCGTCTCGCGATAGACCTCGAGCGCCTCGGCCTGGCGACCCGCCCCGTAGAGCGCCTGCATGAGCACGGCCCGCAATCGCTCGCGAAGCGGGTTGTCACGGACGACCAGCTGGACTTCTCCCACGAGCTCGCTCGAGCGGCCGAGCGCGAGGTCGGCCTCGAACCGCCACTCGAGCGCCTGCAGTCGAAGCTCTTCGAGGCGGGGAATCTCCGCTTGCACGAACGACTCGTAGGCGAGATCGGCAAGCGCCGGCCCACGCCAAAGGGCGAGAGCTTCGCGCAGCCCTCGTGCCGCGAGCTCGGGCCGCGCCCGCCGGGCCTCGGCGACCAGCACCTCGAAGCGGAGCAGGTCGAGCTCGTCCGCACCGACGCGAATCCCGTAACCCGGATCCTGCGTGACAATCGCCTCGTATGGTGCAAGCGCCTTGCGGAGCTGTGAGACGTGGTACTGCAATGCGTTGGCGGCCGACGCGGGTGGCCGCGTGCCCCAGAGTTGGTCGATCAGCCGGTCTTTCGAGACGATCTCGTTCGCGTGCGTGAGCATGATCGCGAGCAGCGTCCGTTGCCTCGCACCGCCGAGCGGGAGCGCGCGGCCCTGCTCGATGACCTCGAGCGGACCAAGGATGCGGAACTCCACGTCTTCTCCTCCGGCGGGCTGGTTCGGCTCTGCGGCGGCGACGCTACCACCCGGCCACCGGCTCAGCGATGCCTCAGCCCGGCTGTTGATCCTTGTGCCGGTCGTCGACAGGCTGCGTAGGGTGAAATCGGGAGGACGGCTGAAGCCGTGACCGCTCAGACAGAGATCCGCATCGGCTCCGAGTTCGTCGGCTACCGGCTCGACGCACTGATCGGCCGCGGCGGGATGGGTGTCGTCTACCGCGCGTACGACCTGCGCCTGAAACGGACGGTCGCACTGAAGCTGATGGCGCCCGAACTGGCGCTGGACCAGCGTTTCCGGGAGCGCTTCTCGCGCGAGGCGGAAGTGGCGATGTCGCTCGAGCATCCGAACGTGGTGCCGATCCACGACGCCGGCGACATCGACGGACGCCTCTACCTCGCGATGCGGCACGTCGAGGGGACAGACCTGAAGGGTCTCCTGCAGGCGACAGGGGCGCTCGAGCCGACTCGGGCGCTCGCGATCTGCAGCCAGGTCGCGCACGCCCTCGATGCGGCGCACGCGAAGGGCCTCGTCCACCGGGACGTCAAGCCTTCCAACGTGCTGCTCGACGCAAACGAGCATGTCTATCTGGCCGACTTCGGGCTCACTCGGCGCAGCGACGAACCACACGGCACACCGGGAGAGGGACGCTCCGTGGGCACGCCCTCGTACCTCGCGCCCGAGCAGATCGAAGGCACCTCGATCGACGGCCGCACGGATGTCTACTCGCTCGGCTGTCTCCTCTACGAATGCCTCACCGGCGAGCCTCCGTTCGTGAGCGGCTCACGGCTGGCAATGGCCTGGGCGCACCTGGAGGAGGAGCCACCGAGCGCCTCCGGGCGCCGTCCTGAGCTGCCCGACGCGATCGATGCCGTGATCCGAAAGGCGATGGCCAAAGAGCCCGGCGACCGGTACCCAACGTGCACCGCGCTGATCGCTGCGGCCGAGGGCGCGCTCGGACTCCGCCGGCCGCAGACCCTGCGCGGCCACAAGCTGCTCTTGCTCGCCGCCTTTGGGGCCGTCCTCGTGCTGGCCGCGGCGCTCGTCGCCTTCGCCTTCGATCGAGGCGGCGCAGCCGCACCGGCAGTCAGGGCGAACACCCTCGTCCGTATCGACCCGAGGACGAACAAGGTCGACGCGGTCGTCGACGTCGGCCCGCAACCCGTCGCGACCGCCGTGGGCGGCCGGAGCATATGGGTCTTCAACTATGGGGGCCCATCGGTCACGGAGATCGACCCGGCGACACGTCACGTCCTCGACACAGCACGGGTGAGCATTTCTCCTCCCGTCATCGGCGCTCTGGCAGGCCCGGTACTCGCCGCCGACCCGGGCGGCGCCTGGCTCATCGGAGTCGACCAGCGCGGAAGATCCCAGCTCACGCGCATTCCCGCAGGCGGCCGCGGCAAACGTGGGTACCGCCTCGAGGGAAAACCATTGGCGGTCGCGGTCGGCTACGGCGCCGTCTGGGTGGTCACAAATGGCAGCCGCGAGAACGAGGTGCTGCGTCTCGACCCGGCGACCGGCAAGGTCACCGGGCGGACCCGGTTCCCCACCTCCGCGCCAATCGATGGTCTCACTGTCGGCCTGGGAAGCGTCTGGGTCGTCGCCTCGGCCAGCGCGTCGCTCTACCGGATCGACCCGCACTCGACACGACTCACGGGACAAGCCGACCTCGGAGAACATGCCACCCGTCCCAACCTCGTGTTCGGCGCGATCTGGGTCGACCTGTCCGACAGGGGAGGCGACACGGTCAGGGTCGACCCCAGGACCGTCAAGGTCGTCGAGGATTTCGGTTGCTGTCCATCGTGGCAGGAGGTCGACGCGGTCGCGGCCGGTTCGCTCTGGACGGTCGACCAGGCGACGGGACTGGTCGTCCGCTGGGATCGCGTCACCCAGCAGGACATCGCCCACATCCAGCTCACCACGGCGCCCTTCTACCGCGGGCTGTGCCTGACCGCGGTTGCCGCGGCCGCCGATGCGGTCTGGGTGACCGTCGCTCCGAACGACAACTTCCATTGCTGACGTCGCGGTCGCGACGAAAGCCGCCTCAGGCCGCCCTCAGTCTCGCCTCAGCCCCGGCGGCCACGCTGCCCCGGAAGTTGTCGTCACACACGAGGGAGGACCAATGAGAACCAGACTCGCCGCGGTCGCAACGCTGGCGGCCACCGCCGCCATCCTGGCCGCAGTCGCGGCGGCCGGACCGGTCGCAGCAAAGCAGCACGTCGCGATCCAGGTGAAGGACGGGACGTCGTTCGTCCTCACCCCACTCACGCGCGGCGCCATCAAGCCCGACTCGGGCGGAGCCCAGTTCTGTTGCTGGACCGAGCGCGACACCATGCAGAACGGGCAGCCCGTCGCCATCAACAACCCGCAGATGACGCTGATCGGCAAGCAGGGAACGATCGTGGCCCGCAACGAGATCGGGTGGATCGATGTCCCGAACGGCTTGTCGCTCTTCACCGGCACCTGGAAGGTCGTCCGCGGCACGGGCGTCTATGCCGGCCTAGCCGGAGGCGGCCACGGAGCCGGCGTCACGCTCGCCAGCGGCGACACGGAGTCGCAGTTCGACGGCTACCTCCGAGCCAAATAGAGCGGCGCGCGGGAGGCGCCGGCAGAAAGCACGAAGTGCCCTCTCGCAGGGCACTTCGTCGTTGCGCGGGCATCACGCAAGTGGCCCCGGGTGGAATCGAACCACCGCACGCAGCTTCGAAGGCTGCCGCTCTGTCCGCTGAGCTACGGGGCCGGCGGCGTCAGCGTAGCGACGGTTCGGGTACCGGATCGAACGGCGGCGGGCCCAGCTCCTCGATCTGCCAGTGCTCGGGATAGCTGCGATGCCGCTCTTCGGTGCGGAGGCGCGGGTTGCGACGCGGAGGCAGCAGCTTCACCGCCCGTGACCGCGCGCGGATGCTCGCTTCGGCGGCGCGGCGCAGGGCCGCGGGCGGGTGCGGGAAGCCGAGCGCATCGAGCAGCGGCTCGTCGAGCAATGCGTGCACCAGCGGCCGGCCGACCTTCAGCGGCAGGCCGGGGAACCACCCGACGAACATGTCGCGCGTGGCGGCAGCGACGCGGGCGCCGGCGTCGGTGTAGGCGAACCGTTCACGCTCGAACTCGAGGTTGAAGCGCTCGAACGTGTCGTAGTCCCCGGGGATGTCCTGGATCGCCATGCGCGTTCCGATCTCCCGCCAGAAGTAAAAAGTCGCGAGCCGCTCGTTCTCGAGCAGCGGACGCCAGCCGAAGCGCGCGTTCCAGCGGATCGGCTCGAAGACCATGGTCGAGAGCACGTAGAGGAAGTCTTCGTTCGCGATCCCGAAGCGGCCGTGGATCCGGTTCATCCGTTTGATCGCGCGCCGGCCGAGACCGCCGTCGTAGCCGAGCTCACAGAAGGCCGAGATCAGCAGCTGCGTGTCGTCGTAGCGCTTCTGCGCCCGTTCGGTGAACTCGCCCGTCGAGGCGAGCAGCTCCGCAATCGACGGCACGGCATACGTGCGGTAGAAGGCGAGCTCCAGCGAGCGCTGGGTGTCCCACGGAAACTCGAGACACGCGTCGATGAAGACGATGCGCTGCGCGTCGCGCACCGAATCGAGGGTGCGAATCTCGTCGAGCGGCCTGCTCACGTCAGAAGATTTGCACAGTTGTCACTCCCGGCTCGAGGGTGGCAGACGGGACTCGAACCCGCGACCGCCGGGACCACAACCCGGAGCTCTACCAACTGAGCTACTGCCACCGCGCCGGGGCATCGTATCGGCGTTGCGGACGAGCGCGCCCGGGAGGATTCGAACCTCCGACCAACGGCTTAGAAGGCCGTCGCTCTGTCCACTGAGCTACGGGCGCGTGTGGCAAGGGTAGCCCCGCCCACGCCGGGAAGTTCCGGTCCGGGCGACTCAGTCGGTGGCGCGGACGCCGAAGTCGGTCGTGATGATCGTGACCGGCAGCCCGCCGAAGGTGCCGGGGGCGCCGTCGCTGTGAACTGCAGCGATCCCGATCTCGCGCCAGTTCGGGTTCAGGATGTTCGCGCGATGCTCGGGCGAGTGCATCCACATCTTCAGCGCTGTCGCAGGGCTGAGGTCGGGCGACGACCAAAGCAGGTTCTCTCCGACCGACCAAACCTGATAGCCCGACCAGGGGTACCACTGCTCGATGCGCTTCCAGTACGTGGTCCCGTCGAACGACGCGTGGGCGAAGTAGCCGTCGGCTCCCATCTCGCGGGAGTGCTCGTCGGCCGATTCGCTCAACCGCACGTTGAGATGGAGTGGGACGAGGCCGTGCTCCGTCCGCACGTGGTTGAGCTGCGAGAGAACGCCGTAGTCGAAGCTCGTCAGCGCGACTGTGCCTCGATGCTGCGCGTCGGTGTTCGAGAGCGCCGCGCTCGTCACACCGAGTGCTGCGCACGCCGCGACAACTGCCACGACGATGAGCCGAGCACTTCGGGCCTTGCCGCGCGAACGATCGCCAGGCAGTTGCTCTGCATGAGCGCGTTCCTTCGGGGCATGTCTCGGGGCGAGTCTCACAGGCGTCAGCGGGTGGTTCTCTCCGGAGGTGTGGCTGTCACCCCGGGACATCCTGATCATATGCCACTTCGGCACCCGATCCTGCAAGAGCCATGTGTCGATGCGCCATCTGGTCGCGCACGATCACTTGCAGAGCACCGGCGACGGGGATCGCGGCGAGAGCGCCGAGGATACCCGCAACCGACGCTCCGACCAGAACGGAGACCAAGACCGCGAGCGGCGACAGCTCCACCGTGCGGCCGTAGATCACCGGCTGGAGCACGTGATTCTCGATCTGCTGGTAGACGATGAAGAAGACGACCGCGATCACGCCGGCGGGTACCGAGTGCAGGAATGCGACCCCGGCGACGACGACCCCGGCGACCGTCGCGCCCGCCAGTGGGATCAGGTCGAGGATCGCTACGAGCAGGCCGAGCGCCACTGCGTACGGGACGCCGAGGATCAGCAGCACGATCGTGATCGAGCCGCCCGCGATCAGGCTGATCAGGATGTTGCCGGTCACGTAGCCGCCGATCGTCCGGTAGATGTCGTGGCCGACCTTCCGCCAGCGCGGGCGCGAAGATTCGGGGAGCAGCGAGAAGCAGCGGTCGACCCAGCTGCGGCCTTCGAGCAGCATGAAGAACGTCAGGAACACGATCGTGACCGTCGCCG
The DNA here is from genome assembly GCA_963812995.1 of uncultured Thermoleophilia bacterium. Lineage (GTDB taxonomy): Bacteria > Actinomycetota > Thermoleophilia > Gaiellales > Gaiellaceae > PALSA-600. The sequence goes on from CAWEXL010000005.1 coordinate 29,465, forward strand.
CGACGATCGAGATCACGCTTCTGGTGACGGAGACCGCGGCGCCGGACAATCCGAACAGCTTCTTGGCGCCGCCCGCCTTCACCTGTTCGCGAACCTTCTCGACGATGTGGTATTTGCGCTCGAGGAAGCCAAGGCGGCCGCGTCCGTGGGTCAAGTCGTGGAGGTACCCGGGAACCGCCTGGGCGAAACCGTTCACCTCGTCGATGAGTTTCGGGACGAACGAGGCGCCGACCGCGACGACGATGATCAGCACGAGTGCGTACGCGATGCTGATCGCGACGCCTCGCTTCACCCGCCCGCGCCGCTCGATCCACCCGACCAGCGGGTCGAGCGCAAGCGCGAGGAAGATGGAGATCACAATCCAGGCGATGACCTCACGCGCAACCCAGACGACCTCGAGTGTCACCGCAACTGCGAGAACGATCAGCAGCAACCGCAAGACCGTGCGCGAGCGGACATCGACCACCCGTTCGGAGGTCATCGAGGCAGGATCACCCGGGCATCGGACGTCGCGAGGCGATCAAAGAGCCAGTTCGCGACGCGCCCACGCGAGCGCCGGCAGCAGCTGCGCGAGCTGTAACGGGCGCACGGTGGGCGAGAATTCCGGCGGCGGCAGACCCGCAACAGCAGCGAAATAGCCGGAAACGACGGCCGTCAGGGCGCCGGCGCCGGGAAGCAGCTCCTCGGGACGAGGGCCGCCTTCGGCAGCAAGGCTGGGCAGCCAGAACGCGACGTCGAAATCGCCGTTTCCGACGCAGGCGTGGTTCCAGTCGACCAGCAGCGCCCGGCCGTCCCGGAAGCAGAGGTTGTCGCTCCGCACATCGAGATGCACCAGTTCTCCGCCGTCGAGCTGGGCCGATCGCGACGCCTCGATGAGGGTGGGTAGCGCACCGGTGAGCCAGTCGCGCGAGACCAGCCCGAGCGACAGGAACGGCTCAGGATCGGCAGCCACGCGCTCCCAGCGCTCGGCGATGCCGGCCGCGTAACCGCGGACGGTCGGGGTGTCCGGAGGCGGTTCCGCGCGTCGGACTTCGGCGAGTGTCGTCAGGACCGCTTCCGCGCGATCGCGCGACCAGGGCGGCGGCCAATCCGCGGCGGTCAGATCCTCCAGCACGAGGAGTGGAACATCGCCGTCGTCGAACGCGATCAACGCGGGCATGAACGCGGCGCGTAGATGCTCGTACACCTGCGCTTCGCGGCGAAGCCAGCCGGCCATCTCCGCGGCCTCGGCGTACTTGACGAACACCCGTGTGCCGTTGGCAAGCGCGACGCTGAAGCGCTTGTTCCCGCCCGCCACACCGCCCGCCGGCTGCCACGGCGCCGCTCTCGGCTCCCAGGCAGCGGGACGTGACCCTACGAGTCGGCCTACCCTCTGCTCCAGGGTCTCCATCGGGGTACCCTAAGCCTCGTTCGCGGGTGTAGCTCAATGGTAGAGCCGTAGCCTTCCAAGCTACTTACGAGGGTTCGATTCCCTCCACCCGCTTCGTCCACCGCGATCTCTAGTCGGTCCACCAAGCTGGATCCAGCTCGGCGTCACGCGGGTCGTCCCCCGCGCCGAACGCGAGGTACTCGACCCCTTCCGGGCCGGCTTCGACAGCCCGCATCGTGTCCGTGTCGAACCGGATCGCATCCCACTCGCCGAGCTCGACGATCTCGGTTCCGACCTTGACCCGCGCCGAGCCGCGAAGCACGACGTAGACCTCTTCCTGGTTCGCGTGCTTGTGGCCGAACGGCATGCGGAAGTTCGGCGCCAGCGTCATGAGGCTGAGCCCGAGCGTCTCGCCGCCGAGCGCCTGGCGGGCGAATCGAGCTTCGAGCTCAGGCGGCATCTTGAACCTCGGTGCCTGGTTGTCCACGTCCCTCAGGTTCTTCTTGGTGTATCCGCTCATGGCTCCAACGTACCCGTGGCTCCGACAACGAAACGGCGCGAAGGTCGAGCGGGCTATAACCAGGCGAATGCGTTCCGGCCCTCGGCTCCGCGTCGGCCTCGCGTCGGCCGTTGCCGCGCTCGGATTCGCGGCCGCTGCCGCGGCGGCCGCCCATCTTCCGGACGCCGCTCAGCGAGTCTGCGATCCAGACACCCTCGCGTCGCCCTGCCCCATCCTCAACCCGGCACAACCTGCGGCCGCCGCACCCGTTGCGATGAGCGCCGCGGCGCTCCGTCGGTACGCATCGGCCGGCCACCGCGTGTACTGGGCGGGTCCGCAGCCCCGGACGACCTACGAGCTCAGCGAGAGTGCCGACGGCGACACGTCGATCCGGTACTTGCCGGCCGGCGCGACCGCCGGGACCCGAACCGCCTTCCGCACCGTCGTCACGTCAGCGTTTCCGGACGCGTTCGCGATCGTGCGCACGTACGCGCGGGCCGGCAGCTCCGTGCGGGTGAGTGTCCGCCATGGCGTCGCCTTCTATTACCGCACCAAGCCGACGATCGTGTACCTCGCATTCCGAGGCGTGCCGTACGAGATCGAGGTCTCCGACCCGGCTCCGGGCGCCGCGATCGCCCTCGTGCGGTCGGGCCGCATCCGTCCGATCGGGTGAGGTCGGCTTCGGCCGACCCGTCGTCAAACGAGGGTGACAGAAGTGCAACAAACCATCCACAGCCGCGAGACCTTGTCGGTATTTGGCTCAGACAAACAGCTTTTGGCCCTCCGTGCCCCCGCTCTTTCGGACACGGCCCGTCGTCAAACAAGGGTTTCAGGAGTGCGCCGAACGATCCACAGGCGGGTCGCCATCTAGGCTCGCCGGGTGCTGCTTGCGCACGTCCACTCGCCTTACGCCTGGCAGGCGGACGTCGACACCACCGTCGTCATCCCCGCGCTCGGGCTGCTCTACCTCTACGCGGTCGGGCAGTTCGGCGCCTCGCGCCGCGAGATCCTGTGCTTCGCCGGATCGCTGGCGCTGCTCGCCGTCGCCTTCTGGACGCCTCTCCACCACCTCGGCCTGCACTACCTGCTCACGGCGCACCTGCTGCAGAACGTGCTCCTCGCGGAATGGGCACCCCTGCTCGCCGTGCTCGGCATCTCGGGAGCGATGGCCCGTTCACTCGCGCGGTTCCCTCCCTGGCGGCTGCTCGTGCACCCGGCTGTCGCGCTGCCGATCTGGCTCGGCGACTACTTCGCCTGGCACGTGCCGGCGATCTACGACGCCGCGCTCCACCACCAGGCTTGGCTGATCCACATCGAGCACGCCTGCTACTTCGGCACCGGCCTGCTCTTCTGGTGGCCGCTCGTGCAGAACGAGCCGCGGCGGCTGGCGTCCGGCGCACGCGCGGCGTACGCGTTCGCCGCGTTCGTCTTCGCCGCGCCGCTCGGGCTGCTGCTCGCGCTCCTCCCGAAGCCCGCTTACCCGTTCTACGTGCACGTCTCGCGGCGCATCTGGGGCCTGAGCCCGCTCGCCGACCAGGAGATCGCCGGCGTGACGATGGCCAGCGAGCAGGCCGTCGTGCTGTTCGTCGTCTTCCTCTACTGGTTCCGGCGCTTCCTCGGCGAGGAGGGCGCACTGGACTGATCGGCCGGCTACTTGAGGCAGCTGTTCACGACGGCCACGTCCGCAGGCTGCGGATGAGCATGCCAGAGCATGACCGCGTTCGCCTGCTGGCTGAGCACATCGTCGAGGCCCACGTTCTTGCCCGAAAACTTGTGGTACGCGTCGTTGATGTTGTTCGCGTCCTTCACCGTTGCGCCGAACACGATCGTGACGACGTTGTCGGCAAAACGGGCGCGAAAGGCGCCCCCGGTGGACGTCGACGCGACGATGTCGCTGCTCGCCGACTCGATCGTCGTACCGTGTTGCTGCAGGCAAAGCCGCGTTTTCGAGTCCGTGTACGTCTTCACACTCGAGCCGCACGCGGCCAGAGCGAGGACCAGGACGAGCAGGATCGGGGAGAGACGCCTCACGCCAGTCAGTCTAATGATCCCCTCCCCGGGATATGTTTAGCGACCCTTGGCGACGACCGACAGCAGGCTCGAGGCCTACGCGCAGCTCGTCGTCCGCGTCGGTGTGAACCTGCAGCCGGGACAGACACTGGCGGTCACGGCCGGTCTGGAGCATGCGCCGCTCGCGCGCGCCATCGCCCGCGAGGCGTACGGCGCGGGCGCGCGCTTCGTCGATGTCCGGTACATGGATCCGCACGTGCGCCGGGCGCACATCGAATTCGCGTCCGAGGACAACCTCGACTACTCGCCGCCATGGCTCGTCACTCGGCAGCGCCAGATCGGCGAACACCACGACGCGCTCATCTCGATCACGGGCGAGGCCGAGCCGGAGCTCTTCGCCGACCTCGACGGCGGCCGCGTCGGCCAGGCGCGGATGCGCGCCCTCAACGAGGCATCCCTTCGCCTGACTGACGGCCTCTCCAACTGGACGATCGTGGGTTTCCCGAACGAAGGCTGGGCGCGCACGGTGTTCGGCGAGCCCGACGTCGAGCGACTCTGGGACGCCGTCGCCACCTCCGTGAGGCTCGATGCACCCGACCCCGCCGCCGCCTGGCGTGACCACATCGGCAACCTCGCCGCGCGCGCGGCCGCTCTGAACGAACGCCGCTTCCGCGAGCTGCGCTACCGCGGGCCGGGCACCGACCTGACAATCGGCCTGCACCCCGAGTCCGAGTGGCAGACGGCGCTCGACACCTCGGCCGGCATCGAGCACGTCGCGAACATGCCGACCGAGGAGGTCTTCACGACACCGGATGCGCGCATGGCCGAGGGAACCGTCCGCTCGACACTGCCGCTCCAGATCCAGGGGACGATCGTCCGCGACCTCGAGATCCGCTTCGCTGCGGGGCGCGCCGTAGAGGTTCGTGCCTCGTCGGGCGAAGACGTCATGCGGGCGCTCATCGCGACCGACGACGGCGCCGGACGACTCGGCGAGGTGGCACTCGTCGACGGTCACTCCCGGGTCGGTGCGACCGGCCTCGTCTTCTACGACACGCTGTTCGACGAGAACGCGTCCTCGCACATCGCGGTCGGCGCGGCCGTCCTGCAGGCGATCGACTGGGCGATCCCGCTCGCCCCCGAGGAACGACACGCGCGCGGCGTCAACCAGTCGGCCGTGCACACCGACTTCATGATCGGCAGCAACGAGCTCGAAGTCGACGGGGTCACCAGCGGCGGCGAAGCCGTGCCCCTCCTCCGCCAGGGCGACTGGCAGATCTGACCTGAAAGTCGGGACGGTCGGATTCGAACCGACGGCTTCCGCCTCCCAAAGGCGGCGCTCTGACCAGGCTGAGCTACGTCCCGCTCCACGCGAAGTGTAAGGACGCGCCGGGTCGGCAGCCTCGCGGATCTCTTGAAAACTCGCGGATCTTGAAGCTGCGCGATCTTGAAAAGCTGCGCGGATCTTGAAAACCCGTGCAAACGGATTTATGTTGAGCGCGGCAGCACCGGCGGCGTCGCTTACGCCCGGCACTGCAAACCGCGGCGTGCCTTCGGGAACTCTCTGCGGTCGGCACCTGGAAAGAGCCCGCGGCGCTGGACCCCCCTAAGCCGTGGGCTCTCTCCTATCCCGCTTCCTGGACGCGGCCTACCCGCTTCCTGGACGCGGCCTGCTCGCGGACAGTGCGCCACTCGGCGCCGTCTACCATGGCCGCATGGTCAAGAAGGTGCTGCTGGCGTCACCGCGCGGCTACTGCGCCGGGGTCGAGCGGGCGATCGAGACGGTCGAGAAGGCGCTCGGCCTGTACGGCCCACCGGTCTACGTCCGCAAGCAGATCGTGCACAACCTGCACGTCGTGCGCGACCTCGAGGCCCGCGGCGCCGTCTTCGTCGAGGACGAGAACGACGTGCCGGAAGGCAAGACGGTCGTGTTCTCGGCGCACGGCATCGCCCCGTCGGTGCGCGCGAACGCGGCGGCGCGGCAGCTGTCGACGATCGACGCGACGTGCCCGCTCGTGACCAAGGTGCACGTCCAGGCCAAGCGGTACGCCGCCGCCGGCTACACGATCGTCTTCATCGGCCACGCCGGCCACGAGGAGGTCGTCGGGACGATCGGCGAGGCGCCCGACGCGACCGTCCTCGTCGAGTCGGTCGCCGACGTCGACGCGCTCGTCGTTCGCCCCCGACGCGAAGCTCGCGTACCTCACACAGACGACGCTCTCGGTCGACGAGACCGGCGACATCATCACGGCCCTCCGCCGCCGCTTCCCGCAGATCTACGCGCCGAAGAAGGAGGACATCTGTTACGCGACCTCCAACCGCCAGTGGGCGGTCAAGGAGATGATCGCGGAGATCGACCTGCTGCTCGTCGTCGGCTCGCGGAACTCGTCGAACTCGAACCGCCTGGTCGAAGTGGCCCGCGCCGGGGGCGTCGGCGGGCAGCTGATCGACGACGAGACCGACATCGACGAGGCGCTGGCTCGAAGGCGTCGAGATCGTCGGCCTGACGTCGGGAGCCTCGGCGCCCGAGCGAGCTCGTCGAGCGCGTCTGCGACTGGTTCCGCGCCCGCGGCGTGACCGAGATCGAGCCCTACCGGCTGGTCGACGAGGACGTCGAGTTCCGGCTGCCGACCGAGCTGCGCCGCGAGCTCGCGCTCGCCGACGCCCGCACCGATCTCTAGCTAGACCTTTTCGACGACCCAGATCGCCGACGTCGACCGAGACGGCGAGCGTCTCGGCAGCCAGGCGGTCGCCGTAGACCCGCAGGACGTCGGCGTCGGGCACCACCAGCTTGATGCGGTCGGTCACGTCGAGGCCCGACGTCCTTGCGCAGCACGTTCACGGTGTGGTCAGGTCGAGCAGGCGGCCCTCGAGCAGCAGGTCGTCGTCGAGCGTCGTGTCGAGCGCGACGGTGACGCCGTTCTCGGAGACGACCGACCAGCCCGCGACGCCCACGCGCTCGACGAGCACCTCGTCGGGCTCGAGCACGTGGTCGCCGACCTGGAAGCGGCCGCCGTCCAGCTCCTCGAACTCGCCGCGCGCAGCTGTTCGCGCACCTCGCGCAACGCGCCGCCCAGCTTCGGCCCGAGCACGGGCAGGTTCGGCTTCACGCGGAGCTCGGAGCGCCTCGACCTCGCCGAACTCGACCATCGCGAACGCGGAGCTCCTCGGCGATCTCGTCGCGTGTGCGGCGAAGCGCGGACGGCGCCGGCGACCACGAGCCGCTGCAGCGGCTGGCGATGCTTGAGCCGCGCCTCGTCGCGCGCCTTGCGGCCGAGCGTCACCACGGTGCGCACCTCGGCGACCTCGGCCAGCAACGCGCGATCCGGCTCGACCACTTCGGGCCAGGGCGCCAGGTGGACCGACTCGGGGCCGTCCTGCACGAGGTTCCGCCACAGGTCGTCGGTGAGGAACGGCAGCACCGGCGCCATCACGCGCAGCGACTGCACCAGCGCGAACCAGAGCGTGCGGAAGGCCGCCTCGTCGAAGTCGTAGAAGCGCCGCCGCGAACGGCGGATGTACCAGTTCGAGACGTCGTCGACGAACTCCTCGAACGCGCGGATGACGTTCACCGTCAGCGTCGCCTCGTAGCCCTCGGTCGCCTCGGCGACGAGCTGCCGGGTGCGCGCGACCAGCCAGCTGTCGAGCGGCCGCAGCTCGACGCCGTCGGCTCGAGCTCGGCCCAGCCGGCTCGAAGCTCTCGATCCGCCCAGTAGTCGACGAGGAACTTCACCGAGTTCCAGAACGTCAGCAGCCCGCGCCGGATCTCGTGCGCCGGCCCGAAGCCGAACAGCAGGTTCCGGTTCGGCGGCTGCGCGCAGTACTGCCAGCGCATCACGTCGGCACCCATCTGGTCGAAGGCGTCCTCGGCCTGCGATCATGTTCCCCCACGAGCCGTGCATCTCGCGGCCGCACTCGTCGAGCATCTTCTCGTAGCCGAGCACGCGCTGGAACGGCGCCCGGCCGGTGAGCACGACCGACATGAAGAGTTGCGAGTAGAACCAGAGCCGGATCTGCTCGCGCATCTCCGAGACCCAGTCGGCCGGGAACCACTTCTCCCAGTACGCGTGATCGGGCAGGTCGGCCGTGGTGAGGCCCTTCGCGGCGCCCGTCGCGTAGCCACGCTCGATCCAGGACGGGTTCTGCCAGCCGAGCGTGGAGAACGGGACGATGCCCGCGTCGAGCCACACGTCGCCAACCTCCTTCATCCGCTCGACCGGCTCGCCGCACTGCTCGCAGGCCACGGGCACGCGGTCGATCCACGGCCTGCGGAGCTCCTCGAGCTGCTCGAGCCCGGAGAGGGCGCGGCGCTCCAGCTCCTCGCGTGAGCCGATCACGTTCAGGTGCCCGCAGTCGCACGGGTAGAGGGGCAGGGGCAGACCGTAGTAGCGGCGCCGCGAGATGTTCCAGTCGCCCATGTTGCGCAGCCAGTCGTCCATGCGCTTGCCCATGTACTCCGGCACCCAGGTCGACCGTCGCGTTCGCGTCGAGCAGCGGCTGCCGCAGATCCTCGACCGAGATCAGCCAGTCATCGGCGATCCGGAAGATCAGCGGGGTGTCGCAGCGCCAGCAGTGCGGATAGCGGTGCTCGTAGAGCTTCGCCTCGACGAGGAAGCCCGCGCTCGGCAAGGTCGCCGGTGATCTGGTCGGCAGACTCGGTCGTGCCGAGGCCGTGCAGCCAGCCGTAGTCGTCGTAGAAGTGGCCGCTCTCGTCGACCGGCGTCAGCACGGCCAGCCCCAGCGTGCGCGAGAGCTCGAAGTCCTCGCCACCGCAGCCCGGCGCGATGTGAACGAGCCCGGTGCCTTCCTCGATCGAGACCTCGTCCCACGGGATCACGCGATGCTCGACCCCCGCGCCGGGCGGCAGCGTGTCGAACGGTCCGGTGTAGGTCCAGCCGACGAGCGCCGAGCCGGGAAGCCGCTCGACGAAGGTCCTCGTCCGGGTAGCGGCCGACGGCGACCCACTCGCCGTTCTCGCGGCGACCGTACTCGACCTCGGGGTGCACGGCGACGGCCACGTTCGCGGGCAGCGTCCACGGTGTCGTCGTCCAGACGACGAGCGACTCGCCGTGCCGGCCCGTCGACCGGCAGGCGAACGAAGAGCGAGGGGTCGGCGCGATCCTGGTAGACGCCGGACTGCGACAGCTCGTGCTGCGAGAGCGACGTGCCGCAGCGCGGGCACCACTCGGTCGAGCGGTGGCCTTTCACGAGCCAGCCACGCTCGTGCACCGTCTTCAGCATGCGCCAGACGTACTCGATGTTCGTGTCGCTGAAGGTGTAGTAGTCGGCGCCCCAGTCCATCCACATCCCGAGACGCTGCGAGCCCTTCGTGAGGGCGGTCGCCGACTCGATCACGGTCTCGCGGCACTTCCGCGCGAACTTCTCGAGCCCGTACTTCTCGATCTCGCGGCTTCGAGTTGAGGCCGAGCTGGTGCTCGACGCCGACCTCGATCCAGAGCCCCTGGCAGTCGAAGCCGTTCTGGTAGCGCTGGTCGAAGCCGCGCATGCGCCTTGTAGCGCTGGAAGACGTCCTTCAGCGTGCGGCCCCAGGCCGTATGGACGGCGAGCTTCTTGTTCGCGGTGACCGGCCCGTCGAAGAACGAGAACCGTGGCCCGCCGTGGTTCCGCTCGCGCAGCTGCTGAAATGTGCCCTCGCGCTCCCAGAGCTCGAGGACCTCGAGCTCGAGCGCCGGATGGTCAGGCTTGTCCGATAGACGGCGTGAACATGGGGCTCCCGATCGTAGCTACGCCACCGGCGCGGCAAAGGGAACAGAATGCGGCTCGAGGCGTTGCGGTTCACTTACAAACTGGAAAGCATGAAAGGATCTACTGAATGGCAACACAACGCAACCTCCGAGACCTTCGAGCAGGAGGTCAACGAGGCCGGCGGCAAGGTCATCGTCGACTTCTGGGCCGAATGGTGCGGTCCGTGCCACGCGGTCGAGCCGGTCATCACCCGGATCGCCGACGAGCACAACGCCAAGCTCGTGAAGGTCAACATCGACGAGCAGCAGGATCTGGCGCTCCGCTTCGGCGTCGCCTCGATCCCCACGATCATCCTCTTCGAGGACGGCCAGCCGCTGGCCTCGGCCATCGGCGCGATGCCGAAGGGCTCGCTCGAGCGCCAGCTCGGCCTCGTCGCCGCCGCGTAGCGGGTTCAGGAACTTCAGCGCGGGGGCCCGGGCGAGTCCGGACCCGGCCCATTCGCGCAAGACGAGACCTGGCCGGGAAACGCCATCTCGTCGGGCAGTTCGTCCGGCGCCGAACCAGCGCAGCTCGGTCGACGTCGTCGGCGGCTCCGGCCGGCGGCTGGAGTCGACGTCGCGCACGAGCCAGCTGACCGAGAACACGAAGCGGTCGCCGTAGGGCTCCAGGTCGATCCGGAGCAGGTGAACCGGCTCGATCTCGAGGCCCGTCTCCTCCCGGAACTCGCGCCGCAGCCCGTCGCGCGGGCAGCTCGTTTTCGTGCAGGAAGCCGCCGGGCAGGTCCCAGTGGCCGAGCCTCGGCTCGCGGGCACGCCGCGCGAGCAGCACGCGCCCGTCGCGCTCGAGGATGCCCTGGACGCCGGGAATCGAGTTCGGCCCAGTACTGCTCGCCGCACGACGGGCAGGCGAGGTGGTCGGACGCGACCTGCAGCTCGGCCGCCGCAGCGAGGGCAGTAGTGCCAGCCCGCGAGGATCCCCATCGGTCCAGTGTCAGGCGAGCTCCGCGAGCACGGCGTCGGCGAGGCGCGGCCAGGCCGTCACCGCCCAGTCGCCGAACGGCCGGTCGGTGAGGCAGGCCAGCGCGATGCCGGCGTCCGGGTCGACCCAGAGGAAGGTGCCGCTGCGGCCGAAGTGGCCGAACGTGCGCGGCGAGTTCCGCGCCCCTGTCCAGTGCGGGGCCTTGCCGTCGCGCAGCTCGAAGCCGAGCCCCCAGTCGTTCGGCTCCTGGCGGCCGAAACCCGGCAGCACGCCCTCGAGGCCGGGGAACTGCACCGTCGGGCCTCGGCCAGCGTCTCTGACGCGAGCCGGGACGGCGACTGCAGCTCGCGCGCCAGCACGAGCACGTCGTCGAGGGTGCCCGTCATGCCCGAGCCCGCCGGCCCTGCGAGCGCGATCCCCGTCCCGTCCCAGACCGCCGCGGCGTAGTCGGCGAACGGCAGCTCGGCGCGCTCGGCGACCAGATCGGCGGCGACAGCAAAGGCGGAGTTCGAGTAGATCCGCCGCTGGCCCGGTCGCGCAATCGGGGCGTCGCCCTCGAACGGCAGTCCCGATGCGTGCGCCAGCAAGTGCCGCAGCGTGGAGCCGGGCGGGCCGGCGGGCTCGTCGAGGTCGACGAGCCCCTCCTCGGCGGCGACGAGCATCGCGACCGCCGAGGCGAGCTTCGTCACCGACGCCCAGGCGAAAACGGCGCTCCGGATCCCCGTACGTGGACTCGATCCGGCCGGTCACACCGACAGCCACGTGCTCGCAGCCCCAACACTCGACTTGCCGAAAGGCCTCCAAGGCACGTGACACTACGCAGATGGCTCGCCTTCGCATCTCGTCGGGCGCCGCGTTCGAGGATCGCGTCGGCTACTCGCGCGCCGTGCGGGTGGGCAAGCAGTGTGGGTCGTCGGGCACCGCGCCGATCATGCCCGGCGACGCCGACCCGCCCAACGGCGCCTACGAGCAGGCCCGGGTCTGCCTCGGGATCATCGAGCGCGCCCTCGGCGAGGCCGGCGCGACGCTCGACGATGTCGTGCGCACGCGGATCTACGTCAGCCGACGCCGCGCTGATCGACGAGGTCGGCCGCGCGCACGGCGAGGCGTTCGCCACCGCGCGGCCCGCGACGACAGGGCATCGTCGCCGAGCTGCTCGACCCGCGCTGGCTCGTCGAGATCGAAGCCGAAGCGATCATCGACTGATGTCCAGCGATACTCCGGAGATGCAGCAGATCTTCCCGCCGTCGATCACCGGCAAAGGCGCCGGCGCCGAGCGTTCGCGCGCGAGCGTGCTCGACCACGCGTTCGGCAAGGGGGATCCGTACACCCTCGGCGTCGAGGAGGAGTACATGCTGCTCGACCCCGAGACGTGGGATCTCGTCCAGCACATCGACTCCGTGCTGGCGGCGGTCGACGACCCCGACCTGCAGGATCACATCACCGCCGAGCTGATGCAGTCGGTGCTCGAGGTGACGACGCCCGTCTGCCGCACCGCGGACGATGTCCTCCATGCGCTGACCCAGCTGCGGCGCTACGTCGGCGAGGTCGCGCGCTCCGAGGGCTGCCGCTTCGGCGCCTCGGGCACGCATCCGTTCAGCCTCTTCGAGCGGCAGCGGATCACCGCGCGCGACCGCTACCGCCAGCTCGTCGACCAACTGCAGTACATCGCCCGTCGCGAATTGATCTTCGGCATGCACATCCATGTCGCGATCGACGATCCCGAGAAGGCGATCCAGGTGATGAACGGCCTCCTCGTCCACCTCCCCCAGCTGCTCGCGCTGTCGGCGAACTCGCCGTTCTGGCGCGGCGAGCCGACCGGCCTCACGTCGAGCAGGCAGATGGTGTTCGCGGCCTTCCCGCGCTCCGGCCCACCGCCCCGCTTCGAGAACTACGCCGACTTCGCCGAGGTCGTCGGGCAGCTCGAGCGCACCGGCTGCATCGCCGACTACACGCACATCTGGTGGGACATCCGCCCGCACCCGCGGCTCGGCACGATCGAGCTGCGTGTGTGTGACGCCGTCACGCGGCTGGAGGACGTCGTCGCGATCACGGCGTTCTTCCAGGCGATCGCGAAGATGTACTGCGAGCACTACGAGGCGGGCCGCGAGGTGCCGACCTGGCACCGGATCCTGACGACCGAGAACAAGTGGCTCGCCGCGCGCTACGGCCTCGAGGCGCCGATCATGGATCTGGCGACCGGGCGCCGCAACCGGGTGCCGGTGTCACAGCTGATCCGGCGCACGCTGCGGGACGTCGAGCCGCATGCACGCGAGCTGGGTTCCGACCGCGAGCTCGAAGGCGTCCGGGAGATCCTGGCGCGCGGTAACGGCGCCGACCGGCAGCTGCGCGTCTGGAACGCGAACAAGGACATCGTGGAAATCGTGCGCGAGCTCTCGCTCGCGACCGAAGCCGTTCCTGCTTCGGCGGTCTAGATGATGCGCAGGCCGGCGATCCGCTCCCCGAGGCGACGGTCTTCCTCGGCCCGCGGCAGTCGCTGTCGCTGCCCGAGTCGCTCGCCGACGGGCCGAAGCTGCTGCTTTTCTATCCGTTCGACTGGTCCTCGACCTGCATGAACGAGGTCGAGCTGGTTCGCGACCGGCGAGCGGAATTCGACGAAGTCGGAGTGCAGCCCGTGGGGATCTCGCGCGACTCGCCGTGGACGCACATTGCGTGGACGCAGGCGATCGACCTGAACTTCGGCCTGTTGTCGGATTTCAACGGCGAGGCGGTGCGCGCGCTCGGGATCGCGCACGAGTACCGCGGGCATGCTCGACGTCGCCCGCCGCTCGGCATTTCTCGTCGACGCGACGGGCGTCGTCCGGAGGGTGTGGAGCTACGACATCGACGGCGTCCCGGACGTCGACGAGCTGCTCGCCGGCTTGCCGGGACTTGCATGCGCCCGCCGCGTCCGGCTAAATCGCGCTCATGGCATACTCCTGCAGCACCGCGTCCACCGAGAAGCGCTCGGCGGATGTCGTTCAACTGCTCACTGCTGGCAGGCGTCGTCGTGATCGCAGCTGATCTTCGCGTTCTCGTCGACTCGGCGATCACTGGTACTTCCTCTTCAAGTGGATCCACGTGACGTTCGCCGTGATCTGGATCGGCGGCGGCTCGTTCCTCACCATCCTCGGCATCAGGGCGCAGCGGAGCGGCGATACCGCCGAGATCCTGACCATCGCCCGCCAGGCGGCGTTCGCGGGCGAGAAGATCTTCGCTCCCGGCCGGCCTGATCGTGTTCCTGATGGGGATCGCGATGATGATCAACATCGACTGGGGCTGGGGCACCTTCTGGATCGACGCCGGCCTGGTCGGCTATGCGGCGACGTTCATCACCGGCGTCGCGGTGCTGTCGCCGCTCGCGAAGCAGATCGCAGGCGACGGCGGCCGAGAAGGGCCCGGAGCATCCCGACACGCTTGCGGTGATCGACAAGATCCTGCTGATCGCGCGCGTCGACATCTCGGTGCTGCTGCTCGTGGTCGCCGACATGGTGACGAAGCCGTTCATGTAAGCGACCCGGGTTGATTCGAGCGGGAAGTCGTCGAGGCCCCCGCTCCCCTACATACCCATAGCGTGATAGCCCGAGTCGACGTACAGCGTCGTCCCGGTCACGTTGCGGGCGCCGTCGGAGAGCAGATAGGCAGCCGCCGCACCGACATCCTCGGCGTCGACGTGGCGATGCAGCGGTGAGCGCTCCTCGACGATCGACTCCATCGTCGGGAAGCCGGCGATCGACCGTGCAGCGAACGTGCGCACCGGGCCGGCCGAGATCGCGTTCACGCGCATGTTCTTCGTGCCGAGGTCCCACGCCAGGTACTTGACCGACGAGTCGAGCGTCGCCTTGGCCACGCCCATCACGTTGTAGTGAGGCACCGCGCGCTCACCGCCGAGGTAGGTCATCGTCAGCACCGAGCCGCCGCCGGCAGCCTCGAACAGCGGTTCGGCCGCGTGGGTGCACGCGACGAGCGAATAGGCCGAGACGTCGATCGCCATCCAGAAGCGGTCGCGGGGCGTGTCGGTGAAACGGCCCTCGAGATCCTCCGCGGCGGCGAAGGCGACCGAGTGGACGAGGATGTCGAGCTTGCCGTCGAACGCCTCGCCGACCTCGCGGAAGACACGCTCGATCTGCTCGTCGCTCGCGGACGTCGAGCTCCGTCACGAGCGGGCTCTGAACCGTCTCGGCGAGGTCGCGAACGTTCTTCTCGATCCGCTCGCCCTGGAACGTGAAGGCCAGCGTGGCGCCGCCGTCGGCGAGCGTTTGGCGATCGCCCAGGCGATCGACCGCTTGTTCGCGACCCCGAGGATGAGCGCTTTCTTTCCCTCGAACATGAGACGACTCTAGATGTTTGGTCGGTGTGAAGCGCGGTTCGACCGTCCAGGGGCTTGGCTATGGTGGGCCGGTCTTGCGTCGTCCGACACTTGCCCTGGCGCTGCTCCTCCTGGCCACGGCGACGTCGGCCTCGGCCGCCCTGCAGCCCGTGCGCCGCGACTATCGCGAGAGTCCGCTGCCCCGGGTCCGCGCCGGGACGATTCACATTCCGGCGGGCCACGCCAGCGGCTTGACCCGCGTGATCGTGAGGCTCAGCCAGGCTCCGCTGGCGGCGTGGAACTCGGACCGGAGCCTTGCCACCGCCTCACACACCAACCGGCTCGAACGTCCACACCGCGGCGGCAAAGGCATACCTCGCCCAGCTCGCACGCGCCCAGCAGGCGGCCGTCGCCGAGCTCCGCGTGGCAATCCCGCAGGCGCGCGTCCAGGAGCGCTACCGCATCGTCTTCGACGGCTTCGCGGTCGAGCTGCCGTACCGCCAGCTGCCGAAGCTCGTCGGCCTCGACTTCGCCAGCGAAGGTCTATCCGAGCGTCGCCTACTTCGCGACGGTCGACCGAGGGCCAACGGTGATCCACGCGACCGACTACTCGGCTGCGACCGGCGACGTAGGCCAGGGGATCAAGATCGGGGTGGTCGATACCGGCGTCGACGCGTCCAACCCGTATCTCGATCCGACGGGCTTCTCGTATCCGGCCGGGTTCCCGAAAGGCGACACGGCGATCACGACGCCGAAGGTGATCGTCGCCAGGACGTTCCCAGGCCCCGGCTCGGGCGCGGCCGGCCGCAAGGCCTTCGACGCGGACGAGCCGCACGGCACGCACGTCGCCGGCATCGCGGCCGGGGACGCCGGAACGACGGCGCCGGCGGGGCCTGACCATCCCCTGACGACCGGGCTCTCGGGTGTCGCGCCGAAGGCGTGGATCGGCAACTACCGCGTCTTCACGGTGCCGACTCCGCTCGGAGACGAGGCGAACACCCCCGAGATCATCGAGGCGTTCGAAGCGGCCGTCGCCGACGGGATGAACGTCATCAACTTCTCGGGCGGCGGCCCGCAGACCGATCCGGCGAACGACGCGATGTACGTCGCCGTGCACAACACGGTGCTGGCCGGGGTCGTGCCCGTGATCGCGGCGGGCAACGACCGCGACGACTTCGGGCTCGGAACGACGGGGTCGCCAGGGACAGCCCCCGATGCGATCACCGTCGCGGCGACGTCGAATCCGAACGTGTTCGCGCCTGCGCTGAGCGTCACGGGAGGGCCGCCCTCGCTCGGTGCCGTGCCCATCCAGTCGGCCGGAGGCGCGCGGCTTCCCGCTGCCTGGTCGGCGCGGCCAGACCGTGGTCGACGTCTCGACGGTGCTCGGAACCGATCACAAGCCCGTCGACGCGCAGCTGTGCGGAGCCGTCGACGACCCCAACAACACGCTCGGCACGCTGCCGAACGGCTCGCTCAAGGGCAAGGTCGCGCTCGTCCTGCGCGGCAGCTGTTCGCTGATCTCGAAGGTCGAGCGCGCGGCGCTTGCCGGCGCGACCGGGCTGATCATGGTCGACAACCGGGCGGGTGAGGCGAACCCGCTGCCAGGGCCGATGCCGCTGCCGGCGGGAATGATCTCCGACCTCGACGGCCAGAACCTGCGGGCGTTCGCCGATGCCAACGCCGGCTCCGCCTCGTTCCGGGTCTCGAGCAACATCGAGGAGATCCCGACCGGACGCAGCGGCGTGATCACGAGCTTCTCGTCCGCCGGCCCGACCGACTTCGAGCATGCGCTGAAGCCGGATATCTCGGCCCCGGGCCTCGACGTGCTCTCGTCGACGCCGCCGAAGACGACAGGCTCGACGTTCTCGGTCTTCGCCGGTACATCGATGGCGACACCCCACGTCGCGGGCGCAGCTGCACTGCTCCTGCAGCGGCACCCGGGCTGGGCGCCGTGGCAGGTCAAGTCGGCGCTGATGGGCACAGCAGGCCCGGCGTGGGGCAACACCGCCCGAACGCAGGAGGCGTCGGTGCTGCTCGAAGGTGCCGGACTGGCGAACGTCCTCACAGCGGACGACCCGAAGATCTTCACGGCGCCGCAGTCGCTGTCGTTCGGCAACATCGATGTAACCGCCGGCGCGCAGACGAACGGCCTGCTGCTGACGCTTTCGGATGCGGGTGACGGTTCAGGCTCGTGGTCGGTGACGGTCGCGCCGCAGGTGCAGACGGCGGGTGTGACGGTCGACGTTCCCGCGACGACGACGATCGCGCCGGGCGGGGATGCCTCGATTCCCGTCGTCGTACACGCTGCCGCTGCGGCCGTCACGGGAGAGAACGACCGGCTTCGTCGTCCTCACCCAGAACGGTGTGGCCAGGCGCGTCCCCTATGCGTTCCTGGTCGAGCGTCCCGCGCTCGCGAGCATGCCGGCGGTCAAGCTCAAGCAGGTACAGACCGGCAACACCGCGTCCGGCCCGAGCAGGGTCTCGACATACTGCTGCCCGTCGGCGCCGTTCGGACAGCCGCCGTCGTTCGGGGGCGCGCCGATGAACGAGGACGGCTCCGAGCACCTGTACTGGACCGAGATCGACGCCCCGGTGCTCAACTTCGGCGTCTCCGTGGTCGCGGCGACTCCAGGGTCACTCGTCGATCCGTTCGTCCTCGGCTCGAAGGACGAGAACGACGTTCAGGGGTACGCCGGAACGCCGACCGACATCAACGGCCTGACGTTCGACTCGCAGGTCGACATCGGCGCCGCCGGGGTGCAATTCCCGCGGCTGCAGCGCTTCTATGTGGCGGTCGACTCGCGCGCCGATCCCTTCACGAACCAACCGCTGAAGGGCACCTACATCCTGAATTCGTGGACGAACGACGTGACGCCGCCGTCGGTCCGGTTCCTGACCACGCGCGTGACCACCGGCAGGCCACTCCTGGTCGCCCGGGTCACCGACCTCGGCTCCGGCGTCGACCCGCTGTCGCTCGTGATCGGCTACGACAATGCGCTGATCGGCGCGTCCGCGTACGACCCCTTCACGGGTCTCGCGGTCTTCGACCTGCCGACCGACGCGCCGAAGCTCAAGGTCGGCACGCCGTCGACGCTCATCCAGGCCTCGGACTTCCAGGAGTCCAAGAACATCGACGCGATCGGCGCCAACCTCTACCCGAACACCGCCTTCAAGAAGGTGAAGCTGACGGTGGTAAGCGGGCCGGCGGTCGACTGGATCCTGCCGTACGCCGGCTCCTGCGCCGCGAAGAGCGACCGGCTCGTAGCGACCGCGACCTCGGCCAAGAAGGTCACAAGCGTCGTGTTCACGGACGACGGCAAGCGGGTCGGCGTCGACAAGGCCGGTTCGGGCGGCGTCTACTCCGTCGCCTGGCACACCGCGAAGCTGCAGCACGGCAAGCACACCGTCACCGCAACAGTCACCGATAGCTCGGGACAAAGCGCGACGACGACCCAGACCCTGCGCGTCTGCGGCTAGATCGTGCGCGTCGCCGTCGTGACCGGAGCGTCGTCCGGGATCGGTGCGGAGCTGGTGCGGACGCTGCGGGTGCAAGGCTGGCGCACGATCGGCGTCTCGCGCCGGGAGTCGAGCGCGGACGAGCACGAGGAGTGCGACGTCGCCGACCGCGTCGCCGTGGAGGCGCTCGCCGCCCGGGTGCTGGGGCGCCACGAGCGCATCGACCTGCTGGTGAACAACGCCGGCTTCACGGCCGGCACCGATTTCGTCGGCGGCGACCCGGACGGGATCGAGGCGATGATCCGCACGAACTACCTCGGCTCGGTGTGGATGGCGAACGCGTTCCTGCCTGGCCTCGGGCGAGGCTCCCACATCGTGAACATCGTCTCGATCGCGGGCGAGGTCGCCGTCGGGCCGTACTCGGCGTCGAAGCACGCCCAGCTCGCGTTCTCGCGTTCGCTGGCGGTGGAACTGGCGCCGCGCGGGGTCGCGGTGCACACGGTGAAGCCCGGACTGGTCGAGACACCCGGCTTCCCTCACCGCGGGCGCGGCTGGATCGCGGGACGGCTGGCGGTCGACCCGTCGCTCGTCGCCGAGCGGATCCTCGGAGCGATCGAGCACAACCGCCGCGAGATCACGGTGCCGCGCTGGTACCGAGCCTTCGCCATCGGGCAGGCGCTCATGCCTGCGACGTACACCCGGGCGCGACAGGCGCTGCGCAGGTAGCTCCGTGGTCCTCAGGCGGCTGGGCGTCGCGGAGTTCCTCGAGCGCGCCGGGGCATTTCTGCTGGCGCGCGAGGCCGAGCACGGGCTGATCCTCGGGCTCGCGGCGCGCCTTCTGCCCAACCCGCGGCTCTACGGGAGCGACCCCTATCTCGCCGTTGTCGAGACCGATGGCAGGGTCGTGGCGACAGCTCTGCGGACGCCACCGTACGGACTCATCCTGTCGGAGATCGACGACGCGGGCGCGGTCGGCGCCATCGCCGCGGACGTGCACGACGTGTTCGACAGCCTGCCCGGCGTTCTGGGACCGGTCAACCACGTGCGCCGATTCGTCGAGATCTGGCACACCCGCACGGGCGCGTCAGGACGACTCGCCGTTGCCGAGCGGATCTACCAGGCAGACTCCGTCACCCCGCCATCCGGCGTGCCCGGGCAGGCGCGCCGGTATCGCGACGACGACCGTGAGCTGGCGGTGCATTGGTGCACCGCATTTGTCGAAGAAGCGCTGCCCGAGGGAACGCCGGAACGGCCGTCTGCCATTGTCGACAGCCGACTGGCGGAGGCCTGCGGCGGCTTCATGTTCTGGGAGGACCCGCAGGGCGAGCCGGTCTCAATCGCCGGGTTCGGCCGCGCCACCCTGAACGGCATCGGCGTCGGCCCCGTCTACACACCTCCCGAGCTGCGCGGCCGGGGCTACGCGAGCGCGCTCGTCGCGGAACTGACCGCGTCCCTACTCGCCGGCGGACGCAGGTACTGCTTTCTTTTCACGAACCTCGCCAACTCGACCTCGAACTCGATCTACCAGCAGATCGGGTACCGGCCGATCACCGAGGTCGATCAGTGGCTGTTCGATCAGCGGCCGAGCACGAACCAGCCGAGCACGCCCTCGTAGCCAGGCGGCGCGAGCGAGTGTGCCCGCTCGCGGTCGAAGCCTTCACACCCGGCGAGATCCAGGTACGTCTCGAGGTCGCGCGGCTCGTGCACGATGTCCTCGCGCTGCAGCACCAGCCCGTTCGCGTCGAAGAGCGCCCGCAGGTCGCCCTCGGCCAGCACGCGCGTGGTCGACGGGTCGCGGGCGCGCTCGAATCGGTTCAGCTCGAACGCCTCGAGCGGATCGACCGGCGCAATCTGGTCGACAACCAGCAGCGAGCCGCCGGGTCGCACCACACGGGCCAGTTCAGCGATCAGCAACTCGGGGCGACGTGTGTGGTGCAGCGTGCGGAGCGTCGCAGCGAGGTCGAAGGAGAAGTCGTCGAACGGCAGGTGCTCGCCGTCCCCGACGACGACCTCCACGTTCTCCGGAGCATCGGCCCGCGCCCGCTCGGCCATCGCCTCGTCGATCTCGAGCGCCACAACCTCGCCCACGCGCGGCGCGAGAGCGTGTGCGAGCGCGCCCGTGCCGGCTCCGACATCCAGAGCCCGCTCCGTCCCCGTGAGTCCGGGGAGCAGCGCGTGCACGCGGTGCGCCAGATCGGCGGCCCGCTCGGCTTGCAAAGCGGCGAACCGCTCGGCTTTCGAACTCACGACACCAGCGTACGCGTCGAGCGCTCCGGCGACGAAACGATACGCGAGGCCAGCTCGTAGTTGATCGTGCCGGCGACGTGCGCGTGCTCCTCCAGCGTCAAGCCCTCGCCGACGATCGTCACCGGAGTGCCAGGCGGCAGCTCCTGGTCGAGTTCGACGGCGAAGGCGTCCATCGACACGGTCCCCACCACGCGCCGGCGCTCGCCCGCGACGATGACTTCGGTCCCGGTGAGATCGCGGCGGAACCCGTCGGCGTACCCGACCGGAACGATCGCGAGCCACGTGTCGCGGTCGGCGACGAAGCGGCGGCCGTAGCCCGTCGACTCGCCCGCGCGGAGCAGCCGGCACAGGGCGATCTCGCTCGTCCAGCGCAACACGGGAACGAGCCCGTCGTGGGCGGCGTCGGTGCCGAACGGCGACAAGCCGTACAGCGCGATGCCGCAGCGGGCCGCATCGAACCTCGCTTCCGGCAGGCGCAGCGCGGCGGCGCTGTTCGCGACATGACGCGCCAGACCGGCCAGCGACTCGGTTGCCTCCTGGAAGCGCCGAATCTGCGCGCGCGCGAACTCGAGATCGGAGTCTGCCGTCGCGAGATGCGTCATCACCCCGACGACCGACCGCGCCGGCGCCGACAGCTCGGAGACGCCCCAGCGGCCCATGCCCGTGTCGAGCTTCACGTGCACGGCGACACCGTCGGGGATCTCGGCGCTTGACACGGTCAGCTCCAGGCGGGCGTCGCGTGCCGCCGCGACCTCGCCCGCAGCAGTCGGGCCGAGCACGAGGATGCGGGCGTCAGGCAGTGACCGTCGCAGAGTGAGCGCCTCGCCGACCGTCGCGACGCAAAGGGCCGTCGCCCCTGCCTCGAGCGCGGCGACGGCGCAATCGGCGGCACCGTGCCCGTAGCCGTTCGCCTTGACGACCGCCCAGAGCTCCGCCCCGTCGAGCACGTCGAGCAGCCGCCGCGCGTTCCGGCGCAAGGCGACGAGATCGATCGTCAGCTCACTCCTGGCCACGAAAGTTCCTCGCCAACTCCGAGACATAGCTTCGACCGAGCGTGGCCCCGCGCTCGCCGACCCATTCGCCGAACCGGTCCGTGCCGAGCGGCTCGCGACCCGACGTGAGAAGCGAGCGGCTGAGGCCGGCGAGTTCGTCACGCGTCACGATCACATCGTGCAGCAGCAGACCCGCTCCGCGTACTAGCGGTGCGGTCAACGCGAGCGGGGCGCCGACGAGCCGGGCGCGCGATCCGACTGCGTCGCGCAGGCGGCCGACCAGCTCTCGGAAGCCGAACGTCTCGGGCCCGGCGGCGTCGACCGTCTCGCCGGCTCGCGCATCCACGCAGATGCGAGCGGTGTCGCGAAGCGAGACCGGCTGCACCCGATACTCGCCCCGGCCCGGGAGCAGGAAAAGCGGAAACCGCCTGAGGATCCAGGCGATGTTGTTCAGCAGAATGTCGCCCGGGCCGAAGATGAGCGTCGGCCGGAGGATGCTGTACTCGAGCCCGCTCGATCCGAGCCACTCTTCGATCTGATGCTTCCCGCGAAAGTACGGGAGATCATCCGCCGCGTCCGCACCCGACACCGAGACGTGCACGATCCTCTGGACGCCCGCCCGTTCCGCCGCCTTGAACAGCAGCAGCGAGCGCGCGACGGCCTCGTCGAACGTGTGGCCGTCACGTTCGAAGCGAATCCAGTACGTGTTGTAGAGCGTCGACACGCCCTGCAGGCTGTCGACAAGCGTTTCGTCGAAGCGCAGCGGCGCCACATCGATGCTCCCGCGGAGAGGATGGCTCGGGTCGTCGTGGCGTGACAGCGACCGCACGGCCTCTCCGCGAGACAGAAGCTCCTCGGCGATCGCCCGGCCGGTGTACGACATCGCTCCCGTGACGGCGTTCAGCGCAGCGGGCGTCGGTCGAGCCCTTCTCCGGCGATTGCCCGCTGCAGCCCGGGCAGCAGGTCGGAGGCGATCGTCCCGGGCTGGATCGCAATCAGGTCTGCGGCAACGCCATGCGCCACCGCGGCGAGAGCAGCAGCGAGCCGAGGCTCGATTCCCTTCGCGAGGAACGCCACGACAACCCCGGTGAGCACGTCGCCCGAGCCGGCCGTCGCGAGCGCCGGGGTGCCGTACCCGGCGACGAGGACGCCTTCGCGCGGCGAGGCGACCAGCGTGTCGGCGCCCTTCAGCAGCACGACCGAGCCGAAGCGCGACGCCGCCCGGCGAACGGCGTCGAGCCGGTGCGCGTCGACCTCCTTCGACTCGGTCTTGAGCAGCCGGGCCAGCTCGCCGGCGTGCGGCGTGAGTACCGTCGGGGCGCTGCGGGCGAACGGCTCGAGCTCCCAGAGGCCGTCGGCGTCGAGCACGATCGGCTTGTCGAGCCGCTCGAGCAGGATCCGAACCAGCTCGATCGTGCCGTCACTGCGCCCGAGCCCGGGCCCGATCGCGACCGCGTCTGCCTTGTCGGCCGCTGCCAGGATCGCGTCGGCCGACCGCGGCAGCAGTCGCCCGGACGTGTCCTCGGGCAACGGGTGCTTGACGACTTCGAGCAGCCGCGCCTCGAGCACGGGCAGCGTCGACTCGGGCGCGGCAACCGCCACATAGCCCGCGTCGGACCGGAACGCGGCGAGCGCCGACAGCATCGGGGCTCCCGTGAGGCCCCGTGAGCCGCCGACGATCAGCACCGAGCCTGCGCTGTACTTGGTCGACTCCGCCCCCTTGCGCGGTACGTCGAGCAGTGCCGAGGCGGGGACGAGCGCGTGCTCGTGCTCGCGCGGGCGCAGACCGATCGGCGCGACGTGCACCGAGCCCGCATGGAAACGACCCGGCGCGACAGCCAGGCCGACCTTGGCGGCGCCGAACGTGACGGTGACGGTCGCCCGCACGGCTGCGCCCGGGACCTCGCCGGTCGAGGCATTGACTCCTGAGGGGACGTCCACCGCAACCACCGGGCGCCCGGCCGCGTTGATCAGCTCGATCATGCGCGCGGCGTCCTCGCGAGGTGTATCGCGGAAGCCGATGCCCAGGAGCGCATCGACGATCACGTCGGGCTCGCCGAGGTCGCCGACGCCGTCGACGATCCGTACCTCGCGCCCGCCCTCTTCGAGGAGGCGCGCGCAGACCTTGCCGTCACCGCCGTTGTTCCCACCGCCGCAGACGACCGTCACGCGACCCGGGAACCGGCGGAGCACGATGTCGGCAACCGCCGCCCCGGCGCGCTCCATCAACTCGGACATCGGCCCGGAATGCGCGCTCTCGGCCACGCGCGTCTCCTCGGCCGTGAGCAGCGGCTCGAGCCTCATACGTCGACGACGACCGCCACCGCGGCCGCGAGCTCGCGGGAATGGGTCATCGAAAGCTCGATGTGGCCCGCACCCACCTTCTCGGCCCAGGCGGCGGTGCGGCCGGAGAGGTGCACCCCGGGCTTGGGCCGGCCGCGAATCTCGATCTCCTTCCACGTGAAGTAGACGCCCGAACCGATCGCCTTGCCGATCGCCTCCTTCGCCGCGAAGCGTCCGGCGTAATGCTGCGGCGGGTTGGGCTTCGAGTCGCAATACGCGCGCTCGGCGTCCGTGAAGCAGCGGCTCTTGAAGCCTTCGCCGTGGCGTTCGAGAGCGCGCCTGATGCGTTCGATCTCGATCAGGTCGACGCCCACGCGCACACGCGCGGCGTCACTCACAGGTTGCTCTCGAGCCAATCCGGCAGCTGGGCGACCGACGAGACGATGGCGTCGGGCTGGATGCGCGAATGCTCGAGCTCGTCGGGACGGAACTTGCCGGTGCGGACGAGGATCGTCTTGAGGCCGTGTGCGCGACCGCCGGCGATGTCGCCCTCGAGGTCGTCTCCGACCATCCAGGTGAGCTCGGGATCGGCGTCGAGCGCCGCGAGCGCCGCGCCGAAGAACGCCGGGCTGGGCTTGCCGAGCACGGTCGCCTCGACGCCGGCGACGTACTCCAGGCCCGCAACGAAGGCGCCCGCATCCAGACGTGGGCCGTTGGCCGTCTGCCACCACTTGTTGCGGTGCAGGCAGTAGAGCTCGGCTCCGGCTTCGAGCTCGTGGAAGGCGCGGTTCAGGTTGAGGTAGGAGAAGACACGGCCGGTCTCCTCGCCCTCGTCGGCCCCGCCGATCAGGACGGCGTCGACGTTCATGCCGACGAGTTGCAGGCCGTCCAGATCGTCGAGCAGGCCCGGCATGGTCAGCGCCAGCACGCGCTTGCCTGCAAGCGTCCGTGCGGCGACTCCGCCGGGGGTCTGCAGCTCGTCGTCGTCGAGCTCGATCCCGATCTGACGGAGCTGCTCCGCAAGCTGTGTGCGGGACAGGGTCGTCGAGTTCGTGACGAACCGCAGCCGGTGGCCTTGCTCGCGTAGACCGCGCACCGCCGCGGGCGCGCCGGAGATGGGCGTGCCTGAAACGTGCAGCACACCGTCGACGTCAAGCAGAATCGCAGCCATGGACGTCGAGTCTATTCGCTCCGAGATCGCATTCCGCTTCTCCCGCTCGAGCGGGCCGGGCGGCCAGCACGCGCAGAAGACGTCGACGCGAGCCGAGGGCCTGTTCGACGTCGCCGAGTCGCTCGCCCTGAGCGAGCCCGAGCGGCGGCGGGTGCTGGCGAAGCTCGGCCCCGTCGTCCGAGCGGCGGCGCAGGACGAGCGCTCGCAACTCCGCAACCGGGAGCTCGCCGCCGACCGAATCGTCGAGCAGCTGCGAGAAGCGCTGGTCGTCCGCCGCAAACGCCGAGCGACAGCCCCGACAAAAGCCTCCCGCGAACGACGTCTGGACGAAAAGCGCCGCCGGGGCGGAACGAAGCGACTCCGCGGCCCCGTCGACGATTCGTAACGCGAGTGTGACCCAGCGGCTGCCACCGGACGTGGCTGGACGGCGGGTGGGGCTGAGCAGGGAAAGACACGGAGTCGTTGCTGTCCCGTGCGGGTTTCGTGATGACGGTACCTACCGCAACTCGAGGTAGGTCGAGGGTTTGTTCGCTCGCCCAAACGGACACGCGTGCGATCGAATGCGCTGACCGACCTCGCCGACGCGCCGCTCGCCTCCCGTGCTTGCGCGGGAGGCAAGGAGCAGCGCGACGGCTCAAACGTATGCGGCTATTCGACCGTGACGGTCTTGGCCAGGTTCCGCGGCTGGTCGACATTCAGGCCGCGCAGACGCGCGATCCGATAGGCGAGCAACTGGAGCGGCAGAATCGCCAGCGGGGCCTGCAGGAACGACGGCGACTTCGGGACGTAGATCACGTCGTCGGCGTGGTGCTGGATGTCCTCGTTCCCGTCGGTCGCGATCGCGATCACGTGCGCGCCGCGGGCGCGGGTCTCCTGGATGTTCGAGACGATCTTGTCGTAGACGTGGATGCGCGTCGCGACGACCACGACGGGCGTCCCCTCCTCGAGCAAAGCGATCGGCCCGTGCTTCATCTCGCCGGCCGAATACGCGTCGGTCGGGATGTACGAGATCTCCTTCAGCTTGAGCGCACCCTCGAGCGCAACCGGCAGCCCGATGTGGCGGCCGAGATAGAGGAAGAACTGCTTCTCGTAGAACCGCTGGGCGATCTCCTCGATCGGATGGTCGCCGTCGAGGAACCGCTGCATCTTGTTCGGCAGGTCGTAGACCTCGTCGAGGATGAACTCCATCTCCTTCGGGTCCATCGTCTCGCGTGACTGGGCGAGCTTCAGGCCGATCAGGAACAGCAGGGCGATCTGCGCCGTGAATGTCTTCGAGGCGGCCACGCCGACCTCGAGGCCGGTGCGCGTGTAGAGCACCGAATCGACCTCGCGGGTGATCTGCGAGCCCATCATGTTCGTGATCGCGACGGTGCGGGCGCCCTTCTCGCGCGCCAGCTTCATCGCCTGGATCGTGTCGCGGGTCTCGCCCGACTGCGAGATGCCGATGACGAGCGTGCCGGGGTCGACGACCGGGTTGCGGTAGATCCACTCGCTCGCAACGTCGGGCTCGACAGGGATCCGCGCCCATTCCTCGATCGCGTACCGCCCCACGACGCCGGCGTGGTACGCCGTGCCGCAGGCCACGATCACGATGCGGCGCAGGTCGTGCAGCTCTTCCTCGGTCACGCCCAGGCCTTCGAGCACGAGGTGACCGTGCCGGACGCGGTCGCCGATCGTCTCGGCGACGCCCTCGGGCTGCTCGTAGATCTCCTTGAGCATGAACGTCTCGAACCCCTGGCGCTCGGCCGCGTCGTCATCCCAGTCGACGTCGACAACTTCGAGCTCGGGAACCGCACCGGTGACCGCATTCACGTACTCGACCCCGGCGGGGGTGATCGAGGCGATATCGCCGTCACCCGGATACTGGACCTGGCGCGTCTCGGCCAGGAAGGCGGCGAGATTCGAGGCGAGGAACATCTCGCCCTTGCCGATCCCCACGACCATCGGCGTCTGGTTGCGCACGCCGACGAGGTGGTTCGGATGATCCTTGTGGATCACCACGAACGTGAAATGGCCTTCGAGCCGCTGGTAGACAGCGCGCACGGCCGCCACGAGGTCGCCGTCATAGGCGTCCTCGAGCAGGTGCGCGACCACCTCGGCATCGGTTTCGGACGAAAGGTTGTGGCCACCCGCAGTCAGCTCCTCGCGCAGCTCACGGAAGTTCTCGACGATCCCGTTCAGGACGATCGCGAGATCGCGGTCGTCGCAGGCCGTCAGCGGATGGGCGTTCAGCTCGGTGACGCCGCCGTGCGTGGCCCAGCGAGTGTGGCCGAGCCCGGTCGTCGACCCCGACGTGTTCGACTCGGCTGCATCCCTGAGGAACTGCAGATTCCCCACGGCGCGCACGTATTCGAGGCCGTCTGCCTCGAGCAGCGCGATTCCCGCAGAGTCATAGCCCCGATATTCGAGCCGTTGCAATCCAGCGATCAGCAGCGGCTTGGAAGCACGACTACCGACGTATCCAATGATCCCGCACATTCAGGCTCCTTCCGTCCTCTAAAACGGGCAAGAGCCCGGCTACGTGACCGTTCCTACGTCGGAAAGGTCAGCCGAGCTCTCGTCGGACGAGCGAGGCGATGCTAGCACACGATTTTGCGGCGAACTCTGCATTTTCGGCCTCCACCAGCACCCGGATCAGGGGTTCCGTGCCTGATGCGCGCACCAGCACACGACCGCGTCCATCCCACTCAGCGTTCAAACGAGCTACTTCGGCTTCGATCGCCGGAGTGAGTTCCTTATCGGCCACGCGCACGTTTTCCTTGACCTGCGGGAACACCGACATCACCCCTGCGGCCTCGCTCAACGCGCGGCCCTTGAGCGCGCCGCAGAGCAGCAGTGCCGAGGCGAGCCCGTCGCCGGTCACATGGTCGCGAAGGCAGATGATGTGGCCCGACTGCTCGCCGCCGACGAGCCCGCCCTCGCGGTGGAGCGCCTCGAGGACGTAACGGTCGCCGACGTCGGTCGTCACGACGCGGATGTCATGCTCGCGCATCAACGCGTGGAAGCCGAGGTTGGTCATCACGGTGACCGCTACGAGGTCGACGTCGAGATCGAGCGCCAGGATCGCGACGATCTGGTCGCCGTCGATCAGGGCGCCGGTCTCATCGACCGCAAGCATCCGGTCGCCGTCGCCGTCGAAGGCGATGCCGAGGTCGAAGCTCCCTGCGACGACTTCCCGCTGCAGGAGCGCCAGATCGGTGGCGCCGCAACCGACGTTGATGTTTTGGCCGTCGGGAGCATCGGCGACCGCGTGCACCTCGGCGCCGAGCCGGCGGAACGCGTCGGGCGCGAGGCCGGAGTACGAGCCGTTGGCGCAGTCGACGACGATCCGCAGCCCGGTCAGATCCGAGCCGAAGCGCTCGAGCACGTGCTCGAGATACGAATCGGTCGCTACCTCGACACGCTCGACAACGCCCTGATTCTCGGCCGGCGGAGCGGCGAGCAGCGCCTCGATCTGCTCCTCGGATTCGTCGGTGAGCTTCCGCCCCCGGCCGTCGAAGAACTTGACCCCGTTGTACTCGGGCGGGTTGTGCGAGGCGGTGATGACGCAGCCAAGGTCGAGCGCCTGTAGCGCCACGGCCGGAGTCGGCAGCACCCCGGCGACCACGCAGTCACAGCCGGCCGAGATGACGCCGCGCGCGAACGCCTCCTCGAGCTCGACGCCCGACTCGCGCGTGTCCCGGCCGACGAAGATCTTCTCGGCGCCGGACCACAGCGCGGTCGCCCGCCCAAGGCGTTCGACCAGCTCAGGCGTCAGGAACTCGCCAACGACGCCACGCACACCATCGGTGCCGAAGTACCGCCTCGCCATAACTAAAGACGAGGCTAACGCTTCGAGAACTGCGGCGCCTTGCGCGCCTTGTGCAGGCCGGCCTTCTTGCGCTCGACCTGGCGCGCGTCCCGCGTCAGGAAGCCCGCCCGCTTCAGCGGCACCCGAAGCTCGGGATTCACCTCGACCAGCGCGCGAGCGATGCCGTGCCGAACCGCACCGGCCTGGCCGGTCGGCCCGCCGCCGTGCACCCGAACGCGAAGGTCGTACTCGCCCACGAGACCCGCGGTCTTCAGCGGCGCAGTCGCGATCACGCGATGCAGGAGGCGAGGGAAGTACTCCTCGAGCGTCTTGCCGTTCACCCACGTTGCGCCGGCGCCGGGACGAAGGATCACGCGCGCGACCGAGGTCTTGCGCTTGCCGGTGCCGAGATATTGAGCTTGCTCTGCCATTTACACCTCGAAGGGCTTGGGAGCCTGCGCCTCGTGCGGATGCTCCGTGCCCGCGTAGATCTTGAGTTTCGTCAGCTGCTGCCGGGCCAGCCGGTTCCGGGGCAGCATGCCCTTGACCGCCTTCCGGATCACCTCTGCCGGCTGCCGCTCGAGCTGCACGCGCAGCGTGCGCTCCTTGAGGCCGCCCGGGTAACCGGAGTGACGGTAGTAGATCTTCTCGTCGAGCTTCTTGCCGGTGACGGCGATCTTCTCGGCGTTCACGACGACGACGAAGTCGCCGGTGTCGACATGCGGCGTGTAGGTGGCCTTGCCCTTGCCGCGCAGCCGGTCGGCGATCTGCGTGGCGAGACGCCCCAGGGTCTTGCCCTCGGCGTCGACGAGATACCACTCGCGTGTGATCTCGCCCGGTTTGGCTGAATACGTGCGCATGAGAATTAGGTCAGACGGAAAAACAGCGGACTGAAAGCCCGCCGGTCGCCAATCGTAGCAGGCCTTTGCGGAATTCTTCGCTCCCTCCATGGGACGGATGGCGGACGTATTCGCCGCCGAGCGCGCATGCCGCGACGCGCCCGACAGCCAGCACCTGGCGGCCCTGTGCGAGCTCTTCGGCGAAGACCATGCCCTGCGCGACCTCGCACCGCGTCGGCGGACGATTCGACGACGCGGTGCCCGGGTGGGTCGGGACGACGTTCCAGAGCAAAACCGCCTCGCTGAGCCCGAATTCGGCGAGGACGCGGTGCACGATCGTGGCCGTCGCCTCGGCTGGTCCCGACCCGGTCAGCTGGCGCTCGGACGTGAACGGAACGCCCGAAACACGGGCTCCCCGATACCCCGGGGCCTCGCCGACGAGCAGGATCGAGGCATCCGCGCGCGAGTCGAGATATGCCGCGAGCCGGTCGCGCCGGGTCGCAGCGCCGGCGCCGTCCCTGTAGAAGTTGTGGGTCCGCCCGATGCGGGCGCCGCGCGAGCCGGTCGATGAACGAGCGCATCTCCATCCGTACTCTGACCGACGGTGGCCAGCAGCCGCTGGAGATCGCCAACGCGGTGGCGGCCTTTCTCGACGGCGCAGAGCGGACGCTCGACCTGGCGCAGTACGACTTCAACCTCGGCGCGGAGACAGCGCCCGTCGTCTGCGACGCGATCCGGCGGGCGGCGGGACGCGGGGTCGCAGTGCGATTCGCGTTCAACGTCGACTCCGCCCTGCCGATCCCCGTGCCTCCCCCTCCCGAGGCCGACGCCGTGCTGATCGCGTCGCTTCCTGTCGCCTCGAAGGCGATCGCGGGGATCCCCGACCTGATGCACCACAAGTACGTGATCCGAGATGCCCAGACCGTCTGGACCGGCTCGCTGAACTGGACCGACGATTCGTGGTCGCGGCAGGAGAACGTGGTCGCCGTCGTCGAGTCGCCCGCCCTCGCCTACGCCTACGGGCTCGATTTCGGCCAGCTGTGGGAGACGGCCGACGTGATGAAGACCGGCTTCGTCGATCCTCGCTGGGACGACGGGATCCGGGCCTGGTTCACGCCGGGGCACGGCGACGACCTGTCGGCACGCATCGCGAAGATGATCCGCCGCTCGCGCAAACGGGTGCGGATCTGCTCGCCGGTGATCACCACCGGCCCGGTGCTCGGGACGCTTGCCCAGGTGATCACCGACCAGAGCGTCGATCTCGCCGGCTGCGTCGACTCGCCTCAGGTGCGCGACGTGATCCGCCAGTGGCACGCGAACAACAACGTCTCGTGGAAGCTCCCGCTGCTCGAGCAGGTCCTCGCGGGGCCGTTCTCCGGCAAGGAGTCGACACCGTACGGGGCCGGCACGGTGCACGACTTCATGCACGCCAAGGTGACGGTGTGCGACGACACGGTGTTCGTCGGCTCGTTCAACCTGTCGCGCAGCGGCGAGAAGAACGCCGAGAACGTGCTGGAGATCGAGGACGCCGGCATCGCCGACGAATGCGCAGCCTTCATCGACGCCGTTCGGGCCCGTTACGGGCCGGTGCGCCTCGACGACCCGCGCCCTAGTCTCCCCACCGCTCCCAGCGCACCACGTCCTCCCGCGGTCGACGCCGCTCCTTGAACCGCGACGTTCCGCGTTCCGCGGTCGGATCGTCGGCAGGCTTGCCGATCAGGGCGAGGCCGATCGGAACAACATCGGCGGGGAGTCCGAGCAGCTCGTCGAAGATCCGCTTCTGGTCGGGGTGGCCGATGAACGCTCCCGCCAGGCCCTCGTCGATCGCCGCGAGCAGGACGAGCATCATCAGCGCGCCGGCATCGACGTACCAGTAGGGCACCGGCCAGGTCACCTCGACGCCACCCGTCGCCGCCAGCTTGTCCGCCTCGTTGTAGCGGTCGTGGTAGCGCTGTTCGTTGGCCGAGATGACCATCAGCACGGGCGCGCCGGCGATCCAGCCCCGCTCGTCCTCGAAGCGGCGGCCGATCTCGGCGCGGAGCTCAGGCTCGGTGACGACGACGATGCTCTGGCCCTGGCTGAAGCCGCCCGACGGGGCCCGCGCGATCGTCCCGGCGATGCGCTCGATCTGGTCACGCGGGATCGGGTCGGGCAGAAACGCCCGGTGCATGCGCCGGCGGGAGAGGATGTCGCGGAACTCCATCACCCAACGGTATAAGGTCGGCCGCATGCGATTCCAGGGGAAGACAGCACTCGTGACCGGAGGCGCCCGCGGTATCGGCGGTGCCACGGCGAAGCGGTTCGCCGAGGAGGGAGCGACCGTCGTCGTTGCCGACTTCGACGCGGCGGCTGCGCAGGAGACGGCGGCCGCGATCGGCGGCATCGCAGTTGCCTGCGACGTCACGTCGCGCAGCGATGTCGAGGCGGCGGTGGCCGCAGCGGTCGAGCAGGGCGGATCGCTCGACCTGCTCGTGACATGCGCGGGGATCATCCGCGACAACCTGCTGCACAAGATGACCGACGACGACTGGGATGCCGTGATCGACACGCATCTGAAAGGGACGTTCTATGCGGTGCGCGCCGCGCAGAAACAGATGGTCGAGCAGAAGTCGGGGAAGATGGTGTTGATCTCGTCGACCTCGGCGCTCGGGAACCGCGGCCAGACGAACTACTCGACCGCCAAGGCGGGGCTGCAAGGAATGACGAAGACGCTCGCGATCGAGCTCGGCCCGTTCGGGATCAACGTGAACTGTGTCGCGCCAGGGTTCATCGCGACGGCGATGACCCAGCAGACGGCCGACCGGATCGGCGTGCCGTTCGACCAGTTTCAGGAGCACGTCGCGAAGGAGGTTCCGCTCCGGCGGGTCGGCCAGCCCGAGGATGTCGCCGGCACGATCGCCTACCTCTGCTCGGACGATGCGAGCTACGTCTCGGGCCAGGTCATCTACGTGCGCGGAGGGCCCTAGGCCCAGCCGGGTTCGAGCGGCTCGCCGACGGCGCCGAACGCGCGGTAGGCGAATCCGGCCGCCGGTGAGGCCGTGAGCTCACCCGCGAGCATGGTGAACAGGATCGCGTCGCGATTCGCTCCACCCTCCCGTTTGGGTGGCAGCACGCCTCGCAGCACGACCTCTTCGGTGAACCCGAGCTTTCGCGGGACGCCGAGGCTCGGCAGGTTCTCGGGATCGACCTTGATGTCGACCCGGTCGAGGTCGCAGAACTCGAATCCGACGCGTGTCAACACTGCGGTCACCTCGGTCGCGAGCCCCTGCCTGATCGCGTCAGCGCGGATGAAGTAGCCGATCTCGAGCGACCCGTCGTCGGCTCGGCGGTGCAGGCCGCTGCCGCCGAGAAGACGCGACTCGTCGCGCGCGAAGACGCCGTACGCGTACTCGTGGTCGAGGTCGAACCGGCCGCGGAAGCCGCGCAGCAGCTCGACCTTCTCCTCGAGCGTCTGCGGCTCGTACTGCGCCCACGGCATCCAGGGCCGGAGGTGCTCGAGGCTCGAGTCGACCGCGTCCTTGAGCAGCGCTGCGTCGCGCGGGTCGTAGCAGCGGATGACGAGACGGTCAGTCTCGATGCGGTAGGGCGGGGTCAGGGGTACGGCGGTGGAAGCGGCAGACTCTCGAACGCCGCTCATTCCCATTCGATGGTGGCAGGCGGCTTCGAGGTGACGTCCATCACGACGCGGTTGACCGCCGGAATCTCGTTCACGATGCGGCTCGCCACCAGCTCGACGAGGTCGTACGGGAGTCGCGCCCAGTCGGCGGTCATCGCGTCTTCGCTCGTCACGGCGCGAATCGCGATCGGGTAGCCGTAGGTGCGCGAGTCGCCCTGGACGCCGACCGACCGGATCGCCGGCAGCACGCAGAACGACTGCCAGAGCTCGCGATAGAGACCGGCTTTGCGTACCTCTTCCTGCAGGATCGAGTCGGCCTCGCGGAGGGCGTCGAGCCGCTCCTCGGTCACGTCGCCGATGATCCTGATCGCGAGCCCGGGCCCCGGGAACGGCTGGCGCCACACCATCCGCTCGGGCATGCCCAGCTCCTCGCCGACGCGTCTCACCTCATCCTTGAAGAGCATCCGCAACGGCTCGACGAGGCTCATCTTCATGTCCTTCGGCAGCCCGCCGACGTTGTGGTGCGACTTGATCGTCTCGGCCACGCCGTCGTCGCCGCCCGACTCGATCACGTCCGAGTAGAGGGTGCCCTGGACGAGCCAGTTCGGGTCGCCCAGCTTGCGCGCCTCGTCCTCGAAGACCCGGATGAACTCCTCGCCGATGATCTTGCGCTTCGGTCTCGGGGTCGGTGACGCCCGCGAGCTTGGTGAGGAATCGCTCCTGCGCCTGCACGTGGACGAGCGGCACGTGGAAGATGCCGCCGAAGGTCTCGACCACCTGCTCGGCCTCGCCCTTGCGGAGCAGACCATGGTCGACGAAAACGCAGGTCAGCTGGTCGCCGACGGCGCGATGCACCAGGAGCGCCGCCACCGCCGAGTCGACGCCGCCCGAGAGCGCGCAGAGCACCTTCCCCGAGCCGACCTGCGCCCGGATGCGGTCGACCTGCTCGGTGATCACCGCGGCGGGCGTCCAGACCGGCGCGATCCCCGCAACCTCGTAGAGGAAGTTCTTCAGCACCTGCTGCCCGTGCGGCGTGTGCACGACTTCCGGGTGGAACTGCACGCCGTAGACGCCGCGCACGTCGTCCTCGAACGCAGCCACAGGTGTGCCGGCCGACTCGCCGACGACGCGCGCGCCTGTCGGAGGCTCGACAACCGTGTCGCGGTGGGACATCCAAACCGTTTGCTCGGCCGGCAGGTCGTGGAACAGTCCGCCCTCGGTGGCGCGTCAGCTCCGTGCGGCCGAACTCCGAGACGTCGGTGCGGTCGACGCGGCCGCCGAGCTCGAGCGCCAGCAGCTGCGCGCCGTAACAGATCCCGAGCGTCGGGACGCCCGAGCTCGAAGAGCGCCGGGTCGACGCGCGGGGCCCCGTCGGCATAGACCGACGCAGGCCCGCCCGAGAGGATGATCGCGGCCGGGTTGCGGCTGCGAAGCTCGTCGACCGAGACCCGGTGCGAGACGAGCTCGGAGTAGACGCGAGCCTCCCGCACGCGGCGCGCGATCAGCTGCGCGTACTGGCCGCCGAGATCGACCACCAGCACGGGGCGTTCCTCGGGCAGCGGCTCCGTTGTTTGAAGCTCCGCTGTTCGATGCTCCGGCAACGGGAGCGCGACGACCTCACCCACGGCGATAGTTCGGCGCGTCCTTCGTGATCGTGATGTCGTGCGGATGCGACTCGCGCAACCCGGCACCGGTGATGCGAACGAACCGCGCCTGCTTCATCGCGTCGACCGTCGGCGCGCCGCAGTAGCCCATCGCCTGGCGCAGACCACCCACGATCTGGTGCAGCACCGCCGCCAGCGGGCCCTTGTAGGCAACCCGTCCCTCGATGCCCTCGGCGACGAGCTTCTCGACGTCCTCGACGTCGCCCTGGAAGTAGCGGTCCTTCGAGTAGCCCTTCCGCATCGCTCCGATCGACGCCATGCCGCGGTACTCCTTGTAGCGCTCGCCACGCGCGAGGATGACATCGCCGGGCGCTTCATCCGTTCCGGCCAGCATCGAGCCGAGCATCACGCAATCGGCCCCCGCGGCGATGGCCTTCGCGACGTCGCCGGACGAGGTCATGCCCCCGTCGGCGATGACGGGAACCCCGTGCCGGGCGGCTGCTTCGGCGACGTCGTAGATCGCGGTGATCTGCGGAACGCCGACGCCGGCAACGACGCGGGTGGTACAGATCGATCCAGGCCCAATCCCCACCTTCACGCCGTCGGCGCCCGCGTCGATCAGCGCCTCGGCGGCTTCGGCGGTGGCGATGTTGCCGGCGATCACCTCGAAGTCACCGGAGATCCCGGCGATCCGCGCGACCATCTCGACCACTCCGCGCGAGTGGCCGTGCGCGGTATCGACGACGAGCACATCCGCGCCCGCCTCGATCAGCGCCTGCGCGCGCTCGAACGCATCGACTCCGACCCCGACCGCCGCACCGACGCGCAGCCGGCCCTGCGCGTCCTTGGTCGAATCGGGGAACTCGACGCGCTTGGAGATGTCCTTGACGGTGATCAGGCCCCGCAGGAGCCCGTCGCCGTCGACGATCGGCAGCTTCTCGATGCGGTGGCGATGCAGCAGCTCCTCGGCCTGGGCCAGCGTCGTCCCGACCGGAGCGGTGACCAGGTCGCGCGACGTCATCAGCGCCGACACGGGCTGGTCGTGATTGCGCTCGAAGCGCAGGTCGCGGTTCGTGAGGATCCCGACGAGGCGCCCCTCGGCGTCGGTGATCGGCACGCCGGAGATGTGGTAGCGCTCCATGAGGGCGAGCGCATCGGAGACGAGCGCGCCCGTGGGCAGCGTCATCGGCTCGACGATCATCCCGGCCTCCGAGCGCTTCACCTTGTCGACCTCGCCCACCTGGGCGCCGATCGAGAGGTTGCGCTGGACGATGCCGAGACCGCCCTCGCGGGCCAGACCGATCGCCATTCTCGCCTCGGTGACCGTGTCCATCGCCGCGGAGACGATCGGCACCTCGAGCACGATCGTGCGCGTCAGCCGGGTCGCGGTGGAGACGTCGTTCGGCAGGACACTCGACTCGGCCGGAACGAGCAGGACGTCATCGAACGTCAGCCCTTCCTTCGCGAACTTCTCCGGGAGCGAGGTCCCGGTGGCCTCGAAGTCGACTTTTCCGACGTCCATCCGAGAAGGTTACCGGCACCCTCGGATGAGCGGCCTCACGAGGGAGCCGAGACCGTTTCGAGCTCGGAGATCTCGACGCCGGCTTGCAGCCGTCCCGCCTGGCGGGGGTCGAAACGGCCGGCCCCGACGTCGAGCGTGGCGGCGGCACCGGCGGCGACCGCCGCACGGAGCGAATCCTCGGGCCCCTTGCCGGCGTGGCGCGCGGCGACGAACGCGGCGAGCAGCACATCGCCCGAGCCGACGGTCGAGACGGGTTCGACCCGTGGCGCGACGGCGCGGAACCGGCGGCTCTCGCGCTCCTCGCGCAGCAGGGCGACGCAACCCGTATCGGTCGTGATGATCACGTTCTTCGGCCCGAGCTCGGTGATCTGGTCGAGCGCGAGCCGGAAGTCCTCGTCGTCGTGGAACTCCTGCCCGACGAGTGCCTCGGCCTCCCGCTGGTTCGGCGACACGAGAAACGGCTCCGCCTCGACGCCCAGCCGCAGCGGCTCACCCTCCGTATCGAGCACAGAAAGCACATGGCGGCGTGCGAGGTCGTGGATCGCCTCGGCGTAGAACTCGTCGGGAACGTCGCGCGGCAGCGAGCCGGCGAAGATGACGAGTTCGGCTCCCTGCGTCAGATAGTGGAGCTTGTCGAGCAGGATCGCGAGCTCGTCCTTGCTGACGACCGGGCCCCACTCGTTGATCTCCGTGTACGTGTTTCCCGTCGGGTCGACAACGGCCGTCGACGTCCGCGATTCGCCTTCGATGTGGACGAAATCGTTGAGGATCGCCTCGCCGGTCAACTCCTCGACGATCCGCGAGCCCGTGACGCCGCCGACGAGGCCTGTCGCGACGACCGGCACGCCGAGCGCCTTCAGGGCACGTGCGACGTTGATCCCCTTGCCGCCGGCGAGCGTCAAACCGGCGCTGGCGCGATGCCGCTGCCCGCGCTGGAAGTTCGGCACGGTGAGCGTGCGGTCGACGGCCGCATTGAGTGTGACGGTGACGATCACAAGGAGGAGAAGAGCCTCAGGAGGTGATGGACGGTCCTCCTGGCGTACCAGCGTACCCGCCCCGCGAGACTGGGCCGCGCGACGCTCCGGGTCGCGACCAGGTCCCGGCTGCCGACCAGCTTGCCCTGACTCCAGACCTGGACGCGCCCGAGGACGTCGCCCGCCTTCACCGGCAGCGCAGCGATCTGCCTGGCCGACACGCGCTCGACGAACGGCCGCCCGACGCGCGCGACTGCGAACAGCGCCTTCGTCGGGCGCAGCGGGATCGCCGCGCAGCCCGTACGGCAGGCTGACGGAGGCGTAATCGCGGTCGGGTGCGATTGCCGTGACGACCCGGAACTGCGCAAGACCCCAGCTGAGCAGCGACTCGAGGCCCGCGTTCCGGACACTGCGCGACGGGCTGCCGAGGATCGTCACGTAGACGGTCACACCGCGCCCCCGGACGGCTGCAACCTGGCACCAGCCGGCGTTCCCGGTGTGGCCGGTCTTCACCCCGAGCACGTTCGGGAACGTCCCGAGCAGGTCGTCCCAGGTGTGCAGCACCTGCCCGCCCTGGATCGTCGCAGTCGGCATGCGGACGGTGTCGCGCACCACGCGGGTGCGCATGGCGACGCGGGCGAGCGTCGTCACGTCGGCGGCGCTCGAATACGCGCCCGGTGCGTCGAGCCCGTCGGGGCGGACGAAGTGCGTGTCGTGCAGGCCAAGTTGGGCGGCCTTGGCGTTCATCAACTTCGCGAACGCGGGAAAGCTGGGCGCGACAGACAGCGCGAGCGCATCTGCGGCGTCGTTCGCCGACTGGATCAGCGCACCCTTCAAGAGGTCGCTCACCTTGATCCGCTCACCCGCCGTCGAGGTAGATCGACTCCTCCCCGACCGCGGCGGCCCGCGGGTCGACCGTGACGACGTCGGACAGCTTGCGGTGCTGGAGCACGACGAGCACCGTCATCAGCTTTGTGATCGAGGCGATCGGCAGCCGCTCGTGCGGGTTCGACGACGGCGAGCACCTCGCCGGTTCCGGCGTTCTCGATCACGTACGCGCCGGCCTGCACGCTCGGCACCGGTGGCTCGAGCGGGCTCGCCGAGCGCGCGAACGCAGGGAACGCGAGCAGCAGCGGTGACTGCGCCGACGGCGGCGAGGCGTCTCATTTGATCCTGATCCGCTCGCCGATATGCAGGCTCGTCGAGGAGACCTTCGGATTGAGCTGCTGGATCGTCGCGACGGGCACGCCGGTGCGCTTGGCGATGACGCCGAAGGTGTCGCCCGCCTGCACCGTGGTGAACTGCTCGGCCGGTCTTCGGGGCGTCTCTTTTTCGTCGTCGTGGTTCTGGCCGTCGTCGTGTGGACGGTTTCGTCGTCGGCGGCAAGGCCGTGGCCGCAGAGCTGGGTGCTGTGACCCGCCTCGAAGCCGGCGCGGACAAGCGCAACCGCGATCGTTACCGCCAGCAGGAAGGCTGCGGGCGCCGCGTACCGCTGCCAGCCGTCGCGCTTTCACCAGCCGGCCGCGGCCCAGATCTCCTCGCGGAGCCGGGCCGCTTCGGCGCCGGCGGCGCTCGCGGAAGTCGGTGTCCCCGGTGCGAAAGGCGTAGATCACCGACGCGGGACGAGTTGACGAGCGCGCTCGCCGGGCCGCTCGTGAACGCCCGGGACAGCTCTGCCACCGAGGCGCCCTGC
Organism: uncultured Thermoleophilia bacterium; assembly: GCA_963812995.1. Lineage (GTDB taxonomy): Bacteria > Actinomycetota > Thermoleophilia > Gaiellales > Gaiellaceae > PALSA-600. Next base: position 68,520 of record CAWEXL010000005.1, read on the forward strand.
GCGCCGACACCGGGGAGCAGCATGATCGTGCGCGGCATGAGGCGTCGAGCCTCGGCGACGGCCCGCGGATGCGTCGCGCCGACAACGGCGCAGACGGAGGACAGGCCGACGTCGCCGACGAGATCCTCGCCCCACTCGTTGACGAGCTGCGCGACGTGGTGCCACATCGGCCGGCCGTCCGACAGCGTGACGTCCTGGACGTCGGCGCCCGCATTCGAGGTCTTCACGAGCACGAAGATGCCGGCGCCGTTGCGCCGCGCCGACGGCCAGGTAGGGCTCCATCGACTTCGCGGCCGAGCCAAGGGTTGACGGTGAGGGCGTCGGCGCGCGGCGGTGTGCCGTCGAGATAGGCGTCGGCATAGGCGCGGGCGGTCGAGCCGATGTCGCCTCGCTTGCCGTCCGCGATCACCAGGACGCCGGCGTGCCGCGCGTACCGGCAGACCTCGTCGAAGGCGCCCATCCCCGCCGGCCCGAGAGCCTCGAAGAACGCGAGCTGTGGCTTGACGGCGACCACGTGTGGGCCGACGGCGTCGATGATCCCGCAGCAGAAGCGCGCGACGTCGCCGCGCAACTCGACCGGCAGCAGGTCGGGGCGCGGGTCGAGCCCGACCACGAGTTGCGACTGCTTGCGCTCGACCTCGGCGGCCAGGCGGTCAGCGAAGGAGACCGTCGGGGAGCTCACAGCGATGAACGGTAACGCCAGCGGCGGAAGGCCGTGGTGAAAAGCTCGGGCAGAACGGCGAGAGGCGGCCTGAGCCGCCTCTCGCCAAAGCCGTTGCCGCCGGGCTCAGGTCTTGAGCGCGGCCTTCAGCTGGCTGCCGGCCGAGAACTTCGGCACGGTCGTCGCGGCGATCTGAACACGCTCGCCGGTGCGTGGGTTGACGCCCTGCCGTGCGGCACGTGCCGCCGCCGAGAACTTCCCAAAACCGGTGAAGTTGACCGAATCGCCACTCTTCAGGGTCTCCGTCACCGACTCCAAGAACGCGTCGACGGCCTTGCCCGCATCGCGTGCGGAGAGCCCGCTCTTCTGCGCCAACCTTCTGAATGAACTCCTGTTTCGTCAACGGATCCTCCTATTTGGGGACTTGGGAGTAAGGACTCGGCGAGTCAGGGTAACAACGCCATCGGTCGGATATCGCTCAACTGAGCCGATTTCACCCTCGCGACGTGCGGATTTTGCGGGTTCGCCGAGCCCTGACCGGGCGACGGGGGCCGAATCAGGGTCGCAGCTCGGAGGCCCGGTAGAGCGGCTCGAGCCGTACGCCGGCCCGGGCGAGGCCGTCGACTCCGCCCTCTTCGCGGTCGACGACGCAGACCGCGTTCCGCACCTCGAGCCCGCTTCCCGCAGCGCTTCGACCGCTTCGATCGCCGCTCCGCCCGAGGTGACGACGTCCTCGACGAGGCACACCTGCTCGCCCGGCTCGAACACGCCCTCGAGGCGGTTGCCGGTGCCGTACGCCTTGGCGGCCCCACGCACGATCAGGAACGGCAGCCCGCCCGAGAGCGAGGCCGCGGCCGCGAGCGCGACGGCTCCGAGCTCCGGACCGGCGAGCCGCGTCGCGTTCGGCGCGTGCTCGCGAGACGGCGGCTGCGATCGCGTCGCCGATCGGCCCGAGCAGGTCGGGCCGCGTCTCGAAGCGGTACTTGTCGAGGTAGTACTTCGAGCGGCGGCCCGAGCGCAGCAGGAAGTCGCCCTCGAGGTAGGCGGCAGCCGGCGATCGCGGCCGGCCAGCTCGTCGCGGGTCATCTAGCGACTCGGCCAGGATCTCGCGGGCGAGCGGCAGCAGACGGATCGCCTCGGGGCTCCCGTCGGCGAGCGAGAGCATCGAGCCGTCCTCCGCGTAGAGGTCGATCGCGCTCGACCTTCCGCGCGGCACGACGGCGCACGAGCACGGACGCGACGACCGACCCGGCGGCGAGCAGGGCTCCCGGTGACGACCTTACGACGCGGCATCTGGCGTCAACTCCGACCGGGTCGACCGAGCGCAGGCCGTCTTCAGGTCGTAGAAGACGAGGCCGACTGTGGGCTCGGGCCGGGTGGTCGCGACGATCGTGCGGCCCGCCGTCGCGAACGACGAAGACGCTGCCTTCGCCGGTCGCCGCCTCGAGCTGCGAGACGCGACTGCCACGGACGACGTCCGGCCTCGAGCGGCGAGCCGTGAGGCCGCGCTCCGCGAGGCGCGCCGGCGACGGCCTCGTCGGGGACGTTCGAGCCGACGACCGGCCCGTCCGCGGCGACGACGACGACCCGCCGAATCTGCGGCGAGATGTCGGTCAGATCGGCGAGGGCAGCGGCTGCATCCACGGTCCCGAGCATACTGCCGCCCAATGGGGAGCTGTGGTGCGGAAGTTCTTCGCCGACCGAGGGACACATCTCGCGGCGATGATCGCGTACTTCGCGCTCCTCTCGTTCGTGCCGCTGCTGTTCGTGCTCGCTCGCGCTGCTCGGTCTCGCCGACCGGCCGAGCGCGAGCTCGTTCTTCGTCCACGAGCTGTCGAAGACGTTCCCGAGCACGTCGATCAACTCGATCCTCAGCGCGGTCCAGGCGATTCGCTCGAACGCGACGGCGCTCGGCATCGTCGGCGGCGCGTTCCTGCTCTGGTCGTCGCTCGGGTTCTTCAGCGTGCTCGAGAGCGCGTTCAACATCGTCTACGACCGGCCGAACCGCGGCTTCCTGCACGGCAAGGCGCTCGCGACGATGATGATGGGCGGCTCGCTGGTCTCGCTGTTCGGCTCGCTCGTGGTCGGCTCGATCGGGCAGGAGGTGCTGAAGCGCTACGCGGGCTTCCAGGGCAACGACGTCGCGGCGCGGGTGATCGCCATCGTCCGTCTCGGCCGTCGGGCCTGTTCGTCTTCCTGACGTCGGCGTACTACGTGCTGACGAACGTCGACCTGACCCTGCGCGACGTCCTGCCGGGCTCGATCACGGCGGCGGTGCTGCTCGAGGCGACGTTCCAGGTGCTGCCGCAGTACGTGATCCTGTCGAAGCACAACCCGGTGCTGCAGACCCTGTCCGGACCGGCCGTGCTGCTGGTGTGGCTGTACGTGATGGCGAACGTGATCGTCCTCGGCGCCGAGGTCAACTGGTGGCGCGCCAACCGGCCCGCCACGACGTAGCGAGGACACCCTCGGCGCCAGCTGCGTTGCCAGGCACTGCTCGACGCAGCCGAACCGTGACCGGTCGCCAGGCACCGGACTGCGTGCCAGGCACCGGTTCGCCCAACGCAGACACGTCCCAACTGCGGTGCCAGGCACCGGGGGTTCGCCCAACGCAGACACGTCCCAACTGCGGTGCCAGGCACCGGGGGTTCGCCCAACGCAGACGCGCCCGAACTGCGGTGCCAGGCACCGATGTTTGGCCCCTGCACACGTGTTCACTGCGGTGCCAGGCACCGGGGTTGCCCTACGCGGACATGTGCCGGGCGGACGGGCTCAGGGCAGCTGCGCGAGCACTGCTGCGACGGCGCGCGCTCGGTGCGAGTTGGCGCGTTTCCAGTCGTCGCCGAGTTCGGCGACGGTGCGTTCCTCGCCGGCTGGAATAAGCACCGGGTCGTAGCCGAAGCCACCTTCGCCTCGGGGCTCGTCGGCGATCGTGCCTTCGAGGATCCCGATCCCGGCGAGCTCGCGCCCGTCCGGAGCGATCGCGACCAGCACGGCGACCATCCGCGCGCGACGGTTCGACTCGCCCGCGAGGCGTTCGACGAGCGCCGACGCCTGCGTCGCCGCGGGCGCCCAGCGCGCCGACAGGAGCCCTGGCGCGCCTCGAGCGCGTCGCACTCGATACCCGAGTCTTCGCCGAGCATCCATTCGTCGGCAGGTCCCACCGAGCGCCCGTACAGCGCCTTGCCCCGCGCGTTCTCCTCGTACGTCTCGCCGACCTCGGGCGGATAGTCGCCGCTTCGAGCAGCTCGAACTCCCAGCCGGGCAGCGCCGCGCGGAGCTCCTCGAGCTTGTGGGCGTTCTGCGAGCAGAGCCGCGCGCGCACCGCGCCTGCGAGCTAGACAGCTTCGAAGGGGACGGCGATCGCCTCTTGCTGGTGCAGCGCCAGCTCCTCGATGCCGGCGGCCGCCAGGTCGAGCAGCTCGTCGAGCCGCGCCCGGTCGAACGGCACCTTCTCGGCCGTCGCCTGCACCTCGACCAGCCGGCCGTCGCCGGTCATGACGACGTTGACGTCGACGTCGGCGTTCGAGTCCTCGGAGTAGTCGAGATCGAGGAGCGGGATGCCTTCGACGACGCCGACCGAGACAGCGGCGATCGACCCCGGCAGCGCCTTCGACAGGCCGAACCGGTCGAGCGCGCGGTGCGCCGCGACGTACGCGCCGCAGATCGCCGCGCACCGCGTGCCACCGTCGGCCTGGAGCACGTCGCAGTCGAGCCAGACGGTCCGCTCGCCGAGAGCCTGGAAGTCGACGACACCGCGCAGCGCGCGCCCGATCAGCCGCTGGATCTCGATCGTGCGGCCACCCTGCTTCCCACGCGACGCCTCGCGCTCCGACCGCTCGCCGGTCGATGCGGGCAGCAGCGAGTACTCAGCCGTCATCCACCCGCGCCCGGAGCGCTGGAGCCAGCGCGGAACCCCTTCCGAGATCGAAGCGGTGCACAGAACGCGCGTCTTCCCCTGCGACCAGAGCACCATCCCGTGCGGCTGCTCGAGGAACGCGGGATCGGCGACGACCGGCCGCAGGTCATCCGGCTTCCGCCCGTCCGTTCTGCTCATGCCGCCGACCGCTCGAGCTCGGACACCGTCGACACGCTCGACGACACCGAGCGGAAGCTGCAGGAAGCGCTCGCCGAGCACGCGGAACGAGTCGGGGTCACCCGTGGTCAGGAAGCGATAGTCGCCTTCGCGTCCGGCCGACGTTCTCGATCGCCCTTGCGCTCGAGCGTCGCGGCAACCTCGCGCGCCGTCTCGTCGGCCGAGAAGACAAGCGTGACGTCACGCCCGAACGCCCGCTGGAAGACGGGCCGAAGCAGCGGGTAATGGGTGCAGCCGAGAATCACCGTGTCACAGCCTGCGTCGCGCACGCGGAGCAGCGTACTCGCGCACCGCCTCGACGAGCACCTCGCTGTAGGTGTCGCCGCCCTCGATCAGCGGCACCAGCTTCGGGCATGCGACCGCCGCTGAACTGAACGCCGGCATCCAGCGTGTGGATCAGCGTCTCGTAACGGCCGCGCCGTCACGGTCGCCTGCGTGGCGAGCAGGCCGATCCGGCGATTCCGGGTCGCCCTGCACGGCCGCGTAGGCCTCGGGCGTGATCACGCCGAGCACGGGCACCGAGAGCACTTGCTGGAGATCGGGCAGCGCGGCCGATGTCGCGGCATTGCACGCGACGACGATCATCTTCACGCCCTCGCCCTCGAGATACAGCCCGATCTCGTGCGCGAACCGGCGGATCTCGACCAGCGGGCGCTGGGGCCGTAGGGCAGGCGGGCGTGGTCGCCAAGGTAGACGAAGTCCTCGTTCGGCATCGTCACCAGGCACTCGTGCAGGACGGTCAAGCCGCCGACCCCGGAGTCGAAAACGCCGATCGGGCGGTCGTCGGACACATCCGTAGTCTAGAGAGGCGCATGGCCGCCCCCGTCCGCATCGGCACGTGCTCGTGGGCCGACGACGCCCTCGTCGAAGCACTGGTACCCACCGGGCACGCCGCCCCGCGAGCGGCTGTCCTACTACGCCGAGCACTTCTCGACGGTCGAGGTCGACTCGACCTACTACCGCGTCCCGACCGAGTCGATGGTGCAGGGCTGGGCCGACCGCACGCCCCCGGGCTTCGTCATGCACGTGAAGGCGTTCGGGCTGATGACGCGCCATCCGGTAAAGCTCGAGCAGGTGCCGCCCGACCTTCGCGAAGGGCTGCCGGTCGACGATCGCGGCCGCGTCGACCGCCCGCCACCCGAGGCACGCGCGACGCGTCTTCCAGGAGTTCCTGCGGGCGCTACAGCCCCTGCGCGAGGCCGGCAAGCTCGGCGGGATCCTCTTTCAGCTGCCGCCGTACATCGTGTGGAAGCAGTCGTCGCTCGACTACCTCGAATGGGCGCAGCGAGCAGCTCGGCGACGATCTGATGCTCGTGGAACCGCGACACCGCTCGTGGTACGAAGAGGACGTGCGCGCGGAGCTTCTCTCCTGGCTCGAAGAGCGGCGGATGGCCTGGGTCGTGGTCGACGCGCCGCAGGTCGTGGCCGCGAACGTCCCGGCCACGCTCGTCGCCGTCACCGCACCGACCGCCTATGTCCGCTTCCACGGGCGGAACGCCGGCGACGTGGAACGTCCGCGGCGGCTCCGCGGCGCAGCGCTTCGACTACCTCTACACCGAGGACGAGCTGCGCGGCTGGGCCGAACCGCTGCGCGAGCTCGCCGGCGCCGCCGAGGAGGCCTACGCGTTCTTCAACAACAACAATCAGACCGACGGGGTCGCGCAGGCGCCGGCAGGGGCGGCCCTCCTGCGAAAGCTGCTCGACGAGGAATCGGTGCCGAACGCGTGATGCGCGTGCTCGCCGTCATCCACGGGCCGTCGGTCCGCCCCGAGGTCTTCGGCGACGTCATCGCGGAGGACGGCCACGAGCTGCTCGAGTGGGACATCCGCTTGCAAGGGGCGCCTCGCCGACGAATTCGACGCCGTGCTCGTCTTCGGCGGCGCCCAGAACGTCGGTGAGGAGCTCGAGCATCCCTGGCTCCACGAGGAGTACGCCGCCCTTCGCCGCTGGGTCGATCAGCGGCGGCCCCTGCTCGGCATCTGCCTGGGCGCGCAGACGCTCGCCCACGCGCTCGGCTCGCCGGTCACCGCGGATCGCGCCCCGGCTGGTCGGCTTCTACGACACGCGAGCTGACGGCGGAGGGCGAGCGCGACCCGGTGCTCGGCGTGCTGCCGCGGCAGCTTCCGCGTCGTTCAACGGGAACGCGCTACGCGTTCGCGGTGCCGGGCGACGGCGTGCTGCTCGCCACGGGGCCGGTCGCGCAGGCGTTCCGCGTGGGCGAGTCCGCGTGGGGCGTGCAGTTCCATCCCGAGGTGCGCCGCGAGCAGGCGCTCGCCTGGTGGGCCGAGGACGAGATCTGCCGCGGCCGCGCGCCGAGCTGGAGCGGGAGCTCGATGCCGAGCTCGACCGCGCTGGCAGGAGCTCGGCCGCCGCCTCTGCCGCGCGTTCCTGGCCGCAGCCGTCGGCCGGTCTAACGCTCGATCGGCAGGTCGTCGTGGCGCGACCACTCGTGCCACGAGCCGACGTAGTTGCGCGCGTAGTAGCCGTGCGCGCGCAGCGCCTGCGTCGCCAGATCGCGAGCGCGAGCCGCTGTGGCAGTACGCGACGATCTCGTGCCCTCCGCGACGCGGCAGCTCGGCGCGCGAGCTCGTCGGGCGTCGAGCTCCAGCGAGCCGGTAGACGTCGAGGTTCCGCGCGCCGGGAATGTGGCCCTGCCGCGGGTCGCAGGGCTGGCCACCGCGTGCCGTCGTACTCCTGCGGCGTCCGCACGTCGAGCAGCAGCACCTCGTCGAGCCGCGCCGCCAGCTCGTCGATCGTCGATCGTCGCTCATAGGGTGAGCGACTCGCGCGATCATCGCGTCGAACTCGTCGGGCTGGTCGAGATTCAAGAAGTGGCCCGGCGCCGGCGAACACGTACGGGCGCCGTCGCGCGGCAAGCCCCGCGAGCTCGAAGGCGTCCTCGGTCAGCACGAGGTCGTCCTCGGTCCCCGCAGGCCGCGACGAACACGCCGCCGAACGACGTGACGACCTCGGTCAGGTCCGGCGCGGTCGCGAATCGCCTCCTGGCACGCGATCAGCTCGTCGACGCGTGACGCCGGCAGCTGCGTTCTCGGGCGCCCCCTCGGCCGCCAGGCGCTCGATCAGACCCTCCGCGCCTCGCGGCGCTCGGGCCTGTCCGGGCGCCGCCTTGGAGGCCGCAGGCACGATCGCCGCGACCCGCTCGGGCGCCCGCTGGGCGATCGCCAGCGCGGTGTAGCCGCCCATCGACGAGCCGACGAGCGCGAGGTCGTCGCCGGTGAGCTCGTCGAGCAGCTGCGTCAGCCCAGCCGTCGATCGAGTTGCCGCGGCCGTACAGCCGCACAGCGACGCCGCCGAAGCGCTGCGACCTGCCGGTCCCACATCCGCTCGTCGAGCGGCCAGCCGTGCAGCCAGACCGGCTTCACAGGGAGCGCACGATCTCGACCTCGAGCGCGAACGCCGGCCGCTCGGTGAGGCGCGCGAGAGCGTCCTCGAGGTGGGCCGGCAACTCGATGCCGAGCATGTCGCGCGCGCGGATCACCCAGGGCGCGTACGCGATGTCGACGAACAGGCTGTGCCCGAGCTCGAGCGCGGCCAGCCGCTCGGGCAGGGCGTTCGGCTCGCCACGGCGGTAGGCGTAGTAGTCGTCGCTGAGCCGGTCTTCGAAGCGATTCACGGCGAGCAGGGCCTCGGCTCGGGCGCGCGCGCCGGCAGGCAGCAGCGGCAGCTCGGGATACCGGTCGTCGAGGTACTGCATGATCACTTCCGACTCGGGGAGGATGAATCCCGCGTCATCGAGGACGGGCACCTTGCCGAGCGGGTTCAGGTCGTAGAGCCATGCTGGCCGGTTCGAGAGGTCGATCGGCACGGGCTCGTAGGCCAGCTCCTTCTCGGCGAGCGCGAGACGCACACGCGCGCAGTACGGACAGCGCAGAGGCGTCATAGAGCTTCACGGCTCGAGCCCCATCAGCGTCGCGATCTGCTCGTAGAGCTCCGGCGCCGGCGGGCAGGTCGGCCGCGGCGCTGGCGCCGTGCGCGCGACGCGCCGCACCTCGTCGCGCGTCGGCGCCGGTCGAGGCGCGCGACGAGCGTCGGGTTGGCGGCGAGCGCAAGCTCGTCGACCTTCGGGAGCGCGCCGTAGTACGTCGGAACCGACAGGTACTCGTCGACCATCCGGCCGCGCTCGTAGAGCCGGAAGCGGACGACGGCGCCGTGCTCGAGCGCCAGCGCGACGCGAGACCGCGCCGAGCCGCTCGGAGAGCTCGTGGGCGAACCGCGCCGTGCGCGTCGCGGTCGTGCATCGAGCGCCGGGTCGACGATGCGGATCCAGCTGCCGTTCGCGCTGACCTCGGGCGCCTCGAGCCGCGGCACGAAGTGTGCAATCGCCCGCTCGACCGACAGCCCGTCGTCGCGTCTGGACGTGGGTCGTGCGCGCGACTCGCCGACCGCGCTTCTGCGCGAGCCGCGCGTCGAGCGCCTCGACGGGCGCGACCATCGGTCAGCGTCGAGCTCCTCGAAGCCGAGCCGCCGCCACACCTCCCGCGCGGCCGCGTTGTCGGCCAGCACGTCGAGGCTGACCGCGCGTGCGCCTCGGTCGCGCGCGTCCTGCACGCACGCGCGGAGCAGCGCCGTCGCAACGCCCTGCCGGCGCGCTCGCGGCCGGACGTGCACGAGCTGGATGTGCGCGCGACCCTTCACCGGGCGCCTCGATGCGGGCCGACGCCGACCGGTCCGTCGTCGTCCTCGGCGAGGAACACGCCGCCGCCGCGGATGTCGTCGAGCGTGTCGCGCCACTCCTCGTCCCAGCGTCTCGCGCTCCTCGACGAACGGAAACGGCACCTCCACCTCGAACTCCTCCCAGAGCTCGCGGAGCATCTGCCTCGTCGGCCTCCGTCGCGCGCCGGACGGTCATCCTGCAGTCCCGGACGCGCGGCCGCCACAGCAGGTAGTGCGCGGAGAGATTCTGGAACGGGTCGAGGCGCGGGCCGAGCTCGTGCACATCGACACCGTAGAGGCAGCGTGGCCGCCTTGCGGAGCGCGAGATCGCCGACGGGCCACGCGCGCGGCCGCGCGAGGTGCCGCGCGAGGAACCACTCGGCGCGTCCAGGCGCCGAGCCCGCGCGCGCGACGTGAGCGCGCGCGGACCTCGTCGTCGTCGAGCGCCGCCAGCGCGTCGAGGTCGAGGTCGCTGCGGGCGAGGCCGAGCGCGTACTCGGCTTTCCGGCGCGAGAAGCCGACTGCGAACAGCTCGTCCTCGCGTGCGCCCGCGCGATGCGATCCCGCGTCGGAAACGCCCAGGCGTCGGCCGCGCGCTCGCCGAAGCGCTCGATCAGCCGCGACCGCATCGCGAAGGCCGAGCGAGAGCGAGACCTGCTGCGCCGTGATCGAGCGTGACGAGCGACTCGAACGGGTCGGCGGCGAGCGGCGGGCGGAAGCCGCGCAAGCCGCAGCGTGATCGGGCTCGAGCCATCGGCCCGCTGCGCCCACGCGTAGAACGGCGTCGAGGTCGAACTCGCGCACCAAGGAGCGCACGACGACCGGCCGCGTCTCGTCGTCGAGCGGCTCGACGTCGACGCCGCCCGGGCGCTGCGCGTGATGACGACGTCGCGGCCGCCGACCGCACGGTGAGAGCGCGCCGTCGACGCCAGAGGTTCGCGAGGTCGGCGCCGAAGACGCGGAATCGCTCCGTCGAGAGCTCGAAGTCGTACGGCTCAGGAAAGCGCAGCAGCAACGTCGGCAGTGTCTCGTAACGGCTCGAACGGGAGCCCTGCTCGGCGAGGTACTCGGCCAGCCCGGTGCGGGCGAAGACGCGGTCGCAGGCGAGCGACGCACAGCGGTCCGACCAGCCGTCGCCGACGAAGACGAGCGGGCGTCCCTCCGGCAGCGAGCGCCGCTTGCACGTGTCGCCGCACACCGGGCAGAGCCCCTCGTCGCGGAAGATCACCCGCCAGCCGTCGGGCGCGGACCTCGGCGTCGTTCGAGCGGAGCTCGAGCTCGACGCCTTCTCGCTCGAGCACCGGCCGGATCAGCTGCGGCAGCCCGCTCGAGACGATCACCGGGCGGTAGCGCTCGACGAGCTCGTGGAAGCCCTCCCGCATCTCGACGTTCGCGACGGCCCACTCGGCCGCCTCGGCCTCGGTGACGCGCGAGCGTCGTGCACCTCGGCGGCAAGCGCCTCCCGTAGCTGCCGAACTTCTCCTGGAACGGCCCTCGTAGACGCTCGGGTCGCCGAGAGCGTGGACCGCGGCCACGAGTGAATCGCGGACGGTGCACGTCCCGTCCCAGTCGACGACGAGGTGCACTCGAGGTGAGAAGTGCGACGGTGACGCCCGCCGGGTCGTCGTCGGGCGTGCGGTCGCTCGGCCGCGGATCTTCCGCCCACGAGAACATGTAGCTTGCCGTCGTCGAGTCCGGCGGCGAACGTCGTCAGCTTCAGCGGGTGGAACGTGTCGCACATCACGGCGTAGCTCGTGGGTCTCGGTCATCCCGAGCGAGCTTCTCGGCGAGGCCCGGCTGCGGGCCGTGCGGCAGGCCGGACGGATGCAGCGTCACCGACCCGATCTCGATGCCCTTGCGCGACGAGAAGCTGCCGTCGACGTAATAGATCATCTCCTCGCTCTGGAGATTCGAGTGGTGGTACGGGATCGGGATCGCATCCGGGTCGAAGTCGAGCTTGCGCGGGCAGAACGAGCAGATGACGAAGTTCGGGCCGGCGAACGTCTGGTGCGACGGCGGCGGCATGTGGATCCGGCCGGTGATCGGCTCGAAGTCGTGGATCGAGAACGTCCACGGGTAGACGTAGCCGTCCCAGCCGACGACGTCGAACGGGTGGTAGTCGAGGACGTAGGTCTGGTAGCCGTCGCGCACGCGCACCTTCACGATGTGCTCGCCGCGGTCGCGGTGCGTGCTGCAGCTCGGTCGGCGGAGTGGATGTCGCGGTGGTAGTACGGCGCGTGCTCCATCAGCTGGCCGTGCTCGTTGCGGTAGCGCTGCGGGATCGTGATCAGCCCCGGGGTCTCGAAGACGAGGTAGCGCTGCTCGCCCTCGGGGCGGAAGCGGTAGGTCGTGCCGCGCGGGATCGACGATGTAGTCGCCGGGCGCGTACGGCAGGTCGCCGAAGATCGTCTCGAGCGTGCCGCTGCCCTCGTGGACGAAGATCACCTCGTCGCCCTCGCCGTTCCGGAAGAAGTGATCCATCGCCTCGGTCGGCCGCGCAGAGCGAGATCTCGACGTCGTCGTTCCACATCAGGAGCCGCCGGCCGCTGACCGCGTCGCCGCCGGGCGCGACGTCCCACGTCTTCGGAGGTGCCGGTGCGCGTGCGCGTCGGGCACCCACTCCTCGCGCACGATCGGCTCGAACGCGCCGACACTCGATCACGCGGCACGGCGAATGCAGGTGGTAGAGGATCGACTCGAGGCCCGAGAAGCCCTCGAAGCCCATCACCTCTTCGGTGAGCAGGATCCCGTTCGTCGCGAAAGACGATGTGCCGTTTGCGCGGCAAGTCGCCGAGACGCTGGTAGAACGGCATGGATGGAGGATATCGCGCGCCCGGATCGAGCAGGAGGTCGGCTCGTGGGAGGGCGTCGCGCGCGCCCGCACCGATTCGGCGGCGCGGTTTCGTGCTCGGCGCGCGCGAGCTCGGCCACCTGCACGGAGACGCTGGGCCGACATGCCGCTTCACGCGGCGGATCGCGAGATGCTCGTCGAGACGGGCCGCGCCGCAGCACCACCACGTCTCGGCCGAAACCGGCTGGGTCTCGCACCAGACGCAATGCGACGACGGAGGTGATCGAGCTCTTCCGGCTCAGCCTACGAGCGCGCACGCGTCGCCGAGAACGTCACGCAAGGCTGAGCAGCTCGGCGAAGCGCGTCGGCATCGACGTTGCCGCCGCTGACGACGACTCCGACCCGCCCGCCTGAGACGAGCGCCGGCGCGGAGCGCCGCGATCGCCCACCGCTCCGCTCGGCTCGATCACGAGCTTCAACGCGCTCGAACGCAAAGCGCATCGCCTCGACGATCTGCGTCGTCGGTGACCGTCACGACCTCGTCGACGAGCCGCGAGGCGACCTCCCACGTGAGCACGCCCGGCTGCGTGCGTCTGCAGGCCGTCGGCGATCGTGCGCGGGACGTCGATCGCGACGATGCGACCGGCTGCGAACGACTGCTGCCAGTCGTCCCCGCCGCAGGCTCGACACCGACGACCCGCGCGACGCCGAGATCCTTGGCGATCGTCGCGCTTCCGGCGATCAGCCCGCCGCCCCCGAGCGGGACGACGAGCGTGTCGAGCGGCACCCGCGTCCTCGATCAGCTCCAGCGCCGCGGTTCCCTGGCCGGCCATGACGAGCGGGTCGTCGTAGGGCGGCACGATCTCCGCTCCTCGTTCCCGGCGAGCGCCGCGCGCGATCGCCTCGCGGTCGCCGGTGTATCGGTCGTAGGTGACGACCTCCGCGCCGTAGCCGCGCGTCGCTGCGACCTTCGACGAAGGTGCGTCCTCCGGCATGAGGATCGTCGCGTCGCGCACCGAGGAGCGCCGACGGCGAGCGCGACGGCCTGCGCGTGGTTGCCCGAGGAGTAGGCGACGACGGTCGCCCCGCGGGCAGCGACGCGATCTTCGTATAGGCGCCCGCGGAACTTGAACGCGCCGACCGCGCTGCAGGTTCTCGGGCTTGAGAAAGACGGACGGACGTGCTCGTCGAGCGTGCGCGAAGTGATCGACGGGCGTGCGGTGCGCGACACCGTCGAGCACGACGCGCGGCGGCGCGGACGTCGTCGGGCGTCGATCACCGGCGCGACCCGACGGTGTTGCGCAGGACGCCGATGCCTTCGGTCTCGAGCTCGACGACGTCGCCACGCTGCAGCCAGCGGCCGTCGCCGTGCTCGAGGATGCAGCCGTTGCCGACGGTGCCCGAGCCGAGCACGTCTCCCGGGTCGCAGCACCGTGTTGCGCGCGCCTGCGCGACGATCGCGTCCCAGCCGTGGTAGAGCGCCGAGAGGTCGCCGCGCGAGCGCTCCTCGCCGTTGACGCGCGCGATCATCGCGCCGCTCCGCCCGTCGAACTCGTCGGTCGTCACGACGACCGGGCCGAGCGAGGTGGCGAAGTCCTTGCCCTTCGCGGGCCCGAGCCCCACGCGCATCTCCTGCCGCTGCAGGTCGCGCGCCGACCAGTCGTTCATGACCGTGAAGCCGCCGATGCCTCCGTCCGCCCCGATGATCGCCGCGCACTCGAGCTCGTAGTCGAGCTCGACCGTGCCGTCGGGATACGGCACGTCCTCGTCCGGGCCCGTAGATCGCGGCCGGGTTCGAGAAGTAGAAGACGGGGATCTCGTACCACTCCTTCGGCACGTCGCTACCGCGTGCGCGCGCGCGCGTTCGCGCACGTGCTCCTCGAACGCCATGAAGTCGCGCACGCTCGGCGGGTGCGACAACAGGCGGCCGCAGGTCGACGTCGGCGAGCGCGTACTCGGCGTGCTCGCGCGCATCGCCGCCACCGGTGAAGAACGACTGCAGCGTCTGGGCCGCCAGCTGGATGACCCGGTCGCCCTCGATCCGGCCGGGCCAGCCGCGCTCGAGCGCGAGCTCCTTGCGGTGTGAACATGCACAGCTTCACGGCTCTGTATGAACTATCACGTCGTCGATATCCGGACGCTCACGTCGGATGCGCTCCTCGATCGATGCTTGCCCGTGCATGCGCTTCCTGCCAGCGGCTGCTGCCGTCGAGTCCGAGGGTCAGGAACGCGACGAGGCCGTTGTCCGTGCGCAGGAAGCGCAGCCCGCGGGGCTCGCCGCCGGTCGCCTCACGCACGATGCGGCGGACGGTCTCGGCGCCGTCCTCTTCGACCTCGCGCGCGAGCCGGTCTCGCTCAGCGGCTCGAGATGGGTCTGCACGCCGGAGATCTCCGGCACGGCCGCACGGATCGCGCGCTCGAGCTCTCGGCGATCTCGTGCGCATCCTCGAGCGACAGTCGCCCGGGCAGCTTGACGTGCAGCGACAGCTCGGTGCGCCCGTCGACGTCGATCAGCGTGAGGTTGTGCACCTCGCGCACGCGCGAGCACGGCGAGCGCTGCGGCGACGTGCGCGCGCTCGCGAAGATTCGCGGCGTCCTCGACCGGCTCGACGTGGACGACGACGTCCGGCTCGGGCAGCGCCCGGCCGACCGCCGCCTCGACCGCATCCGCCGCGGCATGGCCCTGTCCCACTGCCGCCCCTGAGGCGACGCCGATCACGACGTCGGCGAACTGGCGCCCGCCCGCCTGGCGCATGCGCAGCCGGCGCAGCTCGACGCCGGGCAGAGCTGTCGGCGATCGCCGCGACGGGCGGCCTCTTCCGCCTCCGCGGGCGCGCGGTCCATGAGGACGTCGGCGTTCACCTTGATCAGCCTCGCGGCGGCAAGCAGCGACGAGCACGCCGACGAACAGCGCTGCGATCGGGTCGCCGTTCGGATGCCCGGCGCGCGCGAAGATGAGGCCGGCGAGTACCGCGAGCGAGCCTGCGAGGTCGCTCGCGAAGTGGAGCGCGTTCGACGCGAGACGCAGCGACTTCCGTACCGGTGCGAGCCGTACGCCACGAGACGATCGCGCGACTCGCGTCGATCGGCGATCACGACGACGACGACGGCGAAGACATACCACGGCTGCGTGCACGTGGCCGTGCGTCAGCCGGCGAGCGCGCTCGATCGCGCGCGACGGAGATGAAGACGCTCGCGAGCGAGAGAAACCCGGCTTCGGCGAGCGCCGAGAGGTGCTCGGCCTTGCCGTGCCCGAACTGGTGCGTGACGTCGGCGGGGCGCGCGGCAACGCGGAGCGCGAAGAACGTCAGCAGTGCGGCGACGAGGTCGGTGCCCGAGTGCGCAGCCTCGGAGACGAGCCCGAGGCTGTGCGTCTCGAGGCCGACGATGAGCTTGAGCACGAGGAGCGTCGCGGCGGCCGCGACCGAGACGAGCGCGGCCCGTCTTTGCGGAGTCATGGCGCGGGTTAGAGGTTGCCGCGCAGCGCCTGTTCGCGCTCGATGGCCTCGAACAGCGCCTTGAAGTTCCCGTCGCCGAAGCCGCGGGCGCCGTGGCGTTCGATCACCTCGAAGAAGAGCGTCGGCCGGTCCTGCGACCGTCTTCGTGAAGATCTGCAGGAGGTAGCCGTCGTCGTCGCGGTCGGCGAGGATGCGCAGCCGCCGCAGGTCGTCCCAGTTCTCGTCGATCGTGCCGACGCGGTCGGGCGTCTCGTCGTAGTAGGCCTCGGGCGTGTTCAGGAAGATCACGCCGCGCCTGGTCAGCGCCTCGACGGTGCCGACGATGTCGGCCGTCTGCATCGCGATGTGCTGCGAGCCGGGGCCGTGGTTGAACTCCAGGTACTCCTCGATCTGACTCTTCCGCCGGCCTTCGGCAGGCTCGTTGATCGGGAACTTGATCTTGCCCTGGCCGTCCGACATGACCTTGCTCATCAGCGCCGAGTACTCGGTGGAGATGTCCTCGTCGGAGAAGTGGAGCATCTCGGTCATCCCGAACACCTGCTCGTAGAACTCGACCCACTTGTCCATGCGGCCGAGCTCGACGTTGCCGACGATGTGGTCGAGGGCGAGCAGCCCGATGTCGGACTCCTCCGCCCCGCCCGGCTGAGCCTTGTAGCCGGGGAGGTAGACGCCCTCGTAGCCGCTGCGGTTCGACGAAGGTGTGGACGACGTCGCCGTAGGTGCCGATCGACGCGAGCTCGACCGAGCCGT
Source organism: uncultured Thermoleophilia bacterium (assembly GCA_963812995.1). Taxonomy (GTDB): domain Bacteria; phylum Actinomycetota; class Thermoleophilia; order Gaiellales; family Gaiellaceae; genus PALSA-600. The sequence goes on from CAWEXL010000005.1 coordinate 84,950, forward strand.
GCTCGTCCTCGACGACCGTCGGCTCGAGCACGCCCCGGGCTCCGCGCTGGACGGCCTGGCGGTACGCCTCGGTCGCGTCGGGTACGCGCAGCGAGATGTCCTTCACCCCGTCGCCGTGCACCAGGGCGAACTCGCCGATCTCGGAGTCGCGGCGGAGGGCGCTCGTGAAGACGAGGCGGATCTCTCCCTGCTCGAGCACGTAGCTCGCCCGATCGCGGACTCCGGTTTCCGGGCCGGCATAGGCGACACGGTGGAAGCCGAACGCGTGCTCGTAGTAGTACGCAGCCTGCTTCGCGTTGCCGACCCACAGCTCGACGTGGTCCCAGCCGTCCAGCGGCATGAAGTCCTGGCTCACCGCGCGGAGTGTACTCCGACGAATTGACGGCCGAATCAGTCCGCCGGGACGGTGACGGGAAGGCGCTGCGTGCGCTCCAGCAGGATTCCCGCCCCGATCGCGACTGCGCCGACGATCTCCCAGCGGTTCAGGTGCTCGCCCGAGGAGCACCAGCGCGAAGAGGACGGCGAAGAACGGCTGCATGTTCGCGAACAGCGAGGCGCGCGAGGGGCCGACGCGGTCGATCGCGGTGAACCAGAGGATGTTCGTCAGGAACAGCGGCCCGATGACGGCGTAGCCGAAGCCGACCCACGTCCAGCGCGTTGAAGTGGAAGCTCTGGTGCGGCGATCTGGTGGGCGCCGGCGATCGCGAGCGGGCACCCAGCCGATCGCGAGCACGAGCGCGCTGATCCGGAACGGCGAGTAGCGGCGCATGAGCGGCGCGATCGTCGACCGAGTAGCCGGCCCAGGTCGCCGCCGTCGAAGAGCGCAAGCCCGTCGCCGCCGACGTTCGCCGAGAAGCCGCCGCTGCCGGACGCGACGAAGCCGACGCCGGCGAACGAGATCGCGGCGGCGAGCCAGAAGCGGTGCGACTCAGCCGCTCGAAGCCGATCGCCGTCGCGAAGATCCCCATGAAGATCGGGGTCGTCCCGAGGAAGAGCGGCGACGGTCGCCGCCGAGGTCTTCTGGATGCAGTAGACGAAGCCGAGCTGGTTGACGAAGATCAGGGTCGCTGCGAGTCAGCGATCAGCTTTCCATCCGAGAGCTTGATCCGCGAACCGTGCCGCTCGCGGCGCGAGCGTGAAGCCCCAGAAGAGCGACGGTCGCTGCGAAGTAGCGGATCGTCGCGTACGCGAGCGGCTGAAACCCGTGGTCGAAGACGTACTTCGTGACGGTGATGTTGAGCGCCCAGAGGAGGACCGTCCCGAGGAGCATCAGGTCGACAGAGCTCAGCTCGGCGCACGAATGCTCGACCCTACCGTTAGATTTCCGCGCGATGGCCGAGCCGACCCGCGACGACGTCGACGCCCTCGTCGGGCCCGCGACGCCGCATTTCGCGTACCAGATCCGCGCGCGCGTGCGCGAGCTCGTCCGGGGCTCTGCCGGCGAGCATCGACGGTGCGGGCGTACGCCGAGGGCCAGATGGAGCGGCTCGACCGGCTCGGGCTACGCCTCGTCGAAGGCGGACGAGGGCCCGCGCGAATCGCCGACCCGCCTGGGCTGGGACGAGATCCCGTCGTCGGCGCCGGCGGACGCCCCGCTTGCCGCGTCCGAGCCGTGACCGTCTTCGTCACGGGCGGCTCGCGCGGGATCGGGCGCGCGATCGCGCTGCGCTTCGCGCGCGACGGCGCCAAGCGGGTCGCGATCGGGTATCTCCGCAACGACCGCGCGGCCGAGGAGACTGCGGGCGAGCTCGCGCGCGCTCGGCGCCGAGCCGGTGCTCGTGCGGGGCAACGTCACGCTCGGCACGCGTGCTCGAGGAGGTGGCGGCGCTCGGCCCGCTCGACGTGCTCGTGCACAACGCCGCGACGGGCGTCGTGCGCGCCGGCGCTCGAGACGACCGACAAGCACTGGGACTGGACGCTGAACGCGAACGCGCGCGCGCTGCTCGCAGCTCGCGCGGGTCGCGGCGCCGCAGATGCCGCGCCGGGTCGTCGATCGTCGCGATCTCGTCGCTCGGCGCGCAGCGCGTGCTCGAGAACTACACGCTGATCGGCACCTCGAAGGCGGCGCTCGAATCGCTCGTCCGCTACCTGGCGGTCGAGCTCGCGCCGCGCGGGATCCGCGTCAACGCGGTCTCGGGCGGCGTCGTCGAGACGGGCGCGCTCGACCACTTCCCGAACCGCGAGGAGATGCTGGCGGCCGGCGCGGCGAACCCCGTCGGGCGCCTCGTCGCCCCCGACGACATCGCCGGCGCGGTCGCGTTCCTCTGCTCCCCCGACGCCGAGATGGTCCGCGGCCAGACGCTGGTCGTCGACGGCGGCTTCTCGCTGCTCGCGTAGGCCGCTCCAAGCCGGCGCACGAGCGCCAACACGTCAGTGCGTCCTGCGTCGCCCTCACGCCATCCGCGCGTGGCGAAGCCCCCTGACCGCGGCATCCCACCCGGCCATTGAGGCGATGTCCATTCCAGCCAACCCAGCGGCGTTCCACCGACCGACCGAAGCTCTCTCACCCCAACAAGGCCAAACCACCGTAAACGCAAGGGCGCGCCACGACCGAAGAAATCCCACTTTCGGCACACTCGCGGCGCAGTTCAACCCCCGGTGCCTGGCACCGCAGTTCGGCCCTCACGAACAGCCGGGTTCGAAGAATTCACACTTTCGGCACGACTCGCGGCACAGTTCAACCCCCGGTGCCTGGCACCGGGGTTCGGCCCTCGCGAACAGTGCCCGCGATTGGGGCATGCCTGTTCTGGCTATGCGCCAAGGAGTGCCGACTGAGCGGCGGTCGCTACGCCTGGCCGCGCATGAAGCCCTGGCGGGCGGCGCTGACCAGCGCTACCGCTTCGGGGAACAGCACGCGCATCGCTTCGCGCATCGCCGTTGCTTGCTCGTCGGCGCTGCCCTGCACGTCGATCTGCGAGAGCGCGGCGGAGGTCAACTCGACCGCGGTGTTCAGGGTGAGCGTCGCGAACTGCTCGCGCTGCGCTTCCTGCACCGACTCGGCCTGTTGCTCCGCGAACTCCTGCAGTCCCCTGAGCAGATCCTCGGGGTCGCCCCCGAACGGGAATCCAAATCCTGAACCTTCCATGCGCGCACGTTAGCGGAGGTCGACCGCGTACCGCCGCTCGACATCCTTCGCGAACTCCTCGACGGCGGCCGTGCCCGAGCGCAGCGCCTCGGCGAACGGCGACGCCGTCTCGCCGAGCAGCCGCTCGAGCTCCCGCGCCGCGTAGCCGACCGCGTCGAGATACGCCGGGCTCGCGACCCTCGGCTCGCTCGCCGATCGCCTGCTCGAGCGTGAGCGCCGCAGCCTCGGCCGCCTCGATGCCCGGCGGATTCTCGACCGCCCGCACCTCGGCGAGCCTCGCCCGAAGGCCCGCGACATCCCCGCCCCCGGCCACGTCGGCGGCCAGCTCGCAGAGCGCGACGACCGATGCCGTGTCCCGCACATCCTCACGGCGCACGACCGGTGCCGCAGCGTCGTCGACGACCAGCCACGCGCCTTCGTCATCCGCACCGAGCGCCACCAGATACAGCCGCCGGCCGGCCGAAGGCTCCGCCGCGAGGATGCCCGTCACCTCGCCGTACGTCGCGACGGCCGCCGCAATCCGCAGAAGATCGTCACTGATGCCCACAGAAGAAGCCTAGAGTCCCGTCGGTGGAGCGCACCGCACATGCGAAGGAGCTCTTCGCCCCGCTCGGCCCGACGTACGACCGCTCGGCGACGGTGCTGTCGTTCGGCCAGGACCCGCGCTGGCGCCGATTCCTCGTCTCGCGTGTCGAAGCCGGACCCGGCGACACCGTCCTCGACGTCGCCACCGGGACCGGAGCCGTGGCCCTCGAGCTGTTGCGCCAGAAGGGCTGCAGCGTCGTCGGCGTCGACCAGAGCCCGGGGATGCTCGCGGTCGCGGGGCGCCGTCTCCCGGCCGAGGTGCGCCTGGTCGAGGCAAGCGCGGAGTCTCTGCCGTTCGCGGACGGCGAGTTCGACGCGCTGACGTTCACGTACCTCCTGCGCTACGTCGACGATCCCGCCGCCACGCTGCGTGAGCTGGCGCGCGTCGTCCGCCCCGGCGGGACGATCGCCGGCGCTCGAATTCGGACTGCCGCGCGGCATCTGGCGGCCGCCGTGGGAGCTCTGGGTGCGACTCGGCCTGCCGGTCTCCGGCGTCCTGATCGGCCAGGGCTGGCGCGAGGCCGGCTCGTTCCTCGGCGGCTCGATCCGCGACTACGACCGCCGCTGGCCCGTCGACCGGCTCGTTGCCGCCTGGCGCGACGCCGGCATCGACGACGTCCACGGACGGAGGCTGTCGCTCGGCGGCGGAAATGTAACGTGGGGACGTCGCAGGGCGTGACCCAGGAGACCGTACGACCCGCGTTCTACGCGCTGCGCGAGGGCGGCTGGCGCGACTACGTGACCCTGCTGCACGCGCCGTACACGCTGTGGAACCTCGCCTACGTGGCTCTCGGCGCGGGCCTCGCGCCGCAGTTCCACGTCGACCGGATGCTCTGGGCGATGGCTGCCTTCTTCCTGGCGCTCGGCGTGGCCGCCCACGCCCTCGACGAGCTGAACGGCAGGCCACTCCAAACGCGGATCCCCTCACGGGTGCTGGTCGCACTGGCGGTGCTGAGCCTCGGCGGAGCGCTCGCGATCGGCATCGGCGCAGCGATCGCGTGGGGCTACGGCCTGCTCGTCTTCGTCGCGCTCGGCGGGATCGCCGTGCCCGTCTACAACCTGGAGCTACTCGGCGGGATCATCCACAACGAGCTCGGGCTCGCACTCTCGTGGGGCGGCTTGACGGTGCTCTCGGCCTACTGGGTCGAGGCACAGACCCTGCGGGTCGACGCAATCCTGGCCGCCGTCTACGGCACGGTCCTGATCGTCGTCCAGCGGACGCTCTCGACGCCCGTCCGCGAGGCTCGGCGCAAGGTCGGCGACCCGGCGAGCGTCGCCCCGCTCGAGCGCGCGCTCCGCCTGCTCGCGTTCGCGAACGTCGTCCTGGGCGCTGCCGTGGTCGCCGCGCGCCTCGGTTGGCTACGTTAGAGCCGTGACCGCCGCAGCCGTCGTCGCCGTCGCCGCAGCCCTGGTCGCCATCGCGGCCGCGGGCATGACGATCTCCGCGCTCATGCGCGCCCGGCGGCAGTCGCGCACCCTCGAAGAGGAGATCGAGCGCGGCAAACGCGAGTTCGACACGGTGGTCGCCGCCGAGGTCTCGGAGCGCTCGCAGGAGCTCCAGCGGACGCTCGCGCGCCTCCGCGCCGACGCCCTTTCGGGCTATGCAGAAGAGGAACGACGCATCGCCGAGGAGCGACGCCTGGACGTGGCGGAGCGCGAGCGTGACGCGACCGGCAAGCTCGGCGAGCAGCTCCTCGCCGCCCAGCGAGCCGTCGAGCAGCGCCTCTCCGAGTGGGCGTCTGACGTCGAGAAGCTGCAGGAGGGGCTCACCGTCGAGGTCAAGAAGCTCGAGACGAAGCAGCGGCAGCTGATCGCCGACGTCGAGTCGCGGATCGGCCAGGAGGCCGAAGCGCAGCACGCGCAGATCGACGAGGAGCGCGCGAGCTGGCGCGCCTGCGCGAGGAGCTCGCACGCCTCGCCCACGAGGTCCTCCAGGCAGCCTCGGCGGAGCTCGAGCAGCACTCCGGCGAGCGGCGCCGCGCGCTGCAGGAGCTCGCCGACCGGATGCGCCACCGCGAGCGCGACCTGCAGGAGATCATCGAGCGCGAGGGCAACGAGGCGGCCCAGCGGATCCAGCTGGCGCTCGGCGACGTCGAGCGGCGGCAGGTCGAAGCGCTCGGACGCATCGTCGAACGCGCCGCGACGCGCTACTCCGAGGCCGCCTCCCAGCAGTTCGACAGAGAGATCCGGTCCGCACGCGAGGAGGCCGCCCGGCGCCTCGGCCGCGAGCTCGAGCTGGCGGTCGAACGGTTCGCCCGCGAAGCCGAGGCCGTGCTGCAGGAGCGCGTGAAGCAGGTGAGCGACGCCGCCGCCGCGCGGGTGGAAGAGCGGCTCAGCCGCCTGCGCGGCTCGCTCGAGCGAGACCGTGACGAGGCGATCTCATCGCTCGAGGACCGCGCCCACGAAGTCGAGGCGGGCTCCGGGCGAGGTTGAACGAGATCGCCGCCGATGCGGAGGCCGACCGCGCCGTTCTGGACGCCCGGCTGCAGGAACTGGCGCGCAGGCTCGAAGAGCTCACGACGCGCGCCTGAACACAAACTTCACAAGCGCCGATCCAACTTCCGGCGGCAGGGTTCGTCTATGAGAGAGCGAAGAGCGCGCAAACCTCATGCCACAGACTGCAGAACAGCCACAGACGGAACGCGACAAGGTCGAGTCGTGGCGCCTCCATGTGCTGATCGAGGCGGGCTACCCGCTGCCGCTGGCCGAGCGCGTCGCGCACTCTGACGCCGACCTGCATCGCGCGGTCGAGCTCGATGCTCGCCGGCTGCCGCACGACACGGCCGCAGAGATCCTGGCTTGAACGACTCGGCTTAACGGGCCAACTCGACCCGACCGTAGCATCGCCTCGTGAAGGTCGAAGCGACGGAGATCGACGGGCGCAAGGTCTACTCCGTCCGGGCGTTCAACCAGGGCATCAGCTACTGGCTGGGCGGCTGCCCACGGTGTGGGTCGACGGCGAGATGACCGAGCTGCGCCGCCAGGATCGCTGGCGTCGGTGTTCTTCACGCTCAAGGATCCCGAAGACGGTGCGGGCATCGGCGTGCAGATGCCGCGCGGGCTGTTCGATGCACTGCAGCTCGACCTCGCGAACGGCGAGCGCGTGCTGGTGTTCGGCCGCGCCGAGCTCTACGAGCAGCGCGGCGAGCTCCGCCTGCGCGCGCTGAGCGATCGAGCGGGTCGGCCTCGGAGCGCACCTCGCCGCGCTCGAGCGGCTGAAGCAGAAGCTCGCCGGCGAGGGCCTCTTCGACGATTCGCGCAAGCGCGCCCTGCCGCGCTTCCCGCGCCTGATCGGGCTGGTGACCGGCAGCGACGCGGCTGCCAAGCGCGACGTGCTGACCCACATCACAAGCCGCTTTCCACCGGCGAACATCGTGGTTGCCGAAACCTACGTGCAAGGCCCGCGCGCGGCCCGGCCGCGATCGCGACTGCCCTGATCGAGCTATGCGCGCGCGGCGTCGACGTGATCGTGCTGGCACGCGGCGGAGGCAGCTTCGAGGATCTGCTGCCGTTCTCCGACGAGCGCGTGGTGCGTGCGGTCGCGCAGCTGCGCGGTGCCCATCGTCTCGGCTGTCGGCCACGAGCAGGACATGCCGCTCTGCGATCTCGCCGCCGACGTCCGCGCGCTCGACGCCAACCGCTGCCGCCCGCCTGGTGGTTCCCGACATCGCCGGAGTTGCGGCAGCGGCTCGAGAGCGCGCGCGCCGCGATGCACCTGGGCGCCGGCGCACAGCCGAGCGCGCACGGCGAGCGGCTGACGACGACGCGTGACCGCCTGCAGCCGCGCGCCGCTCCTGGCGCTCGAGCGCAAGCGGGCGCGACTCGACAACGCACACGCGCGGCTCGGCGCCCTCTCGCCCGTCGCGACGCTGCAGCGCGGCTACGCGATCGTCCGTCGCGAAGGCACTGCCGTGCGGTCGACCGGCCAGGTCACTGCCGGGCGACAGCCTTCTCGGTGCGCGTCGCCGACGCGCTCATTCGGGGCGCGAGTCGAATGAGCGAGCCGACCACCGAACGATTCGAGGATGCCCAGCGGGAGCTGGAGAGCATCGTCGTGCGCCTGGAGCGCGGCGACGCCGGGGTCGACGAGCTGACCGCGCTGTGGGACCGCGGCGAGGAGCTCTACCGGCTCTGCGCGGCGAAGCTCGAGGGCGTGCGCGGATCGATCGAAGAGCTCGCGCGCTCAGCCGGCGAGCCGGGCTGACCGGGCAGCTCGCCCGAGCGCCACGAGATCCTCCGCCGGCTTGCTCGCGGTCGCCCTGAGAGCGCGTGGGCGTCGAAGCCTGGCGCGACGATCCCGCCGAACAGCTCACAGCGCACGCCGAGGCGCCTCGCATCGCGCGAGCACGGCGCCCGGCAGCCTTGCCCTCGAAGGTCGTCGCGTCGACCGCCACCTTCGCCCGTCACGACGAGGTCGGCGCCGCGCTGCGTGCGCGTCGAAGCCCGATCAGGTCGAGGACGAGCTCGGCCCCGGGAACGAGCTCGGCGCCGAGCGCTGCGAGACCTGCGCCGAGTCCGCCGCCGGCCCCTGCACCGGGCAGGTCGCGGTACGGCGCAAGCTCGTCGAGTCGCCGCGAGCCGCCGCCTCGAGCTCGACCACCGCCGCGGGGTCGGCTCCTTTCTGCGGCCCGAACACGCGCGCCGCGCCGCGACGGCCGAGCAGCGGGCTGCGCACGTCACAGAGCCACACGAATCCGCATGCCTCGCAGCCCGCGCCGACGACGCTCCCGCATCCCGACTCCACCGTCGACCGTCGCCGTGCCCGCCGACACCGACGAGCATACGACGACGCGCCCGCCTCGCACACGGCGAGCAGCAGATCGCCGAGCCCGTCAGGCGTCGCCCGGAGGGGATCGCGCTCGGCGCGAGGAACAGCGGCAACCCGACGGCCTGCGCCGAGTCGACAACGGCCGTGCCGTCGGCGAGCGACCAGCCAGGAGCGCCTCGACCGGCGCACCCAGCGGCCCCTCGACGACGACGCTGCGCCACACGCCGCCGAGCGCGGCCGCCGATCACGGCGGCGGTTCCCTCACCCCCGTCGGCGACCGGCGCCTCGATCACGTCCACCCCGTCGACGCGACGCATCCCTTCCGCAAGGAACGCTGCCGCTTCGAGCGGCGTGAGAACGCCTTTGAGGCTAGCCGGGGACGCGAGCGCGAGCATGTTCGAGGCTCCTCGTCAGTTGCAGCCTGGGCCGCCTTCGCCTGCTCGTCCTCGTCGATCGTCTTGCAGCGTCGCGTAGGACAGACCCTCACGTGCCAGGAAGACGAGGCCGACGCCGACGCCGACCGACGCCTCGATCGCCTGCAGGCCGATCCCGAAGGCGATGCCGCGGCCTAGCGCGACGCCGTAGTTGACGAGCGGCGTCGCGATCGCGATCTGCGACAGGCCGAAGTTGCCGGGCCAGAGCGGGAAGATCGTCGCGACGTTGATCAGCACGAGCACGAGCCCCGCGGCGGCGAGCGGCTTGTAGATGTGGAACGCGTGCATCGTCGCCCACACCGCCAGCAACTGGCACGACCAGCCCGCGAACTGGAACGGCGGCCGCCGCGCTGCGGGCAGCGGGGCGCGCATCACGGCGAGGCCTTCGCGGGCCCGCGTCAGCATCAGACTGCAGCGTGCCGAGCCCTCGAGCGCATCGCGGTGCTGGATGCGCGCGCTGCCCCAGGCGCCGAGGAAGAGCGCGACGCCGACGACCAGCACGATCGCGATCGCCGTCAGCGCCCAGGCCGGGGATCTTCGCCGCGAGCAGCACCCAGATCACGAGCGTCACCGCCGGGAAGAGGTCGAACATGCGGTGCGCGAAGACCGAGCCGATCAGCGTTGCCGTCGTGCCTTGCCGTGCCCCGGCAGACGCCGCCGCAGCACGGCGACCCGCGCCAGCTCACCGACGCGGCCCGGCAGCACGGCGTTCGCGAACAGACCGACCGAGAACGCCGAGAAGATCAGCGCGGAAGCGCGGATGCGGCTTGGGAATCGACTGCATGATCGTCGTCTCCCACGCAGAGCGCCCGCAGGAGACCGACAGCAGGTTGAGCCCGATCGCCGCGACGACCCAGGGCCAGCGGACGACGGTGAATGCGTCGTGCACGACCCGCCAGTCGGGCCCGCGACCACCAGATCATGCCCGACCGCGAGTGCAAGCATGGCAAGACCAGCAGGAAGCTCCAGCGGCTTGTCGCGCACGTTCACGCACAGTACCTCGACGTAGGTCTCCTCGAGCCTGCGCGCGATGTCCGCCCACGAGTAGTTCTCCTGCGCGACGCACGCGCGGCCCGGCCCATCTCGACCCGGCGCGGCTCGTCGCTGAGCAGACCGATCACCGCCTCGCTGAGCGCCTCCGGCTCGCCGGCGCAACGAGCATCGTCGACTCGGGAGTCGCGACCGCCGCATAGCCCGCGGATGTCCGAGGCGACCGCGGCGTCGCGCAGGCAAACGCCTCGGCGAGCACCAGCCCGAAGCTCTCGCCTCCGAGCGACGGCGTGCACCGCGACCTTCGCCGTCGAGAACTCGTGCGTTCGAACCTCGTTCGTGACGATGCCGAGCACGTCGATGCCCGCTTCGTCGAAGCGAATGCGTGCGTGCAGGAGGCGCGTACTGGAGCGGGTCGGTGCCGATCAGCGCGGAGTCGCGCCCCGGTCGCGCGATGGATGTCGGGCCACGCGCGCAGCAGCGTCGGGCAGCCCCTTGCGCGCGTCGTGGCGGCCGACGAAGACGACGTGTGTTCAACGGTCGGCTCGGGATCGGCCTGATCGGGGATCAGCGACGCCGTTCGGGATGATGCGGTAGTCGCCCGGGATGCCACCGCGATCGCCGACTCCGCCGCCATCGGCGAAACGGCGATGCGCGCGTCGACCCGGTCGATCAGGAAGCCCCAGAAGTGAGCGGCCGGCGCGAAGCCATCCGAGCTGTCCGTGGGCATGCCAGGTGGCGACGATCGGGCAGCGCGCGAACGAGAGCGCCGCCACGCAGATCGCAGGCGTCATCGGCTCGTGCAGGTGGATGACGTCGAACTGCTCGTCGATCGAGCACGCGCCGAATGCGAGGGATCGCTGCGCGGCGAGAGGACGATGTTCGGGAGCGAGCCGTTCGCCGGCACGACGACCGAGCGGCCGACCGGGATGATCCCCTCGGGCAGCTCGCCGTGCCGGCCCGAGCGAGGGTGCAGAAGCCGCGTGAGGTGCCCCGGGGGGTCGTTGCCCATCAGGATCTTCACGTCGTGGCCGCGCTCTCTGAAGCGCAGCCGCCTGGTGCTCCGAGTGCTCCACGACGCCGCCCCAGTACGACCACGAGAACGGGACGACGATGCCGATCTTCACGCCGGGCACCCGCGAGCGAGCGGGCGAGCCGGCCGGCGGCCTCGTCGATCGCGGCGTCGGTGACTGCCAGTGAGAGACGTACCCAGCCGGCGCCGCTCGGCCCGAACCCTTCGCCGGGCGCGACCGCGACGCGCTCCTCCACGAGCAGCCGGTCGGCTGTGCAGGCCCTCGGGGAGACGCAGCCAGACGTAGAAGGTGCCCTCGACAGACGATCGGCACCGGCAGTGCCGCCGCAAGGCGGTCGCGGCGAGCCTGATAGGTCGCGACGCGCTCGGCGACCGAGGTCCTGCGGCCCTTCGAGCGCAGCGACGGCCGCGGCCTGCAGCGGAGGGAAGATCCCGACGCGGCTGTGGTCGTTGAAGAGGTTGATCCGCTCGACCACTTCCGCGTTGCCGAGGACGAAGCCGATGCGCCAGCCCGCCATCCCGTACGTCTTCGACATCGTCCACATCTCGACGCCGGCCTCCTTGGCACCCGGCGTCGCGAGGAAGCTCTCGGGCTTGCGGCCGTCGAAGACGAGATCCGTGTAGGCGGCGTCGTGGACGACGTAGCCGCCGGTGCGTCCCGCCCAGCGAACGGCAGCGTCGAACGTGCCGGCGGGAGCGCAGACCGCGCACGGGTTCGACGGGTAGTTGAGCAAGAGCGCGGCCGCGGACGGCGCTGCGTCGAGGTCGGGGGCCCAACCGGCCTCCGGCACGAGCGGGACGGTCTCGAGCCTGGCGCCGGCCAGTGCGAGCCCCGAGGGATAGTCGGGGTAGTAGGGGTCGGGCAGCAGCATCGTGTCGCCGTCGTCGGCAAGCGCCATGGCCAACTCGACGATCGCGGTCTTCGTGCCCGGGACGAGCGCGACCTCGCGCTCCGGGTCGAGCTCGACGCCGTAGACGTCGCGGTAGCGCCCGGCGATCGCCTCCTTCGTGCGTGCCAGGCCGCGGATCGCCGAATACCCGTGCACCGACGGGTCGTGCGCGGCGGCGGTGAGGGCCTCGACCACGTGCGGCGGCGGCCCGATGTCGGGATTGCCACGGCCGAGATCGATCAGGGGCGGCCCCGCCTCCGCGGCCGCTGCCTCGACGCGCGCGAGGAGGCCGACGAAGTACTGCTGCGGCAGCCGCTCCAGGCGTTTTGGACGGTTGCCCACCGTTCCCGATCGTAGTCGAGGGGCGATGAGACTCCCATGAACTACCATCGGAGAATGTTCGAAGAGGCCATGTTCGAGCAGGGTCTCGCCGAGCTCCACACCCACCTCGGCGGCTCGGTGGCCTCGGACATCATGTGGAGCCTCGCGCACGAGCAGGGCATCGCCCTGCCGACGCGCGACTTCTGGGAGTTCGACCGGCTCGTGACGGTGTCCGATCCGCGCGGCGTTCCGGATCTCGACTCGCTCGACCGGATCTACCACTTGACCGAGCTGATCCAGTAGCTCGCCGCTCGCGGTCGAGCGGTCGGTGCACGCCGCGATCGGGGGCGCGTACCGCTCGCAGCGAATCACGACGCTCGAGCTGCGGTTCAACCCGATGAAGCGAAACCGCGGCGGCGAGCGCGACCTCGACCACATCATCCTGGCGGCGATCCGCGGGCTCGACCGCGCATCGCTCGAGTATCCCGCAGGTGCGGGCAGGCCTGATCCTGATGATGGACCGCACCTTCACGGCCGAGCAGAACATGGTCGATCGTCGAGAAGGCGCTGCGCTACGCAGTCGCGCGGGGTCGTCGGCATCGACATCGCCGGGCCGCGGCCGGGGGGAGCGCGCTACGACTACACCCAGATTCGGGAGCACGTCGAGCTGGCGCAGAGCGGCGGGCTCGGCGTGACGATCCACGTCGGCGAGGAGGGTGGCGACCTCGGCGTCCAGGAGATCGCCGAGGTGGTCGAGGCGCTGCAGCCGGACCGGATCGGCCACGGGATCCTCGCGGCGCGCGACCCGACGCTGATGACGGCGATCCGCGAGGCGGGCGTGACGCTCGAGATCTGCCCCACGTCGAATCTGCTGACGAAGGCGCTGGCCGACGAGGCCGCGGTGCGGGAGACGTTCCGTACGTTCGTCGAGCACGGCGTGCCGTTCACGATCGCGACGGACGGCCCCGAGATGATGCGCACCCATCTGCGTGACGAGTTCGAGCTGCTGTTGCGGATCGGCGCGCTCGACGAGGACGAGCTTCGGGCAGCGAACGAGCGCGGCCACGAGGCCTCGTTCGTCGAGCGGCGCAGTGCCCTGGTTTGACCGGGCTCGTCTGACCGGCGCGCGCACTTGTCTATTGGCGTCTGTCTAGAGGCCATTGTTCGAATCGGGGAGATACACCATTCGGTGAATGGAGGTCGACGAGCGGCGTTCGTACGCTCCTCGCCATGCAAACACTCCTCGCATCCACGGTGATCACGTCGCGTCAGCGGCAGGTGATCGAGCTCATCGCGCAGGGACTCTCGAACGACGAGGTCGGTGTCGAGCTCGGCATCTCGCCGCGCACGGCGAAGGCCCACTGCGACGCACTGCGACAGAAACTCGGCGTCCCACGACGCCGCCAGATCCCGGTCGCGTTCCGCCTCCTCACGGGTGAGGATCCGCTCGCGAACCGGCTCGAGTTGGCGAAAGCCGACAACGGGGGCTGACGGCAAATCAGGCGCCCGGGGCCGAATCGTGCCGGCCCGGGCGCTGCCCCCCTATCTCCGACGGCCTTTTCGAACTAGGGTCGACTTGACATAACGCTCCCGGGACAAGGCAGGCAAGCGTTGATCCGGACACCACAACCAAGAGCGGCGCGGCGGTTGGTTGAGCGGCCTCGTCTGACGCGGATCCTTGACGCGTCGGGTGAACGAACGATCCTCCTTCACGCGCCGGCAGGCTACGGCAAGACGACGCTCGCGCGGCAATGGACAACAACGCTGTCGCACGCGATCTGGCTGTCGATGACGCCTGCGCACCGCGATGTCGCGGCGGTCGCGCACGACCTCGCCGCGCTGCTCGGCCCGGAGCCGGTGTCGTTCATGGACGAGTACCTGCGGGCTCGCACCAACCCACAGCGTGCGCCCCGCGAGGTCGGGCGGGCGCTGGCGACGAAGATCGAGGCCGCCCACATCGTCTGGATCGCCCTCGACGACTACCACGAAGTGACCGATTCGCCCGAGACCGAGGAGCTGATCGAGGTGTTGCGCGCCCATACGACCGCGCGGTTCCTCGTCTCCTCCCGCGCACGGCCACGGTGGGCGAACGCGCGGCTCGAGCTCTACGGCGACGTCCTCGAGATCGACCGCGACACGCTCGCGATGGACGAGGCCGAATCGGTCGAGCTGGTCGGCCGGCGCGGCGATCCGGCGGTTGCGCCGTTCCTCGCGCAGGCGCAGGGCTGGCCGGCGGTGCTTGCGCTGGCCGCCACCCCACTCGCACCGCGCCTGCCGACCGGCGCAGCCGTTCCGGCCGAGCTCCACCGCTACCTCGCCGAGGAGCTATACCAATCTGGCACTGCCTCGCTGCGCGAGCAGCTGGTCGAGCTCGCATTGCTCCCGGACATGTCGCGCACGGCACTCGAAGCCTGTTTCGGCGAGGACGCCGCAGCCGTGCTGGAAGCGGCGCGAACCCTCGGCTTCGTCTCGACCGGCGACGAGGCCGAGCTGCATCCGCTGCTCCGCGAGTTCCTGCTGCAGAAGCTGCACGAGGATCCGCGTGCCGCACTGCGTGTGCGCCACGCCGTTGCGATCTGCCTGTCGGCGCAGAGCTGGGACCGGGCGCTCGAGCTCGTCCTCCGCTTCGGCCTGGTCGATCTCGTCGAGCGGATCCTCGAATCCGCCTACAAACCGCTCTTGCGGGCCGGCCGCCTCGGCACGCTCTCGCACTTCGCGAACCGGCTCGGCTCCAGGCCGACGTTCTCGGCCCCTGGTGTGGAACTGATCGACGCCGAAGTCGCGCTCCGCGACGGCGCCTATGCACTGGCGAGCGATCTTGCGATGCGGGTGCGGCGGAAGCTGCCCATCCAGCACGCTCTTCGGTCGAGAGCAAGTGCGATCGTGGGGAACTGCGGCTTCATGCTCGCCGACTTCGTCTCGTCCGAGGAGGCCTTTCGATTCGCCCTGGCCGACGCCATCGACGAACGCGACGAGGCTGACGCACTCTTCGGCCTGGCATTGGCGCCGATCTTCGACGAGCGGCCGAACATCGCTCCGAGCGTGGCGGCCCTGGCCGCGCGGCGCGAACGCTCTCCGGTCGATCTCGTCCGCCACGCGGGGATCGTGCTGGGCGTCAGCCGGATCGGGCCGGGCTTTTCCCGCCTCGACGCCTTCGAAGAAGCGATGCACGCCCTCCCGCATGTCGAGGATCCGCTCGTCCGCACCGGCTTCACGGCGAACTACTCCTACGCACTCGGGATCCAGGCCCGGTACGCAGCGGCGTTCGAGGTCGCGTGCCTGCTGCGCGATGACGTCGAGGCGTTCGATCTCGAGTTCGCCCGGCCGCACGCCCAGTGGAACCTCGCCTTTTCGTGCCTCGGGCTGCGGCGGTTCGGTGACGCCGAGCGTCATCTGCAGGTGGTCGAGGACTGGGTCAAGCACCGTCACGACGGCCATCACGCCCTGAACGTCCGCGTGCTCCGAGCGCGCATGCTGCTACAGCTCGCGCAACCCGAAGAGGCCCTCGAATACGTCCGCTTCGACACGCACGAGGCGGCCGCGCCGTCGATGCAGGCCGAATACCTGGCGACACGCGCGCTCGTGCTGGCTTGCCTCGGGAGAGATGCCGAGGCCCTGGCCGCGGCAGCCTCGGCCGAGCAGCGGTCGGTTTCGTGCGAGGTCCGCGTCTGCGCGGCCGCCGCGCGGTCGATCCTCGCGGGTGCCGAAACAAGACCTGCCTGGAGCGAAACACGTCGTCGAGCTGGCGAGCCAGCTCCAGGTCTTCGATCCGCTGCTGGTCGCACTTCGCTCGAACCAGGCTCTGGCCGACCTGCTCGTGACGCAGGACGAGATCCGGCCGACCCTCGAACACCTCTACGAGGCCTCGAACGATCTGGCGCTTTCGCGCCGCGCCGGCATCCGCACGCGCTCGGGCCGGATGCCCTCCGAGATACTCTCGCCCCGCGAATTCGAGGTGCTCGGCCTGATGTCGCGCGGCCTCAGGAACAAGGAGATTGCCGCCGCACTCGTCATCGCGGAGTCGACGATCAAGGTGCACGTCCGCCACGTCTTCGAGAAGCTGGGCGTACGAACGCGCACCGAGGCGGCCGGCCGCTACCAGATGTTCTAAGAGGCGCTAGCCGACCGCGAGCTTCAGAGGCGCAAAGTCCTCGGTGCGCTCGGTGAAGCGAAGCTCGAACGACTCGCCGCGGGCACACCGGTAGTCCTCGTCCGCGCTGGCGAGAACAGCCTCGAACGCGGCGACGATCGAAGTGTCGAACTGCGTCTCGACGGCCTGGGCGAGCCGGAGCCGGGCGACGCGGCTCGGCATCGCGTCGCGATACGGCCGATCCGAGGTCATGGCGTTGTAGGCGTCGGCCACCGCGATGATCCGTGACAGCAGCGGGATGTCCTCGCCGGTGATGGCGTCGGGATACCCCTCCCCGTCCATGCGCTCGTGGTGGTGGCGGACAACCGCGGCGATCTCGGCGTAGGTCTCGACGTTCGCCAGGATCCCCTCGCCGATCTCCGAGTGGCGCTGCATCTCACGGCGCTCTTCCAGCGTCAGCGCACCGGGCTTCTCGAGGAGCCCGGCCGGCAGCCCGATCTTCCCGATGTCGTGGACGAGGCCGCAGAGGTAGGCCAGCTGCTGCTGCTCGATGTCCATGCCGAGCCGCTCGGCGATGTCGCGCGCGTAGATCGCGACGGCCGCCGAATGGCCTGCGGTGTAGCGATCCCGGGCGTCGAGCGTGGCGACGAGCGCCGAGGCGAACGAGAGGTTCGCGCGCTCGAGCTGGGAGTTCACGGTGACGAGACCGTGGGCGAGCTCCCGCTCGCTTTGGAGCAATGCGAAGAGGCGCTGCGCAGCGACCGCCGGGATGACGAACAGCGCGAGCGTCCACGGCGAGAGCTGCGTGTACGCAACGGCGAGGAGCGCGACGATCGGCATGTAGAACGGGATCGACGCGGCCGCGACCGGCCCGAGCGCCTTTACGACCTCGCGTGCCCGTCCACCGCGCAGCTGCATCGTCAGCGCCGAGAACGCGACGTCGAGCGGTTCGGCGACCACGGCGGCCGCGATCGTCGCGACGACGATCCCGACGGTCGACGCCGTCACGAGTGACTTGCTCTCCATGGCCGCGAGGCCCGCCACGCCGGCGGAGATCGCCCTGATGCACGTGTACGTCCCCCAGCGGAGATACGCGGAGCCGCCGTTCGAGGCGCGCCGCTCCGCCGAGAGCAGTAGCGGAAACTCGCTGACGAGAGATGCCGCAGCGACGATCATGCCCGCGAGTGGGCCGAAAACCGCGGCCGCAAAGACGGTCGGGATGAGCGACGTCGACGTCTCGACGCGCTTCGTGATCCGCACCCGTCCACGCTCGGCAAACGCTGTGGCGACGGCAAGTCCACCGACGGCATACGCGTTGCCGAGACCGCCTCCGTTGAGCACCACAGCGGCGATGAAGCCGCCCAGCGACAGCACGAGGGCGCCCTGATACAAGCCGACCGGCGTTACGACTTGATTCTGAGCGTTCCTCGAAAAACCGAAATTCATTTGCCGCCTCCCCCAAAAGGGGTATATGCTGTGCGAGCCGTCAGTTCCCACATGAAGGGGGATGTCAGGATGTTGAATTACGTTGCACGTCTTGCTAGCCGGGCGACTCTCGCCGGCGGCGGACTCGCCTGGGGCGGGCTCGCCTGGTAGTACTTGCGTAGATAGTTAGTGGCTCTAAACAGGGTGGTCATCACCTGTTCAGGTGATTGTCCACAGATGGTGGAAAACCTGCAGAGAGTCGCGAACTGCGCGAGCTAGTCAATGAGCCCACGCCGGAAGCCAACAGCTACGGCGTGGGCTCGACTTCTTGCCTGAAGCTTCGCGAGCAGATGGCGGACGTGGCTCTTCACCGTCTCCTCGCTGAGAAAGAGCCGGACGCCGATCTCCCGGTTCACCAGCCCGTCGGAGATCAACTGCAGAACCTCGATTTCGCGCGCAGTGGGCTCCTGCGCAATTTCTGGCATCGCGGGCGTGAACGGGATCACGGCGGCTACAGGGCCGTCGACCGCGCCGCGACGCGCCGCCACCGATTCAAAGCGGCGGCTGTGCTCGCGATAGCGAGACATGATTGCGTTGCGTTCGGCTGCGTCCACAAACGACCTATCGGCGTTGGTGCGCAGCCGCTTTAGGTACGTGGTGCTCCCCTGTTCGAGTGATCCCGAACCGTGACCGGACCAGCAGCGGCCGGTCGACTTCGAGAATCGGCTTGAATAAACACTGCGGCGGGGTGCCGGAGCGGCCGAACGGGGCGGTCTTGAAAACCGCTGACGGGGCGACTCGTCCGTGGGTTCGAATCCCACCCCCGCCGCTCAACGTGCGCGATGGCGGTGCCCTCGGGCGTTGCGAGCCGCGGTACCGATCGCCGTAACGTTCTCGGAACGGGTCGCGATCTAGATTCCGGGATCGCTGTGAACGCGAACGTGGGCGTGCGTTCCCGGCCCGAACCGGGTCGTTTGCGGTTGGTCTCGCGGCTGGTCTGGCCGCTCTGCGCGTTGGGGCTCGCAGGCGCCGCTGCGGTTGTCGTATTCGACGTTCTCGACCGGGCGAGGATCCACTCCTTGCACGATGTGCGGCTGACCGGAATCGTGGTGCCGGTGTCGTTCTCGTTGCTGGGTGCGATCATCGTTTCGCGCCAGGCAGACAACCGGATCGGCTGGATCTTTCTCTTGATCGGCGTGGTGATGCCCTGGCCATCGCTGGCGGCGCTCTACTACGAGCGGAGTTTCGACTCGGGCGGGTTGCCGGGAGCGCGCTGGGCCGCCTGGCTGAACAACTGGACCGTGCCGCTGGTGTTCCCGGCCGGCTTGTCCCTCTTTGCGTTTCTGCTGTTTCCAAGTGGGAGCCTGCCCTCGCGCCGGTGGCGGCCGATTGCCTGGCTCGCGGTGGCTCTGACGTGTTTCGGCCTGATCTTGACGTGGGTCAGTCCCACCCCGATCACGGTCTCGTCTGCGCTGCCGGACGTGCCGAACCCGACCGGGGTCGCTGCGCTTGGCGCGGTTGCCGGTAACGCTGTGGGGCTCGTGTGGTGGTTGAGCGCGCTGGCGCTGCTCGCGGCCACGATTGGTGGTCTCGTTCTCCGCGGCCGGTCGGCAGCGACACACGAGCGGCAGCAAGTGAAGCTCCTCGCTTACGCGGCTGCGATGACCATCGGCTTTCTCCTGATCGTGCCGCTCGTCGGTTTCGCGGTTGGTGTCTCCACGGGTGCCGGCTGGAGTGACGCGGTGACCGGGTTGGGGTTCGGGGTTGCGGTGCCGGTCGCTTGCGGTTTCGCGATCTTGAAACACGGCCTTTACGAGATCGACCGGCTGATCAGCCGCACCCTCACGTACGCGATCCTGACCGGGTTGCTGGTTGGGGTGTTCGTCGGCATCGTGGTGCTCGCGACCGACGTGCTCCCCTTCTCGTCTCCCGTCGGCGTCGCAGCCTCGACATTGGCCGCCGCGGCGCTGTTCAACCCGCTCCGAGTGCGCGTGCAGCGTCTCGTGGACCGGCGCTTCAATCGCGCCCGCTACGACGCCGAGGCGATCGTCGCGGCGTTCACCATGCGCCTCCGCGATGCGGTCGATCTCGACACGGTGCGCGGCGAGCTTCTCCGGGCAGTGAACGGGGCCGTCCAGCCCGCGCACGCCTCGGTCTGGATCAGACCGCCCAGCTCACGTTCCCGCGTCTAGTTCCGACCGGGCGACTCGTCCGTGGGCTCGGGAGGGCCTGCGGGGGTCCCGTACACCGTGTCGCGCTGGGAAACAGCGCTTCCGTAGCCAGCGACGGGGCGGGCACGTGGCCCGTCTATAGTCGGGTGATGGCCGTCACCACCGAGTCCGGCTCGTGGGAGCAGCTCTTTGCGGAGAGAACCCGCGGCGAGGTCGGCAACGGCGTCGAGGCGGTGCTCGCCTTTCTGGGCGTGCCCGACATCATCTCGTTCGCCGGCGGCTTTCCCGATCCGTTGACGTTCCCACGCGAGCGCGCCTCCGCGCTCCTGGCCGAGTTCGGCGCAGGGAACGAGCGTGCTGCATTTCAGTACGCCCCCACGCGGGGACTCGCCGGCACGCTCGACGCGGTCGCCGGACGGCTCGAGACCGTGCAGGGCCGGCGACCCGCCGACGGCGAACTGGTGATCACGAGTGGATCGATGGAAGGGCTGGAGCTCGTCGGCAAGTCCTTCCTCGACCGCGGCGACATCGTCGTGATCGAAGGCCCCACGTATCTCGGCGCGATCATGGCCTTCCGCAGCTTCGAGGCGAACGTCGTCCCGGTCCCGCTCGACGAGCACGGGCTCGACGTCGACGAGCTCGAGCGACGACTGGTCGACGGCCTTCGCCCAAAGCTCCTCTACACGATCCCCGACCACCAGAACCCTGCCGGCGTCAGCCTTTCCGGTGAGCGGCGAACAGCGCTGATCGACCTCGCCCGCCGCCACGGCTTCCTGATTCTCGAGGACGTGGCGTACCGCGAGCTCTCGTTCACGACGGACGCGGCGCCGACCCTCTGGAGCGCCGCGCCCGACGTGGTCGTTCAGCTGGGCACGACGTCGAAGACGTTCTTCCCGGGTGTGCGGCTGGGCTGGGCGGTGGCACCGGCGGAGGTTTCGGCACAGCTCGTAGCGGCCAAGCAGAACACCGACCAGTGCGCGGGCGCCCTCGGGCAGCGGCTGTTCGAGGAATACGTCCGCCGCGGCTGGATCGACGAGCAGCTGACCGCGTCGCGGGCCTTGTACCAGCGCAAATGCCGGCGGATGCTCACGGCACTCGAGCGCCACATGCCCGACGGGGTGCATTGGACGCAGCCGCTCGGCGGCTTCTTCACCTGGCTGACCCTGCCTGAGAGCGTCGACGCGGCCGACCTCGCGCGGCAGGCGGTCGAGCGCGGCGTCGGTGTCGTCCCGGGTTCGCTGTTCTTCAGCGACGGGCAGGGCAGCCGCAACGTGCGCCTGTCGTTCAGTCTGGTCGACGAAGAGCTGATCGACGACGGGATCGAGCGGCTGGCAGGGCTCGTTCGCCACGCCGCCTGAGCTCAGTAGTTTCCGCGCCCACAGACGTAGTTCCCACGGTCTTGTCGTCGTGCCGGTGAGCCGAACCCTTCCTGAGTCATGCAAATGGCGGCAATCCTCGTGCGGCGGTTTTCGTCGGCGGCGAGTCGCTGACGAAAGGAAGCCGAATGAAGAAGACAATTACGGTGCTCGCCGCGCTCGGTCTGGTGCTCGCCATCAGCAGCGGTGCCTACGCCGCGAAGGGCCTGCTCACCGGCGCCGATATCAAGGACGGCTCCCTCACGGGCGCGGACGTCAAGGCTCACACACTTGGGCCGACCCTGTTTTCGGTCTCGGCGCGGAACGCGCTGGACGGAGACCCCGGAGCCCGCGGGCTCACCGGCAAGACGGGCGTCACGGGCCTCACCGGTCTGACCGGATTTGCCGGGCTGGCCGGGGTTAATGGTCACAACGGTGCTGCCGGTGCTGCCGGCTCTGCCGGCGCGACCGGTCTCGCCGGAGCCACAGGTCTCGCCGGAGCGACCGGTGTCGCCGGCGCCACCGGTGCGATCGGGGCGAGTGGAAGTCCCGGCGGCGCGACCGGACCCGCCGGCTCGGTCGGAGCGACGGGCGTGGTCGGTGCGACCGGTGTGGTCGGAGCGACCGGCGTGATCGGTACGACAGGTGTGGCCGGTGCGACGGGCGCGATCGGCGCCAGCGGAACTCCCGGCGGCGCCACCGGACCTGCGGGTGCGACCGGCGCCGGTACGGCGACCGGGTCTGTCTGCGTGACGCCCGGAGGTACCGGGACGATCCAGTGGACGGTTAGCGCGTTCGATACCACCGTCTACACGCCAGCGTGCGTGGGGGTCCACTAAAACCAAGCTCGAACTGCCGCGGGCGGGGCCTCGAGTCGAGGCCCCGCCCGCCTTCTCTCTCGCCTTCCCTAGGTCACCAGTTGCAGTGCGTCGCAGGCGGCAGGGCTGAACTGGCTGCCGGCCAGGGCGAGACATTCGGCCCGCGCCTCGGGCTCGGGCTTCGGCGGGCTGTAGATCCGCTCCGTCGTCATCGCATCCCAGCTGTCCGCGAGCGCGAGCAGGTCGGCACCTTCCGAGATCTCGCCTCCGGCAAGCCCCCGCGGGTAGCCGGAGCCGTCGAAGCGCTCGTGGTGCTGGCCGATCCACAACACCTGCTCCTCGCTCAACGCCTCACGGGCCATGTCGGCGCCCACCGCTGCATGCGTCTTCACGAGCTCGTACTCGTCCGGGGTCAGCGCCGCCGGCTTGCGCAGAACCTCCTGCGGAATACAGATCTTCCCGACGTCGTGGATCTGCGCCGCCTCGGCGAGCAGTGCAACCCGCGCGGGTACCCAACCGGCGGCTTCGGCCAACCGGCGCACGAAGGTCGCGACTCGTTCGGAGTGCTCGTCGTTCGGAGAATCCTTCGCGTCGATCATGCGCGCCAGCGAGCGAATCGCCGCGAGCGACTGCAGTCGCGCCATTCGGTCGAGGCGGTCGCTGTCGGAAAACTCGTAGACCGTGTCGGGGGAGTACACGACGGTCGTGTCGCGGCCCTGGCTCTTCGCCCAGTACAGGGCGGCGTCGGACAGCCGGAAGAGCTCGCGGCTGCCGTTTGCGTGAGTCAGATCCGACACCCCCGCCGACATGGTCAGGTGCGCCGCGACCCCGACGGGAGCTGCGCGGAACTCCTTCGCCCACCGCTCGGCGATCGGCAGTGCCTGCTCGGCGCTCGTCTCCGGCAGGAGGAGCGCGAACTCGTCGCCGCCGATGCGGCCCAGCACGTCGCCCGCGCGGGCGCACAGCTCGAGAATCCTGGCGGCGTGCATCAGTGCCGCGTCGCCTGCCTGATGGCCGTAGGCGTCGTTGATCGTCTTGAAGTAGTCGAGGTCGAGCAGCACCAGCGACAGCGGGCGGCCATATCGTTGCGCACGACCGACCTCGCTCTCGACGCGCTCCTGGAACGCCCGGTGATTCAGCAGTCCGGTCAGCGGATCACCCGTCGCCTGTGACAGCAGCCGCGCGCTGGTATCCGTATTCGTGATCGCCAGCCCGACCAGGTCGGCGAATGTTCCGAGACGTTCTTCCAGATCGGCGGGTACGCGATCGTCGGCATGCGCGACGACGAGGAGCGAACCCCAAAGCTCGCGGCGCACACGGATCGGAACGGCGACACTGCCCGGCGCATCGGCCGCGTCCGCGCGCGCGGAACGCCCGGTTCGCGCCACGACGGCCACGGCGGCGGCGCTGTCCAGCGGGACCATGCTGCCGGTGTGCCTGCTGCCCATCCGCCAGGAGCCGACTACCTCCGCGAGCCCGTCGACGCGGAACCGTACGACCGCCCCGGCGTCGACGCCGGCGATCCCCGCCGCCTGCTTCGCAACGAGCTCGTAGATCACCTCCGGCGCTCGCATCTCCGCGACTGCGATCGCCAATTCCCGAAGCGCTGCTTGCTGCTCGACGAGATCGCGCAGGCGCTCGTCAGCCGAGCCGCCCCCGTCGCGATCGACCTCTGCGCGCGTTGCGCCGCTAGCCATCCGGCGCCGCCCCCACGACCGACAACTCGGCACGTGAGTGCGACTCCAGGGCCGCATCGAGCGTCGCGAAGACCTCACACCAGTAGGTGAGCCCGACGACGTGCAGCGTCCACAGCAGGTCGACGTCCGTGGCGATCAGAAACGTCTTCTCGGGGCGGCGCTCGTCTGAGCGATGGAGCCGGATCAGCGCCGCGAGCCCGGCGGAGGCGAGCCGGCAGCCGGTGAGGTCGACGACGAGCAGCTCCCGGCTCGCACCGACCGCGCTGTCCAGGGCGTGTTCGAAGTGCTCGACCGTGCGATCGTCGACCGTGCCCTCAGCGACGAGCGCGATGCCACCGCCGCGATACGAGACTTCACTGAGCGTGAGCGAACCCAAAAAACTGAGCGTGAGTGACCCCAAAACCCTCCCGTCCCAAACGAGAACGATGGCCCACCAGACGCTTGTGGAGGGTCTTGCTCAGAAGCCATCTGTCCTCGGCTCCCACCACGCAATCTCAACGACCGCATTCGTCCGTTGCGCAGGCAAGAACGTACCACTCTCCCCGGACGGAGAAAAGACAGGAGTTACCGGTCTGCGCCCGCCCAGCGCGCAGTTTGCGAACTACTTCAACGCTGGATGCGGGCGGGTGCGCCGTAGCCCTGCAGCAGCTCGGGCACGTCCCCGCCGAAGTTCTCGAGGATCGCGAGCAGCCACCGGTCGGTGACCGCTGTCCCGTTCAGCGTATGCGGGGTCTCGAGCCGTTTCTCGTCGACGCGGTAGCGAATGCCGAGCCGGCGCGCCTGGAAGTCGGTCGTGTTCGAGGTCGAGGTGATCTCGCGGTAGCGCTGCTGGGACGGGAACCACGCCTCGATGTCGTATTTCTTCGCAGCTGGATCGCCCAGATCTCCCGCTGCCACATTCACCACGCGATAGGGCACGCCGAGCGCCTGGACGAACTCCTCCTCGATCGCGAGCAGGCGGTCGTGCTCCTCGCCCGAGCGGCCGGGCTCGCAGAAGACGAACAGCTCCACCTTGTTGAACTGATGCACGCGGAACATGCCGCGGGTGTCCTTGCCGGCGGCACCCGACTCGCGCCGGAAGCAGGGTGAGAACGCGGCGTAGCGGAGCGGTAGCTCGTCGAGGATCTCGCCCATGTGGAACCCCGCGAGCGCCACCTCGGACGTACCGGTCAGGTAGAGGTCGTCGGCCTCGAGCGCGTAGATGTTGGACTTCTCGGTCGGGAAGAAGCCCGTTCCGTACATCGCCTCCTCCCGGACGAGGACCGGCGGCAGCAGCGGCGTATGTCCGAGCGCGGCGGCGCGGTCGAGCGCCATGCGATAAAGCGCCATCGCAACCAGTGCCGTGTCGCCTGCGATGTAGCCGAACCGCGAGCCCGAGAGCCGCGCCCCGCGCTCCATCTCGAACCGGCCCACCTCCGTGTGCTCCGGCCCGGTCGGCTTGGGGTCACCCCAGCGCCGGAGCTCCTCGGCGTCTTCGTCGCTGTCTCCGTCGGGCGATGACGGATCCGGCGGATTCGGCACCTGGATGAGCAACGCGTCGCGCTCGGCCTCGGCGGCGGCGAGCTCTTGCTCGGCTGCCCGCAGCTCGTCCTTGACGCGATTCAGCTCCTCGAGCTGTTCGGGCGTGGGCTTGCCCTTCAGCTTCTGGCGGGCTCGCAGCTCATCGACTCGCGGGACGAGCGCGCGCCAGCGCTCGTCGGCGGCGAGCAGCGCGTCGAAGCGCTCGGCTGCGCCCTTGCGCGCGAGAGCGGCCCGAAACTCGTCGGGGTTCGCCCGTGCTGCGCGGAGATCGATCATGCGAGTTGAGTCTAGGGAGGCGCGGAGTCGAGGTACGTCTCCAACACGAGCGCGACTCCTTCGTCGGCGGCGGGCGGGCACACCCAGTCGGCGACAGCCTTCACGCGCGGATGCGCGTTCTCGACGGCGATCCCGTAGCCGGCCCACTCGATCAGCTCGACGTCGTTCTCGCCGTCGCCGAAGCTGATCGTCTGCTCGGCGGTGAACCCGAGCCGCTCCGACAGGAACTGCAGGCCGGATCCCTTCGTGACACCGGCAGCTGCGAACTCGAGGAAGTGCGGCAGCGATTTCGAGATGTGCATCCGCGTGCCGAAGCGCGCTTTCATCAGCAACTCGAGGCCGTCGAGCTCCACCGGATCGCCGACGCAGACGAGCTTCGTCGGCGGCTCGGCGAGCCATTCGAGCACGTCGCCGACGATGTGCACGTGCAGGTGCTGGAAGTCGGCGTAGCCTCGAGCCTCGCGCGTGTTCGCGGCGACGTACAGCTGGTCGTCGACGTAGACGTTCGGCCCGAACCCCTCGTTCTGCAGGGCGTCGATCGCTTCTCGAGCCAATTCGAGCGGGATCGGCTCATGGCGGATCCACGTCCCATCCTCGGCCACGACGACGGCGCCCTGGTAGCAGATGAGCGCCTCGTCAAACCCGAGTGGCACGAGGAAGCGCTGCACCGATTGCACCATGCGGCCCGTCACCACGATCACGCGGAGCCCGGCCTCGTGCGCGCGACGCAACGCGGCAACGGTCCGCGGGCGCAGCGTCGCCGTCCTGCCAGACGAGCGTATGGTCGAAGTCCGTCGCGATCACGCGAACGGCACGCGGGAAGTCGGCCGGGAGCTCGATCAGCCGTTCGCGTTGCCGCCGGTCGCCTTCACGACATAGGCGATCACGTCGGCGATCTGCTTGGTCGAGAGCTTGCCCAGGAACTTCGGCATGACGCTCGTGCCCTGGGTCACCCGCTCGAACACGATCGACGCGGGAGGCTTGGCCTGGTCGAGGTTCGGGCCGACTGTCCCGGTCGAGCCCGCGTCCTTCAGGGTGTGACAGCCCGTGCAGCCGGCGGTCAGGAACACGTGCTTGCCGGCCATGGCGTCGCCGCCCTTATAGGCGGCGGGAACCGTCACCTTCTGCACCGTGGGAAGCGTTCCGATCGTCGGCTTGCTGGGGAGTGGCGCGACGATCTTGCCGCCGCAGGCCGCAGCGAGCAAACCGACCGCGGCGAGAACGGCGACGAGCGCGATGGAGGTACGGCGGCGCACGAGGGCGGAGTCTATACGGCGCGCCGGACCGCGCTCTGCGACACCCGTTCAAGCGCTGTTGAGGCGCGGTTAAGCGCCCGTCGGGAGAGCCGCCCCACGACCTACAATCACGGCATGAAACGCAGGTCTTACGGCCGCGACGCCGGCCTCACCCTGAGGATGCTCTCCACCTCGCTGTTGCTGGGACTGCTGTACGTCGTCTTCGCCGCAGTCCTCATCAGCGTTCTGAAAGTCGGTCTCGCACCGATGCTGGTGATCGTCCTCGGCATCGCGTTCTTCCAGTACTACACCTCCGACAAGCTCGCCCTTGCCGCAGCAGGCGCCAAGGTCGTGACGCGCGAGCAGGCGCCGGCGCTGCACGACATGGTCGAGCGTCTGTGCGCGATGGCCGATCTGCCGAAGCCGAAGATCGCGATCATGAACACGCCCGTGCCGAACGCCTTCGCCACCGGCCGCTCGCCGAAGCACGCCGCCGTCTGCGTCACCCAGGGACTCTGGGACCGGCTCGAGCCGAAGGAGATCGAAGGCGTCCTCGCCCACGAGCTCTCGCACATCGCGAACCGCGACGTCCTGATCATGACCGTCGCGAGCTTCTTCGCCATGCTCGCCGCGCTGTTGACCCGCTTCGGGCTCTACGCCGGCATGTTCGGTGGAGGCGGCCGGCGTGACAACAACAACGGGCCGCCCGTCTGGCTGATCGTCGTCGCCGTCGCCGCCGTCACCTACCTGATCAGCTTCATCCTGATCCGGATGATCTCGCGCTACCGCGAGTACGCGGCCGACCGCGGCTCGGCTCTGATCACCGGCGCGCCCGAGTACCTGATGAGCGCACTGCAGAAGATCTCGTCGCAGATGACCTTGATTCCGAACCAGGATCTGCGTCAGGTGCAGGGGATGAGCGCGTTCTTCATCATCCCGGCCCGGGTGCGTGGGGTTGCGAGCGAGCTCTTCATGGATCACCCGCCTCTCGAGAAGCGCATCGCGGCCCTCGCCGCGATCGCCCGGGAGATGGGTCGCCCGGTCGCCTGAGCCGCTCTTGATTCCCCTAAACAATTCGCCGCTAGCGTTCCGCCCCATGGGCTTTCGGGACGTTCTCTTCGGCAAGAAAAAGCTGGCGGAGCCGCAGCGAGGACCGGCTTTTCTCGCTGACCACGGCTGCAGTGACGCTCGACACGGAGCTCGGACTGAAGACTGCGGGCGTCGCAGCGATCGCCTTCAAGCCGCAGTCGTCGGGTGAGTTCCGGAGCGCGTTCGACGACGTCGACCAACTGGTCGAGGCGACCGCACAATCGCAGGGGACGAAGATCGAGCGCACGACCGACCAGTACGGCTTCGACTGGATGACCGTCCGCGATCCCGACCTCGAGGATCTCGTCGCGTCGGTCCACGTTCTGGCGTCGGAGCTGACCGCGAAGGGATTCGGCCCGCAACTCCTCGCCGCGACGTTCAAGTTCGACGGCGGCACGAACCCGGTCTTCTGGATCTACGGCTTCAAACAGGGAGCGTTCTGGCCGTTCGTCCCCTCGGGCGAGAACACGCGCGACAACGCGACAGAGCTCGAGCTGAAAGCGAAGCTCGAGAAGGAACTGCCAGTCGAACAGGACCTGACGCGCTGGTTGGCGCTCTTCGACGCGCCGGTCTAGGGGCCGCCCTTGTCGGCCTGATCGGCCTCTCCGCGATCCTGCACTGGGTCGCAGCCCACCGGCTGACCGGGCTCTGGATCATGCCGGACGAAGCGATCTACGCCACGCGCGGGATGGCCATCTGGCACCGCGGCAGCCTGGCGTTGAACAGCCAACTGGCCGGCTACGGACTCGTCTACCCGATCGTCGCCGGCTTGCCCCTGTCGATCGGCAAGGTCGCGACCGGCCTCAGCACCCTCAAGATCGTCCAGACGGTCGAGATGTCGCTGGTCGCCGTCCCGCTTTACGTCTACGGGCGCCGCGTGATGCCCGGGGGCTATGCGCTCCTCGCGGGAGCTCTCGCGCTCGCCTCGCCCCTCCTCCTCTACTCGGGCCTCGTCATGACGGAGGTGGTCTTCTACCCCGTGTCCGCGCTCGCGCTGCTCGCTGTCGCGCGCGCGGTCGAGACCTCGGTGCTCCGCGACCAGATCATCGCGCTCGAGCTGATCGCCATCGCCGTGTTGACACGCGCACAGGCGATCATCTTCGTCGTCGCGTTCGCCGCGGCGATCCTTCTCGATGCGCTCTTCACGCGGACGCGGCCGAAGATCCGCGCGTTCTGGCCCGTGTGGACGACGGTTGCCGCGGGGATCGCTGTCGCGATCGCGGCCCCCGGGATCCTGGGCGCCTACTCGGTCACGGTTGGGGGTTCCTACCCGCTCGGCGCGAGCCTGCGGCTGACCTACGACCACTTCGCGTTCTTCGCTCTGTCGACGGCGATCGCGCCATTCGCGGCCCTCGTCTACTTGCTGATCGAAGCCCTTCGGGGCCGAGAGCGAGACCCCCGTGCGCGGGCGCTCATCGCCGTCACGACCTCCGCGGTCGTGCTGGTCACGGCGCAGGTGGGATTCTTCGCAGCGCGGTTCGCACCGCACCTGCTCGGACGCGACCTCGCTTCCCTCCCCCCGCTCCTATTCCTCACCTTCGCGCTCTGGCTCTCGAGGACCACGCGCGCTCACGCACACGGCTGCTCGCCGCCTTCGCCGTCCTCGCGCTGATCGCGACCGTCCCGTGGGGCAGCCTCGCAAGCGAGAACGCGCTGCCCGACAGCTTCGGCATCGCACTGCTGCTGCGGTGGCACTGGCTCGCACCCGACAACCTTGCGCTCGTCGGGGCCCTCATCGCCCTCGCGCTCTTCGCGGCCGCGCGTCGCCGCGTTCTCCTGGTCGTCCTCCCGGCGCTGATGGGGGCGATGCTGATCGCGACCTCCACAGTCGCCGCCAACGAGATCGACTCGCAGGTGAGCGCCGCGCAGACGAACATCGTGGGCTCACCGCCGAACTGGATCGATCGCGCGACGACGAGTCCCGTCTCCTACCTCTACAACGGCGAGACGTACTGGAACTCGGTGTGGCAAGAGGTGTTCTGGAACACGCGGATTCAGCACGTGCTGGCGGTGTGGCCGTCGATCGTCACGGGCCCGATGGCGCAGACGAGCGTCACGGTCCCGGTGACGGGACGGCTGCCGACCACCGACCGCTACATCGTGGCCTCGGATCGGAACCAGTTCGACGGGACACCCGTCGCGCACCTCGCGCAAACGGGGCTCGACGTCGCGGGCCTGACGCTGTGGCGGCTCGACGAGCCGGCCCGGCTGTCGCTGGTCACGAGCAACATCCAGGCGAACGGCGACATCCTCGGCCCCGCCAGGATCACCGTCTACGACTGTACGAAGGGGACGCTGCAGCTGACGCTCGTGCCGAAGGCGACACGGGTCGTGCAGATCACGCTCAACGGCCAAACCGTGCTGCAGAAGTCGCTGGTCGGCCTGGCCTCGTTCCAGGCGACGATCCCGGTGCCACCGTCGGCCCGCCCACGTGAGTGCGTGTTCACGATCACCGGGCAGAGCCTGCTCGGCTCGACCGTGATCCAGTTCCAGCGCTAGGCCCTTACGCGTCGTCGGGCGAGACGCGGACGAGCATCTTGCCGACGTTGTCGCCGTGGAAGAGGCCGACGAACGCCTGCGGGAGGTTCTCGAAGCCGTCGACGATCGTCTCGCGATACGCGAGCTTCCCATCGCGCACCCAGGCTCCGACCTCGGCCAGAAACTCCGGGAAGCGCCGGTTGTGGTCGAAGATGATGAAGCCCTGGATGCGCAGCCGCTTGGTCACGACCAGAAAGAAGTTCCGCGGGCCGGGCTCGGCCGCGACGGCGTTGTAGCGCGAGATCCCACCACATGCGACGACGCGACCCTGCGTGCGCAGCGCGGTGAGCGCGGCTTCCAGTTGCACACCGCCGACGTTGTCGAAGTACACGTCGATGCCGTCCGCGAGCGCCGCCTTCAGGTCGGCGGTGCGGTAGTCGAAGGCCTCGACGCCCAGCGACCGGAGCCACTCGACCTTCTCGGGCGACCCCGCGCTGCCGAGCACGCGGCAGCCGCGCAGCAGCGCGATCTGCGCGGCGGCACTCCCGACCGCGCCGGCCGCCCCGGAGACGAAGACCGTCTCACCTTCGGCGATCCGGCCGATCTCGTCGAGCCCGATCCAGGCGGTGAAGGCGGGCATCCCGAGCACGCCGAGCGCGGTCGACGGCGGCGCCACTGCGGGGTCGACCGGAATGAGGCTGTCGCCCGACGCAACTCCGCCCTCGCGCCAGCCGAGCATCGAGTTGACCCAGTCGCCCTCGG
The DNA here is from genome assembly GCA_963812995.1 of uncultured Thermoleophilia bacterium. GTDB lineage: Bacteria > Actinomycetota > Thermoleophilia > Gaiellales > Gaiellaceae > PALSA-600. The sequence continues at coordinate 115,973 of CAWEXL010000005.1, forward strand.
CGAAGCGAGCATCCTTCGAGGCGACGACGCGCCCGACCGACGCGCCGTTGATCACGTCGCCGAGCTCGTACGGCGGGATGTAGGTCCTCACGCCGGTCATGCGACCGCGCATGTACGGGTCGACCGAGACGAAGACATTGCGGACGAGCACCTCCCCGTCCGCCGGCTCCCCGTCGTCCAGCTCCCGCACCTCGAAGTCAGACGCCTTCGGCTCGCCCTCGGGACGGGCCACCAGGACGAACGCGCGACTCACGCGACGGGCAGATCGGGGATGAGCCCCTCGCCGGTGAGCAGCTCGCGGGCCTCCTCGAGCGACAGATCCTCGGGCGGAACGATCGCATCGGACGGCTCGAGCGAGTCGTCGGCCAGCCGCTCGCCGTTCTCCCGCACCGCTTCGGCGAGCGCGGCGAGGCCCTGCCAGAGGGCGGCCTCGTCGTTCTCCTCGACCGCCTTCGCGACCTGGTGGTCGAGCTCGTTGAGGTGCTCCTTCAGCCCATCGTCGACGCGGTACTGCGCGTCGCCCATCAGGCGGACGATCATGGCTTCGGCTCCGGCTCCGTCTCTGCGGCCTCCGGCGCGGCAGGCGCCTCTGTCGCCGGGTCGGCGCTGTCGAGAGCGGGTGCAGCCGGAGCCTCGCCCAGCTCGGCCTTCAGCTTCGCGAGGTCGGAGTCGACCTGGCTGCCCTGCGAGATCTGCGAGAGCTGGCGGTCGAGATCGTCGCCGCTCGCGGTGTAGTCCTCGAGGGTGCCCGCGGCCGTGAGCTCGTCGATCGCAGCCGCGCGGGCCTGCATCTGCTCGGTCTTGTCCTTGGCACGCTGAATCGACAGTCCGACATCGGCCATGTGCTCGCCGATTCCCGATGCGGCCTCGCCGATCTTCACCTGCGCCTCGGCGGCCGAGTACTGCGCCTTGATGACTTCCTTCTGCGTGCGGAAGGCCTCGATCTTCGCCTGCAGCGTCTGTGAGCCCTCGACCAGCTTCGCCTGCTGGGCCTCGAGCTGCTGGCCCTGCTGCATGATCGACTCGAGCTGGGCCTGCACCGCCGCCTTGCGGGCAAGCGCTTCGCGTGCGAGATCCTCGCGGTTCGCCTGCAGCGCAGCGCGCGCCTGGCCGTCGAGCTTCTCGACCTGCTGCTGCATCGCCGTGTACTGCAGCTCGAGACGCTTCTTGGCGGTCGCCACGTCCGCGATGCCGCGCTTCACGTTCTGGAGCTGGCGGAGCTGCTCTTCGTACGAGTAGTCGAGCGTCTCGTTCGGGTTCTCGGCGCGGTCGAGCGCCTTCGAGAACTTCGCCTTGACGATCGTGGTGGCGCGTCCCATCAGGCCGGGCATGAGCAAACTCTCCTGTCGTCGCGGTTCGTCGTCGCAAGCGTAGCGGTGCGTCAGCGGACGAGCCCGCGCGCCGAAACCCGGATCACACGATCGACGACGCCGTTCCGCACCCCGAGCAGGCCGTCATGCAGGTTCACGCAGCCGCAGGCGTGGTTGGGGATGACCTGCAGGTGCTCGCCGACGGCGGGCGGATCTCGGTACGGCGGCGACGTTGACGTAGCCGTGCTCCTCGTTGATCGCCCGCAAGACCGCGTCGGGCAGGCCGACGAGCGCACCATGGCCGCCGGCGGGATGCGGGTCGGAGGTCAGGGTCTTCGAGCCCGCGTCGATCACGACTTGCCCGGCGACGGCATCCGAGACAACGGTCGCCTCGATCCAGAGCGCGCAGGCGTCGAGTCCGCCGTCCGGCTCCGAAGGCGCCTCGTTGCGGTCGAGAAACGCGTACGTGCCCGAGCGCAGCTCGTTGACCGAGGTTTCGTGGGTGAGATAGCGAGTCGGGGTCGAGCCGCCGGAGATCCGGTCGCAGCGGATCCCGGCGCTGTCGAAGGCATCGCGTGTCTCACGCATTCGTTCATCTGCGGCCGCGAGCAGCGACCGGACGGTCGCTTCGTCGCCACGGCAGTGCCCCGGGTAGCAGCTGATCCCCGCGACCTCGACGGCCGGGAGCTGCGAGAGCTGCTGCGCCACGGCGAGCGCGGCCGCGGAGCTCCCCTGACCGGTTCGGTTGAGCCCCACGTCGAGCTCGACGAGCAGCTCCGCCGTTGTCCCGTGCCCGCTGAGGGCAGCGGCAAGCCCTGCCGCCGAGGCAACGCCGTCGACCGCGACGGTCAGCTCGACACCCCCGGCTGCAAGCCGCGCCAGCCGGTCCCACTTGTCGGCTCCGAGCAGCGGGTAATGCACGAGCAGCTTCGGCGTGCCCGCCTCGGCGAAGACCTCTGCCTCACCCGTCTTTGCAACGGTCAAGCCACCTGCCCCGAGCGCGAGTTGCCGCAGGCCGATCTCGGGCGACTTATGCGTCTTGGCGTGCGGCCAGAGCGCGATCGAATGGGCGTCGACGTAAGCCTGAAGGCGGTTGAGATTCGCTTCCAGACGATCGAGGTCGACGACCGCGACGGGCGTCTCGACCTCGGCGAGCGACCGCCCGATCTGCGCGTCGAGGAGTTCCAGTGTCCGCTCTGCTCCGGTCCGCATCCGAGCGACGGAGCATAGGGACCGCAGCGAGAGACATGTCCGAATCAGACGGTAGGTTGCGCGCGTGCGCTTGATCGTCGCCCGCTGCGAAGTGACCTACACGGGAAGGCTGAACGCCTACCTGCCGGAGTCGACGCGGCTGTTGATCCTCAAGGAGGACGGCTCCGTACTCGTACACGCAGACGCAGGCGGCTTTAAACCTCTCAACTGGATGACTCCGCCCACCGTGCTCGAGGATGGTGGCGAGACCATCGTCGTCCGCAAGCGCGCAGGCCGGTCGGAGGACCGCCTCGAGATCCGCCTGCTCGAGGTGCTCTCCGACGTGGCGCACGAGATGGGCGAGGCGGCCGGGCTCGAGAAGGACGGCGTCGAGCGCGATCTCCAGCTCCTGCTCGCCGACGACCCGACAGCGATCGAGGCCGGTCTGCGACTGGTCAAGCGCGAATGGCCGACGGACGTCGGCCCCGTCGACCTGATGTGCCGTGACGACGAGGATGCCTGGGTCGCCGTCGAGATCAAGCGCACCGGGACAATCGATGCGGTCGAGCAGCTGACGCGCTACCTCGAATGCATCCGCGTCGACCCGGCGCGAGCAGCCTGTCGCGGCATCCTCGTCGCCCAGCAGATCAAGCCACAGGCCGTGGCGCTGGCGGAGAGCCGCGAGATCGCGTGCGTCGAGGTCGACCTCGCAGTGCTGCGCGGCGAGCGCGAGCCTGAGCTCACGCTGTTCGGCTGAGACTCAATCGTCTCAGGCCGCGCGGGCGGAGATGTTCAGGCGGACGTAGCGCAGGGTCAGCGGCTCGCCGGCCGCCGCCATCGCGTCGTCGATGAAGCGCTCGTGGAGCTCGGCGGGAAGCAGGTCGAGATAGGGCTTGAGGATCAAGGTGCGCAGGAATCCGCGCGGGTCGGGCGGCACGACGTCCCAGGGTTGCAGCCAGGCCTTGATCTGGTCGAAGCCGGCGGCGCGCAGCCGCTCCTCGGTCTCCCCGGGGCCGGCGTAGTACCAGGGTGTCTCGAACTCGGCGAGCTCCGAGGCGTACGGCTCCCGCGCCGCGATGTCTTCGCTGAGGACGCGGAAGTCGTCGATGTTGCCCTTGCCCCCGCACTGAGCCTCCAGGCGCGCGCCCGGCCGCAGGGCACCACGGATCCGGGCGAACAGGGAATCGTGATCGGGGATCCAGTGGAAAACAGCGCTCGAGACGGCGGCGTCGACCTGCTCGGCGAGCTCGAGTCGGGTCAGGTCGGCGACGAACGCCTCGTCACCCGGCCGCAACACCTCGCGTACCTTCGCGACCATCGCCGCGGAGCCGTCGACGGCCACAACGCGACCCTCAGGCAGGCGCTCGACCAGCATTCGCGTCACGCGGCCGGTGCCGCAGCCGGCATCGAGGACAGTCTCGCCGCCGGTCAGCGGCAGGCGATCCAGCACCGCCTTCGCCCACTCCTCATGCGGAACCGAGATCCGCTGGTAGCTGGTCGCATCCCACTCTTTGGCCGGCGGAGTCACGGCTAGCTCCTCCTCAGGCCGGCGGTGACCACCGCGATGAAGCGGGTCGGCTCGTCGTAGTCGTTCTCGAAGCGGTGTGGCAGGTCGGCATCGAAGGTGACCGAGTCACCCTCGTGGAGCTCGTGGCGGGTGCCGTCGACGACGAGCGCCAACGCACCCCCGAGGACGACGGCGGTCTCGCGGCTTCCGGGCTCGTGCAGCGGCGGGTCGGCGCGCCCGCCCGTGCCGGCCCCAGGCGCCAGTTCGTGCAGTGAGACGTCGGCGCGCTGGCCGGGCAGCGGCGGCGTCAGCTCCTCGATCCTGTGGCCCCCACGCTCGAGGCTGCGACGTCCCCCGACACGGCTGACCGCGACGTTGTGTCCCTCGTCGAGACGCAGCAGTTGACTGAGGGTCAGCTCGAGACCGGCGGCGATCTTCGTCGCGGAGGCGAGCGTCGGGCTGGTCGCGCCACGCTCGACCTGCGAAAGCAACGGCGCGCTGACACCGGAGGACTGGGCGAGATCGCGAAGGCTCAGGCCCATCCCTTCGCGCAGCGCGCGTACTCGGAGCCCGACGGCGTTCGGCGGATCGGTGGTCGCGACTTCGCCCATTTCGTCTTGTACGTTATCACGTACATTTGTATTTGACCAACTAACCGGAGTAGAACGCTGCCAGCCGCTCGGCCTCCGACTCGACCTCGCGGCGCACACGCAGTGGCAGCGGCTCGAAGGGCTCGCACCGCACGACGAAGCGACCCCGTGTCTCCTCCGGCCGCCACGAGCCTGCGATCAACCCGTCGACCGTGAACGACGGCAGCATCGTGCCGTTCTTCTTGCGGATCACCGTGTCGCGATAGGCATCCGGCAGGATGCGCCCGCGATCGCGGTGCGCCAGGATGACCGAGTCGAAGGGCGGCAGGAACCGCACCGGCGCTGGGATCCCAGCCGCTGCGAGTGGCGCGCGCGGGACGTCGAAGAGAACACGGCCTTGCTCGTCGGCGAACGTCCGCAACCCCTCGAGCGCCGGATCGATCTGGCCCAGCCGAAAGCCGGTGAACTGCTCGACGTCCTGCCGGAGGGCCGGGCCGTACGCGGCGAGATAGTCGCGGACGACCCGTGCAGCGCCGGCTTGCGGCGGCGCGAGCGGCTCCCGCCAGAGCACTGAAGGCGACGGCGTGTTGTGTGGCCAGGTGCCGATCGGCGCGGTGCGGATGAAGGGCATTGCGCGCAGCGCGAACTCGACGGTCCAGCGATCGTCGGTCCCGAGCAGCCGGCCGCCGAGCGCACGGGCCGCGGCGGAGTCGAGCGGCTTATCGGGCCAGGCGCGGGCGAGCTCGGCCAGGTCGATGCCGAGTCCGCGGATCCGCCCGCTCTGCGATTCGATGTGTGCGGCTTCGAGGTACGGATAGAGCTCCCGCGTCACGACGTGCAGCGTCCCGCGCATGACGCCTGCCTTGACGACCGTTCCGCCGATCAGGGCATTCGTCAGGGCGTCCTTGCGGAACCCCTCGACCCGTGCCCACAGCGCGAGGTACGGCGACGGCGCGTACTGCGCCTGCAACGCGACGAGCCGTCCTACCGCACGGCCGACCGGCAGCCGCACGCGGCGCAACAGCAGCTGGCGGCGGAGCAGCGTCCGGTTGAGCTCACCGGCGGAGAGCGTCCTCAAGGAATGACGGCGGCCTTCAACAGGCCGGGCGGTGGATCCGCGAGCAGCGCCGGCAAGTCGGCGAGCAGCACGCGGTGCGTGATCAGCCGCTCCCATGGATAGGCGCCGCTGGCCAGAAAGCCGAGCGCTGCCCGCACCGTTGCAGGGGTGTGATGGAACGAGCCGCGCAGCGTCAGCTCCTCGTAGTGCAAACGGTACGCATCGACGGGCGGGCGGGCCTCGCCCGGAAGCCCGCCGAAGAACACCACCGTGCCGCCGGGACGGACGATCTCGACGGCGTCGACCCAAGCCTGTTCCGAGCCGGCCGCCTCGAGCACGACGTCGGCGCCGCGACCGTCACCCGGCTCGGCGCGGAACAGCGGCGCAAGCTCCTGGCGCTCCGGGCGCCCGCCGACGAGAACCGGGCGTCCGCCGGCGTCGGCGACGCACGCACAGAGCATCAGGCCGATCGGGCCGGCCCCGAGGATCGCGACCGTCTGGCCCGGTGTGACGCCCGCGCGAGCGACTCCGCGCAAGCAGCAGGCGAGCGGCTCGACCAGCGCGGCGACGTCCGAGGGAAGGCCGGCCGGAACGTCGAGCAGGTTGACCGCGGCGATCCGCTCGGGCACCACGAGCCAATCAGCGTAGGCACCCGAGAGGAACTCGAGCGCCCGGCACTGCTCGTTGCGCACGCAGCCGTCGCACGCGCCGCACGGGGCCGAGTTCGCCGCGACGACGCGACGGCCGTCGGCGTAGCCGCAGAACTCGTGCCCGAAGGGAGCCGGAAACGAACGCGCGAGCACCGGATGTCCGCGCCGGTAGGTCTTCAGGTCGGTGCCGTCGGTGAGTGCGACCTCGATCTGCACCAGCACCTCCCCAGGCCCGGGCACGGGCTTCGGCACATCCTCGACGCGCAGGTCACCCGGCGCGTGCAACATCGCGGCCCTCACGGCACGAACACCACCTTCAGGGCGGCGCCCGACCGGTACAGGTCGAGGCCGTCGGCGAAGCGCTCGAGCGGCAGCGTAACCACCGGCGGCAGGACGAGCGATGGCAGCAGGTCGATCGCGCCTTGAAAGTCTGCGAGTGTCGCCGACCGCGAACCTACGAGGGTCAGCTCCTTTCGATAGACCGCGCCGAGCGAGGTCGCGACGGGCTCATCCGGCGCCGAGAAGACGAGCAGCGTTCCGCCGGGCACGAGCCGTGCCAAGGCGTCGTTGACGCCGGCGGCCGCGGTGAGCACGGCCGCCTCGACCGGCTCCTCGTCGGCGACTGCCCCGAGCTCCTGGGCGCGCGCCAGCCGCTCGGCGCGCGGGTCGGCCACGACCACCGAGTTGCTGCGCCGCATCAGCACCTGAACCCACAGCAGCCCGACGGCGCCGCAACCGACAACCAGCACTCGACCCGCGGGCACACGCTCAGCAGCTCGCAGCACGCAGGCAAGCGGCTCGACCCAGACCCCTTCCTGTGGGCCGATCGTCGCCGGCAGCGGGACCGTCTGGGTCGCATGGAGCCGCTCGGCAAACCCGCCCGGGTCGATCCTGAGGGTCGCGAACTCGGCGCAGGTCGACTCGTGTCCGGCGACGCACCGTTCGCAACTGCCGCACGAGACACGATGCGCGACAGTCACCCGAGTGCCGTCGGCCAGCTCGCCCTCGACCTCGTGGCCGAGCACCGTTCCCGCACCCCCCCGTCCAAGCTTCTCGACGTCCGAACCGCAGAGCCCGCAGGCACGGACGTGCACGAGCTCGCCCGGCCCCGACGGCTCCAGCGCATCGTTGAGCTCCGGTTGGCCGTCGCGGTCCAGAACTACTGCGCGCACCGGGGTATCGTATGGATGTGGCCGTCAAGCTTCATCGCTGCAGCTCCCAGTGGGTCAAGATCAAGGGGCACCCGTGCTGGAACGTCGAGTCCGCGCTGAAAGAGGCCGGAGTCGAATACGAGCGGGTCGCGGGGCCGGTCCGCCGCGGCAAGCGCGACGCTCTCGAGGCCCTCACCGGCCAGAGGCTCTATCCGGCGATCGAGTTCGAGGACGGCACGGTCTACCGCGGCGAGTCGAAGGAGATGGCCGCGAAGATCCGGGCCGGCGAACTCGGTTCGAGTGCCACCGGCCCGGCCTCCGCGTAGTCCTTCCGGTTAGCGGCTCAGGTCGACGGGGAATGAGATCAGCCGTCTGGCCGAGACGCCGCCGAGCGCCGGGTCGCCAGGCTTCGACGCCCGGACGAACATCGCCAGCAACTCCTGGCGGCGAGCCGACGGGAAGCCGGACTGCTGGCTCATGGCGAGCGTCACCGAGCCATCGGCGGCGGTCGCCGTTTGCGCCGGGACGGAGTACTGGTTGAACGGAACGGCCGTCGCGTAGACCAGTGCACCCTGCACGGGCCGGCCGCCACAGGCCGAGACGTGGACAGTCACGTTGATCTGCTGCGACGAACGCCCAACCACGCCCGGCGCGATCGACTGGCCGCCGATCGTGAGTTGAGCCGGCAGCGTCAGATCGCTGACGTTGATGACCCCGGTGCCCGAGGGGCAGCCGGTCGGCGCGGGCGTCGCCGGTGCGGTGATCTGCGCGGTCGGCGTCGATGTGCTGCTCGCCGACCCGTCGCTGTTCGTGGCGGTGACGTCCACGCGCAACGTCGTTCCGACGTCGACCTGCTTCAGGTCGTAGGTCTGCGCGATTGCGCCGCTGATGTCGGAGCAGCTACCGCCGGTCGTGTCGCAGCGTCGCCACTTGTACTTGTAGGTGAGCGGCGTCGTCCCGGCCCAGGTGCCGTTGGTGGCACTGAGCTGCGAGCCGGACTGCGGCGTGCCCGAGATGGTCGGCGGTGCCGTATTCGACGGCTTGTCCTTCGCCGCCGCCTGCCCTGTCTGCGCCGCCCCGAAAACGGCGCCGATCGCGAGCGCAAGTGCAGCAATGAGCAGTGCTGTCGGCCAGCGCCGACGGGTGATTCTGGTGCGAGTCATGCGACCCCCCTTTGTCGTTGACGTGCCCTACAGGTGTCGCAGCCCGAGGGGATCAAGGGATGTGCTCGCGGTCAGAGGGAGGTAAATCCGGGCGCTGCGCGCTACAATGTCCGCGCTGCGGGGCTATAGCTCAGCTGGGAGAGCGCCTGGATCGCACCCAGGAGGTCAGCGGTTCGAGCCCGCTTAGCTCCACTCGCAAAAGGCCTGCAAATGCGGGCCTTTTGCTTGCGCCAATGCAATTCGCAGGGCCGCGTCGGCGGGTTCTGGTCAAGCTTTGGTCAAGTGCGCGACGTGGGGTTTTGCACCTGCGTGACCATGAGATGATTCCTCAAGAACTCTTGCAGCTAAGCGTCTCCTTTAGTCGAGACGCTTTGCGAGCAGCGAACGCCAAATAGGTTGGACGCGGGGAGTGTTGTGCCTACGAGCTCGGATGGCCGTTGCTGGAGAGGGAAGCCTCGAAACCCTCCTAGTGGCGGCTCACAACCTCGAGCGTCCGCGGCTCGAAGTCGTCGATCACGTCGCGAAGGCGCCCGACCTGCTCCTGGTAGCCGGGCAGGGAACGCCAGTTGCGGACGGCGCTCATGTTCTCCCACGGCCCGAAGCTGACGAACGTCGTCCGGCTGTCAACATCGCGTAGCAACAGCGCGGGCGCAACCAGGCCCTGCCCACGGCTCCACTCCACCCAGTCGCTCCAGCGTCGCACGAACTCGCTCTCCTCACCTTCTCTGACGTGCCAGGTTGTGTGTGAATAGGGCACATCCACGCGGTGCCTCCTCGCCTGTCGGATTCGACCGAGGTCATGATCTCACGCCGAGGCTCTGCCACCACCTGCAGGACGTAATCGAGCGGCCGGGGCTTCTCGCCTCGGCCGAGACTGCCAACGACCGCGCCCGCGTCAAGCCGCATCAGGGCTCGGTTCCAGTCGAAAGACGGGGTGCCGAAACGCCTCTGCGATGAACGCTTCGACCGGATCGCTTGCTTTGACATCGAAGAAGGGGCGTGTCACTGGCGCTTTTCGCAGGTAGCTGCGCAACACCGGCCCGGCTTCAGCGTCGTCTACCTCCGTTACGCGGAGCCGCTCGTGCTTGCCCGCCCGGCTCAGTTCGACCCAGCCGGCAGCACGCGCGTTCTTCACCCAGTTTCGCTCTCCGTATGGAGCCACGAGCCAGCGCCCGTCTTCGTGTTCGACCAGCGTCACTGGCGTCGAGTAGCGCTGGCCTGTCTTGCGGCCTTCGACCGTAAGCATGTACGTGTGTGGCCCGACAAGGCCGACACGGACAAGCGGGCGCACGACCGCGTTCACACTCCGCCGCACCGCGCCGAGCCGATACCTCGCCATTGCACCGAAACCTTAGTCAGGTCAGTTGATCAGACCCCTTCAGCAGAGCCAGGCATCACAACGCCCGGCCCGCGCAAGAGTGCGGCTCGCCGGCGCCAGGATTAGAAGTTAGTGAGCTAGCCGGATGCGCGGGTCGACCCACGCATAGAGCAAGTCGACGACGACGTTCAAGGTGATGATCGCGGTCGTGGCGAACACGATGATGCCCATGACGGTCGGCGTGTCGTACGCGCCAAGGCTCTTAACGGCCGTGTAGCCAAGCCCGTTGATGCCGAAGACCGACTCGGTGAACACCGCGCCGCCAAGCGCGAGAGCCAGATCCATGCCGAGCATGGTCACGACCGGCAGCATCGCGTTCCGCAGGATGTGCCGGAACATGACGCGGATCGCGGGTGCGCCTTTGGCGCGCGCGGTGCGCACGTAGTCCTCGTTCATCGTGTCCATCACGTTCGTGCGGATCATCCGCACGTAGATCGCGGTGAACAGAATCGCGAACGTCACCCAGGGCAGGATCAAGTGGTACGCCCACTGCGCCGGCCCGCCGGGCTGGTCGAATTCCGGGTGGAAGAAGTTGGCGTAGTTCCCGATCGGGGTTAAGTGCCACTTGTACCCGAACGTGTAGGCCAGGATCAGGCCGATCCATACGGGGTGCGCGGAGATCCCGATCAGCACCGCGACCATCGATGTTCGGTCGAGTAAGGACCGCGGCCGCAGGGCGCTGAGAACCCCGATCGGAATCGCGATCAGCAGCCACAGGATCATCCCGCCGATCACGAGCGACGCCGTCTCCGGCGCAGCGTTCCCGACGATCGTATTGACGCTCTCACGGTTCACGAACGACCGGCCGAGGTTCGGTGTCTTCAGGTGAGGGCCGCCCTTGAAGCCGATCGGCATCAGTCGCCCGAGGAACCAGCCGTACTGCACGTAGAGCGGCCGGTCGGTGCCGAGGAATTGCGCGACGCGCGCGACCTCCTGCGCATTGCATGTCCTACCGCACGCCTGCTTCGCGGGATTGGTCGGAATCAGGAAGAACAGCGAGAAACTGATCACCGTCACACCGATGAACAGCGCGACTGACCAGAGCAGACGGCGGATCAGATACCGAAGAATCAAGGGCTTCCTGGGTTGGTAGGAGGCGATTGCAGTTCACGACCCGGTGCAAACGAAACGTCAGAAACACCGAACCGCCCCACACTCAGGCCGCGCGAACGCGCCGCCCACACCTCGACCGCCATGCCACTCACTCCCCGACTAAGACGCCACCCGGCCGAAAAAGTCAGCCCGGCACACACTGACCGCCATCCGCCCGCACCCCCGAATCGCGCCCGGCCACCACTCAGCCCCCGCAGAACCAGACCAACCAACCCATCATCCGTGGGCAGCCCTGACCGCTGCCTTCCCGCCGGCCGGAGGCAACGGGATAGCGTGATCGGTGGGCATCGGCGGCGATGAGTTTCGTCGGTGCGGGAAGTCGAACCGGCAATGCGAGCAATCGAAGGGATAGAGCGGTGGGAGAGCTAGTGGGTGCGCCGTCGCGCGCGAGCGGAGACGGACCCGCCGTGGAGGCGGTGGGGCTGGTCAAGACCTACCGCAGCCGGGCAGGCACGGTCGAGGCGGTTCGAGGTGTCGATCTGCGCGTGGAGGCCGGCGAGGTCTTCGGCTTCCTCGGGCCGAACGGCGCCGGCAAATCGACGACGGTGCTCATGCTGACGACGCTGCTCTCGCTCACGTCAGGCGTGGCCCGCGTGGCCGGTCTCGATGTCGCGCGGGACCCGGACGCTGTGCGCCGCCGGATCGGCGTCGCGCTCCAGGAGGCCGGCCTCGATGCCCGGCAAACGGGTCGCGAGCTGCTCGTGCTCCAGGGTCGGCTGTTCGGTCTTTCGGCACGAGCGGCTGCCGCGCGCGCGGTCGAGTTGCTCGAACTGGTCGAGCTGAACGACACGGCCGACCGCCGGATCAAGGGGTACTCGGGCGGCATGAAGCGGCGGCTCGATCTCGCATCGGCGCTCGTGCACGAGCCGGAAGTGCTGTTCCTGGACGAGCCGACCACAGGACTCGATCCCGCAAGCCGCTTGACGGTCTGGGAGGAGATGCGCCGGATCAACGAGCGTGGCACGACAGTGTTTCTGACCACGCAATACCTCGAGGAAGCCGACCAGCTTTGCGACCGGATCGCCATCATCGACGACGGCCGGATCGTGCGAGAAGGCACCCCCGCGCGGCTCAAAGCGGAGTTGCGCGAGCGCCTGGGCCTCGCGGCCGAGACGACGCTCGACGACGTCTTTCTGGACGCGACCGGGCGCACCCGCACGCATGTCGCCGGCGAGGTTCAGGAGGTGTCGCGGTGACGTACGCACTTGTGCTCGGACGGCGCGCGCTGCGCGAAGGGATCCGAACGCCCGAAGCGATCGTGCCGACCCTGTTCATCCCCCTGTTCTTCCTCGTCGTCAACGTCGGCCAAGCGGCGAGGATCTTTCCGGGATCGTCGACGGCGTTCCTGCACGGCCAGGGGTACGGCGCGTTCCAGTTGCCGAGCTCGATGCTGTTGGCCGCGTCGTTCGGCAGCGCCGCGCTGTTCCTTGTCGAGGAGATCGAGGGCGGCTACTTCGACAAGCTCCGCGCGACACCGGTTCCCCGGAGCGCGATCGTCCTCGGACGCCTGATCGCGGAAGGCGTCAAAGCGCTCCTGATCACGAGCGTGATCATCCTGCTCGGGCTCGCCTTCGGGATCAGGATCGCGAGCGGACTGCTCGGTTTCGTCCTGCTCATCCTGCTCACAGCGGGCTGGGCCGTCGTCTACGCGGGCTTCATGCAGATCATCGCGCTGAAGACGCGGAGCGCCGCCGCCACCAACTCCGCCGGACTCGTCTTCTTCCCGCTCCTCTTCCTGACACCGAACTTCGTACCTCGCAATCTCCTCACACACCCGATGGAGATCGCTGCCACGTTCAACCCCGTCACCTATCTGATGGAAGCCCTGCGCTCACTCATCCTCCAGGACCTGCGCTGGGAGACCATCCTGCTGGGCTTCGCAGTCGTCGGGGTCGCGGGCGCGATCATGCTCGCCCTCAGCATCCGCATGATCCGCAACTACGACTGAACGTCCACCGGGCCGGACGCCCTCAGGCGAGGTCGTGCCAGCGGTCGAGCCACCTGGAGCTAGTTCGCGCCGTCCGGCTGGGGCGGGAGCAGCCCCGAACCGGGCAGCGGAAACGGCCGCGGCTTCAGACGTGAGCGCCGGTCGGCGTCGGGCTGCGGCGGCGGGGGCGCCGGCGAGTCCTCGGCCGGGAAGACGTCGTCAGTCGCCTCGCCTGCGAGCAGGCGGAGGAACTGATCCTTGTCGATCGTCTCGTGCTCGATCAGAACCTGCGAGATGCGGTGCAGATCGTCGAGGTGCTCGCGCAGCACGCGCGTCGCGATGTCGTGGCCTTCCTCGATGATCCGGCGGATCTCGTCGTCGATCTCGCGCGCGACCTCGTCGGAGTAGTCAGGCTCGCTGCCCATGTCGCGGCCGAGGAACGGCATGTCGTGGTTCCGGCCGAGGACGCGGGGGCCGAGCTTCTCGCTCATCCCGAACCGCATCACCATCTGCTTCGCCGTCGAGGTGACCTTCTCGATGTCGTTGGCCGCGCCCGTGGTCGCCTCGTTGAACACGAGCTCCTCCGCGGCACGCCCACCCAGCGTCATCGCGATCTGCTCCAGGAGGCCCTTCCGAGTCGCCAGATACCGATCCTCGGTCGGCAGCGAGACCGTCAAACCGAGCGCCTGCCCCCGGGAGACGACTGAAATCTTGTGAATCGGATCGGTGTTCTCGAGGAAATGGCCGACCAGCGCATGTCCCATCTCGTGATACGCCGTGATCCGCTGCTCCTTCTCGGACAGCAGCCGTGCCTTCTTCTCAGGCCCGGCGATCACCCGCATGATCCCCTCCTCGAGCTCCTCCTGCTCGATCACCTTCTTGCCCCGGCGCGCCGCCAGCAGCGCAGCCTCATTGACAAGGTTCGCGAGATCGGCGCCGGTGAAGCCAGGCGTCCCGGCAGCCAGTGCGTCCAGGTCGATCGCCGGTGCGAGCGGCTTGCCCTTCGAATGCACCTCGAGGATCTTCCGGCGGCCGTTCCGGTCAGGCCGGCCAACGACCACTTGCCGATCGAAGCGGCCTGGCCGCAGCAACGCCGGATCCAGGACATCGGGACGGTTCGTGGCCGCGATCAGGATCACGTTGTCCTTCATCTCGAAGCCGTCCATCTCGACGAGCAGCTGATTCAGCGTCTGCTCGCGCTCGTCGTTGCCACCGCCGATACCCGCGCCCCGATGGCGGCCGACGGCGTCGATCTCGTCGACGAACACGATGCACGGGGACGCCTGCTTGGCCTGCTCGAACAGATCGCGCACGCGCGACGCACCGACGCCCACGAACATCTCGACGAAGTCGGAGCCGGAGATCGAGAAGAACGGCACCCCGGCCTCACCCGCTACGGCACGAGCCAAAAGCGTCTTGCCGGTGCCCGGAGGGCCGTACAGCAGCACACCCTTCGGGATGCGCGCGCCGAGCGCCTGGAACTTCTTCGGATTCTCGAGGAACTCCTTGATCTCCTGCAGCTCCTCAACCGCCTCGTCCACCCCGGCCACATCCTTGAAACCGGTCTTCGGCGAGTCCGGCGCCATTCGCTTCGCACGCGACTTGCCGAAGCTCATCACCCGCGAGCCGCCACCCTGCATCCGGTTCATCAGGAAGATCCAGAACCCGATCAGGATCACGAAGGGCAGGAAGGACCCGAGCACGCTCACCCAGGAGAAGCCGCCCTTGCCTTTCGAGTCGAACTTCACGTTGTTCTTCTCGAGCAGGTTCTGGAACTGGAGCTGTGCCTGGTCGCTCGCGTAGTGCACCGTCACCGACTTGCCGCCGACCAGCTTCAGCGAGATCGACCGCTTGCTCGGGTCGAAGCCGGCGGCCGTCACCTGATGGTCACCGACCAGGCTGATGGCCTGCGAAGTGGTCAGCTTCGCGGCCGACTTGCCGCGCGTGAAGAACAGCTGGCTCGCGAGCAAAACCAACCCGACGATCACGATGAGCGGGAAGAACGCGCTCTTGAAGACGCGATTCACAAAAACTCTGCCGCCACAGTACCGACACGCGTTTCCCAGCCCGCCAAGATCGGCACCCGGGAATCGACGTTCTACGTGGCCCGCATCCGGTTGTTGCGTGGATTGTGCTCGACTTCGGCCTTGCCGAGCGCCTCGAGGAGCGGCGGCATGTACATCCCAAACCGCCCGCGCAGCCCTTTCTTCAGGCCGTACCAGCCGCCGACCGGGTTGCCGGCCGAGCGGCCCCAGGCCTCGACCGTGCCTTCCTTTGCCGGCTTCTGCTCGTCGGCGCTGCCGAGCTCGATCCAGTCGCCGTGGGCCTTCAGCATCGCGTGCAGATCGTCGATCGCGCGCGCGTCATAGAGCAGGGTTGTCTTGCCGACCACGCAGACGATCACGCCACGGCCGTCTCGCTCGTCGAGGTACATCTCGTAGTCGGAGGTCAGCGGCGGGGTCTTCAACCGCCACGGGTCGTCTTTGGTGCCGGTGCCGCTCATGAGGTCTCCTCGCTGAGGTCGCTGGGAAATGATCGCTCCATCGTCAATACCTACGCGGTCGCGGTCGCAGAGGCCGTCGCGGCCTCGACGGCCTGCTCGAGCTCGTCGCTGCGGACGAGCAGGAACGTTGCGGCAACGGCGACGAGTGCGGTGACGCCGGTCACCCAGAACGCCCATTGCAGGCCGCCGGCCAGTGCCGCGGAGCCAGAGTCACCGGCGTGCACGAGCGTCTTCAGGTGGGCGGCGGTGACGGTGGAGGCAACCGCGACACCCAGCGCCCCGCCGAGCTGCTGTGACGTGTTGATGAGGCCGGAGGCCAGGCCCGCCTCACGCTCTTCGATGCCGGCGAGAGCGGCGATCGAGATCGGGATGAACGCGAACGCCGTGCCGACACCGGTGATGAAGAACGGCCCGAAGAGGCTCGACCAGTAGTCGCCCGTGGCCGGCCTGGCTCGTCCAGAGAAGACCGACCCCGATCAGCGCCATCCCGAACGCCATCACGAGCTTCGGCGAGCGCCGGGTGACGAGCGCCTGCGACAGCCCCGCGAAGGCGACGGAGGTGACGGACGTGGCGAGCCAGGCGAGGCCGGTCTCGATCGCGGAGTAGTGCAGCACCTGCTGCATGTAGAGCGTCCCGACGAAGATGAACGCGAAGAAGCTGCCGCCGAGCAGGAAGCCCACGGCGTTTGCGCCCGCGACCGTCTTCAGCTTGAAGATCCGCAGCGGCATGAGCGGCTCCTCGACCCGCGCCTCGATTGCGATGAACGCCGCGAGCAGGAGCGTCGAGACGACGAGAAGTGAGATCGTCCGCCCCGTCCCCCAGCCGACGTCGGGCGCCTTCGAGATCGTGTAGACGAGCAGCAGGAGCCCCGCGGTCACCGAAAGCGCACCGAGCGGGTCGAACCTTCTGCGGGCGGCATGCAGGCGGCTCTCCGGAACGATCCGGCGGGTGAGCGCCAGCGTGACGACACCGATCGGAACGTTCAGGAAGAAGATGTACTCCCACCCGACGTAGCGCGTGAGCAGGCCGCCGGCGAGCACGCCGAACGTCGCTCCGGTCGCACCGACCGCACCCCAGAGGCCGAGAGCCTTGTTGCGCTCGGCTCCCTCCTCGAACATGTTCATGACGATCGAGAGCGCCGCCGGCAGGATGATCGCGGCGCCGACACCCTGGACGCCCCGCATCGTGATCAGCGCCCATTCGTTCGTGGACAGCGCGCAGCCCAGCGACGCGAGCGTGAAGACCGTGAGCCCGATCATGAAGATGCGCCGCCGCCCGAGCAGATCCGCCGCACGGCCGCCGAGCAATAGCAGGCCGCCGAACGTCAGACCGTAGGCGGTGACCACCCATTGCAGGTTCGACTCGGAGAAATGCAGCTTTTGGCCGATAGTCGGCAACGCCACGTTGACGATCGCGAGATCGGCGATCGTGACGAAGAACGCGACGGCGAGAAGCGCGAAGGCGCGCCAGCGGTGAACGGGTGCGGTCATGGCGAGAACCTCTCTGTGACGGTGTGGAAACCGATCTGTTTTCTGTGATCGAGGCGCGACTATACACAAACAGCGGACACTCGGAAACCGATCGGTACCATGAGGCTTATGACCGGCGAAGACGCCCGCATCGCAACGCTTGCTGCGGAGCAGTTCCACGAGCACGGCATCACCGCGACCGGAGTCGACACGCTCAGCCGTGCGGCCGGCATCTCCAAGCGGACGCTGTACCAGCGGTTCGGCTCGAAGGACGGCCTGATCGCTGCCGCCTACGCCGAGCTCGATCTGCCCGTGTTCCAGATGTTCACGCAGACCGTCGAGGCTCAGGCCGACGGGCCGCGGGCGCAGCTCGAGGCCTTCTTCGCCCAGCTGGAGCCACTCGTACGCTCGCCGCAGTTTCGGGGCTGCCCGTTCACCAACGCAGCCACCGAGCTCGCCGATCCGCTCCACCCCGCGCACGAGGTCGTCCGCCGGCACAAGGAGCGGATCCGGCGTTGGCTCCTCAGCCGGGCGAAGGCGGCCGGCGCGACGAATCCGGAGCAGCTCTCCCGCCAGTTGATGCTGGTCTTTGCGGGCGTCCAGTCGCAGGCGCTGCTCGAGCGCTCGGCCCGCCCGGCCCGCGACGCGTACGACCTCGCCCGCGCCCTGATCGACGCAGCGATCCCGTAGACCGATAGCGTCACGGATCGACGACGACCGAGGGAGGCGCAGTGGCCGGATTCACGATTGCGAAGCTCGACGAGATCGACGAAATGGACGACGGGCGCTGCCCTTACCGCCCGGTGCGCCACCACTTCGGCATCACCGCCTTCGGCGTCAACGCCTGGACGGCCCGTGCCGCCGGCGACCGGCTGATCAACGAGCACGACGAATCGGAGCCCGACTCGAACGAGGAGCTCTATTTCGTACTGCGAGGTCACGCAACCTTCGAGCTCGACGGCGAGCGCATCGACGCGCCGGCGAGCACGCTGGTTCTCGTCCGCCCCGGCGTGAAGCGAACAGCCTTCGCCGAGGAGGCCGGGACGACGATCCTCGCCCTCGGTGGCAGCCCCGGCCACGCCTTCGTGCCGTTCGGCTGGGAGCTCTGGGCGCCGCTCACCCCGCTCTACAAGGCGGGCAAGTACGAGGAGGTGATCGAGCGCGGGCGGGCGCTGATCGACGCCAACCCCCAGTACGGCGAGCTGGTCTACAACCTCGCGTGCTGCGAAAGCCTCGCCGGGCGAACCGAAGATGCGATCGAGCACCTACGGCAGGCGATCGCCCGCTCCGACCAGGTCCGCCACTTCGCGCAGGGCGACTCCGACTTCGATCCGATCCGCGACGAGCCGGCATTCAAGGAACTGCTGGGCTGAGGCCCGCCTGCCAGCTGGCCCAGAGCGCCGCGTAGCGCTCGCCCCTGGCGACGAGCTCGCGGTGCGACGCGGCTTCGACGAGCTGCGCCTGGTCGAGCAGGACGACTCGGTCGGCCCGCTCGGCGGTCGAAAGCCGGTGCGCGATCGTGATCACCGTGCGCCCCCGCGCGAGCGCCGCGAGCGCCTCTTCGACCTCCGACTCGGTGCGGGGATCGAGCGAGGAGGTTGCCTCGTCGAGCACGATCACCGCCGGGTCGCAGAGCGCGGCGCGGGCGATCGAGACCAGCTGTCGCTCGCCCGACGACAGCCGGACACCGTGCGTCTCAGCCTGGGTGTGCAGGCCCTGCGGCAGAGCCTCGAACCGTGCGAGCGCGCCGATCGACCGCAGGGCGGCCCGCACCTCGTCGTCCGGGGCATCGGGCCGGGCCAGCCGAATGTTGTCGGCGATCGTCCCCGAGAAGAGATGGCCTTCCTGCGGCACGAACACGATCCGGCGCCGTAGCTCGTCGAGCGAAGCGTCGCGCAGATCGACGCCGCCGAACGTGACCGAGCCGCGATCGGGGTCGTACGCGCGAACGAGGAGCTTGGCGAGCGTGGACTTGCCGGCGCCCGTGGCACCAACGAGCGCGACATGCTCGCCGGCCGGGATCGTCAGCGTCACGTCGTCGACGGCTGGGCGCGCGCCGTCGTACGCGAACGTCACGCCGTCGACGGCGAGTGCAGCGGCGGCCGGCAACGTGCTCGAGCCGCCCCGCACGGTGACCGGCTCGTCGAGCAGCCCCATGATCTTCACCAGCGCCGCACGCCCGGACTGGAACTCGCTGAACCAGTCGCCGAGACGGGCGATCGGGTCGAACAGCGACAGCAGGTAGAGCGCGAACGCGACCACCGTCCCGATCGACACGCGGCCCGCGTCGTACAGGAGCCCTCCCGCGACGATCACCGACGCGGTCGCGAGCGCCTGGGCGAACGCGATCAGCGGAAAGAAGCCGATGTTGACCAGCGAGATGCGCTGCCAGGCCGACACCTGTGCGGCGGAGCGCCGCCGGTACGCCTCGTAGCGGTCATCCTGGCGGTCGAACGACTGCACCACTCTGACTCCGGCCAGATCCTCTTGCAGAGACGACATCGTGTCGGCAACCCGGTCCCTGAGCGAAAGGAACGCGGGCCGCGACCGCTTGCCATAGCGCAGCGACGACCAGACGAGCACCGGGAGCGCGACGACCATCACCAGCGAGAGCAACGGGGAGAGCCAGACGAGAATGCCGAGTGTGATCACGAACAGCAGTCCGGACCCGATGACCTCGATCAACACCTGGCGCGTGAACGTCGTCAGCGTCTGCACATCTGCAGTCAGGCGCGACACCAGGACGCCCGCGCGCTCCCGCTCGAAGAACGGCACCGAAAGCTCCTGCAGCTTCTCGTAGGCGGCGACGCGCAGGTCGGCCAGGAAGCGCTCGCCCGCACGCGCGCTGGTCAGGACGATCACCCGCTCGAGCACCGGCCGGATCACAACCAGCCCGACGTAGACCAGGGCAATGACGTTGATCGCGCGGCCGTCGTGGCGTGTGATGCCACGGTCGATGGCGAGCTTGGCCAGCAGCGGCGACGCGAGCTGGACACCGGTTGCGCCGACCATCGCGAGACTGCCGGCCGCGATCAAGCGCCGCTGTGGACGGAGCAGCGCCCAGATCCTGCGTGCAAGCACCTACGCCGCCTCCAGCGATTGCAGCGCGAGCAGGTCGCGGTAGCGGGCCGACGACGCGACGAGCTCCTCGTGTGTCCCCTGCTCGACGACCCGACCGGCCTCGACGAGCGCCACCCGGTCTGCGAGGGCGATGGTCGCGGGCCGGTGCGCGATGACGAGCGTCGTCCGCCCGCGCAGCACCTCGGTGAGCGCGGCACGAATCTCGTGCTCCGTCGTCGCGTCGACCGCCGACGTCGCATCGTCGAGGATCAGCACCCGCGGGTCGGCGAGGATCGCGCGCGCGATCGCCAGCCGTTGCCGCTGGCCGCCCGAGAGCGAGTAGCCGCGCTCGCCGAGACGCGTCTCGTAGCCTGACGGCAGACGCTTGACGAACTCGTGTGCGCCCGCCAGCCGCGTCGCCCACTCGACCTCCTCGTCCGCCGCGTCGGGAGCCGCAAAGCCGACGTTGCCCCGCACGGTGTCGCCGAACAGAAACGTGTCCGCGAAGACGAGCCCCACCCCGCGGCGAAGCTCCGACTGGGCGAGCAGGCGAATGTCGACGCCGCCGATCTCGACGCGACCGGCGCTCGGGTCGTAGAAGCGGGCGAGCAGCGACGCCGCGGCGGATTTGCCGGAACCGGTCGCGCCGACGAGCGCCAGGGACGTGCCGGCCGGAATCTCCAGGTTGAAGCCGTCGAGCACGGGCTGCTCTTCGCCGTACGAGAAGTGCACGTCGTCGAAACACACGCCGGCACTCTCGGGGAACGGCAGCGGCTGCAGCGCCTCACGGACGACCGGTTCGGCGCGCAGAACCTCGACGACCCGCTCCGCAGATGCGACGGCCTGCTGTACCGTCGCCACCCGCTGCCCGATCGTGCGCAGCGGCGCCACGAGCAACGCGAGGTAGACGTTGAACTCGGTGAACGTCCCGAGCGTGATCGCGCCGCTCAGGACGCGGTGCGCGCCGTACCACAGCACCACCAGGATTCCGACGAGCGGGAGTGCCTCGAGAGCCGGCCGAAAGACGGCGTCCACCGATGCGACCCCGAGCGCCCGGTCGACGACCTCGTCGGAGCGCCGCCGAAACCGTGCGGTCAACGCGGCGCCGGCGCCAAGCCCCTTGACGACGCGAATCCCGGCCGCGGTTTCCTCGACGAGTGTCGTCAGCTCGCCCAGCCCCTCCTGCAGCACGCGCGTGCGTTCGGCATAGCGCGCCGAGTAGCGCCAGAAGCCGATGCTCAAGAGCGGCAGCGGCGCGAGCACGACAAGGGCCAGCCGCCAGTCGATGACCAGCATTACGGTGGAGATGCCGACGACGGTGAGCACGTAGCCAACCGTGTGGCCGATCGCGTCGAACAGGCGCGCCACCAGCTCTGCGTCGTTCGACGCCCGCGAGATCAGCTCGCCCGCTCCGACGCGGTCGTGGTAGCGCGCGTCGAGCTCGAGCGCCTGCCGGAAGATGCCGTCGCGCACGGCGGCATCCGCCTGAGCCCGGTTGCGAATCGCGAAGTAGTGGCGCGTGCCGCCCGCGGCCGCCTCGACCGCGCCGAGCATGACGATGCCGACGCACGACCAGACCAGCGCCCCGCGATGGTGGCGCACCATGCCCGCGTCGACGGCGTGCCCGATCAGCAGCGGCGCGAGAATCGCGGCCACCTGCCAGGAGAGGCCCGCGGCGATCGCAGCGACGATGCCGCCGCGCAGGCGGCCGCCCAGCCGCCAGAGATACCTCGCGCCCGACTCCACCAGATGAGTATCCGCGCGGTGTCAATGCCGCCTTTCGGCGCGTCAGCGGCGGGCCACGACCACACCGCCGAGGCACAGCGCACCGCCGGCGATCGCCAGCCACGGCGGGGTCTCGGCGAGCAGCAGCCAGCTCAAGATGATGGCGATCGGGGGCGCGAGGTACGTGAGGGATCCCATCCGTCCGGCACTTGTGCGACGGAGCGCGTAGCCCCACAACACGAAGCCGATCGCGGTCGGGAACACTCCGAGGTAGATCGTCCAGAGAATCGCCCCGCGGCCGGCCGAGCCGAGCTGGTGTCCGAGTTGCGCTGCGAACGGCAGCAGGGCGATCGTCGCCGCGACACACGCGAGCCACGTCACCTGCAGCCCCGAGACCCGGGCGACGATCGGCTTCTGGGCGATCACAGCTGAGGCGTAGGCGAACGCAGCGACGAGGCAGAGGACGGCTCCCCAACCTGCCGTCGCGCTCGTGTCGGAGGTCGCCACGGCGATGATCGAGGTGCCGACGAACGCCACGCCGCAGCCGAGCAGCAGCTTCCGCGGAAAGCCCTCATGCAGGAAGAGGCCGGCCAGAACGGCGATCAGAATCGGACCGGTGTTGACGAGCATCGCCGCCGTCCCTGCGTCGACGCGGCGCTCGGCCTCGTTCAGGACGACGCTGTAGACGCCGAGCCACAGCAGGCCGTAGAGCGCGATGCCGGCGAGATCGCGCCGCGACGGCAGCGCCTCACGGCGCACGAGAGCGATGCCGCTCAGAACCGTCGTGCTGACCAGCACCCGCCCCAGCGCCAGACCGCCCGGCGAGAAAGCATGGCCGGCCGAGCGAATGCCGACGAACGCGGATGCCCACAGACTGACCGTGACCAGGCCCGCAACGAGCGCACGGGCATCGGTCGTCGTCGGCTCGAGAACCCGCTTCATACCTGGGCAACTCCGCGCCGGCTCACTTTGTGAGACGGCTGCTTGTGAAACGGCTGCGAGCCGGGCTTAGGGCTTCGGGCCGAGACGTGGGTCGTGGTACGACGCGAGCCGCTGCAGCAGGCCGTGCAGCGCCCGGCGCTCCTCGGCGCTGAGTGGCGCGAGGAACTCCTTCTCGAGCGTCTTCGCGATCGCGCGGAGCTCGGTGAGCGCCTCGCCACCCGCAGGGGTGAGCTTGACGACGTGGCGACGCCTGTCGTCGGGATCGCGCTTGCGCGCGATCAGACCCTGCTCCTCGAGCTCGTCCAGCAGGCCGACGAGTTGGCTGCGGTCGTAGCCGAGCGCGTCGGCGATCGCTCCCTGGGCACCGCACGTACGCTCGTCGAGAAGCGAGAGGACCGCGTGGTGCTGCGGAGTCAGCCCGGTCGATTCGAGTGCTTCATGCGCCCGCTCCTTGATCGTCCAGCCAAGCCGCTTGAGCAGAAAACCCGTGCTCAGAAGCAATTCGCGAGACGGCCCCGCGGGCGTCACAACTACCGGAGATGTCGAAGTGGTTGCCATGCAGCAGGAGTGTAGCGCCGCACACTGTTGTGATGCGCTATCGTTTTGTTCATCAACGATCTATGGGGGCAATGAATTGAGTTTGGCATCGATGACCCAAGGAACGAACCGGCGCTGGAGCGCTCTCGCACTGATCGTGACGGCGCAATTCATGGTCATTCTCGACGTCGCGATTGTGAACATCGCGTTGCCGTCGATCAAGACCGACCTCGGCTTTTCGCAGTCGGGCCTGCAGTGGGTGGTCTCGGTGTACGCGATCATCTTCGGCGGCGCGCTGCTCCTCGGCGGGCGTCTGGCTGACCTCCTGGGTCGCCGGCGCATGTTCATCGCCGGACTCGCACTGTTCGCCACGAGCTCGCTGCTCTGCGGGCTCGCCGATTCGTCTGGCTCGCTGATCGCGTTCCGCGGTCTGCAGGGTCTGGGCGGAGCAATCCTCGCTCCGGCCGCTCTCTCGCTTCTGATGACGACGTTCAGCGAGGGACGCGACCGCAACGTCGCGCTCGGCATCTACGGCGCGGCATCCGGGAGCGGCGCGGCTGCCGGCGTTCTACTCGGCGGCGTGCTCACGTCCTATCTGAGCTGGTCGTGGATCTTCTTCATCAACGTTCCGGTCGGGATCGCCGCGATCGCGCTCACACCGTTCCTCTTGCGCGAGAGCCGGGCTGCGCTCGACCACCGGCACTTCGACGTCGCCGGAGCCGCGACGGTCACCTCGGGCCTGATGCTGCTGGTCTACGCGATGACCCGCGCAACGAGCGACGGCTGGACCTCCGGGTCGACTCTCGGGCTGATCGCCGGCTCGATCGCGCTGCTCGGGGCGTTCTTCGCGATCGAGACACGCTCGAAGGCACCGCTCCTGCCGCTACGGATCTTCCGGTCGCGGACGCTCTCGGCGGCGAACGCCACGATGGCGATCATCGGCGCGGTCACCTTCTCGGAGTTCTTCCTGCTCACGCTCTACCTCCAGGACGTTCTCCACTACTCCGCAGTCGAGAGCGGCGTCGCATTCGCGGGCTTCGCGCTGACCGTCGTGGTCACGTCGAACCTCGCGCAACTGGTCGTCGCACGGCTCGGCGTCCGCGCGACCCTCACGGCGGGGCTCGTGGCCTCGGTCGTGTCGGTTGCGCTGCTGACCCGGCTGCCCGTACACGGGCACTACTTCTGGGATCTGTTCCCGGGCTTCGTGCTCGGCGGGGCCGGCCTGGGCTTCTCGTTCGTCCCGGTGACGATCGCGAGCCTCGCGGGCGTCGAACGCTCCGACGCAGGCATCGCTTCCGGTCTGGTCAACACCAGCCGTCAAATCGGTGGGGCGATCGGCCTGGCCGCAGCGAGCGCCATCGCCGCCGCGTCGACGAGCCATTACGCGAGTGCGCACGCCGGCTCGACAGCTGCAGTGTCGCTCGACCATGGCTTCCAGACCGCGCTGTATGTCCTGGCCGGCTTGCTCGTCGGCGGCGCGCTCGTGTCGGGCTTGCTCCTCAGGCCGGCCCGGCCGGCGCAGGCGCCCGAACGGGAATACCTGCCCGAACTGGTGGAGGACGCTGCCTGACGAGACGCAGCCTGAGGCGAGGACGGCGATGCATGTTTACGAATCGCGCTTCACGGACATCCACCTCTGAGGGGGAGTGACCACGGAAGGGCGTGGATGTTTCGTCGACAGTCGCTGTTTCGCAAGCATTGGCACGAGCCTGAGTTCTGGCGCTGGCTCTGGCGGGAGCGCGTCGGGGCCGAGCTGAAAGTCCTTGCGGGCGCCGTGGTGGCTGCCCTGGTGCTCGGTGGCGGTTGGCTCGCCGCCGATCACCTGGCAGCCGCGGGCGCCAACGCAGGCGCCACGGAAGAGCTCACGTTCAAGACCACCGTGGAGCGTCTCGTCACCGTGCACGACAAGGGACGCGTCGTCGTCCGCCGGTCGGTCACCGTCGTGACGGCACCCGCGAAGCTGAAGACCACATCGTTCAAGACGTTGACGGACGTGACGACCGCGCTGGTCACCTCCCCCGGAGGCGTCACGACCGTCCGGCGCAAGGTGGTCGTCCGCGTGCCGGTCGTGACCACGCAGGTGATCACCGCCCAGGGCAAGTCGAAGACTGTCGTCACGACCAAGAGCATCGTCACGACCACGCTCGTCCCGACGACGAACGTCGAGACCCGCACCAGTACGAGCACCGTGACGCAGGTGCAGACCCGGACGCAGACCCAGGTGCAGACGGTGACCACCGCGCGGACCGTCACGCAGCCGGTGACCGTCACGCAGCCCGTCACGACGACTCAGACGGTCACCACCACCGTGCCCACGACGGTCACCGTGACAGTGCCGCTCCTGACCGTCACGCTCTGACGCGCCCTCACTGCTCGCCGCCTCCACGACCATGACCGTGGCCCTGCCCGTGGCCGGGCGCATGAGAGCACAAAGCACGGAGCCGATCCGTCTGCGGCGGGGCGGCAGTGAGCTGATCGACGCGGTCGATCAGGGAGATCACACCGTTGCAGCTGCCGACGCCCACGATCGCGAGGGCGAGGTCGGCGTCGGCCCTCGCCTCGTCGGGGGTGCCGGAGGCGTTGAACTCACGATTGGCCTGCTGGAACAGCGGGAGCGCCTGGAGGTACTCGCGCCGTTGCAGCAGCGACTCACCCTGCGTGAGCAGGGCCGACCCGGCCGACGGAGTCGTCGTTGGCGCAGGCGGCGGCGAGGTCGCCAGCTCGGTAACCGTGCGCGGCGGCGCCGTGACGACCACTGTTACGGCCGGGGCGGCGGCCGGTTTGCCTCCTCGGCTGAGCCAGACGGCAGCGAGCGCACCGGCGAGAGCGAGCACACCGAGCGCGGTGAGAAGCCAGGCCAGGCGCCGTCTCGATCGCGGCCGCGGCGCAACGACGAGCGTCGGCTCAGCATCCTGCCGAGCGGGCGCTGAGGCCAGAGACCGGCGGAGCTCCGCGGCGAATGCCCCGCAACTGGAGAAGCGGGACGCCGGGTCGACGGCGAGGGCGCGCTCGAAGACCCGATCGACCGTGTCCGGCAGCTGCGGGTTCCGGCCCGATGCCGGCGGTAGCGGGTCATGGAGCTGGGCGAGCGCCCCGGCAGCAATCGATGTGCCGTTGAAAGGCCGCGACCCGGCGAGCAACTCGTAGGCGACGACCGCGAGGCCGTAGCGGTCACTGGCCGCTGTCGCCGGGCGGCCCTGAGCCTGCTCGGGGGCGAGGTAGCCGGCCGTTCCCAGCACCGTCCCGGTCAACGTCACCGCGTCGAGGCCGACCGCGGTCGCGATCCCGTAGTCGGCCACGACCACGGCGCCGTCGGCATCGACAAGGAGATTTCCCGGCTTGACGTCGCGGTGGATGACTCCCCGGGCGTGTGCGTAGTCGAGGGCCTGACCTGCATCGGCGACCCAACGGAGTGCCTGCTCGGCAGAGACCCCTTCGTCGGCCCGAAGCAGGTCGGCCAGCGACCCGCCGGGCAGGTATTCCATCACGATGTACGGCCGGCCCGCCCACTCCCCGACGTCGTACACCGTGATGGTGTGCGGCTCGCCGGAGAGCCGCGCCGCGGCGCGTCCCTCTCGGACGAAGCGCCGTTGCGCCTCGACGTCCGCGCAGAACCTCCCGGCGAGAAGCTTCACCGCGACGGTCCGGGCGAGATGCGTGTCGGTGGCGCGGAAGACGTCGCTCATGCCTCCCGCGGCGATCCGCTCCAGGCGCTGATAGCGCGGCGGCAGCGCGCTCAACTGTCCTCCGACTCTCTCTGCATCCGACCGATCCCGAACCGCCATTCCCCCAACGTCGCCGGCCCAAACCGAGCCGTGTTTCGAAATCGCCGAAGCGGGCAGGGCGACCCGAAGCCGGCTGGGCGAGCGCGCGGCCCGATCGGCCGAGCCGACTGGTCACTGAACTTTCACGAGCCCTACACACAGCTGCCGCCTCACCCTTGCAAACGTGAGGCCGTCATCGAGCACGGAGGGAAAACGATGAGGAGATCGAGGATCGCACTAGTGGCGCTCATAGCGCTGACCTGCTTCGTCGCCGCGGGCTATGGAGCCGCGGAGACAACCGCAGGCGGCAAGGACTCGGCACCGTCCGGCAAGGGGCAATCGAGCTGTCAGCTCGGCACCGCCGGCAACAAGATCAAGCACGTCATCTACATCCAGTTCGACAACACCCACTTCCGGCGCGACAACGCGAATGTCGCCTCCGACCTGGAGCAGATGCCTCACTTGCTCAACTTCCTCAAGAGCAACGGCACGATCTTCACGAACGATCACACGATCCTCATCTCGCACACCGCAGGCGGGATCCTGTCGAGCCTCACGGGTCTCTATCCAGACCGTCAGGGACAGACGTCGTCGAACGCGTACGGGTACTTCCAGGGCAACGGGATCCCGAAGTTCTCGTCGTCGTTCAAGTACTGGACGGACCTGGTTGACGATGCGAGCGGCACGGCCGACCCGAGGCCCAACATGATCACCGACACCGGACTGACGACGCCCGCGCCGTGGGTTCCGTTCACCCGCGCCGGCTGTGACGTCGGCGGAGTCGGGACGGCGAACATCGAGCTCGAGAACACCGGGACGGGCGCCTACGGCGACATGACCGAGGCCTTCGGGCAGGGATCGCCCGAATGGAACGAGGCCCTCGCCGCCCAGAGTGCAAGCACCGCTGCCGCCCGAACCCTGCCGCAGACCAACTACGTCGGGATCGCGATCCACTGTGGCGCCGGGGGCGGTCTCTGCGCCAAGAACCCGAACGCCAGGCCGGACCTGCTTCCGGACGAGCCCGGCGGCTACGCGGGCTTCGACGCGCTGTACGGCGCGAAGTACGTCGACCCTGCGATCACCGGCGGCAAGCCGTGCGTGAACGACACCGCGGGTGCTGCGATCACCGATCCGGCAGGCGCGTGTGGCTTCCCCGGATTCGACGGAATGCTGGCGAAGAACACGCTCGGCTACGTCCAGCAGATGCAGGAGAACGGCGTGCCGGTCACCTATGCGTACATCTCGGACGCGCACGACTTCCACACGCCGAACCTCGCAACCGACGCGTACTCGAGCAGTGCGCAGGGACCCGGCGAAGCGAGCTTCAAGGCACAGCTGAAGACCTATGACGACGCGTTCGCCGAGTTCTTCTCGAACCTCGCTGCACATGGAATCGACAAGAGCAACACCCTGTTTGCGATCACGGTCGACGAGGGCGACCACTTCGCCGGCGGCGTCGGCACGCCCCAGTCGGATGGCAGCCTTGCGTACACCCACGCCAACTGCACCGACATGACGGCCTGCCCGGCGAACCAGATCGGCGAGGTCAGCGTCAATCTCCAGCAGGCCGTCGGCCGCAGCGACTTCGCCGTCCACAGCGACGACGCTCCGACGGTGTACGTCAACGGCAACCCGTCGCGAACCGACCCGACGGTGCGCTCGCTGGAGCACAGCCTGGCGACCCTCACCGAGCCCGACCCGTACGTGAATCACGGGCAGCAGGTTCCGGTAGCCGTCAACTTCGCCGATCCGATCGAGGAGCAGGCGCTGCACATGGTGAACGCCGACCCGCAGCGAACGCCGACGTTCACGATGTTCGGGAACGACGACTTCTTCTTCTCGGCTTCGGCGACGCCGCTCTCGTGCGGAGCCAACCCCTGCGTCAGCCCCGGCTTCGCCTGGAACCACGGTGACATCCAGGACGAGATCGGCAACACCTGGGCGGCCTTCGTCGGGCCTGGCGTCGCGAACCGCGGCGTCGACTCGACCACCTGGACGGATCACACCAACCTCAGGCCGACGATCCTCGCACTGACCGGGCTGAGCGACGACTACGTACACGACGGGCGTGTCCTGGTCGAAGCCATCGACCCCCACGCGCTTCCACACGCGCTCGCCGACGGCGGCGGCGCGATTCAACAGCTCGGCGCCGTCTACGAACAGCTGAACGCGCCGTTCGGCAAGTTCTCGGCCGAGACACTCAAGGCCTCGACGACCGGAATCGTCTCCAACGCGACCGGCGATGCGACCTATCTCTCGACCGAGCATCAGATCCAGCTGTTGACCGTCCAGCGTGACCAGCTGGCCGACACGATCAAGACGGCTCTCGATGCCGCGGCCTTCGACGGCACGCCGATCGACGGCCACACCGCCGGGCAGTGGGTAGCGCAGGCGGACAAGCTGATCGCCCAGGCCGCCACGCTCGCCGGCGACTAGCGCAGAACCAGGTGGACGGCCCGCGCCGCGAAGCGGGCCGTCCACCCCTCTCGCCCAACATGGGCAGCGCCCGCGAGCAATCTAGGTGACGCTCCCGATGTGGTTTTTGCCCCCTCCTCGTACCGTCGAACGACCGGAAACACCCAACGAGGAGGAAGCGTGAACAGATCCCGGTCAATCAACAGATGGGCCAAGTGCTTGGGCCTGGTCGCCGCCGCCGCGGCGTCGATCTGGGTGGCCACCGCCGCCCCTGCGACCAGCAAGACGAGCCACAAGGCGTCAACCGCAGCACCGTCGTCGGCACTCGTCAAGCAGCTCGCCGTCGCCCGCGCGGCCACCGCGAAGTACGTGACGGACCTCGGGCTCGCGAAGAAGAACGGCTACCAGATCATCACCAAGATGATCCCGACGATGGGCTACCACTACATGAACGCCAGCGTTAAAGGGTTCGACGTGAGCAAGCCGCCGATCCTGGTGTACGAGCATGTCGGGACGACCTGGCAGCTCGGCGCGCTCGAGTGGGTCTTCACGTCGAAGCCCGCACAGCCGCCCCTGCCCGGTGCCAAGTACGGCTCGTTCGGTGCCGGCTGCCATTACTCCGACGGATCGTTCGTCCCCGAGGAGGCGCAGTCGTCGTGCCCCAAGACTGCCCCTCAGTCAGGAGCGGCGTTCACGTTCTGGCACCCGCTGCTGATCACGATGCACGTGTGGCTCTGGTACCCGAACCCGTCGGGGCTGTTCTCGAGCACCAACCCGCTCGTCACGCCCTTCAACCACGGGTGAACTGAAGGCGGGGTGCCGCGGTCGACCCGCGGCACCCCGCTACTCCGGGTCGGGAAGATCCAGGCGGGCAGCCTTGGCACTCGCCTCGGCACGTGTTCGCACCTTGAGCTTGCGGAGAATCGCACCGACGTGATGATCGACGGTGCGCTCGGAGAGTACGAGCCGCGCGGCGATCTGGCCGTTGGACATGCCCTCGCTGACGAGCACGAGCACTTCCAGCTCGCGGGCCGTCAGCCCGTATGGGTTCTGGCGTGTGGCGGGACGCGGGCCGCGGGGCAGCTCGCGCACCCCGCGCTCGCGCAGACGGCGCGAGACGATCGCCGCCGCGGGCCGCGCCTCGAGTGCCTGCAGCTCGGCGAGCGCCCGCCGCAGCGGCTCCTCCTCGTCGGCTTCCGCGAGCGCGAGCGCGGCTTCGTAGGGGCTGGCGAGCTCCGCCCAGAGCGCCGCCGCCCCGGCCCAGTCGCCGGCGAACTGCAGCGCGTACGGCTCGGCGAACACGACCGAGGCATCCGTGTCGAGACCGGCGCGGCGGCGCCAGTCGGTCAACTCACCGACTATCCGGTCCGCCTTCAGCTCGAGCGCCAGGGGCAGCACGGCTTCGGTCGCCGACGCGACACCCGCGGGGTCGCCCGCCAGCCATGCCGCCTCCGCCCGCGCCGCCGCGACCGGGGCGAGACGCGGTAGCTCTCCCGACGGCTCGGCCAGCGCCCACGCCTCGTCGAGCAGGGCCCATGGCCCCGGGTCTCCACGCCGCGCCCGGACGAGTGCGAGTACCACGAGCGCGAGAATCTGCGGCGTGATCGAGGTGCGACGGGTGCGGAGGATGAGCGTCGCCGAGTCGGCCGCCTCGGCCCAACGGCCTTGGTTCAGCTCCGACCGCGCCCGGTCGGCGAGAAGGTAGAGGCGGAAGAGCTCCAGGCCCTGGTCGCTGCAGTAGTCAAGACCAGCCTGGAGATGGCGGGCTGCGAGGGCGTGGCGGCGCTCGGCGACAGCGATCGCCACGAGCGAGAGGAACATCCGGCCCGCCTGTTCGGCGAAGCCGCCCTGCTGTGCGCGCTCCACGCCATCCTCGAGCTGCTTCTGCCAGTCGACGCCGGTCCCGGCAATCGTGTTGAACGCGTGGAACGCCGTCCTCGCGTCGCCGACGCTCTCCGCCAGGTCGAACGCCCGGTGGGCCCAGGCGGCCGCCTCGTCGTCGTGCCCTTCGGAGGTGCACCGGTCCGCGAGGTTCGCGTACGCCATCGCCAGCTCACGCCCGGGCGGCAGGGCCTCGAGCAGCGCGACGGCCTCGCGCCCCCTGCGGCGAGACTCGGTCGTGCGGCCGGGACACCAGAGGATGTCCGACAGCCAGCGCAGCGCATCGCCCTCGGCGAGGGCGTCGCCGAGCTCGCGGCGATAGGTGGCAGCTGCTTCGATCGCCTCGATCGCCTCGTCGCTCTGATCGGTCACATAGCAGGCGTGCGAGCGGCGCTCCAGCAGCGCGGCGCGCTCGACGGGCGAAAGGTGCTCGCCGAAGCGAAGAGCCCGCGCATATTGAGCCGCCGCCTCTCGGTGAGCGCCCAGCGACGCGGCCCGCGCGGCCGCGGCCGGCGCGAAGCGGAGCACCGCGTCGGTGTCGTTCGCCGCCTCGGCATGGTGCGCGAGCCGCGCGAGATCCGGAGAGCCGCTGGGCGGTGTCTCGAGCGCCACGAGCGCCTTCGAGTGGAGGCCCGCCGCTCGGTTCAGTCCGACGGACTCCTCGATCGCCAGGCGGGCGAGCTCGTGCCGAAAGGCAACACCTGACGGAGCTGGGACGAGCATGCCCGACGAGAGACACTCGTCGAGACCAGCCTCGACCGCGTCGCCGGCGAGCGCGTCGATCAGCCAGAGCTCGGTCTGCTGGGGCACGACGGCGACCGCCTCGAGCACGGTTCGCGCCGCCGGGCTCAGGTGCGCGGCGCGCGCGAGGACGGCATCCCGGACGGTGTCGGGGATCCCCTCGGCACCGGCGGCAAGCGCCTCGACGACGAAGAACGGGTTGCCGGCGCTCTTGCCGTACAGCTCGCCCGCGTCGATGCCGTACGGCTCGGCCAGCTCGGCGACCGCCGCCGGCGACAGAGGGGCGAGCTTGACGCGGCGCACGGCGTGACTCGTCGTGAGCTCGCCGAGCACCTGACGGAGCGGGTGGCGATGGTCGAGCCCCTCGTCGCGGTAGCTGGCGACGACGAGCGAAGGCACTCCCTCGACTCGGCGCGTCAGCAGCCGGAGCACGTCGAGCGTCGCCTCGTCCGCCCAGTGCACGTCCTCGAGCACGAAGACCGTCGGCGCCCGAAAGCGCAACTCGCCGGTGAGTGCCGCCACAACGTCGTGAGGCAGCGCCCCACGCCCGACAACGTCCTCG
Source organism: uncultured Thermoleophilia bacterium (assembly GCA_963812995.1). GTDB lineage: Bacteria > Actinomycetota > Thermoleophilia > Gaiellales > Gaiellaceae > PALSA-600. Next base: position 148,610 of record CAWEXL010000005.1, read on the forward strand.
AGCTCGCCACCGGCAACGGCTGCAACGTCGAGCAGTGGCCCGAGCGGCCGTGGCGTGAACAGCGGGTCGCACGCGCCCCAGAGCACGCGTACCGACGGAGCGAGCTCGTCGCAGAACTGGCGGAGAAGCGCGGTCTTGCCCGCCCCGGCCTCGCCGCCGACGAGCACGACGTGACCACGCGAGCTCTGCCGCACCGCCTCCAGCGACTCGGCGAGCGCCGACAACTCGTTCGCGCGCTCGAGCAGAGCAGTCGCCCTGCCGGACCCGCTAACAGCCGTCACGTCCCGCATGAGAGCCATATTGCACGACGAGCCCGCACGGGACTAGAACCCGGCCGAGCACGCGCCGCGAACCGTCAAGCCGCCGACAATCCGTCACACGCGTGTGACGGCGGCTGCCCCCGGCCGTGGCCCTTCGGCCGTACATCCTGAGCAGGGGAAAGCACGAAGTCGTTGCAGTTGCGTACGTTTGCTGTAACGGCGGTACCTACCTGAACTCGAGGGTACTTGAGGGTTTGCTCAGGCGCGCACTGGGTTCAACGGCACATCGGTCCAAAACCACAGCTGGTCCAAACGCACAGCCGTCAAACAGGGACTGCGCGGAAGCGGCCTTCGTAGAGCCGGACTCGGCCCCCGAGGCTGACCAGGCACGGGACGAAGGACTCGTCGACGATCCGCCACGAGTCACCGCCGCCGCCGGCGTTGCAGCTCCGCACGGCATGGCGGCGCAGCTCGGAGGGGCTGAAGCCGCGCAGGACGATCGTCTTCGCCTGCTCCAGGAGGACCGCGTCGAACTGATCGGTGCCCGTCTGAACTGCCTGCCTGGCGCTCATGTAAGGCTCACCATACACCAGTCGACATGACCTGAAAAGCCTGCGCCAGGAAGTCTTTGCGCCTCCTGTAAGGGTTCCCTCACAACCGATGGAAGACGAATCCCGGCCGCCCAGTCGCGGAGGCGCCCTTCGACTGAGGTTCAGATCACGCCGTACGTGCGGAACGCCTCCGAGACGGGCATCCCTTCCTCGAGCTTCTGCCGGACGAGGCTCTCGCCCGCGACCTTCTCCTCGGCCAGCGTGATCGCCTCGTGCGCGACGGCCGCGGGGACGATCACGACGCCGTCGTAGTCACCGAGGACGAGATCGCCGTCGGCGATGCGCACGCCGCCGCACGTGATCTCGACACCGACCGCCTCGACGTCGATGCGGCCGAGCGAGTCGGCGCAGTGGATCCCGGCGACGAACGTCGGAAAGCCCATGTCGATCAGCGCGAGCGTGTCGCGCGTGTAGGCGTCGGCCACGAGCCCGGTCGCGCCCCGGTGGCGCGAAGCCGTGGCGAGCAGCTCGCCCCAGTACGAGCCCTCACAGGTCGAGACGACCATCACGTCGCCGGCGCCGAGCGCGTCGACTGCCGCCAACTCGCCGCGGTACCAGTCGTCGCGGTTCTCGGGCACCGCGTCCACCGGCACGCATTGCACCGTGCGGGCGCGTCCGGCCACCCTCGACTCGCGGGTGAGCGGCCGGATGCGCGGCGCCAGCACCTGCTCGCGGAACCCGAGGCGGTCGAGACAGTCCGACACGACCGCCGGATGCAGCCGCGCGAGCCGGTCGACGAGATCGGAACCGTCGGCCACTACTTGCTCATCCCCATCGTCAGCCCTCTGATCAGGTAGCGCTGGAAGATCAGGTACACGATCACCGCCGGGAGCGCGCTCACCAGCGAGCCGGCCATCTCCATCGGGAAGTCCTGGAAGTGCTGGGCCGGGATCGTCTCGAGGCCGACCGTGATCGTGCGGTGCGCGGGCGTCTGCAGGAAGAGCAGCCCCACCAGCAGGTCGTCCCAGATCTGGATGAACTGCAGCACCGCGACCGTGGCGATCGCCGGCACCGCGAGCGGCAGCATGATCCGGAAGAAGATCTTCCCGTAGCCGAGCCCATCGATCAGCGACGCCTCGATCACGTCCTCGGGCAGACGCCGGAAATACGTCGTCATCAGGAACGTCGCAAAGGGCGTCCCGAGAGCGGCATAGACGAGGATCGCGCCGTAGTAGTGGTTGATGAAGCCCAGCCGCGCGAGATTGATGTACTCGGGGATGATCAGCGACTGCATCGGAACCATCATCGCCGCCGCGATGACGAGGAAAACGGCCCCCGAGAACTTGTAGCGCAGCGTGCCGAACGCGTAACCCGCTGCCGTGCTGGCGATCAGGATCAGCCCGATCGCGCTGAGCGTGATCAGCGTCGAGTTGACCATCTCGCGCCCGACCGGCAGCGCCTGGAACAGGTCGTGCCACGTGGTCAGCGAGAACCCGCGGCCGAGGTAGTACTGCGGCAGCGACCGGAACGACATCTGACCCATCAGCCAGAACGGGTAGAGCATGATCACGGTGAAGACGAGCAGGACGGCGTAGACGATCACCCGCCCGCCATGCCTCCGCCACGCGTGGAGCTCGCCGAATTCGTTGCGGCCGAGCGCGCTCAATCGTCACTCCGCAACAGCCGCAGCTGGATCATGCTGACGACGAACACGAGCACGAACAGCACCACGCCCGCGGTCGCGCCGACGCCGAAGTTGTTCTCGGTGAACGCCTGCTCGTAGATGAAGAACTCGAGCGTGGTCGACCCGTAGCCCGGCCCGCCGTTCGTCATCACGATGATCAGGCTGAAGAGAGCGCTGAACGCCGTGATCAGGCTGATGATGAACGCGAACTGGACGAACCGCTTCAGCAGCGGGAACGTGATCTTGAACAGCACCTTCCACTGGCCGGCACCGTCGACCTTGGCGGCGTCGTAGATCTCCTGGTCGATCGTCGCCATGCCGGCGAGGAAGATGATCATGTTCGTCCCGAACACCGACCAGATGAACGTGATCCCTACCGCGATGAGCGCCGAGTGCTCGTGCGACAGCAGGTCGGGGTGCAGGAAGCCGAGGCCGGTGTGGTTCAGGAGGCTCTGCAGGATCCCTTGCTTGTCGGGGTCGAAGAACCGCCGGGCGACGAAGGCGATCACGACCCACGAGACCGCGGTCGGCAGGAAGAACACCGACCGGAAGAACCGCCAACCGCGCACGTGCGTGTTGATCAGGAATGCGATCGCCAGCGGCAGCATGATGGCGATCGGGATCGCGAGCACCAGGATGCCGTTGTTCTCGAGCACCGTCACGAACTCGGGGTTCTGGAACAGGCGCCGGTACGCGGCGAGCCCGATCCACTGAGACGTGAAGCCGTCCCAGTTGGTGAAGCTGTAGTAGACGGTCTGCCCGATCGGGATCAGCAGCAGCGTCGAGACGATCGCCGCGACCGGCAGCGTGAAGAGGATCCCCATGCGGTGCCGCTGGGCGGCGAGCGGGCTCCGCTGCACCCGCCGCGGCCGACGGAGCTTCGCGATGGGCAGGCTGGGAGTCGTCACGAGAACGTTGTCCGGCCCCGCCCCGAACGAACGGGGCGAGGCCGGACGGAGGTACCGCTAGTGGTAGACCGTTCCCCGCTGGTTCGACGGGAGCTGGTCGAGCGTCGACTTCATGCTCTTCAGCGCGTCCAGCGCGGAGATGTTGCCACCGAGCGCGGCGTCGAGCTGCTTCATGCCGGTCGTGACGACATCACCCTGGATCACGTTGTCGATCATCGGGTAGACCGTCTTGCCCTGCTTCGCGAACGCGAGCATCTGGTTCGCCAGCGGGTTGGTCGCCTTCTGCCCGACCACGTCGGGGATCAGGCCGGCCGCCGAGATGATCTTCTCAGCCGCAGGGGTCGTGAGGAACTTCAGGAACGCCACGGCCTGCGTCTGGTGCTTCGACTGCTTCGACACCGCAAACCCGTCGCCCGCGTACTGGACGACACCGTTCTGCGGCTTGCTCGAGAACGGCGGCAGGAACGGGGCGACCTTCGACCCGAGGGCCTTGTAGAGCGTCGCGGTGTCCCAGTTGCCGTCGATGATCATCGCCGCCTGACCCTTCATGAAGGCGCCGAGGATGTTCGTCTTGGTGAGCACGTCGCTGTTCGTGCAGCCGTGCTTCGGCAGCGACGCCCAGTTCCCGACCTGGGTGACGAGGGCCGGCGACGTCCACGGGATCTTGCCGTCGTAGAGGCCCTTCAGCTGGCTCGGCGTATAGAGGCCGGCAGCGATGTAGCTCAGGTCATAGAACGGATAGGGCGACGGCCCGATCGCCTGCGGATCCGCGCCGTACACGATCGGCGACACGCCGATCTTCTTCAGCTTCGCGCAGGCCGCGTAGAGCTGCGTCCAGTCCGTCGGGACGCTCGCCACGCCCGCCTTGGCGAACAGCGACTTGTTGTAGAAGCCCATGTAGAACTGGTTCTCGAGCGGCATCACGAGCAGCCCCTGCGAGGGAGTGAAGTTCGACGACGACCAGGTGGCGCCGCTGATCTTGCTCAGCTCGGCCGTCGTGAAGTACGGCTTCAGGTTGAGCAGCTGGCTCTCGTACTTCGTGTCGAACAGGCCCGTCCACTCGACGGACAGATCAGGTGCCGTGTGGGCGATCCACGAGGCCTGCAGCAGCTGGAAGTAGTTGCTGCCCGGCTGGCTCACGACGTTGATCTTGATGTTCGGGTTCTGCTTTTCGAACGCGGCGACGAGGTTGTTCGTCGCGACCGCGTTGCCGCCTGTCCCGTAGTTGTGCCAGAGCGTCAGGGTGGTGACGCTCCCCTGCTTCGCGCTCGTCGCGGCAAATGCCGCACCGGCGAGCGCGGCGACTGCGGCGAGCGCCGCGCCCGCGATGATGAACCTCCGCACCGTCCCTCCTTTGTTTGTCTCTTGAAAACTGCTTGTCAACTCATGCCTGCTCTCGACCCTGTGGTGGCGTCGAGTTGCGGGACGCCGAGGCCTTCGGCCCCCGGCCCCGACTGCACGAAACCCGGTGCGAGGCGGTCGAGCCACTCGAGGGCGACCGCCGCCCGGTGCACCTTCTCCCGCGCGATCGCGCAGGCCTCGGCGACGAGGTGCGCGCCGGCGGGATAGATCATCCGCGCGTTGCGCAGGCCGAACTTCGCGTAGAGCGGTGCGCCCGCCTGGATCAGGTCGCCAAGCTCGTTGCCGCGGACGACGCCGCCGAGCGCGTCGGGCGACTCGACGTAGAGATCGATCGGAAGCGGCGACGCGGCGCGCAGCTCGGCGAGCTGCTCGACGGTGACGTCCGACGGGACATTCGCCGTCGAGGCACCGAGGGCTGCGAGCTCGCGCAGCCCGAGCGGATTCGACGGCGCCATCATCACGGAGATCTTCCAGACGATGTCGCCCGGCAACTCGCCGGCGGCCTGCATCTCGGTCAGGAGCGCCAGCAGGCCCCGGTCGGCGATCAGGAAGCCGCGAATCCCGCACTCCACCGCACGCGCGACGTCTTCGGCCGCGTACCGCAGCCCGCGTAGGCCGCGCAGCTGGCCGAAGTGCGCGCCGCCGTCCGCCGAACGCGCGTGGGCACCGATGTCGAAGCCCTCGCGAGGCCCGACGAACAGGGAGACCTCGATTCCCGCACCGGCGCCGATCTCGGCCATCGCCCGCAACTCGGACTCGCGCAGGAGCATCGCCCCGCTGCCCTGCGAGACGCGGTTCACGACGATGCCCGCTGCCTCGGCTGCGACGACAACCTCCTCGAGCACGTGCGGCCCTTCCACGCTCGGAATCTCGACACGGAAATGTGCCCCGTCGGGGAACGCCGTCGCACTCGTCCAACTCGCCTGCAGACGCGCCAATGCGTCATCCGCTTTCACAGCGCCGCCTCCCCGCTCGCGATGTCGAGCACGCCTGGACGTCCGAGCTCGAGCGGCCAGGCGCCCGTGTCGGTGAGCCTCCGCAGGCCATGTTCCTCGACGAGATACGTGTCCTCGGCCTTGCCCCCGCCTGCGACGCTCGGATTCCAGGCCACGGCGTGGCCCGCCTCGAGCGGCGTCCCGAACCAGCGGCTGGCGGTCTGCGTCGGCACGATCTCGAACTCACGCTGGCGGTAGCCGACCGGGCCACCCTGGTAGTGGCCGGTCCAGGCGCCCGGGTGCCCCGCGCCGGCATACGCCCGGTCGAGTGCGCCCAGCACGTCTCCGTACGTCGCGCCCGGCTCGCAGGCGGCCAGCGTCTCCGCCTCGACCGCCAGCGCCGCGCCGCGTGAACGACGAACGGCGTCGCCGAGTCCGCCGGCGCAGGCGAACCGGGTCGCAGCGGCGTGCAGACCGTGCCGCTCGGCGACCACGACGGCCATCACCAGCCGGTGCATCGGCTCGCCGGCCGCGAGCGGATGGCGGAAGCGCTCGACCCGTTCGTCACCGCCCACGATCAGACAGGCGCCGAAGGCCCCGGCGCGCTCCAGCAGTTCGGCGACGCGTGCCTGCAGCACGAAGTCGCGCTCACCTGGCTGCCACTCCCGTAGAGCGATCTCGAGTGCCCGTGCGGCGTCGGCGGCGAGTGAGGAGAGACGCTCCATCTCCGCCGGCGACAGCGTCAAACGCAGCTCGACGAGGTCGTCGTCCACATCGACGCCCAGCCCGCCGATCTCGGCGCGGGCCACTCCGGCGAGCTCCTCGGCCAGACCGTCGAGGGCGCCAGGCTCATACCACGGCGCCTCGTGCAGCTCGATCCCGAGCGCGGCCAGGCCGGACTCGGCCTCGAGCCGAGGGCGCTCGACGTTGGTCGTCAGCGCGAGGGCGCCGGCCTCGGTCACGACGAGCCACAGTGGACTCGCCGGGCTGCCGGGCTCGATGCGGTTCGTCACACCGCCGGTGAGCCAGGCAACCGGACCCGGCCCGTTCAACACCACGGCAGCGAGCCCACGCCGTTCGAGCAGACCTTGCACCAGGGCGAGCTTCGCCCCGACCTCGTCTGCACGGGAAGCGGGTGGAGCGAGGGAGTGTTGTTCGGCCATACCGAACATCGTTTCGTAACCGGAACGCTCTCATGTCCGAGCCGTGCTGTCAATCGCTGGACAGACGACATACCCAGGTCATAGTGTTCGTCATCTAGAACCACCGTTCGTGACAACAGAACAGTGCTGGAGACAACAAGCCTTGACACATGACTGAGGAGCGCTACCGGGTCCAGAGCGTCGAGCGCGCCTTCGCGCTGCTCGAGGCGCTCGCCGAGGCAGGCCCCGAGGGCATGACGCTCTCGAACCTGGCGCGCCTGCTCGGCGTGTCGAAAAGCACGGCCTACGCGATCCTGCAGACGCTGCTCGCAGGCGGCTTCGTCGCCGACGCCGGCACCGGCATGTCGCGCCGGTATCGCCTCGGGATGGCGCTGGCACGGCTAGGCGACGTCGTCGTCTCGCAGATCGCACTGCGCGATGTCGCGCTGGCCGTGATCCGCGACCTGACGGCGGAGACGGGCCTCACGTCAAGGCTCGCCGTGCTCGACGACGCGCACGCCATCGTGATTGCACGCGTCGATGCGCCGCAGAGCACCGTGCGCTTCACCGCGAGCCTGGGCAAGCGCGAGCATCTGCACTGCTCGGCCGTCGGCAAGTCGATGCTGGCCGCCCTGCCTTCCGAACGGGTGCGCGAGATCATCGCGGCCGCCGGGCTACCGGCGAAGACACCGCACACGATCACCGATGAGTCGGCACTGCTCGCCGAGCTCGTCGCGGTGTCGCGCCGGGCGTACGCGATCGACGACGAAGAGGACGCCGAGGGCGTCTTCTGCGTCGGGTCGGCCATCTTCGATCACACGGAGCACTGCGTCGGCGCCGTCAGCGTCACCGGGCTCAAGCTCGACCTGCCCGTCTGGCGCGTCGAGCAGATCGGCGGCACCGTGCGCGACCACGCGGCGCGCATCTCGGAGCTGCTCGGCTCGCCGCGCCACGACCGCCACCACGCATTGGCATGAGGCGGGCTCTCGTCGTCGACGGGTCGGGTGCGATCGGCCTCGTCGAGCGTCCCGATCTCGAGCCCGGTCCGGGCGAGGTCGTCGTCCGCCCGGCGTACTGCGGCGTGTGCGGCACCGACCTGGAACTGCTCCGCGGCGAGGTCGACGCTGCGTTCGTCCGCTATCCACTCACGCTGGGGCACGAGTGGTCGGGTGTCGTCGAGGCGGTCGGTGCGGGAGTGACCGGGATCGAAGCCGGCATGCGCTGCGTCGCCGAAGGGATCATCCCGTGCGGCCACTGCCCAAGCTGCCGCGCCGGTGCGACCAACGTCTGCCAGATCTACGACGAGGTCGGTTTCACGCGAGAAGGCGCGGCAGGCGACCAGGTCGCGGTTCCGGCCCGCGTCGTGCACATGCTCGACGACGGACGTGCCGCTGCTCGACGCCGCGCTCGTCGAGCCATCGGCGGTCGTGCTGACGGCCCTCGAGAAGGCGCACCTGCGTCCGGGACTGCGCATGCTCGTCGTCGGCGACGGGACGATCGCCCTCCTCGCGGTGCTCCTCGCGCAGCTCTGGTCGCCGGCCGAGCTCGTCGTCGCGGGCCGCCGCCCCGAGCAGGAGGAGCTCGCACTGGCTCTCGGCGCGACCGCCTTCACGACCGGCGCCGCCCCCACCCGGCTTCGACCTCGCGATCGAGGCGGCCGGAGCGACGGCGGCCACGGAAGCCGCGATCGGCTCGCTGCGCCGCGGCGGCACGGCGCTGCTCCTCGGGACTCGCCGCCTGTCGGGTCGACCCTGACCCTCCCCGCCGACATGCTCGTCAACGACGACCTGTCGATCGTCGCCAGCTTCGGCTACACGTCCGCCGCCTGGACGCTGGTCGTCTCGCTGCTGAACGCGCGGCAGGTTCCGCCCCGGACGGCTCGTCACCCATCGCTTCGCGCTGGCCGACTTCGAGCAGGCGTTCGCCGAGCTCGGCGAAGCCCGACCGGCGCGCGCGGCAAGGTCATGCTGGAGATCGCCGGTGGCTGAGATCGGCCTCGCGGGCCTCGAGAAGACCTACCCCGACGGAACGCGCGCGGTCGAGCCGCTCGACCTCGAGATCGCGCGACGGCGAGTTCGTGGTGTTCGTCGGGCCGTCCGGGCTGCGGCAAGACGAGCGTGCTGCGGATGGTCGCCGGGTCTCGAGGAGATCAGCGGCGGCGAGATCAGCGATCGGCGGCCGGGTCGTGAACGACCTGCTGCCGAAGGAGCGCGACATCGCGATGGTGTTCCAGAACTACGCGCTCTACCCGCACATGGACGTGTTCGACAACATGGCGTTCGGCCTGCGCCAGCGGCGGCTGCCGAAAGACGGAGATCGAGCGGCGCGTGCTCTGGGCGTCGCGCACGCTCGGCCTCGAAGAGACGCTGCGCAAGAAGCCGCGAACGCTGTCGGGCGGTCAGCGCCAGCGCGTCGCGATGGGCCGCGCGATCGTGCGCGAGCCGCAGGCGTTCCTGATGGACGAGCCGCTCTCGAACCTCGACGCGAAGCTCCGCGTCGAGATGCGCGCCGAGATCCTGCGCATCCAGCGCAACCTCGGCGACGACGACGATCTACGTCACCCACGACCAGACCGAGGCGATGACGATGGGCGACCGCGTCGTCGTGATGCGCGCGCGGCGTGCTGCAGCAGGTCGCCGCGCCCCAGCATCTCTACGAGCGCCCCGCGAATCTGTTCGTCGCCGAGTTCATCGGCTCACCGGCGATGAACCTCGTCGAGGCGACGCTCGACCGCGCGGCGACGGGGTCGTCGCGCGTTTTGGCACGCACGAGCTCTTGCTCGGCGGAGCAGCGGCCGCAGGCGTGGCCGGGCGCGCCGGGAGCCAGGTGATTCTCGGCTTCCGCCCCGAGGACCTGGCCGATGCCACGCTTACCGGCGGAGCGACCGCGGGGGCGCGCCTAACGGTGGTTCCCGAGATCCGCGAGGACATGGGCGCCGAGGTGCTCATCCATTTCGGACTTGGCGTTTCGCCCGTGCGGCGCCGCGATGTCAGCGAGGGCGCCGAGCCCGAGGATCCCGCCCACACCGAGCTGGGCGCGCGCAGCGCGATCCCGTTCGTCGCACGGCTGGCGCGTGGGACGAACGCGAAGGAAGGCGAGCAGCTCGAACTGGCGGTCGATACAGCGCGGCTGCACGTGTTCGATCCCGCGACCGGCGAAGCGCTCTCGTGACCCTCTTGCCGGCTACCAGCCGCCGACCCAGCCGCTGAGCAGGCCGAGCGGCTCGCGCTCCGCGGGCTCCCCGTCGGAGCGCAGGAAGTCGAAGTCGCAGCCCTCGTTCGCCTGCAGGACGTGCTGCAGGTAGAGCGCGCCGTAGCCGCGCCGGTACTTCGGCTCGGCAGGCCCGAGCTCGTCAAGCCGCCGCTGGATCTCTGCGGCCGGCAGGTCGAGGTCGAGCCGTTGCGCGTCGACGTCGAGCACGATCGGATCGCCGTCGCGGACCGCCCGGAGCGGCCCACCGACCGCGGCCTCGGGCGCCACGTGCAGGACGACCGTGCCGAATGCGGTGCCGCTCATGCGCGCGTCCGAGACCCGAACGAGGTCGGTGACGCCGCGCTGGAGCAGCTTCTTCGGGATCGGCAGCTGCCCCCACTCGGGCATGCCTGGCCCGCCTTTGGGCCCGGAGTTGCGCAGGACGAGCACCGAGTCCGGGCCGACGTCGAGAGCGGGGTCGTCGATGCGCGCGGCTACGTCGTAGACGTCCTCGAAAACGACAGCCGCGCCGCGGTGCCGGAGCAACTCGGGTGACGCCGCGCTGCGCTTGATCAGCGCCCCGTCGGGCGCGAGGCTGCCGTGGACGACGGCGATGCCGCCCTCAGCCGCGAGCGGAGATCCGAGCGCGGAGATCACCGCGCGGTCGAGCGCCTCGGCGCCCGCAAAGCCGTCGGCGAGAGACGCACCGGTGACGGTGACGGCGGCGCCGTGCAGCAGCGGCGCCAGCTCGTGCATGACGGCCCGGATACCGCCGGCACGGTGGAGCTCCTCGACGAGGTACTCACCGGACGGACGCACGTTGGCGAGCAGCGGCGTGCGCTGCGAGAGGTCGTGGAAGCGCTCGAGCGTCAGCGGCACACCTACGCGACCTGCCAGCGCCAGCAGGTGGACGACGGCATTCGTCCCGCCGCCGATCGCCATCAGCACGGTGATCGCGTTGTCGAACGCCTCGGCCGTGAGGATCCTGGAGGGCGGCGGCCCCTCGCGCGCGAGCTCGACGGCGCGAGCGCCCGTTGCTTCCGCCGCGCGAACCCGGGCGGCGTCGACGGCCGGAATCGACGCCGTGCCAGGCAGGCACATGCCGAGCGCCTCGACCAGCGACGCCATCGTCGACGCCGTCCCCATCTCGTTGCAGTGACCGAAGCCGGGCGTGGCCGCCGCCTCGAGCTCGTCGAACTCGGCCTCGCTCATCCGGCCCGCGCGCAGCTCGTCGGCGTAGTGCCACAGGTCGGTGCCCGCGCCGAGCGGCCGGCCGCGGAACCAGGCGGCCTGCGACGGGCCGCCCGTGATCATGATCGCCGGAACGTCCGCGCTCGCGGCCCCCATCAGCTGCGCGGGAATCGTCTTGTCGCAGCCGCCAAGCAGCACGACCGCATCCAGCGGGTACGCGCGGATGCACTCCTCGACGTCCATCGCCATCAGGTTCCGGAAGAGCATTGCGGTCGGCTTCATCAGGTTCTCGCCCAGCGAGATCGTCGGGAACTCGAGCGGCAGACCACCCGCCAGCAGCACGCCTCGCTTCACCGCTTCGGCCAGGCCGCGGAAGTGCAGGTTGCAGTTGACGAGCTCCGACCACGAGTTGCAGATACCCACAACCGGCCGCCCGGCCAGTGCGTTCCGCGAGATCCCCTCCGCGTGGATCGAAGCCCGGTGGATGAAGCCCGAGATGTCCCGGCCGCCGAACCACCGCTCGCTGCGCAATTCGCTCATGACTGCAGCATCACATACGGCTCAAACGGCGAGTCCTTTCTCGCGCAGCTCAGCGAGCGCCGCGCTCGTCTTGCCGAGCTCGAGGCCCATCCCGCGCAGCACTTCAGGCGACTTCGTGAACTGCACCTCGTCGTACTGGACGACTTCGATCCGGTTGCCATCCGGGTCGAGAAAGTCGAGCCGGCGCCCGGGGAAGATCCTGGCGCCGGTCGCCTCGATCGCGCGGCGTGCCTCCTCCTTGTCATCGACGACGAGGCCGACATGCCGCGCGTCGTCGGGAGCCTGCGAGCGCCCCTGCATGAGCGCTACGAACTGGTCGCCGATGTCGACGAACGCCGCTCCTGCGGAGCGCCCGCGCAAGCGGAAATCGAACAGCCGGCCGTAGAAGGCGAGCGATCGGTCGAGGTCGCTCACCTCGAGCGCGACGTGGTTCAGGCCCACGAGCTTTGCGGTCATGGTTCCTCCTGTCCTGGAAGAAGGTGCTGCCCTGGAAGAAGCTGCTGCTCCAGAGCAACGCCGGAGGGCGCATTTACATTCTTCCCGCCTGCCGGCGCCGAGTCGGCGCGGTGGAGAGCAACGCCCGCCATGACCAGGGCGATGCCGCCGAGGTCGGTGACCGTCGGCAGCTGCCGCAGGACAATCACCCCGACGACCGTGGCGATCGCCGGCAGGAGCGCCACGAAGAGCGCATACGTCGCTCGGGCGAGTCGCGCCATCGCGAGCTGGTCGAACACGTACGGGATCACCGACGACGACACCCCCACACCCACGGCGGCCGCGAGCGCGACCGGGTCGGTGAAGGAATGGAGCGCGCCGGCGAGGCCGATCGGCGAGACGAACACGAACGCGAACAACATCGCGCAGGCCAGGCCGTCGACGCTGTCGAGCGACCGGCGCTGGGCAACGCGGTGCGCGAGCACGATGTACCCGGTGAACAGCGCCGCGTTCGCGAAGGCAAAGAGCAGACCGGCCGGTTGTCCCGAGAACTCGACGTGTGTCAGCAGATAGACGCCGGCAGCGGCCGCCGCCACAGCGGCGAAGTTGCGTCCGATCCGGGCACCGGCCAGCGCGAGCAGGATCGGCCCGATGAACTCGATCGCAGCCACCGTCGCGAGCGGGAGCCGGTCGATCGCGAGGTAGAAGCAGGCGTTCATCACCGCGAAGACGGCGCCGAGCCCGACGACGAGGCGTCGACCTTCCGGATCGAGCTTCGCGAACGCGCGCCACGGCCGGCGCCAGACCGCAAAGATCAGCGCGGCCGACGCGATGCGCAGCCAGGCGACCCCCAGGACGTCGACTCGCGCGAACAGGAGGACGGCGAACGACGGCCCGAGATAGTGGAAGACGGCGCTCGCCGCGAAATACGCCTGCGGCGGCACCGAGGCCGGGAATCCGCCCTTGCCAGTGCCGGTGTCTGCCCGGGTCGCGATACGAACAGTGTTCCCGGCACGCCGCGAAAGCGACACAGCGAATCGTAGGTGTTAGCCTCTCTTCATGAGACAACCGAAGGACTTCTTGCCGTGAATGCCGCTAATCATCCAAAACTGGATCAAACCGACCGTAAGATCATCGGCGAGCTGTCGGCCAACGGCCGTCTCCCGCTCGCCGAGCTCGGTCGTCGCGTCAGCCTGTCGTCGCCTGCCGTCGCCGAACGCGTCCAGCGCCTCGAGCGCGACGGTGTCATCACGGGCTATCGCGCGGTGATCGACCCGCGTGCGCTCGGCTACCAGCTCACGGCGATCGTCCGCGTCAAACCCGCTCCGGGCCAGCTGCCGAGGATCCCCGAGCTCGCCGACCAGATTCCCGAGGTCGGCGAGTGCCACCGCATCACGGGCGAGGACTGCTTCCACGTCACGCTCTACCTGCGCTCGATCGACGACCTCAGCGGGCTGCTCGACCGCTTCCTCGTCTACGGCCAGACGACCACGTCGATCGTCAACGGCACGCCGGTCCCCCGCCGCGACCCGCCTATCCCAGCCGGTTAGACCGTGTCCTGCAGCAGCCCGAGAACGTTCCCATCGCGATCGGTGACGGTGGCCACCAGCCGACCGCCGCCGACGTCGCGCGCAGCCTCCTGCACGGTGGCACCGGCCGCGGTCACCTCGCCCAGCTTCGCCTCGATGTCCGCGACATGCCAGTAGGCCACCGGCGAAGTCATGCCCTGCCCACCACCGGCCGGCACGAGTCCGATGTGCTGGCCCTCGACGTCGAACCCGACGTAGTACGGCGAGTCGGCCTGCGGCGAGATGCCGAGGAGCGCGGAGTAGACCGGCTTGGCCGCCTCCAGGTCGGACACGGGATGCAGAACGGTCTTGATGCCCTCGGTGGATGAGCCTGACATGGTCGCTCCTTTCCGTGCGGGGTTCAGCCTGCCCGTCGCGCGGTGATCTGCTCGGTGTTGAAGCCGAGCCAGTGCATGCGGCCGAGGTAGCGGGCGTGCTCGACCTTCAAGCAGCGGTCCATCACGACGCGCAGACCGCCGCGGCGCGCTATCTCGGCTCCTTCCGGGCTGATCACGCCGTACTGCAGCCACAGCGCTCCGGCGCCGACCGCAACGGCCTCCTCGGCGATTGCGGGTACGGCCTCAGGACGGCGGAAGACGTCGACGACGTCGATGTGGCCGGGAATCTCGGAAAGCGAGGAATAGCTCTGCTGCCCGAGGATCTCGGTCTCTCGCGGGTTCACCGGGACGACGTTGTAGCCATGGCGCTGCAGGTAGAAGCCGACGAAGTGGCTCGCCCGCAGCTCGTCGGGGGACAGTCCGACGATCGCGATCGTGCGCGCGCCTCGCAGGATGGCCGCGATCTCGGCGGGATCCTCGTACCCGTTCATGGCGGATCGACGGCCGTTGCGGCGAGGGCGTTGCCGAGATCCCAGAGCAGGTCGTCGAGATCCTCGAGACCCACCGAGAGCCGAATCGTCCCCGGCCCGATGCCCGCGCCCGCGAGCTCGTCGTCCGAAAGCTGGCGGTGTGTGGTGCTCGCGGGATGAATGACGAGGCTCCGCACGTCGCCGACGTTCGCCAGGTGGCTCCAGAGCGTCAGAGCGCCGATGAAGCGCTTGCCTGCCTCACGGCCGCCCGCAAGGTCGAAGGAGAACACAGCGCCGGCCCCACGCGGCAGGTACTTCGGGGCGAGCGGGTCGCGCGCGGGATGGCGGACAGCTTCGACCTCGGGGCGCGACGCGAGGAACTCCTCGACGCCGAGCGCGTTGTCGACGTGCCGGTCCATCCGCAGGCTCAGCGTCTCGATCCCCTGCAGGAAGAGAAACGCGTTGAATGGGCTGAGCGCGGCCCCGAGGTCGCGCAGCGTCTCCGCGCGCAGCTTCATCAGGAACCCGTACACGCCGAACGTCTCGTGGAAGGCGAGGCCGTGGTAGGCCGGCGACGGATCGGCGACCACCTGGAATCGGCCGTTCGACCAGTCGAACCGTCCCGAATCGACGACGATGCCGCCGATCGACGTGCCGTGACCTCCGAGGAACTTCGTCGCCGAGTGCACGACGACGTCGGCCCCCCAGTCGAGCGGCCGGCAGAGATACGGCGTCGCAAACGTGTTGTCGACGATCAGCGGCGCTCCGAGCTCGTGCGCGATCGCCGACACCGCCTCGAGATCGAGAACGGTCCCGGCCGGGTTGCCGATCGTCTCCCCGTAGAAGGCCTTGGTCTCGGGGCGCGACGCCCGGCGCCAGGCGTCGAGATCGCCCGGGTCGACGAAGTCGAGCTCGACCGAAAGCTTGCGCAAGACATGCTTCAACTGCGTCAGCGACCCGCCGTAGAGCGCGCGCGACGCGACCACGTGGTCGCCCGGCTCGAAAAGGGTGAAGAAGACAGCCGCCTGAGCCGCCAGGCCGCTCGCAAACGCGACGGCCCCCGCCCCACCTTCCAGACTTGCGACCCGCTCCTCCAGCACCGCGACCGTCGGGTTCATGATCCGCGAGTAGGTGTTGCCGTACTCCTGCAGATTGAAGTACGCGGCCGCGCTGTCGACGTCCTCGAAGACGTAGCTCGTGGTCTGGAAGATCGGCACCGCGCGGGCCCCCGTGTACGGGTCGGGCCGCTGGCCTGCGTGGATCGCGCGGGTGTCGAAACCGAAGTCGTGGTCGATCGCCATAGACCCTCGTCAGCCTATCCTTGGCACGATCCACGACAGGGGAGGCATATGAAGATCGCAGTCATCGGTGCGACCGGCCGGCTCGGAGGAGCCGTCGCCGAAGAGGCACTTCGCCGTGGGCACCAGGTCACCGCCCTCTCTCGCAATCCCGTGCCGACCGAGGCGCTCGCAGGCGCCGAGCTCGTGAGCGTCGACGTCACCGACATCGCTGCGCTCACCAGTGCGATCGCAGGCCAGGACGCGGTCGTTGCGTCCGTCACCGACCGCACGACCGAGGATCGCAGCATCATTCCGGCGTCGGCGCAGGCGCTGCTCGAAGCGCTGCCGCGAGCCGGTGTCGCACGGCTCGCGTTCGTCGGCGGTGGCGGCTCCCTGCACATCGCCCCGGGCGAGCGCTACGTCGACGCGCCGAGCTTTCCCGCCGAGTACCGGCCCGAAGCGCTCGCCCAGGCCGACGCGCTGCGGATCCTGCGCGAGGACGGCTCGGCGGTCGACTGGACGTATCTCAGCCCGCCGCCGCACAATCTCGTTCCGGGTGAGCGCACCGGGGCATACCGCGTCCACGCCGGCGACTCCCCCGTGTTCGACGACGACGGCCACTTCGGCATCACGTTCGGCGACCTCGCCTCCGCGCTCGTCGACGAGCTCGAGTCGCCGCAGTTCTCGCGGCAACGGTTTACGGCTGGGACTTAACTCCAAGCGTCGTCACGACGCTCGACTCGCGTGCGTGATCGACCTGGAGTGTGGTGTGGTCGATCCCGAATTCGGCGTGCAGGAGCTTCTCGAGCTCGGCGCGCACCCCGTGGCAGTCGTCGCGCGGGGCGACGAGCACGTGTGCCGACAGGGCAGGGAAGCCCGAGCCGATCTGCCACACGTGCAGGTCGTGGACGTTCGTCACGCGTGGATGCGCCGCGAGCGAGCTGCCGATGGCGTCGACGTCCATCCCCTCCGGCGCAGCCTCGAGCAGTACCCGGCCCGAATCGCGGAGCAGGCCGTACGCCGCGCGGAACATGATCGCGGCGATCACCAGCGAGGCGATTCCGTCGGCACGCGCGAACCCGGTCGTCAGGATCACGGCGCCTGCGACCGCGGTAAAGATGAACGCGAGTAGATCGGTGACGAGGTGCTGGAAGCTGCCTTCGATGTTCATCGACTCGCGGTTCGCCCTGGCGAGCTGCCAGGTCGCGAGCAGATTCACGACGATGCCGGCGAGGGCGACAATCAGAATCGCCAGGCCGCCGGGCGACGGCGGCGAGATCAGGCGCCGGACGCCCTCGAAGACGATCAGGCCCCCCAGGAACAAGAGGGTGTAGCCGTTCGCCTGGGCCGACAGGATCTCGGCGCGCCTGAAACCGAACGTGAGGTTGCCCTTCGCGGGCCGGGCGATCAGGCGGATCGTGATCAGCGAGACGACCAGCCCCGCGGCATCGGTGAGCATGTGCGCGGCGTCGGAGAGCAGCGCCAGCGAGTGGACGGCGATCCCCACCGCCACCTCGGCCGCCATGAAGCCGACGATCAGGGCGAGGGCGGTCGCGAGGCGCTTCGAATCGCTCGCCGGCGTGACATGCGAGTGCGAGTGCGAATGCCCGTGGGCGCTCATACGCGCTCCGCTGCTCCCAGGGCCAGGGCGGGCAAACCCGGATCGGGGGCCGCGCCGGGATGGAACAGATGGGCGAGTTGGCGGACGCCGTCCGCGAGGCGAGGCGCGGGCCGCGAGTAGTAGCTGTCTCCGTCCACCGCGACCGCGGGACAGGGAAGCCGCAGGCCCGCTGCGCGCTCGGCTGCCTCCTCGGCGCCGAATCCGCACGGAGCGATGACCACCAGCTCTGGTCTGGCGGCGATCACCTCGTCCCAGGTTGTGGGATACGACGGCTCGCCGGCCCGGCCGAGGATGTCGTTCCCGCCGGCCAGCTCGATCATCTCCGGCAGCCAGTGCCCGGCGCAGAACGGCGGGTCGATCCACTCCGCGAAGAACACGCGGCGGCGAGGCAGGCCCCGCACGGCAACTGCAGCCGCCTCGATCGTCCCCCACATCTCCGCGACGATCTCCTCGCCGCGCGCGGCTACGCCGAGGCGCGCCGCCAGGATGCCGACGGACTCGCTCACCCCACGAAGGGTTCGCGGATCGAGCGAGAGCACTTCCGCGCCCACGGGACATGCGGTCGCCAACTCGCCGCTCGAGACGGCGCACACGGCGCAGAGATCCTGCGTCACGATCAGGTCGGGGGCGAGCTCGGCGATCAGCTCGGCGTCGACGCTGTAGAGCGACCGGCCGTCCCGGACCGATTCGCGCACTACCGCGTCGATCTCCAGGCTCGAGAGCGTGGCAGGATCAAGCCGCGCGGCGGTCACGATCGGCTTGCCGACAACCTCGGGCGGCCAGCGGCACTCCTCCGAGACGCCGACGAGCGAATCGATCAGCCCGAGGTCCGCGATCATCTCCGTCGCACTCGGCAACAGTGAACAGACCCTCATGCGTAGCGACTGTAGATGACCAACCCGCCGTCTCTCTGCCATTCATGCTCGTTCAAGCGCGACGTGCGAGGCCGCCTCGGGCAGCGCTATCTGCTGTGCCGCAACGAGACGATCGACGCCAAGTACCCGCCCCAGCCAGTGCTGACCTGCCCCGGGTACGAGCCACAACCGCCGGACGTCGCCGACAGCTGACGCTTACTTCCCGAGCATCACCTCGGTGGCCTTGATCAACACGGTCACGTTGTCGCCGGGCGCCAGGGCGAGATGCTCGACCCCACCACGGGTCACGGCGGCGGTGACCGTCTGTCCGCCGATGTCGACGGTGACCTCGGCCATGATCGTCCCGAGCTTGACGCCGGTGACCGTCCCCTGCAGCTGATTGCGGGTGCTGAGCTCCATTGGCTCCTCGCTCTCTCGTCGTCTGCTTGACCTCGGATGAGGTCGTGCCAGTCTGCCCTGCCCGGCGGGAACACCGCTCTCAGGAACCGTGTCTTCTCAGGAACCGTGTCTAGCGAATTTCGTGGCCGCTCGACTGCGGCTCTTCCTCGGAGACGGCCTGGTGGAGCGCGGGCCGTGTGCGAACGCCGTTGGGGTAGCCGTTCACCACCTCGAGCGCCGGTGCCTCGCGAATCTTGTCGGCAACCGTGATGCGGTCGCGGCCCGCCTGCTTCGAGAGGTAGAGGCCTGCGTCGGCGAGCTGCACGAGATGGTCGAGCCCGGCGCCGCACGTCGAGTCCGTGACGCCAAAGCTCGCGGTGAACGACGGGTGGCCCCCGAGGTGGGAGCCCGCGAGGCTCTCCCGCACGCGCTCCAGAGCCGCCACACCCTGTTCGCGGTCGACGCCCGGCATCATGATCACGAACTCCTCGCCGCCCCAGCGGGCGAGCAAGTCGCCGTCGCGGAGCGCGCGCTGCGTCGCCTGGGCGAATACCCGCAGCGCCCGGTCGCCGGCCTCGTGGCCGTGCTTGTCGTTCAGCTGCTTGAAGTTGTCGAGGTCGGCGATCGCGAGCGCGAACGGAACGCGTTGCCGGATCAGCTCGCGCAGACGGGTCTCGAGTGTCCGGCGGTTGATCAGGCCGGTCAGGCCGTCCGTCGAAGCTTGCAGCTGCGTCTTCTCGAATGCACGAACGGTGCCGATTCGCGCTCCGGCCTGCGTCGCGAGCGTCGTCAGCTGCGCCACCTGCTCCTTGGTCGGAGGTCTGCCCTCGGGTGCCGTTGCATGGAGGACGCCGAGCGAGCGGCCCATGAAGCTGATCGGCACACACACGGCCGAGCACGCGCCTCCCGGCCGGTCGCGGAGCTTGGGACATGCATTCAGCGCCTCGCTGGACTCGAAGACCACCGGGTTGCCCCGGCGCACGGCGACGCAGGAGAACGGCGACTCGACCGGGCACGAAGGGGCGCCCGCGACCGGGCTGGTGGCGACGCGATCGAGGTGGGCGCGGCTCGAGTCCGACAGCAGGAGCTCCATCGGCGAGGTCTGCGACACCTCCACCATCGCGCGCTCGACGACCTCGAACGTCGCCTGCTCCTCGTCGGCCATCTCGAGCGCTTCCACGAGCTGGCTGCCGAAGTTGTCGCGCTGCGCCTGGCGGGTGAGCTCCTGCTCGAGCCGGACGCGATCGGTGATGTCACGCGAGTTGAGGACGACCCCGCGGACGTGCCGGTCGTGCCGGAGGTCGGTCAGGTGCGCCTCGAGATGGCGCCAATCGCCGGAGGCGTCGCGCATCCGGAAGATGCAGTTGCTGCGGCTTGCCCGTCTTCTCGGCCTCGGCAACGACCGTCGCGATCGTCGTCGTGGACGAAGCGCAGGAAGCCGTCGCGCAGAAGGTCGGCCTCGCTGCGTCCCATCGTCGTGAGCACCGAGTTGCTGACGTAGCGGCACCCGTTCTCGCCGAGCACCAGCACCAGGTCGGTCGAGGACGTGACGAGGCTGCGGAAGTGGGCGGTCTGGCGACGAGTCGTCGCGACGAGCGCCCAGGCCAGCAGCAGCGAGACGATCAGGCCGACGAATCCGAGCCCGACCTGGATCATGATCAGGTCGGTGATGTTGCGGTTCTCCTGCGCGGCAATCGTGCGGGCGCCGTTCAACGAGACGTTCGACGTCAGGGAAGCCAGGATGCGGATCCGCTGGAGTGGGTTCGCAGCCGTGATGTGCTCGCCGGCAGTCATCGGGACCGACGTGACCGGCCGGTGCGCGAGATACGCGCTGCCCGTGGCGGTGAGATCCTTGACGAGCCGCTCCTCCTGCTTCAGCTCTCCGCGGACCAGCGGGCTCGTCGTCGCCGGCAGCGAGGTCTCGTCATCGTCGCCGTCGACGCCGGGAGCCGTGCCGCCGTCGAGCAGAGCCGAGGCGCTCTGCTGGAGGATCAAGCCTGTCTTGCCAGGGTCGGTCACGTCCCCCGCGCGACGGAGCAGCACGTCGGCGACGTAACGCTCGGCGAGTGTCCGCTGCCGTGCCGCAATCTCGAGTACGGACGCTCGGTTCTTCGAGCGGCCCGTCGCCCAGATCGACAGGGCGGCGCTCGCCGTCGAAATCAGGACGAACGTCACGACGATGGCGACGATCGTGCGCCGCGCCCGGGGCGCAAACGGCCGGAAGGCGCGAGAGAGCCGCATGTTCAGGTCACCTCGAGCATCGCGTGCATGCCCGCCATGAAGTGGCCCGACATGTTGCAGAAGACCTCGTACTCACCGGGGCGGAGCGTCACGCTCAGGTCGCGCAGCGCGCCCGCCTCGGCGGGCTCGAGACCACCGAGCGGTCTCGGGCATGAGCTTCTCCTCGCTGATCGTCATCCCGTCCGTGCGCAGCGGCAGACCGCCCTTGGGCACCCGGACGACGATGAACTCGTGCCGGTCGGGGCCGCGATTCGCCACGTGGAAGACAACGGGGCCGGCTGCGATCCGCTTGGGGGACAGCGAGATCGCGAAGTCACGCTCGTTGACCTGAATGACGTTTCCGGCAGGCGCCGAACTGGGAGTTCCGCCGCAACCGGCGGCAACGCAAACAGCCGCCAGGGAGGCGATCAGCCCGACAGGGCGCATAAGCCGCGTACGGTCCATCGGCCACGTATCGGATGCAACATCCGAAAACTTGACACCCCCAAGAGTGCTCCCGGCCAAGGGCGAAAAACACCGTGGAATAACGGGTCGCCGCAACCCGTTCGGTGTCAGACACCTCTCGGAGATGTGTCAGACGAAAAACGCGGGACGGAGGGCGATGAAAGTCGAGATCTGGTCAGACGTCGTGTGCCCGTGGTGCTACCTCGGGAAGCGCCGTTTCGAGGACGCGCTGGCCCGGTTCGCGCACCGCGACGAGGTCGACGTCGTCTGGAGGAGCTTCGAGCTCGACCCGGGCGCGCCTGTGGAGCGGGAGCTCCTCGGAGCCGAACATCTGGCCGCCAAATACGGCATGTCCCTGGAAGAGGCGCAGGCCTCGCAGCGCCGCCTGACCGACCTTGCAGCAGCCGAAGGCCTCGAATACCACCTGGACCGGACCCCGGGCGGCAACTCGTTCGACGCCCACCGTCTGCTCCACCTCGCGGCAGCGTGGGGCCGGCAGGACGAGCTGAAGGAACGCCTGCTCCGCGCCTACTTCACGGACAGTGAGGCGATCGGCCGCCGCGAGGTCCTCGCGCGGCTTGCAGACGACATCGGCCTCGAGCCTGCCGAGGTCGCCGACGTCCTGTCCGGTGAACAGTTCGGCGAAGCGGTGCGGGAGGACGAACAGCGAGCCCGGATGCTTGGAATCAACGGCGTCCCCTTCTTCGCCGTCGACGGGCGCTATGGGATCTCGGGGGCACAGTCGTCCGATTTGCTCCTCTCGGCGCTCGAACAGGCGTGGTCGGAGCGCACCCAGAGCGCAGCGGAGCGCTAGCAGCAGGGCTCAAGGCACGACCGGGCCCTGCCGATGCAGGGGGGATAGTGCTCATCTCGTTCCTCCGTCGGGAGGCTTCGTCGCGCGATGAGACCGGAACGGGCGGCCTGAAAGGTCGGCGCCCGCGCACGCAGGAAAGCGTTGCCGAGCCGTCGACGGCTGACCGGGTCGACGCCCTCGCGCGGTCGATGGGGCTCTCCTTTGTCATCGCCGGATCGACCGGCATGGTCTCGCTGATCTTTCCCGCCGCGGCCTACGGCTCGACGCTGCTCGCCGGCCTGGTCTCGGCCGGCGCCCTGATCGTCGGTGTCGCGCTGCTCGCGGGTCTGCTCAGGCGGCAGCCGCCGATTGCGATCCAGTTCGTCCTGGGCTTCGCGACGGTCCTCATCGCGCTCGCCGTCTACGCCAGCGGCGCTCCCTCGAGCGGAGCGATGTTCTTCTTCCTCTGGATCACCCCGTACGCATTCGCGCTCTCGTCCCGCCGGCAAGCGGCCGCACAATCCGTGTGGGTCATGGTCTGCTCGGCGGCCGTGCTCGCCCTCCAGGTGCACCGTCACCCCGGTATCGGTGCGCCCAGCGAGATCGCCGGCATGTGGTTCATCGCGGTCGCGACTGCGCTCGGGATCGGCTCGCTCGTTCGCCGGCTCAGCCGCTCGCTCCGCGACGTCGATCTTCGCTTCCGCCGCGCCTTCAGCGACTCCCGGATCGGGGCCGCGTTCGTCTCGACCGACGCACGGTGGCTGGAGGTGAACCCGGCGCTCTGCCGGATGCTCGACCGCCCGCGCGAGGAGCTGATCGGGGAGTCGCTTCTCGACATCACCGAGCCCGAGGACCGGGTCTCCACGAGCGTTGCGGTCGCCCTCGCCGCGCACGGGTTTGCCGAGGATGAGAAGCGCTACATCAAGCCAAGCGGCGAGATCGTGTGGGTCGCCCTCGCCGCGATGACGATCGCCCCCGAGACCGGCTCGCCGTATCTCTTCGTCCAGTACCGGGACATCACCGAACATCGGCGTGACCGCGACGCGCTGGCGCATCAGGCTGTCCACGATCCTCTGACCGGTCTGTTCAACCGGACGCTCCTGCTCGACCGGCTCGCCACCGCCCTGGCCCGCGGAGACGCGGTCGGGGTCATCCTGCTCGACCTCGACCAGTTCAAGCTGGTCAACGATTCACTCGGCCACCAGGCCGGCGACGAGGTCCTGATCGCCATCGCGGCGCGACTCGCCGCGGTGACGAATGCGACCGACACACTCGCGCGGCTCGGCGGTGACGAATTCGTCGTCCTGTGCGAGCGTCTGAGCGGACCGCTCGATGCGGTCGACCGCGCGGGCCGGCTCGGCAGCCGCACTCACCGTCCCGCTCGAGCTGGCCTCGGGAAGCCACGCCCTCACCGCGAGCATCGGCGTCGCGACGTCGCACGGGCCGGCTGACAACTGCCGGCACCCTGCTCGCGCGACGCCGACGCCGCCATGTACCGCGCCAAGGCGAGCGGCCGCGGCAATATCGAGCTCTTCGACCGGACGATGCGCGACGAGGCTGTGGCTCGGCTCCAGCTCGAGCGCGACCTCCGGCTCGCCGTCGAGCGCCGGGAGCTCGTCCTCGAATACCAGCCGATCGTCGACACGCAGGATCTGCAGCCGGTCGCGCTCGAGGCGCTGATCCGCTGGAACCACCCGGGCCGCGGCCGGCTGCCGCCCGACGCCTTCATCCCGCTCGCCGAGGAGACCGGGCCTGATCCACCAGATCGGCGACTGGGTGATCGCGACAGCCTGCGCGCCAGCTCGCCGACTGGCAGGCGTCGAGACCTGTCGGAGCCGCTGCTGCAGGTCGCGGTCAACGTCTCGCCGGTCCAGCTGGCGGACAGCGGATTCGTCGACCGTGTCGCGACCCTGCTGGACCGCTCCGCGATCGCTCCCGGCAGCCTTTGCCTGGAGATCACCGAGAGCCGTGCTGCTCGCCGGCGAGGTTCCCGCCGCGGTCCTCGGCGCTCTGCGCGCGCTGGGCGATCCGGATCCTGCTGGACGACTTCGGCACCGGCTACTCGTCGCTCGCCTACCTCACTCGCTTTCCAATCGACACGTTGAAGATCGACCAGGCGTTCGTCGCACAGCTCGACGGCACGAGCCAGCACTCTGCGATCACCAAGGCGATCCTGGCGATCGCCAACGAGCTCGGCCTCGTGGTCGTCGCCGAAGGCGTCGAAACGCTCCCTCAGCTCGAGCAGCTCCGAGCGCTCAAGTGCCCGTTCGTCCAGGGCTATGGCATCGCTCGGCCGCTGCCCGCAGAAGACGTTGCGGCGTATCTCCGGCCACACAGCCGTGAGCGGCTGCTCGCAGGCGCGGGGTAGGCAACTCACCTTGTTGGGGGAGGAGCGCCAACCGCCAGGGGTCGATGTTCCCGAGGTGAATCTCGGGATGAAGGCAACGGCCCTCGACCAATCGTCCATCGACACCGACGAGCGGCTGCGGCGCATCCTGGAGACGCAGCGCGACGTCGTCTCCGCGGATCTCGACCTGCACGCCGTCATGAACCTGATCTGCGAGCGGACGCAGGAGCTGACGGGCGCGGACAGCGGCTCGATTCTGATGCTCGACGGCGACGACCTCGTGCACCGTGCGGCAACGGGCTTCATGAGCGGGTTCGTCGGCGAACATGTCGCCCTGGACGGCACCTTCTCGGGCAGCGTCTACCGCAACAACCGCTCGGCGATCTGCGCCGACACGAAGGCGATGGGTGCCGGCCTGGCCCACAAGCGCGGGATCCGCTCGCTGATCGCCGTACCGCTGCGGCACAGAGGCGAGGCCATCGGTCTCCTGAACGTGCTGTCGCGGACGCCCAACTCGTTCACGGCCGAGGATCTGAACACGCTCGAGCTGCTGGCGGTCGTCCTCGCCTCGGTGATGAGCCATGCGTCGGAGTTCGAAGCGCTCGGCCGATTCCGAACGATCTTTCAAGCGTCATCGGTCGGAATCGTGCGGGTCGACCGCGACGGGCGTCTCGTCGAGGCCAACCCGGCGATGGAGAGGATGCTCGGCTACTCGGCGAGCGAGCTCTCCACGATGAGCTTCCAGGACTACACGCACCCCGAGGACATCGAGCGGAACCTCGAACTCTTCTCGCAGATGATGGCGGGCGAGCTCGACTCGTTCCAGCTGGAGAAGCGCTATTTCCGACGCGACGGCGGGATGATCTGGACGCAGATCACGGCCGCGGTCGAGCGCGACTCGGAGGGTGAGCCTCGGTTCGCCGTCTCGATGGTCGAGAACATCACCGAGCGGAAGGCTGTGGAAGAGGCACTGCGCCGGCAGTCGGAGCTGAACGAGTACCAGGCGCTCCATGACGGGCTCACCGGGCTGCCGAACCGGACGCTCTTCTATGACCGGATCCGGCAGGCGGTGCTGACGGCTGGGCGCGAAGGCGGCCGGGTCGCGGTGATGATGATGGACGTCGACCGCTTCAAGGAGATCAACGACTCCCTGGGCCACCACGTCGGAGACGCGCTGCTCGAGGAGCTCTCGCGGCGGCTGCAGAACGTGCTGCGAACGTCCGACACGGTCGCGCGGCTCGGCGGCGACGAGTTCGGCCTGCTGCTCCCGCAGCACTGCGAGCCGGCGGATGTCCGCATCGTCCTGGAGCGCATCTGCGAGACCATGGACGAGCCGATCGTGCTCGAAGGCATGCCGCTCACGATCGAGGCCTCGATCGGCGTTGCGTTCTGGCCCGAGAACGGCCAGGACGTCGAGACGCTGCTGCAACACGCCGACACCGCGATGTACAAGGCCAAGGACGAGAACGTGCCGCACGTCTTCTACGAGGACGCCCAGGACAGCTACGACCCGACGCGGCTGCGTCTCGTCGGCGAGTTGCACCGCGCGCTCGAGCAGCACGAGCTGGTCCTCTACTACCAGCCGAAGGTACGACTCGAGGACGGCGAGGTCGACTCGCTCGAGGCGCTCGTGCGCTGGAACCATCCGCGGCTCGGTCTCGTGCCGCCCGACGACTTCATCCCGCTGTCCGAGCAGACGGGTCTGATCAAGCCGCTCACGCAGTACGTGGTTGCGGCGGCGCTCGAGCAGTACCGCGAGTGGCAGCTCGACGGACTCGAGCTGCCGATCGCCGTCAACCTGTCGACCCGGACCCTGCGCGACCTCGACTTCCCGGCTCACGTCCAGCGGCTGCTCGAGAACGCGGGGCTCGACGGGAGCGTGCTGCAGTTCGAGATCACCGAGTCCGCGATGATCGCCGACCCCGCGCGGAGCAAGGCGGTGCTCGACAAGCTCGCCTCGTTCGGGATCCGGCTCTCGATCGACGACTTCGGCACCGGGTACTCGTCGCTCGCGTATCTCAAGCGGCTGCCGGTGCACGAGATCAAGATCGACCGCTCGTTCGTGATGCACATGGATGTCGACGACAACGACGCGACCATCGTCCGCTCGACGATCGAGCTCGCCCGCAACCTCGGCCTCGACATCGTCGCCGAAGGGGTCGAGAGCGAGCGGATCTGGCAACAGCTGCAGGACCTCGAATGCACAGTGGCGCAGGGCTACCACCTCACCCGGCCCGTGCCCGCGGCCGCACTCCGCGACTGGCTCCGGCGCTACGAAGCGGCACCGGCCGAGGGTCGCGCCGCCGCTCGCCGCTGAAGCTCGAGGCGCTTTGGCACCAGACCGCCGCTACGTATCCTCCTGAGGTGGGTTCGGGAGCGGGCGCATGATCGAGCGGCTCATCGGCCGGCCGCTCCATTACGGCTGGTTGATCGTGATCGTCACGTTCGTGACGCTGATCACGACGGCCGGCTTCCGGGCGACCCCGGGCGTCCTGATCGTGCCGTTGCAGCACGAGTTCGGCTGGTCGCGAGGAACGATCTCACTGGCGGTCTCGCTCGGACTGCTTCTCTACGGCCTGGCGGCGCCGTTTTCGGCGGCGCTCATGGAGAGCTTCGGCGTGCGCCGCGTGATGTTGATCGCGCTCGTGATCATCGCCACCGGCGCGGGCTTGACGACGGTGATGACCGCGCCGTGGCAACTCGACCTGCTGTGGGGTGTCATGGTCGGCGGCGCGGCCGGTGCGGTCGCGGTACCACTGGCCGCGACCGTGGCCAACCGGTGGTTCACCACGCGCCGAGGGCTTGTGACCGGACTCCTGACGGCAAGTAATGCGAGCGGCCAGATGATTTTCCTGCCGGCGCTCGCCTGGCTGACGACGGTGTACGGCTGGCGCTGGGCAGCCATCTCGGTGTCGATCGTGGCGATGGTGATCGTGTTCCCGATCGTTGCGATCGTCGTGCGGGACCGGCCGCAGTCGATCGGGATCGAGCCGTACGGAGCCACCGAGCCGGTTCCGGTCCCCGAGCGCTCCGCCCATCCGTTTCGGCCCGCAATCGACGGACTGCTGCTCGGCGTCAGATCTCAGACCTTCTGGCTGCTCTCGACGACGTTCTTCATCTGCGGCCTGTCGACGAACGGCCTGATCGGGACGCACCTGATTCCGGCCGCGATCGACCATCACATGAGCGAAGTGCAGGGCGCGTCGCTGCTCGCCGTGATCGGCGTCTTCGACGTGATTGGTACGACGTGCTCGGGCTGGCTCACCGACCGTGTCGATCCGCGCTACCTCCTGGCCTGGTACTACGGCTTCCGCGGCCTCGCGGTGATCGCGCTCCCGTTCGTCTTCGGCTCGACCTACGCGCTGTTCGCCTTCGCGCTGTTCTACGGCCTCGACTGGGTGGCCACCGTGCCGCCGACGATCGCTCTCACCGCCGAGCACTTCGGCCGCGAGCGCGTCGGGATCGTCTTCGGCTGGGTGTTCGCCTCGCATCAGTTCGGGGCGGCGTTCGCCGCCTGGGCGGCCGGCGCCTCACGCGGCTGGTTCGGCACGTACACCTACGCCTTTCTCAGCGCGGGCGCGCTGTGCCTCCTGGCAGCCGGACTGTCGCTGCGGATCGGCGTGCAGGAGCGAACCGCAATCGGCGTCGCAGCGCCCGTTCCCGCGTAGGAGCCCGGCTCGGGTACCCCGAATAGGGGAGATACCACTCCCCTGAACAGGGGAGATTGGGGTTCGCGGTGAAAGGGAGCGGCAAAGATGTACACCGCGTGAGCAAGCACGACGACCGGTTTTTCCTCACCAAGCGCACCAAGCGGCGTTTGCGGTCGCTTGCGATCGGCGTCATCACCCTCGCAGTGCTCGGTGTCGCAGGGCTGGTCGTGATCCGGCGGGAGCGGGCGCCCGCACACCCGCTGACTCCCGCCGAGACCGACTGGGCGCGCCGCGCACAGCCCCTGCTCGTCGCGGTCGACCGGATCGTGAACCGGCACGACGCTCTCGTCGCGGCAACAGTCGCCGGCGGCCGGCAGGCGATTCGGCCGACCGCGGCGCTCCTCGCCACGATCCGGACGACCCTGCGCCAGCTTCGCAAGCTTCCCCCGGCGCCGCCGCGCCTCGCCGCTTTCCGCTCCGAGCCGATCGACACGCTCGACGACGCGCAGCGGGCCTACGCCGACTACGTCGCCGGGTGGACGACCGTCGATGCGGCTCGTCTCTCGCGGGCCGACCGGGAATGGGACGCCGTGTTGGGCGACCTCGTGCACCTCGACCAGCTCGCCGCGACCACGACCGCGCCGTCGTCGATCAAGCCGTCGGCGGCCGCCACCGGGTTCCTCGTCTACGAGTCTTCCCTCGAGGTCGCACGCCCGCAACTCCGGGCGGCGAAGACGGTAGAGACAGAGTTGCGGGGCGAGCTGCACGCCCGCCGCGACTCGGTCGCAGCCCGCCGACTCGCCGAACGAAGCGCAGCCGCGCTCAGCGGCCTCTCGGTCCTGGCGGCTTCGCTTCCCGTGCCCGACCAGGACATCTCGACGCTGAACCTCGAATACGAGAACGCGCTCCACCACGGCGTGCTCGCGGCCAACCAGATCCTGACCGGACTGCAGAACTCGGACGGCGCGCAGGTGAACAGCGGCCTCAAGGCCTACCGGACGAGCGACAGCACGTACCGGCGGTTCCTGCGCGACCTGAGCAGCTACGGCGCCTCGCTTACTGCCGCCGCGGCTTCGGCACGTTAGGTACTTCTGTAGGCGTGACGTCGGCAACCGGCATCGAACTGACCGCGCTCGAGAAGTCCTATCGCACGTCGAACGGCCCGGTGCGCGCGGTGCGCGGCATCGACATCGCCGTCGCGGCCGGTGAGACGGTCGCGCTCCTGGGGCCGAACGGCGCGGGCAAGTCGACCACGATCGACATGCTGCTCGGCCTCCAGGCGCCCGATCGTGGCACGGTCGCGGTGTTCGGCGATTCGCCTGCCCAGGCGATCAAGCGAGGCCGGATCGGCGCGATGCTGCAGACCGGCGGGCTGCTCCGCGACCTGTCGGTGCGCGAGCTGGCGACGATGATGGCCGCCCTCTACCCCGGCCCCTTGCCCGTGGAGGAGGCGCTCGAGTTCGCCCAGGTCACCGACCTCGGCGACCGGCGAACGGACAAGCTGAGCGGCGGTCAGACCCAGCGGGTCCGCTTCGCCATCGCGCTCATCAGCAATCCGGATCTCCTGGTGCTCGACGAGCCGACCGTCGGCATGGATGTCGAGGCCCGCCACGCATTCTGGGAGACCGTGCGCGGGTTCGCCGACCGTGGGAAGACGGTCATCTTCGCGACGCACTACCTCGAGGAGGCCGACTCGTTCGCCGACCGCGCGGTCCTGATGGCGCGCGGCCGCGTCGTCGCAGACGGACCCACGACCGAGATCAAGGCGATGGTGGGCTCGCGCAGGATCCGGGCGACCTTGCCGGAGGTCGGCGTCGGCGTGCTCGAGGCGCTGCCCGGCGTGACGAGCGCCGAACGGCGCGGCGAGGCGGTCGTCCTCGTCTGCTCCGACTCGGACGCCGCCATCCGGGCACTCCTCGCCGCGGCACCGGACGCACGCGATATCGAGATCGCAGGCGCCGGGCTCGAAGAGGCCTTCCTGCAGCTCACCGGCGACGCCGGGGATGACGACGAGGACACGGCGTGAACGCCTTCGTGTACGCACGCTACGAGCTGACGCGTACGTTCCGCAACCGGCGGCTCTTCATCTTCTCGTTCGGCTTCCCGCTCGTCCTCTTCTATGCGATCGCCGGCCCGAATCAGCACGTCCACAACCTGAACCACACGGGAATCTCGGCCCCGATGTACTTCATGGTCGGCCTGGCGTCGTTCGGAACGATGAACGCGGTCCTTGCTTCCGGTGCGCGGATCTCCGGCGAGCGCACGGTCGGCTGGAACCGGCAGTTGCGCCTGACCCCGCTCTCCGTCCGCACCTACTTCCGGGTCAAAGTCCTGACCGCATACGCGATGGCGCTCGTCAGCATCCTGCTGCTCTACAGCGCGGGGATGACCCTCGGCGTCCGGCTCAGCGCCGCCCACTGGCTCTCGATGACGGCGCTCATGCTCGTGGGGCTGATCCCGTTCGCGGGCCTCGGCATCATGATGGGGCACCTCCTGACCACCGATTCGATCGGGCCTGCGATGGGCGGAACCACGGCGCTGCTCGCGCTGCTCGGAGGTGTGTGGTTCCCGATCACGGGCGGCAGTGCCATGCACGCGATCGCCGAAGCGCTTCCTTCGTACTGGCTCGTGCAGGCCAGCCACGTCGGCCTGGGCGGCCAGGGGTGGGGCACGAAGGGCTGGGCGGTGGTCGCCGCCTGGAGCGTGGTCGCAGCGTTCGCTGCCACCTGGGCGTACAAGCGCGACACGCGCCGCGTCTGACGCGCCGCCTGCTCGTCGCACCGAGGCTCAGCCAGGCCCGAACGGCGGTGCCAGGCACCAGCTGTTCGCCCTCCGCACAGGTGTTCACTGCGGTGCCCAGGCACCAGCAGTCCGCCCACGGAGACACGTCGGAACGGCGGTGCCAGGCACCCGCTGTTTGGCTTCCACACAGGGATTGACTGCGGTGCCAGGCACCCGCAGTGCGCCCAGGAGACACGTCCGAATTGCGGTGCCAGGCACCCGCCGTTCGCGTCGCGTGGGAGTCGCTCTCGACGTAAGTCTCTTTCGCGCCGAGTTTCTCTCAAGCCGGAACGTTCGGCATCCGATACAGAATTCGTTGTGCCCCTGAACGGCGTGCCCCCGAAGGACGGTGTGCAGCTTCTGACATCGTCGTCTCCCTCCCTGGAGGAGGTGGCGGCAGCTGCCGGTGCGGCCGACATGTTCCTGTTCCGCAGGATCGACCCGGGCCGGTTCGCGCACATCGGCGGCGTCGGCCGCGGCGTCGCTTGGGCGGGGATCGTCGAGGTCGGCGTTGCCGACGAGCCCTTCGT
Source organism: uncultured Thermoleophilia bacterium (assembly GCA_963812995.1). Taxonomy (GTDB): domain Bacteria; phylum Actinomycetota; class Thermoleophilia; order Gaiellales; family Gaiellaceae; genus PALSA-600. Next base: position 180,126 of record CAWEXL010000005.1, read on the forward strand.
GGCCGAGTCGCTGCTAAGCGGCACCGTCGTGCGCCGGTACGTCGGCGAGCCGTGGCACGTCTTCGGCCCGTACTACGGGATGGCCGTGGCAATCGTGCCGGTCGACGACGACCTGTTTGCCGTGTTCGGCTCCCGCGACGAAACACTGCTGCGGGTCAGCGATGCCGAGTACCGCGAGCTGGCCGGGTTCGCGAGCCAGTCGCTGACCGGCGTGATCGCCGCCAAGCGCCTCGCTGACGAGCTCGAAGTCGTGAACGCCGTTCGCGACCTGTTGCGCGCGCCTGGTGCGAGTTTCGACGAAGCGCTGCACAGCATCGTCGCGCAGGCTGCCGCCTCGCTCTCCTGCGAGCTGGGCGTCCTCTACGCACGCGAGCACGACAACGTTGCTGTCTTCGACCCGACCGGCATCCTGGCGGGCCAGAGCGGCGCCCTCCGAGGTGTGATGGAGGAGATCGCGGAGCGCGACGCCGTGCCGCTTTGCATCCAGGACGCCGCGCTGAACGAGCTACCCGCCCCACTCTCGACGGCCGACGGCCTCGTGTCGTACTACTTGCTCGGCTTCGACGAGCCGGTGGCGGCGGTTCTGCTCGTCGCCCATACGACGGCCGCGCCTCGCGGCTTCACGCTGCTGTGCCAGTCGCTCGGCCAGCGCCTGGTCGAGGCCGCGGTGCCGCTGCTCACCACGGCGCTGTCGCGGGACGGCCTGCGCGAGGACTTCGAGCGCGCCTCCGAGCAGGCCCGGCGCGACACGCTCACAGGGCTGGCGAACCGGCTCGCCTGGGACGAGGCCGTCGCCAAGGTTGCGCCCGACGGCCGGCCGGTCAGCGTCGTTCAGCTCGACTGCTGCTCGCTCAAGAACACGAACGACAGCTTCGGCCACCACACCGGCGATCGCCTATTGCGGACCGTCGCGCACATCGCGACCTCCTCGGTCCGGGAACCCGACCTCGTCGCCCGCATCGGCGGCGACGAGTTCGCCATCCTGCTCGTCGACGCCGACGAGACGGTCGCGGCTTCGGTCGTCGAGCGGGTCGAGCAGGCCGTTGCAGCCGCGCCGCCGATCGAGACGGTCAAGATCGCGGTCGCCGTCGGCACCGCGACGACCCGGACGGGCGACGTGACAGCCGCCCAGCAGGAAGCAGATGCCCTGATGCTCGCCGGCAAGCGGGCAGGCTCGCGCTCCTGAAATACCTGCAAATGCCGATAACGAGTGTGCCGTGCTACCTTGACCGCACGGTATGCCTCATGGCATCCGTGAGATTCAGCTTCTCGTTCCTCCTGAGTTCATGAAATTCAAGGGTTTTCGAGTTTCTTGCAATCTCGAACCCTGAACCAAGGAGTCGAACACCATATGTCACTGTCTTTCAGCGCTCTCGGCGTGAGCGCACCCGTTGTGCGGGCCCTCGCGGACCGCAACATCACCGCGCCGTTCGCAATCCAGAACCTCGTCCTCACCGATGCCCTCGCGGGCGTCGACATCCTCGCCGCGTCACCGACCGGCTCGGGCAAGACGCTCGCCTTCGGAATCCCGATCGTCGAGCGCACCGCCGGTGCCGACGGCAAGCCCGCCGCGCTCGTCCTCGTCCCCACCCGCGAGCTTGCCTCGCAGGTCGTCGAGGACATCCGCCCGATGGCCGCCGTCAAGGGACTGCGGGTCGCCGCCGTCTACGGCGGAACGTCGCTCGGCCCACAGGCCAAGCGGGCCCAGGGGGCGCACATTCTCGTCGCCACCCCCGGCCGCCTGTTCGACCTGATCGAACGGCGTCTCGTCTCGCTGAGCGCGGTTCGCGTTCTCGTCCTCGACGAGGCCGACCGGATGCTCGACATGGGCTTCCGGCCGCAGGTCGACAGGATCCTCCGGGGCGTTCCCGAGAACCGGCAGACGATGCTGTTCTCCGCAACGCTCGAGGGGCCGGTCCTGGAACTCGCACGCGAATACACCAACAACCCGAGCCGCTTCCGCGCCGAAGCGCCGGTCGAGGCGAGGCACGGAGACGTCGACCACGCATTCGTACCGGTCACACCCGAAGACAAGCTCGACCGTCTCGTCGAGCAACTCGACGGTGAGCGCGGCCTCGCGCTCGTCTTCGTCCGGACGAAGCACGGCGCCGACAAGCTGGCCCGCAAGCTCGCAACGCAACACGACGTCCGCGCGGCAGTCATGCACGGGAACATGTCGCAGAACGCACGCGAGCGGTCGCTGGCCCAGTTCGAGTCGGGCCGCGTCTCCACGCTCGTCGCCACCGATGTCGCCGCCCGCGGGCTCGACGTCGATGACGTCGCACGCGTGATCAACTTCGATCCGCCGCACTCGGACGACGACTACATCCACCGCGTCGGCCGCACCGGCCGTGCAGGCCGCAGCGGCTCGGGCGTCACACTCGTGCTCCCCGAGCAGCGTGAAGACGTCGGCCGCCTCGCGACCCGCCTCGGACACGGTGAGGCATTCGCAGCCTCCGGCATGACGTTCGCGCCGAAAGCAACGGCTGCGAGCGCGTCTCGCCGGCCCGCACGGCGCCGTCGTCCGCGCCAGCGCACTTAACACCCCAAAGCGTCCGATCGGGCGAAGGGAGTAGCTTCTTGCCATGGCTCTCCCTTCGCTCGACCGGCACCCGTTCGGCACCCTCGCCGGCGGTGAGAGCGTCGAGCTCTTCACCCTCGCGAACGGCAACGGTCTCACCGTCGAGCTCCTGAGCTTCGGCGGCATCCTGCATCGCATCCTCGCGCCCGGCCGTGACGGGACGGCGAACGTCGTGCTCGGACTGCCGTCGCTGGACGACTACGTGCACCGCAACCGCCCGCACTTCGGCGCCGCGATCGGCCGTCTGGCCAACAGGCTCGCCGGTGGCAGCTTCGTCCTCGACGGAGTGCGGCACCAGGTCGACCGAAACGACGGCCCGAACTCGCTCCACGGCGGCTCGCTGGGCTTCGACAAGCGGCTTTGGCAGGTCGAGGAGCTGCTCACCGATCCGGACTGGTGCACCGTGGTGCTCGGGTACACGAGCGAGTCCGGCGAAATGGGCTTCCCTGGCCGGCTCACCGCGCTCGTCGGATACACGCTGACCGCGGAAGGAGTCCTGCGCATCGAGTACACCGCAGAGACCGACGCTCCGACGGTGGTGAACCTGACCAACCACTCGTACTGGAATCTCGCGGGCGAGGGAACGGGCACGATCGACGACCACGTGGTGACGCTGGCCGCCGACTCGTACACACCGGTCGACGGCACCCTCCTTCCGACCGGCACGATCGAACCGGTCGCGGGTACGCCGCTCGACTTCACCGAGCCGGCACCGATCGGCGCACGCGTGGACGGGGACTTCGAGCAGCTGCGGCTGGCCGGGGGCTACGACTTCAACTACGTCCTCGACCGACCTGACCCGACATCGCTCGTCTGGGCGGCGACGTTGCAGGAGCCGGCGAGCGGTCGCGAGCTCCACATCTGGACGACCGAGCCGGGGATCCAGCTCTACTCGGGGAACCACCTGGACGGGACGCTCACCGGCACCGGCGGCAGCCCGCACGTCTGGCGGTCGGGAGTGGCCTTCGAGACACAGCATTTCCCCGACTCGCCGAACCGGCCCGACTGGCCGACGACGACGTTGCGGCCGGGCGAGGTCTTCCGCTCGGCAACCGAGTACCGCCTCGGCTTGTCCTAGCCCTCAGCTCTCTAACTCACACCGATGCGGTAGATGATGCCGCGGCCCCAATCGCCGACGAGCAGCGAGCCGTCTGACATGGTGGCGAGCGGCAGCGGATCCTGCAGCCCGGTCAGGAAGGTGCTCACCGAGCCGCGATAGCCGGTCTTCGTCCGTTTGAGAGCGACGCGGCGGACAAGCCCGTGCTCCCACTCGGTGACGAGTGCCGACGATCGATAGCGACCGCCGAGCTGCCCGGTGAGGATCGACACGCTGCCGGCCGCCGCGTGGGTGTCCAGCACCCCGACCGGCGACGGAACGCCCTCGCACGCGGCTCCTCCCTGCCCGTAACAGGCCGGGAAGCCCCAGTCGTCACCCTGCCGCACGAAGGCAAGCCAGTCTCCCGGGGTCTTGGCGCCGAGATCGTCGCGCTGGTTCATGCTCGCGAAGAGGTCTGACGTCCCCGGATAGAAGGCCAGGCCGTACGCGGCGCGGATCCGCCGGGCGTAGATGCGCAGATCGCTGCCGTCAGGGCGGAACGACACGATCGCCGCCGCCCACTTCGATTTGGGCGAGCAGTGGTCGCAGGTGCTCGAGATGCCCATGAGCAGCCGCCCGTCCGGCGCGCGCACGAGGTTGTTGTTCTCGCCGCCCGTGACCGGCCCGCTGATGACCGTCGTCTGCTTGGCGAAGTGGTGTCCGCTGAGGCCGCTGAACGCCGTGACACGTCCGAGCGAGCTGACGTAGAGCGTCGCACCGACCCACACGAGCCCGAGGGGGCCTTTCAGGGTCGCCGGAATCACCTTCACCGGCTTCGCGCGCCTGGCGGCAACGACGTACACGCCGTCGCTCTCGTGGGTGTCCGCGCCCGAGCGCGATACCCACAGGCGCCCGCTCGCGTCGAACGCGAACGCCGACATCTGCGGAATCCCGCGGGCGTACACCGTCGCCCTGAGCCCCGGTGGGCCATGCAGACCGGCGCCGATCGACACCAGCCCGCTCTTCGCCGCAGGCGCCTTGGCCTTGCTGCTGCCGCAGCCGCCGACGACCAGGGCAAGCACCAGAACGAGCGCGTACGGGATGGGGAAAGCGGCCTTAGGCAACTCTGGAGCGGCTCACACGGGACTCACAGACGGCAGCTCTTTACTGGGAAGCACAGAGCACGCATGACAGCACACCAACCTGTGAAAGGAGGTTGAACATGAGGAATCGCACCAGAAAGCTGCTCGCAACGCTCGCGTGTACCGGGGCGCTCGCCGGCGGAGTCGTCGCAATCGCCAACGCGGCGACGGGCTCGTCCGGAGTCAGCACGACACCGGCGGCCACATCGACCACGCCGTCGACAACCACGACCACGCCCTCGACGACCGCACCGTCGGGCACGGCGCCCTCGCACTCCGGTACCTCGGGCAACTGCCCGAACATGTAGAGCACGAGCAGTCCCTCACCCTCACCCCGAGCGACGCCGTGGGCCGACAGGCCCACGGCGTTCGTCAGCTCAGCGGCTACTGCTCGTAGTGCTCGACGACCTCCGCCGGGCGGAGGTGCGCGGCGTCGGGATCCTGTCCGGAGTCGCGCAGTGCGCGGCGCCGCCGGAGGAGATCCCAGAGCTGATCCAGCGCCACCTTGGCCTCGTCGAGGCGACGGCGATCGTCGTCGGTCGCCTCGCCTGCCGCCTCGCGGTGCCAGAGCTCGTGCTCCTCGGCGACGAGCTTCTCGATCGTCGAGTGAACCTGCGCATCGTCCATGTAGGCCTAGCTCCTTCGCTCGTGGTCGCGGGCCGACAGTATGGCCGAAGGGCCGGGTCAGGCGGCTTGCGCGGAAGTCTTGGAGCGTGCACCGACGAGGGATCCGCTCGAGCGGTTTCCGATCACACCCGCAAATGCTTCGACGACGACCGGGTCGAACTGCGACCCGGCACACCGCCGGAGCTCGGCCAGCGCGTCGTGGGCGCTGACGGCCGGCTTGTACGAGCGGTGCGTGACCATCGCGTCGAACGCGTCGACCACGGCGACGATGCGGGCGCCGAGTGGGATCGCGTCGGCGCTGAGGCCGTCGGGGTAGCCCTGGCCGTCTTGCCGCTCGTGGCTCGAGCGAACGACCGGCGCGATGTGCGCCAGGGCGGGTGCGGCCGCGATGATGCGCTCACCGATCAAGGTGTGCCGCTTGATGAACTCCCACTCGCCCTCGTCGAGCGGCCCCGGCTTCGCCAGGATCGAGGCCGGGATGGCGGTCTTGCCGATGTCGTGCAACTCGGCCGCGATCCGAGTCCGCGCGATCTCCTCGGCGGGAAGGCCGAGCCGCGCCGCGGTGGCGGCGGCAAGGTCGGCGACCGACGTCGCGTGCGTCGCGAGCTCGACGTTCTGCTCGGCGACCAGCTGGAGTAGGGCGTCGCGAACCTGCAGGCTCTCGGCGATCTTCGTCGTGCGCTTGTCGATGTACAGCCGCTCGTCGGCGAGCTGCAGGGCGCGCTCGAGCGTAGTGGCTTCATCGGGGACGCGCGCAGCACCACGTGAGCAGCCGATCGTGAACGCCTCGCCCTGCTCGCAGAGTGCAGCCCGTGCCTCCTCGATCGTGACGTCGGCGTGTTCTGACTCACCCACGACACAGAACTCGTCGCCGCCCATGCGGTAGGCGGTACCGCGGCCGGCGACCGCGGCGCCGACCTGGTTGCCGAGGCGCGCGAGCAGCGCATCGCCCGCCGGATGGCCGAACGTGTCGTTGTAGGCCTTGAAGCCGTCGAGGTCGAAGATCGCCAGGACGAAAGGGTCACCCGTCGCCAGCCGCGCGCCGACGTCGAGATAAAGCTTGCGCCGGTTGGCGAGCCCCGTCAGCGCATCGTGCAAGGCCTGGTGCTCGTTCAGCTCGGCCTGCTCGCGCAAGGTCTCCTGAGCGAGCTTGCGCTCGGTGATGTCCTCGAACATCGAGATCGCGAACGCGGGAACACCGTCGGCGTCGCGTTCGAGCGCCGCCGTGATCTGGGTCCAGATCAAGGCGCCGTCCTTCCGGAAGCAGCGTTTCTCGAGTTGAAACTCGTCGCGGTTGCCGACGATCAGATCCTGGAAGAGCACCAAGTTGTGCTCGATGTCGTCGGCGTGCGTGTACTCGCGGAAGCTCATCTCCGCGAGCTCCGCGGCCGTGTAGCCGAGCATCTGCTCCATCGCGGGGTTCGCCTCGACGGCGTGTCCACGCGGATCGACCCGCAGGATGCCGACGGAGGCGCCTTCGAAGATCATGCGGTAGCGGGCGAGCATCTCGACCTGCCCGCGCTTTGCGGCGAGCTCCGCAGCGTCGCGTTCGCGCTGCAAGACGAGCGCGTCATCCAGCTCGATCTGCGCCTTCCGCAGGTCGGTGACGTCCACGATCATCGAGGTGACACCGACCACCGTTCCGTCGGCTGCCAGGTTCGGGTAGCGGATGGTTCGAAACGCGTGCTCGCCGTCCGCGAACAGCCCGGCCGCACGCACCTCCTGGTCGACCACGGGCTTCCCCGTGGCCAGCACCTTCTGCGTCGGCGGAATGATCTGTCCGGCGATCTCCGGGAGAACCTCGGCGATCGTCCGGCCGATGATCTCGGACTGCGGCTTGTCGCCGAAGATCCCGAAGACGCCGTTGACGCGAACGAAGCGAAGGTCACGGTCGACGACGGTGATCCCCACCCGCGTCTGCTGGAAAAGAGCGTCGAGAAGCGCGTCGGCCCCCAGGACCGGATGGTCGGGTGCCGGACTTGCTGCAGATGTCACGTAGTCGTTATCGGCTCACAGACCGAATTGTTGAGCCCGGCCGCGCCTCGAGGGTGTTTTTCGAGGCGCGGCCGGGCTCAGGTGGTCGAATGTGCGTGGTTCTCGATCAGCCCGCGAAGGAATGGAACGCGCCGAGCGGGTTCGGCAGCTTCGGGGTGAACGGCTTGAACGCGTACACCTTCGTGGTGTCGAACCCGGCCTTGGCGGCCGTCGCCTTGTCGGCGAAGGGAGTGAGCGCCGTGATCGCCTGGTTGATCGACGTCCACTTGAGCGTCCGCTCGTAGCCGTTGTTGTTCGGCGGATCGACGCTCTCGGGCTTGCCGAGCACGCCGGTGATCATCTCGATCGGGCCGCCGTCTCCCTTGGCGACGCCGGGGGCGACGACGCGGGCGAGGGTCCTGTGGTCGCTCTCGATGCCCATGATCCGGGCAGCGGTCACGCGCAGGTCGGCCGTGCTGAAGTTGCGAACGCCGACGAGGTACGCCGCGATGAACGCGTCCTCGAGCGTCACCAGCGTGTTCAGGGTCGTCTGCGCGTCCGTGAACATGCCCTTCGGGTAGTAGAACGCCGTGAACGGCGACGGCTTCTTGGTCGCGCCAATCTCGAGCAGGTAATGCGACATCTCCTCGTCGCGAGCGGAGCGCAGGTAGCCCTGGTCGTCGCTCTCGAGGTTCTTGAAGAACGGTGCGGTGTCGATGATGTTCGAGTACGTGGTCACGGCCAGCGCCTCGGCGATCGCCGCGCCGCCGAGAATCGCGACGTCACCGGCGGTCAGCGCCGACGAGGGCCGCATGGTGCGGGCCAGCGCCGAACCCGGCATGCCCGCAACTGCGGCGAGACCCGCTCCGGCGACCAGACCCTTGCGCAGAAATCCCCGGCGATCCGTACTCCCCGTGATTGCCTCCGACATTCTGAAAACCTCCCTCTGGCGCAAGCGCTTGGCTCGCTGCGCCGACTGGTGCATTGACACGTCAGCGCACATTCGGCCGAGGGGGCAAGTCGGTTCGCGGGCCGGGCTAAACCGTGTTCGCCGGGCGGCGGTCTTCGAGTAGAACCGCCCGCAACGCGTCGACGGCGAGCATGCCCATCGCGTTGCGGGTGCTCGCGGTCGCGCTGCCGAGGTGCGGGCTCAGCACGACGTTCTCGAACCCGAGGAGCTCTTCGGTCACGTGCGGCTCGAACTCGAACACGTCGAGAGCGGCGCCTGCGATGACCCCGTCGCGCAGCGCCGCGACGAGCGCCGCCTCGTCGACAACCGGGCCACGGGCCGTGTTCACGAGCACCGCCGACGGGCGCATCCGGGCCAGCGCGGCGGCGTCGATCAGATGCCGCGTCTCGGGCAGCAACGGCACGTGGAGGCTGACGATGTCGGCCGCCTCGAGCAGCTCGTGCAACGGGTCGCCGCGGCGGGCGAACAACGGACGCGCGCCGAAGGCTTCGGCCAGGCGGGCGGTCTCGCGGCCGATCTTGCCTGCGCCGACCACGCCGAAGACCTTGTCGTCAAGGCTCTGGCCGAGCATGAACTCGAGCGAGAACTCCCACTCGCGCCGGCCGCGAATCAGGCGATCGCCCTCGGCCACTCGGCGGAGCAGCGAGAGCGTCAACGCGATCGCCAGCTCGGCCGTTGTGCGGGTGAGGACGTCGGGCGTGTTCGCGACGACGATCCCTCGCCGGCGCGCGGCTTCGAGGTCGATGTTGTTCACGCCGACGGCGTAGTTCGCGACCACGCGGAGGCCGGAGCCCACTCGCTCGAGGTAGGCGTCGTCCACGACCGTCACGAGCAGGCTGAGAATCCCATCCGCTCCGACGGGGGACTCGACCAGTTCGAACGACTCGCGCAGAACCGCAGCGACCGCAGCGGGCACACGCCCCGTGACGTGGACTCTCGGCCGAGACATGATCCTTATAGTCACACGCGATGCGGGTCGCGGTTCTGGGACTGGGACGGATGGGTGCGCCGATCGCGCGCCGGCTCGAGGCTGCGGGGCACGAGCTCGTCGTCTGGAACCGCTCGCCCGGTCCGGCGGCCGAGTTCGAGGCGCGAGGCGTGCCCGTGCTTGCCGCACCGGCCGAGGCTCTGCAGCGCGCCGACGTCTGCATCGTGATGCTCGCGGATCCGGCCGCCCTGGAGGCCGTTGCGCTCGGGCCCGAGGGAGTCCTGGCGAACGCCGGCGGAGGCACGCTCGTGGACATGAGCACGGTCTCGCCCGAGATCTCCGCGAAGGTTGCGGCTGAAGCAGACCGACATGGCGTCGCCTTCCTGCGCGCGCCCGTGAGCGGCAATCCCTCGGTCGTCGAGGCAGGGAATCTCGCGATCATCGTCTCGGGGCCGCGCGAGACCTTCGACGACCTCTCGCCTCTTCTCCTCGACATCGGCCCGAAGCTGTTCTACGTCGGCGCGGACGAGCAGGCGCGGATCGTGAAGCTCGCGCTCAACCTGATGATCCACGGCACGACGCAACTGCTCGCCGAGGCGCTCGTGCTCTCCGAGCAATGGGGAGTCGACCGGCGCGAGATGCTGGAGGTGATGGGCGGCTCGGCGATCGGCAGCCCGTTCGTGAAGTACAAGACCGACGCGCTCGTGGCCGACGACTACACATCGACCTTCACGGCCGAGCTGGCCGTCAAGGACCTGACCCTGGCCGTCGCTGCCGGAGACGCACGTGGGGTGCCGCTCGAGGCGACCGCCCTCACGCTCGAATTGCTGCGCGACTGTGTCGCCGCCGGGATGGGCGGCGACGACATGACGACCCTGCTGCCGAATCTGCAGCGCAAGGTAGGACCCGGCACCTGATGGCCGAAGGCACGTCGGTCGTCATCGGTGCGACATCGGGAGTCGGCCTCGCCGTCGCCGAAGCGCTCGCGAGCCGCGGCGACCACGTGGTCGTCACGAGCCGCGACCTGGCGCGCGCCGAGGCAACCGCCTCCACCCTTGGCGACTCGGCCCGCGGGATCGCCGTCGACCTGACGAACCCGCACGGCCTGGCCGCCCAACTCGCCGGCATTCGAGACGTGCAGCGGCTTGTGATCGCGGCGATCGAGCGCGATGCGAACAGCGTGCGGAACTACGACATCGATCGCGCCCTGCAACTCGTCACGTTGAAGCTCGTGGGCTATACCGAGACGATTCACTGCCTGCTACCGGAACTCCGCGTGGAAGCCTCGATCGTGCTGCTCGGAGGCCTGGCGAAGGACCGCGCCTACCCCGGCGGGACGACAGTCGGCACCGTCAACGGCGGCATCGAGGCGCTCGTGCGCACGCTCGCGGTCGAACTGGCGCCGATGCGGGTCAATGCGCTGCACCCGGGAATCGTGGGCGACAGCCCGGCCTGGTCGTCGCGGCCGGAAGCCGCTCCACGCGATCCGCGCACGCACCCCCACGGGGCGGACGATCGACCTCGCAGACACGGCGGATGCGGTGCTGTTCCTGCTCGAGAATCGGTCCGTGAACGGGGTCAACCTGACACTCGACGGCGGCTGGCTGCTCACCTGATGGCGTGCGCGCGGCGCACATGTGTGCGCTCAGTTTGCATTGTCACCGCAAACTCGATTGAGTTCAGCACTGCTTCTTAGGCCTTAGAGAGGAGATCCGGTGGCGTCCACGCAGGCAGATCTACACGCGCTCCGCACGAGCATCAAGGGCGATGTCGTCCTGCCCGACGAGGAGGCATTCGCGGCAGCACGGCTGGCGTGGAACCTGTCGGTCGACCAGCGGCCCGTCGCCGTCGTGTCGCCCGAGTCGGCGGACGACATGGTCGAGATCGTCCGCTTCGCCGGCGCGAACGGGCTACGCGTCGCCTTCAACGGCGGCGGCCACAACGCCGGCCCGATCACGTGGGACGATCACGCCCTGCTCGTGAAGACAGGCCGGATGCGCAAGGTCGAGATCGACCCGGTGGCGCGCCGGGCGCGCGTCGAAGCCGGAACCCTGGCCGACGACCTCGCGACCGCCGCCGGAGAACACGGGCTCGCCTATCTCGCCGGCACCTCACCGGACGTGGGCGTGATCGGCTACATGCTCGGCGGCGGCATCAGCTGGCTGGTGCGCAAGCATGGACTCGCGACCAACAGCGTCACCGCCCTCGACGTGGTGACCGCCGACGGGAGGCTGCTGCACATCGATGCCGAGAACGAGCCCGACCTGTTTTGGGCGATTCGCGGCGGCGGGGGCAACTTCGCCGCGGTCGTGACGCTCGAGTGCGAGCTGTTCGAGCTGCCCGAGGTCTATGCCGGCTGCTTCTTCTGGCCGATCGAGCGGGCGGCGGAGATCCTCAACGTCTGGCGCGCGTGGATCGACACGGTGCCCGAGGAGTGCAGCTCGCTCGGCAGGCTGCTCAAGCTGCCGGACCTGCCGTTCATCCCCGACCACCTCAAGGCCCGCGACTTCGTGCTGGTCGAGCCTGCATTCATCGGCAGCGCGGCCGACGGCGCGGCGCTCGTGCAGCCGTTCCGCGACCTCGAGCCGGAGTTCGACACGGTCGGCATGCTCCCCACGTCCCAGCTCAGCACCGTCAACATGGATCCGGCCGAGCCGGTGCCCTATTACGGCGAGGGAATCCACCTGAGCGGCTTCGACGCCGGCTGCATCGACAAGCTTGTCGAGGTAATCGTCGACACACCCCTGATGCACGCTGAGGTACGCCACCTCGGCGGCGCAGCCGCGCGTTCGGGCGCCGGTCACGGTGCGCTCGACAAGATCGACGCACCGTTCACGACACTCACTTTCGGGCTTGCCCTGGATGCAGAGATGAAGGCCGACATGGGGCGGCACCTGACCCGCCTGCACTCGGAGCTCGCACCATGGGACAGCGGCACGCGGTATCTCAACTTCGCCGAGTCGCCGATGGACGTGCAGATGATCTACCCGCAGGCGAGCTACGACCGGCTGTGCGCGCTCAAGGGCACGTACGACCCGGGACATCTCTTCCTGGCGAACCACCCGATCCGCTCCGCCGGGTAGCGGCAAGCGCGAGCGTGCGCGCGGCCGTCACCCGGGCGAGGGACGTGATGGAGGTCGCGGACGTCCGCGAGCCCGGTCAGCCCGGCCCCGGCGAGTTGCTCGTGCGGCCCGAGTCGGTCGGGCTCTGCGGCTCGGACTTCCACTACTTCCACGGCGACATCGGCCTGACGGAGGATCCGGACGATCTGTATCCGCGCATCCAGGGCCACGAGTTCTCGGCGATCGTCGAGCTGGTCGGGCCCGAGTGCCCGGCCGGCTTGGCGGCCGGGCAGCGCGTCGCGATCTGGCCGGTGACGGCTTGCGGCCATTGCGCCTGCTGCCGGCTGGGCCGCGAGAACGCCTGCGAGAACATCAGCCTGATCGGCATCCACAAGAACGGTGCCCTGCAGGAGCGGCTCCACGTGCCGGCGCACCAGGCGTTCCCCGTCGCCATCGACGACCCGCGCCTGGCCGCATTCGTCGAGCCGATGTCGATCGCCGTTCGAACCGTCGTTCGCGGACGCGTCGAGCCCGGCGAGCGCGTGCTCGTCCTCGGCGCGGGCCCCATCGGCCAGGCCGTGGCGATCGCAGCCCTCGACCGCGGAGCATCGGTGCTGCTGGCCGACCGCGTAGCCGCGCGGCTCGAACGGTGCGCCTCGAGTGCCGCCCTCGCTCTCGCGACCGAGGACGACGGCGACCTCCTGGCCCGGGTCCGCGACTGGACGGGAGGCGAGCTGCCAGAGGTCGTCGTCGAGGCGACCGGCTCGAAGCAGGCGATGCGCGCTTCGCTCGATCTCGTCGCGGCAGCAGGCCGCGTGCTCGTCGTCGGCCTTTCGTCACACGAGGTGCCGCTGCGCATCGGCGCCCTGCCTTTCCGCGAGCTCGATGTGCTCGGCGTCAGTACCTGCCAGAGCGTCGATTTCGCGGCCGCAGCCGAGCTCGTGCAGCGCCGCCGCGCGGCCGTCCTGCCACTGATCACGCACGAGTTCTCGCTCGAGGAGGCTCCGGAGGCGATTGCGTTCGCGATCGACCATCCGGCCGAGGTCTTGAAGGCTGTCGTTCACCTCTCCTGAAGCGAAGACCGGCTCGGTTTCATGAGCCCCGCTCGCGGGTTAGGATCGGCCGATGACGACCAAGCCGGAGGTGCTGAAGCAGGTACCGCTCTTCAATCAGCTGAACCAGCGACAGCTGAAACGGCTCGCCGCGAAGTTCAGGGAGCGCAGGTTTCTCCCCGGAGCGACCGTTGTGCGACAGGGGAAGATGAGCGGGGTCGGCTTTTTCGTCGTCGTCGACGGCGAGGCTTCGGTCAGCGTCGACGGCAAGAACGTCGCGCAGCTCGGTGCCGGCGATTACTTCGGCGAGCTGGCCCTGATCGCCGAACGCGAGCGCACCGCAACGGTGACCGCCGACACGGCGCTCGAGTGCCTCGAAATCCCGATCTGGGATTTCCGGGAGTTCGTCAAGAACGACTCCGACGTGTCGTGGAAGCTCCTGCGACAGGTCGTCGGCAGGCTCCTGGACGAGCGCGGCGCTTAGAACCCCCGGACGGCCAAGACGCGCGAGAATGACCCGTGCGCAACGGTCGACTACATGCAGACGAGGTCGACACGGACGAGTCGCTCGTCCGCCGGCTGCTCACGGCGCAATTCCCACAGTGGGCTGAGCTCCGATCCACGCGCTGCCGGTCGGCGGCACCGACAACGCGATCTACCGGCTCGGCGACGAGCTGTCGGTTCGGCTCCCCCGCCGGCGCGGGGCGGGAACCAGTTGGCTGGACAAGGAGTTCACCTGGCTGCCCAGACTCGCCCCCTCGCTGCCGTTCGCAATTCCCACACCGCGCGCCCGGGGCCTCGCGGGCGAAGGGTTTCCGAACGAGTGGGCGGTGTACGACTGGCTCGCGGGCGAAGAAGCGGCGAGCGCACACCTCGACCTGCCTCGCGCGGCGGTCGACCTCGCCGGGCTTCTCACGTCGTTGCAGCGCTTCGACCCTGACGGCGGCCCGGCTCCAGGAGGGCGCGGCGGGCCGCTCCAGGGGCGAGACGAAGCCACGCGCGCCGGCATCGCCGCGCTCGGCGACACGATCGACGCCGCCGCCGTGATCGCGGCGTGGGAAGCGGCGCTCGCCGCGCCTGACTGGGACGGCCCGCCGGTTTGGATCCACGGCGACCTCGACGCGCGGAACCTACTCGTCCAGGACGGGCGGATCACCGGCGTCATCGACTGGGGCGCGGCCTGCGTCGGCGACCCGGCCTGCGACGTGAAGGTCGCGTGGGCCGTCCTCGACGCCGAGACACGGCCGCTCTTCCGCGACCGGCTCGGCATCGACGACGCAACCTGGGCGCGCGGCCGCGGCTGGGCACTGTCACAGGCGATGAACGCCCTGCCGTACTACCTGCACACCTACCCGGCGCTCGTCGAGCAAGCCTGGCGCTGGCTCTCCGAGACCCTGGCCGACTCGTAGCTACCGCTCGGCGGGGGTGAGCCCATGGCGGCGCATGACCTCGAAGACGGCAGCGAAGTCGGGTGGGCCGTCGACAGTCAGGATCACGCTCAACTCCCGGAAGTACGCCGGGCCGAGGAGCCCAGGGGTGACCACGGCAAGGACGGTCGCGTCTTCGGTGCCGGTGTTCTCGAACCGGTGCACTGCGCCACGGGGAACGGCGAGCGCTTCTCCTCGGCCGACCTCGGTGACGGCGCCGTCGACCGTCCATGTCGTCGTGCCGCGCACACCGTAGAGGGTCTCCTCGTACTCGTCGTGACTGTGCGCCGAAGGCACGCGTGCGCCGGCGGGGACGTCGAATTCGAAGAGCGCGGCGGTGCCGGCCGTGGCGTCCGCCTCGACGAGAAAGCGAATCACCAGACCGCCGACCTGGATTACCTCACCTGGGCTCGTCGTTGCCATGCCGTCCTCCCTGTAGTAAAGTTTTTGTACCATATATGCCCGACTCCAATTCGTCAAGTTCTTTTACGAAACGTGCTGCCGGGGCGCCCGTCGGTCCGCCCAAGATCGGTGCACTCCTACGACTGCCTCACGAAGCGGTGTTCCAGCGCTTGCTGCGCGCATTGCACCAGCACGGGTTCGACGACATCGGCGGCCCGCAGTTGAGTGTCCTGCTCTGGCCGGGCCCCGAGGGGTTGAGGCCGTCCGACATCGCGACGCGCATGGGGATCACCAAGCAGGCCCTCAACTATCTGCTCGGCGACCTCGAGCGGCTCGGCTATCTCGAGCGGCGACCCGATCCAGCAGACCGTCGCGTGCGGCGGATCGCGCTGACCGAGCGCGGAAACAGTCTCGTACCCGTGATCCGCGAAACGGTGAGCGAGCTCGAGCGCGAGTGGGCCTCGGCGCTCGGCGCGGAACGCTTCGCACAGCTCCGCGAGCTCCTGGTAGAGCTCAACACAATCGTCTGACCCGCTGAAAGGGGATCCACGTGCAGAAGAGATTGGTCACGCGCTACGCCACGCAGTCGGCCGAGGCTGCGGACGAGAACCAGCGCCGCGTCGAAGGCGTCTTTGCCGAGCTCGCCGAGACGAAGCCCGGGACGGTGAGCTACATCGTGCTCCGGCTCGCGGATGACTCGTTCGTGCACGTGTCGTTCCACCAGCACGGCGACGACGAGGTGAACCCGATCGCGTCAACAGCCGCGTTCGCCCACTTCCAGGACGGTCACGCGACCCGGCGCGAGGGCGCTGTCGACCAGCAGACCGCTCAGCTCGTCGGCGCCTACATCACGAAGATCGCCTGAACCGCCGCGACCGGCGGCGATGACTTCTCGCGCACGCGAGGGTCTTACGGCACGACAACTCACTGGAGATCCGGATGGCGAAGCTCAGGTTCAACATCACGATGTCACTCGACGGGTACGTCGCAGGCCCCCGCCAGAGCCTCGAGAACCCGCTCGGCGAAGGCGCGACGGCGCTGCACGAGTGGGCGTTCGCGACGAAGACCTTCGGGCGACGCACGGCCTCGAGGGAGGCGAATCAGGACTCGACGACGATCGTGCGGCCGCCTCGACCGACCAGATCGGGGCCACCATCATGGGGCGCAACATGTTCGGCCCCGTGCGCGGGCCGTGGGGCGACAGCGACTGGCGCGGCTGGTGGGGCGAGACCCCGCCGTTTCATACGCCCGTGTTCGTGCTCACTCACCACCCGCTCGAGCCGCTCGAGCTGGACGGGGGCACTACGTTCTTCTTCGTCACGGAAGGCATCGAGGCAGCCCTCGAGCGCGCGTTCGAGGCGGCCGATGGCCACGACGTAGCCATCGGCGGCGGTGCCGACACCGTGCAGCAGTATCTGCGAGCCGGTCTGATCGACGAGTTCGAGGTGCACGTCGTCCCGGTCCTGCTCGGAGCCGGCTCGCGCCTGTTCGACCGCCTCGACGGCGGGCCTTCCGGCTACGAGTGCACCGGCCTCGTCAGCTCGCGTGCGGCCGCCCACTTCATGTACGCGCGCAGCGCCGCGGGTTGACGGCACGTCACAACCGCCGCAACGGGCCGCTGCGTCGCGCCGGCCGTTTCGGCGGCAGGCACGCGGACGCGACCATTTCGTAGGAGGTGTCGCCGATCCAGAGCCTCGCCGACGAGCCCGCGCCGTCCTCGGCGAGCCAGGACTCGAACGCGCCCACCACCTGGTTCACGTCACGCGACTCCCATTCCGACGACACGCAGATCTCGTTCCGGCCCTCGTCGTAGGCCAGCGATGCGCCGCCGAACAGGCCGGCGAGACTTCCGAGCAGACCCTGCACGTGCGCGGGATCCGCGAGCGCGACGTGGATCTCCACCATCAGGCCCTCCCGGTCCGAAGGGCCCGCCGTTCGATGCGCAGGCCGATCACCTTGGTCCCGGCGTCGACCTGCTCGATCGACTCGGCGGCGACCCGACAGCGGCGCAGCCAGAGGAAGCCGAAGCTGACGGTCAGCGCGGCCGACGACCCGAACGATGCGGCGAACGTCGGGCCTTCGACTCGCCCGACCAGACGCCCACGCGAGTCGACGACCAGAAAGCCGGCCACCCGGCGCAGGTCGATCTGACGTCCAGGCAATGGAAACTCACGGACAGGCGCCGCGGCGAGGTGTCTTCGCCGGGTCGCAAACGGGGTTGCGAATGCTTCCGTCATCTCTCCTCCTGATGTCGAGACGTGATCGCCGGCGAAGCAGCGTGCGTCGGCGCCAACCTGCTCAACCCGCATCAATGTGGGAGGGAAGCAATCCGCCATACCGATGGTTGCGGCAGCGCGGTCCCGCGAGGCTACCGCCGGCCCTGCCCAACCTCTTCCCCCTCCTGGGGCATCCGTTCACCCCCCATTCGGGGCACCCTGCTAGCGTCTCGCGCTGACGTATCCCGCCTGCCGCTGCCCTTCGTTCATCCAGGAAAGTGAGTCGCCGCGATGAGGTTCAGCCTGTACTCCGAGCTCCAACTGCACCCGGGTAAGACGGCCGAGCAGCTGTACGGCGAGGTGCTCGAACAGATGCAGAACGCCGATCGCCTGGGCTACGACGTCTACGCGGCGATCGAGCACTTCTTCTTCCCGAAGTTCTCGGTATCGACGAACCCGACGGCGCTGTTCGCCGCGGCGGCACAGCGGACCAGGAACATCCGCTTCCGCACCATGCTGCATGCCCTGCCGTACCACAACCCGACCGTGCTGGCCGGCGTCATCCACGCGACCGACATCCTCACCGGCGGACGCTACGAATGGGGCGTCGGCCGCGGACACGGCTGGCTGTCGCTGCCGGCCGGCGAGCCCCTCGACGAGCACGCGCGCCCGCGCTACGAGGAGGCCGTCGACCTGCTCTTGAAGGCGCTCGAGAACGAGCGGTTCTCGTACGAGGGCACCTATTTCAACGTGACCGACTCGCATGTCGTGCCGTTCGTCGATCGCAAGTACCGCGTCTACCTGGGCGGAACCTCCGACCGCACCTACACGCTCGCCGCCGAGCGCGGCTGGGGCGTCGCGGTGCCGCCGCTCCTGCCGTACGTCGCGCTCGAGCAGCAGCTCGATCTGTACCGCGCGAGCTGCGCCGAGCACGGCACCGAGCCCGACATCGTGTGGATCCACGCCTGCCATCTCGACGAGGACCGCGAGACCGCGCACCGCGAGGCGCGCGAGCTGGGTCACGCAGTTCATCACCGGCAACGCCTCACCGCTCACCGAGTGGCCGAAGGCGCCGGCCGACGATCTGAACAAGGCCGGCTACGGCTTCTACACCGCCGGGATCATGGAGGGCCTGGCCGAGATGCCCTACGAGAAGCTGATCGAGGACGACTACGTCTGGGTCGGCACGCCGGCCGACGTGATCGAGCGGATCGCTGCGACTCGCAAGGTGTGCGAGGGAATTCAGGAGATCGCGATCACCGTCAACGCCGGCGGAGCGCCGCACTGGATGGCGATCAAGAACCAGGAGCTGTTCGCGAGCGCGGTCATGCCGCACGTCGCGCCCTAACGACGATCGTTACGCGACGCGGCCGAAGCGCTCGGCCGAACGCTCGCGGCGGCGCTGCGCCTCGACCTCGCGGTCGCGGCTCGGCGCAGCGGTCACCAGCTCGGCGAGCAGGTGCTCCGTCGCGTGCGCGACGGCGTGAACGGCCCGCTCGAAGACCGCTTCGTTCGCGCGGGACGGCTTTTGCATGCCGCTCACCTTGCGGACGTACTGCAATGCGGCCGAGTGGATCTCGTCGTGCGTCGTCGGTGGATCGAAGTTGTGGAGGACTTTGATGTTCCGGCACATGGCTAAAGGGTACTCACCGGCGGCCGTGACGGAGCTTCAGGAGGAGTCGGAGGCCACCGAGCCCCGCGAGCACCGAGCCCGCAATCTGCCCCGTCCGCTTGACGTCGGCGACGAGCGCCGTGCGGGCCTCGTCGAGCCCCGCGCGCTCGCGGCGGATCTCCTCGCGAATCTGCTTCGACGTTCTATCGCTCGGCATCGCCGCCTCCCTTCAGAGCCTTCCGGATGAGCAGAGCAGCGGCTCCGGCCAGGCCGAGGATCAACAGGAGCAGGACGCCCGTGACGATCAGGATCGCCAGCCACACATGCATCCACATCGCAAGCACCGCAGCGAGGGTTGCGAGCCCGAAAACGACCACGAGTGGCGCGAGCAGCAGCGCCAGCAGACCGAGACCGGCGCCCGCGCCGAGGCGAACCGCCTTGCCCTTCAGCCCGACCGTTCTCAGCTCGAGCTCGAGCTTCGCCAGGCGCACCGCGCGCTCGACGACCTCGCGCGCCGCCTTGATCGGATTCCTCGATGCCGCTGTCTCTGCCAACGCCGCCCCTCCCAGTCGTTGCCGCATTCTCGCAGGCCGGAGAGGTACATGACCGAACGAAGCGAAAGAAGCAACCGTCACGAGCCCGGTTCCTGCCAGGAACCCGGTTCGCCGACCGGTTCTACAGCACCACCGCCCGGCTGTCCGAGTTGACAACCAGCCCGGACAGCTGCGATCCGGCTCACGCTCAAGCCCCTGCGTGCCGATACGGCTCGCAAGAAATTATGTCAAGCAGGTCAGGAGGCTTGGATGTCCACTTCGCCGGTGTCCCTCGAGGACGCGTTCGACGCAACCGCGCTGCTGAGTTTTCTCGCACGGGTGAAGGAGGGCGATTTCACGGCCCGGATGCCTCTCGAATGGACGGGGGTCGCGGGCAAGGTCGCCGACGGTCTGAACGACGTCGATCGATCGCCAACCAGGCCCTCGAGGTCGAGCTGGCGCGGGTCAGCCAGGTCGTCGGCGAGCAGGGGAAGCTGTCGCAGCGGGTGGTGCTCGGGGGCGCGACACAGAGCTGGTCGGGGAGCGTCGAGGCGGTCAACAGCCTGATCGACGACCTGGTGCGGCCGACGGTCGAGATGCAGCGCGTGATCGGCGCGGTCGCCGGCGGCGACCTGAGCAAGAAGGTCTCGGTCGACGTGCGCGGCGAGATGCTCGAGCTGAAGAACACGATCAACGACATGGTCGACCAGCTCAACGGCTTCATCTCCGAGGTGACGCGAGTCGCCCGCGAGGTGGGCACCGAAGGCAAGCTCGGCCAGGCGGCGGCCTACACGATCGAGGTCGGCGGCGTCTGGAAGGACCTGACCGACAACGTCAACCTGATGGCGGGCAACCTCACCGGCCAGGTCCGGAACATCGCCGAGGTGACCACGGCCGTGGCGAACGGCGACCTCAGCAAGAAGATCTCGATCGACGTCAAGGGCGAGTTCCTCGAGCTGAAGAACACCGTCAACGCGATGGTCGACCAGCTCAATGCGTTCGCCGGAGAGGTGACGCGCGTCGCGCGCGAGGTCGGCGTCGAGGGCAAGCTCGGCGGCCAGGCGCAGTCGACCGAGGTCAGCGGTGTCTGGAAGGACCTGACCGACAACGTCAACCAGCTGGCGGCGAACCTGACGAACCAGGTGCGCGCGATCGCCGACGTGGCCACAGCCGTCACCGAGGGCGATCTCACGCGGCAGGTCTCGGTCGAGGCCAGCGGCGAGGTCGCCGTGCTGAAGGACCTGCTCAACGAGATGATCCGCAACCTGCGCGAGACGACGCAGGCAGAACGTCGAGCAGGACTGGTTGAAGACGAACCGCGAGCGCTTCACGCGCATGCTGCAGGGCCAGGACGACCTCGTCCCCGTCTCGACGATGATCCTCTCCGAGCTCGCGACGCTCGTCTCGGCGCAGCACGGCGTCTTCTATTCGATGACCGACGCGGAAGACGGCGGCGAGTCCACCCTGCAGCTCCAGGCGGGCTACGGCTACGAGGAGCGGAAGCAGCTCTCGACGTCGTTCAAGCTGGGCGAGGGCCTGGTCGGCCAGTGCGCCAAGGAGAAGAAGCGGATCCTGCTGACCGAGGTCCCGGCCGACTACGTGCGGATCAACTCAGGGCTCGGGGCGGCGACGCCGCTGAACATCATCGTGCTGCCGATCCTGTTCGAAGGGTCGTTGCGCGCGGTGATCGAGCTCGCGTCCTTCTCGCCCTTCACCCCCACGCAGCAGACGTTCCTCGACTCGATCACCGAGAGCATCGGCATCGTCCTCAGCACGATCCAGGCTGCGACCTTGACCGAGAGCCTGCTCAAGCAGTCGCAGTCGCTCGCGGAGGAGCTGCGGGCCCAGCAGCAGGAGCTACGCGAGTCGAACGCGGACCTCGAGCGGCAGGCGACGCTGCTCGCCGAGCAGAACATCGAGGCGACCCAGAGGAATCAGGAGATCGAGCAGTCCAAGCGCGAGATCGAGGACAAGGCGGGCCAGCTCACCGTGTCGTCGAAGTACAAGTCGGAGTTCATCGCGAACATGTCGCACGAGCTGCGCACCCCGCTGAACAGCCTCCTGATCCTGGCCGAGCAGCTCGAGGACAACCCCGAGAAGACGATGACCGCGCAGCAGGTCGAGTACGCGAGCGTGATCCACTCGTCGGGGAAGGAGCTGCTGGAGCTGCTGAACAGCATCCTCGACCTGGCCAAGGTCGAGTCGGGCACCGTCACGGTCGAGCTGTCGACGGTCTCGGTCGACGAGCTGCGCACCACGCTGCTCCGCGAGTTCGAGCCCGTGGCTCGAGGCAAGGGCCTGGGGTTCACGATCGAGACTGCACCCGGGAGCCCGAGCACCATCGTCACCGACCCGCAGCGCCTCCGCCAGATCCTCAAGAACCTGCTCGCCAACGCGTTCAAGTTCACCGAGACCGGCACCGTGGGGCTGCACATCGGGCCCGCACACAGCGGCTGGAGCCGCGAAGTGGAATCGCTCGGCCGCGCGTCGTCCGTCGTGTCCTTCTCGGTGACGGACACCGGCATCGGCATCAGCGACGAGCAGCAGCACCGCATCTTCGAGGCGTTCGCCCAGGGCGACGGCACGACGGCCCGCCTCTACGGCGGCACCGGGCTCGGCCTCTCGATCAGCCGCGAGCTGGTCGGCCTGCTCGGCGGCGAGGTGAACGTCGCGAGCAGCCTCGGCCACGGCAGCACGTTCACCGTCTACCTGCCCGCAAGCGGTCCCGTGGCCGCCGACCGGCAGTTCCACGCTGCAGGCGGCCGGTTGCCGTGCGCGCCCCGAACCCGTTCGCAGCACTCGACGGGCCGGCTCCTTCGACTCTGCCGGCGGTCGCGCAACCGCCGGCAAGCCTGCTGTGCGCCCGCTGGCGAAGGCGCGGCTCGACAACCTCCTCGAGGACGTGAAGATTCTCGTCGTCGACGACGACGTCCGGAACATCTTCGCCATGACGGCGCTGCTCGAGCGCGGCCGCGCGGACGTGACGGTGGTCGAGAGCGGCGCCGAAGCACTCGCCGCGCTCGAGCTTGCGCCCGACATCGACATCGTCCTGATGGACATCATGATGCCGGTGATGGACGGCTACGCGACCACGCGGGCCATCCGGGCGATCGAGCAGTTCAAGGGTCTGCCGATCGTCGCTGTCACCGGGAAGGTGATGGCCGGAGAGCGACAGCGATGCCTCGACGCAGGCGCCAGCGACTACGTCCCGAAGCCGGTCGACTCCGCCGAGCTTCTCGCCGTCCTCCGCCCGTGGCTTCCCGTCAGAGCCGAGAAGCCGGATCGCGGTCGCCGCGCCCGAGCCGACGCTCGTCGGCCGTACCCGACGAGCCGATCCGCCGGAAGCGGTGGATCGATCGATCGAAGGAGTCAAGATCCTCGTCGTCGACGACGACTTCCGCAACGTCTTCGCAATGACGGCGCTCCTCGAGCGCGGCCGCGCCATCGTCGTCGTCGCCGAGAGTGGCGCCGAGGCGATCGCTGCAGTCGAGCAGACGCCCGACATCGACATCGTCCTGATGGACATCATGATGCCGGTCATGGATGGCTACGCGGCCATCCGCGCCATCCGTCTGATCGAGGGCTCCGCCGACCTGCCGATCGTCGCCGTCACCGGCAAGGCGGGCGCCGGCGAGCGGCAGCGCTGTCTCGACGCGGGTGCCAACGACTACATCCCGAAGCCCGTCGACACCGCCGAGCTGCTCGCGTCGATCAGACCGTGGCTGCCGGTGACGCAACCGAGCGCAGGATGAGCGACCAGCTTCCCGCGCGCGACGCCGGAACCCCGGTGCTGGCGCCCGAGTCGCCCGTCCCGATCCTCCTCGTCGACGACAACGCGTCGAAGCGGCTCGCCTTGAAGGCGGTGCTGGCCCCGCTCGGCTACTCGATCGTCGAGGCCGACTCCGGCGTCGCCGCGTTGCGCTGCGTGACCATCCAGGAGTTCGCTGTCATCCTCCTCGACGTTCGCATGCCGATCATGGACGGCGTCGAGACGGCCGCCCTCATCCGCCAGCGGCAGCAGTCGGAGATGACCCCGATCATCTTCATCACCGCGCACGGCAGCGACGAGATCGTGCACACCGACCGCTACGCGCAGGGCGCGGTCGACTTCATCTTCGCGCCGGTGCAGCCCGACGAGCTGCGCGCGAAGGTCTCGGTCTTCGCCAACCTGTTCAGGCGTGCCGAAGCGCTCGCCGCCAGAGCGCAGGAGCTCCAGGCGTCCGCCGATCAGCTGAGGCTCCTGACCGACGCCGCGCCGATCGGCATCTTCCAGACCGACGGCAAGCACCGGTACGTCTACACCAACCCCCGCTGGTCCGAGATCACCGGCATCCCGGCGGACGAAGCGCGGGCAAGGATTGGGCCGCGGTCGTCGTCGAGCCGAGGCGCGCGCCGGACTGATTGCCGAGCTGGCCGAGGGCGAGCTCTACCGAGGCGAGCTCAGCGATCGCTTCGAGATCCAGGTTCCCGGACGCGCCGACCCGGATCGTGCTCGTCACCTCGAAGTCCATTCCCGACAACCGACGGCGGCGTCGCCGGCTGGGTCGGGACGCTCGCCGACGTCACGGCAGAGGCAGGCGCCGAGGCTGCAATGTCCGAGGCCCGGGACGAGGCGAACGAGGCCTCGCGCCTCAAGTCGGACTTCCTGGCGAACATGAGCCACGAGATCCGGACGCCGATGAACGGCGTGATCGGCATGACCGACCTCCTGCTCGAGACCGACCTCGACGCCCGCCAGCGCGACTACGCCGCAGACGGTGCGCAACTCCGGCGAGGCGCTGCTGACGATCATCAACGACATCCTCGACTTCTCCAAGGTCGAGGCCGGGCAAGCTCGAGATCGAGCACGTCGAGTTCAGCCTGCGCACCGTCGTCGACGACGTCGTCGACCTGCTGGCGCGGCTCCGCGCAGGCGAAGGGGCTCGAGCTGGTGACGGTCGTCGAGAGCTCCGTGCCGGCGAATGGTGACCGGCGACCCGGGCCGCGTGCGCCAGGTGCGTGACCAACCTGATCGGGAACGCGATCAAGTTCACCGACGCCGGCGAGGTCGTCGCTCCGCGTGACCCTCGCGAGATGTTCGGCACGACGCAGTCCTGCGCTTCGACGTCTCGGACACCGGCAACGGCATCGCCCCCGACAAGCTCGAGTCGATCTTTCAACCGTTCGTCCAGGCCGACACGTCGACCTCACGCAAGCTACGGGGGCACCGGGCTGGGCCTGGCGATCAGCGGCCAACTGGTCGCGCTGATGGGTGGCGAGTGCGGCGTGACGAGCCGGCTCGGCGAGGGAAGCAACTTCTGGTTCACGATTCGCGTTCGGGCCGAGACAGCGGACGGCCGGCACATCGAGGCGCCTGACGCGGGGCTGAACGGCACCGCGTGCTGATCGTCGACGACAACGCAACGCTGCGGCACGTCCTCGCCGAGAAGATGACCGCGTGGGGCATGGTCGTCGCCGGCGCCGAGTCGGGGGCCACGGCGCTGACGACGCTGCGCACGGCCGCGACCGAGGGCCGGCCTTTCGCCCTCGTCCTGCTCGACCACTCGCTGCCCGGCGTGGACGGTCTGCACTTGCGCGACGCCCTCGCGGCGGATCCCGTCCTCGAGCCCCGAGTGGTTCTGATGACCGATCTCGGCCAGGAGGACATGGCCGGCAACTCGGCAGAATCGGGCGTGAGCGGAACGCTGTCCAAGCCGATTCACCGAGAGGCGCTGCGAGCGACGCTGCACGCGGCACTGGGTCTGCCGCAACCTCGCCACGACCCGTGCAGGGGCAGTCCGCCGTCCGGCACCGGAGAGCGGACGCGAACTGGGCCGGCTGCTCCTCGCCGAAGACAATCTCGTCAACCAGAAGGTGGCAGTCGCCATGCTCACGAGCGCGGGCTATAGCGTGGACACCGTGCTGAACGGCGCCGCCGCCGTGCGCGCGGTCGCCGCCCGGCGCTACGACGCCGATCCTGATGGACTGCCAGATGCCCGAGCTCAACGGGTATGAGGCGACCGCAGCGATCAGGACACATGAAGGGTCGCGACCGGCATACGCCGATCATCGCGATGACGGCCGGCGCGCGACACGAGGACCGCGAGCGCTGCCTGGCCGAAGGCATGGACAGCTATCTCGCCAAGCCGGTGAGCAAGGACGCGCTGCTCGCGCTCGTGGCCCGATCGATTACGCATACGGCCAGGCCGGCTGGCAACGCCGCCTCGAAGCCTGTGCTCGACCCGCAGATCATCGACCGCCTCGAGCGCCTGGGCGACGCGACGGGCGAGGATCTGATGGGCCAGCTCACCGAGCTCTTTCTCAGCGACGCCGACCTTCGGGTCGCCGAGTTGCGAGACGCGCTTGCCGCGGGCGATGCCGGCGGTGCGAGCGAGGCCGCCCACACCCTCAGCGGAGCCGCGGGGAACCTCGGCGCGACCGACCTCGCTGCCCTGTGCACGACCATGGCACTCAAGACCACGGCACTCGAGACCACGGCACTCGAACCCACAGCGATGAACGGGGCCTCCGCCCCGCTCGTGCAGGGAGAAGCGCTCCTCGCCGCGATCGAAGCGGAGCTCGAGCGCGTCCGCTCAGCCCTCGCCTCGCCGGCGCTCGCCTGATGCGCATCCTGCTCGCCGACGACGACCCGACCTCCCGCCTCATCGCGGAGCTGGCACTGCGGAACCTCGGCCACGAATGCGAGACGGTGACCGACGGGACCGAAGCATGGGCGTCGTTCCGCGCCAATCGCCCGGATGTCGTGATCAGCGATTGGATGATGCCGGGGCTGACCGGCCTGGAGCTCTGCCAGAACATCCGGAGCGACGTCCTCGGCGGCTACACGTACTTCATCATGGTCACGAGCCACGGGACACTCGAGGAGATCCTCGAGGGCATGAGCGCCGGCGCCGACGACTACCTCCTCAAGCCGCTCGACCCTGAGGACCTGCAGGCGCGTCTGATCCCCGCCGCCCGAGTGACGTCTCTGCACCGCCGGTTGGCGCAACAGCAAGGCGAGCTCGAGCTGCTGAACAACGAGCTCATCGACATCGCCCACAAGGATCAGCTCACCGGGCTCGGGAATCGGAGAGCCATGCAGGAGGATCTCGACCTGCTCGAAGGCCGGGTCATCCGGTACGGGCACCGCTATTGCATGGCCCTGCTCGATGTCGACCACTTCAAGTCGTACAACGACGTCTACGGTCATCAGGCCGGCGACCGCGTCCTGCAGGCGGTGGCGGCGCAGCTCAAGGCCGAGGCCCGTGGCGGGGACGCCCTCTACCGCTACGGCGGCGAGGAATTCCTGTGCATCTTTCCCGAGCAGTCGCTGCAGAACGGCACGCTCGCCGTTCAGCGCATGCGCGCCGGGCTCGAGCAGCTGGCGCTCCCGCACGCAGCCAATGCGCGCGGCGTGCTGACGCTGAGCGCCGGTCTGGCGATGCTCGATCCGGCGCACACGAGCTCCGCTGCCGAGGTGCTGAAGCACGCCGACGAGGCGCTGTACCGCGCCAAGGAGCTCGGCCGGAACCGCGTCGAGCACGCCGTGCTCGAAGCCGCCTGAACCTCCTACAGCCTCGTTCGGCGCCGGCGTCCGAGCTTCTTCTGCAGGGCCAGGTCCTCCTCGCCGTCCTTCCGCGCGGCCCACACGAACATCGCGCCGACGATCACGGCTCCTACAGCGGTGAACAGGATCACGACGACCGCAACGAAGACTGCCACGAGCTTTGCGCCTCCCTGACTTCGTAGCTCGCGCTGAAGGCTACTCCTACGCGACGGTGACGGGCCCGAGGGCGGCGCGCGCGGTTCGTGCTGCCGCCAGCACGTGGCGGTCGTCGAAGCGCCTGCCGACGAGCTGCGCGCCGTTGCCGAGCGCGACGCCGGGGAGCGAGAGGCAGTTGACCCACGTCACGCACCGCATCCGGTCGAAGAGCTCGCGGGTTGCCTCGACCGACAGGAAGTCGTCGAAGTCGAGCGGGGGCGGAGGCAGTGCGAAGACAGGTGCGAGCACGAGCGGGTAGTCCTCCTGCCAGGCGTAAAAGGAACGAGCCAGGGCGCGCCGCTCGCCGAGCGCGGCCAGGTACGGCTCGACGCGCTCCCCGAGATCGAAGAGACCGAACATCTTGTCGATGTGGTCGATCCCGCTCGGCCCGACGTCATCCCGGATGTGCGGGATGAGCGTGTTCAGCAGTTCGGTGGCGATGATCTCGGCCCACAGCTCGGGCGCCCGGCGCAGGTCCGGGAACACACCTTCGACGACCTCGTGGCCGGCGTCGCGCAGCGAGTCGGCGACCGCGCGCACCGCCCGCTCGATCTCTGGATCGATCACTGCGCCGGTCTCGCCGAGCAGCAGCGCCACCCGCGCAGGGCTCGGCGGGTGCGGGCGGGCAGGACGACCGGGACTGCCGCAGGATCGCCAGGCGCAGGCCCGCGCAGCACGTCGAGCGCCAGCTCCAGGTCGTCGATCGTGCGGGCGAGCGGTCCGACCGACTGCATCAGATCCATCGACGGCGGCCCGTCGCGCGGCGGCAGCACCGGGGCGTGCGGGACCACCCCCGTCGACGGCCGTAGACCGACGATCTCGCAGAAGGTCGCCGGCACCCGAATCGAGCCGCCGTAGTCGGCTCCTGTCCCGAGGGGCGCCATTCCCGCCGCCACAGCCGCCGCGTCGCCGCCCGTCGAGCCACCGGCAGAGCGGCCCGTGTCGCGCGGGTTCAGCGTCGCGCCGAACAGCGAGCTGATCGTGTTCCAACGGATGGCAAGGTCGGGCGCATTGGCCTTGCCCAGCACGATCGCGCCTGCGGCGCGCAGGCGGCCGATCGCCGCCTCATCCTCGGCGGCAACGGGTCCGCGGCGCGCGGGAAGGCCCACGGTCGACTCGTACCCGGCCAGGTCGAAGCTTTCCTTGACCGAGATCGGCACACCGTCTAGCAACAGCTCCGCGCGCTCGTCGTGCCGGGCGTCGGCGGCCTCCGCCTCGGCCAGCGCCTCGTCGAGCCGCAGGACGACAAACGCATTGACGGCGCCGTTGGCCTGCTCGACTCGCGCAGCATGCGCTTCGACGACCTCGACGACGCGTGACCTCACGGTTCGCGAATCAGGCCGCGTAGCTCGGTCGCGCTGAGCCCGCAGAGATCAGTCACCCGGCATCACGACGATCGCCCGGCCGACGATTTCCCGCCGGTCGAGCGCCGCGTAGGCCTCCGCCGCGTCGGCGAGCGCGAACCGGCGCGTCAGAGCTCGCGGCGGGCGAGATCGCCCCGGACTCGACCAGCTCCAGGATCGTCGGCATGTCGGCCCGGACGCGGGCTCCGTACGACCCGATCACGTGGATGCTGCGTCGCACGAGCCTCGTGATCTCGACCGGTGCCGTCACGCCGGCCGGGGCGATGCCCACAGCCACCAGCCGGCCGCCGTCCCTCACCATCGCCAGCGCCTGCGTGAAGGTCCGCTCGCTGCCGAGCACCTCGAAGACGACGTCCGCCCCACCTCCCGTCAGCTCGAGCACCCGCGCGACGGCGTCCTCGGCGCCTGCGTCGACCGACATCGGTCGCGCCCAGCGCGAGCGCGGCGGCGAGCTTCTCGGCGCCGAGGTCGACCGCGACGACCTGCGCTGCGCCCTCGGCCCGCGCGACCTGCACGATCATCGACCCCACGCCCCCGGTCGCGACGACAGCCACCTGGTCGCCGACTCGCAGTCTTGCCGCCGTGCGTCACCGCCCCGTAAGCCGTCAGCGCCGCGCAGCCGATGATCGCCGACTCCTCGAGCGGCAGCGAGTCCGGGAGAGCGTAAACCGCATGCTCCGGGACGACGGCGTACTCGGCCAGGCCGCCCATGGAATACATCGCCAGGGCGGTTCCGTCGTCGCGGTGCAGCCGCGTCTCGCCGTCGTAGAGGGCGCCCCGCAGCCGGTTCAGCTCGAAGAACCGGGAGCAGAGATCGTCCCGTCCGCGGGCGCAGTGGGAACACGCGCCGCACGGCATGATGAACGTGCCGACGACCCGTGTCCCGACCGGCGGCCCGGCGACGTCCTCACCGAGCGCCGCGACGGTGCCGGAGATCTCGTGTCCAAGCACGGCGGGCACCGGGAACGCCACTTCACCCTTCAGAACGTGCAGGTCGGTATGGCACACGCCGCAGGCGGCGACCCGCACGAGCACCTCACCGCGGCGAGGCTGCGGCACCGGAATCCGCTCGATCGCGAGCGCCTGCCCGGCCCCGGGCAGCACGGCTGCCAGCATCGACCCGGGAAGTGTTCGCATTTCGCACACGAGTTCGCACAGGGAACCTACTCACCCTCTCGCAAAGCTGTCAATGCGGTCGGCCGGCGGGGGGCGCGTGGTTCCACAGTTGACGCCGGGCCTGCCGGTGTGCACTATTGCTAAACAGCAGTCGAGCCTATCGGAGGGGCATATGAA
The DNA here is from genome assembly GCA_963812995.1 of uncultured Thermoleophilia bacterium. Lineage (GTDB taxonomy): Bacteria > Actinomycetota > Thermoleophilia > Gaiellales > Gaiellaceae > PALSA-600. The sequence goes on from CAWEXL010000005.1 coordinate 210,086, forward strand.
CATCGCGTCGCGCGGGGCGGCGATGTCGGTCGACTGGGAGCAGCGGGTCAATTTCGATCGGTTGCGGTCCGCTCGGTTGGCACGGACGAAGGCGGCGCTGGCGGCGTCGGAGCTGGGTGCGTTGTTGCTTTTCGATCCGAACAATCTGCGCTACGTGACGTCGACCGCGATCGGGACGTGGGAGCGCGACAAGAACATCCGGTTCGCGTTGGTGTTCCGCGAGGACGATCCGGTGTTGTGGGACTTCGGCTCGGCAGCGCGGCATCATCAGATGTTCTGCGACTGGCTGCCGGAGTCGTCGTGGCGGGCCTGGGTGACGCCGATGCGTGGTGCGATGCCCGACGAGACTGGAGTTCCCGACGCGTTGGGCAAGCTGATCGCGCGATGAGCTGGCCGAGCGGGGGCTGGCCGGTGAGCCGCTCGGCGTGGACGTTCCCGACGTGACGAGCCTGCTCGCGTTGCAGCGGCATGGGATCGAGGTCGCCGATTCGCAGCCGGTGATGCTGGAGGCGCGCAAGCTGAAGACCGAGGACGAGCTGGCCCTGCTCGATCACGCGGCCGGGATCGTCGACGCGGCTTACGAGGAGATCTACCGGCGGCTGCGGCCCGGGGTGAAGGAGAGCGAGATCGTCGCCGCGGCGATGAAGGTGCTGTTCGAGCTCGGCTCGGAGCATGTCGAGGCGATCAACGCGATCTCCGGCGACCGCTGCAACCCGCACCCGCACACGTTTTCCGACCGGCTGATCCGGCCGGGCGATCAGGCGTTCTTCGACATCATCCACTCGTTCATGGGCTACCGAACCTGCTACTACCGCACCTTCTCGGTCAGCTACAGCACCCCGGCCCAGCTCGACGCGTACAAGCAGTGCCGCGAGTGGCTCGACAACGCGATCGACCTGGTGCGGCCGGGGGTCACGACCGACAAGATCGCCGAGGTCTGGCCGACCGCCGCCGAGATCGGGATGAAGGACGAACACGCCGCCTTCGGCTTGCAATTCGGCCACGGGCTCGGCGTCGGCCTCTACGAGTTCCCGATGATCAGCCGGCTCCACTCGATCGACGCACCCGTCGAGCTGGAGGTCGGGCATGGTCTTCGCGCTGGAGACGTATTGTCCGGCCAGCGACGGCCGCTCGGCCGCGAGAATCGAAGAAGAAGTCGATCGTCACCCCGACCGGCCCCCAAGTCATCACCCGCTTCCCCGCCGACGAACTCCTCGTCGCCGGCAGCACCTACGTCCACGGCGCCGACTTCGTCGAGCGCTCGCGCGACGGTGTGATCGGCGACAACGTTGTCAGCAGCGACAAGGAGATCCTCGTCGACTGAGGAGCGCAGTTTTGCCGGACATGACCACTCCCCGAAGGAGACGTAATGGCTAACCGTATTCTCGTCCAGGGCGGCAGCGTGATCACGGTCGACCCGGATCTCGGCGACCTTCCCAAGGGCGACGTGCTCGTCGAGGACGGCAAGATCGTCGCGATCGGGCCCGATCTCGGCGTCGAAGATGCGGAGGTCATCGACGCGAGTGACCGCCTGGTCATGCCCGGCCTGATCGACACGCACCGCCACACCTGGCAGGCGCTGTTCCGGAACATCGCCTCGGACTGGACGCTGGCCCACTACTTCACCGGTCTGCACGGGACGATGAGCGAGCTCTACCAGCCCGAGGACACGTACGCCGGCAACCTGATCGGCACCCTCGAGGCTCTCGATTCGGGCATCACGACGCTGGTCGACTGGTCGCACAACCTGAACACGCCGCAGCACACCGACGCCGCGATCGACGCCGCGGTCGAGTCGGGCGGGCGCGTCGTGTTCGCGCACGGCGGCGGCTTCCAGCACTGGCAGCCGCCGAGCCCGGTGCCGCATCCCGCCGACGACGTGCGCAGGATCCGCAACGGGCGGCTGTCCTCGGATGACGCGCTGGTCACGCTGTTCCTGGCGCCTCGCGGTAACCAGTTCGCAACGATGGAGGTCACCGAGCTCGACTGGGCGCTGGCGAAGGAGCTCGGTCTGCGGATCACGTGCCACTTCGGCGACGGCGAGTGGGGCAAGAACCGCCCGATCGCGGCGCTGAACGAGAAGGGTCTGCTCGGGCCGACGATGACCTTCGTGCACTGCAACACGCTCGCCGACGACGAGCTCCAGATGATGGCCGATCACGGCGTCAGCGCCTCGATCTCGCCGGACATCGAGCTCCAGATGGGCCACGGCTGGCCGGCGACCGGACGTCTGCTCGACCACGGCATCCGCCCGAGCCTGTCGATCGACGTGTGCTCCTCCAACGGCGGGCACCTGTTCGGCACGATGCGCGCGACGATCGGCACCCAGCGCGGCTTCGACAACGAGGCGGCGCGCGACGCGGGCAAGGCCTCGGTCGACCTGATCGAGACGACCTGCCGCGACGTGCTCGAGTTCGCCACGATCGACGGCGCACGCGCGTGCGGCCTCGACAGCAAGGTCGGGAGCCTGGCCGTCGGCAAGCGGGCGGACATCATCCTGATCCGCACCGACACGTTCGGCATGACGCCGCTCAACAACCCGATCGGCCAGTTCGTCTACAACGCCCACCCGGGCCTCGTCGACACGATTCTGGTCGACGGCAAGGTCGTGAAGCGCGACGGCAAGATGCTGAACCTCGACGAGGCGCGCGTGCGGCGGCTGGCGACGGAAGCCCGCGACGGGATCATGCAGCGCGCAGGCGGTAAGGGCGGCGCCCGCATCGGCGGCGACTGGATCCCGAAAGCGTACGGAGCCGAATAGCGTTGTCCGACTTTCCCACGGAAGGCAACGGCGGGATCGGCGAGCAGTTCGCGGTCGAGCTGTACCGCAAGATGCTGATCGTGCGCGGCGTCGAGGACCGCATCCAGAGCCTGTTCCTGCGCGGCGAGGTGTACGGCACCACGCACCTCTGCACCGGGCAGGAGGCGGTCTCGGTCGGGTTCGCGAGCGCGCTGCGAACGGGTGACCGCGTCGCGTGCACGTACCGCGGCCACGGGCATGCGCTCGCGCTCGGCACCAGCCGGGCGCGCTGATCGCCGAGCTGCTCGGCCGCTCGACGGGCGTGAACGGCGGCCTGGCGGGCTCGATGAACATCGTCGATCCCGACGCACGGCTTGCTCGGCTGCTTACGGCATCGTCGGCGGCAGCATCGCCGCAGCGACCGGTGCGGCGCTCTCGTTGCGCGGCACGGGCCGGATCGCGGTCGCGTACTTCGGCGACGGCGCCACGAACCAGGCGTACTTCTTCGAGTGCCTCAACTTCGCGAAAGTGCTCGATCTCCCGGTCGTCTTCGTCTGCGAGAACAACGGCTACGGCGAGTACACGCCGATGGACGTGGTGACGGCGGGCGGCATTCAGCCGCGCGTCGCCGCGATGAACCTGCCGACGCGAACCGTCGACGGCATGGACGTGTGGGCGGTGCATGCTGCGGCGGCGCGAGGTGACCGACCTCGTCCGCGGCGGCAGCGGCCCGCAGTTCGTCGAGGCGATCACGTATCGCTTCGTCGGGCACTCGCGCAGCGATCCGGGCAAGTACCGGCCGCCCGGCGAGCTCGAGCGGTGGCGCGAGCGCGACCCGCTCCTCGTCGCCGCCGGCCGGCTGCAGAGAGCGAGTACGGCCTCGACGAGGGCCGGCTGGAGGCGATCCGGTCGAGGTCGACGGCCGGCTCGAGGCCCTCGAGCAGGAGGCGCTCGCGGCGCCGTTCCCGGAGCCGGTCGCCCGGCGCCGAGTTCGCGGGCCAGACCTGACGCCGGACCTATGCTCATGAGCTCCGCGTGCGGTGACCGATACCGGCCGCGCGGGAGCCGCGGCCGAGATTCGCCGATCTCCGTCTTGGGGGAGCGGCTGCGACAGGAGCGCGGCCGAGCGCGGGCTCAGCCTGCGCGAGCTCGCCCGGCGGCTCGACGTGTCGCCGAGCCTCGTCTCGCAGATCGAGACGGGCAAGATCCAGCCGTCGGTGCGGACGCTCTACGCGATGGTCAGCGAGCTCGGCGTCTCGCTCGACGAGATGTTCGCCCCGGCCGACGACGGAGGCGCTGCCGTCGGTCGGCCGCCGCGCCGCAGCGCCAGAGCGCCCGTCGCTGCCGCGAGACCGACCGGCGACGGGGGCCTGCGTCCAGCGCGCCGGCGAGCGGAACGTGATCGACCTCGAGGCGGGCGTCCGCTGGGAGCGTCTGACGACCCGCAACGACCGCGAGGTCGAGTTCCTGTTCACGGTCTACCCCGCGGGCAGCGAATCGAGCCCGGCCGGACTCGCTGGTGCGCCACAACGGCCGCGAGTTCGGCATCGTGCTCACCGGCAAGCTGAATGTGACCGTGGGCTTCGACGACTACGTGCTCGAGCCCGGGCGACTCGGTCTTCTTCGAGTCGACGATCCCGCACCGCCTGCACAACGAAGGCGCCCAGGACGTGTCCGCAGTGTGGGTAGTGCTCGGCCGCCAGACGTAGCCGAAACCGTCCCGAACGGCGCGCCCCTTCAAGCCGCGTCCGCTCCTTAACAGTTTCCAAACGGCGGCTGCCGCCAGACATGTCTCGACGGCCGTGCGGGATTTGCAGGCGAAGTGGCAGTTCTGTTCGGGGCTCTGCACATTCCGTTGACCTTTGCTCGGGCGCTGTAGCGCGCGTCTTGACACACATCGGCCGCTTGCATCGGCGGTTTTGGGGCGGTCTGGCGGGGACGGTGGGGTTGTCGGGTCGGGACGCGGCTCGCTCGGGGCGCCCGTTCGGGGCGGCCGCGCGGCCCCAATGGCGATCACCTCTCAGAGGAGCTGGGACGGCCGGAAACGTCCCTTTTCGGGACTGGTTCGCAGAGCGAATGTTCAGTCCCTCTTGACACGGCGCCCAGCCTGGCTTAACGTCGCCCTTGTTCGTTCCGACGTCGCGGGAGGGAAGCGCATGGAAGCGACCATCCTCGATTGGGGCCTGGCCGAGAAGCCGGTCATCGTCACCGGGGCAAGCTCTGGAATTGGTGCCGCCACCGCACGGGCGCTCGGCTCCGTCGGGGCATCGGTCGTGCTCGTGGGGCGCGACGAGGCACGTCTTACGGCGGTCGCGGCCGACGTCGAGCAAGCCGGCGGCAAGGCACACCTCTCGTACACCGAGCTGACCGACATGGCGGCCGTCGAAGGCGTGATCGACGAGGCGCTGTCAGCCTTCGGCGCCATTCACGGCATCGTCCACAGCGCCAGCATCTTCGACCCGCGGCCGCTTGCCGACACGACGTTCGAGAGCCTCGAGCTGCAATGGCACGCGAACGTCGCGGCCCCGCTCTTCATGACGAAGGCTGCCGTCCCCCATCTCAAGCCGGGCTCGTCGATCGTCCTGGTGGCGTCCACGACGGCGACGGTCGGCTTCCCGGGCTGCACCGCGTACACCGCGACGAAGGGCGCCGTCATCGCTCTCGGCCGCGCACTCGGCGTCGAGCTGGCGCCGCTCGAGATCCGCGTGAACACGGTGATCCCCGGCTACGTGAGGACGCCCATGCTGCAGCCCCACCTCGATGCGAACGAGGGGTACGAGGAGTGGATCGTCCAGAACACGCCGCAGGCCCGCATCGCCGGGCCGGAGGAGCTTGCTCCGAACATCGTCTTCATGCTCTCGGGCCTCTCCGCAGTACGTTCACGGAGCGACGCTTGTCGTCGATGGCGGCTGGGTCGCCCGATAGTCCGACCAGATCCTCGCCGGGTGAAGGCACACCGGCTGCCGCGCGGACGTCGGGGGCCGGGGCCATGAGCGAGCTTCGCTCACGGCTTCGCGTCCCGCACTTCTCGGCGATCTGGTTCGCGACGGCGCTGCTCTTCGCGATCAGCCCACTGCTCGCATCGGGGAGCCTGGGCAAGAGCGCGCTGCTCTCGATGCTCCCGTTCGCCGCGATCCTGGCGATCGCCGGCATCGGCCAGACGCTGGTCATCCAGCAGCGCGGGCTCGATCTGTCGGTGGCCGGGATGATCACCCTCGCGACGATCATCGTCACGAAGGTCCCGAACGGCCACGACGGACGGCTGCCGCTCGCGTTTCTGCTCGTCGCCGTGGCCTGCACCGCTTCGGGCCTGGTGAGCGGCTTCGCGATCACCCGCCTCGGGGTGACGCCACTCGTCGCGACGCTCGGGGTGAACGCCCTGCTGATGGGGATGATCTTCCAGATCACGAGCGGCGCGTCGACCTACTCGGCGACACCCGGGCTCGCCCGATTCGCGCTCGAGAAGACGGCCGGAATCCCGAACACCGTGATCATCGCCGTGATCGCGGTCGCGATCTGCACGCTCGTGCTCCGCACGACCGTGATCGGCCGCCGCTTCGTCTCCGTCGGCGCGAACCCGGCTGCGGCCCGCGTCGCGGGCGTCCGCGTGAAGCGGTACGAGCTCGCCACGTACATCCTCGCCGCGCTGATGTACGGCGTCGCGGGCGTCCTCGTGGCGGGTTACCTCGGCACGCCGGGGATCAACGCGGGCAACGACTACCTGCTCCAGACGATCACCGCCGTCGTGCTCGGCGGAACGTCGCTGGCCGGCGGGATCGGCAGCGTCGCGGCCACGGCCGTCGGCGCCCTGTTCCTGATCCAGCTGCAGCAGGTGGTGTCCGGCATGGGCGCGCCCCGATCCGTGCAGTACGTGATTCAGGGCTCGATCATCGCGCTCGGCATGGCGATCCGGTACCTGCCGGCCATGCGGCGCGAGGGTCGCCTGCCCCAGCTCGCGAGCCTCCGGAAACGGCAGCCGTGACTCGCCTCAAAGCTTCGGCATTCACACGTTCGCTCTGCCTTGGCGGCCGACACGACCCCCGGCCACTCGAGGAGACACACCGGCACGCCGGCACCACCGGCGGCCGAGACCGGAACGACGACCGGGGTCCAAGGAGGGATAGATGAGCAAGTCAGGTATCCGGGAGCGCTCGACGCCCCGGACGCGGCGCGGGTTCACGCTCGCGTTGGTGGTGGCGGCGATCGTGGCCGTCGTGGGGGTCGGCACGTCGGCCGCCATGCGGCTCGCCAGCTGGCCGACGCCGGCGCAGGAGATCAAGTCGGCCGGCATCGTCAGCGGCATCTCGTACTGCGGCACGAAGCCGATCACCCTCGCAGTGCTCGACGGCTACGGCGTCAACGCCTGGTCGCAGGAGTCGTACACGGCCGTCCGCTCCGAGGCCGCGAAGTGCTCGAACGTCAAGGTGATCACGGCCGCCGGCGGTGGTGACCTGCAGAAGTCGATCTCCGACATCACGTCGTCGGTCGCTCAGGGTGCAAACGCGATCACGGTGATCCCCGACTTCGGCTCCGCCGAGCTGCCCGCGATCCAGCAGGCAACGGCGCAGGGAGTCAAGGTCGTGCCGTGGGGCGCCGATCCGAGCGGTGTCAACGGCAAGGACTTCGTCGGCTACGTCGACTGGAACGACGGGTACGCGGGCACGCTGTGGGCGCAGTGGATGGTCAAGGCGCTGCACGGCAAGGGCAACGTCGTCTACACCGGAGGCCCGGCAGGGAACCCGGTCGGCGCGTCACAGCTCGCCGCGGTCGTCGCGGTGTTCAAGAGCCATCCGGGGATGAAGCTGCTGACCGGCACGAAGAGCTGGCCCGTCACCAACTGGGATCCGGCAACGGCCCAGAAGGTCACGGCGGCCCTGCTTGCCAAGTACCCGAAGATCGACGGGATCATCTCCAACTACGGCACGGATGCGCTCGCGAGCGTGCGCGCGTTCCAGGCCGCAGGCAGGAAGCTCGTTCCGATCACGACGCTCGACGCGAACGGCCTCTCGTGCCTGTACAAGAAGAACGGCCTCCCGCTCTCGACGATCTCGTCTCGCAACTGGCTCGGCCGTGTGGCCGCGCGCAAGGCGATCGCCGCGGCCGAGGGGCTCCCGAACGGCGAGCCGAACATCTACAAGCTCACGTTCTTCGAGGACACGCTGGGTGGGCAAGCCACTGCAGTGCAACCCGAAGGCGTCGCAGGACTTCTATCCGTCCAACAAGCTGACGACTGCCCAGATCGCGCAGTACGGGAAGCCGTAAGCAGCAATGGCAGCACCGTCGACCAGCTCCGTCGTTCTCCGCCTCACGGACGTCGTCAAGACGTTCCCGGGCGTGGTGGCCTTGAACGGCGTGACCTTCGAGGTCACGCAGGGTGAGGTTCACGCGCTCGTCGGCGAGAACGGCGCGGGCAAGTCGACGCTGATGGCAGTGGCAGCCGGCTCGACGGCCCCGGACTCCGGGGCCGTCGAGATCGGCGGGCAACTGCTCGAGCAAGCCTCCCCCGCCGCCGCCCAGGCACTTGGGCTCGCGGTCGTCTACCAGCATCTCTCGATTCTCGAAGACCTCACCGTGTCCGAGAACATGGTGTTCGCGATGCCGCGGCACCTTCGGCCGACCGTCGCGCGCGCCGCGGCCTGGACGAGGGCGAAGGTCGAGGCGACCGGGGCGCGCATCGACCCAGCGGCACGCGTCGCCGAGCTGAGCATCGCCGACCGGCAGCTGCTCGAGATCGCGAAGGCACTCGCGCTCGAGTCGAAGGTACTCGTGCTCGACGAGCCGACCGAGTCACTCACCCCGGCCGAGACCGTGCGCCTGTTCGAGCGGATCCGCTCGATCACCGAGCGCGGCACCGCGGTCGTCTACATCTCGCACCGGCTGCCCGAGGTCGAGCAGATCGCAGACCGGATCACCGTTCTCCGCGACGGCGAGACACGCGGCACGCTTGCCGCCAGCGAGTACTCCGAGGCCGAAGTCTTGCGCCTGATCATCGGGCGCGCAGTCGATCAGGTGTTTCCCGGCCAAGAGCCAGGCAGGCCGAGAGCGAGCCTCTGCTCGTCGCCGAGGGGCTCAGCGGCAGCCGCTTTCGCGACGTCGACCTCGAAGGTCGGGGCGGGCGAGATCGTCGGCCTCGCGGGCGTCGAAGGGAACGGCCAGCGCGAGTTCCTGCGCGCGCTCGCGGGTCTGCTCCCGGCGCAGGGCGCCCTGAAGCTCGCCGGCCGCTCGCTCCCGCTCGGCGACCCCGCCGGCATACAGCGGGCCGGGGTCGTGCACCTTCCCGGCGACCGGCACGCCGAAGGGCTGATGCTCCCGCTCTCGGTGCGCGAGAACATGACGCTGCTCTCGCTCGGAGCCGTCGCCAACCGGGGCTTCGTGCAGCGCCGCGACGAGCGCAGCACCGTCCAGGAGCAGATTCAGCGGCTCAGCATCAAGACACCGATCCGCCGAGACACCCGTCTCGTCGCTCTCGGGTGGCAACCAGCAGAAGGTTCTGTTCGCCCGCTCGCTGCTTGCCGGACCCACCGTCCTGCTCGCCGACGAGCCGACGCGCGGCGTCGACGCCGGCGCGCGCATGGAGCTGTACCAACTGCTGCGGAGCGCCGCCGACGACGGCAAGGCGGTCGTCGTGCTCTCGTCGGACGTGGTCGAGCTCCAAGGTCTGTGCGACCGGGTGCTCGTGTTCTCGCGCGGCGAGATCGTCCGCTCGCTCGAGGGTGACGCCATCACCGAGGAGAACATCACCGGCGCCGCAATCACGTCTGCGAGCAGTCGCGAGAGCCTGGCTGCCCGGGCCCGGCGGGCGCTGCGAGCGCGGCGGTTCGCCGCCGGCGACTACCTCCCGTCCGCGGTGCTGCTGGCGCTGATCATCGGACTCGGCGCCTACACGAGCTCTTCGAACAGCCGCTTCCTGAGCAGCTTCAACTTCAACAGCATGCTCCTGCTCACCGCGGCGCTCGGCCTGATCGCCCTGGGCCAGCTCGTCGTCCTGCTGACAGGGGCGATCGACCTCTCCGTCGGCCCCCTCACCGGGCTCACTGTCGTCGTCTTCTCGTTCTTCGCCACCCAGGGCCAGAGCGGCGGCATGCTCCTGCTCGGCTTCCTGGCCGTGATCGGCGTGGCGCTCGCGGTCGGGCCTCATCGAACGCGACGCTCGTCCGCGTCTTCCGAGTCGCGTCGGTCCTCGCGACCCTGGCGACCTACATCGCGATCCAGGGAGTGGCGCTCCTGCTCCGCTCGCAGCCGGGCGGTTTCATCCGGCCGGGCGTCACGAACCCGCTGCGGACGAGCCTGGGCTGGTTCCCCGTCGCCTTCATCGTGGTGTGCGGGCTCGCCCTCGTCTGCGAGCTGGCGCTGCGCTACACCCGTGCCGGCCTGCAGCTGCGGGCGGTCGGCTCGGACGAGACACGCGCCCACCGGCTCGGCGCGCAGGTCAACGCGACCCACGTCGGCGCCTACGTCCTGTGCTCGCTCTTCGCGGCCGCCGGCGGACTCATGCTCGCCTCGCAGGTCGGGGTCGGCGACCCGCGAATCGGCACCACCTACACGCTGACGAGCATCACCGCCGTCGTTCTCGGCGGGGCCAGCATCTTCGGCGGTCGCGGCTCCTTCATCGGCGCGCTGCTCGGCGCCGTCCTGATCCAGGAGATCATCACGTCGACCACATTCCTGCAGATCGGGATCGCCTGGCAGTATTTCCTGCCAGGCATTCTGATCCTGGCGGGCGCCGGCATCTACTCGCGCGCCCGGCAGGTTCCGGCCACCGGTACCGGCATGGAGGCAGCGTGAGCGAGCAGCACGTGCGTGAGATCGGAATGCCCCGTCTGTCGGACTCGATGGAGGAGGCGACGGTGACCCGGTGGCTGAAGCGGCCGGGCGATGCGGTCGCGCGCGGCGAGGAGCTTGTCGAGGTCGAGACGGACAAGGCGACGGTCGTCTATGAGGCGGAGTTCGCCGGCGTGCTGGAGGAGATTCTGGTCGACGAGGGTGCGACGGCTTTGCTGGGTGCGCCGATTGCCCGGTTGCGGACGGCGGAGGCGGCTCCGGCCGGAGTCGCACAGCCGGTGGCTGCGGTGGTTGCTGCGCCCGCACCGGTTGCCGCGGCAAGCCGCGAGGTCAAGGAGGGCCGGGCACGTGCGACACCGGTCGCCCGCAGGCTGGCCAACGACCTCGGAGTCGGCCTCGACGGGATTGCCGGCTCGGGTCCCGGCGGGCGGATCGTCAGGAGCGACGTGCGCGCGGCTCAGACCGCTGTGCCGGCGGCGCGGCGCCACGCCCGCGGCCGACGGTGGTCGCGGCGCCGTCACCGAGGTGCCGCACACCACGACGCAGCGCACGATCGCAGCGCGCATGAGCGAGTCGCGCACCGAGATCCCCGAGTTCACGCTGGAGGCCGAGTTCCGGATGAGCGCCGCCGCAGCGCTGCGCAACCAGCTGAAGGCGGCGGGACGGCAGCTGGTGCCGTCGTACAACGACCTGATCGTCCGCGCCGTCGCACTGGCGCTGCGCGACTTTCCCTCGCTCAACGCGTCGTACACGCCGGGCAAGGTGCTGCGCTACGAGCGGATCAACGTGGGCGTCGCGATCGATGCCGGCGACGCGCTGCTGGTTGCGACCATCCACGACACTGACCGCAAGTCGATCTTCGAGATCGCAGCTGAGTCGCGGCGCCTCGCCGAACGCGGCCGGTCGCGCTCGCTGAGCGCGGACGAGCTGGCCGACGGCACGTTCACCGTCTCGAATCTGGGGATGTTCGGCGTGCGGCGCTTCCAGGCTGTGATCAACTACCCGCAGGTCGCGATCCTCGCGGTCGGCGAGGTCGCACCGCATCCGTTCGCCGAGCCATCGGGCGCGGTCAGCGCGCGGACGACCGTCGACGTGTCCCTCTCGGTCGATCACCGCGCGGTGTACGGCGCCGAGGCGGCGCGCTTCCTGCAGCGGCTCAGAGAGCTGCTCGAAAACCCAATCGAACTGGTGGTGGAGAGCTAGATGGCCGAGATCGAGTTCAGGGAGGCGCTGCGGACGGCGCTCGACGAGGAGCTGGAGCGCGACGAGCGGGTGATCCTGTTCGGCGAGGACGTGGCGATCGCGGGCGGCGTCTTCGCCGTCACACCGGGCCTCTACGAGAAATACGGTCCACTGCGGGTCTTCGACACGCCGATCTCTGAGCTGGCGATGACCGGCGCGGCGTACGGCGCGGCAATCACGGGCCTACGGCCGGTGCTGGAGATCATGTTCGGCGACTTCCTCGCGCTTTCGATGGACAGCCTGATCAATCAGGCGACGAAGTACTGGTTCCTCTCGGGCGAGAAGCAGGGCTGCCCGCTGGTGATCCGCTCGGTCGTCGGCGCCGGTGGGCGCTTCGGCGCGATCCACTCGCAGATGCCGGTTTCCTGGCTGATGGGGATCACCGGGCTGAAGATCGTGGCGCCGTCGACCCCGGCCGATGCGAAAGGCCTGTTGAAGGCCGCGATCCGCGACGAGAACCCCGTCATCTTCTTCGAGCACAAGCGTCTCTACTCGCTGAAGGAAGACGTGACGAGCAGTGAGCCCACCCCGCTCGGCAGCGCCAAGGTCGTCCGTGAAGGCTCCGACGTCACGCTCGTCAGCGCGATGAAGGGCGTGCACGACTGCCTCGCTGCCGCCGAGGAGCTGGCCGGCCACAACATCTCGGCCGAGGTGATCGACCTGCGCACGCTGCGCCCGATCGACCTCGACACGATCATGGCGTCGGTCGTGAAGACGAACCGGATCGCCGTCGTCGAAGAAGGGCCGCTCACCGGCGGCTGGGCCGGCGAAGTCCTCGCGCTCGTCACCGAACAGGGCCTCGGCGACCTCGACGACGCCTGGCGCATCACGACCGCGAACACGCCGATCCCGTACAGCCCCCCGCTCGAGGATGCGTTCCTGCCCGGGCAGGCGCGCATCGTCGCCGAGGTGCTCGGCCGGCCGTAGTCGGAGCTACGCGGCTTTGTAGGAAGCTGCTGCCGCGACGGTCAAGCGCGCGATCCGGCTGCGGTACCGGTCGATCTCGGCGTCGCACACCTGGAGCTCCGCGGCGGTCACGCCACGGTCGACGAAGATCCGGCGCAGGCTGACCAGATCGCGTACGTGCTCCAGGTCGGTCGCGACTTCGATGTCGACGGGCCTGTGGCTGAGAGTTGCAGTTGTCATGCCCTCACCATGGCGGCGCCGGCTGAGAGCCGCATTAGCCGAGCCTGAGGGTTGGCTAAGAAGAGAGCTTTCAACTGTCGGGTGCGGGGCATAGGGTTGGGGCGGTGACAGGGACGCTCTTGACCGGGACGATGGCGGCGCAACGCGGCTACGCCCTGGTGCTCGCCGGAGGTGAAGGGAAGCGCCTGATGCCGTTGACGATCGACCGCGCCAAGCCGGCCGTCCCGTTCGGTGGCAACTACCGACTCGTCGACTTCGCGCTCTCGAACCTGGTGAATGCCGGCTTCCGGCGGATCGCCGTGCTGACGCAGTACAAGAGCCACAGCCTCGACCGGCACATCTCCTCGACGTGGGCGCTGTCGCCGCTGCTCGGCAACTACGTCACCACCGTGCCCGCACAGATGCGGAACGGGCCGCGCTGGTTCGCGGGCTCGGCCGACGCGATCTTCCAGAACCTGAACCTGATCTACGACGAGGGCCCGGACTACATCTGCGTCTTCGGCGCCGACCACATCTACCGGATGAACCCGGCCCAGATCGTCGAGGAGCATCTCTCGTCCGGGGCCGGGCTGACGGTGGCGGCCATCCGCAGCCCGCTCGACCAGGCCTCTGAGTTCGGGGTGATCGAGACGGCGGCTGACGGGCGCACGATCAGCGCGTTCCGCGAGAAGCCGACCGACGCCGTCGGCCTGCCCGACGCACCCGACCAGGTGCTCGCGTCGATGGGCAACTACGTCTTCGACACCCAGGCGCTGATCGAGGCGGTCACCGCTGATGCCGCCGACGACGAGTCGGCGCACGACCTCGGACGCAACATCATTCCGATGATGGTCGAGCAGGGACGCGCTCAGGTCTGGGATTTCGAGCGCAACCGCGTCCCGGGGATCTCGGCCCGCGAGCGCGGCTACTGGCGCGACGTCGGAACGCTCGACGCGTACTACGACGCGCACCTCGACCTGATCTCGGTCGACCCCGTCTTCAATCTCTACAACGACGCCTGGCCGATCCTCACGTTCCCCGGCTCACTCCCGCCGGCGAAGTTCGTCCTCGACGAGCCCGGCCGGTCGGGTGCGGCCTACGACTCGATCGTCTGCTCCGGCGTGATCGTCTCGGGCGGCATCGTGCGCCGGTCGATCCTGTCGCCGGGGGTGCGGGTTCACTCCTACTCGTCGGTCGAGGACTCCGTGCTCCTGCACGGCGTCGACGTCGGTCGCAACGCGGCCGTTCGCGGTGCGATCGTCGACAAGAACGTGCGAATCGACCCGGGTGCGCGCGTCGGCTTCGACGCGGAGGCCGACCGCAAGCGCTTCACCGTCTCGGACGCCGGGATCGTGGTCATCCCGAAGGGCGCCCACGTCACCGCGTAGCGGCTAGGCGAGCCCCTCGAGGTAGGCGAACGACCGCGTGACCGCCGCGAGCGCCTGCTCGCCGGGGTGGTCCTGCTCCACGATCAGCCACTCGACTCCCACCTCGCGCGCGACCGGCACGATCGACGGCCAGTCGATCTCGCCGTCGCCGAGGGGCGTATCGGCGACCTCGCCGCCGCTCCGCCGCAGATCCTTGAGGTGCGCGAGCGAGCAGCGGCCGGCCGTGGCGCGCAGCAGCGCCTCGGGCTGCTCGCCGGCTGCCCAGGCCCAACCGAGATCGAGCTCGAGGCCCAGCCCCGGGATCGCGACCAACCCTTCCCACAGCCGCTCGCCGGAGGGAAGCCGCTCGAACTCGCCGCGGTGATTGTGGAAGTGCGGTGCCAGCCCCAATTCAGTTGCGCGCACCGCAGCGGCCGCCACCCTCCCGCAAGCAGCGTCGATCTCCTCAGCAGTCGGGAAGGTCGGAAGCCATGGGAACACGATGTTCGCCGTGCCGACGACGCTGAGCTCTGCGGCGACCGCCTCCGGCTCGGCGTCGAAGCGATCGAGACCGATGTGCGCGGCACAGACTTCGAGGCCCAGCCGGCGGCAGGTGCTCGCCGTCTCCTCGGCCGAGAGATCGGCAAGCCCGGCGAGCTCGACCCCGCCGTAGCCGATCCCGGCCACCGCTTCGAGCACCGCAGCCATGCCCTGCGCGGAGTGCCCGCGCAGGGTGTAGAGCTGCAGTGCAACCTTCGGGCTCGCCGCCATTCCGGCGCCCACCCTACTGGAGGCTCGTCAGTTCGTCGTCAGGGTGAGCGTGGTGCTGTGCGAGAGGCTGCCGCTCGTGCCGGTGATGGTGACCGTAAACCGCGTCCGGCGGCGGGCGTTTGTGGCCCTGACGGTCAACGTCGACGTGCCGGTTGCGGGGTTGGGTGCGAACGAGCCGGTGACGCCGGAGACGAAGCCCGCCGCGGAGAGCGAGACGGCACCCGCGAATCCGTTGGTCGGCGTGATCGTCACGGTGTACGTCGTGGTGCTCGTCCGCGCGATCGTCCGCGACGTCGGCGAGACGCCGAGCGTGAAGTTCCCCGTGGCAGCAGCCTGCACGACGAGTGAAGCCGAAACCGAGTGCGTGACGCCGCCGCTCGTGCCCGCGATGGTGAACGGGTAGGTACCCGCGGCGAGCGTCGACGTGTTGACGGTCAGTGTCGACGTCCCCGAGGTGGTCACGGCTGACGGGGTGAAGGTGCCGTTGGCCAGGCCGCTCTGCGTGAGCGCAACCGAGCCGGTGAAGCCGCCACTCGCGCCGACCGTCACCGTGTACGACGCGGTCGTCCCCTGCGTGACCGTCGCGGCTGCAGGCGTCACACCCACGGTGAACGCAGGCGTGGGCGCGCCGGGCGTGAACGCGGCGAGGCCGTTCGGCGTGCCGAGCCCCGTCGGCCCGTCATAGCCCGCCCCGCCCGTGCAGAGGTACGCCGGGCTGCAGGTGCCGTTGCTGCCACTCGTCACGTCGTGCAACGACGACGTGTGCGCGTAGGGCGTTGAGCCATAGGTCGCCGACGCAGCGCTCCCGGTGAGCGCGTACACCGAGGCGATCAGCGGCGATGCGAGACTCGTGCCGCCCACCTGGAACCAGCCGGACTGCCCGGAGTAGTTGACCGAGTCGTAGACCGCGGCGCCCGTGTTCGGGTCGGCGTCCGCCGAGACGTCGGCGACGGTGCGGTGGCTGCAGCCGGTGTCCGTCTGCCACGCCGGCTTCGGCTCGTAGGCGGAGCAGCCCGAGCCGGCGTCGGCCCACGCCGTCTCGCTGCCGTAGGTGTTGTTGGCGCCCAGGTTGAGCGTGGTGCCGCCGACGGCGGTCACGTACTGGGATGCCGCGGGAAACTCGACGCCATACGCACCGTCACCCGACGAGGCGGTGATCACCACTCCGGGGTGCTTGAAGTACCTGGTCTCGTCGGAGGTCTCGCCCGAGTACTCGCCGGCGCCCCACGAGTTCGAGATGACGTTGGCGCCGAGTGCGACGGCTTCGTTTTCGGCTGCGCCGAGGTCGGCGAGCGAGGACGAGTTCGCCTCGACCAGCAGGATCGTGCAGTTCTGGCAGATCTCCCGTGCGGTCTCGACGTCGAGGGCGATCTCGAGTGACCAGCCGGCGTCGGTCGCGGGGTACGTCGTGCCGCCCGTCTGGTTCACCTTGCGGAAGCAGCCGTTCGCAGTCGTGCACGCCGCCAGCCCATACTGGGCGTCGTAGCTCGCCAGGTCGGCCTCGATATTCGGGTCGTTGTACGCGTCGACGATCCCGATCGTCTGAGCTGTAGGCGCCGTCGTCGGCAGCGAATAAGCCGTGTGGAACTGAACAGGGCCATACGCGCCGGGCGGGGGCGCCGTCGAGGTGACGAGCGGCGTGCCGGCGCTGTTGGTCACGACCTGCACGCCGCAGGCACCGACAGCGGCGGAAGGTGCGCCACAGGCGCGCTTGAACCAGTGGCCGCGGTCGTGGTCACGTCTCGGACCGCCGCCTCCGCCGGCCGCGGCGCCCGAGCCTACCGCAAGCGTCAGAACCAGACCAAGGGCGAGGACCAGCGCAACGACGGGGTTCTTCACCGGAGACTCCTTCTTCGCGGCCAACGAACGGAAGGTCGCATCGTAGGTTCGCCGCGAAAAAACGAAAGGGGGATCTTTCCAGGCTTTACATCGCGCGAGTATGTTCGTCCGATGAGTTTCGGGGTCCTCGCGGTGATCGTCTGTGCGGGCCTTGGCGGACCGCTCCTGTCGCTCAGCCGGGGCGGCCTCGTACCGGTCGTAGTCGGCCAACTGGCGGCCGGAGTGCTCGTCGGCAAAACCGGCTTCTCTTGGGTCAATCCGGCCCAGCCGACCATCGTGTTCCTCGCCGCGGTCGGTTTCGCCATGTTGATGTTTGCAGCCGGGATGCACGTCCCGATCCGCCAGCCGGGAATCGGGAAGGGGCTCCGCCGCGGGGTGATCGCCGCCGTGTTTGCCGGCCTGGCGAGCGTCCCCGCCGGCATCGGCATCGCGGCGATCCTGGGCGGGGGCCACGCGGCGATCTACGCGCTCCTGCTCGCCAGCGGGTCGGCAGCGATCCTCTTGCCGGTCGTCGAAGAGCTTGGCGTGCTCGACGACGCGGACGTACTGACGGTAATGGCGCAGGTAGCGGTCGCCGACGTCGCGGCGATCGTCGCCCTGCCGCTCGTGCTGCAGCCGTCGAAGGCCGGCGCGGCGGCGCTCGGCGGCCTCGCCGTTGCCGCCGCTGCCGTCGCTCTGTTCGGCGCCGCGTACGCTCTGCGCGGTCATCGGTTCGTCCACCGCGTTCGCAAGGAGTCGAAGCACCGCGGCTGGGCGCTCGACCTGCGGCTGGCACTCCTGGCCCTGTTCGTGCTCGCCTGGCTGGCCGTGCGGTCGGGGACGAGCGTGCTGATCGCCGGCTTCGCCGTCGGACTCGTCGTGGCGCTGATCGGCGGTCCGAAGCGGCTGTCGACCCAGGTGACCGGCATTGCGGCCGGCTTCTTCATCCCGCTGTTCTTCGTCGTGCTCGGCGCCAAGCTCGATCTGCGCGCCGTCGTCCACAAGCCTTCGATCCTCGAGCTGACGGCTTTGCTCACCGTGGCGAACGTCGCGGTCCACCTGCTCGCCGCAGCCGTCACCCGGCAGAAGCTGCCTGCGGCGCTGGTGGCCACCGCGCAACTCGGGCTGCCCGCAGGTGTCGTCACGCTCGGCCTGCAGCACCAGGTGATCTCGCCGGCCCAGGGCGGCGCGATCCTGCTGGCCGCCCTGATCACCATCGGGCTCTGCCCCGCGGGTGTGGCGTTGCTGGCGCGTGGGAAACCTGCCGTCGCGCCGACTCCCGCGCCCAGTACAGCGCCGTGAACGTCGTCGCAGCGACGGCCAGCTACGAACGCTGGCTGGGCGACGAGCTCAGCGTCGTCCTGCAAGACGATCTCGCCGTCAAGCACCAGAAGATGGCCGAGTCCGCGTTCCCGTTTCTCCGGGCGACCTATTACCTCTGGCTCGCCCGGCTCGTGAAGCACCCCGCCCCCGGGCTGACCGACGCACCCGAGATCGTCGCAATCGGCGACCTCCACGTCGAGAACTTCGGCTGCTGGCGTGACGCCGACGGCCGTCTCGCCTGGGGCGCCAACGACTTCGACGAGATCGCCGCCCTTCCGTACACGTACGACTTGCTGCGGCTTTCGGCCAGCGCACTGCTTGCGGTGCGCGAGCGGCGCCTGCCGCTCGCCGAGCACGAGGTGGCGGCGCTCGTGCTGGAGGGCTACCGCGAAGGACTCGCATCGGGTGGCAAGCCGTTCGTGGCCGGCGCGGGCCACCGCTGGCTCACCCTCCCCCGTGGCGCGGCCCGATACTTCTGGCCACAGCTCGAGAGGCTGCCCGCTCCCGGCGAGCCGCCCCTGCCGGACGACGCCGACGCGGCCCTGCAGTCACTCGCACCGAAAGGTGCCTGGCACCCGACGCTGCACCGGCGGACCGCAGGTCTCGGCAGTCTCGGCCATCGCCGCGTGGTCGCCGTCGGGAAGGCGGCCGACGGCCGCGTCGCCCGCGAGCTGAAGGAGCTCTCGCCCCCGGCAGGCGTGTGGCTCGGCCTACCGCATGTCGCGGCGCCGCGACCCACGTCCGGGCCGTCGTGGACGGTCGACCCGCTGCTGGCCGTCCGCGGCCGCTGGCAGTGCCGCCGGCTCGCCCCGGACTGCGTGAAGCTCGACCTCGCCGACTACGGCCACGGCCAGGAGCGGCACCTCGTGAAGGCGATGGGCTTCGAGGCCGCCAACGTACACCAGCGCTCGAAACCCGCCCAGGTCGCAGCCGTGCACACCCATGCGAAGACGCTACGAGAAGCAGATTTCCAACACCTCGTGGTCCATCTCACTGCTGAGGTCGAGCGCGACCAGCACGACTGGCACACGCACTTCCGGCGCTGATCAGCAGTCGAACGTGCCGGTCAACGCCTGGCCGGAGAACGTGTTGCCCCTGATCGTGCCGCGCGTGCGGTGCCCTTGCAGCGTCGCGACACCCGAGAGGACGTCATACGACTTGTCGGCGTACACGACCGTGAGCACCGTGCCGCTCCGATAACTGCCGTCCTTCCGGGCCGGCGGCGAACCGGAGCCGGGGATCCGCCCGATGTCGAGTCCGAAGTAGTTCGGCTGGTGGCGCGAGGTCTGTCCCAGGACGACCGTGCCGATATTGATGCTGACGTACTGCGGCGTCGCCACGCAGTTCCCCTGGGCAAACACGAACGTCTTGCCGCCGATCCGGATTCGGGCAGTCGCGGGCCCGCAGAATGTGCGCGCCGGCACGCCGTTCAGCTTGCGCTCGCCCGCTTTGCAGACGGTCGGGCGAACGGCCACAGCCGAGCTCGCAACAATCCCGCCGGCCACGGTGACTCCGGTCAGCACCACGACAGCCGTGACAAAACGTGCTCGCAACGGCATTCCCCCATCCTGAACCGTCGCCATCGCCGAGTAGTATTCCGCTTGCTGACGCGCCTTCCTGGAACCCCGGTTACGCCATCTGACAGCGAGCGTCCCCGTCTGCGGCTGGTGCGCGCCGCACCGGAGCCGCTCGGGCCGGTCAGTCCGGAGCTCGTGCTCGTCTCGCCCGACCTGGCGGCACTGATCGCGGGCACACCCGACGCGATCCTCGTCGATGACCGGGGAACGAGCACCGACGACCACGACGCAGAGGCGAACAGCGCCGAGCCGGCCGAGGAGACGTCCCCGCACGTGCGGCCACACGGCGGCGCGCCGCGTGGCACGGTGCGCTACGACACGAGCGATCTGGTGCTCGAACAGCACGGACTGGTGCTGGAGCTCGAGGATCGCGGTGAGCTGCGGGTCTGGCGGCTGACGCTGCCCCGCGGCGAGCAGGTCGAGGTGCCGGCTGCACCCTCAGGCATTCCCCGCCGCATCGCCGCCTTGCTCGACACGCTGGTCGGCGAGGACGACCTGCGCCGCGTGCCGGCGCGTAGCGACAGCCCCGAGATCCGGCGGCTCGAGGCGGAGCTTCTGGCTCAGCGCCGCTCACTTGTCGCCCACGACGCCGGGACACGGCTCGCGGTCGACGCCGAAAACCTGCATCAGCTGCGCGTCGCGAGCCGCCGCGTGCGCGCGTTCCTGCGTGTCGCGCGGGAACTCGTCGACGCCGGCTGGGCGGCCGAGCTGAACGCCGCGCTGCGCAGCTTCGGACAGGCGAGCGGCGACGCGCGCGATCTCGACGTCCTGCTCGAGCACCTGCAGAGCGAGGCACCCACGCTGGGAGCTCCCGATTCGGAGGCGGCGCTGCAGCTGATCCGGATGCTCGAGCGCGATCGCGACGAGCTGCAGGCTCGCCTCGAAGCGGCGCTCGACAGCCGCGAGCACCGGGCGCTGCTCGAGCAGCTGGCGCTCCCGGTCGAAGCCGCGGCCGGCCCCTCCGGGCGCACACTGGCCGACCTGGCCGCGCGTGAGCTCCGGCGGCTCGTCGCGCAGGTCCGCGCGCTCGGCAAGTCACCGGCCGAAGAGAAGCTGCACGAGCTGAGAATCCGTGTGAAGCGCGTCCGCTACGCGGCCGAACTCGGCGGGCTCCGCGGCGGCGGCCGCACAGCGCGCGTGATCGAAGCGGCGACGTCGCTGCAGGACATCCTCGGCGGTCACCAGGATGCGGTCGTCGCCGAACAGCGAATCCGCGGGCTCGCCGAGCGCACCGACGATCCCGGCGTCGCATTCGCCGCCGGACGGCTGGCCGAGCGGCAGCGGCAGCGCCGCGACGCGCTTCAGCAGCAGCTGCCCGCGGCCTGGCGCCGCCTGCGCAAGCTGTCGCGCGAGCTCAAGTAGCGGTGTCTGACACCGGTTCGCGGCTGACCCGCGCGACGCCGTCTGCCTCGGCCGCGCGCGCAACCGCGCTCGCGACGGCGGGCACGACATCGCGGTTGAAGACGCTGGGGATGATGTAGTCGGCGGCGAGCTCGTTCTCGCCGATCGCCGCGGCGATCGCGTGGCCGGCGGCGACCTCCATGGAATCGGTGATCGTCCGCGCGCGAACGTCCAATGCGCCTCGGAAGACACCGGGAAACGCGAGCACGTTGTTGATCTGGTTCGGGTAGTCGGACCGGCCTGTCGCGATCACGGCCACAAAACCCTCGATCTCCTCGGGCGACACCTCGGGAGTCGGGTTCGCCATCGCGAAGACGATGGCGTTCTTCGCCATGCTCTTGATGCCCGCGACGCTGACGGCGTTCGGCTGCGAAAGGCCGAGGTACACATCAGCCCCGGCGAGCGCCTCGGACGCGCTGCCGCGGACATTCTCGGGATTCGTCTCCTCGGCGAAGCGCTCCTTCACTGACGTCAGGCCCTCGCGGCCGCGGTAGACGGCCCCCACGCTGTCGCAGCCGATCACGTTGCGGACGCCGGCGGCCTGCAGCGTGCGGGTCACCGCGATGCCCGCGGCCCCGACGCCGGTCACGACGACCTTCACGTCTTCGATGCGCTTGTCGACGACGCGGAGCGCATTCAGGAACGCCGCGAGCACGACGATCGCCGTGCCGTGCTGGTCGTCGTGGAAGACGGGGATGTCGAGCGTCGCGCGCAGCCGGTCCTCGACCTCGAAGCAGCGGGGCGCAGCGATGTCCTCGAGGTTGATGCCGCCGAATCCCGGCGCGATCGCCTGGACGGTCGCGACGATCTCGTCGGTGTCCTTCGTCGCCAGGCAGATGGGCCACGCGTCGACGCCGCCGAACTCCTTGAACAGCAGCGCCTTGCCCTCCATCACCGGCATGGCGGCCTCGGGGCCGATGTCGCCGAGGCCGAGCACCGCGCTGCCGTCGGTGACGACCGCAACGGTGTTCCGCTTGATCGTCAGGTTCCAGGCGCTCTCGGGATCGTCGGCGATCGCGCGACAGACGCGCGCAACCCCGGGCGTGTACGCCATCGACAGATCGTCGCGCGTCTTCACCGGCGAATTGGCGTTCATGTGGATCTTGCCGCCGAGATGCAGCAGGAACGTGCGGTCGGAGACCCGCTCGACCTCGACGCCCGGGACATCGGCGCACGCGGCGACGATCCGGTCGGCATGCTCGGCGTCGGTGGCGAAGACGCTGATGTCGCGGATCTTCATCCCCGCGTCGACGCGAACGAGGTCGATCGCGTCGAGCAGTCCACCCGCATCCGCGATCGCACGCGCGAGATCGGCGAAGCTGCCGGGGCGGTCGTCGAGCCTGGCCCGGAGCGTGAAGCTGTGCGAGGCGGAGTAGTGGGTGCTCATGCCCCGTACTTTACGGGAGCGGCTGTGGGACTCAGGCGGCGCTGAGCGACCGGCCGGTGGCCGGGTCGAAGAAGTGCAGGCGCCTGTAGTCGACCGCGAGCTCGACCTCGTCGCCGTTCGCCACCGCGCGACGGGCGTCGACGCAGGCGGTGAAGATCGCCCGGTCGCCGGCGAAGAGCTTGCCCTCGTCCTCGCTGTGCTCGGTCGCCGCGCGGACGGCTTCGGCCGTCACCCGGGGCGCGTCGATCGTGAAGATCACGTGGCTCTCGGAGCCGAGATCCTCGACGACGTCCGCCTTGACGCGAACGCGTGGCAGCTCGGCCTCGGCCGTCGCCCCGTGCTCGAAGTCCGTCGGGCGCACTCCCAGCACGACGCGACCCTGGAAGCCGGCGCCCGGCGACGACGCCGGCAGGTCGAAGGTGTAGCCGGCGAACGAGAGCTTGCCGCCCGAGATGTCGGCGTCGACGAGGTTCATCGACGGTGAGCCGATGAAGGCTGCCACGAAGAGGTTCGCGGGGTGATGGAAGAGGTTCTGCGGCGTGTCGGCCTGCTGCAGCAACCCGTCGCGCAGCACGGCGACACGCTGCCCGAGGGTCATCGCCTCGACCTGGTCGTGGGTGACGTAGACGGTCGTCACACCGAGCCGCTCATGCAGCTTGGCGAGCTCGGCCCGCATCGAGACGCGGAGCTTGGCGTCGAGGTTCGACAGCGGCTCGTCCATCAGGAACGCCTTCGGCTCGCGCACGATCGCGCGCCCCATGGCGACGCGCTGCCGCTGGCCGCCCGACAGCGCCGACGGCTTGCGGTCGAGCAGCTCGTCGAGGCCGAGCGTCTTCGCGACCTCGTCGACCCGCGCACGCCACTCCGCCTTTGGCAGCTTCTTCAGCCGCAGTCCGAAGGCGAGGTTCTCGCGCACCGTCATGTGCGGGATACAGCGCGTAGTTCTGGAAGACCATCGCGATATCGCGTTCCTGCGGCGGCTTCTCCGTCACGTCGACGCCGCCGATCCAGACGTCCCCGATCGTCACGTCCTCGAGACCCGCGATCATGCGCAGGAGCGTCGACTTCCCGCAGCCCGACGGCCCGACGAGGACGCAGAACTCGCCCTCGGCGATCTCGAGCGAGAGCGCATCGACGGCCTTGACGCCGTTCGGATAGATCTTGGTGACCTCGTCGAGCGTGATCCCGCTCACCTGTTGCTCCTTCCGGAACTAGCCGGCTCTGCACCAAACGACAGAGCCAAGGTTGTCGATCTGAGTGCGGCCGGCATCAGCTCACCGTGCGCCAGCGTGAGCTCGTCGCAGAGCGCGTCGATTTCGTCGAGGGTCAGGGCCGCGGCCGTCGCGGCGTCGAGCATGGCCGCGTGCCGGACGTGATCGGGCCTGCTCTCGAGCACAGCGCGGACGGTGAGGTCGACGACGCTCGCATAGTTGCGGTTCAGAGCGGCGAGCTGCGCGGGATAGTCCGCGACGGGCGTGGGCCGAATGCCGGTGCGGTCGACGAGGCACGGCACCTCGACACACGCGCGGTCGGGCAGTCCGGGGATCAGCCCCGTGTTCGGGACGTTGCCGTAGATGACCGACGGCTCGCCGGTGACGATCGAGTTGACGATCACGGAGGCATATTCGTTCGACCGCTCGACGTCGATCGCTTCCCCGCGGCCGAGCGCGCTCTTCACGCGCGCGTACTCCTCGAGGTTCGCCTCGCTGCGAGTGATGTACTCGTCGACCGGGATCCGGTAGCGCTCGATCTCCTCGTCGTGCGTCATGAACCACGGCACGTACTCGGCGGCATGCTCGCTCGACTCGGTCGGGAAGAACCCGAGCCGCCGATAGAGCGCGACGCGGACGCGGCGCTGCAGCTCGGCGTCACCGGCGATACGGGCGTCGAGCCGCGGGTAGAGGCTCTCGCCGTCGCGCTCGAAGCGCAGGACGAACGCCTGGTGGTTGATGCCTCCGACGAGGAACGTCACCTCGCTCTCGGGCACGTCGACGAGCCTGCAGAGCTCCTCGATGGTGAACTGCACCGAGTGGCACAACCCGACGACGTTCTTCGTCGGCGTTCCGCGGTAGACGAGCTCGCAGAGCGCGGCCATCGGGTTCGTGTAGTTCAGAAGCCAGGCCTCGGCCGGGCAGAGCTCGGCCAGCTCGTGGCCGAGCGCCAGCATGTGGTCGGCGGTGCGCAGCGTGCGAAAGATGCCGCCGATCCCGAGCGTGTCGGCGATGGTCTGGCGCACGCCGTAGCGCGCGGGAATCTCGAAGTCGCGGAGCGTCGCCTCCAGCCCGCCGATCTGCACCATGTTCAGGACGAAGTCCGAGCCCTCGATCGCCGCGCGCCGATCGTGGTGCGTACTGATCGTCGGGCTCGCGCCGCGGACGGAGGCGACGTAGCGCGCCATCGCCGCGGCGGTCTCGAGCCGGTCCGGGTCGATGTCGTGCAACGCGATCTCGACGTCCCGCAGCGCGGGAAGGTCGAGGATGTCGCCCAGCAGGTTCTTCGTGAAGATGACGCTGCCGGCGCCGATGAACGCGATGCGCGTCATCCCTTGTTCGACCCCAGCG
The DNA here is from genome assembly GCA_963812995.1 of uncultured Thermoleophilia bacterium. Lineage (GTDB taxonomy): Bacteria > Actinomycetota > Thermoleophilia > Gaiellales > Gaiellaceae > PALSA-600. The sequence goes on from CAWEXL010000005.1 coordinate 235,180, forward strand.
TCAGCCCGTTGACGAAGTGCTTCTGGAGGGCGGCGAAGACCAGAACCGTGGGGATCGCCGTCATCAGCGCGCCTGCGGCAAGCAGGTTGTTGTTGGTGAAGAACTCACCCTGCAGGTTGTTCAACGCCGCGGTGATCGGCCGCTTGCTGCCGTTCTCGATCAGGATCAGCGCCCAGAGGAAGTCGTTGTAGATGAACGTGAACTCGAGCGTCGCCAGGGCGGCGAGAGCCGGCCTGCAGAGCGGCAGGATGATCTTGAAGTACTGGCGTGCGACTCCGGCGCCGTCGACGCGCGCCGCCTCGGTGAGCGACTTCGGAATCGTCTTCATGTAGTTCGAGAGGACGAACGTGCAGAAGCCCGTCTGGAAGGCGACGTTGATCAGGATCAGCCCGAGGTACGAGTCGTACATCAGGCCGCTGTCCGAGATCCACGTCGGCAGGGGAATGCGCAGGTAGATCCGATAGAGCGGCTGCAGGATGACCTGTTGCGGCAGCAGGTTCGCCGACATGAAGAAGACCAGCAGCGGGATGTTCCAGCGGAAGCTGAGCCGCGAGACGACGAACGCGATCGCCGACGAGAAGAGCAGGATCAGGAAGATCGCCGGAATCGCGACGATGATCGAGTTCCAGAAGTAGTGCGGGAACTGGGCCTGGTTCCAGGCGGCCGTGAAGTTGTCGAAGTTCAGGTGCTTCGGCCAGGAGACGAAGCCGTACTCCGAGGTGTCCGCGTACGGCCGCATCGCCGTGAAGATCGCCCACAGAATCGGCGAGATCCACAGCAGCGTGACCAGGGCCAGAAAGACGTGCAGCCCGATCCGCGACCGGCGGAGCTTCGGCTTCGGCCTCGGCGCCTTCGGCGTCCGAACTTCTGGCGCGGTGTCAGCTAGCGCGGCGTCGCTCATCACTCGGTCTCCTGGAAGCTGTTCCAGACGAAGATGATCATCGGGACGAGCGAGATCGTGAGCAGCACGACTGCGATCGCCGAGCCGTAGCCGATCCGGCTGGCCTCGCTGATGATGTTGTTCGTGATCAGCACCGAGAGCAGCTCGAGCCCGTTGGTGCCGCCGTTGATGATGTAGACGATGTCGAACGCGCGGAGCGACTCGATCACCGTGATCACGACCAGCACGATGTTGATCGGCTTCAGCGCCGGCAGCACGACCTTGAAGAACGCGCGCGTCTCGCTGGCCCCGTCGATCGCCGCGGCTTCGCGCAGTCCCGGGTCGAGGGCCTTCAGACCGGCGAGGTAGATGATCATCACGTAGCTGGCGTGGCGCCAGCACGCGAAAACGAGAACCATTGGCAGGTTGAGCTGCGGGTTGCCCAGCCAGTCGATCAGGTGGCCGTGCTGCGGGTCTTCGAAGAGGGCGTTGAGCAGACCCTGGGTCGGCGAGAGGTATAGCTCGGCGATCAGGCCGATCACGGCAGGCGCGATCACGACGGGCACGTAGAGAAGGCTCTGGTAGATGCGTGAGCCCTTGAGGTTCTTGTCGAGCTGGTAGGCGAGCAGCATCCCGAACGGCGTTCCCACGAAGGCGAGCGCGCCGAGCCATTCGAGGTTGTGCTCGAGGGCCGGCCAGAACGGCGGATAGATCGTCGCGATCTGGCGGTAGTTCGTGGTGCCGATCCAGTGGATCGTGTGCAGGCCGCCGATCCCGTCCCAGCTCGTGAACGAGAGCAGGATCGAGCAGATCGTCGGGAACCAGACCAGCCCGCCCGTAAAAAGGACGGGGATCCCGACCATGAAAGCGACCGCGACGCGGTCGGCACCGGAGAGTCGGACGGCGCGCTTCCTGTGCCGCGCGCCGTCCGATCTCACGCTCGCTGCGATGTCGGTCGCCATCGCGTCGAGGCTACAAGCTCACGATCCGAAGATCGCCTTCTTCTGCTTCTGGATGCTCTTGACGAGCCCCGCGACGTCGCTGGGCTTGTTCAGGAACGTCTGGAGCGACGGGATCATCACCGTGGTCGCGAAGTCGGGCCGCGTGTCGCGGTCCATGTACTGCGCGATGTGCTTGGTGGACGCGATGAGCGCCGCTTCCTTCTTCTGCAGCGGCGTGTACGCGCCCTTGTTGGCATGGACGTTCACGGCCAGGTCGCCCTGGTTGATCGGGAGGTAGATGTTGATCGCCTGCGCCGTGCCGAAGTAGCCGATGAGCTTCTTCGCGCCGGCCAGGTTCTTTGGCTTCTTCGAGAGCATGTAGCCGTCGATCGGGGCGTCGATCGAGTCCTGGCCCCACTTCGAGTTGATCTCCGGGAACGGGAAGAAGTCGACATCACCCTGGTTGGCGGCCTTGAAGTTGCTGACCACGAACCCGCCGAGCAGGAACATGCCCGCCTGCTTGTTCTCGAGCTGCGTCGCGCCGTCCTGCCACGTGAGCCCGAGCGCACCGGCCGAGTAGTACGGGAGCAGCTCCGCCCACTGGTTGAAGACTGCCTTCACCTGCGGGGTGTCCCACGACTCCTTGCCGGCCATCAGGTCGACATGGAACTGGTACCCGTTGATGCGCATGTTGAGGATGTCGAAGGTGCCCATCGCCGGCCAGCCGTCCTTGTCGGTGAAGGCAATCGGCGTCAAGCCGTCTGTCTGCATCTTCTTGGCCAGCGCGATGTACTGGTCCCACGTCTTGGGAACGGTGTACCCCTTCTCCTTCCACAGGCTCTTCCGGTAGTACACGGCCCACGGATAGTTCTTGTTCGGGACCAGGTACTGGTGACCGTCGAGCCCCGTCGAGGCGGCCTTGATCGACGGCGGCATCTGCGGCGACAGCGCCTTCCAGACGTCGTCGATCGGCGTGGCCAGACCCTTCGCCGCGAAGAACTGCATGCGGTAGCCGGCGAACCACGTGAAGACGTCGTCCGGATGACCCTGCAGGTAGCTGTTGATCTGGTTCTGGAACGTGTTGTGGTCGACCGTGTTGGTCTTGACGCCGATTCCGGTGTTCGCGGTGAACTTCTTCGTCACCGCGGCGAGGGCCTTGATCCCCGGGCCGGTCTCGTACGAGCCGAGCGTGACCGTGCCGGCACCGAGCGTCTCTCTGAGCGATTCGGGAACAGCTCCGCTCGCACGGGCCGCACCGAGCCCGTACATCGCGGCGACTCCGCCGGCACCCGTTGCGAGTAGCCCGCGCCGGGTCAATTGCTTTCTGCCGACCTCCGACTCGTTGGTCGACGTGCCTTCGTCCGACATTGAGATCCTCCTCGGGGTCTCTGGCGAGGCGCGACCGGGCTCTCAGAACAGAACACGATCGCTCAAGAACGACTAAACGGGAACATGGCATGTTTCGTTTGCTTTTGTCAAGGCTGCGAGGGAATATCTGGCCGGATGGTGAACGTATTCAGCGAATTTGGTGTTGATCTGCTTGACTCTTGCCGTTCGGTAGCGTTGAGTATTGTGCGAATCTACGACCGCGAGAATCGATGCTTGCCGCCCAACGCCAGAAGCTGATCGTCGATGAGATCCGCCGTGAAGGCGGCGTCCGCGTGAGCGAGCTCACAGGCCTTCTGGCCGTCTCGGAGATGACGATTCGCCGGGACATCGACGTGCTCGCCGCGGCGGGCCTCGTCGAGAAGGTGCACGGCGGCGCGACCGTGCGCGGCGGTCTCAGCGCGGAGGAGCCGGGGTTCGAGGCCAAGTCGCACCGGCAGCTCAGCGAGAAGGAAGCGATCTCACGCGCGGCGAGCCGGCTCGTCGAGCCGGGTCAGGCGATCGGCCTCTCCGCCGGCACGACGACCTGGCGCCTCGCCCACCATCTGGCCGACATCCCCGACCTGACGGTCGTCACGAACTCGATCCAGGTCGCCGACGTCCTGCACCGCGCCGCGCGGCACGACCTGACCGTGGTGCTGACCGGCGGCGTGCGCACCCCCTCGGACGCGCTGGTCGGGCCGATCGCCGTCAACGCGATCCGCTCGCTGCACCTCGACGTGCTGTTCCTCGGCGTGCACGGCATCACCGCCGACGCAGGCCTGACGACACCCAACCTGCTGGAGGCCGAGACCGACCGCGCGCTCGTCGCCGCGTCGGAACGCCTCGTCGTGGTCGCCGACCACGTGAAGTGGGGCGTCCGCGGTCTCAGTCGCATCGCGGGACTCGAGGACGTCGATGTCTTCGTCACCGATCCCGGGTTGCCGGCGCAGGCGCGCGAGACGATCAAGGAGCACGTAGACCGGCTCGTGATCGCCCCCAAGGGGCAAGGCGCGTCCGCCCGGCACGGTGCGGCGTGAGCGACGCCTCGGATCTACGTCGCGACGAGCTCACGGGAATCCTTACGTACATCGTCGACTCGCGGCAGGCGCGGCCGAACCTGCCCTCGGCGACGTGCCCGTTCTGCCCCGGCGGGCTTGAAGCTCCGGATCCGTACGACGTGCGCTGGTTCGCGAACCGCTGGCCCGCGATGCCCGGCGACCGCTGCGAGGTCGTGCTGTACACCCCAGAGCACGACGCGACGTTCTGGTCGCTCGGCGCCTCAGGCGCGCGCAAGGTGATCGATCTCTGGGCCGAGCGCAGCGAGGCGCTCGGCGCGCGCCCCGACGTCGACTACGTGCTCGTCTTCGAAAATCGCGGCGCGGAGGTGGGAGCCACCATCGTCCATCCGCACGGTCAGATCTATGCCTTCGACTTCGTTCCCGAGCTGCCGCGCCGCGAGCTCGACCGGGCGACGCAGCTCGGCGAGCCGGGCAGCCGCCTGGTCGCACGGGTCGACGACTGGCAGGCCTGGGTGCCAGAGGCGCCGGTCTTTCCGTATGCGATCCGGCTGGCGCCCGACGAGGCGGTGCCCGACCTGCCGTCCCTCGACTCGGCGGGCCGCGACACGCTGGCGGCGCTGCTGGTCGACGTGCTCGAGCGGTTCGACCGGCTGTTCGACGCCGAGACGCCCTACATGCTTTGGATCCACCAGCGGCCCTTCGACGGTGGCGACTGGCCAGGAGCGCAACTGCACATCGAGATCGTCTCGCCGTGGCGGGCCGCCGGAGTCACCCGCTACGTGGCGGCGGGCGAGCTCGGCTCCGGCGTGTTCTTCAACCCGGTCGCGCCCGAGACGGCCGCGCAGGCACTGCGCGACGCGCTTGTGCCACAGGCGGATTAGCGCCCGTGGCGCTCGACGAGCTGCTCTACCTCGGCGGCCGACGCAGTTGGGTGCTGCCGGAGCTCTCGAGCCTGAACCGGCTCCCTGCTCACGCCACACTCGATCGTTCCGGCTCCTCCAGGCTGGCCTCGCTCGACGGCGAGTGGGAGTTCCGCCTGGCCGCGCGGCCGGAAGAGGCGTCGGACGTCCTCGGCACGCGGCGGGGCTGGAGCAAGGTCGACGTGCCGGGCCTCTGGACGATGCAGGGCTTCGGCACGCCGCAGTACACCAACGTGCAAATGCCGTTCGCCGATCTGCCGCCGAACGTGCCCGACGAGAACGAGACCGGCGTCTACCGGCGTAGCTTCCGGGTGCCGCGCGGGTGGAAGCGCCGGCCCGTCGTGCTGCACTTCGGCGCGTTCGAGGGCGTTCTCTACGTGCTCGTCAACGGGCAGCCGGTCGGACTGGCCAAGGACTCGAAGACGCCGGCCGAGTTCGACATCTCGGAGCTCGTCCACCACGACGGGCCGAACGAGCTGCACGCCGTCGTCGTCCGCTGGTCCGACGCGAGCTTCATCGAGGACCAGGATCAGTGGTGGCACGCGGGACTGTCCCGGTCGATCTACCTCTGCTCGCCGACGGTGCGCGACCTCGACGTCCGGGCCTCACTCGACGGTGATCTCAAACACGGCCGGCTCTCGGTCGAGGCCGGAGTCGACGGGGACGTGACGTTGTTCGACCCGCGCGGACGCGAGGTCTTCACGGCCGCCCTCACCGACGGACGGCTCGAGCGCCCGGTCCGCTCGCCCCAACACTGGTCGGCCGAGCAGCCGGCGCTCTACACGCTCGAGCTACGGGCGGGCGGCGAGACGATCTCCATCCACACCGGCTTCCGTCACGTCGAGGTGCGCGACCGGCAACTGCTCGTCAACGGCAAGCCGGTGCGCATCAACGGCGTCAACCGGCACGAGCACGACGACGTTCGGGGCCGCGCGCTGACACGCGCCTCGATGGAGGCCGACGTGCGGCTGATGAAGCAGTTCAACGTCAACGCGGCCCGCTCGTCCCACTACCCCAACGATCCTTACTGGCTCGACCTCTGCGACCGCCACGGCCTCTACGTCGTCGACGAGGCGAACGCCGAGTCACACGCGTACTACGACGAGCTGTGCAACGACCCGCGCTACACCGGCGCGTTCGTCGAGCGCGTCCAGAACATGGTCGAGCGCGACAAGAACCACCCCAGCGTGATCCTCTGGTCGCTCGGCAACGAAGCCGGCTACGGGCCGAACCACGATGCCGCTGCCGGCTGGGTGCGCAAGCGCGATTCGTCGAGGCCGCTGCACTACGAAGGGGCGATCCGGCGCGACTGGTCGGGCGGCCGCGCCGCGACCGACATCGTGTGCCCGATGTATCCCGAGATCGCCGCGATCGAGGCCCATGCCTTACGGGATGACGATCCGCGGCCGATCATCATGTGCGAGTACTCCCACGCGATGGGCAACTCGAACGGCGGGCTGGCCGACTACTACGCCGCCTTCGACCGCCACGCCGCTCTGCAGGGCGGCTTCGTGTGGGAGTGGATCGACCACGGCATCCGGCAGGTCGACAAACGCGGCCGGGAGTACTGGGCGTACGGCGGCGACTTCGGCGAAGTTCGACACGACGCCAACTTCTGCGCCGACGGGATCGTGTGGCCCGACCGCACCCCCCACCCCGCGCTGCACGAGCTGAAGTTCCTCGTCGCAGCCGATCCGGGTCGAGGCGCTCAGGGGCGGCCGCTTCCGGATCCGCAACCGTCACTTCTTCGCGAGCCTCGACCGCTATCGCGGCGAGTGGCAGCTGACCGTCGACGGCGAGCGGCGAGCCGGCGGGCACCTGCCGGCGCTGCGGGTGGCGCCTGGCCAGACGCTCGACATCGCGCCCAGGGTGCCCGCGGGCGGTGGCGCCGGCGAGCGGCTGCTCACGTTCCGCTTCTTCCTACGCGAGCCAGCCGACTGGGCGCCCGCCGGGCACGAAGTGGCCTGGCAGCAGTTCAGCCTGCCGTCGACGAAGCCGCGCCGGACGCGCGAGGGCGCGATACGCCCGAGCCGCGACGGTGTCCTGACGGCCGGAGGCACGCGGGCCGCGATCGACCTGGGCACGGGCACGCTCGAGGAGCTTTCGAGCGAAGGCCGGAACCTGCTTGTCACCGGCCCGCGACTGCAGCTGTGGCGCGCGCCGACCGACAACGACGGCTTGCGGCTCGTGGACGAAAAGCGCCACCTCGGCGTCCTGAACCGCTGGCTCGAGGTCGGGCTCGACCGCCTGCAGCTCTCGCTCGACTCGGTGCGGGTCGGCGCGACCTCGATCGAGGTCGTCCACACCGCCCCGGGCATCGTTACGCACCGCCACACGTACCGGCTGCTCGCTTCGGGCGAGCTCGTCGTCGAGAACGTCGTGGAGCTCGCGCCCGGGCTCGACGACGTACCGCGCATAGGGGCCGGGCTCGCCCTCCAGCCCGGCCTCGAGCGCGTCACCTGGTACGGCCGCGGGCCCTGGGAGAACTATTCCGACCGGCTCGCCTCGGCGATCGTCGGCCGCTACGAAGGCACGGTCGCCGAGCAGTACGTCCCCTACATCGTCCCCCAGGAACACGGCCTGCACTGCGACACCCGCTGGCTCACCCTGACCGGCGACGACGGCTTCGGCCTGAGGGTCGAGGGCCGGCCGGCGATCGGCTTTTCGGCGAGCCATCTGACGGCAGCCGACCTGTACGCGGCGCGGCACACGAGCGACCTCGAGCCGCGGCCCGAGGTGTTCCTCAACCTCGATCACGCCCAGCGCGGGCTCGGCACTGCAAGCTGCGGCCCCGACACGGGCGAGCAGTACCGCCTGCTCGAGCGCTCCTACCGCTTCTCGTACACGTTGGCGCCGATCGACGCGCGCGCCACGAGCGACGTGCCGGCGCGGCCCGTGCGCTCGCGGTAGTTGCCGGCAACAGCCGTGGCGATCTCGTCGGCGCGGTCGACGTCGGCCAGCGCGATCACCGAGCCGCCGAACCCGCCGCCCAGCAGACGCGCACCGTACGCGCCGGCGTTGAAGGCCAGCTCGACCAGCAGATCGATCTCGGGGATCGAGATCTCGTAGTCGTCGCGCAGGCTCGCATGACCGGCGAGCAACAGCGTTCCGGCTGCGGCAAGATCGCCGCGCTCGAGCGCTTCCGCGAAGTCGAGGACGCGCCGGTTCTCGGTCACGACGTGCCGTAGCCGCTTCTGCGAGAGCGTGTCCAGCGCGTCGAGGTCGGCCGGCTCGACCTGAGTCGAGCGCTCGGCACCCACGAGCCGCAGTGCGTGTTCGAGCTCGCGCCGCCGGTCGGCGTAGCCCGAGCTCTCGTGGCTGTGCGAGACGGCCGAGTCGACGACGACGAGCGCTGCCTGACCAGGCACCGGCACGAACCGGAACTCGAGCGTCCCGCAGTCGAGCAGGATCGCCTCGCCCTCGCGGCCGAGCACCGAAGCGGCCTGATCGAGGATCCCGCACGGCACGCCGACGGCGCGCAGCTCGGCCCGCTGGCAGGCGAGTGCGAGGGCAAACGGCTCGAGCTCGAACCCGGCCACCGCGCACAGCGCGAGGGCGACCGACACCTCGAGCGCCGCGGACGAGGACAGCCCTGCGCCGGTGGGCAGATCGGAGCGCACGGTTCCGGTGAGTCCGACCGGCGGCCGGCCGAGCAGGTCGAGCTCGACCGCGACCGCCTGGGCGTACCTGGCCCAGCCCTCAGCCTGAGGGCCGCCGCCGTCGGCCGCGAACGGCGCTGCAGAGCCGGCCTGCTCCGACGAGAGCGAAATGTCCGTCCCGTCCGCGTGGATGTCGACCGAGACGCCGTACTGGATCGCGACCGGCAGGACGAGTCCGCCGCTGTAGTCGGTGTGCTCGCCGATCAGGTTGACGCGGCCGGGGGCGAACGCCGAGATCATAGGATTGACGAGCATTGCAGATCGAGCCCGACCACTTCCGCAACGTTCTCGGTCATCTGCCGACCGGCGTGACGGTGATCACCGCGTACACACCTGCGGCGGCCCGGCGGCATGTCGGCCAATTCGCTGACGTCGGTGTCGCTCGACCCGCCGCTGCTCCTCGTCTGCCCGGCCAAGAGCTCGGAGACGTGGCCTGCGATCCGCGAAGGCGGGAAGTTCTGCGTCAACGTGATGGCCAGCCACCACGAGCCGACCGTGCGCAGGTTCGCGGTGCGCGGCGTCGACCGCTTCGAGGGCTCGAGCTACCACGACCGCAGCTCCGGCCCGGCACTCGACGACGCGATCGCGTGGATCGACTGTGAGCTGCTGCACGAGCACGACGCCGGCGACCACACGATCGCCGTGTGCGCCGTGATTGGACTGGAGAACGCGGCTGAGGGCGAGCCGCTCGTGTTCTTCCGCGGCCGCTACGGCACGTTCGCCAGTACTTGTAGAAGCCCTCGCCGGACTTGCGGCCGAGCTTGCCCGCGCGCGTCATGCGGACGAGCCGCGGCGGCGGTGCCATGCGCGGTTCGGCGAGTCTGCTCGTAGAGCGCCTCGGACGCGTGCACATGGATGTCGAGCCCGATCAGGTCGGCGAGCGCGGCCGGGCCCATCGGCCAGCCGGCGCCGTAGCGCATCGCCGTGTCGAGATCCTCGACGGTGATGCCCGCCTCGTCGATGACGCGGATGCAGTCGTTGAGCAGCGGGATCAGGATGCGGTTGACGATGAAGCCGGGCGTGTCGAGACAGCGGACCGGCTTCTTGCCGATGCGCTCGGCGAAGGCGAATGCCGCGTCGACCGACTGCTCCGTGGTTCGCTCGGCGCGCACGATCTCAACCAGGGGCATCAACGGAGCCGGGTTGAAGAAGTGCATGCCGACGATCCGTCCGGGATGCTCGGCAACAGCCGCGACCTCTGTCACCGAGAGCGCGGACGTGTTCGTGGCCAGGATCGCGTCGGGCCGTGTCGCGGCTTCGAGCTCACGGAAGAGCTCGCTGCTTGACCGCGAGATCCTCGAAGACCGCTTCGATCACGAGGTCGCAATCAGCCAGGTCGCAGATCTCGGTCGTCACGGTCAGCAACGCCGCAGCCCGGGCGCGGCCGTCGGCGTCGAGTTGCCCTTTCTCGACGCGCTTGTCGAGGAACGCCTCGATGCGCGACCGGCCCTGATCGCCGAGCTCGGCCGTCACGTCACGCGCGACCGTCTCGACACCCGCCTCGAGGCAGATCTGCGCGATGCCGGCACCCATCGTGCCGAGCCCGACCACACCGACCTTCTCGATCGTCATCTCGCTCCTTCGCGTCTCGTGGGTGTCAGCGCGGCGCCATGCGGAGCGCGCCGTCGAGCCGGATCACTTCGCCGTTCAGCATCTGGTTCTCGACGATGTGCATCGCCAGCGCGGCGTACTCCCGAGGCTCGCCGAGCCGGCCGGGTGCGGGAACGGCCAGCGCCAGACTGGCCCGGGCCTCTTCGGGCAGCGCCGCGAGCAGCGGGGTGTCGAAGGTGCCGGGCGCGATCGTCATGCAGCGGATCAGCGAACGGGCGAGATCGCGCGCAAGCGGCAGGGTCAGGCCGACGATGCCGCCCTTCGATGCCGCGTACGCGGTCTGCCCCATCTGGCCGTCGAACGCGGCGATCGAGGCCGTGTTGACGATCACACCCCGCTCGCCGTCGACCGGCTCGTTCTTCTGCATCGAAACGGCAGCCAGGCGGATCACGTTGAACGTCCCGACCAGGTTGATGTCGATCACCCGTTGGAAGCGCTCGAGCTCCATCGCCTCGCCACCGCGGGCGACGAGGCCGGCGTCGCCGATGCCGGCGCAGTTGACGAGGATGCGCAGCGGGCCGAGGCTCTGAGCCAGGGCGACAACGGCTGCGACCCCGTCCGGGTCGCGCACGTCGGCCGGCGCGCGGTGCAGGCCGGTGTCGTCGCCGAGCCCTTCGAGCGCCCGCTGCAGGTCGAGCACGATGACAGTTGCGCCGCGCGCCTGCAGCGCCTCGGCAGTCGCGCGACCCAGACCCGAGGCTCCACCGGTGACCAGCGCGACGACGCCGTCGGGATTCATGAGGAACCTGGCTCGGGCCGCATGACGCGAGATCGTAGCCGCCGCGGGCGGCGGATACCCTGACGCTGCTTGAGCGCTGTTTTCCTCGTTCTCTCCTCGTTCCTGGCCAGCGCGGTCGAGATGGTCGAAGCGCTGACGATCGTGCTCGCCGCGGGCCTGGCCCGCGGCTGGCGGTCGGCGATCACGGGTGCCGCGGCTGCGGCGGTCGTGCTCGCGGTGATCGTGGCGGCGCTCGGACCGGCGCTGACGCTGATCCCGCTGAACGGCCTGCGGCTGGTCGTCGGCGGGCTGCTGCTCGCCTTCGGGCTGCAGTGGCTGCGGAAGGCGATTCTGCGCGCAAGCGGGTTCAAGGCGCTCCACGACGAGGAGGCGGCGTTCGCCCACGAGCTCGAGGAGGCGCGGGCAGCAGCCATCGAGACGCGCGCCGGGCTCGACCTGTACGGATTCGTACTGGCGTTCAAGGGCGTTCTGCTCGAGGGGCTCGAGGTGGCGTTCATCGTGCTGACCTTCGGGAGCACCCAGGGGAGCATCCCGCTCGCGGCTGCGGGCGCGGCGGCGGCGCTGGTTGTCGTGGCGGGCGTGGGGCTGCTCGTTCGCGCCCCGCTCGCGAGGGTGCCCGAAAACACCGTCAAGTTCGCCGTCGGCGTGATGCTCACCACGTTCGGCACGTTCTGGGCAGCCGAAGGAGCAGGGGCCGACTGGCCCGGCTCCGACGTGGCGATTCTCGGGGTGCTGGCGTTCGTGATCGCGGTCTCGGCCGGGCTTGTCGCCCTGCTCCGCCGGCGCTCGCCCGAGCCCGCAGTAGTGGCCGCCTGATGAAGTGGCTCGTGACATTTGGGCGGTTCTGGTGGGAATTCGTGGTGGGCGACGACTGGCGCGCCGCCGCGGGCGTCGTCGCCGGGATCGCGCTGACCGCCGGAATCGCGGCCGCGGGAGCCGCCGCCTGGTGGGTGCTGCCGGTCGCAGTGGCCGGAATCCTCTACCTCTCGCTGCGTCGCGCAACCCGGCCGAACAGGCCCGAAGTGCGCTAGCCTCGACGGCGGCTTGGACACACCGCTCCCGATCGCGACCGTCCGCCCGAGCACGGGCCGGCTCAGCCAGGTGGTTACCGTGATCGCCGTCGTGGTACCGCCGCTCGCGCTTCTCTCCGCGATGGGCGTGCTGTGGGGCATCGCGTTCCACACGGTCGATCTGCTTCTGTTCCTCGTCTTCTACGTGCTGTGCGCGTTCGGGACGACGATCGGCTTCCACCGCTACTTCACCCACCGCGGCTTCGAGGCGAAGCAGCCGGTGAAGATCGCGCTCGGCGTGCTGGGCTGCATGACGATGCAGGGCCCGATCACGCAGTGGGTCACCGACCACCGGAAGCATCACGCGTTCTCGGACAAGCCGGGCGACCCCCATTCGCCCCACGTCGGCCACGATGAGGGTGGCGTGTGGGGCATGGCGCGCGGCTTCGTCCACGCCCATGTCGGGTGGATGTTCAGCAACATGGGCATGGAGCAGGGCCGGCTGTACGGCAAGGATCTGTACGACGACCCCGTGATCCGGTGGATCGACCGCCTCTATCTGCTCTGGGTGGTGCTGACCCTCGGGCTGCCGTTCGCGCTCGGCTATCTGATCGGGGGGACCGTCGAAGCGGGGCTGGAGGGTCTCGTCTGGGGCGGCCTGATCAGGATCTTCGCGTACCAGCACGCAACCTTCAGCGTGAACTCGATCTGCCACATGTTCGGCCGGCGGGACTACAAGTCACGAGACGAATCACGGAACAACTGGCTGGTCGCGATGCTCGTGTTCGGCGAAGGCTGGCACAACAACCATCACGCCTTCCCGACCTCCGCGCGGCACGGGTTGAAGCCGAAGCAGTGGGACATGTCGTGGCTCGTCATCCGCGGGCTCGAGCGGCTCGGGTTGGTGTGGGCTGTTCGGGTGCCTGACGAAGCGCAGCTGGCGCGTCGTCAAGAACTTGCGGCGTAACGCTCGATGACTGCCGCCGCGCGGTTCGCCCACGCGCCGGCGCGAGGAAGAGGCACGAGCGCGCCCCAGGGCGCGCGAAGCGCGGCGCCGTGCACGGCGCCGGGAATCAGCTCGTAGGTGCCCGGCACCCCGAGTGCGGCTGCGCGGTCGAAGCCGCGGCGTGAGAGGACCGGGCTGACGCCGGGTACTCCCGGGAGCCAGCGGTCGAGCGTCCCGTGCAGCACGTCGAGGCGGCGGCCGACGAGGCGGCCGAGATCAAGCCGATCGGGAAGCCACGGCGCGAGGCCGAGCACGGCTTCGACCCCGGGTGCGTCGGCGGCGAGCGAGGCGACCGCGCCGCCCATCGAGAAGCCGACGAGCAGCGTTCGGGGCGCGCCCAGCTCTGCGACGGCCGCCCGGACGTCTTCCTCGCAGAGCTCGAGCCGCTTCCACGACTTGATCCGGTAGCGGACTTCGGCGAACGCGAGCGTCGGAAACCGCGGGGCGAGTCGTCCGACGAGCCACTCGAGCGTGGCGCTCCACGTCCCCTCCACCTCGGCCGCCTGACCACCGTTGGCAAGCAACACCGCCGGTGCCCCACGTGGTCCGGTCATGCGCAATTCGGCGCCGCTCGCGAGGCGGGTCGGCGCGCGATCCATGCCGGCCAGGTTAGACACTCCACCCGCGTCGCCGTCTCGCTACGAAGGCGGCCGCAACTCCCCCGAAACCCGGCATCCCACCTGAGCTACCGACTGGCAACAGTCGGACGGGCCGCTTGAACACTACGGCGCACCCGAGGCACCGGCCAAAGGTTTTCCAAACTCGGCACACTCTCGCCGAACGTTGACCCCGGTGCCTGGCACCGGCAGTTGGCCCTAGCGGACAGTTCGCCCCTCGGTCGGGACGGGTCGGTTCAGCGGGCGCGGGCGGCCAGAACGTCTTCGACCTGCGTCGGGTCGAGGCCTCGCGCGGCCAGCAGGACGTACAGGTGGAAGACGAGGTCGGCGGCTTCCTCGAGCACGCGCTCGTCGGACTCGTCGAGCGCCGCGACCGTCACCTCGACTCCCTCCTCGCCGACCTTGCGCGCGCAGGCGCCGATGCCCTCGTTGAGGAGCTCTGCGGTGTAGGAGCCCTCGGGCCGGTCGAGTGCCCGCTGGGCGATCGTGCGCCAGAGCGCCGGCGCGAAGCACGAGAGCGAGCCGGTGTGGCAGCGGGCCCGGCGGGACGCACTCGAAGACAAGCGCGTCGCCGTCGCAGTCGTCGCGGATCTCCTCGACGGCCAGCGTGTTCCCGGAGGTCGCGCCTTTCCGCCAGAGCTCCTGCCGCGAGCGGCTCCAGAACCACGCCTCGCCGGTCTCGCGGGTCAGCCGCTCCGCCTCGGCGTCCATCCAGGCCAGCATCAGCACGCGACCGCTGTCGGCGTCCTGCACGATTGCCGCCCGCAGATCAGGCTGCGTCACGAAGCTTCACCCCCAGCGACCGCAGCTCCTCGCGCAGCGAGACGAGCCGGCTCGGATCGTCGTGCAGGATCGACGCAAGCAGCGCCGCCTGCGCGACGCCGAGCGCGTCGGCCACGTGCTGCGCGTTCCCGGCGCCGCCCGAGGCGATCACCGGCACCTCGACCGCGGCCGCGACGGCCGCTGTCAGCTCGAGGTCGTAGCCCGGCCTGCGTCCCGTCGGCGTCGATCGACGTGAGCAGGATCTCGCCCGCGCCGCGCTCCTGCGCCTCGCGCGCCCACTCGACCGCGTTGCGCGCGGTCTCCGTCGTTCCGGCGTGCGAGCGGACGCGCCCGCCCTCGGCGTCGATCGCCACGACGACCGCCTGCGTGCCGAGACTCGCCGCCAGCTCGGTGACGAGCTCGGGCCGCGCGAGCGCCGCCGAGTTGACGGCGACCTTGTCGGCGCCCGCCTGCAGCAGCTCGTCGGCGTCGGCAACGGAGCGCACCCCGCCGCCGACGGTGAACGGGATCGCGAGCCGCTCCGCGACCCGCGCGACGAGGTCGACGAGCGTCTGCCGCCCGTCGAGCGTCGCCTTGATGTCGAGGAACACCAGCTCGTCGGCCCCGGCATCGGAATAGGCCGCGCCGAGCTCACCGGGTCGCCCATGTCGCGCAGCCCCTGGAAGCGCACGCCCTTGACGACCCGCCCGGCGGCGACGTCGAGGCACGGGATCAGGCGGGCGAGAGGCACGACACCTCCTCGAGCACGCCGGCCAGGTAGCGGGCGCCGGCGGGCCCGCTCTTCTCGGGGTGAAACTGACAGCCGATGAACGCAGGCGCGCGCGCCTCGGCGACGGCGCCTTCTGCCCACGCCGTCGCGCACGGGCGTCGCCGCCGCATACGAGTGCGCGAAGTAGAAGGCGTCGCCGAACGGCTCGACGACCGACCAGCCCATCCTCGGGACACGGCCGTCGACGCAGCCGCTCGGACCGGCCGGGCAGCAGCCCGAGCCCTTCGACGCCGCCGTCCTCGTCGCTCCACTCGAGCGCCAGCTGCAGGCCGAGGCAGATCCCGAGCACGGGCCGCCCGCGCGGCGACGCGCGCCTGCAGCGCGGCGTCATGGCCGCGCGCGCGCAGGCCCGCCATCGCGGTCTTCGCCGAGCCGACGCCCGGGAAGAACCGCGAGATCCGCGCCCGCCACGTCGTCGGTGAGCTCGGCGCCGAGGCGCGTCGAGCGCGAGCGCGACCGAGCGCACGTTGCCGGCGCCGTACTCGCAGATCGCGACCTTCACAGCAGACCCTTCGTCGACGGCAGCCCTTCGCCCTCGCGGCGCACGGCCACCCGCAGCGCGCGGCCGACCGCCTTGAACGCCGCCTCGGCGACGTGGTGTGCCGTCGCGGCCCGTCGCCTCGACATGGATCGCCGCGCGCGCGGACTGGGCGAGGCTCTAGAGCATGTGGCCGGCCAGCCCTGGGTCGTGCTCGAGCTGCAGCTCGGTGTGTGGCCGCCCGCCGAGATCGACCGCGGCGCGCGCGAGTGCGTCGTCCATCGGCACGACGGCATCGCCGTACCGCGCAATGCCGCGGCGGTCGCCGAGCGCCTGGTCGAGTGCCTGTCCGAGCGCGATCGCCGCATCCTCGGCCGTGTGGTGATCGCCGGTCTCCAGATCGCCGGCGCCTTCGAGGACGAGGTCGAACCCGGCGTGGAACGCGAGCTGCTCGAGGAAGTGGTCGTAGAGGCCGGCGCCGGTCTCGACCCGAACCCGCGAGGCGCCGTCCAGAGCGAGCCGCACCGCGAGCCGCGTCTCGGCGGTGGCGCGCAACACCCGCGCGCTGACGTCCGCCCTGCGCCGCAACCGGCGCCGGACGGTCGAGCAGGCGCGCGAGCGTCTCGACGAATGCGTCGTCGTCGACCTGGTCGAGCACCGAAACGCGGATCGCCTCGGGATAGGCGCGAACGACCATGCCCTGCCGCAGCAGCAGGTCGCTGAGCGCAAGCCCGTCGGCGCACCGGGACGTAGAGGAAGTTGCGCGTGCGACGGCAGCGGCTCGAGTCCGAGCGCGCGTAGGCAGGAGGCGAGCCGCTCGCGCTCCTCGACGCACGTCCGAGACATCCGGCGGCGAGGCCAGCGCGGCGAGCGCCAGCGTGGCGGACAGCGTCGAGATCGGCGCCGGAGCCTGGCGGTTGTTCAGCTCGGCCGCAATATCCGCCGCAGCGAGCGCGTAGCCGATGCGCGCTCCTGCGAGCGCGAACGCCTTCGAGAACGTCCGCAGCACGATCACGCCGTCGTCGAGCAACGGCAGCGCCGTCACGCCCGCGTACTCGAAGTACGCCTCGTCGACAACGAGCGGCCGCGCGTCGGGCAGCGGATCGAGCGACGCCGGTCGGGTTGTTCGGCCGGCACGCAAACGTGAGAACAGGCGCGTCGTCACCGACCTCGGCCCCCGCCAGCTGCGTCGCGATCCGGTAGAGCGAGTACGTCGGCGCCGCCGGAACCGCGATGCGGTCACCGGGGCCGGCAAAGGCGCGGGCGCAGAGCAGGATCAGATCGTCGGCGCCGGCGCCGAGCACGACGTTCTCGGGCTCGACCCCGTTGTAGTCGGCGATCGCCCGGCGCAGCTGCCGGTAGCCGCCCGCCGGATAGCCGCTGACGCGCGCGAGCGCGCCGGCGATCGTGCCCGGCCGCGTCGTCGGCAGCGGCAGCGGCGGCGTGTTCTGGTCGAACCGCAGCACCTGCGAGGGATCGATGCCGGCGAGCGCCGCCGACCTCGTCGGTCGGCGCGAGCCCAGCGTATACGGCCTGGAACTCCGGCGCGAGCTCTCTCATCGCCGCACCGCCTCGGCGTGCGCGGGCATGTTCTCGGCCGCGGCGAGCGCTTCGACCGTCGGCCGGATGCGCGCGAGCCCTGCCTCGGTCAGCCGCTGCACGGTGAGCGGCTTCAGGAACGTCTCGAGGCCGAGCCCGCCGACCGAGCCGCGCCCACCCGCCGGTCGGCAAGACGTGGTTGCCGCCCGTGGCGTAGTCGCCCGCGGGCACCGGCGACCAGCGTCCGACGAAGACCGAGCCCGGCGTTCCGCACCTGCGACGGCCAGCGCCTCTGCCTCGTCGCCCAGCAGCACGAGGTGCTCGGGCGCGATCTCCTCGGCCTCCGCCAGGCTGTCGACGACGCGGCAGACGGCGTCCGGGCCGTGCTCGCCCTGCGCGGCGAGCTCCAGCTCGACCAGCCGCTGGTCGACGTCGCCGAGCGCGAGCACGACGACCTCGGAGGGGCCGCCGGGCAGGTCGATGGGGACGTCGCGCCACACCTCGAGCTTCGCGTCGTTCACGTAGGAGTTGCCGGGGCCGACGATCTTGTCGACCTGCTCGACGTAGGCCAGGAAGCCGATCGCCTGCGGGCCGCCAAGCGCCCAGACCTCGTCGACGCCGAGCAGCTCGGCCGCGGCGGCGATCAAGCCCGCGCCGGACGGCGGCGTGCAGACGACGATCCGGCGCACACCCGCGACCTGCGCCGGGACGACGGTCATGACCAGGGTCGAGAGCAGGCCTCGCGGAACGTAGACGCCGATCGTGTCGAGTGGCACCCAGCGGCGCTCGAGCAGCACGCCGGGCTCGACCTCGAGCGTCACGTCCGCCGGGCGCTGCACCGCATGCCACCGGCGGACACGGTCGGCGAGCTCGAGGAGTGCGTCGACCGGCAGCCCGTCCGGCTGGGCAACGGCTCGCGCCGGCTCGAAACCGTCGAGCTTGACCGCCCACTCGCTCACGGCTGCGTAGCCCCGCTCGCTTGATATCCGAGACGATCGTCATCCGACCATCCGCTCGACCGGCACGAGCAGGATCGACGAGGCGCCGGCCTTCTCCAGCTCGGGCAGCAGCAGCCAGACGTCCGCAGACGGGACGAGCGCATGCACGGCCACCATCCCGGTCTCGGCCAGCGGCAGCACGCTCGGCACCCGCGGGTGCACCAACTCGCGAATCGCGGGCAGAGCCGCCACCGGCGCGTTGAGCATCAGATAGCGGTGGCTGCGCGCCTCGACAACCGCGCGCAGCATGGCAGTGAGCGGGTTCTCCGGCCCTCCGCCGTCGGGGCGCGCGATCAGCACCGCCTCCGACTCGAGCAGCACGCCAAGCGAGCGCAGGCCGTTCGTGAGCAGGGTGTTCCCCGACGAGACGAGATCGACGATCGCGTCGGCGAGGCCGAGCCTGGGGGCGATCTCGACCGAGCCCGTGACGTCGACCAGCTCGACCTGGGCGGGCAGCAGCTCGCTGGTCAGCCGCGGATAGACCGTCGCCACCGAGAGCCCCGCCAGATCCTCGAAGCGCTGGTACGACGACTCCGCCGGGACGGCGGCCTCGAGACGGCACGAGCCGAAGCCGAGCTTCAGCACCTCGCTGACGCGGGCCCCGCGCTCGCGGACGAGATCGATGCCCGTGATCCCGCAGTCGACGACACCGTCCTGCACGTACTCGGGGATGTCGGCGGCGCGAACGAGCAGCACCTCGACCGGCGCGTTGCGGCAGGGGAATGCGAGCGCGCGCTCGCCCGGCTGCTCCGGGCCGAGGCCCGCGTCCTCGAGCAGCTTGAACGACGGCTCGCGCAGCCGGCCCTTGACGGGCAGCGCGACCTTCAGGAGCTGCGTACGCCCCGCCTCCGGTCGAGCGCCAGCCTGTAGCCGCCTTCGCCGTGCTTCAGCCAGTGCGCCACGCGTGTCACGGTCGTCGTCGAGGCGTGCGTCCGCTCCGCGATCGCCAGATACGGCAGCCCCTGCTCGAGCAGCTGCGCCACCTGCCACCGGTGCGCCATCGCCTCGAGCTCCGACATCGTGCAAAGATCCCGCAGGAACGACTCGACCTCCGCCCGGCTCTCCAGCGACAGGATCGCGTCGAAGACCTCTCGCATCGGTTTCGTTGCCCATGGGTGTCGTCGCGCGCTCCGCCATTGATATCTCCGGACGTCATGTTAGCACGGTAACATAGAAGAATGTGGTTCTCGTTACCCATAGAGGTGATTCCGGCCGTCGACGTGCTGGGCGGAGAAGCCGTGCGCCTGCATCGAGGGGACTACGACGCAGTCGTCGAGCGGGCCGCAGACCCGATCGCCCTGGCCCGCCGCTGGGCCAACGCCGGCGCCCCCCGCGTGCATCTCGTCGATCTCGACGGCGCCCGTTCGGGGCGCGTCCGGCCGGAACTCGTCCGTGAGGTGGCCAAGGCCATCGCCCCGCTGCCGCTACAGGCATCAGGGGGCATCCGCTCGGTCGCAGACGCGCGCGCACTCCTCGAAGCGGGCGCCGACCGCGTGATCGTCGGCACCGCCGCCTGGCCCGACCCGGCGCCGTGGGTCGAAGCGCTGGGAACGGCCGTCGTCGTCGCCCTCGACGTCCGCGACGGCACCGTCCGCGCGGCCGGCTGGACCGAGGAGGCCGGGCTGGCCGTCGCCGAGGCAGTCGAACGCTGTCTTGCAGCCGGTGTGGTGCGCGTCCACTGCACGGCGATCGAGCGAGACGGAACGCTGGCCGGGCCCGACCTGAACCTGGTCGAACTGGTCGCCGGACGCGGCCTGCAGGTCGTAGCCGCGGGAGGCGTCCGCTCGCCCGACGACGTCGTGGCGCTGGCCGCGGCAGGCGCCGAGGCAGCGGTCGTCGGGCGAGCTCTGCTTTCCCCTTAGGCGGTCACGAGCGCCAAATCCGCCTTGAGCGCCGCAAGGTCGAACCCATTCGGTGCCTGGTCGCCGTTCAGGAAGTCGGGCGACAGGATGCAGTAGGCCTCGTCGCAGTAGCGCTGCCAGAACGCCCAGGTCATCTGCTTGGGCGCGCCCCAGGTCACGACCTCGAGACCGGCCCGCGAATACCCGACGACATCGACGGCATGGCCGCCCCACGAGCCCGGGCGCGCCGGACCGGTGAGCGATCCCGTCCAGTCCCAGACGTCCTGGTCCTGGGCCGTGAGCGGCATCGAGAGCCCGATATAGAGGCCGCCGAAGAGATACGACGCGGTCCGGACGAGCTTCTTGTCGTGCACGGGCACCGACGCGAACGCGCCGATGCGATGGCGGGCAATGCCCGTCTTGCGCCAGAACTTGAGCACGTCGAGTTCGACGGCACCTTCCTCACCGGTCACCGGGTCGACGATCTTGACCTGTTCGAAGGCGACGATCACGGCCGATTCCGAGATCTCGACGACCTGGCCTGCGGCGGCTGTCCAGGCCTCGATCATGTGGCCGGCAGCGGCGCAGGTGCAGTCGCCGAGCCGGTCGTTCGCGTACATCGGCCAGTCGGGAACGCGCTTCGTGAGGTCGAGGCTGCCCGGCGCGCGCGGCAGCTTTGCGCGGTCGACGTAGCGCGTGAGCGCGAGCGTTCGGACGTCGTGGCGTACGGGGAGCCTGCCGAGCAGGCCCACGGTGGTGGCGGTGAGAGCGGACATCTGGCCTCCTTCAATTCCGGGATTCAGCGCCGCAGAGGATGCAAATGCCGCAGAACGTTCTTACCGGGTCGGCGTGCCCCGAGTCAAGCTCGAGCGACCGAGTCGCGCGCCCACGCGGCGATCAGGCCGCGGTAGTGGGCGGTGAAGCGCTCCTGCTCGTGCGCGGGGAACGTGTCCCGCACGGTGCGCACGAGCAGCTCGTCGAACTCCCACGAGGTGAACCACACGTAGGCGATTTCGTCGAGGTGCGCGAGATGGCGGTCGCAGAACTCACGGTAGGCATCGATCTGGAAGTAGGCGTCGGACAGCTGGCGATACCGCGCGAGCTTCTCCTCATACGAGAGGTCGGCGCGGTCGCCCCACGCGAAGTAATCCCGCGAGTTCTGGTTGATCAGCATCTCGCGGCGGGTGACGGCACAGAACGCCGACCAGCGCACGAGCGCGGTGATCGCCCATGGGAAGTAGTAGTGCAGCGAGGTGAGCGAGACGTCCGGCGACGCATTCGCGTAGTCGATCGGGTAGGCGACGCCGTCCTTGACGATCGTCTCGCACGAGTTGAACTCCCAACGGAAAAACGCGTTCACGAGCCTTGAGATCGTGACGATCTCGTCTCCGAGGGCGGGCGTGAGGAAGTCGTGGCGCACCTGGTAGCGGTCGTACATCGGCCGCGAGGGGTCGAACCACATCGACATCGTCTCGGCGCCGATCGAAAGGCTGCGAACGAACACGTCGAAGTCCTCGAGCGCGGTCTGCAGATGCATCATCCGCTGGCCCGACTCGTCGTAGCGCGCCTGGAGCTCGGCCGCCGAGCCGACCCGTGAGACGCCGACCCACTGCCCGCCGTCGAAGGGCTTCATGTAGAGCGGGTAGCCGATGTCGGCGCCGATCGTGGCCAGGTCGAACGGCGTGTTGTAGCGCTCGGCCGTCTCCTGAAAGCGCGGGTTCTCCGGCGGGACCTTGTGGGGAATCAGCCAGGTCTCCGGCACGCGAATCCCGAGCCGCATCAGCGCGCAGTACGCGGAGTGCTTCTCCATCGCCTGGAAGGTGAACGGGTTGTTCAGCAGGTACACGTCGTCCATCAGTGAGATCTTCTTGAGCCACGCGCGAGGCAGGTCGTACCACCACGCGAGCCGGTCGATGACGAGCGAGTAGCGCGGCGTCGAGCGCAGGTCGAACGGCTCGTTGCTGATTCGCTCGGTGCGCAGCCCGTGGCCGGCGACGGGTCCCAGCCGCGAGACGAGCGCCTCGAACGCCGTCGGCCAGTCGTCCTCGGTGCCGAGCAACAGGCCGATCAGCCGCTCGTCCATCAGCAGAATCTCTGTAGATGATGGGCGATCTGCCGCCGCCACGAGGGCCAGTCATGCGGGACGTCGTGTCCCCACAGATCGACCTCGTGGCGGATGCCCTTGTCTCCGAGCAACTCCCCGAATTGCACCGTCGACGCGAGCGCACCGGTGGTGTCCTCCCACTGGCCCCGGCCGCACACGAGCACGAGCGACGCCTGGGCGCGGAGCCAGTCGAGGTGCTCGCCGTGCAGATTGGCGACGTAGTCCATCGGGTTGTTGAAGTAAACGGCCTCGCCGCGCTCGCCGCCACCCTGCACCGCCACGTCGTAGACACCGCTCAGACACAGCGCGAGCGGCATCAGGTCGGCCCGCTTGAGGCAGAAGTTGGCGGCATGGAAGGCGCCGAACGAGCAACCGGTGACGACGATCTCGTGCGTGTGGGAGTCGGCCTGGATGAACGGAAGCAGCCGCGTCAGCACCCACCACTCGTAGTGACCGTGGCGCCGTGCCCGTTCCTCGAGGGGAAGATCGTGACGCGTCCAGCTGTCGCGGTCGTACGACGGCGCGCAGTACAGCTTGATCCGGCCGCCGTCGATCAGGTCGCCGACAGCGGCGACCATCTCACGATCTTCCCAGTCGGTCACCTCGCCGTTCTCGGAAGGGAACGCGAGCACGGGCCGTCCGTAGTGGCCGAACGCGAGAACGTCGCCGCCGTCGACCTCGATGCGCCGGCGCTGCATCACGAAACCGCCTGCAGCAGATCGACGAGGTGCGGATCGAGCGCGTCGCGCCAGCAGACCCAGTTGTGCGCGTCGCGCACCTCGGCGAACCGGACCGCATAGCCCCGCCCCGCGAGGGCCGCGGCGACCGCGCGATTGTTCGCCAGGTTCTCCTCGGCGGTGCCGCACGTGACCATCACGGGAATCGTCCTCTCCTGGCCCGGCCCGCGCAGCACCGTCCCGACGAAGCGAGTGATCCGGGCGTAGCGTCCGAAGCTCGACTCGACCTTGTCGAAGCGCTGGCGGAAGAAGCTCCCCGACTGGAGCAGCAGCGCGTCGAAGTTGCCCGGATGCCGGACATGGGCGTGCAACAGCGCGAGCGCACCGAGACTCGCCCCCACACCGACGCGCGGGCCGTGCGCGAGGCTGCGGCGCAACTCCGGCAGGAGCTCGCGGACGAGAGCCGCCGCATAGACGGCAGACGCGGAGTAGGTCTCGTTGCGGTCGACAGGCGGGAGCAGCGCCGCCCAGAGCGGCGGGATCCGGCCTTGCTCGCTCAACACGTCGAGAAACCGGGTGAGACGTGAGTACTGGGCGTACTCGGGCCCGTCGTGCACGACGAGGAGCGGAGACCCTTCGCCCGGCGGCCCAGGCGTGGAGTAGACCAGAGCATCGACCGCCCCGCCAAGGCGGCGGCAGCGGAGCCCGACCTGCTCGATGCGTCCTTCCGGCGCCGGCGAGTCGAGCCAGCCGGGCGCGGTGTACTCCGGCCACTCGATGACGGACTTGTCGCCGAACGGCCCCGGAGCCCGCCGTGGATTGGCCGGGTCAGGCCCGAGTACGCCGTCGATTTCGAGCAGATACTCCAGGCGGTCGGCAGCGGGACGCGGAAAGCGCAGGTACCAGCTCCCGCCGTCGAACGCGAACGGCGGGCCGAGCCGCGGACGAGCAACCTCCTGTGCGAGCGAGACGTTTTCGAAGCGCCGGTTTTCGTCGACCACGCGAAACAGCACCGCGTGATCGACAGCCTGCGGCCCCGTCAGCGCTGGTTCCGTCGCATCTCCCGTTCCCGAATCTTGTACTGCCGTCGCTGTTCCTTGCGGGCCTGTGCATCACGGCGCAGTTCGAGCGCCGCGAGCTCGCGTTGCAGCTTGACGTAGCTCTCCCAGCGGTCGGCGGCAAGCGATCCGTCGGCGAGCGCCGCCTGAACCGCGCAGCCGGGCTCGCGGTCGTGGCTGCAGTCGCTGAAGCGGCACTGCGCCGCGATCTCCTCGACGTCGCCGAAGGTCTGCTTCAGATCGGCGTCCCACAGCTGCAGCTCGCGCATGCCCGGGGTGTCGAGGATCACGCCGCCGCCGGGAAGCAGCACCAGCTCGCGGCGCGTCGTCGTGTGCCGGCCACGCTGGTCGGACTCGCGCACCTCCTGGGTGGCGATGTCGTCGTTGCCGGCGAACGCGTTCACGATCGTCGACTTGCCGACGCCCGACGACCCGAGCAGGACGGCAGTGCGGTTCTCGCCGAACAGCGCCCGCACCTCGTCGAGGCCCTCGCCCGTGCGAGCCGAGACGGCATAGGCGGGGCACGCCCCGAGCGTCGCCGTCTCGACCTCGGCGAGATACGGAGCGACGTCGTCGACGAGATCCGTCTTCGTGAGCAGCACCATCGGCTGCGCCCCACTCTCCCAGGCCATCGCGAGATAGCGCTCGAGCCGGCGGGGGCTGAAGTCGAGTGGCAGCCCCTGCGTGAGGAAGACGATGTCGACGTTCGCCGCCAGCACCTGCTCCTTCACCGAGTGCCAGACCTCTTTGCGCGAGACGGCCGTGCGCCGCGGCAGCACCGCGTCGATCAGCCCGGTCGCGGGATCGACCGCAACCCAGTCGCCGACTGCGGGCAGACCGCCCTCGCGCGCGAGGCGCACGATGGCGCTCGTGCGCACCTCGCCCCCCTCGCCGATCAGGTCGTAGGCGCCTCGATGTTGAACGGCGACGCGGGCAGGCGTCAGCCCCGCGGCGCGATGAACCTCGAACGCGGCTTCCCAGCCGTCGTCCCAACCCAGTGAGTGCAACAGTCCAGCCGTAGGCGGAAGTGTCAACCAAAGCTCCTTTGCATGCGTGAGAATTCCAGAGGCGAGCCGGAGCCCGCCCTCACGCGTGACCAGAACTGGTACCGGAGACTAGGAGCGAGAGCGACGAGCAGCGGCGCGGAGAACGCGGGTCTGAGCAGCTCGTTTCATCCGTGTACCACCTCCTCGTCGACAATCGGGTCTGTTCATTGTGCGCACCGCTCGCGCTTTGCGCAAGCGCGGCGGTCTTAGAGGACAGCGTTACAATGCCGGCGCCCGCGGCGCGGTGAGGTTCCGAACCGGGTCAGGTCCGGAAGGAAGCAGCCCTAAGGATCCCTCACCGGTGCCGCGGACTTTCGAGCAACGGCTGTGCTGAGCAAACTCCTGAAGCTGTGCGCGGCGGCCGCGCTCCTCGTGTTGCTCGCGGGCTGCGGCAGCCAGGCTTCGGTCCGAGTGCTCTTCCGAAGCAGCGCTGCTCCCGGCGCGGCCTCCGGCTTTCGACGCTACGAGTACGTCTTTCCCGATGGCGAGATCGACGTCTTCGAGGCCCACCCGCCGTTCCGCCTCGTCGAGCGGATCAGCGTTCCGGCAGCGCACTCTCTCCGGGGTGTGGCGGTCAGTCCTGTCACGCACACGCTCTACCTGAGCGTCGGCGGCAACGGCGGCGCGAGCGGCAACGGCGCACTCGTGGCCTACGACCTGCTGCGCAACCGCGTGCTCTGGCGGCGCAAGTTCCCGACCGGGACGGACAGCCTGGCCGTTACGCCCGACGGACGAACGCTCTTCGTGCCGGAGGGCGAGAAGACGATGGACGACCTCTGGTACGTGGTCGATGCCCGGACCGGCGAGGTGACGCACAAGATCCACGCCGCACCCGGGCCGCATAACACCATCGTGTCGCCGGACGGGAAGCTCGTATACCTCGGCCCGCGGAATTCGCGTTTCCTCGTCGTCGCCTCGACCCGCACCGACCAGGTCGTGAAACGCGTCGGGCCGCTGAAGGGCGGTGTTCGTCCGTTCACCGTCGACGTCCAGCGGGGTCTGGCCTACACCACCGCGACCGGTTTTCTGGGGTTCCAGGTCTCGAGTCTCCGCACGGGCCGGCTGCTCTACACCGTCCCGGTCAGCGGCTTCCACGGCGGCGGTTCGCTCGGCACGCCGAGTCACGGCATCTCGCTGACGCCCGACGGCAAGCGGCTGGCCGTGATCGACGTCCCGAACAGCTATGTCCACGTCTACGACGTGGCGCAGGTGCCTCGTCGCCCGCCGCGTCGCATCGCTGACATTGCGCTCCACCCGTCGATGCAGGGCAAGGAAGTTCCGTGCGGCGGCGACTGTGGCCGCGCCGGCTGGCTCCAGAACAGTCTCGACGGCCGCTATCTGTGGGTGGCCGACGACGGCGACGTGATCGCCACCGCGACGAACAAGGTGATCGCATTCGTGCCCGCGCTCAGCAACTCGCGCTACCTGTTCGAGCTCGACTGGCAGGGCGGGCTGCCGGTGCGGACGAGCACGCGCAGCGGCATCGCCCGCGAGACGCCGTAGAGCTCAGCCCGGAAGCGTGATCGACGCGAGGCGCTGCGGGACGCTCGGCGGCAGCCCATGCGGCCACACGCTGCTGAGCACGGGCCCACCCGGCGTCGCGGGCGTCGCGGAGAAGTCGACGCGACCGTCCTCGTACAGCTTCACCGTCGTCCCCTGGGCCGAAGCGGGCAGCACGATCCGGAAGTGGCCGTGCTTGTCGGGCCAGTTGCCGCCGGTGGGGACGATGACGCCTTGCGGCCCCTGGACCCCGACGAGCAGGCCTTCGTAGATCGCGCCCGGGATCGTCGTCGATGCCGAGGCGACAAGATTGCCGCTCGCCGTCGACGGGAGCTGGAAGTTGACGCTCGCGCTGCGCAGCGCCTTGAAGTTGACGGTCACGCCGAGCGGCGCTCCGTACGCGACCTTGCCCAGCGTCACCTGCATGCTCAGCGGGACGGGATCCTTCCCCGCCTGATCCGACGCGGTGTAGAAGGACGAATACTCGCCGTCGCTGTTCGACGGCTGCGAGAACGTCCAGAAGTTGCGGTCCTGGGTTCGCGTCACCACGTAGGCGCCCGCGACAGGCTTGCCGCTCGCATCGGTGATCCGGCCGGTCAACTGATAGGTGTAGAGGACGACCGTCGGCGGCGCGACGTTCGTCGAGTTCGCAAGCTGGCCGGTGATGATCACCGTGCCGCCCTGGCCGAGTCTGGCGTGCAGATTCGAGATCGCGTAGGCGACCGAGAACGCGTTCGCCGCATGCAGGACGGCGGTCTGCTGTCCCGCGCTGAGGGCTGTGCCGGCGACTCGCGCGTGCGCGGCGCCGACCACGGTGACGACGTGCCGGCCCGCAAGCGTGTAGTCGACCGGATAGGTGAACGATCCGTTTGAGCCGGTCGCGGCGGGCAGAACGTACGAATCGACCTTGATCCGGGCGCCCGACACCGGCTTGCCGTCGAGCACCAGCCGTCCACTGACGGGAGTCGTGTCGTTGCTCGACGGCGTCCAGCCCCGAATCGTCAGCCGGCTCACGCTCAGCTCGATGTGGGCGACACCGGCCGCCGCTGCCGCTGCCTTCGTCACCGCGACGGCCGGCGCCGCGGCCTGGCTCGTGGGCGCTGTGGCCACCGTCGCTTTGCTCGCCGGGCGGAACAGGCCGTTCGTGGTCCCTGCCGGCAGCGAGAACACCATCAGCTGTGCGGCCGTGCCGCCGTTGGAGGACGTCGGCGTGCCGCCGACGGTGATCGCCACGTATTCGGTACCGGCGACCGAGAAGATCGTCGGCCCAGCCGCGATCGGGAAGCCTGCGTTGAACGTCCACAGGACCTTGCCGGTCTTCGTGTCCAACGCGCGAATCATGCCGTCGCCGCCGCCGTCGAACGCGAGGCCCGAATCGGTGGTCGTGACCCCGCCGCGCTCAGGTTCCGGCGTCTCGAGCTTCCAGACCTGCTTGCCCGTCGAGACGTCGATCGCGCTGATCGAGCCGTGGTCGTGCCAGCCCGGCAGGAGCGTGCCGAAGTTGCCGTTCTCGAGCCCGAGGAAGACGTCGCCCACGAGCTTCCGTTTGACCTGTGTGGGGGTCAGCTTGGCCTGGTCCTCGACGGCCGCAGTCTCGGCTGCGCCGTTGATCACGTAGCCGGTCGCGGGGTCGTAGGAGGCGGGCGAGTAGTTCACGCCGCCGAGCGACGAGGGGTACACGACGACCGGCTGGCCGGGCCGCAGGGCGGGATGCTCGGTACGGTCGATCACCTTGACGCGCTGGTAGATGGGCTGGCCCGTCGTTGCGTCATAGGCGAACCAGACTCCCTCCATCGTCGCCACGGATACGACGTGCCGCACCTTGCCGCCGATCTTCGCGTCGTAGACGAGCGGCGGCTGCGCGGTGTCGTACGACCACTCGTTGAAGGCCATCTGCTGCTGCCACCACTTCTGCGCCCCGGTCTGGAGGTTGAGGGCGATCAGCGAATCGGTTCGCGCGTTCTCGCCAGGCCGCAATGACGGGTAATAGAGGGGCGTCGCCGAGCCCGTGCCGAAGTACAGCGTGTTCGTCGCGGTGTCGATGGTCTGCGGCGTCCAGTCCACGCCGCCGCCGACCAGCCGGCCGTCCTTTCGCCACTCGGTCTGCTCCGGCGGGATCGTCCAGTACGGGTTCGCCCAGGCCGGGGTGAGATCGGTGTGGTAGCCCATCACGAAACCGCGCACGCCGTACTCGGAGCCCGCGGCCCCGACGACGAGGATGTGATTCGCGCATACAGGCGCGCTCGTCTCCGAGTAGCCGTAGTTCGAGGCCGCACCCGGCACGGCGTCCGCGATCGGAACGGTGTTGATCAGGTGCCCGTCAACCGGCGAGAGCGCGTCGATCTGCATGTCGAGCGTCGTCAGGAA
This sequence comes from uncultured Thermoleophilia bacterium, assembly GCA_963812995.1. Taxonomy (GTDB): domain Bacteria; phylum Actinomycetota; class Thermoleophilia; order Gaiellales; family Gaiellaceae; genus PALSA-600. The sequence goes on from CAWEXL010000005.1 coordinate 264,110, forward strand.
GAGCTTCCCGTCGCAGTAGGCAAGACCGCGGTTGGCGACGATGCCGAAGTTCTTGAAGAGGGCGATGTCGGGCGGCTGGAAGCGCCAGAGCACCTTCCCGGTCGTCGCCTGCACGGCCCAGACGTTGTCGTCGTTGGTCGTGAGGTAGAGGACACCGCCGAACTCGAGCGGGAACGACTGCTCGCCGTTCTTGATGGTCGAGTCGAGCGTGCGGAAGTTGACCGTGTAGTCGCGCTGGAGCTGCGAGACGTTCGACGCGGTGATCTGCGTGAGCGGCGAGTGCCGGTTCTGGTCGGCCGTCCGTCCGAACGCGAGCCAGTCGCCTCCGGCGGCCGCGGGAGCGGCGACCCGGTGCGTGCTCCCCACCGGGTTCGGCCCCTGCGCGGCGCCGAGGCCGAGCGGGGCGAGAGCGCCCGCAACGAGCAGAGGCGCAGCTACAACCCCCACCCAGCGAGGCAACCGGCTCACAGTGGCATCGTTTCGGACCGACCGCGTCTAGTTGGGGGTGTAGTTCCCGCGCTTGACCTGGATGTACCCGCGCTCGCTATGTGGGCAGTTCAGGGTGCAGCGGTAGAGATACGTCCCGAAGTCGTCGAACGAGACGGCGAAGTCGTCGAACTGACCGGGAGCGATCGCGTTCGTCGCGTGGTCGCCGATGATGAAGTTGTGCTTCTTGGTACCGACGTTCCTGATCCGGAAGCCGATCACCTGCACGCCGCTCGAAGCATGGCGGCTGACCACGAGAGTCTTGTCGCCAACCCGAACATTGACCGTCACGAAGGTGCCAGGGGTGCCCGTCGTGGTTCCGTGGAAGCCCATTGCGAGGGCGGTGCCTGCGACTGTCGCCGAAAGTGCAAAGACGAGTGACACGATGAGGGCTGTCTTACGGCTCAGACGCACTTGGATCCTCTCTAGGTCAACGTGCTCACAGGAACGTCTCGGATCTGTGTCCGCATTCTAACCAGAGATTGTTGCGTGGTTAATTACCTAGAACGTCAAGAGCAGCCTGCGCCGAAGCAGGAGTGCGAGGGGCACGACCGCGGCCAGAGCGATCCAGGGAGCCAGGGGTGTGATCCGTGTATCGACGCCCTCGGCCCGGCTCGGGCCACTCCCGAGCAGCTGCCGAACTGACTTCGTGGCAGCGCCGACCTGTCCAGCGTCGAAGGCGCGACCGCCGGTTGCGCGCGCGAGGTCGTCGACGAGGGTGGTCGCGTCCGGGTCGGGCCGATACGCGGGCTCGGCCACGCCCTCGTCGTACACGCGCTCGCGCGCATTCCAGATCTGCAGGACGACGAACGGCGTGCCGGCGAGCGAGGCGCTGAGTTGCGCGACGTCGAGCGACTGGCTCTCACCGTCGGTCAGCACCACGACGACGCGGTGGTGCACCCCTTTTGCGAAGAAGCCCTGCGTCCCGAGCGCGGCGAGCGCGTTGAAGCTCGTCGCGTTCGGCGCGATCTCGAGGGGCGGCGGCGACTCGATCCTCAGCGCCTCTTTCAGGGTCGAGTCGAACGTGGCCTGATCGGCGGTCGGGAAGAGGAGCGGCTCGACGCGATCCGTGAGCGACGCGACTCCGGCCGGCACGTCGGGCAGGCCGCTGCGGATGCGCGCGGCGTCGGTACGCGCGCGCTGGAGCCGTGTCGGCGCGCCGGGCCGGGCGGAAGCGAGCATCGAACGGCTGACGTCGACCACGAAGAAAACGGCGGCATCGGTGCGTTCGCGTTGCTGTGACCGGCGAATCAGCGCGGGTTGCATCGCTGCGACAGCCAGGAGCAACGGCAGCGAGGCGACGAGGACGAGGGAGACAACGTCGGGCTGCCGGCCCGCGAGGCCGAGGGACCGACGGACGCGTTCGGCGCGTTTGCGGCCGGCTAGCACTGCGGCGAGCGGAGCGAGCGCGACGACAGCGACGACGCCCGCCGCTGGCGTCAGCCACGTGAGCGTCACTCAGTAGCCTTCGCCCGCTGCGCCTGACCCAGCCCCGTGCCGCCCGGTCGAGCGAGGACCGGTGGCCGCAGCTGAGCCCGGCCGGCTGCCGCTTCCGGCCAGCAGGCGCAGCATCAGCTCGAGGTTCGCCTTCGCGTCGGCATTGTCATCGTCGAGCCGCACGGCTTGCTCCAGGTCGCCGAGCGCGTTCGTGGTGGCGCCGCCCCCCACCCCCGCGGCGGCGTCGCCGAAGAGCATCAGGCCGAGCAGGTCGAACGCCTGCGATGCGCGCTCGGGGTTCGAGTCCTGGGTCAGTGCCGCAAGCCTCGCCTCGGCGACATCGCGCTGCCTCACACCGGTGAGGTCGCTGTCGAGGCCCGGAGGCAGCGCGTAGGTCTTGCGGAAGTCCTCGATCGCGAGTCGCAAGGCGCGGTCGGGACGAAGGCCGAGAAGGTTTTCCGACCAGCTGCTCGGAAGGGCCGTCGACGGGCGCCAGGTGGGCTGCGCGCCGGCGGCCGCTCGCACGTCACCCGCACGGAGAGCACGCGGCCAGGCGCGCAGGTCGCTCGCCAGCAGTGCGAGCGCGATCGCCGCAACCAGCAACACCAGCCCGATCACGAGACGAGAGCGCTTCACGCCGCCGCGCCCCGCCTGAATTCGAGCGGCGGAAATGCCAGTTCGGCTGCCGCCAGCAGCAACGCGGCCGCGATGGTCGCGACGATGAGCAAGACCGGCGTCGCTGCGTGTTGCGTCGCCGCACGGGTGCCGACGGACGGGGCGGCTTCCACCGCACCTCCGCTTGCGAACAGGCGCCCGAACAGCTGCTCGTCGCTCGTGCTCGCGCTCAACGCGACGACGTGCACCGGAATGTGCGCGCGGCGCAACGCGAGCGCGGAGCTTGCGACCCGCCGGAGGTCGCCCGGGTCGTCGTCGAGGTCGCTGATCAGCAGCACGGATGGATGGTCGATCGCATCCCGGGCGATGATCGAGCGGGCCAGGTTGAGGCCGCTCGAGATGGACGTGCCCGCGCTGAAGTCCTGCGTCCACGGATCGAGCGGGAACGTCGCGGCGAACCCGTCGTGGCCGGGCCGTAGCGTGAAGTACGGGACGAGCGACGCAAACTCGCGCGCAGGCGTTCCGGGCGGAAGGGCCTCGTACGCGCTGCCGGAGAAGATGACGAGGCCATACCGCCTGCCGCTCACCGACAGCCGCTGCAGTGCGTCACCGATCTGCGAGAACGTGTCGGTCGAGATGCTCGCCGACAGGTCGAGTACGACCACTCCGTTGGAGCCGGCGGGCAGATACGGGTGAGATGTCGTGCTCGGGTGCCGAGAGCCCAGGCCGACAACCGCCACCGCCACCACGAGCAGACCGGCGAGGCCGACCCGCGCCCCGCGAGTCCATGCCGCCTGCCGGCGCAGAGAAGGTGCGTCGGCCAGTGGCAGCGTCGAGCTCACTCGTCCACCGTCACGCGATTTGCGAGCTCGCCGAGCGTCTCGGGCGACGGGGACTCACGTTCCCAGGCTGCGCGGGCCGCGTCGGCTCCGAGCCCTGCGGTGTCGGTCGCAGGGACGACGCGAGCTAGCAGCGCGAGCGCCTTGCGCCGGTCGGGGGCAGGGCGCCGTTCGGCCTCGCGCACGAGCCGCAAGGCGCGTTCGATGTCCGGGACCGGCGGCGGAACGCGGACGAAGCGTCGCCGCAGCTCCCGCAGGAGGATCGCAACGGCCCCGAGGGCAAGGAGCAGGGCGACCGCGTCGAGCGCGTCGGCTGCAAGCTTCGCCGAGACGCGTGGGTGCAGCGGCGGCGGTGTGGTTTGCAGCAGGAACGGAGGTTTTGTCGCGGTCGCCGCCCCGGCGGGCAGTCGGCTCGCCTCGACCACGGACGGCCATGACTCGCGCAGCCGCACGGTCTTGCCCGCGCGCGTGCGCACGGTGACGAGAGCGGCGGGGAGCGTCAGGGTTCGCCTCGCGCCGGCCGGAACGCAGCTCGCGGTGCGGCAGGCAACCGTGAACAGGTACGTCCGGCGAAGTAGCGGCCCGGCCCGGCTGACGGTGGAGGTGGCCGGCTTGACGATCGACCAGGCGCCGAGTGCAGGCGTGACGTTGAGCGTTGACGGATCGTCGACGCGCGTGTCGATCGTCACGTCGACCTCGGCGAGCACGGTGTCGCCGAAGAGGATCGCGCGCGGCGTGAGGTTCGTCGAGACGGTGTTGGTCGCCCCGGCAGCAACACCGGCCAGGGCGAGAGCAGCAACACAGCACGCCGAGAGCGCGCGAACTCTCATAGCGCTCCCGGCCAACGCCGCACGGCCCGGCGCCGGGCCGCCCACGCGCCGAAGGCGGCATCGACCGCGACCGGGTCGGGCGAGCCGAGCGCGACGGAATCGACGGCGAATCCACGCAGCCGCTGTGCGACCTCCGCTGCGCGAGCCTCGTTCGCAACACGCCGCTCGGCGGTCCGAGCCGAGCTGAGGCGGACACCGACTCGGCGTCCGCCCGCGGCATCCGCGACCGGCAGCAGAACACCCGCGACGTCCGGGAAGCTCGCCTCCCACAGCGGATCGCGAACGATCACGGGGACGACATCGAGCCGGCGGCCGAGCAGAGGGCGGAGCTGCTCGAGCTCGGACGGCTCGAGAAAGTCGGAGATGACGAAGACGAACGTTCCTGCGGGGACCTCGGTGACGCGTCGTGCGAGCTGGGCAAGTGCAAGGGCGAGGTCGCCGGTGCCGGCGGTTCGCTCCGCCCCGAGCCGCTGTTCGACGAGCCGGGTCCGCGAGGTGCTGCGTGGCGCCAGCCAGGTGGTCACGCCCCGAGCGACGTCGAGCCAGCCGAGCTCCGCCCTGGCCGCAAGCGCGCTTGCCGTGATCGCCTCGACCGCCTGACGCGTCGCGTCGCGCTTGGAGAAGAACGGCAGGTCGGCCGGGTAGAGCGCCATTTCCGGGCGCAGGTCACAGACAACGACGACCTTCGGGGCGTCCTCCGCGAAGGTCTGCCGCACGATGAACTCGTCGCTGTTCCTGAACGCCGACAACCGCGCCGACGCATTCCAGTCGATCGACGAGAGACGGTCACCCGGCTGGTACGGACGGGAGCCCGCGATCTCGGCGCCCGGGCCGCGGCGGAGGCTGCGCTGGGTTCCGTAGACGGTTCCGACAAGCGGGCGCCTCGGCACGAGCGGGAACGTCCGCCGCCCCGCCCCGGTCACGAGCCGGCTGCGGCGCTCGTCGTCGGCGCGTCTGCGTCGTCCCAGTCCGGCTCCGGTCGGGGAACACGCTCGAGGCACGCAGCCAGCACGTCGGCGACGAGCGCGGCCGTGCCTCCCTCCGCGGCTGCGAGCGCGAACGGATCGAAGATCAGGCGGTGGCCGACGACCGGCACGAAGAGCCGCTCCACGTCGTCCGGCTCGACATGCCCGCGGCCGTTGACAATCGCCCACCCGCGCGCGACACGTTCGAGCGCGAGGCTGGCCCGGACGGACGCTCCGAGCGCGACCTGGCCGAGGTCACGCGTTGCCCGAACGAGCTTGACCAGCCATTCGAGCACGAGCGGGTCGACATAGACGTGCTCCAGAGCCGACTGGAGCGCGCGCACGTCGTCGAGCGTCGCGACCGTGGTGAGGTGTTCGAGCGGGTGGCTGCCACGCTGATCTGCGACGACGCCGACCTCCTCGGCCTCGGACGGATAGCCGAGAGCCATGCGCACTGCGAAGCGGTCCAACTGCGCCTCGGGCAGCGGAAACGTGCCTTCCTGCTCGATCGGGTTCTGGGTGGCGAGGACGAGGAAGGGGCTGGGCTGGGCTCGCGTCACGCCCTCGACGGTGACCTGCGACTCGGCCATGGCCTCGAGGAGAGCCGATTGGGTCTTCGGGACTGCGCGGTTGATCTCATCGACGAGGAGCACGTTCGCGAAGACCGGGCCTGGCCTGAACTCGAAGGAGCGCGTCGAGGCATCGTAGATCGAGAGGCCCGTCACGTCCGTCGGCTGGAGGTCCGGCGTGCACTGGATCCGCGAGAACGCCGCGCCGTCGATGCTCGCGGCGAGCGAGCGGGCGAGGATCGTCTTGGCCGTTCCGGGCACGTCTTCGAAGAGGATGTGCCCGCCCGCCGCGAGTGCCGCGAGCACGAGTTTGACCTGCTCGTCCTTCCCGCGCACGACGGTTTCGATGTTCGAGGCGAGCCGGTCGGCGACCGATTTCGCGGCCTGTTGGGCGGGCTCGAGGGGCGCGGGGTCTCCGTTCACGACGGCATCGTAAGGGCGACGATCCACATTGGCACCAGAAAGTCGTTGCGTGCGCACCATTTTATGATTGAGTTGTCAACATCGGGCGGGCAACGGCCCGATTGCCGGAGTCCGCTTGACCGGCCGGTTTAAAAGCTTCTACAGGAGGGTTCTCTATGCGCCTAGCTAGTTCGGTCGCTCTCGCAGTCGTCGCGGTGCTCGTCATCGCGATGGGCGCAGCCGGGCAGTCTTCGTCGACCCGTTCGTCGGCGTCGCGTTCAGCGTCTCCGTTGGCAGTGTCTCGCTCGGGAGCGGCTGCGGCGGCGACGATCACTGCCGCGCCTGCGTTCACTGCCGCGCAGCTCGAAGCCCAACCGGGCGCGGACTGGCTCAGCACGGGCGGCAACCTCGGGAATCAGCGGTATTCGTCGTTGAATCTGATCAACACGACGAACGTTGCGGGGCTGAAGCAGGTTTTCGAGACGCACCTCAACGGTTCGGGTTCGGCTGCGAAGTACTCACAGGAGGACTCGCCGATCGAATACCAGGGCGTCCTGTACGTCGTGACCGGTAACAACGACGTCTTTGCGATCGACGCGACGACGGGCGCGCACCTGTGGACGTACCTGTCCCACACCGACCAGAAGAACGCAACGGTCTGCTGCGGTTGGGACGCTCGCGGCGTCGCGCTCGGCGACGGGCTCGTCTTCGTCGCCCAGCTGGACGGCTCGCTGGTGGCTCTGAATCAGACCAACGGCCAGGTCGTCTGGAAGGTTCGCAACGTCTGGTGGCAGGACGGCCAGACGATGACGATGTCGCCGACCTACTACAACGGCATGGTCTACGTGGGCGACTCGGGCGCGGAGTTCGGCGCACGGGGTAGCGAAACCGCCTACAACGCACTCACGGGCGCGCAGGTCTGGCGCTTCTACACCGTTCCTTCCCCCGGCGACATCGGCTTCGGAACGTGGCCGAACGACACCGAGTGGATGCACGGCGGAGGAACGATCTGGAACAACCCCTCGATCGATCCGACCACGAACACGCTCATCTTCACGACCGGCAACGCCGACCTGTGGAGCGGTCGTGGACCTGGCAACAACCTGTTCACCTCGTCGTTCGTTGCGATCGACGCGACGACAGGGCAGTACAAGTGGCATTTCCAGGTCGTGCATCACGACATCTGGGACTACGACTGCCCGTCGCCGACCGTCCAGTTCGACGTGGCGATCGGGCCGGTCGTCAAGCACGGTGTCGAAGAGGCGTGCAAGACCGGCTGGGTCTACGAGCTCGACCGCAATACCGGGGCGCCTCTGATCCCGGGCAACATCGTGGACAAGAAGGTCCCGCAGAACGCCTTCCAGCACACGGCCGCGACTCAGCCGTATGTCCAGTCGAAGGCGCTCGTTCCGCAGTGCGCCCGCCCGTCCAGCTTCAAGGGCAACTCGCCTGCAGGGACGCCGTACAAGGTCGGGTGCATCTTCACGCCGTATGACACGAAGACGTACGCGGCATTCGCACCGACGGCTCTCGGCGGGGACAACTGGCCGCCGACCAGCTTCGATCCCGACACGCATGCCATTTATGCGTGTGAGACGAAGACCGAAATGGCACTCGGCGCGATCCCGCCGGCTCTGAAGAAGCCGTACGTCGGCGGCCAGGGCTACACGAACGTCGGGTTCGGCAAGCTCGTCGCCTACGGCGGAACGATCTCCGCTGTCGACGCCACGACGAACCAGATCATGTGGCAGACGGACACCGCCCCGGCCGGTACCTGCTATGGCGGCACGACGACGACCGCCGGCGGGCTGCTGCTCTACGGCACCGAGGACGGCAACTTCCACGCCGTGAACGCCGCAACCGGCGCCTCGCTGTGGTCGGCGAAACTGCAGTACGGCGCCGACGCACCTCCGATCACCTACACGGTGAACGGTGTGCAGTACGTCGCGATCGTCGATGGTGGCAGCATTCTCGGCTCGGCCAAGGGTGCGGCAGGACACGGAGACGGCGTCTACGTCTTCGCGCTCGGTTAACCAACGACGTTCGGTTGTAAGCGAAGCGCAAAACCATGTCTGTCGGGGCCCGCGAGGGCCCCGACAGACGTATGGCCGCTGGTACGTTGGCCGTACGTGTAGTCGAGCGTCGGAGAGCCTGAAGGGTCGCCGGCGTTGGAAACAATTCACGGAAAAACAGAAGGAGTGCTGGTGACTCGGATTCGCATCGCCGCCGCAGCTCTGGCCGTTGCCGGGGCCTGCGTAGGTGTCTTCGTCGCGTCGAGCTTCGCTGCTGCAAATCGAGCAGCCGTCGTGAAACCGACCACGATCACCGTCAGTGCGAAGGAGTTTCATTTCGCGCTCTCGGCCGTTTCGATCGCAAAGCCGGGCACGGTGATCTTCAAGGTGAAGAACATCGGCAAGGAGGCCCACAACTTCGTGTTCCTCTCCGGCATCAACAAGGGCACGCCGTTGATTCAGCCGGCCAAGACGGCGACGATCAAGCTCGTCTTCAAGAAGAAGGGCAAGTACACCTACGAGTGCACCGTGGGCGAGCACGCAGAGGAAGGCATGCTCGGCACGTTCACCGTCAAGTAGCACCCGCCCGGCCGAAGGCCGAGCGGTCAGCGTAAGGATGGATCACCTCCGTTCCGGCGGCCGTCGCAGCGTCGACGGTCGCCGCGGCTGGTACGGGCCGGCGCCGGCGGTCGCCGCACTCGCGTTGTTGTCGGTGACGCTCGCCGGCTGCGGCGGACGGCCGGGTGACTGGCCCGTTCCCAACGGTGATCTCGCCGGAACCCGGAACGCGCAGAGCACACTCGACTCGTCGAATGTCGCGGGGCTTCGGGTTCTCTGGCGTTACCGCTTGACGAGCGCGCAGACGCTCTCCGGGCTCGTCGCGGCAACGCCGATCGTGGCCGGGAAACTCGTCTACGTCCAGGATCTCGACAGCAACGTGCTCGCCCTCGACCGCCAGACCGGTCACCTCGTCTGGGAGACGCGTTTTCGCCGCCAGAGCGGCGGGCCGAACGGCGTCGTCTTTGCCGACGGACGGGTGTACGGCAACACGGACATCGCGGCGTTCGCACTCGATGCGAAGACGGGCCGGCTGCTCTGGCAGCGCACCTTGACCGTCCAGGAGCAGCCCCTGACCATCGCGCCGATCGTGGCGCGCGGCGTCGATGTGACCAGCACGACCGGTGAGTCGGCGGGCGGCCGGGGAACGGTGATCGGGCTCGACGCAGCCACCGGGCAGACACGCTGGACGTTCGCCACCATCAAAGGAGCGTTGGCTCATCCGGAGATCGCCAGCGGTGGCGGCGTCTGGGAGACGCCGACCGTCGATACGGCCGGCCACGTGTGGTTCGGGACGGCCAATCCGAATCCCTGGGGCGGGAGCCGGACGTACCCGAACGGCGGCATGTACCCCGGGACTGTGCGCTACACGGACTCGATCGTCGAGCTCGACATCGCCACGGGCCGCCTCATCTGGACCGAGCAGGTGACGCCCCACGACATCCGCGACTACGACTTCCAGGATCCGCCGGTGCTCACCGGCTCGCTGGTCATCGGAGCCGGGAAAGCGGGCCGCGTGATCGCCTGGAACCGGGACACGCATCAGCGCGTCTGGTCGGCCACGGTCGGACTGCATCGGAACGACGTCGGTGACCTGCCCAACCGTGCGACGTCGGTCTGCCCCGGGCTGCTCGGCGGCGTCGAGACGCCGTTGGCGGTTGCCAAGAACCGGGTCTTCGTGCCGGTGGTCGACCTGTGCTTCCAGGAGAGCGCGCTCGGGACATCGCTGAACGGCTTCCTGACCACCGACTACACGAAGGGCCGAGGCCGCGTCGTCGCTCTCGACGAACGAACCGGCAGAACGCTGTGGCAGCGCAAGCTCGCCTCCCCCGTCTTCGGGTGCACGACGGTCTCGCGGGACGTTGTGTTCACCATCACCTACGCGGGCGAGCTGCTCGCGCTGCGCGCCTCGGACGGGGCCGTTCTCTGGCGCACGTGGGCTCCCGCCGCGGTGAATGCCTGCCCGGCCGTCGCGGGATCCACGCTCATCGTCGCGGCGGGCGCGGCGTATTCGCAGCCGCGCGCGGAGCAGGACGAAGTGGTCGCGTATGCGCCGTCCAGCTGACGTCGCCGGCGCGCTCGCCGCGGTCGCCCTGGTCGTAGCGGCAGCGGCCTGCGGGGGTGCCTCGAGCCCAACGCTCCCGGTTGTCCAGCCGGCAGTCGTCACACCGCCGAGCGGTGCCGTCGTCGACGCGCGCGAATGGGGAACGCGCGACGTCGGCCTGGCCCGGAAGCCGGGGTCGGCAGTCGTCTCGGTCGTCGACGACCAGGGCCACGGAGTCGACGGCCTGAAGGTGAGCGTCGACGGCAAGCTCGCCGTGCCGTGTTCGAACGGCTGCTATCGCGCCAAGGCGGGAGCCGGCCCCGTCGTCGTGCAGATCGACGGGCGCTCGTGGCGCTTCACGATCCCCGCCACCGCCCCGTCGGGCACCGCTGAGCTTGCGGCGGCCAAGCGCGCCTACGCACGCCTACGCACCCTCGTTCTCCGTCAGCAGCTCGCGTCAGGCCCGGGCGCCGCGCTCGACACAACCTTCGTCTTCGTGGCGCCCGATCGCCTCCGCTACAGCATCGTGGGAGGCAGCGATGCGGTCGTCATCGGCGAGCACCGGTGGGACCGCCCGTCGCCGTCCGAGGCGTGGGTCGAGTCCCCGCAGACGCGCACGTCGGTGATGACCCCACCGTGGAGCCGCCCGATCGACGTGCACGTCGTCGGCCCCGGCGAGCTGACGTTCTTCGATCTCACGACGCGCGCGTGGTACAGGCTCACCCTGGACTCCGCGTCAAAGCTGCCGCTCACCGAGCGCATGACAGGCGTGTCGCATTTCATGCTGAACCGGTACTCGGGCTTCGACGCGCCGGCCGCCGTCCGTCCGCCGCGCTGAGAGCTGCGGTGTCAGAGACGTATCAGACACCTCAGAGACATTTGCGCGCACCCGTCGCGAACAGGCCAAGCGAAACGGCATGGATGCTACGGTTGAAGCCTCTTCCGGGCGCATAGCTCAGCGGGAGAGCGCTCGCTTCACACGCGAGAGGTCCCTGGTTCGATCCCAGGTGCGCCCACTCCGATCTCCCTGCTAAACGCGGGTTTCCTACTCGATAGGAGTCGATTGTCCCGGTCGTCCGGGGCCTCGTGCGAGCTTTGTGCGAGGTCGAGACCCGGGTCGCGAATCCGGCCACGATGTGTGACGTGGTGCTGGGATGCGCGCACCTCTTCGATGTCTCAACTCAGCAGGGGCTTCCAGCATGTTCGAGCACGTCGCACCGTAACGTTCTCGGAACGGGTCGGGGTCTAGATTCCGGGGATCGCTGTGAACGCGAACCCGAACGTGCGTCCTGGAGTTGTGAGTGGCCGCTTCGGCGGGGCGTCGCCGGTGGCGCTGATGCTTGGCGGTTTCGTCTTGTTGTTGGGCGTGCTTTGGGTCGTGCTGGCTGTCCCGGCGCACCAACTGAACTTGAATACGGGCTCGGCAGTCGCGATTGCGTTGCCGTTTGCGCTGGTTGGTGCCGTGGTGGCGCGGCGACAGCCGCGCAACGTGATCGGCTGGGTCTTCCTGGCCGCTGCGGCGCTATTGATCGTCGCGGTCGATGCCAGTTGCTATCTCGTCCTCCGCTACCGGCTCGGCTACCACGGGCTGCCGTTCGGGGCTGCAGCGGCGCTGCTCAGCCTGGTCTGGGCGATCGCGGCGGAGCTGTTGCCGCTCGGCATCCTGCTGTTCCCAGATGGTCGACTTCCTTCGCCTCGCTGGCGGCCTGCGCTCTATGCCTATCTCCTCTTGGCGACCTGCTGGCCGGTCGGCGTGGCCGTGGTCGCGGCCGGCGCGATCAGCGGGCACCACCTCCGTGTCGACGCGGGCGGCAGCGTGACGGCCGTCACCAATCCGGCGGGAAGTTCGGCCTGGCTCGGCAGTGTCGAGGCGGTCGTCCTCCCCCTAATTGGCATCTTCGGGCTACTCAGCGTCGGCAGCCAGATCGCCAAGTGGCGGCGTTCGCATGGGGAGCAACGTGAGCAGTTGAAATGGCTACTGGGCGGCGCGACGGTCGCGATCGTCGCAGGCACGTTCAGCATTCTGACCAGCACACTCGACCCGAACGGCGGCTCGACTCTGAACGCGATATCCAACCTCGTGAGTTGCTTGCTCGTTGCGCTCCCGCTCAGTATGGGAGTCGCGATCCTCCGCTATCGCCTCTACGAGATCGACCGGCTGATCAGCCGCACCCTTTCGTACCTGATCATCACCGGTCTGCTCGTCGGTGTGTTCATCGGGATCGTCGCGGTGGCCACCGACGTGCTGCCGTTCTCCTCGCCGGTCGCCGTCGCCGCCTCCACGCTCGCCGCTGCCGCGCTCTTCAACCCGCTTCGACTGCGAGTGCAACGTCTCGTCGATCGGCGGTTCAACCGTGCCCGCTACGACGCCGAGGCGATCGTCGCGGCCTTCACCCTTCGGCTCCGTGACGCGGTCGATCTCGACACGGTGCGTGGCGAACTGCTGGCCGCCGTCGACGGGGCCGTCCAACCAGCACACGCCTCGGTCTGGATCAGGCCGCCGGTCGCACGCTCGACGCTATAGACCACCGGCCGTACGAGATCCGTGCTACGGAATCGAGGACGAAAGCGTCGTCTGCAAGCCGTTGCCGTTGCGCCTCGTGTGGGACTTGCCGGCCTGCGCGGCTCGTTCAGGAGAGGGCCGGGTCGGCTGCCGACAGTTCTCACGGTCGCTTGCAGTGACCGGCCCGGCCGGTGTTCAGCCTACGCCCCGATGTCCGGACCGTCGAGCGATCCCGACGGACGGCTGCTACTCGCGCACGATCCGCCGCTTGCGCCACCGTCGATAAGCATCACCCGCGTGCGACGGCGCCGAACGAATCACGAAGCTCAGCGGCACGAGATGAACAGTCCGATTCTGCGGTTGACGTAGGCGGGGTCGTTGCCGGCCGACGGCTTGCCCCAGAGCACTCGCCACGCCTTGACTCCGTTGTCGCAGGTGACGCGGGTCGCTGTAACGGGGGTGCGGTCGAGTTCGCGGCGCAGTCGAGCTGCGCTTCGCTTCGTCAGGGTCCCGAGCGCGAGGCCCGTCGCGAGCGTGTCGGACTCGGCCAGCTTGATCGCTTGCGTCCGGCTCAGGCCCGCCCACGTTGGTGCCGAGGGGGGCGAGGCGGTGACTGCAGCTCTAAGCGACCCGGTCGCAGCGAGCACGAGCAGGACGAGGAGAGGAATGGCGAGTAGAGGCGGCGACCGCAATGACACACTCGCATCGTGGCTCGACCCACGACGAAGTCAACCGGCGGATCAGTCATACGGTGCTTGCCTCTCGCGTGTGAAGCTGCAATTGCCTCAGGGGTGGGTGCCCCAATCGATGAAGCGAGGCTCAACCTTCCCGGTTGTGAGCTTGTGAATCGTCCCTCCGTTCGGGCTGATGGTGGCCAGGCTGTAGGTGCCACCGGACTCCAGGCGGAAGACGATGAGCTTGCCGTCTGGCGAGAACGAGCCTGCGAACGCATTCTTCGTGCCGCCGGTGAAGTGCGTCAGTTCCTTCTCGCCCGTCCCATCGGGGCGGATCGTGACGAGGTTGGCGGATTCGGTCGGGCGAACGAAGTCGGCGTTCGTGGTGAGCACGATGAGCTTCCCGTCGGGCGACCAGTCATGTTTGACGGCCACCTCCCACGAGTACGGGGTCAACTGATGAAGGTTCTTCCCGTCGAGATCGACGCGGAAAAGGGCTTGCAGCTTATGGTCTTCTTTGATCCGAACGAACGTGATGCTCTTGCCGTCGGGCGAAAAGTTGGGATCCGTGTCACAGCAGGCGAACGGGCTTCGCGTCACGCGCCGAAGCCCGGTGCCGTCCGCGTGCATGAGCCATACGCCATTGTTGCCGGGAGCAATGTCCCGCTCGTAGACGATCAAGCTGCCATCGGGCGAGAACGAGGGCTGGCCCTGGTTGCCCTTTGGCGTCAGGTCGCGAAGACCGCTGCCGTCGGCCGAGATCGTTACGACGCTCGAGGTGTCCCTGTCCGTGCGGTCCAGTTCGAAGACGATCCGCCGCCCGTCGGGAGACCAATCCGGATTCAGCGCGTTGACGCCATGGGTGATCTGCGTCAGACCCGACCCGTCTGGGCCGACGGTGACCAGCTTGAAGTGGTCAGGTGACGTCGGCTGTGCGTACACGATGAGGCCATTGGGCCCTCGACTGGTCGCCATCGCAGCGCACGTGGCAACAGCGGCGGCCAGCGTCACAGCCGCAAGCCCCCAGGCAATCCGTCTCTTCATCTCGCCTCCCGCCCGAAGCGTTCTCGAATCCGTTGTCGGGACCAGACTAAATGGCCGGCGTTCCGAGATCGTTACGGCAACGTGCCGCCAACCTGCGGGCGATCGCCGTTGCCAGACGGGACGGTGAACTACCCGGTCGGCTAGTGGAAGCCAAGGCGGAAGCTGCGATGATTCGATCGGTGTTCTTCACCCTCTGGCGACGGAACGACGAGAGGCGGCTGATGCTCGCCGACCTACGGCGCTGGTGGTCACGGCCAGACCGGCTCAAGTCACTGCGTCTCGTGTATCTCGTGCCGCTTGCCATCTTCGCAATCGACTTCGTCACGTTCGAGATGGTCTCGATCTGGGTCAACCTTGTGATCTTCGCGGTGTTGTGGCCGACGACGATTTACGCCCGAAGAACGTGGCGACGCGAAAGACGATTGACCGAGTCGGGGTAATCACCGGCGGGACGGTCCGGTTGAGCACGCCGAGATCGTGATCGGGATGATCGACGTGAGTATCACGATCGAGGATGAACGGCTGTCGACATTCTGGCGTCGCGTAGGCGCGCGTACGCGATGTGGCTCCGGCGTTACGCTCCGAATCGGTGGATTTCTTCGCGGAAGAGGCACCACGGCAGACTTGGCCCGAACGAATCCGGTTTCTGACGGTCGCGGCGGTCTGCTCCGTTGCGTTGCTGGCGGGTGCACTCTGGATCGCCGACCGGCTGAGCCACCCCAACCGCTGGCTCACCTCCTTCAACCACGGTGTTTGGCTTTCCAACCACGGTGCGCGGACGGCGATGCTGCCGGATCTCCTGCGGCGTACTTGTCCGGGGATGCCATACCGAGAGGTGATCGCGGAACTTGGGCCGCCGGACAGCCCCGAGTCGATGTTCGCCCCTGAACTCACACCCAGAGCGCGGACGATCGGTTACGACGTAGACGGAGATCAGTTCTACGTCGAGTTCAGGCTCCGCGGCACGCAGTTCGTCGTCTACTACGTGATTCTTCCGAGCTTCATTGGCTATCCGACGCGGAGCTGCTGGACGTAACCCGGCCTCGGCCTCGACATGGCGCACGACAACGTTCGCGCCAAGTCGCGAATGACGGAAGCCAAGAACCGAGCGGCGACCCGAATGCCCTCGCACGCGGACACCATCCAGCCCTTCAACTACCCGGAGGGCTAGCGAAACGCGGCTCCGAGACCGTCAACCTTTGTTCATGACTCCTCTGCATTTGCTCCGCGACGGATCGGTCGGCATCGTGACGAGGGTCGCTCTGGGTATTGCCGGTCTCGGGCTGGTGATCGACACCCTCTGGGCGCTCTCGACGCTCGTCCTCCCTCGTCCGGTCTTGCCGACTTGGCCGATCTTCGTGCTCTTCGTGCTCGTCTTCCCCTTGCAGTTCCGCACGGTCT
The DNA here is from genome assembly GCA_963812995.1 of uncultured Thermoleophilia bacterium. Classification (GTDB taxonomy): domain Bacteria; phylum Actinomycetota; class Thermoleophilia; order Gaiellales; family Gaiellaceae; genus PALSA-600. The sequence continues at coordinate 279,988 of CAWEXL010000005.1, forward strand.
TTCTGGGACGCAAGAACCTCGACTTCCTGAACGGAATTCCTCGCACCCGGGCCGGGTGGGCGGTGTCGGCCTTGTTCGTTGGCTACTGGCTGCTCGGGATGTCGGCACTTCTCCGCCTCCGGAACGGCGGTCCTGAGAAAGACGGGGGCCAGTACTACACCGACGATCACGGCTCCCTGACACAGATCTCCAAGGGGGCGTACCACCAACTCCAACTCGCCGAGGAGCGTCTCTTCACCGCGATCCCAGCGGCGTTCATGCTGATCGCCGTCGCGGCCAATATCGCGCTCGCGCTCCGGTCTATCGACGGAGGCAGGCCGGGCGGCGATCCGCACCCTCATACACGCTGACACCCATCGTCAGCCGGCGATCCGAGGCTCAAAGATCGTGATTGACAGGCTCCCGCTCAGAGACAGGCCCAACCGATCGTGATCGTGCTCTTGCCGGCGATCGCATCGGCCAGAGGTTGCTTTTCCATCGGCAGGTCGTTCAGGGCGTGACGCGATAGATCACGCCGCTCTGAACGCCGGCATAGAGGCTGCCGCCGGCGGTGCCGAGAGCGATCACCGGTGCCGGGAACCCGGACACGAAGGGAGTCGGCTTACCGCCGCTCGGCGGCATCGAGACGACGACAGGACCGTTGCCAAGGCCGCCGTAGAGCGCAATGTAGACCTTGCCGTTCAGGTAGCCGAGCCCCATCGGGGACGCATGGGCCCGGAAGCGGACGAACGGCTGCGTGTAGTTCGCACACGTACTCGGGGTCGCCGGGCAGGCCGGAAAGCCGTAGTTCGCGCCAAGCGTGATGGCGAGGAGGTAGTCCTGCGGGCGGTTCGGGCCGAGGTCGTCCTGGTTGAGATCGGAGACGAGCGGCAGCGTATGGCCGGGCAGGAAGAGTGGCTGCCACGGTTGGCGGATCCCGACTGCGAGGATCTTGCTCACACCGGTTACCGGATTGACGGACAGGAACGAGTCGCTGGCATTCGGCTTCGGCGGCGGAGGATCGGTGTTCGCCCCGACATAGATCAACCCGTCAGGCCCGACGATCAGTCCCCTGAATGTCCCGTACCCGTCCGGGGTCTTGATGACGCGGCTCTTCCGAAAACGCGTCCCGTCCCAGTCGCTCCACGCGAGGAGCGACTGGCTGGTGCTCAGGTAGAGCGTGTTCTTCGAGGCAGCGAGGCCATACACATGCGGTGGTGAGCCCGGCACTCTGATCGCCTTGCCGCCGCCGAGGAGGTACACGCCACCCGTCACGTTCGGGTTGGTCTCGGCCCCGTAGCCGCTGACGAAGAGCCGTCCGGCGAGGACAGCGAATTCGGTCGGAGTCGGCACGCCGCGCGCGACGACCGTCACCGTCCGGTGCCCGGCTGCGTGCGGCAACGACGAAACCCTGGCTGCTGCCCCGACGGGGGTCAATGCGATCGCGGCCACGAATGCGACCGCCCAGACCCTCAGCATCGGCGCCTCATCGAAGGCACCAGGGTAGTCGCTTGACCGCAGGGCGCCGCAGGCGACGCTTCGTGCCCCGTAACGATCTCGGAACGCGCACCGCTCACCATTGGTGGTGCCGCGGGTTACCGCGAGCCTTCGGACGCCAAGGAGGAGCCAGATGCACGTTCTCGCACGTTCGCCACGCCTTCGGGCAATCGTCGCCGGTCTCGCCGCAGCCTGTCTCGCCGCCATCGCCGCCGGGACCGCCTCGGCAACGCTGCCAAACCCATGCACGCTGCTGACGAACGTCCACCCGGAGCGCACGTTCGGTCACGGCAAGACGCTGGCGATTCGCGGCAGGAAGCAGCACAAATACGGCAGCGGCAAGTACGGCAGCGTCACGTGCTCGGAGACCGTCGGCACCCTGCCGGTCAGCATCAGCCTGAGCGGCGCAGCACCGGGAGGCTTCGGCGGCATCGAAGATCCGAAGACGACGCATCCGAGCGGTCTCGGCGCCGGCGCCTCGTTGATCATCGGCAAGGCCGTTCCGAGCGGCGCTCCGGTCGACTTTGTCCTCTTCCACCGCGGCGCGGTCTACGTCGATCTTGGGGCCAACGGCGCGACAACGCCCCTGCTCACGACATTCGCCCGGCAGGTCTACAAGGCACTCGGCTAGCCGGGTGCGCTCCGTACGAGACGGCTCTCGGCATTCAGCGCGTAGCCCGGCAGGCCGAAGCGGCTTGCGAGCAGCTCGGGCACGGCGTCCATGGTGACGGGTGTGACGGTGGTGCTGCTGGGTGTCTGCTCCTTCAGGGCGAGCCCGTCCCAGTCACGCAACATCGTCCGGCTTCCGTCGGCGGAATGCGCGCCGACGATCACGCCGGTCACAAACGGCGAACGTGGGTACGTCGAGGTGAACCAGTTGCTCGTCTCGAGATCGACGAACGGGACGGGCTCGGGAACGAAGCCGTAAAGATCGCGCCACTCGTCGCCTTCGGCTTCCTGAAGCACGAGTTCGTCCTCATCCTCGACAACGCGGAGGCGCCAGCCCGACTGCAGATACTCACCGCCGGCGCCGAACGGGATCGGCTCGAGCAGGCTGCCGAGGCCGAAGCCGACATCGGCGTGCCAGCTCGCGCCCTCCGCGCGAACGCGCAGGACGAGATGCGTCCGGGGGCGCGCGCCTCTCGGCGGACCCACGCGTACCCGAGCCAGCAACAGGTCGACTTCCGCACCGAGCGCCTCGAGCGCCGCCTTCAGCAACAGGTTCTGCTCGAAGCAGTAGCCGCCCCGTCGTTGCGCGACCAGCTTTCGCTCCAGATCCTCGCTGGCGAGCGACACCGGGATCCCGCAGTGGGGATCGAGATTCTCGAACGGGATCGAGGTGACGTGAGCTCGATGCACGACCGCGAAGCTCGGACGTCCATGGAGACCGATCCGCGCGAGGTAGGCATCGAGGTCGAACACCGCCGGAAACCTTAGCCCTGGGGCCGAGACACTCGTAACGATCTCGGAACGGGTCGCGGTCTAGATTGGCGACATCGCTGTGAACGCGAACCCGGGCGTGCGTTTCGCACCTGCGGCGGCTCGTGGCCGGGCGGCGGCGAGGTCGGCGTGGCCCCTGTGTGGCCTGGCGGTCGCGGGCGCGGCCGGAGTGGTCGCGCTGGACATCCTCGACCGGTCGCGGATCCACTCGTTTCACGACGCGCAAGCGCCGGGGATCGTGCTGCCGGTCTCGTTCTCAGTCCTGGGCGCGATCATCGTCTCGCGCCAGCCGGGCAACCGGATCGGCTGGATCTATCTGCTGATCGGCGTCCTCATGCCGTGGCAGTCGCTGGGAGCCTTGTACTACGAGCGGAGCGTCAGCTCGGGTGACTTGCCGGGAGCACGCTGGGGGGCATGGGTGAACACCTGGACGGTGCCCCTGGTGTTCCCCGCCGGCCTGGCGCTCTTCGCGTTTCTGCTGTTTCCCAGTGGACGCCTGCCATCTCGGCGTTGGCGGTCGCTTGCCCGCTCGGCGGTCGTGTTGACGGCGGTCGGAATCGTGCTCGCGTGGGTCAATCCCGACCCGATCACGGTTTTCTCCAACCTGCCCGACGCGAAGAACCCGACCGGGATCGCGGCGCTGGGTTCGATCGCGAACAACACGACGGACTCCGTGTGGTGGGTCGTCGCGATCGTGCCGATCGCAGCGACGATCGCCAGCCTGGTCATCCGCGGCCGGTCGTCGACCCAGCAGGAGCGGCAGCAGGTGAAGCTCCTCGCCTACGCCGCAGCGCTGACGATCGGCTCCCTGGTGCTGCAGATGATCATCGGCGCGACGGGCGTCCCGTTGAGTGAAAGCTGGTTCGACGTGGTGACCGTGTTCGGGTTCGGCGTCGCCGTCCCGGTCGCGTGTGCATTCGCGATCCTGAAGCACGGCCTCTACGAGATCGACAGGCTGATCAGCCGAACCATCTCGTACGTGCTCGTCACCGGACTCCTAGCCGGGGTATTCGTCGGAATCGTCTTCCTCGCCACCGACGTTCTGCCGTTCTCGTCACCCGTCGGTGTCGCCGCGTCGACTCTGGCCGCTGCGGCGCTGTTCAACCCACTCCGCCGTCGCGTGCAGCTGTTGGTCGACCGACGCTTCAACCGTGGCCGCTACGACGCCGAGGCGATCGTCACAGCCTTCACGATGCGGCTGCGCGACGCGGTCGACCTCGACACCGTGCGGAACGAGTTGCTCGCCGCCGTCAACGGCGCCGTGAAACCCTCGCACGTCTCGGTCTGGATCAAGCCGCCCGTCCGGCGCTCGCGCACCTAGCGACAGACCTCGAGCGGCGGCGAATGCCATTCCGACCCGGATCGCTTGCCGCGCGAGGTCGCGCAGGCGAGATCGCCCCGGCGACAGCCATGAGGCCGCAATCTTGAGAGCCCGAAGGCCCGGTATACGGTTACGACGCGGCCCCTTCACCGGTCGAAAGCCCGAGTTCGCCCGCGACCCGGCTACGAGCGGCCGCAAGGGTTGGCCCGTACAGCGTCACCAGCGCGTCGTTCACCCGCACCTCGGCTTCCGGATCGCGGTCTGCGAACACGTAATGCCCCTGGCTGTGCCGGATGAATGGAAGCTGTTCGAGTATCTCGCCGCTGGGGCCGAGCAGGCGTGCCGCCCCGGTCCAGAACGAGTAGTCGTGGATGAACGGGTTGTGGTCAAACACAACGCATAGCTCCTGGCGAAGACCGTCGCCGGCTGCTCGATCCTCTACCCAGCCGCGCCAACCCGCGACCCACTCCTCGGCCTCGCCGCTTTCCCACCAATGAGACGAAGCGTCGTACCTGTCGAAGGCGGTCCAACCACGCCCGACGAGATCCCCGTAGAAGCGGAGCAGCCGCTTCTCCCATGCCCGCGACGCTCCGGCCTGATTCATTCGGGCAAGTCCAGGTCAGCCGCGACTCGGCTGCGGGCGCGGGCCGGCGTCTCACCCAAAGTAGACCGAACCTCTGCAAGCCATGGACGCTGCGCCTCACGATCGTTGCCGAGCTCCACACACGGGTGTCGCGTGCGTGCGGCCGCAAGTGTCTGTTGCCAGTCGCGCTCGATCGCTCGCTGGGCGGCAGCGGGTCTTTCCAGCCTGGGTCGTACGGGCGCCCGTCGGGTCTGATGATCCCGACGCGCGCTGTCAGGAGCCCAACGCCAACCGACCAGAACATCGGGTCCACGAATATGCCGAGCCTCACCAGCAGCCCATCGGCCTCGGCACGCTTGCGCATCGCCTCCAGCCAGGGCTCTGCGACCTCCCGCCGCCAGGTCGCGAGTTCCTCCGACGTGTAACGGTCGAGAAACGGCCCGTTGGTGAACCCGGCTTGCAGCAGCACGGCGTAGGAGGATTCGTAGTCGACCAAATCATCGGTCATCTCTCACCGTCGTCCCGCACCGAACCGACAGGCGCTTGGAGCGCTTCGAAACGCCTTCACAGGAAGCCAGTGGCATCGCTGACCCGGTTGGGCACGCGCGGGCCTTTGAACAGCGTGTCGTCGAGCGTTTGGAGGACGGTCCCCGGGTCGAGCTGCTCGCCGTCGCCCCAGCAGGCGAAGGCGAACCTGGCCGTGAGCGTACCCGTCCGAGGCTCGTCCCTGGTTGCCATGTCTGAACCGGGCTCAGGAAGTTCGAGCGCGGCAATCTCGCGACGGAGGTGTTCAGCGACGGCGAGTGCCGAAGCCCCGTTGGAGCCTGGTAGTAGGACAGTGAACTCGTCGCCGCCGACCCGGTAGGCGCGGCCCGTCGACGGGACGGCCTCAACGAGCAGCCGGCCGATCCGGCGCAAGACAGCATCGCCCTGGCGGTATCCGAACCGATCGTTGACATGGACCAAGCCGTCGAGGTCGAACAGCACGAGCGCGCCCGCCGAGCGCACCGCCTGAACGAGGCTCGGCCCAAACGACGTGATGCGCTGGGCACCCGTCAGCGGATCATGGCTCGACATCCGCCGCCGCCAGCCGAGATTCGCGTCCACCGCCTGCTCAGCCAGGCCATCGATCACGGTGGCCAGCCAGTCGCTGTACCCGGAGATGCTCACCCCGTCTGTCCCGCCGACACTGAACGGCCAGGCATTTATCACCTCTCCGTCACGGCCCCAGCGCGCCCCACGCGCCCAGGTCAGCTCGACCGAGAAGCCCTCCCTCGCCAACACGTCGGTCGCGAAAGCCGCAAACCTCGCGAACGCCTCTCCGGAAGAACCGTCGAGGACAAGTTCGACGTGATGGTGAGCTACCCCGACGGCATGTGTCCGCCTCAACGCATCCGCTGTCTCCTGATCAGGCGCCTCGCGAGTCGCGAGCGCTGGCGGCTGCACGGCCTCCAGTTGGAGTACCTGCCGGGCGGCGTGGGCGTAGAGGGACGCGATGCCGATGCTCGACTCGTGGCCGAGTTCGCGTGCCGTGTCATCGATTGCCCGCACCACGGCCGGATCGTCCACCTGGCCGACCAGCGAGGCGAGTTCGGGGTCGTGCTGGAGCAAGTGGACGATGTCGTTGCGGACGACCATGAACTGAGCGGTCGTCGCGTCGTACGTGTTGCTGCGCAGGTAGTAGTCATGGAGGAGGCGCCGGTCGAGGAAGCAGAACTCGACGCGCTCGATCTGCGGCAGCCCGACCAGCGCATCCTCGACGGCTGAGACGGCAATCTCGGCAGCGACCTCGACCGGGAACCGGTGCGCGCCACAGGCGATTGCGGGAAGAGCAACGGTCCGGCAACCCAGACCGTCAGCCACTTCCAGCAGGCGCTCATGGATGCGGCGGAGCGCCTCGCGCTCACCGCTGCTCCCGCTCGACCAGATCGGGCTGACGACATGCAGGACATGGCGAGCCTTCAGCCGTCCGGCCCCGGTCGGCCACACGTCGCCCCGAGCGGTTGTCGGAAGGCGAGCCAACTCCGCTTTGTACTCGTCGCCCCCGGCCGCGCGCAGGGCGCCATTCACCCCCGCGAAGCCGACCAGGAAGCCGCTGCCAACCGGATTCACAATCGCGTCGGCGACCGCATCCGCAACGCTCCCGGACACGAACCCGACCCGCGCCACCGCAGCGCCGCCCATCTCAGCTCACTCTAGGCACTCACGCCGCCCAATTCGTCACTCGCATGAGGGAGCAGCCCGATCGACGCGGGACAAGCGAAACGTCCCGAAAAGTCGTCCTCAGTCCGCGACGCCGAGCCCCCAACCGCCGTCGATCACGATCTCCTGGCCGGTGATGTAGCCCGACGCCGGGGATGCGAGAAAGAGAGCGAGCGCCTTGATGTCGTCGGGTTGACCGACTCGGTGCATCGGAATGTCTTTCGCGAGCGCCGCCTGGAGATCGGGGTTGTGCGCATGACCGCCGCCGATGTTCGTGACGAAGAACCCCGGCGCGATCGCGTTGGCAGTGATTCCGTCGGCGGCGAACTCGAGCGCGATCGAGTGCATCAGGTGCCTGGCACCCGCTTTCGCGGCCATGTACGCGAAGCCGATCGCGGGCTCGACCTTGGTCGCCGCGAGCGACGTCGTCACGATGATCCTGCCGAACCCGCGGGGGCGCATGTGCCGGACCGCGGCGCGCGCCGTCGCGAAGACCCCGTTGAGGTTGATGTCGATCACGCGATTCCAGCGCTCGTCGCTGTACCGCTCGAGTGCACCATCCTTCAGCCGGGGCCTCGCCCCGCCTGCCCAGGCGCCGACGAAACCGACACCCGGGTCGATGCCGGCGTTCGCGAATGCGACGTCGAGCCGCCCGTATGTCTCCGCCGCGTCGTCGATCGCACGATCGAGCGCGGCGTGATCGGTGACGTCGGCGATGGCGCTCCGCACATCGAGGCCGTCGCCCTGCAGACGATCGGCTTGCTCGGCGACCCCTTGGGCGTCGACGTCGATCAGCGTCACGCGCGCGCCGTGCGCCGCCAGCACCTCGCCATACGCCAGCCCGAGTCCACTTGCACCGCCGGTGACGATCACACCGAATCCGGCTACATCGAAGCGCGACGACACCTCCACGTGCGACCTCCTCAGGCGGATTCGTTGACCGGGTGAGACTAACGCGCTCGTGATCCGATCCGCCGGCACCCGAGAACAACGGTTCGTGCAGGTCTTCGAAAGCAGCCATGTCATCCCGTTCTCGTTCGAACAGGTCTCGGCGTTCTTCGCCGATCCCGCCAACCTGAGGCTGCTCACACCGCGCTCGCTCCGTCTCAGCCTGGTCGAGGCACCGGCCGAGCTCGAGGTGGGATCGCGACTTCGCTACCGGGTGGCGCCGCTCGGCATCCCCCTGACCATGGTGGCCGAGATCGCCGTCTGGGAGCCACCGTTCCGGTTCGCCGACCTCCAGGTGCGTGGCCCGTACCGGTACTGGGAGCACACCCACACGTTTGCGGCGGTCTCGGGCGGCACCGAGATCTCGGATCACATCGTCTATCGGCTACCCGGCGGCCCTCTGGCGCCTCTTGCCGATCGTCTCGGGCACCGGGCGCTCCTTTCGCGGCTGTTCGCCTACCGGACGAAGCGACTCACCGAACTGCTGGCCAGGCCGTAACGCTTTCGGAACGGTTCGAGGTCTAACTTGTTGAGATCGCCGCGACCGCGAACCCGTCTCTGCGCCCGGAAACCGGCGGTGGCCGAATCCAGTCCGCGGCCCCGCGCACGGCGTTGTTCATCGGTATTGCCTGGCTCGGGTTGTCGATCGCCGGCGTGCCTCTGGCGGCTTTCGCGCATCAACTGACCTACAGCGGACTCGGGATCTTCGTGCCGATCGCACCGTTCGCACTTGTCGGCCTGGTGCTTGCTCGGCGGGTCCCTCGCAACCCGATCGGCTGGATCCTGCTCGCCCTCGCCCTCGCAGCCGTCCTCAGCTCCGATTTCGGTTTCTACGCCGTCGGCGCATACCGGCCTGGCGAACACGGGCTGCCACTTGCCCGGCTTGCGGTGTTCTTTGCCGCCTGGTGGTTCTGGCTGATCCTGCTCATGCCGCTGCCGATTGCGCTCTTCCCCGACGGCAAGCTCCCCCAGCGCTGGCGTTGGACGATGCCCGCGTACATCGTCGTCAGCGCACTCGTGCTCGCCGAGTTCTGCTGGCAGGACATCACGGGAGTGCTCGCGCACCACATCCGGATCGACGCGACCGGCGAGCTCGCGATTCTGGGAAATTCGCCGAACCACTCGATGAAGATCGCCGAGCGCGCCTTTCTTCCGATCTATGTCGGCTTCTTCCTCGCGTGGGTGATCCGCCAGATCGTGAGCTATCGCCGGGCGGCAGGCGTGCAGCGCCAGCAGCTGAAATGGCTCTTCGGCGGCGGGACGATCTGCATCGTCGCTCTCGTCGTCGGTATTGCGCAGAGCAGCAACGCTGTCGGTGACGCGGCGTGGACTGCGATCGCGGCGCTGCCGGTGGGTATCGGCGTCGGGGTCCTGAAGTACCGCCTCTACGACATCGACCGGCTGATCAGCCGCACGCTCTCCTACCTGATCATCACCGGGCTGCTGGCCGGCGTCTTCATCGGCATCGTCGTGCTCACCACCGATGTGCTGCCGTTCTCGTCGCCGGTCGGCGTCGCCGCTTCGACCCTGGCCGCTGCCGCGTTGTTCAACCCGCTGCGGCTGCGCGTGCAGCGGCTCGTCGACCGCCGCTTCAACCGTGCCCGCTACGACGCCGAGGCGATCGTCGCCGCGTTCACCATGCGGCTCCGCGACGCGGTCGACCTCGACACCGTGCGAGACGAGCTGCTGACGGCCGTCGACGGCGCCGTGCAGCCCGCCCACGCCTCGCTCTGGCTGCGGCCGCGCCCGGCTCAGCCGTCGACGGGCGGCGCCTGAGCGTATTCCTCGTCGGTCACGTGGTCTCCCCACATCGCGCTGTTGCCCTCGTCGTCGACCTGGAGGATTGCGATGTGCGTCATGAAGCGGTTCGGCGCAGCGCCGTGCCAGTGATCTTCGCCGGGCTCGAAGAAGACGCGGTCGCCGGGTCGGATCAGCTCGACCGGCCCGCCTCGCCGCTGGGCAACGCCGAGGCCCTCGACGACGAAGATCGTCTGGCCGTTCGGGTGCGTGTGCCAGGCGGTGCGTGCTCCTGGAGTGAAGTGGACACTGTTCGCATTCACCCGCGACGAGCCTGAGGCCGCCGCAACGGCGTCGATGTAGACCGCGCCGGTGAACCAGTCAGCAGGCCCGGCTGCCGTTTGAATGCTGTTTCTCGTGATCTGCAAGGTTGAACTCCTGACGGTCGAGGGCGCTGTCCAGCTTACGAGGAGGTCGAGAGCCTCCGCTTCTCAGGCGAGATCGAGCCGCATGAAGACCGACACGTCGGCATGTCCGAACTCGAGTCCGTCGTAGGAGTCGCTCGGGACGAAGCCGACGCTCCGGTAGAGGGCGTGTGCGGCATGCATGAATGAGGCGCTTTCGAGGTAGATCGTCGCAAAGCCCAGCGCCCGCGCGTCGGCGACGAGCCGCTCGACGATCGCCCTGCCGGCGCCGCGCCCTCGAGCCGACGGAAGCACGAACATCCGCTTGATCTCGCCGGCCGTCTCGCTCAGGCGCTTGAGGCCGCCGATGCCGACTGCACCACCGTCGACCTCGGCGACGTAGAGCCGACCGCCTGCTGCGAGCAGATCATCGAGCACTTCGGGCCGGTGATCTGACTCGGCCGGGATCACGACGCCGAGCCGGGCCTCGATCTCTTTGGTCGCCCAGTCGCCGAACTCACGGGCCAGAGCTACTGCCGGGGCGAGATCGTCAACGGTCTCGATGCGACGAAGGTGTACCTCGTTCCCGCGCACCGGACGAGCCTAGCGGGGACACGAGCCGAGGAAATGCGACGCGTCCGACGGCCCGCCCAGGTGACTGCTCCCTGGGTGGCCGTCGGACGCTTATCGCGGAGAACCGTTAGGCCGGTTCTAGTACCAGCGAGCGCCGGCGCCACTGGCGATGGCGAGCGACGCGAAGGCGGCGATCGCAACGGCAACACGCATAAAACTTGCATTCCAACGAATCACTGAAAAGCCTCCTTGATCGGGTGGCCGGGCGCCACCGCACCTGCGCAGTAAGAGCGTTCGGATGCCCCTCCGCGTCCCCCTTTTCGGCATCGGCGATCCCTGAAACGAGTGAAACTGACGGCGTTTTTGCGTGCTGCGGGCTTGCCCGGCGAAGCCGCGGTACTTACCGTTGAACCGAGATGGCGACGGTGGTGATTGACCCCTCGGGACGGAGCTGGCGCGTGTCGCGGCGGCTGTTCGAGCGACCGCGATTTCCGGGGTTCGGGCGGCCGAAGCTCGACACCGCGGACGGTGCGATCGCGGGCTCCGGCGGGGGCAGCTTCTCGGACGTCCTGTTCGGTCTTGCCCTGGTCGTGACGTTCGTGCTCGCGGTCGCGTTCGTCTGGCCGCTGATCGTCTTCGCCCTGGAACTGTTGGTCGCGGTCGTCGCCGTGTGCGTGCGGGCGGCACTCGGCCGCTGGACCGTCGTCGCCGAGTCGCTGTACGAGCGGCGGTCGTGGCCTGTTCGCGGCCGGCGAGCGTCGATCACGCTCGCCGGAACGGTCGCCGACGCCCTACGGCACGACGGCAAGCTGCCGCCCGCGAGCACGGCGACCGGCCGGGTCTCACCAATCGGTCTCGGTGAGGCAGAGATCGCGCACCAGCCCGACACCGGCCATGTCCGCGTCTTGAGACGCGACGACAGCCGCTAGAAGATCTGCCAGCTCTGCCGGCTGAGGAAGAAGCCGTGCCCGCTGCGGTTGAAGCAGCGAAGGCCGATCCGCTGCGAGACGCACGTCAAGCCGCTGCGCCGCCAGGTGTGTCCGTACGCAAGCACCGGAGCCGACGGGTCGATCGCCGTGTCGCCGTGGCACACCAGAGTCGCCGGGCCGAGCCTGAAGATCTGGATCGAATCGCCGGAATCGAGGCGGCAGTTGGCCGGCGGCGGCGGTTCGGGGCGAAGCCTGCTTCGGATGTCGCACCGCACCGTCGGCGCCGCAAATCCATCGAGCCCGATCGAATACGCGCAGCCAATGTTCCCGGTCGGCGTGCGGAACAGCAGGACGGTCGACGCCGACCCGGCGCTCGCTCCGGCCAGGAGAGCGGCCAGCAGCGGCAAGAGCACGACCGAGCGTTTCCACATCAGAGGCTCAAGCCTAGGGGACGGGTCTGCTGACAGACCCCCAGCGGATCGATGTTTTGGTTCGAAAACGCCGGGTAGGCCTTCGGCATGTCACTCACCACAGCAATCGTCATAAACGTCCTGCTGGTTGTCGGCGTCATCGGTTCGATGCTCTGGCTGCTCGGCCACCACGGGATCCGGAAGGGCGTGCGTCACGACCTCAGGCTGATCCGCCGGCAAGCGAGCCTGGCGGCACAGCGAGTCGAACGCGACGCCGACCGGGATCTCGCCGCGTAGCGATCAGTCGCGTTGCGGGTCGCGAGAGCTCTGCTCCTCGTTCGCCTCACGCCCCTTGTCATCCGGCTGCCAGGTCGCCCACTGGCCGGGCTTGTTGAGCCGGCGGTTGATGAAAACGGGGCCCTGCAGCCAGGCCCAGATCCGCCGGAACAGCCGCATACCGGGCCAGTACCCGCGACACGCGTCGGCAAAACCGAAACCGGCCTGCGAAGAGCTACAGGATCTTCGACAGGAACTGCTTCGTGCGCTCGTGCTCGGGCGCATCGAAGAAGTGCTCGGGCGTGCCCTCCTCGATGATCTGCCCCTCGTCCATCATCACGACGCGGTCGGCCGCCTTGCGGGCGAAGCCCATCTCGTGCGTGACGACGATCATCGTCGTGCCGTCGTCGGCGAGCTCCTCCATCACCGACAGCACCTCACCGGTGACCTCAGGGTCGAGTGCGCTCGTCGGTTCGTCGAAGAGCATCAGCGCAGGCTTCATCGCCAGGGCTCGCGCGATCGCAACTCGCTGTTGCTGGCCACCCGAAAGCTTGCCGGGATAGGTATCGCGTTTGCCCCCGAGGCCGACCCGCAGGAGAAGCTGCCAGGCCTCCTCCTCGGCCTGTTCGCGCGACACGCCGAGCACGTGCACGGGCGCCTCGGTCACGTTCTCGAGAGCCGTCTTGTGGGGGAAAAGGTTGAACCGCTGGAACACCATCCCGATCTGCGTCCGCTGACGGGCGATGCTGCGCTCGGAGTCCTCGCGGAGCTTCCCGTCACGCTCGCGGTAGCCGATCAGCCGGCCGTTCACCTCGATCCGGCCCGCGTCGATCTTCTCCAGGTGGTTGATGCAGCGGATGAAGGTCGTCTTGCCCGACCCGGACGGCCCGATCAGGCACACCGTCTCGCCCTGGCGCACGTCGAGTGAGACGCCTTTCAGCACCTCCAGGCGTCCGAAGCTCTTGTGTACGTCGGTGGCGCGCATGACGACGTCTGCTCCAGCGGGAGCGGGAGCGCCCACTAGCGCGCTCCTCGAGCCCAGGCATTGACCGGATTCCAGGCGACGACCAGCCGTTCCCGCAAGCTGAGCTCGTCGCCACGATCGCTGACCCCGAGGCGGCGCTCGATCACGGCCTGAATCAACGACCACACGCTGGTCAGCACGAGGTACCAGAACGCCACTGCGACGAAGTACTCCGCATGGAACGTCTGCGAGTAGCCCTGCTCCGCATCGGCGAAGAGCTCGTAGACGCCGATCGTGTAGACGAGCGAGGTCGTTTTCATCATGTTGTTGAACTCGTTGCCGAGCGGCGGGACGATCACGCGCAACGCCTGCGGCAGGATGATCCGCCGCATCGCGAGGCTCTGGCGCATACCGAGCGACCTGGCCGCCTCGAGCTGCCCCTTGTCGATCGAGTCGATCCCGGCTCGGATGATCTCGCGCATATACGCGCCCTCGTTGATACCGAGCGCGAGGACGCCGGCCGTGATCTCGGCGGTCAGGCTGAAGACGCCGAGATGCAGGACGTTCGGCAGCCCGAGCGCGAAGTAGAAGAAGAAGATCTGCACGAGCACGGGCGTCCCGCGGAAGATGAGGACGTAAAGCCCCGAAATGAAGCGAAACGGCCAGATCCGGGACATCCGTGCGAGGGCGGCAATCAGGCCCAGGGTGATGCCCATGATCTGGGCGACGACCGAGATGTAGATCGTCGCCCAGAGCGCATGGGTGAACGGGCCGTTCGGATGGAAGATCCGCGACCAGATGATGTGCCAGTCGACCCCGACGAGCACGTGTTCCTTACTTCTTCAGCGCGAAGGCGCTCAGGCCCCACTTGGCGAGGATGGTCTTCATCGTCCCGTTGGCGTAGAGCTTCGCGATGGCCGTCTTGAACTGGCCGCCGAGCGGATCGCCCTTGCGGGTGGCGATGCCCTCGGGCGCGGACTCGATCTGCGGTCCGGCCGACTGGAACTTCCCACCCGTCGTCTTGATGTAGTAGAGGACCGGCGTCGCGTCGGCGAAGTACGCGTCGACCCTGCCGGCGAGCAACGCCGCAGCGGCGCTCGTGTCGGCCGGATAGATCTTGATTGCGATCTTCGCCTTGCCGCTCTTCGCGAGGGTCTTGTTCTCGGCGTCGAGCGCTGCCTTCTCCGTCGTCGCCGCCTCGACTGCAACGCTCTTGCCGCTCAGCGATGCGAGCCCGGTGATGTGTGACGGGTTGCCCTTCTTCACCATCAGCGACGCGCCGACCGTGACGTAGTCGGCGAAGTTGACCTGCTTCGCTCGCGCGGGGGTGTCCGTCATCGCGCTGATCACGGCGTCGCACTTCTTCGCGAGCAGCGCCGGAATGATCACGTCGAAACCGGTGGTCTTGATCTGCGCCTGATCGCCGAGGCTCTTCGCAATGGCGTTGGCGATGTCGATGTCTGCGCCGACCGCCTTGCCGCCTTGCAGCGACTCCATCGGCGGATATGTCGTATCACTGCAGAAGACGATCGTCTTCGACGCGGGTGCGGCGACTGCCGACACTGCCACGACCGAAGCTGCCGCCAGTGTCAGTACGCACGCGACCAGCCAGCGTGTTGAGTTCATGCAATCCCTCTCTCCATGTCATGCCACCTCGCGGTGACGGCCCCTGCCCCGGGGCGGCATGGTAACCGGCGGCGCAGCCGTTCCGATGGGCTCTACTTCTTCGGCTTGCGCGTCGCCACGTAGGCGATCTTGTGCCCGGCGGTGTCGCTGAAAAACCCGTGCACGGTGTTGCCGCTGATGGTGCCGCTGTTGTTCGAGCGGTACGTCGATCCGGTCTGGCGGACGACGAAGACGTAGTGCCGGCCCGTCACGCGGCAGCCCGTGAGCGTGTACCCGGCGAAACCCGATTTGCCGGCGCAGACGCCGGTCTTGAGATTCTCGCGGGTGATCGTCCAGTTCCCGTTGGCCGGCGTGGTCCAGGTCCCGCGAAAGTCGGTATTGGCGGTCGCGCGGGCCGAGGCTCCGGCAGCGACGGCGCACACGATCGCAGCGATGACGACTGAAGTGACGATTCCCCGAGCCACGGATCCGACCCTAGCGGCAGCGGCGGATATGTGCCGCGGCTGCCATCAGTTCTCAATGGTGACGAGCGTGCCGATCGGCGTGTAGGGCCACACCCTGGCCGCGGCAGCAAGCGGCAGCTCGACGCAGCCGAGGCTCTGCGGCGTGCCGAACGAGGTGCGGTTGAACGCGTGCAGCGCGTCGCCGTGATGGAAGTAGCTGATGAACTGAATGTCGGGATCGTTGTAGTGCGAGCCGTCGGGGTTGGTGCCGCTCATCGTCCCCGACCGGATGTGTTCGAAGACCGGGTACGTGCCGAGCTGCGTCGGGGCGGCGGGCACGCCTGTATTGCCAGGCGACTTGAGGATCACGCGCCCGTTGTGCCAGAGGTTCAACGACTGCGGAATGTTCCGGTGCACGAAGACATAGGTGTAGCCCGCGTTGCGGCGCTTGCCGGCGAACGCGTCCGCGACGAGCTCGCGCCACACCTTCGG
This sequence comes from uncultured Thermoleophilia bacterium, assembly GCA_963812995.1. GTDB lineage: Bacteria > Actinomycetota > Thermoleophilia > Gaiellales > Gaiellaceae > PALSA-600. Next base: position 295,812 of record CAWEXL010000005.1, read on the forward strand.
CCCGACCAGGCCGTCGGACGCCAGGCCGTGCATGTTCTCGAACATCATCACCGCGCCGCGAGTGACCTCGTTCCACTGGCCAGGCTGCCACTGCGTCTGGAGCTCAGGCGGGGTGTCGGGCCACCGCCAGACGAAGTGGCCTGCCGGCGCGGTGACCGAGGCGGCAAGCTGCGCCCGCGCGGTCGACAGCCCGTCGTTCGCGGCAACCCAGTCGACCGGCAGGTAGCCGAGTTGCGCGAGCAGCTGCTGGAGACGCAGCGTCGACCCGAGCGGGACGTGCCACTGCACGGTCGTCGTCGGGGTCGTGCCCTGGCCGGCGAGGAGAATCGACTTGGGCAGGATGACATGCACGGTGCGAGCCGAACGCGAATCCCGGTCCCTGCGGCCGGAAGATGAGGGTGTGCGCGTCGACGAGCCGCCAACGGCCGGGAGTCGCCGGCTTCAACTGAGGCCGGACGGAGCCGAGCTCGTCCTGGACCGGCTTCGAGAAGGTCAGCCGCAGCTCCCGTCCTGGCGCGATCGCGACATCGGGCCGCGGCTCCGCGAGTAGTTGGGTGAGCGGCTGCGCAGGGAACCACGTCACGCGCGACACCGGTGAGAGCAGCTCCCACGAGCGAGCGGCGGCGGCGACGGCGATCACACCCTGGCTGTGGGCGCCACGCGCCAGGACGCCGACGGAGACGCTGGTGCGCGGGGTTGCGAGGCGCCGCGCCTTGTGGTGTCTGAACGCGACGAGACTCACCGGCTGGTCAAAAGTCACGGCCACCGGCGACCCGGCCTGCACCTGCAGCCACTGGCCGCTCAGGTGTGCGACCGGCGTCTCGACCGTGAACGTGCGCGTCGAGGTGCGTCCGACGAGCCAGCTCGGCCCAGCCGGGGCGGCGCACCTTCAGCTTCAACCCTCAAGCTGCTCGCCGGCGGCGATTGGCGTTTCTGGGAACAGACCTCCCTGCCGCAGCCGCACCGGCACCTGCCCGTTCTGAGCAGAGTCGAACGCGCACGACCTCGACGCGCCCCGCGAAGCGCGGCAGCACGATGCGCGCGAGCGCCTCGGACGACGGATCGAGCCGGGCGCGCGGCCACGCAAGCAGGGCCACAATCGCCAGCGCAGCAAGTGCCGCCACGAGGAGCCCGACTACGAAGGCCCAGATGCGCCAGCCGCGCAGCATGGGCCAGCGCGCCAGCCGGCCGACGAGCGACGAGGCGGTCGTCACGCCGATCGGCGACCGCGACGAGGAGCACGAGGAAGTCGAGCCCGAGATGCGCGTGCGCGCCGGTCAGCAGGCCGCGCAGCGCGTCGACCTCGTAGCTGAGCGGGTTGACCTTGCTCAGAACGCGCAGCCAGCCGCGGCATGAGCACACCGGGTAGAGCGCGTTCGAGGCGAAGAAGAGCGGCATCGTGATCATCTGGCCGATGCCCATCAGCCGGTCGCGCTTGAGCACGACGCCGGCGATCGTCATCGAGAGGCACGAGAAGAACGCCGAGCCGAGCACCACGATCGCGAACGCGCCGAGAATGTGGAGCGGGTTGACGGTGAGCGAGACGCCGAGGATGACCGAGAGCGACGAGCACGACGACGACCTGGGCGATCGCGCGGATACCCGGCGGCGAACGACTTGCCGAGGATGAGCGCCGAGCGCGGCGTCGGGGTGACGAGCAGCTTCGTCAGCACGCCCGCGTCGCGCTCCCAGATGATCTGGATGCCGTAGAAGATCGAGACGAACAGGCCCGACTGGGCGATGATTCCCGGGCGCGAGGAAGTCGAGGTACGGCCGGCCGCCCGGTCGGGATCGCGTGCAGGCGGTTGAACGTCTCGCCGAAGATCGACGCAGCCACAGCACCGGCTGCACCGCGCGCGTGAAGAGCTCGGTGCGGTCGTGGCTGAGCTTCTGCAGCTCGACGAGGCAGAACGTGCGCGACCCGGCTCGGGAAGCCGGCGCCAGACGTCGGCGGCGCGATCGGCGCGACTCAGCCAACGCGGCGCGCGCGTCCGGCGAGTGCGGCGGATCTCACGCAGGCCTCCCTTCGCGCCGTCGCCTGCGAGGCGCTCGCCGGTGTAAGCGGCGGAAGACGTCCTCGAGCGTCGCGTCGGGGCCGATCGCCGCCTTCAGCTCGTCGGGCGTCCCCACGGCGCGGATCGTGCCCGAGGTGCATCAGCGCGACGCGGTCGCAGAGCGCGTCGGCCTCCTCCATGTAGTGCGTCGTCAGCAGCACCGTCATCCCGGTCGCGTCCCGCAGCTCCTCGACGCGCTGCCAGACGCCGTCGCGCGCGACCGGGTCGAGGCCGACGGTCGGCTCGTCGAGCACGAGCAGCGCCGGCCGGTTGACGAGCGCCTGCGCGAGCTCGAGCCGGCGGACCATGCCGCCCGAGTAGGTGCCGGCGAGCCGGTCGGCGGCGTCGGCGAGCCCCATCACCTCGAGCGCGTCGGCGACGCGCTCCTTGCGCTCGCGAGCGGGGCACGTCGAACAGCCGCGCGAACCACGAGACGTTCTCGCGGCCGGTCAGCGCCGCCTCGATCGAGAGCTGCTGCGGCACGTAGCCGAGCAGGCGGCGGACCGCCATCGGCGAGCGGCGCGACGTCGTAGCCGACCACCTCGACCGCCCTCCTGCAGCGGCAGCAGCGTGTTGAGGAGCCGGATCGTCGTCGTCTTGCCCGCGCCGTTCGGGCCGAGCAGGCCGAACACCTCGCCCTGCATCGACGGTCAGATCGACGCCGTCGAGCGCGAGGTGGTCGCCGAAGCGGTGGCGGACGCCGCAGCAGTCGAGCGCGCGGCAGCGCGGTGCCTCGGCGAGGGCGGTCATCCGCCGCCCCCTCGACCTGCAGTTCGTCGGCCAGGCGGAAGCAGCGCCGGACGGCGCCTCGCCAGAGCGCTCGACGATCCGCGGCCGGCAGAGCCGCGCCATCGCCTCGCCCAGCGCGTCGACGCGACGGTCGCGCCAGGCGTCGACCCGGCGGCGGACACCCGGGAGTGAGCGTCGAGCCGCACGACGCGCCGGTCGGCGTCGTCGATCCGCCGCTCGAGCACGCCGGCGTCGGCGAGCTGCGCCGACGAGCGTGCTGACGGTGTTCGGCGCGACCCGCAGCCGCGCAGCCGCGTCGGCGATCGACACGCCGGGCTCGCGGCGCAGCAGCCGCACGAGCTCGAGCTGCGCGCCCGTCAGCACCGAGAGCTCGACGGGCCGCGCCGACCCGGCGGCGAACCGCCGCTGCGATCGCAGCCGAGAGCGCCTCGAGCAACTCGTCGGGAGAAGCGGGCACTATGCACAGATTACCTCCGTAACAGAGGTAATCGGAGACGAGTTTCTTGCGACGGCATCGACCACGCCGCGCTAGCCGCGGATCTCGAGGATGGGCCGGCGGCAGTTCCTCGGGCTGACTCGGTGCTGTGGCCGGCGCGCCTTCGCGGTGCCTGCGTGGGCCGAAGGTCGCGGCGGCTGCGCCGCCGAGCGCGAAGCTCAAGGCGCTGGCCAAGAGCATCCACGGCACCGTTGTGGCGCCCGGCAGCCCGGCGTACGCCGAGGCGCGGCTGGCCGAGAGCACCCGCTTCGATGCGATCCACCCCCACGCCGTCGTGTATTGCGCGAACGCGGGCGACGTCGAGAAGACGATCCTGTGGGCGCGCACGTACGGCGTGCACGTCGTTCCCCGCTCGGGCGGCCACAGCTACGGCGGCTACTCGACGACGTCCGGGGTGATCATCGACGTCAGCCGCCTGAACCAGATTCACGTCGCACCGGGAGCGAAGACCGCCGTGATCGGAGCCGGCGCGCAGCTGATCGACGTCTACTCGGAGCTGTTCGCCCACGGCGTGACGATCCCGGCGGGCTCCTGCGCGACGGTGGGTATCGCGGGTCTGGCGCTCGGCGGCGGTGTCGGCTTCACGTCGCGCGCGTTCGGCCTGACCTGCGACAACGTCGAAAGCCTGCAGATCGTCACTGCCGCGGGAACACTCCTCACCTGCGACACGTCGCACCACAGCGACCTCTTCTGGGCGTGCCGCGGCGGTGGCGGCGGCAATTTCGGGATCGTCACGAGCTTCACCTTCAAGACCCATCCGATTTCGAACGTCTCGACGTACTACGTCGAGTGGCCCTGGAATCAAGCGGTGCAGGCCGTTCAGGCGTGGCAGGCTTTCGCGCCGACGGCACCCGACGCGCTGTTCTCGGTGTGCGACCTCGAGGCGACCGACCCGACCGGGCCGACGGCCCGCTCCCACGTCGTCTCGTCGGGGCAGTTCTTCGGCACGGAAGCCGAGTTGCTGGCTCTAATCAAGCCACTTGCCGATGCCGGGAACCCCACCAGCGTGACAACCCATACCCGCAGCGGGATCGAAGCCGCGCTGTTCTGGGCGGGCTGCAGCAGCGAGACGGTCGGCCAGTGCCACACCAGCCCGCGCGGCTCACTCCAACGCTCGACGTTCCTGGCCAAATCGGACTTCGTCGCCAGGCCGCTGTCGGCGGCGGCGATCAACACGATCGTCAAGGCGATCGACGCGCGGCAGACGAATCCGAACCTCGGGCGCGGCGCACTGCTGATGGACTCGTACGGCGGCGCGATCAACCGTGTCCCGAAAGCCGCGACCGCCTTCGTTCACCGCGATCAGCTGTTCGCGATCCAGTACACGGCCGAGCTGCCACCCGTCGCTCCGGCGGCGCGGCTGGCTGCAAACCACGAATGGCTGAACGGACTGCATGCCGCGCTGCGGACGGCTGTCTCCGGCCAGGCCTATCAGAACTACATCGACCCGACCCTCGCCAACTGGGCGACCGCGTACTACGGGTCGAATCTGCCACGGCTGCGCCAGGTCAAGAAGGCCTATGACCCGACCAACGTCTTCCACTTTCCGCAGAGCATTGCCGCCGCTTAGCCGGCCCATGGACGAGCTGACCCTGCTCGACTGGAAGCGGCGCATCTTCGCCCTGTACGCGGAGATCCGCGCCGACCCCGAGCCGGAGCACGCCTGGCAGCACTGGCGCGAGACGCGCAACCGCCTCTTCCGCGAGCACCCCCAGTCACCCATCCCCGCCGGCGAACGCGCGGCGTACGCCGGCGCCCCGTGCTTCGACTACGACCCCGCCCTGCGCGCCCTCGCAACCGTGGAGCCCGCCGAGCACGAGCGGCGCGAGATCGCGACCAGCGGAACGAAGCCATACGCATTCGTCCGCTTCGGTCGGGCCGCGTTCCGGCTCGGCGAGACCGACCACAGTCTCGACCTTTACTGGCTCGAGGCCTACGCCGGCGGCCTGTTCCTGTCGTTCACCGACGGCACCTCGGGCTCCGACACCTACGCCGCGGGCCGCTATCTCCTCGACACCGTCAAGGGCGCAGACCTCGGCGAGCGAAACGGGAAGCTCGTGCTCGACTTCAACTTCGCCTTCAACCCGTCGTGCTCGTACGACCCTCGCTGGGTCTGCCCGCTGGCGCCGCCGGGAAACCGGCTCTCCGACCCGATCCGGGCCGGAGAGCGGCTTCCCTGAGCTTCCAGGCGACTACTTCTTCAGCGCGGCGTGCACGAGGTGGCTCGAAGCGGAGCCTCCTCTGACTGCGATGTGCGTGAGCGTCGGGGTGCCGTTCGAGACGAGGCACTTCAGGTCGACGCGTGTGCCGATGGCGACGTGGGACTGCACGAACGACGCGAGGTCGGCCGGGACTGCACAGGTGACGCCGGCCGCCGAGACCGACGTCGCCGAGACTGCAGTGGTGTAGCCGACGGCGTGGATCCGCTGCGGCTTGGGCGGGCTCGGCTTGACGCAGCGGCCGGGCACACCCTCGACGGCGTCGCCGCCCGCGGTTGCTCCAAGCTTCCCGTTCGCAACGCCGGTGGCCGGAGCGAAATCGGCCGAGACGTTCGCGAGGAGCCAGGTCTGGCCGTCGACGCGACCCGCTGCCAGACCGGCGAACGCGTTGTGCGATGCGACAGCATCGATATGCGCGTCGGTATGGCCGTTGTTCGCCGTGGTGATGCGGAGCTTGCCCGCGACCGTGCCGTAGCCGGTCGTCGTGTTGATGTAACTCGAGAGGTCGAGCGTGACCGGGCCGTTCAAGGTCGGGTCGGTGCTCGTCGCCGTGCCCGAGTACGTCGCCCGCGTGTACGTGAACGGGTTGCCCTCGGCGCCGACACAGGTCGAGGTGCGGAGGTTGGAGACGGTGGTCGCCGTGAACGTCGCCGAGACACCTTTGATCGAGTGCGAAAGGGTGGCATGTGCGACTGCAAGGCCCGAGAAGACCAGGGCGGCGACACCGGCGGTCAAGAGAACGATGCGTTTCATGGTGGCTCCCATCGACCGGGGTTCGAGGAGACGTGCAAACCGGACGAGACGAGCGCAGCCTCGCGGCCGACGGTAAAAGGCCGTTCGAACGTGCGTAAACGCTGTGAAAAGCTAGCCGCGGATGAACGCGTACTGCTCGGCGCGCGAGCGCCTGGCCGCCTCGATCTCGAACGCGACGAAGGCGTGCACCGCCTCGGGATACAGGCTCAAGGTGGTCTCGTTGCCCGCCGTGCGCCAGCGCGCCTCCATGAAGAGGGTGTCGTCGAGCAGCGGGTCGAGCGTGCCGCAGGTGAGCAGCGCCGGCGGCAGGTTCCGGAGGTCCCCGTACAGCGGCGAGACGTCCGCCGCGAGCCGCTCGCGCGCGGGCATGCCGGGCAGATAGCAGTCGGCGAACCAGTCCATCTCGGGGCTCGATAGGACAAGCTCGCGATCGCCCCAGAGGTGACGGCTCGGTGTCCCGGTCAGATCGAACGGGCCGAAGACGAGGTTTGCTGCGGCGAACGCCTCACGCACGTCGATGCCGTGCCGGTCGCGCAGGCGCAGCAGCGTGACCACCGCGAGTTGCGCACCCGCCGACTCGCCACCGATCGCTCGATGGCCCGGATAGCGCTCGAGCACCCAGAGAGCCGCGTTCTCGCAGTCGTCAGGCCCGGCCGGATACGGATCCTCGGGAGCCAGGCGGTAGTCGACGCTGACCATGGTGAGGCCCGTCGCATCGGCGGCGGCCTTGAGGCCGGGATCCTGGAGGTCGGCCCCACCGAGCACCCAGCCGCCGCCGTGGAAGTGCAGGTAGACGCCTCGCGACTCGCCCTCGGGCTCGATGATGCGCAGCGGGATCTCACCGGCTCGGCCCGTAACACTCTCCCAGCGCGCCTCGGGTAGAAACACCGGCGGCGGAAAGATGTCGCCGCCGTCACGCCGCTGGCGCCGCGTGACCTCGGGCGGCAACGTGAAGACCGGCGGCAAGGTCGCGAGCAGGCGCTCGAGGCCTTCGTTGAACCCGCGCGTCTCGGCGAGCATCTCCTCGTCGTTCACGCGACCAACCCTAACCTTTAAGGCTGGTTGAGCTGGCGCCAGGCGTTCTCGAGAATTTGCGTCGTCTGCGGCCAGAGCAGCATCTCGCCGCCGAAGTTCAGCACCCCCGCCGCGAAGACCCGCGCGCCGGCAGGCGTCTCGTAGTACGTCATCTGCGCCGTCAAGCCCGCTCCGAGCGCGTTCGGGATCTCCGCCAGCACGACCGTCCCGGGCGGTGAGGACGCCGTCGTCGAGTCGATCTCGATGCCGTAGCGCCCGAACGGCTGCCCCGACTGCAGGCCCGTGCCCGCAAACGCCCAGCTCGCGGCGCCATCGTCGGTGACGACCATCGGCGACTGGTGCGTCCCGCGATCGGATGCCTTGTACTGAACGCCGATGAGCGCGGCCTCCGGACGGCCGAGATCGCGCCACAGGTTGATCAGCTGCAGCCGGGTGCCGTGACGGTCGACACGGCGGAAGAAGTTGTTCGCCGAGAGGAACATCAGGTTCCCGCCGAGATCGCGGTAGCGCTGGATGACGTCATAGGCGTGCCCGACGACGTACTCCTCGTGGCCCGGGAAAATGACCAGGTCATAGGCGCTCCGCAGCGTGTCGCCGCTGCCAATGGCCTCGAGATCCTCGTCGGCGTAGAAATCCGCCTGCTTGCCCGTCCGCGACATCCAGTGCAGGAACGAGAGGTCGTAGCTGCGGAACTTGTACGGCACCCCGCGGTTGAGATGCGGCCGCGTCACGTCGACCGAGTTCGTCGCCCACGAGACGTACCAGCTGTCGCCGAACCCGTCGCCGTCGGCGTCGTAGAAGTTGTAGGCGTGCCAGGTGTTTGTCGGCATGATCACCGCGACCCGGTATTGGGCCGCCGGTGGATGCACGATGAACGGCGCGTACCCGATCCGGCCGTCGCTCGACTGCAGCTGCGCGTAGTAGACGCCGCTCGAGATTCCCGCCGGGAGCGTCAGGTTGATCGGAGCCGGCCCGTCGGCGTTCTGACGCCAGTCGACCTGCAGCGGGTCGCCGATGGGCACCCCGTTCAACAGATTGTTCGCGTAGGTCGGAACGGTCTCGGGCCCGGACTGGTAGAGCTGCACGGTCAGCGCGCTCGCATCCGCGGCGACGAACATCGTCGTCGCATCACCCGCCGCATAGCTCGACTGCAGGAACGCCGCATCGATGCCGAGCATCCGCACGATCGGAGCGCGCGACAGGTGCGGGTGCGCGGGGGTCGCCGTGCCGTAGACCGTGCGCTTGCCGTTCGCGCCCGTCACGAGAAGCTGCAGCGTGTACGTGCCCGGAGCGAGACTCGGCGGTGGCTCCCAGATCAGCTTGTGACGTCCTGCGGGCAGCAGCGCCGACTGGGCGCTCAGCTGCTCGGTGCGGGTCGACGCCGAACTGCCCTCGCTCGAGGGCACCTTCGCCCGCGGCGCGTTGCGCGAAAGCACGCGTAACTCGACGTGCGCGGGCCGGGCCAGCTCGAAGCTGACGTTCGCGCGCTTGCGCCCGCGGGGCCCCCCGGGGCTGAGTGTGGCGAACAGCGCGCGGTCGCCTGCGAACGGTGCACCGCCGTTGTCGACCTCGAGGGCCGACACGAGCTCGCCGCGAAGCGCGGCGCGCGCGCGTCCGGTGAACGCGCCGACGGCAACCACGAGACTGCCGGCCAACATGCGCCGACGAGTCATCTGTCCACGGCGCGAGAGGGTCGTGACGTCCGGGCGGGCCATGGACTCCGCCAAGGTACACGCGGGTCCCGCTAAGACCGTGTTAAACCCTTACAAGGCTCTCACAGCTTCTCGCGGTGACGTGCGATCCAGGCCCAGTAGCCGCCGATCACGATCAGCAACCCGACCGGGATGAGGAGCGTGAGCAGCGAACCGGTGAGGAACGAAGCGACAGTCATGAAGTCTCCCTCGGTCGAAGTTCGATTCTCCGCCGCGTCGCGCCTGCCGGGTCGAGCCAGCGGAACGCGGCGACGAAGATGGCGATCGTGTACGGAATCGAGCCGGGAACCCACATCATTCCGGCGGCGAGCTGCTGGTCGGCAAGAGCGGAGATGCCCCCCGGCCGATGCGCGAGCGAGGCGTAGGCCGGGTACACCGCATCGGGCGCGAGCCCGAGCACGACCGCGAGCAGCCAGCTGACGAGCATGCCCCCCGTCGCGTACACGACTCGCTGGCCGTCACTGAGCCGCGGCCGCCCGACCGCACCAGGCACGAGATGCGACCAGAACAGCATTGCGGTGACGAAGAACAGCGCGTGCTCGAGGTCGTGAACGAACCCGTAGCGAAGCGTCAGGTCGTACAGCGCCGGAATGTGCCAGGCGAGCAGCGTCGCATTGAACGCCACGAATGCCGGCAGCGGATCGGCCAGGCGCCGCACGGCGCGCCGGACAGGCGCAAGCGTGTCGCCGACCAGCATCGCCCGCGCGAGCGGCCGCCGGACGTCGATCGGGAGCGGCCGTGACACCCGCGGCCACGGGCGCCCGAGCAGGAGCAGCGGCGGCGCGACGAGCATCAGCAGCACGTGCTGCAGCATGTGCACCCAGAACAGCGAATCGGCGTAGATGTCGACGGGCGAGTCGATCGCCAGAACGAGCGCCAGGATCCCGCCGTAGAACGCCGCCCCGCGCCAACGCTTCGCCGCGCGGCCGGGCGTGGCGCTCGCGCGGCCGCCGAGGAAGTACAGCCAGCCCGTCACGGCGAGCGCATAGAACGGCCACTGCACCGGCCAGTCTTGCCAGCGGAATAGAAAGGCCATGCCTACAGAACGTAAAGGATGAACCAGGTGAGGACGGCGACTGCGCCGACCGCGACCGCAAAGAACGACAGGGCATCGAGCTCGGGACGGACGAGCGACAGTGGATCGTGGATGTCCGGAGCCGTGCGGTCACTGTCGCCCGACGCGCCGGGCGGGGAGGTCGTGCCCACTGGCGTGTTTCGAAAGCGAATCGAGACCGCGAGCGTCGTCTCGAGCCAGAAAGCAAGGGCGAGCACGAACAGGCACAGCATCCCCGTCCAGCCCACGTAGACGCTCGCATAAGGACCGTCGGTCGGGCCGAAGCCCTGCGTCGCCCACTCGGCGATCTGGAGCCCGACGGACGCGAAGAGGAGCAGAAGGGCGACCGCTCCTTTGCGGCGCCATGCTGGACGCCGGTCGGCCCGATGGTCGGCCAGCGCGAGCCAGACGAGCGCGGCGGCAACGACGATCGCCGCCGTGGCAAGCGTCCCGAGTGTGGTCGACGGCGCGACGTGCTTCGGCTTGAAGACCGAGTGCTTGTCCAGCGAGCGGAGATAGAAGTACGCAAAGAGCCACGGGACGAAGAAGAACGCCGTCGCGCCGGCCAGCAGGTGGGCGCCGACGCGAAGGTTGGCGCCGAGGATTTCGGGCTGCTCCCTCTCGACAATCGAGTAGGGGGTCTCGGGATGAGCCAGCTCGGTCATGCCGACGACCCTGCAGGTGCGACCGCCGGGCCGACGTCGCGCGCGGCGTCGCCATACGGATACGGGTCAGGCCCGAACGTCGGGATCACGTCGAAGTTGTGGACGGGTACCGGCGACGGCAGTTGCCACTCGATCGACTTCGACCGCCATGGATTCGTCGCGGCGGGTACACGCGCGAAGACCTGCGAATACACGAAGTTGGCGATGAAGATGAGCATCGACCCGCCGAGGACGAAGGCCGAGATCGACACCCAGTCGTTCGCACCCTGGAGGTAGCCGGCGTACGTCACGACACGACGCGGCATCCCGAGGAACCCGACCACCAGCAACGGGCCGAAGGTCGAGTTGAACGACAGGAACATCACCCAGAAGTGGACCTTCCCCCACCGCTCGTTGATCTCGAATCCGGTCATCTTCGGCACCCAGTAGTAGATGCCCGCGAAGAACGAGAAGATCAGGCCACCCATGATCGTGTAGTGGAAATGCGCCATCGAGAAGAAGCTGCCGTGCGTGGTCACGTCGCTCGGAACGTCCGACAGGAAGACGCCTGTGAGTCCGCCGATCAGGAAGTTGAAGAGCCAGGCCAGCGAGAACAGCATCGGCACCGTGAGGCTGATCCGCCCGCGCCAGAGGGTGCCGAGGGCGCAAACGAAGATGAACCCGGTGGGCAGCGAGATCAACTCCGTCGACAGCATGTAGAACGGACGCAGGTCGGCGTTGATACCGCTGACGAACAGATGGTGCTGCCAGACGAGGAAGCTCAGCAGGGCGATGCCGAGCATGCCCGTGACGGCCAACCGGTAGCCCCACAGCGGCTTGCGGGAGAACACGGGCAGGATCTCGAGCAGAATCCCCATCCCCGGCAGCGCGAGGATGTAGACCTCGGGATGGCCGAAGAACCAGAACAGGTTCTCGTACAGGTATGAGCTGCCGCCCGACTGGGTGTTGAAGAAGCCGGTCTGCGCCGTCCTGTCCAGCGTCAGCATCATCAGCGTCGAGATGAGGACGGGCGCGGCCAGCAGCATCAGCACGGCGGTCGACACCGTGGCCCACACGAAGATCGGCAGCCGGCCCCACGTCATCGTCGGCGCGCGCATGGTGATCACCGTCACCAGCATGTTCAGCCCGAGGAGCATCATCGATACACCGACGAGCGCGAAGAACGCGATGTAGGCGTCGATACCCATGTTCGCCTGCTCGTTCAGCGGCGCGTAGCCAGTCCAGCCGGTCGGAAAGCCGCCGAAGACGAGCGAGGTCATGAGGATCGTGCCTGCGGCCATCAGCAGCCAGAACGTCAGCGCCTCGATCCGCGGGAACGCCATGCGGCGCGATCCGATCATCAGCGGCACGAGGTAGTTGGCGAACGGCCCCAGGATGCCGCTCGTCATCATCCCCATCATCATCGTGCCGTGGATACCGACGAGGGTCAGGTAGTTGTTGCCGTTCCACACCAGATGGGTCGGGCGCAGCAGCTCGAAGCGGATGAGCATCGCGTTCAGCCCGCCGATGAAGATGAAGACGCCGATCCCGATCAGGTACTGGATGCCCACGACCTTGTGGTCGGTGCAGAGCGTGAAGTAGCGGCTCGCGCCCGCCGCCTCTTTCTCGCGGAGCGACGGCGGGTGACCGAGCATGCGCTGGACCGGATAGTTGAGGAAGCCGAGCCCGACGAGGAAGCCGATCACCCCGACGAAGTAGGCGATGAACAGCGCGATGTCGTTCTGGCCGGTGTCGCCGAAGTAGTCGATGCTCGGGCTCGTGATCTGGTGGCCGAGCCACCAGCCGAGGAAGTACCCGGCGATGCCGAGGACGACGGCCGTCAGCAGGTTGAACCGGAAGATGCGCGACACGTTCATCCGGCGCGGAACTGGGGGTCGGGGGCGTACGTCGTGCTGTAAGCCGGGAGGTACTTCGCAATCGGCGCGAAGTAGGTGCGCTGGGTGGTGATCCAGCTTGAGAACTGGGAGGGCGAGACGACCTTCCCGGTGTCGAACATGTAGCCGTGCCAGAGACCACACAGCTCGGCGCAGCGAATCTGGAAGGTGCCGAGCTTCGACGGCTTGACGAAGGCGATGTTGTCGACCCCCGGGTTCGCGTCAGCTTTGACGCCGAGCTCGTACGCCCAGAACGAATGGACGACGTCGAGCGACGTGACGTGGAACTCGATCTCGCGTCCGACCGGCAGCACGAGCTGGGCCGTCTCGACCCCGCCGTACGTCGGATAGCGGTAGGTGAACTCCCACTCCTGGCCGATCACCTGGATCGGCAGCACAGAGCCGCTCGGCTTCGCGATCGGGTGTGGACCTTGCCCGCCGCCGGCGCCGTTTCCGGCGAACAGCTCCGCGGTTCCGAAGATCGCCAGGAAGAGCACGATCACCGTGGTGACGCTCAGCCAGGCGATCTGAGACGGCATGTGGCCTTTGATCGGCGGGCCGTCCCGCAGGTCGGTGTCGCCCTTCCTGATCCGGAAGGCGGCGATCATGTACCCGATGAAGACGAGGATGAAGCTCGTGACCGGGGTCATGACGACGAGCAGGACGACGTTGTCGAACTGCTGACCCTTTGCGGCGCTCGTGCCTTTGCCCGGGGGCATGTTCGGCCCGAGGACGAAGATCACGAGCGGCAGGATGATCACCGTCGCGACGATCGAGAGGATCGCGATTCGGCGAGCGTGAGTCTGCTTAGACCACATCGACATACCCGTCCATGTAGCCCACCGTCTGCATGGGGCCGCCGAAGCCGTAGACGAAGCCTGCCGCGCACGGCACGAAGCACTGCCACCTGTAGTGGCCGGCCTTGCCCGTGCGGAAGGTGAAGGTGATGGTGTGGTGCGCGTTCGAGAGCGAGCAGGGCGCGAAACCGCACTGGTTCTTCGCGTTGTCGGACACGCCCTCGAGCGGCACGATCAGCCCGAGCTGCGGAATCGCAAACGTGTGCGACGCGTCGTCGGGATCGATCGTCCGCATCGGCTTGCCGTCGACCGTGAACGTGTCGCCGACGATCCCGCGGGCCTCGGCGAGGAACGGGTTACGCAGGCCGCTGTCGCCGTCGAACTGGTAGACGGTCACGCGAACGAGTGAGTGGGCCGGCAGCGTCCAGACCGTGCTGCGGTGCCAGACGCCGTGCTCCTTGACGAGATACGAGACCCAGTTTTCGTTCGGGGAGAGGTTCGGGCCGACCGCAGCGACGGTCTGCAGCGTCAGGTTCACCGTCTTCTCGCCGTTGGCCCCCACCGCAACCGGCAGTCGGTACGGCGTCGGCCCGTTCGTGAGGTCGACGACGTAGACCCCGATCAGCACACCGATGAGCGCGACGATGGCAACAAGCGCCAGCAGCTTCCTCGTCGCAATCGCCATGAGATGGGCGTATATCGCGCGGAGGCCACCGTTGTCCCGCCTCGTGACAGAAGTGTCATTTCCACGTCATGTTGCGAGTCGCTCGAACGGTGCTCATGGCAACGGCGGTCCCAGCCGATACCTACGGCGTTCACACCGATTTCACAGCAACGAACGACAGGCTGGAGACATGACAACCATTACATTCATCGCATTGAACGCCGTGCTCGCGACCGCAGTCGTCTTCGGGCTGTTGCGGCTGCTCGTGCACGGGATCACCTCGGGCCGCGACGCCGTGGAGGCAGAGATCCGCAGCCTCCCGAGCCTCGAGTCCGAGAGCATCGCCGCGTAGCGCTTGTCTTCCGAACCAGGCTTCGCTCGCAGCGGAGCCTGGTTCGGGGACCTCTCGAGTTGTATGGTCGCATCGGGTCGAAGCGAACGATGCGAATTCTGGTCATCGAGGACGAGCCCCGGATTCTCGATTTCTTGCGACTTGGACTCGAGGCGGAGGGCTTTGTGGTCGACGGCGCCGAGGACGGGGCCGTAGGGCTCGCTCGCGCCTTGGCCGAGCCGTACGAGCTCGTCGTCCTGGATCTGCTGCTGCCCCAGCTCGACGGCCTGCATTTGCTGAACGACCTGCGCGCCCAGCGGCCCGAGCTGCCGGTGCTGATTCTGTCCGCCCGGTCCGACCTGCCGACGAAGCTGCGCAGCTTCGAGCTCGGCGCCAACGACTACCTGTCGAAGCCGTTCTCGTTCGACGAGCTGGTCGCGCGCGTCCGCGTCCACCTGCGCCGCGACCGCATCGCCCCGACGGCGACGACGCTCCGTGCCGGCCTGGTCGAGCTCGACCTGGCGCGCCGCCAGGCGCGGGTGGCCGACCGCACCACCGACCTCTCCGACCGGGAGTTCCGGCTGCTTTACCACCTCGTCTCGCATTCCGGCGAGATCGTCAGCCGGGAGCGGCTGCTGTCCGAGGTGTGGGGCTACAGCCACGACCCCGGGTCGAACCTCGTCGACGTGTGCGTGCGCCGCCTGCGCAAGAAGCTCGCTCCCGCGGCCCCGATCGAAACCGTGCGCCATGCTGGATACCGCATCACAGCTGCTTAGGTTCGGCTCCAGGGCGCCGAACCGCGTCGATGCGGCCTGGGGCGTGCTTGCGGTGGCGTGCCTCGGGGTGATGATCGCTTCGCCGACGTGGGAGACCATCCCCTTCCACGTCATCTGGATCACCCTGACGCTGCTCTACGGCTTCCGGGTGTGGTCGCTGCCGACGACCGCCGCGATCCTCGGCGCCGTCATGCTCGGCACCGGCGCGAGCATCTTCGCCGACGCCTTCGACGGGATTCAGCTCTGGGGCGAGCTCTTCGAGGTGCCACTGATGGCGGCAATGTTCCTCGCCATGGTCTGGCATGCACGGCGCCGTGTGCAGGCGCTCGAGACCGTCCAGGCGCTCGCCGAAGAGCGCGCCTCGCTCCTCGAGCAGCAGGAGCGCCTGCTCCAGAACGTCTCGCACGAGTTGCGCACGCCGGTGACGATCGCGCGGGGGCACCTCGAGCTGCTCCAGCGCAGCTTCGACACCGACCGGCCCGAGCTGACCGTCGCTTTCGAGGAACTGCAGCGCATCGAGCACATCGTCGATCGGGTGCTGCTGCTCGCACGGGTCGAGAGAACCGACGGGGTGAGCCGGTCGTCGTTCGAGCTGGTTCCGTTCCTGGAGGACGTCTTCATGCGCTGGTCCGAGGTGGCCCGGCGTGCCTGGCACCTGGGTGTGATCGCCGAGGTCAGCCTCGACGCCGACGAAAGCTGGGTGCGGGCCGCGCTCGACGCGCTGATCGAGAACGCCGTGCAATACACCGATGAATACGCGCGGATCGAGCTGGCTGCCGTCCGCTCTGGCGATCAGGTCGTGCTGTCGGTGCGCGACGCCGGCCAGGGGATCCCGGAAGACGCGCAGGAGCGCATCTTCGAGCGATTCGCGCGAACGGACGCGTCGCGGTCGCGACGGCTGGGCGGGTCGGGGCTCGGGCTCTCGATCGTGGCGGCCATCGCCCGCGCACACGGCGGTTCTTGCTCGGTTCGGAGCGCCGAAGGTCGGGGTTCGGTCTTCGAGCTTCGGCTACCGCTGGCCCGAACGGGCGGGGTTGTTTGGGACGAACCCGTAGGTCTGCGGCCCGAGGCGGTTCCGGAGCCTGTGGCCGGATCTGCTTGAATCGATCCGTGACCGCGCTCTACCGCAAGTACCGTCCGCAGACGTTCTCTGAGGTGGTCGGGCAGGAAGCGGTCGTCCGAACGCTGACGAATGCGATCGAGCAGGGCAAGGTGCGCCAGGCGTACCTGTTCGCCGGTCCGCGGGGCACCGGCAAGACCTCGCTGGCGCGCATCCTCGCCAAGGGCATCAACTGCGCGCACGGGCCGACCGCGAGCCCCGACAACACGTGCCATGCGTGCGTCTCGATCACCAGCGGCACGTCCCTCGACGTGATCGAGATGGACGCAGCCTCCCAGCGCGGCATCGACGACATTCGCGACATCCGCGACCGCGTGGTGCTGCAGCCGGTCGAGGGACGGTCGAAGATCTACATCCTCGACGAGGCGCACCAGCTCACCGACGCCGCCTGGAACGCGTTGCTGAAGCTGATCGAGGAGCCGCCTCCCCACCTCGTCTTCATCTTCTGCACGACCGAGCTGCAGAAGGTGCTGCCGACCGTCCGCTCGCGCTGCCAGACGTTTGTCTTCCGGCGGCCGCGGCTCGCGGACATCGTGCGCAAGCTGAGACTGATCGCCGACGGCGAGGGCCTCGACGTCCCCGACGCGGCCCTGGCACTGATCGCCCGCGGCGGCCGCGGCGCCTACCGCGACGCCGAGTCGACGCTCGACCAACTCGCCGCCGCAACCGGCGACACGATCACGGTACAGGACGTGCTGCAGCTGCTCGGTGCCGTCGAGGAAGACGTGCTGTTCCGCATGTGCGACCTCGTCATCGACGGCGACACCGCGTCGGCGCTGCTCTTCGTCGAGGAGCTTTCGGCGAAGGGCCAGGATCTGGGCCGGCTGGTCGTCGACCTCGTGGAGCACCTTCGCCATCTGTTGCTGGTGCAGCACATGACCGAGGTGCCCGACTCGCTGCCGGTCACCGACGAGACGCGCGAGCGGCTGCGCGAGCAGGCGAACCAGCTGCCGGCCCCGGCCGTGCTGCGGTTGATCGACCTGCTGCGCGTCGCGGTCGACGACATGCGCCAGGGCGGCGACCCCCGCCTGCCGCTCGAGCTCGCGCTGGTGAAGGTGACGCGCCCGGCTGCCGACCTCTCACGCGAGTCGCTGTCGTTCCGCCTCGAACGGCTCGAGGGTGGGCACGTCAGCGCGCCGCGGGTCGAGACCAGCGCGCCGAAGGCCGAGAGCCCGCGTGGCTCGGCGCGAGCCGGCGTCGGTCACCGTGCTGCCGACGGCCCCGTCGGAGCCCGTGGCCCGGTCGCTGCCGCGCCGCCCCAGGTCGAGCTGGAGCAGCTGCAGGAGGCCTGGCGGCGCACGATCCTGCCGGCCGTCGAGGAGCGCTCGATCCCGATCGGCAAGACGCTGGCCGAGGCGCATCCAGTCGGCCTCGTCGACGACACGCTGACCCTCGTCTTCCCGCGCTCGGCGGCCTTCCATCTGTCGCTGGCGGAGGATCCGAAGAACGCCGCGCTGCTGCGTGACGCGCTCTACGCGGTCACCGGCCGCAAGCTTGCGGTCGCGTTCGCGCTCGGCGACGAGGATCGGGCACGACAGCAGTGCCGACGAGGGGCCGGCAAGCGAGGAAGACGTCCTCGAGCTGATGAAGAGCACCTTCGACGCACGGGAGTTGGAGACATGAGCTTTGATCTGTCGAAGCTGGCCGAGCAGGCCATGCAGATGCAGAAGGAGGCGCAGCGGCTGCAGGAGGAGGCGGCGAGCGAGACGGTCAGCGCGACTGCCGGCGGCGGCATGGTCACGGTGAGTGCGCGACCGGCGCCGGCGAGATCAAGGAGATCCGCATCGACCCGCAGGCGATCGACCCGAGCGACCCGGAGCTGCTCGGCGACATCGTGACGGCCGCGGTCAACGAGGCGCTGCGCGCCGCGAACGACCTGATGCAGGCGAAGGTCGGCCGGTTATGCCGCCCGATCTCGGCGGGCTGCTGCCCGGCATGTAGGTCGGCCACGACCGGTCCGCAGGTCACAATGGCCGCGGTGTTCAACGGCCCGATCTTCAGCCCCTCGGTCGAGAACCTCGTCGCGCAACTGACGCGGCTGCCGGGAATCGGTGCGCGCACGGCGCAGCGACTGGCGTTCCACATCCTGCAGAAGCCGCCTGAGGAGGCGCTCGCACTCGCGGCCGCGCTTGACCGAGGTGAAGGAGCGCGTCCGGTTCTGCCGCGAGTGCGGCAACCTGACCGAGGAGGAGCTCTGCGGGATCTGCACCGACACGCCGGCGCGACCGAACGATCGATCTGTGTCGTCGAGCAGCCGGTCGACGTGATCTCGCTCGAGCGGACGCACGAGTTCCGCGGCCTCTACCACGTGCTCGGCGGTGCGCTCTCGCCGATCGACGGCGTCGATCCGAGCGACCTGCGCATCGACGAGCTGCTCCGGCGGGTCGAGCGAGCACGGCGTGCAGGAGATCGTGCTGGCCACCAACCCGAACATGACGGGCGAGGCGACCGCCGCCTACGTCGCCGACCGGCTACGCGGTCGGGTTCGGGTCACCCGACTCGCGAGCGGGCTGCCGGTCGGGGGCGACCTCGAGTACGCCGACGAGGTCACCCTCGGCCGGGCGCTCACCGGGCCGCCGCGAGATGTAACGCCTCGGCGCGGGCGGCGGTGACGCGCCTGCGCCAGGAACCGCTCCGTGCGGTACGCGATCCAGTAGCAGAAGCCCGGCAACCGGGAGCTCTGCGAACACGGCCTCGATGATGGCCGTCTCGGATGTCCTTCGCGTGGCTCTCGAGCACGATGTCGAACCACGCGTCGACGATCAGCAGCGTGCCGCTGGTCGCCGCGAGCGCACCGACCCAGGGCGACCGGCGCCAGGCAGCCAGCGCGGTCAGCGCGAAGGCGAGTGCGAGGCCGAGGTCGAAGCCCGTCCACACGACATCCCAACGGTCGGTCGTGTGGTCGGGGCGCAGCGTCGCACCGAGCCAGATCGCCCACGGGACAAGGAAAATCCCGATCGCCCCGAACACGACAATGACCCACGCACGAAGTGATCCCAGCCGGTTTCGCACCGCGCCTACACTGTCGCAGATGCTCACTACTGATTTTGAAGCGATCCCCGCCGTCGGCAATCCGACCCGCACACCGGGGCTGATCGTGATGAAGTTCGGCGGCTCTTCGGTCGGCGATACCGACAAGTTGAAGCGTGTCGCGCAGCGGCTTGCCGCCGCGCACGAGTCGGGCGCCAAGGTGGTCGCTGTGCTCTCCGCGATGGGCGATACCACCGACGAGCTGATCCGCCTCGCGCACGAGGTCTCCCCTCGGCCGCACCCGCGGGAGTACGACATGCTGATCTCGACCGGCGAGCGGATCTCGAACGCGCTCTGCGCCATGGCGATCCACGACCTCGGCCACGAAGTTGTCTCGCTGACCGGCTCGCAGGCGGGGATCGTGACGGACGGGTCGCACACCAAGGCGAAGATCGTCGAGGTGCGCGCCGAGCGGATCCATGCCGCGCTGGCCGCCGACAAGATCGTGCTGGTTGCGGGCTTCCAGGGCGTCTCGACCGCGACGCACGACGTGACGACGCTCGGTCGCGGCGGTTCCGACACGACAGCAGTCGCACTGGCCGCCGCACTCGGCGCCGACGCCTGCGAGATCTTCACCGACGTCGCCGGCGTGTTCACCGCCGACCCGCGGATCGTGCCCGGCGCGCTCAAGCTCGATTCGGTGACCTACGAGGAAATGCTCGAGATGTCGGCCTCGGGCGCGAAGGTGATGGCGCTGCGCTCGATCGAGGTGGCGCGAAGCTACGGTGTCAAGCTCCGCGTCCGCTCGACGTTCGTCGACGGCGAGGGAACCTGGATCGGCGAGGAGGATCAAGCGATGCTGGAGAAGGCGATCATCTCAGGGGTCACGCACGACACGTCCGAGGCGAAGGTCGTGATTCTCGGTGCGCCCGACCAGCCCGGCGTCGCCGCCCGTGTCTTCCGCGCGCTCGCGGACGCCGGCGTGAACATCGACATGATCGTGCAGAACGTCTCCGAGGACGGCGCCACGAGCATCACGTTCACCCTCCCGAAGACCGATCTGCCGGTCGCAGAGCCGATCATCGACGCGACGGCGCGCGAGATCGGCGCGACGGGAGTCGTCCGGGATCCGGACATCGCCAAGATCTCGCTGATCGGCGCGGGCATGAAGAGCCACCCGGGCGTCGCCGCCGACATGTTCGACGCGCTCGCCGAAGCCGGCATCAACATCGAGATCATCTCGACGTCGTCGATCCGCATCTCATGTGTGATTCGCGCGTCCGAGGTCGAGCGCGGCGTGAAGGCTGTCCACGAGCGGTTCCGGTCGCTCGCCGAGGAGCGTGTGGGTGTCTGACCGGCCCCGCATCGGCGTCGTCGGAGCGCACCGGTGCCGTCGGCTCGGTCACGCTGGAGCTGCTGCAAGCTCGCGGCTACGAGAACGTGCGCGTCTTTGCCTCGGCGCGGTCAGCCGGCCGGCAGCTGGGGCGCTTCACGGTCGAGGAGGCAACACCCGAGGCGCTCGCCCGGGGCGACGTCGACCTCTTTCTCTTCTCGGTCGGCACGGGCGCCTCGAAGGAGCTCGTCCCACACGCCGTTCGCGGCGGTGCCGTGGCGATCGACAAGTCGGCTGCCTATCGGCTCGAGCCGGGCGTGCCGCTCGTCGTGCCGGAAGTGAACGCGGGTCGCGCCCTCGAGAATACGGGCATCGTCGCCAACCCGAACTGCTGCGCAATTCCGCTCACGTGTGTCCTGAAGCCGCTCCACGACGCGGCCGGCCTGGTGCGCGTGCGCGTCGCGACGTACCAGTCGGTGTCGGGCGCGGGCGCGCAGGCGATGGAGCGGCTCGCGAACGAGGCCCCGGCCGACCACGACCTGCGTATGGACTGGAGCTTCGACGGCGAGGAGTTCGAGGAGGAGTCGAAGCTTCGCGCCGAGACGCAGAAGATCATGGAGCTGCCCGACCTGCCGATCCAGGCGATGTGCGTGCGAGTCCCGGTCATGGTCGGCCACGCAGAGGCAGTGTGGGCCGAGTTCGAGGACGACCTCTCGCCTGAACAAGCCCGCCAGTTGTTGGGCGCTGCTCCGTCCGTCGTCGTCGAGGATTTCCCGTCGCCCGGCAAGGCAGCCGGCCGAGACGACGTGTTGGTCGGCCGCCTCCGCCGCGACCCCACAGTCGAGCGGGGGCTTTCGCTCTTCCTCGCAGGCGACAACCTGCGCAAGGGCGCGGCGCTGAACGCCATCCAGATCGCCGAGCTCGTGCTCGCCGATCAGGCGCGCGCAGCCGCGTAAGCGCAGCTTAGGCGGTCGCCACGGCGTCCTGGTGAGAGGACGTTCGCGCAGGTGACGGCGTAACCGTCTGAGCGCCTGGTGGAGCCTAAGATGCGGCAATGGTAGGCCTGAATCGCCGTTGCGCCTTGGTCGTGGCGGCTGCCGTCCTCGCTATCGGCTTCGGCTGGTCTGTGAGGGTCGCTTCGGCCACGTCGAATGGCACCGCCGCGTCCGGATCGACGCCCCTGACCAAGCCGTACAGCGCGGTGTTGACCGGCGCATGCCTGCGTCGTGCTGGCTACGCCGTCACGGACACGACGGCCGCGAACCGCCTGCCGTATCCACAGGCGGCCAAGGCGCTGGATTGGCGGACAGCACCGAAGCGGTTCATCGTATTGCTGTTCACACGAAACCCTGACATCGCCGTGCAGCTGCTCGCTCGCGTTCGGGCAAAGGGGACGGGCACCCCGGCACAGAACCGCCAGGCGACACAGCGAATCGGCAACGTCGTTTCGATCCTCGGATGGTTCGGGCCGATCGGTTCACGCAATCGTTCCGCCCTCACCCGGTGCCTTCGGTAGCAGCTGCACGAAAGGCAGCTTCCCCAGAACGACAGTGGCTTTATGACGGTGTCAGCTGCTGGAGCCGGCTGACGGCCTTCAGCACCCGCTGACGGACCGCAGGCCGAGTCGGCGGGTAGAGGGTGATCAGAACGTTCCTTACCCGTGCGAGCGGCTTGATCTGGTTGCCGTGGTCGTCTTCCTCGTTTCCCCCGATTGCCTGGGCGTAGCTGGCCAGACGCACGGTTGGGAACACCTCGATTGCCATTTCCGCAGGCCTGACCGAAGCGAACGGCTCGTCCGAGAGTCCCTCGATTTTCGTTCCCAACACCGGGCCTTGGTCAACCAGCCGTATTCCCCCAGCCGCGAACGCCCGGATCACCTGCGGGCTCTTGAAGGACGCCACAGGCGTGCTGGCTGCCCCTCGACCGCAGCCCAGACACAGAGCTGCGACCACTCCGCCGAGCGCGAAGGTCAGGGTCGCCGTCAGTCGCCTATCAGACACCTTGCGCATTCAGGCCATCATCGGCCAGACCGCGACCAAACTTCAGGGTGTATTCCGACACGCTGGCGCAGGCCGTGCCCTTGTGCCCTGATCGATCTAAGATCCCGTCTTATGGCGTTTGACGAAGGGCCGTATGATGTGCTCACCGGTCATGCGTCGGCGCGATTCCGCTGGGTCGACGTCAGGCAAGCTGCGGAGCGCGAATCAGCGCCCGTTCAGTTGACACACGCCGCGATGCCGCTTGATCGTCTGCTGGCCGGCGACGAACTTCCAATCGGAGTCGAAGAGTCTCTCGCCGTTTTCGGAGCCGGACTCGATGACACCGCCCAGGCCGTCGAGGAGTTGCGCCGTCGCGGTTATCGAGAGGTGCTGAATCTCTCCGGCGATCGGTTTGGCGGCTACGCATGGCTCGCCCAAGCCGGGCTGACCTGACCATCGCCGTCGAGGCCGACTTGCAGCCCCGCGCTCGGGGCCATTCCGACACGGTGGCGCAGCCGAAGGTCGTTGCCCTGGTGACGACGCAGCCTGTCTCGCCTAAGCGAGATCTGTAATGAAGCGCATCACTGTCTTAGCGCTTGTGCTCATCCCGACAGCAGTCCTTTCTGCGTTCGGGGGAAGTCGCTCAGAGCAGCGGTTGCCCGAGAACCGGCTGATCGTGCCCGGGCTGTCGGTTGGCGGCGTTCGCCTGAGCGAGCCGCGCCGTAGCGTCGAGAAGGCGTTCGGTCAGGGCACGTCAACGCGTCGCGGTCTCGTCTGGTATTTCGGACGTCGCCTTCTCGTCGACTACTGGTTCCACGATCAGCTGACGGGGCGGGTCGAGGGTCTTGAAACCACATGGGGCAGCTTCCGCACTCGCTCGGGTGTGCACGTCGGTTCGAGCCGACGGGAACTGCGAAGTCTCCATGTCACTTGCTTCGGAAACGAGTGCAGCCGCGCGACGAACCCAATGCCAGATGCGCCCGGAATCGTCTTCACGATGCGGAGCGGCAAGGTCATCCGGATAGACGTCCGCTAGAGCCGATCTGGGGTCATTCGCGCACGCTCGCGCAGACCAGTGGCTTGGAGCTAGACCTCCTCGAGAGGCCCCTGGACGGGTTCGCGAGCTTCGACCAAGCTGTAGTGGATGCGCCGTTTAGTTCTCCTCCTCGTAATGCTCGGCGCGGTCGCAGCCCTCGTCGCATCATCAGGGAATGCCCGTACACGCTTGCCCGGAGCACTCGTTGAGTCTGAAGGTCGGCAGTTCTCAGTCCGACCGTCTTACATCATCATTCCCGGTGAAGGGGGTTGGGTGCTCGGGGGAAGAAAAGGCGGCGGCACGGGCGCGACCGATGTGGGACGGATCCGGTGGCTTCGCTGGACGACCCGCGAGGCGGTCGGAATCGCTGTCGTGTGGAGCAGGTGCCTCAATGTTGGGGGCTGCAAGACGAGCTACACGCCTGAGCACGACACACTCAGGATCCGCCTCTCCGCTCCCGTCGCCGGTCACTTCACCCGGATCGCGTTTCAAGGCGGCGGAGAGTTCCGCCTAGAGCGGTTTCCGCCCACTCACGGCTACTTCTGGACGAACTAGCTGGGGATGCCATTGCCGTGCGCTGGCGCAGCCGACCGGGCTAGCCCTCGTTTGAAGGGCTTTCGGCCTAGAACCAGTACCAGCGTGTCTTCTTGGACGGGCGCTGCCGGACGCCCTGCCACCCGCATGCTTGGCAGACGTACTCGCTCGACGTTTCATCCACCCTGCGAAGCTCGCGAAGGTTTCCGTCATGGGATAGGACTCGGGCGCAGTACCAGCGGGGCCAGTGAGGGATTCCCGAACGCACCTTCAGCGCCGGACTCTACGCATGACGCCGCTCAGGGTGTATTCCGGCACACTCGCGCA
>CAWEXL010000006.1:0-428721 GCA_963812995.1 uncultured Thermoleophilia bacterium
CCCCGCTCCTGCGCGGCAAGCGCCAGCTCGCCGGCGGCGACGAGGCTCTCCTTGTTCGCCAGTGCGAGCGTGACGCCGTTCTCGAGCGCCCACATCGTCGGCCCGAGCCCCGCAAACCCGACGACGGCGTTCAGGACGACGTCCGGGCCGCGCCCGCTCGAGCAGCTCGGCCGGATCGCCCCCCACCTGGGTAAGCGGTGCCAGGCCGTCGAGCGAGGTCGTAGCCGCTCGTCGCGGCGACGAGCTCGAGCTCCGGGTGCGAGTTGATCACCTCGATCGCCTGGCGGCCGATCGAGCCGGTCGCGCCGAGCAGGACAACCCGCTTCATGTCCAACAGTGTGCCCGCGGGCTGTCAGCCACCGTGGCCGAAGGCCAGGATGCACCAGAAGGCGGCCGGAGCGGCGAAGAGGAACGCATCGAGGCGGTCGAGCATGCCTCCGTGGCCGCCGAGCAGGGTGCCGCTGTCCTTCACGCCCGCATCGCGCTTCAGGAGCGACTCGAACAGGTCGCCGAGCGGCGCCGCGAGCGCGATCACCACACCGAGGATCAGCGACTGCGCAGATCGTGAGGAAGTTCTGCCTTGTAGAGCGCGACGAACGTGACGAAGACCGTCGCGGCCGTGCCGAAGACGAAGCCCTCCCACGTCTTCCCGGGCGACGTCGCAGGGGCCATCTTGTGGCGGCCGAGCAGCCGCCCGCCGAGATAGGCGAACGTGTCGCCGGCCCACACGGCGAGCACCACGACGAGGAGAGCCAGACGGCCGTGATGCGGCAGGCGCGCGAATCAGGATCAGTGCACCCGAGCCCACCGCCGATCCACATCGCCGCCAAGTGCCGTGCCGCCGATCGCGATCGTCGCCCCTTGCCGCGCTTCCGAGATCGCCTTCAGGACGAACGCGAGCGCGAGGGTGACCAGAAGGCCGCCAGCAGCCAATCCGACGCCGCCGAGTTGCGCGCCGACGAGGCCGAGGATCACGCCGATGTAGCCCGCCGGCGCGAGCGGCCGCGAGCGGCCGTGCCATCAGCCAGTACTCGTGCAGCCGACAGCCGCGGCGAACGCCGCCAGCCCGAACAGCCACCAGCCGCCGAAGTAGACGGCGCCGATGCACGACGGGCGCCAGCGACGGCGGCGATGACGATCCGCGAGACAGCGTTTGTCACGAGCGGCTCACCGGCCGCCGAAGCGCCGCCGCCGTGATGCGTACTGCGCCAGCGCCTCGCGCAGGTCACGCCCCTCGAAGTCCGGCCAGAGCTTGTCGACGAACACGAGCTCCGCGTAGGCGAGCTGCCACAGCAGGAAGTTCGAGATCCGCAGCTCCCCGCTCGTCCTGATCAGCAGATCGGGGTCGGGAAGCTCCGGGGCGTACAGGTTCGCGGCGAAGACGTTCTCGTCGATCTCGTCGCGCATCGACGCCGCTCTCCACGAGCCGGCGCGCGGCCTCGACGAGCTCGGCGCGGCCGCCGTAGTCGAACGCGACCCAGAGGTTGAGGCGCGTGTTCAGCCCGGTGCGGTCCTCCATCCCGTCCATGCGCTTGCGCAGGCCCTCCGGCGCCCGGTCGCGACGGCCGATGAAGCGGACGCGCACGCCCTGCTCGGCGAGATCGGGCAGCTCGCGCTCGATCGTCTCGCCGAAGATCTCCATCAGCGCCTCGACCTCGTCCTTCGCGCGCGACCAGTTCTCGGTCGAGAACGCGAACACCGACAGGTCCTGGATGCCGAGGTCGATCGCCGCCTCGACGATCGGCCGCACCGTCCGTGCGCCGGCCCGGTGGCCGGCGGCGGTCGGCAGCTCGCGCCGCGACGCCCAGCGCCCGTTGCCGTCCATGATGATCGCCACCGACTGCGCGACCTCGGGCAGAGCGACCTCGGGCAGAGGCCGAATGCGGGACAGCGTGCGGATGCGGGAGAGAAGCTTCATGCGCTGGCGATGAGAGGCGTGTCGAAAGTGCTGTTCGAGCGGGAGCCTGCCGGCTCACACCTCCATGATTTCGGCTTCCTTGCGCTTCAGGAGCTCGTCGATCTTCGCGACGTGGTCGTCGGTCAGCTTCTGCACGCGCCCCTCGGCGGCATGCTCGTCGTCGTCGCCGACATCCCCGTCCTTGACGAGCTCCTCGAGATGCTTGATCGCGTCACGGCGCACGTTTCGCACGGCGACGCGCCCCTCCTCCGCCAGCGCGCGCACGAGCTTGACGAGCTCCTTGCGGCGCTCCTCGGTGAGCTGCGGGATCGGCAGGCGGATCAGCTTGCCGTCGTTCGACGGGCGTCAGGCCGAGATCCGACTCCATGATCGCCTTCTCGATCTGCTTGATCGACGACGGGTCGAACGGCTGGATCGTCAGCATCCGCGGCTCCGGCGCGCTGATCGTCGCCATGTTCTTGAGCGGCGTCGGCGTGCCGTAGTAGTCGACCTGGATCCGGTCGAGCAGCGCCGGCGCGGCCCGGCCCGTGCGCACCGAGTTGAAGTGCTCGTGCGTCGCCTCGACCGACTTGTCCATCCGCTCGGTTCGCGTCGCTGACGAAATCCTCGATCACGTGTTCTTCTCCTTCGCGGGATTCGAGACGATGGTGCCGACCTGCTCGCCGGCCAGCACGCGCGCGATGTTGCCCGGCGCGAGCTCGAAGACGTGGATCGGCAGGTCGTTGTCCATGCAGAGCGACAGCGCAGTCGTGTCCATCACCTTCAACCCTCGCTCGATCGCCTGCAAGTGGGTGAGCTGCGGGAATCAACTTCGCGTCGGGATCGACGCGCGGGTCGCCGTCGAGCACACCCGCTACCCCGTGCTTGGCCATCAGGATCGCCTCGGCCCGAACCTCGAGCGCCCGCAGCGCGGCGGCCGTGTCGGTCGTGAAGTACGGGTTGCCCGTGCCTGCCGCGAAGATCACGATGCGGCCCTTCTCGAGATGCCGCTCGGCGCGGCGGCTGATGTACGGCTCGGCGACCTCCTGCATCTCGATCGCCGACATGACGCGCGTGTCGGCGCCGTGCCGCTCGAGCGCCTCCTGGACGGCGAGAGCGTTCAGCACCGTGCCGAGCATGCCCATGTAGTCGCCGGTCGCCCGGTCCATGCCCGCCGCCGCGGCGGACATGCCGCGGTAGATGTTGCCGCCGCCGATCACGACCGCGAGCTCGGGCCCGCCCGAGCGCACGGCGACGAGCTCGAGCGCGAGCGTGTCGACCGTGTGCGCATCGATGCCCGTACTCCCGCGTCGCCCATCAGCGCCTCGCCCGAGAGCTTCAGCAGAACGCGGCTGAACGGCACTGCAGAGGCCACTAGCGAGACCGAGTACCAGGCGTAGTCGAGCAGCTCGATGCCCGCGCTCCTTCAGACACCTGGGCCACGGTGCCCGTCGACTCGTCGGAGCGGTACCACGTCTGCTCGGTCAGCACCGACTCGCCGTAGAAGCGCTTGTTCAGCATGCCGTCGACGATCTTCTCACGAACGTTCTCGGGCTTCGACTGGACCTCGTCGGAGCTTCGAGAATCGCCCGCTCGGCGGCGACGAGCTCCTCGGGCACCTCGTCGCGCACCGCGTACGTCGGCCGCGCGAAGGTGAGGTGCAGCGCGAGGCTCCGCGCCGCCTGCGGATCGCCGCCGCGCACGAGCACGAGCGCGCCGACCTTGTTCGCCGGGCGTGTGCACGTAGTACTGCAGCACCTCGCCCTCGGCCGCCGCGAGCTGCTTGGCTCCGAGCACCTGGATGTTCTCGCCGAGCTTCGCGGCGAGCTCGACCCGCTTCTCCTCGAGCTCGGCGGCGGCCGTCCGCGCCGCCGTGCGAAGACGGCGTGCAGCACCGCCTCCGCGTACGCGAGGAACTCCTCGTTGTTCGAGACGGGCTCGGTCTCGCAGCCGATCGCGACGATCGCGCCCGCGTCGTCGTGCACCTCGACTCCGACCTTGCCCTCGCTCGTCGCGCGGTCGGCCCGCTTCGCCGCCGAGGCCATGCCCTTCTCGCGCAGCAGCTTGACGGCCTCGTCGAAGTCGCCGTCGGTCTCCTGCAGCGCGCGCTTGCAATCCATCATCCCGGCGCTCGTCGCGTCGCGAAGCTGCTTGACGAGCGCGGCCGAGATCTCGGTCACGCTGCGCGCCTCCTCGGTGCTCATCGCTTCAGAGTGCTCGGCTCAGCTTCCGCAGCTCGGCCGCGGCAGCCTCGGGCTCAGCGGCCTCGACAGCCTCGGCAGCCGGCTCCGCGGCCGCGAGCCTCGGCGGTCGCCTCGCGGCGGGTGCCGCCTCTTCGCCGCCGTTCGCGGCGCGCGCAGCTCGGCTGGCGTCACCTTCTGCTTGCCGGCCTCGATCCCGTCGGCCAGCGCGCGCACGACCAGCGAGCACGAGCGGATCGCGTCGTCGTTGCCCGGGATGACGTACGTCGCCTCGTCGGGGTCGCAGTTCGTGTCGACGAGCGCGATCACCGGCAGCCCGAGACGCTTCGCCTCGCGCACCGCGAGCTGCTCCTTCTTCAGGTCGACGATGAAGATCGCGTCCGGCTGGCGGCGCATGTCGGCGACGCCGCCGAGGTTCGCCTCGAGCTTCTCGAGCTCGGCCTCCATCGAGATCCGCTCCTTCGCAGGCAGCAGCTCGAGCTGCGACTCCTGCTTCAGCGAACGCAGCTCGTGGAGACGCTGGATGCGGTCGGACATCGTCTTCCAGTTGGTCAGCAGGCCGCCGAGCCAGCGGTGGTTGACGTACGGCATGCCGACGCGGCGCGCCTCGTCGCGGACCGAGTCCTGCGCCTGCTTCTTGGTGCCGACGAACAGCACCGAGCCGCCGCGCTCGGCAATCGCCTTCACAAACGCGTGCGCCTCGTCGAGGAGCTGCTGCGTCTGCGTCAGATCGATGATGTAGATGCCGCCGCGCTCGGTGAAGATGAAGCGCTTCATCTTCGGGTTCCAGCGGCGCGTCTGATGGCCGAAGTGAACTCCGGCCTCCAGGAGGTCCTTCATGGAAACGACGGGCATACGAAGCCCCTTTCTACGGTTTGGACTGGCGAAGCCGGCGGACCTCGGTGGAGACTCACCCGAACGAGCGAGCCACCGCCACTTCGGTCGTCCCGCCGGATCGGAGGGAACGGAACGTGCGCGCCCATGGTAGCGGGCGGGCTCTTAACTGGTCCAGCAGCTCCAGGTATGCGGCCAGCTCGGGCGGCAGCTCGGATCGCGTCTCGATCCGCTCCTCGCTGAACGGATGCGGGAACGCGAGCTCGGACGCGTGCAGGAACTGGCGCCCGAGAGCGGGGTCGGGCACGCCGTAGACGGCGTCGCCGATGATCGGCAGGTCGATCGCGGCGAGATGGACGCGGATCTGGTGCATGCGCCCCGTCTCGAGCCGCACTCGCAGCAGCGCGTGGCCCGGCCAGAGCCGGTCGACCTCGAAGCTCGTCACGGCATCCCTGGGCGCCGCGGTGTCGAGCGACATCCGGGTCGGCTCTCCGCGGTCACGGCCGATCGGCGCCTCGATGCGGCCGCTGCGCGACCGCGGTCTGCCCTGGACGAGCGCGAGGTAGGTGCGCTCGAGCGCACGCTTGCGGACGAGCGCCGACAGCCGCTTGTGCGCCTCCTCGCTGCGCGCAACGACCATCAGCCCGGAGGTGTCGCGGTCGAGGCGGTGGACGATCCCGCGCCGCTCTGGCTCGCCGCCGCCTGCCTTCGCGCCGAGCGCGTCGACGAGCGTTCCGGAGGCGTGCCCGGCGCCTGGATGGACGACGAGCCCCGCCGGCTTGTCGATCACCAGCAGGTGCTCGTCCTCCCAGACGATCGCCGGCTCGGCCGGAGGCGGAACAGCAGCGACAGGCACCTCGTCGGGAACCGAGACTGCCTCGCCCGCCTGCGAGGCGATAGCTCTTCGGCCGCGCGCGTCCGTCGACGAGCGCGCCCGCCGTGACCGCGCGCTCCGCGGCCGCGCGCGAGCCGAGATGGACGGCGAGAAAGCGGTCGAGCCGCTCGCCGGCGGCCTCGACCGGGACCGAGAGCTCCATTCGCGCTACCGCGCTGCGACGTCGAGCGGGCGCCGGCGGCTGCTGAGGCTCGCGGTCGCCGCCCGACGACTGCGAACAGCAGGATGGCGACGCCGACCACGATGAAGCTGTCGGCGAGGTTGAACGCGGGCCAGTACTTGAGGTCGACGAAGTCGGTCACGTGGTCCGAGCCGGACGCGGTCGGCGAGGTTCGAGATGCTGCCGCCGAGCAGCAGGCCGAGCGCGGCCGGAAACACCGGGATGCCGCGCGCCCGAGCGCGCGAAGAAGACGACCATCCACACCACCGCCGCCGAGGTCACGGCGACGACAGCGGCCGTCGAATCGGGAAAGAACCCGAACGCGATGCCCGAGTTCTGGACGTGATGGATCGAGAGGGGCCCGACGACGTTTACCGACTGGTCGAGCGCGAGGCGCGAGGTGACGAGGTACTTCGTCACCTGGTCGGCGACGATCGCGGCGCCGGCGACCGAAGCAGGCCGGCCCACTGCCACCAACCCGCGGCGAGCGACCGCTCGGCGACCGAGATCGCCTGCAGGCCGTTCGTGGTCGACCCGACGCGGACGTCGGCGGCGGCCTCGTTCTGGTGGGCGCTCATCGAACCAGCTTAACCGCGTCCGGACTCACAGCTGTTCCGGGTCGACCTCGCTCCGGATGTTCATGAGGCTCGGGAACTCGGCGGTGTCCTCGCGGTTCTGCCACGGGTCGGGGTGCGCCTCGGCCAGGGCCGGCGCCGTCGCTTCGTCTCCCTCGAACGCGTTCTCGAGGTACGGGTCGGCCTCCGGCTCCGGTTCGTACGTCGTGGCGGACGACTCGATCGGCTCCTGCGGCGCTTCGTCAGGAGATCCGGGCAGGTCGAGCGGCTTCTGCGATTCCTCGACGATCCCGAGAGCGCCCGCGCAGGAGCGTCTCGACGCGTCGCGCCTCGGCGAAGAGCCGCTCCCGCTCGGCCTGGGCGCAGCGGATGATCGAGCGCGCCTCCTGGTGTGCCTCGGCGATGATCAGCTCGGCCTGGCGCTGGCGGCGTCGCGCGCGTCGGCGGCCGACTTCTCGGCGGCCACGAGCGTCGCGGCGAGCAGATGCTCGCGCCCGCGGATGTCCTCGAGCTGCTTCTCGAGCTCGTCGACCTGGTCGGTCAGCTCGCCGCGCTCGCGCCAGACCTCCTCGAAGCTGTCCGCGACCTCGTCGAGCAGCCGCTCGGTGGCGTCTCGCTTGTACCCGAACAGCGCGCGCCCCGAGCCGGACGTGTCTCAATTCGACTGGGCTATAGGGCATCGCTTCCGTCTCCTTCCCTACCGATCTCCATTAGTGCAGTCGGCTCAGCACCGTCACGACGATCCGGTCGAAGACGATCAGCGAGGATCCCGACCATCGCTGAAAGTCGATCGGCCCGAACTGCAGCGGCAAGATCCGGCGCCAGAAGCGCAGATACGGATCGCAGACATCGGAGAGGAACCGTTGGACCGGGCGCAGCGAGTAGGGAGCTGGACCCACGAGGTCAGGATGTACGCGAAGATGGCAAGGATGTAGACCGTCGTGAAGACGTCCACGAACAGCTCGACCTTCGTTGATCGCGTCGAGCAGCATCGCTCGACCCTTCGGTCTAGAGCGGCCCGTCTCCTACGCCTGGTTGAAGAAGCCGCCGCGCTCGAGCAGCGCGGCGCGCTGCTCGGCGCACACCTCGACATTACGAGGCGTGAGCAGGAAGACCTTGTCGGCGACGCGCTGCATGCCGCCGTTCAGCGCGTAGGTGAGGCCGCTCGCGAAGTCGATCAGCCGCTTCGAGAGCTCGGTGTCGGCGCCCTGCAGGTTCAGGATCACCGGGATCGACTGCTTGAACTTGTCGGCGATCTGCTGAGCGTCGTTGAAGCTGCGCGGCAGCACGAGGTGCACGCGCACCGAGCTCGGGTTCGGCACAGCCTCGATCCGGGGCCGCGTGCTCGCGCTCCGGATGCGCGGCCGCGCGCCTGGCGCGCGGCCGGGCGGATCGGCCGCCGGCACGCTGCGAGGTCGGCGCGTCGGACTCCGACTCCGTCCAGTCGTCGAAGTCGTGGCCGCGGCGGCGCGGCGTCAGCCGGCGGACGTTCGGGCGCTCGCGGTAGCTCTGCTCGAGGCTCTCCTCGGCGGCGTAGCCGTCTTCGTCGTCCCAGTCCTCGTCCTCCTCGGCGATGCCGAAGTAGACGAGCGTGCGGTTCCAGAGGTCCCCGAGAGCCATCGGCCGGAATGTTACTCGCCGAAACAGGATCGATCCGACGCGGACGTAGGTCGCGCCCTCCTCGGCGGCCGACGACGAAGTCCTGCGTCGTGCCCATCGAGAGCTCGGGCAGGCCGTGCTCGGCGGCGAGCGCGCGCAGCCGCGCGAACCAGGCGCGGGAGTCCTCGGGATCGGGTCGCGGCCGGCGGCATCGTCGAGAGGCCGCGGATGCCGTAGCCGAGGTAGTCGGCGATCTCGCTCCGGCGCGACACCCGACTTCGACGCCTCGCCCGCGAGGTTCACCTGCGACGAGCGCGGGCACCTCGAGCCGCCGGGCCGCCGAGTGCGAGTCGAGCGAGTGGACGAGCTCGCAGATGCCGGTTCACGACCTTGACCTTGTTCGACTGCAGGTGGCCGATGAAGTGCCAGCGGAACGCGTCGCCGTAGTCGGCGTGCTTCGCCTCGAGGTCCTGCGCGCGGTTCTCGCCGACGACCTCGATCCCCGCCTCGACGAGCAGCGCCATGTCGGCCAGCGAGACGTACTTCGTCGCCGCGACGACCGTGACGCCCGGCCCGACGTCGGCCCTGCACCCGCTCGAGCCGCTCGCGGATCTGCTCAGCGCGACAGCACCGATCACCCCCTGCACGCCGCGTGCCAGGCCGGTCGCGACGGTGGGAGAAGAAGAGCTCGGGATGGCAGCGCGTGCAGAGGTCGACGCGCTCGACCCTCGACGACGCCCGCTGCCGCGAGGCGCCGCTCGGCGGCACTGCCGCAGGTCGAGCATCCGCCCGGTCGTCAGGTCGGCGTCGAAGCGCGTCGGAGACCTCGGAGCCGACCTCGTAGCAGCACGGGCCCGATCGCCGGCCCGACGGCGGCGGCCAGCGCGCTCTCCGCCGCCGAGGCCCGCGACTCCCGGCTCGACGATGCCGTCCGCCAGCCCGCGCCAGCCGGCGTGCAGCACCGCCAGACGCGGGATTCCACCCGTGGCCGCCAGCGCGATCGGCACGCAGTCGGCGGCGAGGCGAGCAGCGGCACGCCGGGCTCGGTCGTCCAGAGGCCGTCGCCCTCCGCCCCGCGCCGGCCGCCGACCGCCTCGTGCACCGTCGGCCGAGTGCACCTGCCGGTTGAAGGTGAGCCGCTCCGGGTCGAGCTCCGAGCTCGGCGCACGCCACGCGCCGGTTCTCCTCGACGTTCGCCGGGAGATCGTCGCCGGTGCAGCGCGCCGAGGTTCAGCGACGCGTAGGTCGCCGTCGCTGACGCCGCCGACCCGCGTCGTGAACGCGACGACGTAGCCGGGCTGCTCCCAGCGGATCACGCGCAGTGCCTCCGCGCGCTCGAGCAGTCTGTCGCGCGTCGTTGAGGGTCGGGTCGTCGACGACCGCTTCGAGCAGCGCACCGAGCGCGAAGCCCAACGCTCGGGCCCGGGCTCGTAGCCGAGCGCGAGCAGGTCGTCGCCGTCGACCGCGAGGTCGCGCAGCCGGTGCGGGCTCGACCGCTGCTCGTCGACGACCGCGCGAAAGCCGGCCAGCCGCTCGAGCTGCTGCACGCGGCTCGTCGCTCGGTCGGCCGCCTTCCCGCGCAGGTCGGCCTGCTTGTGGTCGAGCAGGTCGATCGCGAGGTCGTCGCCGTAGCGCGCACAGGAACCGGCGGGCGCGCAGCGGCGTCGCCCCGGCCGATGTCGAACATGTGCCCGCGCACGATCGAGACGACGCGGCTTGCGCAGCTCGTTCGGGTAGCGCAGCCGGCGCAGGGCGTCGTCGGCGAGCTCGGCGCGCGACGGTGCGCGTGCTCGCGTGGCGCGATGCCCGGCTTGCGCGTAGTAGTGCAGGCGCCCGTCGGTGCCGCGCCAGGCGACGAGCGGCTTGCCGAGATCGTGGAAGAGCGCCGCGAGTCGCACGCGCAGCGGAGCGCCCGCGTCGGCGGCCGCCTGCACGACGGCGAACGTGTGCTCGTCGACCGTCAGGTCGTGGTAGCGGCTCTCCTGGTCGAAGCCGATCGCCGGCGCCGAACTCGGGCAGCAGCGCGACGAGCACGCCCGTGTCGCGCGCGATCCGCAAGCGCCGTCGCGGGATGCGCGCCGAGCAGGAGCTTCGACAGCTCGCCCAGTCCCGTCGGCGGCGAGCCCGCCGCCGATCCGCTCGCCCGAGACCAGAGCGGACGCTGCCGCCTCTCGTCGCATCTGCGCGAGCGTCTGCTCGTCGGACGTCGAAGCCGAGCTGCGAGACGAACCGCAGGCCGCGCACGATGCGCAACGGATCCTCGGCGAAGCTGTCGTTCGGCGACGCGTGCGCAGGATCGCGCGCTCGAGATCGCTCGCCCGTGGAACGGGTCGACGAGCGCGTCGTCGGCGAGCCGCCGCGCGATCGCGTTGACGGTGAAGTCGCGGCGCTGCGAGGTCTGTCTTCGACCGATCGCGGTCGGGTCGACGACGATCTCGAAGTCGTGGCGGCCGGGTCCGGTCGAGACGCTCCCGCCGCGGCGGCGCGAGCTCGATGCCTGCGGGCGCCAGCGCGCGGAGCGCACGGTCGCGCGGGCAGCAGGCGCAGCCCGACGGCGCGGCCGGCGACGATCAGATCCTCGGTTCGGCCGTGGGGTCGGAGCAGCGGCGCGCAGACCGTCGATGTCGACGCCGGGGACGAGGAAGTCGGCGTCTTTCGAGCTCGATTCCGAGCAGGCTGTCGCGCACGGCGCCGCCGACGACGTAGGCGCCGATCCCGAGCGAGCGGATGTAGTCCTCGACCGCCTTCACGGCGGCATTGTCGCGACTGTCCCGATGCCAGACGAGTCGCGATCGCTTCGATCTCGACGAGTGCGCCGCTCGGCAGCTTCGCGACCTCGACCGTCGAGCGGGCCGGCGGCGCGTCGCCGACGTGCTTCGCGTAGACCTCGTTCATGCCCGGGAAGTCGGCCGAGGTTCTGCAGGAACACCGTCGTCTTGACGAGGTTCGCGAGCGACGAGCCGGCGGCCTCGAGGATCGCCTTCAGGTTCGCGAGCACCTGCTCGGTCTGCTCGGCGATGCCGCCCGGCGACCAGCTCTTTCTCGCCGGGGCGCAGCGCCAGCTGGCCGGAGACGAACACGAAGCCCGTTCGCCTTGATCGCCTGCGAGTACGGCGCGCCCTGGAACGGCGCGGGCGCAGCCTCGGTGCGAACGACTTCCTTGCTCACGTGTCCCTCCTCGTTCGGGTGGCTCGGCATGCGGCACGGCCTGCCGAGCGCCGCGCCGACCGCCTTGAAGATCGCTGCGAGCACGTGCTGCGGGTCGCGTGCCCTCGAGCAGCCGGACGTGCAGGTTCAGGCCGGCCGACTGCGCGAGCGCCTCGAGGAAGCGCGACGCGACGTCGGTGTCGAGACGCCCGCGACCCGCTCGTCGGAGAAGTCGACGTTCGCGGCGAGCAGCGGCGCGTCCGTCACCTCGAGCGCTGCCGCAGCCAGCGCCTCGTCGGCCGGGACGATCGCCCAGCCGCGCCGGCAGCGCCGGCGGCGCAAGCGCGCAGCGCGCGAGCTCGCGCCCGAGCGCCTGCCCGGCGCGGCAACCGCCTCGCTCCGGCGCGTGGACGGCGCGACCTCGAGCGTGACGCGGAGACGGCCCGCGTGCCGCGAGCTCGCCGATCAGATGGTCGAGCACCGGCAGACCCGTCGCGACGTTCGCCGCGCCCTCGGGGCCGCGCCGAGCGCGCACGCCGCATGCGTCTGGTCATGGCGTGAGCGTACCCGCTCAAGTTCAGCCCTCGACGCGCTCGATGCGGGCGCCGAGCGCCCGCAGCCGCTCGTCGATGCGCTCGTAGCCCTTGTCGATCTGGTACGGCGTCGTCGATCTTCGAGGTGCCCTCGGCGCAGAGCGCCGCGATCACCATCGCCATGCCGGCGCGAATGTCGGGGCTCGACATCTGCTGGCCGTAGAGCTTGGTCGGGCCGGTGACGACGACCCGGTGCGGGTCGCAGAGGATGATCCGCGCGCCCATCGAGACGAGCTTGTCGACGAAGAACAGGCGGCTCTCGAACATCTTCTCGAACACGAGCACGGTGCCCCGCGCCTGCGTCGCGACGATCACCGCGATCGAGGTCAGGTCGGCCGGGAACTGCGGCCACGGCCCGTCCTCGATCTTCGGGATCGCGCCGCCGAGGTCGTCGCGGACTCCGAGCTGCCTGGCCCGGCGGCACGCGGACCCAGTCGTCGCCGAGCTCGAGCTCGATTCCGAGGCGCTCGAGCACCGGGCACGATCGGCCAGAGGTCGTTGCGGACGATGCCTTCGATCGTCATGTCGCCGCCGGTGACGGCGGCGGCGCCGATGAAGCTCCCGACCTCGATGTGCTCGGGGCCGATCGCGTGCTCGCCACCGGAGAGCGCGCTCGACGCCGGTGATCGTGAGGACGTTGGAGCCGATCCCCTCGATCGTCGGCGCCGAGCGAGACGAGGAAGCGGCAGAGATCCTGGACGTGCGGCTCGCAGGCGGCGTTCGAGAGGAGCGTGCGGCCGGGCGCGAGCGACGCGGCCATGACGGCGTTCTCGGTCGCCATCACCGACGGCCTCGTCGAGGTGGATGTCGGCGCCGGTCAGGCGGCCGCTCAGCTCGTAGCGCCCGTCGAACTCGATCTCGGCGCCGAGCCCGGCAAAGGCGTGGATGTGCGGATCGAGCCGGCGGCGGCCGATCACGTCGCCGCCCGGCGGCGGGACGCTCGCGCGGCCGAGCCGCGCGAGCAGCGGCCCGGCGAGCAGGAACGACGCGCGGATCCGGCTGGCGAGCGCGGCGTCGACCTCGTGGGTCACGAGCTCTGCCGCGTGCAGCGCGCACCGCGTGATCGCCGAGTCCATTCGATCTCGGCGCCGAGGTGCTGCGAGCAGCTCGAGCATCGTGTCGACGTCGCGGATCCGCGGGACGTTCGTCAGCGTCACGGGCTCCGCGGTGAGCAGGCACGCCGCGAGGATCGGCAGGACGCCGTTCTTGTTCCCGGCAGGCACGGACGCGACCTAGAGCGGATAGCCGCCTTCGATCACGAACGATTCCGCCGCCTGTCTGACGGCGGTCGAGGACACGGGGCGCACTATGGCTAGACTGGCGCCGTGAACACCGACCCGCGAACAGGCCTGGGCGACGCTCACCCGCTACACGAAGAGCGAGGCGCTGCTGCGCCACGCGCTCGCGGTGGAGGCGTCGACCGCCTCGTACGCGCCGCGCTTCGGCGGCGACGAGGAGCTGTGGCGCGTGGCGGCGCTGCTGCACGACTTCGACTACGAGATCCACCCCACGCTCGACGAGCATCCCGCAGGACGGCGCGCCGATCCTGCGCGAGGAGGGCTATCCCGAGGAGGTGATCGTCGACCGTCCTCTCGCACGCCCAGCACCTCGGGCTGCCGCGCGACACGCCGCTCAAGCGTGCGCTCTTCGCCTGCGACGAGCTGAGCGGGCTTCGTGCACGCGTGCGGGCTCGTGCGCCCGACCGGCCTCGAAGGGCTCGAGCCGAAGTCGGTGCGGAAGAAGCTGAAGCAGCCGTCGTTCGCCGCGGGCGTCTCGCGCGACGACGTCTACCAGGGGGCCGAGGAGCTCGGCGTCGACCTCGACGAGCACATCGCGAACGTCGTCGCCGCGCTGCAGCCGATCGCGGGCGAGCTCGGCCTGGTCACAACCTCGCGCTAAAGCCCGGCGACGAGGCGCTCGAGGTCGCTCTCGTCGTTCCACCAGCCGACCGACGCGCGAACGTAGTCGGTGTGCGGAAGCTCGCGGACGAGCACGCCTTGCTCGTACAGGCGAGCCACGGTCTCGGTCGGGTTGCCCCGCGGGCGGAACGAGACGAGCGTGCTCTGCCCCGGCTCGCTCAGCACCGTCAAGCCCGACTCGCGCAGGAGCTCGCCGACAGCGATCGGCGAGCGCGCGTGCGCGCTCGAAGCGACCGGCCGGCTGCCCCGTCAACGCGGCTTCGAGCCCGGCGAGCGATGCAGGCGAGGCGAAACCCGGATCGAAGCCGGCGGCGCCGGGCTTCGGTTCCCAGGTTCCGGCAACGATGTCGTAGCTCTCGGCGACTGGGATACGACGACGAGGCGGTGCCGCAGCGAGTCGGGATCGCGGATGTACAGGCCGCCGCAGCCATCCGGCCCGCACAGCCACTTCTGGGCGCTGATCGTGTAGTAGTCGGCCTCGCGTCGCGTCGACCTCGATCGCGCCGACCGACTGGGCACCGTCCACGAGCACCGGCACGCCGGTCGCCTCACGTAGCTCGCGCCACGGGAAGACCTTGCCGTCGAGCCACGAGACGGCCGACAGCGCGATCGAGCCGCGTCCGCGATGTGACCTGGGCGCGCACGACGTCGAAGAACTCGGCAGACGGCCGTTCGCGCACCTTGGCAATCCGAAGCTCGGCTCGCGAGCCCAGCAGCGGTCCTGTGAGCCCGAAATGCTCGACGTCGGTCGTCACGACCTCGTCGCCGGCGCCGAGGTTCAGGCCCGACGACGACGATCTGCACGCCCTGCGTCGTCGACGCCGTCAGCGCGATCCGGTCGGCCGGCGCTCCGACCTGCTCGCCGACCTGGGCGCGAACCCGGTCGCGGCGGGCGAGCATCTCCTCGAAGTACGGGCCGCCGCTGCGGCCGTTCTCGCCCTCCCACGCGCGCAGCGTCGCCATCGCGTCGAGCGTCTCGCGGGACAGCGGCCCGACCGAGCCCGAGTTCAGATACGCGTGCTGCGCAAGCACGGGGAAGCGTGCGCGCTCGCTCGGCCCAGTTCATGTGAGCTCCACCTCCACGGGCGCATGATCGGACAAGACCACGTCACCGTACTCGCGATCGGCCGTCGGCCAGATCCGCTCTGGGCCCGCCGCCGCCCCGCGCACGAGCACGTGGTCGATGCCGGGGCCGGCCGGGGTGAACCCCCACTCGTGCCGTCGTCAG
Organism: uncultured Thermoleophilia bacterium; assembly: GCA_963812995.1. Classification (GTDB taxonomy): domain Bacteria; phylum Actinomycetota; class Thermoleophilia; order Gaiellales; family Gaiellaceae; genus PALSA-600. The sequence continues at coordinate 15,049 of CAWEXL010000006.1, forward strand.
TGCGCGGAGTGCGGGCGACTCCTCGATCGTGACGTTGAAATCGCCGGCGAGCACGACCACGTCCCCGGCTGGCGGCGGCCGAGCGTGCGAACTCGGCGGCGCGCAGCAGCTCTGCGTCGGGGAGCCGGCGGTCGCGGCGAGCTCGTGCAGTGCACGTTGCACGACCAGCAGCGTGCGGTCGTCGGCGGCGCGCAGCCGGATGGCCTGTGCGACACGCCGCTCCTTCGCCCAGGCGAGCCTCGTCGACGCAGCCGAGGCCGAGCGCGCGCGCCTTGCTCGTCCCGAAACGCGGCGCGGATTCAGCGATCAGCCGGCTGCGGCCGAGCACGCGTCAGCCGCGGCGACGACCTGGATGGCGTTGCCCTGGCCGGCGACCGCCGAGCGGAGCAGGCCGTGGTTCAGGTCGGTCACGACGCGGCCCGACCGAGCGCGCCGAGCGGCGGCCGGGCCGCGACCTCGCCGGCGGTGAAGCGCGGACAGCGCCCAGGCGGGCACTTCCTGCAGACAAAGGACGTCGGGATCATCGGCGGTGGCGAGCTCGATCATCTCGTCGAGGAACGCTGCCCGGCGGGGCGGTGAGCTGTTGCCGTGGTACAGGTTCCAGGTGCGGATGAGCACAGGTCTACGCTACTGACGTGCGCGTCCTGCTCGCCGATCCGCCCGCGTTCACACCCTGGTACGACCACGAACTGGCGGCCGCGCTCGCCCGGGCGGGCGCCGACGTCGAGCTCGCGACGTCGCACTTCCGCTTCGGAGCCGTCCCCGCGCCCGAGGGCTACCGGCGCAGCGAACGGCTTCTATCCGTTGTCGTCGCGGCTCTTCCGGCGCTCGCGACTGCGCCTGCCGTTGAAAGCGGCTCGAGCATCTCGACGTCCTCCGCCGCCTCGGCCGCGCGAAGCCGGACGTGCTGCACCTGCAGTGGCTCGCGCTGCCGCAGGCGGATGTACGCCTGCGCTTCCGGGCGCCGGCCGTCTTCACCGCCCACGACTTGCTGCCGCGCCGCACGGCGTCGCGTCACGATCTCTGGCAGCCGGCTGCTCGCGAAGTTCGACCGCGTCGTCGTCCACACCGAGCGCGGCCGCGAGACGCTCGCCGAGCTGGGAATCGACGCACGGGTGATCCCTCATCCCGTCTACCCGAGCACGGCGACGCGGCAAGACGACGGCCACACGTTGCTTTCGCTCGGCGTGATCCGTCCGTACAAAGGACTGCCCGATGCGATCGAGGCGACCCGGCGCCTCGCCCGGCGTGCGCCTTCTGGTCGCCGGCGATCCGGCGATGCCGCTCGACGGATCTGCGTGCGGCGGAGCGGGTGCGAGTGGCGGCTCGGCTATCTCCCCCAGCCGAGCTCGACCGCGCGCTGTCGGAGTCGACGATCGCCGTCTTCCCGTACCGAGCCGAGCTCGACCAGTCGGGCGCGCTGCTGCAGGCGCTCGGCGCGGGCTTGCCGGTGGTGGTCTACGACGTCGCGGGACTCGGCGAGCCGGTGCGCCGCGTTCGGCGCCGGACGCGTCGTGCCGGCGGGCGACGTCGACGCGCTGACCGACGCCGTCTCGTCGCTCCTCGGAGACGCCGACGCGCTGGCCGCAGCGCGCGCGGGCGCCGAGCGGGCGCGGGCCGAGCTCACGTGGGACGCGTCGGCCGCGCAGCACCTCGAGCTGTACCGGGAGCTCGCGATGATCTTTCGCCGCAAGCCGCTTCGGCGATGTGATCCAGCGGCAGCTCGAGCTCTTCGTGCACCGATCACGCCGATGTCCTCGCCGACGTCGCCGAGCGGTTCCGGCTCTGGAACGCCGCGGGGCGCGAGGAGGCCGAGGAGCTGTACGGCGACTACGTGGACGCCTTCGAGACCGGCACCGAGCTGCTTGCCGATGCTGCGCGACCACTTCGCCGCGACCCTCGTCGGAGGCGGACGCGGACGCGTACCGGCGCGAGTTCGACCGCGCGGTCGCGAAGCGACTGCCCGACGTTCGCGCTCGAGATGGAGAACCGCTGAAGCGGTAGGTAGTAGGTTCCGGGCATGCCGGAGCGGATCGAGGACTATGCGTTGCTCGGCGATCTGCAGACGGCGGCGCTCGTCGGGCGCGACAGGCTCGATCGACTGGCTGTGCATGCCGCGCTTCGACTCCGCTCGATGCTTCGGCGCGATCCTCGGCTCGAACGACCACGGCCGCTGGCTGCTCGCGCCGCGCCGAAGCGGGGCCGGCGACCCGGCGGCGCTACCGGCCCGACACGCTTGATCCTCGAGAGCGAATGGCAGACGCCGACCGGCCGGGTCCGGGTGATCGACTTCATGCCGGTGCGCGACACGTATCCGGAGGTGATCCGGATCGTCGAAGTGCCTCGAAGGGCACGTGCGCATGCGCACCGAGCTCGTCGTCCGCTTCGACTACGGCTCGGTGGTGCCGTGGGTGCGGCGGATCGACGACGGCACGCTGCTCGCGCGTCGGCGGGCCGGACGCGCTCTGCATCCGCACGCCGATCGAGCTGCACGGCGAGGCGATGACCCACGTCGCCGACTTCAACGTGCGCAAGGGCGACCGCGTGCCGTTCGTCGCCACGTGGTACCCGTCGGCTCGGTCGGCTGCCGGAGCCGGCTGACGCCGAGCAGTCGTTGCGCGGAGACGGAGCGGTTCTGGCGCGACTGGATGCGCGGCTGCCACTACGACGGCGACTACCCGGATGCGGTGCGCACGTCGTTGATGGTGCTGAAGGCGCAGACGTACGCGCCGACCGGCGGCATCGTCGCCGCTCCGACGACGTCGCTGCCGGAGTGGATCGGGGGCCGACGCAACTGGGACTACCGCTACTGCTGGGTGCGCGATGCGACGTTCACGCTTTACGCGATGATGAACGCCGGCTACATCGACGAGGCGCGCGCATGGCGCGACTGGCTGCTGCGCGCGGCCGCGGGCGATCCGGCGAAGCTGCAGATCCTCTACGGCGTCGCGGGCGAGCGACGGATCGACGAGTACGAGCTCGACTGGCTGCCGGGGTACGCCGGCTCGAAGCCCGTCCGCGTCGGCAACGCCGCGCACGAGCAGTTTCAGCTCGACGTCTACGGCGAGTTGATGGACGCGCTGCACCAGTCGCGCCGGCACGGTCTGGCGCCCGACGGCGACTCGTGGTCGCTCGAGCAGAAGGTGATGGACTTCCTCGAGGGCGCGTGGGACAAGCCGGACGAGGGCATCTGGGAGGTGCGCGGCCCGCGGCGTCACTTCGTGCACTCGAAGGTGCTCGCCTGGGTGGCGTTCGACCGTGCGGTGCGATGCCGTCGAGAGCTTCGACCTCCCGGGCCCGGTCGACCGCTGGCGCCGGATCCGCCGCGAGATCCACGACGAGGTCTGCCGCGAGGGCTTCCACGCCGACCTGAACTCGTTCACGCAGAGCTACGGCTCGACCGACTCTCGACGCCGCGACGCTGCTGATCCCGCTCGTCGGCTTCCTGCCGCCCGACGATCCGCGCGTCGTCGGGACCGTCGAGCGCGATCCAGCGCGACCTGATGCAGGACGGATTCGTGATGCGGTACGCGACGGCCGAGGACAACACGTCGACGGCCTCTCGGGCGGCGAGGGCGCGTTTCTGCCGTGCTCGTTCTGGCTCGTCGATGCGCTCTCGATGCTGGGCCGCGAACGCGAGGCGCGCACGCTCTTCGAGCGGCTGCTCGCGATCCGGAACGATCTCGGGTTGCTGTCGGAGGAGTACGACCCGCAGGCGCAGCGTCTGCTCGGCAACTTCCCGCAGGCGTTCACCCACGTCGGACTCGTCAACTCGGCGTACAACCTGTCCGCGCACCAGAGCAGCCCGATGCACCAGCGCGCCGGCTACGCCGACCTCTGACGGAGAGCCGCGACGGCGCTCGACCCCGGACGGCGCTTGTACTGGGCAGCGCTCCTCCGGGACGGCGCTCGTCCCGGGCGGGCTCGTCCTGAGCCGCGCTCATCCCGAAACGGGGGCGGCCCGAAACACCTTCAGCCGGGCATCCCACCTCGACCCTTCCAGACAGGTCGCCGCAGCCTCCCTGCAACTCAGCGCGGCACCGATCCTCAGCAGGCACCCAAGACGCTAACCCGCGAATCAGCACGGCGCCACAGAAATCCCACTTTTGGCACTGGCTTGTGACACGTCGAACCCCGGTGCCTGGCACCGGCAGTACGCCCCGAAATTACAAAGCGGCACACGTTTGGCACAGTTCGAACCCCGGTGCCTGGCACCGGCAGTACGCGGCGCGTGTCCCCTCGGGACGGTTTGAACTCGCGCCGTCAGCGGTGGCCGAAGTGATGGGCGGCAGGTAGGGCGCGCGCGACGTCTGCTTCGCTCGCTGCTTGGCGAGCGAGCGGGCCGAGGCTCTGTCAGCGCGGTCGACGAGCACGTTCACGTTCCGGCCCGAGCGCTCGAGCCGGCCGCCGGCGAGGAGCAGCGGCTCGCCACGGACGATCGCCCGATGGCTCTCATAGACCGGCGGCGGGATGATCAGGTTCGCCTGGCCGTGCTCGTCTTCGAGCAGCATGAAGACGACGCCCTTCGCCGTCGAGGGACGTTGGCGGGCGATCGCCAAGCCGGCAATCACGATCGGCGAGCCATGCGGTGTGTCGGTGAGATCTGCGCTCGTTGCCACGCCCGGCGGCAGATGTGGCCGCAGGAGCTGCAACGGGTGCACGCCGACGGAGAGCGAGGTGTGCTCGTAGTCGGCGAGCATCCGCTCCCAGTCGGTCTGCCCGGGCAACTCGGGAACCTCGGCTGTCGGCTCGAGCGGCAAGCGCAAGCTGGCGGCTGCCGCCGGCGACCGTCTCACCACGAGGCGTGATGCCGAGCCGCCAGTAGAGGTCGCGGCGCGCTCCCCAATCGTCACAGGCGCCGGCGGCCACGAGCGCCTCGAGCGCGTCCTGCTTCACCGCGGTCCGGCGCGCCAGGTCGCCGAGATCGGCGTACGGCTGCGCGGCGGCGAGTGTCTCGGCGTCCGCCGCTCCCACCGAGCGGACGTAGCCGAGCCCGACGCGCACGGCGCCGTCCTCGAGCGAGCACTTCGCCTCCGACCGGTTCACGTGCGGCGGACGCACCTCCACCCCGCGCCGCTGCGCGTCACGCACGAGCGACGACGGCGGGTAGAAGCCCATCGGTTGCGCGTTCATCAGCGCACACAGGAACTCGGCCGGATAGACCCGCCGCAACCAGGCCGACTGGTACGCGAGCAGCGCAAACGCCGCGGCGTGCGACTTCGGGAACCCGAAGCCTGAGAAGCCGACGAGCTTGTCGTAGATCACATGGGCGATCTCCTCGCTGATCCCGTTCTGCAGACACCCCTCGACGAAGCGGGGCCGGTACGCCTCGATCGCCTCCTCGCTTCGCTTCCTGCTCATCGCCCGCCGCAGCCCTTCCGCCTCGCCGACGCTGAAGCCCGCAGCTGCCATCGACACATCGAGCACCTGATCCTGGAAGACGACGACCCCGAGCGTGTCCCGCAGCGGCTCGCGCAGCGATTCGTGCTCGACGGGAGGCTCGAACGACGGATCCTGGCGCTTCCGCTGCCGGTGCTTGATGTACGGATGCACCGCCTTGCCCTGGATCGGGCCGGGCCGGACGAGTGCGACCTGCACGGTGAGGTCGTCGAGGTTCTCGGGTCGTGTCTGCAGCAGGCTCTGCATCTGCGCACGGCTTTCGATCTGGAAGACCCCGACGGTGTCGGCCGCCTGGATCTCGGCGTAGACCCCGGGATCGTCGAGCGGAACGCGTGACAGGTCGATCGTCTCGCCGCGCTCGCGGGCGATCCGGTCGACGCACTCCTCGACCGCGCTGAGCATCCCGAGCCCCAGCAGGTCGATCTTGAGGAAACCTGCGTCGGAGCAGCTGTCCTTGTCCCACTGGCAGATCTGCCGGCCGGCCATCGCGGCGGGCTGCACCGGCACGAGATCGATCAGCGGCCGCGTGGAGATGACCATGCCGCCCGGGTGCTGGCTGATGTGCCGAGGCAGGCCCGAGATCTCCCGGGTCAGCTCGCGAAAGGCGTCCCAGCGCGGCCCCGCATGGTCACCCGGCACCCGCTCCAGCTCCTCGCCGATCCGCGTCGCGTCCCAGCCGTCGGTGACCCGTGCAAGCCGCTCGAGCTCGGCGAACGGCAGGCCGAGCGCCTTCCCCACGTCACGGATCGCTCCACGTGACCGGTAGGTCGCGAAGGTGGCGACGAGCGCCGCATGCTCGCGGCCGTAGCGCTCGGTGACGCGCACGATCAGCTTCTCGCGGATGTCCCGCGGAAAGTCGAGGTCGATGTCGGGCGCTGCGACCATCTCGTCGTTGATGAAGCGGCCGAGAGACAGACCGGCTGAGACGGGATCGACGTGCGAGAGGCCTGTCAGGTAGCAGACGATCGAGCCGACGCTCGAGCCACGGCCGCGACCGGGCGGCAGCACGTGGCGGGGGCTGCCGGGGCCGCGGACCTCGAGCGCACACTCGCGGGCCAGCTCGAGTACTTCCCAGTGGAGCAGGAAGAACCCCGACAGCCCGAGTCTCGCGATCAGCCGCAGCTCGCCCTCGAGCCGCTCGTGCGCACGGCGCTTGTGGCCGTTCGCGTCCGCGTAGCGCTCGGCAAATGCGTGCTCGCAGATCCGGAAGAGCTGAACGTCCGCCGGATCGCCACGGTCGGAGAAGTCCGGGTAGCGGTAGCCGAGCTCCTGGGTCAGGTCGAAGGCGCACCGTTCGGCGACCTCCCGGGTACGCAGCGCCGCGGCGCGCGGCAAACGCTCGAGCATCGCCTCGGGCGAGACGAGCACGTGCTCGTGATTCCCCCGCCGCTCCCGTTCGCAGCCGTCGAGGGACGTGCGATGCCTGATCGCGACGAGCGCGTCCTGCAGCCGGGCTCTTCTCGCGTGGTGCGCGTGCACGTCGCCCGTGGCGACCGCCGGCACACCGAGCGCCTCCGCCAGAGCCGATGAGCAGGACGTTCCGGTGGACGTCACCGCGGTCGTACGGCCGTTGCAGCTCGACGTAGAACGCCCCCGGGAAAGCGCGTGCGAGTCGCGCGGCGCCGTTCGGGTCGACCACTCCCAGCCCGTGGCGGGAGCAGCCCGACAGCGCGACGAGCCCCTCGGCATGCGCCGCCACCGTGTCGATGGTCGTGGCCGGCGGCAGCGGCTCGCGATGCTCCTTGCCTTCGACCCGCGTGCCCGCATGCGCGTCGGTGAGGATCCGGCAGAGGTTCGCGTACCCGGTCTGCGTCTCGCATAGCAGCGTCACATGCGCGCCGCCGGCAAGCGTGACCTCGGCCCCGGTGATCGGCCGCACACCGAAATGCTTCGCGGCGTGCGCGAACTCGAGTGAGCCGTACACGCCGTCGTGGTCGGTGAGCGCGAGCGCCTCGTAGCCGAGCTCCGCTGCCCGCGCGGCAAGCTCTTCCGGCTGTGACGCACCGTCGAGGAACGAATACGTCGAATGGGCATGCAGCTCGATGTAGCCACCGGCGGCGACCGGCCCTGGGCCGGCAGCCGCGAGCGGCTCGCGCTCGTCACCGACGCCGCCCCTGGCCGGAAAGGCATCGCGGGAGGCAAACGTCACCTGCTGGGAGCTAGGCGCGCTGGCTGTACCACCGCCCCACCTCGCTGTCGTTTTGAATGCTGCCGTTTGGAGCGCCGAGGTTCTTGATGGCATCGTCCTGCATGTCGTCGTAGAACACCACCGCGTTCTCTCCCGACTCGAGGACGACGTCGAAGTACCGCCGCTGCACCGGCTGGTCGGTCCACCAGCGGTCGACGACACGCCACTCCTCCCGCACGACTGCAACGTCCTGCCGGTTGACCCGGCGCGGCGTGCCGTCGGCGTGCCCTTCGACGAGGGCGGGCCTGGGCGCGTTCAGTCGTCGCGCGGGACGAGCAGGGCGCGCGCTTCCGGAATACGCGACCATGGTGCGACCTCCACTACCGTCGAGACTCCGCCCGCGCCCACTGCGGCGCGAACCTGGCGTAGACCATCCTGGAGACGGCCTCGCAGAACCTCTCCCTCGGCCGCCACGAGCTCGAGCTGCTCACCCGTGTGCTCTGCCAGCTCCACCGCTTCGAGCCGAAGCTTGAGAGCCGGTGCCGGCAGCTCTGCAAGCTTCGACGCGAGCGCGGCTCGGAGCCGCACCGGGTCTGCGGTCGGGTCACGCAGTGTCACCGTCCGGCGCCACGAGGCGCCGCCGACGAGCCGCGCCCAGAGGGCGAGCTTCCGTGGCGGACGCCCCGCGCGTTCCGGGCGTGCGAGCAGACGGTCGATCAACACCGAGAGCCCCCGGCGGAGCGTCAGCAACTCGCCGACCGCCTCCGGAAACTCCAGCGTCTCCACCAGGGCTACAGCCGGCCGCCTTGGCATGACCTTCCCATCCTGCTCAGCTCCGTTGGATTCACCCCTCGCCAGGCCCCAGGCGCGCCGGCCGTCCGGCCCCAATCGTTCGGCAACGGCGCCGCCTGGCAACCCGGCAAGCTGTCCAATCGTTCGTACCCCGAGCTCTTCGAGATCCTCGTAGCGCTCCCGCTCGAGCGGGAGCAGGGTCAGCGGCAGCGGCGCGAGGAATGACCGCGTGCGGTCGTCGGAGACGATCAGCGCCTGCCCCGACCGGGCGACACTCGCCGCGGCCAGCGCCGCAAACCGCCGCTCGGCCGCCCCGGCCCGTGGGCCCCACACCGAGCCCGCTGCTGCCAGAGCCCGCTTCAGCGCAGGCTCGAGGCCGCCGTACAGACGCTCGACACCGTTGGTCTCGAAGAACACTGTTCCGGGTTCGGCCGGCTCGACGGCGAACCCCGCGTCCTCGAGCCGCCGCAGGATCTCCTCCCAGGCCTGCTCGGCAGTGGCCGGGTCCTGCTCGACGAGCTGCAGCTGCGGGCAGGTTGCGAGTGCCTCGCCGAGCCGCATGCCCGGCCGCACCCCTGCTGCTTCCGCCGCCGCGGTCACCGACCCGACCAGCGCCTCCGTCCCGGGCAGTGGCGCGAGCGCCGCCGGCGCTGTCTGCAGACCTGGCCGAAGACGCAGCGCGGCCCGCAAGTCGAACGCTGGGATGACGAGAGCTGCGATCACGGGAACGTATGTTCTACACGAACACACGTTCCCCTGTCAAGTGTCTCTGTGGGAAGCGAGATGCAGACGTTCTACTATTGCGCGATGCGGTATTTCCAGACCACTGCCGGCGTCGTCGTGGCGGTCGTCGTCGGCGCGCTGGCCGGGACGATGGAGCTGGTCGACGGATCGGCCATCGTCGGCTGGGTCCTCCTGGGCGTGACGGCAGGATTCGTGGCTCGGCGGGTCGTCATGCCGCGTCTGAACAAGTAGCCTCAGGCGAGGATCTCGGCCGCCGGCCCGACCATCCGGGCGAAGCGGGGCACCACGTCCAGCAGGTTCACCTGCGCGCAGAACTCGATGTCGGCCTCGAGCCCGGGCGGCCCGTATGTGCGCGCGTTGAGACCGGCGAGAGGATCGGGAAACGCCCGCGCGACCAACTCGGCCGCCAGCGCGGCGTCGCTCGGCTCCCCGCCGAGCTCGGCAACGATGCGCCCGGCGCAGTAGGCATCGTCGAGGGCGAACGCGCCCTTTGAAGCCCGAGCAGACGATCGCCACATCGCCGCCCGCGGCCCGTGCCGCCGCGGCGAGCGCGCCGAGGTTCAGGAGCGAGCCGAGCAGGACGGTGTCGCACCGCGACGCTGCGGTGAGGATCGCGCGCGTGCCGTTCGTGGTCGTCAGGATCAGCGTCCTTGCGCGGGCACCCTCGGCGAACTCGCGCGGCGAGGCGCCGACGTCGAAGCCGTCGACGACGACGGCATTGCGCTCACCCCCCACGACGGCCTCGTCGCCGAGTGACGCGCGAAGCGCCCGCGCCTCGTCGATCTCCGCACAGCAGAGAACGCGCTCGTATCCCGCCGCGAGCGCCTGCGCGATCGACGAGGTCGCCCGGATCACGTCGACGACGATCCCGACAGGCGCCGACGCCTGCTCATCCGGGGTGAAAGCGACATGGACGCGCACGCCGATACGCTAGTCGCGTTTTGTCGACTGCCAGCGGACCCAGGTACTGCTACCGCCATCCCGACCGCGAGACAGGCCTCTCGTGCTCGGAATGCGATCGCCCCATCTGCTACGAGTGCATGACACCTGCCCCCGTGGGTCTGCGCTGCCCCGAGCACTCCGGCAAGCCCCAGGGCGTCCAGCGGGTGGTCGTGCCCGCGCAGCGCGCGGTGACGGGCGTCGGCTCACGCCGGATCAACGCCGTCACGATGACGCTGATCGGAATCAACATCGCGGTGTTCGTCGCCGAGCTCGCCGCCGGCGGGACGACGAGCGGCACCGGGAATTGGATCTTCAGCCACGGCGCGCTGCTCCTGAACGGCGTCACCCAGGCGGGAAACGCCTATCCGCTACCCGCCCACTATCCGAACGTCAACCTCGTCGGTGTCGCGCACGGCGAGTGGTGGCGCATGCTGACGGCCGCGTTCCTGCACTACGGCTTCCTCCATCTCGGGATCAACATGTACTCGCTCTTCTATGCCGGCACGCTGCTCGAGCAGCTGATCGGCCGCTGGCGCTTCGGGCTGCTCTACCTCGCCTCGGGGATCGCGGGTTCGGCGGGCGCGATCCTCTGGAACCCGAACGAGGTCAGCGTCGGAGCGTCGGGTGCGATCTTCGGGATCCTCGGCGGGCTGTACGTCCTCGAGCGGCGCGGCAGCATCGCGACGGGCGGCCAGATCGCGGGCCTGATCGTCCTGAACCTGATCTTCACGTTCGCGCTCTCGAGCTACATCTCGGTGGGAGCCCACGTCGGTGGCCTCCTCGCGGGGATCTTGCTGATGGCGCTGCTGCACCAGTACCGGCGCTCGGCGGCCATGAGCGTCGCCGCAGCCCTGGGCGTGATCGTGGTGAGCGTCGCGATCGCGTATGCGAAGGCGCGCGGCTACCAGTAGCCGCACGTCCGCGCACTCAGACCTCGCCGGCGACCTTGGTCAGAAGCGACTTGATGTTGACGCCGGTCAGCGACAGGGCTGCGATCGCGACGACCGCGATCAGCGAGATGATGAGGGCGTACTCGATGAGCGCCTGTCCCTGATTGCGCGCGAGGACCCGCCGGAGATCGACGAGAACGAGCGGCGCCCGTTGGTAGATCGAGTCGAACATCCCTTCTCCCGCCTGGATTTCAGAGCGTGAACCGCGGGAAACCCCTCCGCATCACGCTAATGGGTGTTGTACAACGGTCTGCACGAGACTCCTCCTAGAACGCGCTCGCGTCGACGAGTGCAAGCGCTCCGAGCGCCGCCGCGATCGTCAGCGGAACGAGCGCCAGCCCCAGGATGGACGACTGTTTCAACGACGGCGCCGCCCCGGCGCCCCGGGCGGCCCGGTACCAGAGGTACGCCGACAGCGACCCTGTGCAGGCCAGATTCGGCCCGAGGTTCAGGCCGATCAGCAGCGGCAGCGGATGTGGCGGGGCATGGGCCGAGAGCAGGCTCGCAGCCGGCAAGTTGTTGATCGCAACACTCGCCACCGCACCGAGAGCGGCCACGCTTACCCCGCCGAGGTCGCCCACGAGCGAAGCGGGCCCGTGCCAGAGACGGGCGAGCGTGCCGAGCAGCACGGCCAGCGAAAAGAGGCCAAGCAGGACCTGCGGAGCGACATTGGGCCGGAGCCGGCGCACCGCAACTGCCGCGATCCCGACCGCGAGCACTGGGAGCGCGGCGTTGTGGAGGATGAGAATGAGCGCCGTCGCGACCACCGTCACACCCGCCCCGAGGCCGAGTCGCAGCGGCGCCAGCGGGTCGGCCGTCCCGCCCACACTCTTCGGGCGGTAGACGACTGCGACGAACACGATCGTCAGCACGACGACCGCGAGCCAGGGCAGCGCCATGTCGCGGGCGAACGCCGCACCGGAGAGCCGCGAATGCGCGAGCACGATCAGGTTCGTCAGATTCGAGCCGGGCAGCAGCAACGAGGCTCCGTTCGCCATGAACAGCGCGCCGTACAGGAACGGCCGCTCGTCGCAGTCGCGCTGTCTCGCCGCGTGCACGATGATCGGCGTCACGAAGACGACCGCCGTGTCGAGGTTGAGGATGGCGGTGACCACCGCGTCCAGCGAGAGCAGCGCGGCGAGGAGCACGACCGGCCCGCCGCCGATCCGCTCGATGCGGGTTCCGAGAGCGGCGAAGAGCCCGTCCGCCTCCACGACCTCGCCGATCATCAGGAGTCCCGTGACGAGAACGAACGGGGGCCACGCCTGCCCCGCGGAGTGGACGAGGGCCTCAGTCACGGCTTCGACGGTACACCGGCGCAACCGGATCGCAGCCAGCGCCGGCCGGATCGCAAGCGTGCCTGGTTTACGCGGCCGGCAGCCGGGCGTGGATCTCGCGCGTCAGTGCCTCGATCCGCTCGGTCAACTCCTTGTCCTGCTGGGTCAGGTCCGTGTTGGCCTGGAGCAGCCGCTTCAACTCGTCGGTCTCGGTTTTCAGGGCCGCCTCGCGGGCCTGCATGGCCACCATCACTTCCTCGCGGTGGGCTTCGAGGCGATCGAGTGCCTCCTTGTCCCGATCGGCCTGGCGCGTCTGAGCCAGCAGGATGAGCGGGGCCGCGTAGGCAGCCTGGGTCGAGAACGCGAGGTTGAGCAGGATGAACGGGTAGGGATCCCACCGGAGGCTCACCGCCGCCGCGTTGAGCGCGATCCAGATGATGACGGCGATTGTCTGGCCGGCGATGTATTTCGGCGTGCCGAAGAGGCGGGCTGCGGCCTCGGCGCGCCGGCCGAAGGCGTCCTCGCCGAAGGCGCTCGGTCTCGTCGGCACGTCACCGGGTTCGCGGCCGCGAACGACGGTCCTGCCGGATAGGTTGGCAAGCGGGATGCCGCTCCGAAACCGGGTCACACCGCTCGGCGAGCTCGTCGCCGACCCGGCGCGCGGTCTCGTCTACGGCAACCGCGGCTGTCTGCACGACGCCGTCGGCGAGATCCGCCGCTCGTACAACGGCCGGCGCTGGATCGCCTGCAGGCTCGAGTTCCGCGGCTGGCTCAGGCGGCCGCTCCTCCAGCCCGGCCGGTTCACCGAGCTGTTCTTCCTCGACGAGGCGACCGCTTTCGCCGCGGGCCACCGGCCCTGCGCGCTCTGCCGCCGTGACGACTACAACCGCTTCGGAGCCCTGTGGCGCGATCTTCACCCGGGCGCCGCCGGAGCCGACGCGATCGACGCGCAGCTCCACCTGGAGCGGCTCGCGCCGGGCGGCGGCCGACGGCTTCAGCCGGCGCCGTTCGACGACCTGCCCGACGGCGCTTTCGTCCTCGAGGGTGGGAAGCCGAAGCTCGTACTGGCCGGGCAACTCCGGACCTGGCACCCGGCGGGCTATCTCGAGCGGACACCCCGGCCGACAGGTCGGGACGCGCTCGTAATCACGCCACCGTCGCTCGTCGCCGTCCTGCGAGCCGGGTGGCAGCCGGCCGTCCCACTGCTCCACCCGTCTGCCGTCTGACTGCTCGGGCGGTCGGCGGGACTACCATGACCGTCGTATGGCCAGGCCGTCGACCATCCGGACACCGAAGACCGGCGGACACCCGACCGACAGCGGCCAGGCGTTCGAGGAGTGCGAGCACATCGTCCGGGACGACGATGTGGACACCGCGCTCTGCGGCGTCGATCAGACCGACGTTCCTTGGAACCAGGGTCTGCCCGTCTGTGAGGCGTGCGCGGCGATCGCGCAGGGGCGGATGAGCTGACCGATGAGGGAGGCGTTCTCGACCGTGGACGGGCGCACGCTCTCGTACGAGCGGCGGGGCTCGGGCCCGCTCCTGGTGTGCCATCCGGGTGGGCCGGGCGGCTCTGCGGCCGAGTTCCGCGACTTCGCCGGACTCGACGACACGTTCGACCTCGTCCTCGTGTCACCGCGAGGCTCGGCAGGCTCCGACCCGGCCGGCGACTACGCCGTGGCGTCGTACGCGAGCGACCTCGACGAGCTTCGTGCTCATCTGGGCGTCGAGCAGATGAACCTGCTCGGCTTCTCCCACGGTGGAGTCGTGGCGATGGTCTATGCCGTTTCGTACCCGGGGCGTGTCGCACGGCTCGTGCTCGCGAGCACGATCGCGGTCTTCGACGAGGCCGCTCAGGCAGCGCAGGGCGCCGGCATCGAGGCGAAGCGGGGCGAGCCGTGGTTCGCGGCTGCCGAACGCGCCATCGCCGACGAGCAAGCCGGCGAATTCGTGAGCGCCGCTGATCTGGTCGCGAACGTGCAGCTGCAGATACCGCTGTACTTCCACCGGTGGGAAGGTCACGAGGAGACCGGTCGCGAGCTCGCGGCCGACTTTGCCCAGGCGGAGCCGCTGCAGTACTTCAACGAGCACGAGTTTCCGACGTTCGACCTTCGCCCCGACCTGCGCAAGGTCGGCGCGCCCACCCTTGTGGTCACCGGCGAGTCGGACTTCATCTGCGGGCCGGTCTGCGCCCGGACGATCGCCGGAGAACTGCGCGACGCACGGCTTGTGCTGATCCCGGAGGCCGGGCATTTCACGTACATCGAGCAACCCGACGCGTTCCGCCGCGCGCTCGTCGAGTTCGTCGGATGAGCGCCGCCTGATGCTCGAGCTTCGCCCGAACTGCGAGTTGTGCGACAAGGATCTCGCGCCCGATGCGGCCGACGCTCGGATCTGCTCGTACGAGTGCACGTTCTGCGCCGATTGCGTCGAGCGCGTTCTCCAGAACGTCTGTCCCAACTGCGGCGGCGGATTCGTGCCGCGGCCGATCCGGCCCAAGCAGGCGTGGCGGGAGGGAACGGGCCTGGTCAACGATCCACCCGGCACGCGTCGCAGGCATGCGGCGTACACCCTCGACGAGACCGGCGCGTTCGCGGAGAGCTTGCGGGACATCGACCCGGGCGCGCGTTAGCGTCCAGACGGGATGAGCGGATCGAAACTTCGCGCGCGGCGGCCATCGCCGGCGGCCGTTCGACAGCTGCTCGACGAATCGCGGACGGCCGCGCCCACCTATCCCGAGGTCGGAGCCACTCGGGGACTCGTGCTGCCGGTCGGCTACCGGCACGACCGCACCCAGATCCAGCTCGGCCGCGGAGCCGACGTCTTCGAACGCGGGGCGCGTGCTCTGCGCGGCTGGCAGGCGCAGCGCGGAGCGGGCATCGAGCTCGTGCCGGACGACGCCTGGGTCGAAGACCAGGCGACCGTCGTGCTGCTCCTGCACGTCGGCGGGCTCTGGTCCGCGGCGCCCTGCCGCGTCGTGTACGTGGTCGAGGAGGCAGATCACGTCGGCTTCGGCTACGGCACGCTCCCGGGTCATCCGGAGTGCGGTGAGGCCGCGTTCGCGGTGACCCGCGATGCGACGGGAGCCGTCGTCTTCAGGGTGTGGTCGTTCTCGCGCACGGTCGATCCGCTCGCCCGTCTGGGCTCGCCGTTCGCTCGCTTGGTTCAGAAGCGTGTGACGCGGCGCTATCTGGACGCGCTCGTCGAGGCGGCGAACGCTCCGGCTTAGCCGGTCGGAGCCCGGGACCACGTCCCGTCGATGACCAGCTGTGCCTGCGCCGACGGGTTCTCGGCCGCGACGTAGCGCTCCTCCTCCGGGAACCACTCCTTGAGCCAGCGATCCCGCGTGTCTGCGCCACCTCGGGCCAGGCCGCGCTGCAGGCGCAGATCGGACGGCGCCTCGACCCAGATCGTGTAGTCGTAGAAGCTGAAGAGGTCGCGCCGGATGCAGTAGCAGCCTTCGACGATCACGACACCGCCGACCGGGACGACAACCCAGTCGGCGAGCTCGTCGGCGACCCAGTCGTAACGCTGGTAGCGGGTGCTCTGATCCTGCGCCAACGGGAGCAGAACCTGGCTGCGGAGCCGGCGCCAGTCGAAGTTGCCGCCCACCTCCTGATCCTTGGCGGCCGCCCGCCGCTTGCGTTCGAGCGATGGGCGATAGAAGTCGTCGAACTCGATGATGGTCACGCTGTCGGCCCCGTCACGGATCTCGCGTGCCAGGGTGCTCTTGCCCGCTCCGCCACCGCCGTCGATGCCGACCAGGAGCGTGCGGCGGCGACGGCCGACGCCGCGCAAGGTTTCGAGGAGCCCCTCGATGGGCGAAGGCGCAGCGGCCACGGTCTCCGGAGATCATGTCCGAACGGCGGTGCCAGGCACCGGCAGTTCGCCCTCCGCAAGAAGCCGGTGCCAGGCACCGGCAGTTCGCCCTCCGCACACGTGTTCACCGCGGTGCCAGGCACCGAGGTTTCGCTCGTGGCCAGCGTTTACTGCGGGTGCCAGGCACCGAAGTTCGCTCACGGAGACACGTCCGAACGGCGGTGCCAGGCACCGGCAGTTCGCCTTCCGCCCACGTTGACGGCGGTGCCAGGCACCCGACGTTCGAGCTGCGCGGTGGCAAGATTGGGCCGTGGAGCTGAGCCTTCCGATGCGCACCGACCGGCTCTTGCTGCGTGCCTTTCGGGAGGACGACTTCGACGCGCTCTACGCGATTCAGTCGCGGGAGGACGTCGGCCGCTACCTCCCGTGGGGCCCGCGTGACGCGGCCGCCGTTCGCACGGCGCTCGACTACAGGCTCGCCACGACGTCGCTCGACAGGGACGGCGCACGCGTCGGCCTCGCCGTCGAGCTCCGGGAGACGTCGGAGTTGATCGGCGAATGCGTGCTGGCACTCGTCAGCAGCGCGCACCGGCAAGGCGAGATCGGGTTCGGCCTCCACCCGGACCACCAGGGCCATGGCTACGCAGCCGAAACGGGACGCGAGCTGCTGCGGGTCGGCTTCGAGGAACTCGACCTGCATCGGATCTTCGGCCGGCTCGACGACCGGAACGTCGCATCGACCCGGCTGATGGAACGGCTCGGCCTCCGCCGCGAGGCGCATCTGATCGAGAACGAGTTCAACAAGGGCGCCTGGGAGAGCGAGCTCGTCTACGCGATCCTGCAGCGCGAATGGCGCGAACTCCGCGCGTCGTAGCTGGACGCCGGACCCGCTGAAGGCCCGCGCTACCCGCCGGCTGCGGCGTACTGCGACGAGCCGGCCTCGGCCAACGTGGCCTGGGCGGCGGCGAGGCGGGCGAGCGGGACGCGGAAGGGCGAGCAGCTGACGTAGTCGAGCCGGAGTTCCTCGCAGAACGCGATCGACCGTGGGTCGCCCCCGTGCTCGCCGCAGATGCCGAGCTTGATCTCGGGCTTCGTTCCCCGGCCCCGCTCGACAGCGATCCGCATCAGATCGCCGACCCCGTCGACATCGAGGACCTCGAACGGATTCCGCTCCAACACACCGTCCTCGAGATAGCGGGTCAGGAACTTCCCCTCGGCATCGTCACGCGAGAACGCCAGCGTCGTCTGCGTCAGATCGTTCGTCCCGAACGAGAAGAAGTCCGCTTCGGCCGCAATGTCGTCGGCCCGCAGAGCCGCCCGAGGCACCTCGATCATCGTCCCGATCAGCCGGGCGACGCCGGGCGCCTCCTCCTCCCAGACCGACTCCGTCAACGCGCGCAGCCGCCGCAGCTCCTCGCGGAACGCAACGAGCGGATGCATCACCTCGACCAGCGGCACCGCCCCCGTCCGCTCCTCGACCGCACGAGCCGCCCTGGCGATCGCGCGGATCTGCATCTCGTAGATCTCCGGGAACATCAGCCCCAGCCGGCAGCCCCGCGTGCCGAGCATCGGATTCGACTCCTTGCAGCGAGCGGATCCGCGCCCGCATCCGCTCGTCCGCGGCGTCCTCCTCGGCCGGCAGGAACTCGTGCAACGGCGGATCCAGCAGCCTGATCGTCACCGGCAGTCCCGCCATCGCCTCGAAGATCCCCTCGAAATCGGCCTGCTGGAACGGCAACAGCCGATCCAGCGCAAACCGCCGGTCATCCTCGTCCTCGGCCAGGATCATCTCCTGCACCACCGGCAGCCGCTCCTCGCCGAAGAACATGTGCTCCGTGCGGCACAACCCGATCCCCTCGGCCCCGAACTCACGCGCCCGCGACGCATCCAACGGCGTATCCGCGTTCGCGCGAATCTGGAGACGCCGGATCTCGTCCGCCCAGCCGAGGATCGTCTCGAAATCCTCGTTCAGCCGCGGCGGCACCAGCGGCACCTCCCCGATGAACACACGGCCCGTGCCACCGTCGATCGTGATCACGTCGCCCTCGCCGAGCACCTGCCCGCCGAGCCGCGCCGTTTTCGCTTCCTCGTCGATCTCCAGGCCCTCGCAGCCGGCGACGCACGGCTTGCCCATCCCGCGCGCCACAACCGCCGCATGCGAGGTCATCCCGCCGTGCACGGTCAGAATTCCCTGCGCGGCGATCATGCCGTGGATGTCGTCGGGCGTCGTTTCGAAGCGGACGAGGATCACGCGGCCGTTCTGCGCCCGCTCGACGGCCGCGGTCGGCGTCGAAGACGATGCCGCCGCTTGCCGCGCCCGGCGAGGCGTTGAGCCCCTTTGCGACGACGTCGAGCGCGGCCTTCGGGTCGATCATCGGGTGCAGCAGCTGGTCGAGCGAGGCCGGCTCGATGCGAGCCGACGGCCTCAGCTCGCGCGTGATCAGCCCCTCCCCCGCCATCTCCGCCGCCGCTTTCAGCGCCGCCGCCGCGGTGCGCTTCGCCGCGCGCGTCTGCAGGAGGTACAGCTCGTCGTCCTCGACCGTGAACTCGATGTCCTGCATGTCGCGGTAGTGCTCCTCGAGCGTGCGCCATCGTCTCGACGAACAGCGCGAAGGCCGCCGGCATCGCCTCTTGCATCGCCTGCAACGGCTGCGGCGTGCGGATGCCCGCGACCACGTCCTCGCCCTGCGCATTGGCGAGGAACTCGCCGTACAGGCCCTTCTCGCCCGTCGACGGATCACGCGTGAACGCAACCCCGGTGCCCGATCGGTCGCCCTTGTTGCCGAACACCATCTGCACCACGTTCACCGCGGTGCCGATCTCCTCCGGAGATCTCGTGCACCCGCCGGTAGACCTGCGCCCGCGGGTTCTCCCAGCTGCGAAACACGGCCCGCACCGCCCGCAGCAACTGCTCGCGCGCGTCGACCGGAAAGCCGCCACCGGTCTCGTCGGCGTAGATCCGCTTGAACGTCTCGACCAGCGCGCGCAGATCGTCCGCCGACAGATCCGTGTCCTGCTGCACGCCACGCCCCGCCTTCAACGCGCTCAGCGCCGACTCGAAGCGATGTCCGTCGATCCCGTCGACCACCTCGCCGTACATCTGAATCAGCCGCCGATACGAATCGAACGCGAACCGCGGATTCGCCGTCCGCGCCGCCAGACCCTCGGCCGCCTCGTCGTTCAGGCCGAGGTTGAGGATCGTGTCCATCATCCCCGGCATCGACACCGCTGCGCCCGAGCGAACGGAAACGAGCAACGGATCGTCAGCCGAGCCGAACCGCTTCCCGGTCTTCTGCTCCAGCCGCCGGACGTGCTCGTCGACCTCCTCCTCGAGCCCCTCCGGCAGATCCTTGGTCGCGCATGAACGCGCGGCACGCGTCCGTCGTAATCGTGAACCCTGCAGGCACACGCACTCCGAGCTGGGTCATCTCGGCCAGACCGATCCCCTTGCCGCCCAGCAGATCGCGACCCCCCTCGCACGGCTCCTCGAAGTCATAGACGTACGTCAACTCGCCCACGTCCGGCGAATCTTCCCAGGTCCCGGCGTCGAGGCCGTCATGACCTGGCCCGCCGCGACCTGAACTCGGCCGTCCACGCCAGCGCCCTGAGTGCGAACCAGAACGGTGTGAAGAGCCCGTAGAAGAGGATGAGCGCCGCGAAAAGCGCGAGCCCCCACACGGTCCAGCGCCACACGGGGACGCGGGGCTTCGCTTTCAAGACATCGCCTTCACGGTGTCCGGGCACCCGCGGGACGGCTCTCGGCCGCGCGCTGCTCGACCGCGCGGATGATCCTGTGCGAGATCTCCTCGATCGAGAGCTCGCTCACCTCGATCACCGGGCAGCCCAGGCGTCGGTGCACCTGGGCGGCGAAGTCGAGCTCCTCGTAGATCTCGAGCAGGCTCGCGTACTTATGGTCGCCGCGCATCCAGCGGATCCGCTCGATGCGGATGTCGGACAGGCGCTCGGCGTCGATGGTCAGCCCGACGATCTTCGCGGGATCGACGTTGAACAGCTCCCGCGGCGGATCGATCCCCTTGACCAGCGGCACGTTCGCCGTCTTGTAGCCGAGATAGCCGAGGTAGATCGAGAGCGGGGTCTTCGACGTGCGCGACACGCCGACGAGCACGATGTCGGCGCCTTGCAGGCCCGCGCCGACGCCGTCGTCGTGCTTGACCGCGAACTCGATCGCCGACATGCGGCGGAAGTACGCCTCGTTCAGCGGCGGCCGCGCGCGCGGCTCCATCCGCGCGACCTGGCCCGAGACCTTGCGCGATCGCGGCGAGCGGCTGAGCGAGCAGGTCGCAGTAGTGCAGCCTGGCGCGGCGGCAGAGCGTGCGCATCGAGTCGCGGAGCTGCGTCTCGACGAGCGTGTAGACGACGACCGCCGGCCGGCCCCGCATGCGCTCGACCGCGAGCTGCAGGTCGGCGACAGACTCGACGCGCGGGTGGCGGATCTCGACGAACTCCTGCTCCGGGAACTGCGCCTCGAGCGCCTGCACCAGCCGCGCAGCCGTCTCGCCCGTCGAGTCGGACACCACGTGCAGCTCGACGGTGTTCATTCGCCGGTGTTCATGCGACAGGGTTCATGCGACGGTCACTGAGCCACTGTAGTGGTCCCACCCGCTAGGTTGAGGGCGTGACCGACCCGGATCAGCTCGACGCCTATGAAGGCCCCGCGACGATCGAGAAGGTCGCCGCGCTGTGCCGGCGCCGCGGCTTCGTCTTCCCGACCTCGGACATCTACGGCGGTCTCGGCTCGTCGTTCGACTTCGGCCACTACGGCGTTCTGCTGATCCAGAACATGAAGAGCGAGTGGCAGCGCTCGATGATCCAGGAGCGCGACGACGTGGTCGCCCTCGACTCGGCGATCATCCTGAACCCGCAGGTCTGGGTCGCATCGGGTCACGTCGGCGGCTTCTCCGACCCGCTGATCGACTGCCGCACCTGCAAGCTCCGCTTCCGGGCCGACCACCTCGAGACCAGCCAGTGCGGAAGCCGTCCGTCGAAGCGACCCGGGCGAGACCGCCGACTGCGACCTGACCGAGGCGCGCGACTTCAACCTGATGTTCGAGACGTTCATCGGGCCGGTGCGCGAGGACGCCTCGCGCGCGTATCTGCGGCCGGAGACGGCGCAGGGGATCTTCGTCAACTTCAAGAACGTCACGTCGTCGATGCGCGTGAAGCCGCCGTTCGGCATCGCGCAGATCGGCAAGAGCTTCCGCAACGAGATCACGCCCGGCAACTTCCTCTTCCGCGTGCGCGAGTTCGAGCAGATGGAGATGGAGTTCTTCGTCCCGCCGGCGGACGCGGCCGAGTGGCACACGTACTGGATCGACCGAGCGCGAGCGCTGGCATCTCGACCTCGGGCTGCGCCGCTCGCACCTGCGGGTGCGCGCGCACGGCGCCGAGGAGCTCTCGCACTACTCGAGCGCGACCAGCGACCTCGAGTTCCTCTACCCGATCGGCTGGCAGGAGCTCGAAGGCGTCGCGAACCGCGGCGACTACGACCTGAACCAGCACTCCGAAGCGTCGGGCACGAAGCTCGAGTGGATCGGCCACGAGGAGCGGTACGTCCCGCACGTGATCGAGCCGGCCCTCGGCGTCGGGCGCTCGTGCGCTGGCGTTCCTGGTCGACGCCTACGACGAGGAGGTCGTCGCCGACCGGCCGCGCACCGTGCTGCGGCTCCATCCGCGCATCGCGCCGGTGAAGGTCGCTGTGCTGCCGCTGATCGGCAAGCGACGCGCCAGAGGTCGAGAAGGCGCGCCCGCTGTACGAGGAGCTGCGCAAGGTGATGTCGGCCGAGTACGACGACTCGGCCGCAGATCGGCAAGCGCTACCGGCGCCAGGACGAGATCGGCACGCCGTGGGCGCTGACGATCGACGAGCAGACGCTCGTCGACGGGACGGTGACGCTTCGCGACCGCGACACGCTCGAGCAGGAGCGGATTCCGCTCGACGGCGCCAAGGCGCTGCTGCAGCGACCGGCTCGAGCAGCCGTGGCTGCCCCGCACCGCGGCGTAGGGCTCTCGATGCCCTGGCAGCGAGCTGACGCTCTCGTCGCGAGGCGCTCGCGGGGAACGCGCTCGGCGATCCGCACGAGCGGCCGCTGTTCGTCTGGGCGCCGGCCGACGACTCGCGGCGGTACCCGACGGTCTACGTGCTGCACGCGCACATGCGGTCGGCGCGGTCGTGGTTCAACGTGACGCCGTTCGAGTCGTCGTATCCGGAGGACGTCGAGCGCTCGCAGCCGGAGGCCGTGGTCGTGCTCGTGGACGGCTGGACGTCGGTCGGCGGCTCGCAATGGATCGACTCGGCGGGCATCGGCAGCTACGGCACCTACCTCTGCGACGAGGTCGTGCCGTTCGTCGATGAGCGCTTTCCGACGCTGGCCGAGCCGAGTCGCCGCGCACTCCAGGGGAAGTCGTCGGGAGGCTACGGGGCGCTGGTGACGGCGCTGGCGCGGCCGGACTCTTCGGCGCGGTCGCGGCGCATGCTCCCGATGCGCTGTTCGAGGTGACACTTGCGCGCGAGCTTCGCCCCGGCAGCGCGGGCACTGCGCGAACAGGTTACGACGGATCGCCTGCGCGGTTCTGGGAGAGCTTCGCCGCGCTCACAGAGCTCACGACGATGTCCTGCTCGTCGAGATGCTCGCGTCGGCGCTCGCGTATCAGCGACGGGGAGCTGCCTTTTCGGTCGACGACGCGACGATCGTTCCCGACGTGTGGGAGCGGTGGCTTCAGCACGATCCCGGTGCGGATCGCGTCGGAGCAGTGGGAGTCGGCGTGCGAGCTCAGGAGCATCTGGCTCGACGCGGGCAACGCCGACGAGTACTTCCTCGACCTCGGCGCCACGGCGCTCCACCGTGCCCTTGTAGACGCAGGGCGTGTCCGACGAGCGGCTCCGCTTCGAGCTCTACGAGGGCCGGCACGGTCGGCGCGTCGCAGCGCTATCCGCTGTCGCTCGCCTGGCTCGTGCGAGGCCTCTCCAGCAACTTGTAGTCCGGCTCGGAGAAGCCGAACTTGCGGTAGAGCCGGTGCATGCTCGGTCGTGTGCAGCAGCCAGCGGTTGGTTGCGAACGGGCCGTTGTCGACCATCTCGCGGACGAGCTCCTCGCCGAAGCCCCGGCCGCGGAACTCCGTCAGGACGTAGACGTCCGCGAGGTAGGCGAACGACACGTCGTCGGTGTACGCCCGGCAGAAGCCGATCTGGCGCTCGCCCTGATAGAGGCCGACGATGCGCGCGGCATCCCGTACGAGGCGCTCCTGCACGTCGAACGGCCGCCCGGCGGCCCAGTAGCTCTCGTCGCAGAGGTAGCGGTGCACCTCGACGAGATCGACGCGCTGCTTGTCGTCGTCCAGCTCGAATCCGTCGCCCAGGTCGCGGCGCGTCATGCGGACACCGTCCGCAGGCGAAAACCTCCGTGCTCCTCGTAGGAGGACGTCACGACGGCGAGGGCGTCGCGGCGTGCCCGCTCGGAGAGGCCTGCGCCGTGCGCGTCGACGAGCGGCGCGGTCAGCAGCTTCTCGATGCCGGCCAGCCCTTCGGGTGAGAGGCGAAGCGCGTCGACGCCGTGGACCGGGCAGACGGCGCCGCCGGCTCGAGCCGAGTAGCCGGCGAGCTCGCCGTCTCTCCGCATTCGACGCAGCTGGTCACGTGCGGCAGGTAGCCCGACAGCCACAGCAGCTTCAGCTGGAACGACAGGACGAGCGGATCGAGCGCCGGGCGGTCGGCTGAGGGCTCCACGTCGTCGAGCACGTCGAGGAACCGCGTAAGCGCGGCGAACGCGCGCTCGTTCGCCTCCGGCTCGCCGTGCAGGCGCAGCATCGCCTCGGCGCCGATCAGGCCGACGTTCAGGCGGTAGGGCTCCTCGCGGATCGTGTGGTGCGAGCGTTTCAGGTCGACGCCGGTGATGGTGTGCAGCTCCCCGGCGCCGTGGTGCAGCATCAACTCGACGTGTGAGAGGGGCTCGAGGCGCGCGCCGAAGCGTGACTTGGTCTTCCGTACGCCCTTGGCAATCGCTCCGATGCGGCCGTGCTCGGCGCTGTAGAGATGCAGGATCCGGTCGGCCTCGCCGTAGCGGATCGAGCGCAGGACGACCACTTGCGATCTCGAGGTGCGCCCGGCCATCGTGTCGGCCAGTCTAGAGCGGGCGGTGGATCTGACAGCTCGGGCAGTACCACGTGCCCCGACCCGCGACGCGGATCTTGTCGATCGGCGTGCCACAGCGGTCGCACGGCTCGCCGCCGCGGCCGTAGACCTTGAATTCGTGTTGCATCTCGCCGCTGCCGCCGTCGGGGAGCCGGTAGTCGCGGAGCGTCGAGCCCTGCCGTGCGAGCCCCTGTTCCAGCGCCTTCCGGACAGACCGGTGCAGCGCCTTCAGCTCTGCCGGGCCGAGCGCGTCTGCCGGCGTGAGCGGGTGGATCTTCGCGCGCCAGAGCGCCTCGTCGGCGTAGATGTTCCCCACGCCCGCCAGCGCGCGCTGGTCGAGCAGCACCGCTTTGACGGGAGCGCGGCGATGGGCGAGGCGTTCACCCAGGTGCCTGGCACCGAAGTTCGCCCCGAGCGGCTCAGGGCCGAGGCGCTCGTCGATGTACGGCTCCACCTCGCCTGGCTCCAGCAGCGTCCAGGTTCCGAAGCGCCGAACATCGGAATAGACAAGAGCCGAGTTGTCGTCTAGACTGACAACGGCACGTTGGTGGAGGTGATCCGGGAGGGACGCCACCGGCGTGTCGGCACTGAACGCCTCCGGGCCTGGCACATGGCGCAATGAGCCGGTCATCCGGAGGTGGATCACCAACGCTCGCCCGGATTCGAACCGGACGATCAGGTACTTGCCGCGGCGGTCGACCAGCTCGACGCGCTCGCCGTTCAGCTCACCCGCGACCGCGATCGGGTCGTCAGGACGCGTCAGCCGTGCGTCGGCGATCTCGACGCGCGCAAACGTGCGGCCCTCCAACAGCGGAGCCAATCGCCTGCGCACCGTCTCAACCTCGGGAAGCTCGGGCATCCCAGCCACGCTACCGAGCCGGCCCTCTCAGCCCGCGCCGAACTGCCGGTGCCAGGCACCCTGCAGTGAGCGCCGGCCTGCCAGATACCTCCGCGGGAGAATGGCGCGCTCGCGCTTCGGCTCCTACGGTTGCTCGGTGGCGCGAAAGCCGAGAATCGAGATCGAACGCGGCTTCTACCACGTGGTCACGCGCGGTAACGATCGGCAGCCGATCTACTTCGCGAACTGGAGCGGAAAGCTCTTCGAGAAGCTCCTCGCCCAAACCGCCGTTCGATTCGACTGGGAAGTGCTCGCGTACTGCCTGATGTCGAACCACTACCACCTGGTGCTGCGGATTCGGGACGATGGTCTCTCAGCCGGGATCCGGGAACTGAACGGAAGCTTCGCAAAGCTCACGAACAGACAACTTGGACGGTCGAACCATCTCTTCGGCAGGCGATTCTGGTGCCAGCTGATCGAGAGCGACGAGCATCTCCTGGAAGCCTGCCGCTACACCGTCCTCAACCCCGAGCGTGCCGGCGCGGTCGACGACTCGCGGCGCTGGCGCTGGAGCTCGCTCGCAGCCACACTCGGCTACGTCTACACCCCGCCGTTCCTCGCGACAGACAGGCTCCTGGCGCTTTTCGGACGCGACCCGGTGCAGGCGCGGGCGCGTTTTGCCGTCTTCGTCGAGGCGGGACGCGGCCGCACGGCCTGACTGCGGGTGCCTGGCACCGGCAGTACGCCGTCGAGTTTCGAACTGCTGGTGCCTGGCACCGCCGTCGACCGTCGGGTCTCGCACGCGGTTCGCCCGGCGTGGGGTCCCTGCTAGCCGACGACTTCGAGGAGTACGGCTCGGTGCGGCGGCGGCTCTAGGCCTAGTTCGTACGCGGACAGGACTTCTGCTGCGGCTTCCGCCGCCGTCGCTTCCGTGCGCGCGTGGATCTCGGCTAGCAGCTTCGCCTGCTTCGACCGGATCTCCGCGCTTTGCGTGACAGACGACGCCGACGGCATGGTCGACCGAGTCCGCCTTCGTCCGCCGCCCCGCGCCGAGATGCAGCGCGGCGTTCCCCACGCGGATCGCGCCCAGACGGCGGACGTAGCCTCCGGCCGGCGCGAGTACCGGGCGGATGATCGGCGCGACCGGCAGCGCACCCTCGTCCGGCGTACCTCCCTGCGCCTCGATCCACCGCCACCACGCCGCCTCCGCCGAGCCATCCGCGACCGCCGCCTCGGCACGCTCGCGGCCCTCCACCTCGTCGATCCCGAGATCCGACAGCTCGAGCAGCCGGCTGCACGCGTCGAGCACGAACTCGGTGAAGTCGGCCGGCCCGTTGCCACGCACCGTCTCGAGCGCCTCGCGCACCTCGAGCGCATTCCCCACCGCGCCGCCGAGCGGCTGATCCATGTCGGTGAGCAGGCAGACGACCTCGCGCTCCGCCCGCGTCCCGAGCGACGAGCATCACCTCGGCGAGGCAGCTGCGCATCCTCGAGCGTCTTCATGAACGCCCCGTCGCCGACCTTGACGTCGAGCACGATCGCCTGCGCGCCCGCCGCCAGCTTCTTCGACATGATCGACGCAGCGATCAGCGAGATCTGGTCGACCGTCGCGGTGACGTCCCGCAGGCGCGTAGAGCAGCTTGTCGGCCGGCACGAGATCGCCCGTCTGGCCGACGATCGCGCAGCCCGACGTCTCGCAACCTGCGCGATGAACTCGTCGATCGAGAGCTCGGTGCGGTAGCCGGGAATCGACTCGAGCTTGTCGAGCGTCCCGCCCGTGTGGCCGAGCCCGCGGCCGCTCATCTTCCCGAAGCGGCACGCCGCAAGCCGCGACGATCGGCCCGACCGCGAGCGACGTCTTGTCGCCGACTCCGCCCGTCGAATGCTTGTCGACCACCTTCCGCCCGAGCGCCGCGCTGAGGTCGATCGTCTCGCCGCTGCGGATCATCGCGTCGGTCAGCGCGAACGTCTCGGCTGAGGTGACAGCCCCTTGAAGTAGACCGCCATGCAGAACGCCGCCATCTGGTAGTCGGGCACCTCGCCGCGCGCGTAGCCGAGCACGAGCTCGGCGATCTCGCTCGGCGGTGAGCTCCTGCCCGTCGCGCTTGCGCTGGATCAGCTCGGCCGGCACGAATCATCGCGTCGCGACGAAGATCGAGTTCGCGCGGCCGCGCGACGAACGGCTCGGGACATCTCTGCCGGCAGGTTGGCGATGAACGGCGACATGGCGATCGACACCCCTACGTACTCCGCCACCTCGTCGCGCCCTGCAAACTCGAGCTCACCGTCGATGTCCAGCTGCTGCACCGTCGTCGAAGTGCGGACGCGAGCAACTCCGCCCCGTTCTCGCCTGTTGAACGACAGGTTCGAGGGCGTCGCTCCCGACCAGCTGCTCGCATCTCGATCGAGATGGTCAGCCGCGAGTTGGTCGCAGCGACGAAGCGGCCGCCGACCCGCGAGAACGCGCGCGATCTCCGCGAGGCGCGGATCGAGATCCGGGACGTGGTAGAGCATCCACGCCGCGACGACGAGGTCGAACTCCCATCCCCGAACGGCAGCTGCCTGGACGTCCGCGACCTGCGCATCCACCCCGCGCTCCCGTGCCAGCTCGACCATCCGCGGCGAGAGGTCGACCGCGACGACCTCGGCCGCCGTCTCCCGTGCCGATCCACTGCCGCCAACTCCCCCGTCCGCAGCCAACCTCGAGCACGCGCTTCGGGCGCAGCCTCGGCAACCGCCTCGACGCAGCCGCACGCGCGCGTCTGCGCCCCTCGGTCGGACAGCCCGTGTAGGCGCGCGCCCGCCTGCGTAGCCGCGTGCTCGTCGGCGTACTCCGCCGCGACGAGTCCGCGGATCGTCGAGCCGGGTCACGGCTCGAGGAACGAGCGTGCCCGGCACGCCGCGCGGCCCCGCCGGCTTGCCGCCGAGCCAGGCGTTGACCGTCGCGCCGACGTCCGCGAACTCGCCGCCCTCCAGGATCGCGCCCGCTGGCGTTCCGGCCCTCGACGTAGGCGAGCAGCAGCGCGTACTCGCGCGAGTGGTCGGTCGACGGCGTCGTCGGGTCGCAGCCGTGATCCGACGTGAGGATCAGCAGGTCGCCGGGCCGAAGCGCGTCGAGCAGGTCGGGCAGCCGCCGGTCGAAGTCCTGCAGGCAGCGGTGGAAGTTGACCGGATCGTTGCGATGGCCCCAGAGCGAGTCGGTCTCGACGAGGTTCGTGAAGACGAACCCGTCGTCGATCGTGCGCAGGAGCTCCTCGGTCTTCTGGATCCCCTCGACGTTCGACTTCGTCGGGAACTCCTCGTCGATGTCCTGGTGCGCGAAGATGTCGCCGATCTTCCCGACGCCGTAGACCTTGTGTCCCGCCTCGCGAATGCATCGACAGGTAGTTCGGCCGGCGCGGCTCGAGCGAGAAGTCGTGCCGGTTCGGCGTGCGCTCGTAGCTCCCGGGAGCGCCCGTGAACGGCCGTGCGATCACGCGGCCGACCGCGTGCTTGCCCGTCAGGATCTCGCGCGCGACGCGGCAGGCGTCGTAGAGCTCCTCGAGCGGCACCGTCTCCTCGTGCGCGGCGATCTGGAACACCGAGTCCGCACTCGTGTAGACGATCCACTTGCCCGTGCGCTGATGCTCCTCGCCGAGCTCCTGGATGATCTCGGTGCCGCTCGCCGGCTTGTTGCCGATCACGCCGCGGCCGGTGCGATTCATGAACGGGTCGATCACCTCGTCGGGGAAGCCGTACGGATACGTCGGCATCGCCGTGGGCGTGACGACGCCCATCAGCTCCCAGTGCCCGGTCGTCGTGTCCTTGCCCTTCGAGCGCTCGAGCAGACGCCCCGCGATCGCCTGCGCACCCGGCTGGGGCGCGCAGCCCTCGAGCGGCTCGATGTTGCCGAAGCCGAGCGCCTCGAGCGTGGGCAGGTCGAGGCCGCCGACCGCGCGGCGACGTTGCCGAGGGTGTTCGAGCCCTCGTCGCCGAACTCGGCGGCGTCCGGGCAGCTCACCCGCGCCGACGGCATCGAGCACGATCACGCACGCGCGAGGCATGCGGCTACCCTACTTCCGTGGCAGACGTCCTCGGACTGCTCGGTATCGCGCTCTTCATCGTCTGCGTGATCGCGCTCGCAGCGGGCGTGACGTGGCTCGTCGTCAAGCTCAGCCCGCTCGCCCGACAAGCAGAAGACCGCCGCGTAGCGCTCACACGGCCGCGCGCAGCAGGACGTCTGCAAGCGGCGTGTAGTCGAGGCCGTGCGCCTCGGCGACCGCCTCGTACGTGAGCTTGCCCGCCGACCACGTTGACGCCCTTCGCGAGCGCCGGGTCGTCGCGCGACCGCGTCGCGCGAGGCCCAGGTTCGCGATCGCCTCGACGTAGGGCAGCGTCGCGTTCGTCAGCGCCCTCGTCGAGGTGACGGGCACGGCGCCCGGCATGTTCGCGACGCAGTAGTGGGTGACGCCGTCGACGACGTAGACCGGGTCGGCGTGCGTCGTCGCGTGTGACGTCTCGAAGCAGCCGCCCTGGTCGATCGCGACGTCGACGACGACCGCGCCCTCCTTCATGGTCGCAGATCATCTCGCGCGTGACGAGCTTCGGCGCGACGGCGCCCGGGATCAGCACCGCGCCGATCACGAGGTCGGCCTCCTCGACCGACGCTGCGACCTGCAGGCTCGAGCTCATCAGGAGCGTCAACGCTGCCCGGAAGGATCTCCTCGAGGTGGCGCATCCGGTCGATCGAACGCTCGAGAATCGTCACCTGAGCGCCGAGCCCGAGCGCGATGATCGCCGCGTTGTAGCCGACGACACCGCCGCCGACGATCACGACCGTGCCGGGCGCGACGCCCGGGACTCCGCCGAGCAGCAGCCCGCGGCCCCCGAGCGGCTTCTCGAGGAAGTACGCGCCCGCCTGCGAGGCGAGCCGGCCCGCGACCTCCGACATCGGCGCGAGCAGCGGCAGCGCGCGACCGACCTCGACCGTCTCGTAGGCGACCGCGGTGATCCCCGAGTCGCGAAGCGCGCGCGTCAGCGGCTCGTCGGCTGCGATGTGCAGGTAGGTGAAGAGGATCAGCCCTCGCGGAGCCGCCGCGTACTCGGAGGCGATCGGCTCCTTGACCTTGAGCAGCAGTCGGAGCGCCTCCCAGACCTCGTCGACGCGAGGCGATGCGCGCTCCGACGCGCTCGTAGGACTCGTCGGGGAACGCGCTGCCCACTCCCGCGCCCGTCTCGATCGAGACCTCGTGCCCGTGGTTGATCAGCTCGAGCGCGCCCGCAGGCGTCAGCGCGACGCGATACTCGTCCGGCTTGATCTCTTTCGCGACCCCGATCCGCATGGCGCGCGGACGTAGAGCGCTCACAGAGCGCGGTCGCGCCGTCGATCGAGTGCCAGCGTCACCTCGACCATCGCCTCGAGGTCGGCGACGGCGATGTGCTCGGTCGGCGTGTGGATGTCGACCATCCCGTTCGCGAGGTTGACGCAGTGGAGGCCCCGCTCGTTGAAGACGTTCGCGTCGGCGGCGCCTCCGGAGGGCTCGTAGACGCACCTCGTAGCCCGCAGCTCTCGAGCGCGCGGGCGGCGCGCACGACGGCCTCGTCGCTCTTCGCGAACCGGTAGCCGCGGTAGCTCTTGCGCGCCGTCGTCTCGACCTCGCATTCGGCGACGCTGGCGGCGAACGTGATCGCGTCCTGCATCTCGCTGACCAGGTCGGCGAGCTTGTCGCTCGTCGTGCGACCGCGGCCTCGGCGACGAAGCGTGCACCACTCGGGGACGATGTTGGTGGCGGTTCCGCCGGTGATCGTGCCGACGTTGGCCGTCGAGCTCCTGGTCGACCCGGCCGAGGCGAAACTCCGCGATCGCCCGTGCCGCGGCGGCGATCGCCGACCGGCCTTCGTCGGGATACATGCCCGCGTGCGCGGCACGGCCGTGGAAGGTCACCTCGAGCGACTGTGACGAACGGCGCGCCGAGGATCACCGTGCCGATCGGGGCCGCCTGGTCGTAGACGTAGCCGATCCGCGCCCGCAGGCGCGTGTGGTCGAACGCGAACGGCGCCGACGAGGCCGACCTCTTCCTTCGAGCCGTGAAGAGCAGCTCGATACCCGCGTGCGGGCGGTTCTCGGCGAGCACCCTGCGAGTCGCCTCGAGCATCGCCGCGACCGCCGCCTTGTCGTCGGCTCCGAGGATCGTGCCGGCGCCGTTGCGCACCACCCCGTCCTCGACGACCGGCTCGATCGAGCCGAAGTCGCGGAACGGTGTCGAGGTGCGCGCAGAGGAAGATCGGCTCGCCGGGCGCGGTCGGCTCGAGTGAGCGGTAGAGGTTGCCGATCGCAGAGCCGATCTGCGGGCCGCTGCCGTCTTCGTCGAAGGCGAGACCGCAGTCCGCAGGTACCGGCCGACGCGGTCGGCTACCGCGCGCTCCTCGCCCGGGTGGGCTCGGCAGCGCGCGAGCTCGAGGAACAGGTCGAGGACCTCCGGCGGCACTAGCGTGATACGGGCGCGAGGAGTGCTACGCGACTTCGACGCCGTGCACGCGCTGCCGCGCACGGTCGAGCGCGGCCGACACGAACTCGCGGAAGAGCGGCGCCGGTCGTGTCGGGCGCGACTTGAACTCGGGATGGAACTGCGAGGCGACGAACCACGGATGATCCGGCAGCTCGACGATCTCGACGAGCCGTCCCTCCTGGAAGGTGCCGCTGACGACGAGGCCGTCGTCGAGCAGCTGCTGCGCGATACGCGTTGTTCACCTCGTAGCGGTGGCGGTGGCGCTCGGAGATCATCGCCTCGTCGCCGTAGACCTCGCGTGTGCGCGTTCCGGCTGCGAGCTCGACCGCCTGCGCGCCGAGGCGCATCGTGCCGCCGAGATCCTCGACCTCCTTCTGCTCCGGCAGCAGGTCGATGACGGCGATACGGCGTCTCGGGATCCATCTCGGTCGAGTTGGCGCCGTCGAGGCCCGCAGACGTGACGCGCGAACTCGGAGACGGCGACGTGCATGCCGAGGCAGATGCCGAGGTACGGGATGCTCGTCCTCGCGTGCGACCCGGCAGGCGAGGATCTTGCCTTCCCAGCCGCGCGAGCCGAAGCCGCCCGGCACGAGCACGCCGTCGACCCTGCGCGAGCTCCGCGCGCGCCTCGTCGATGCGTCATGTTCTCGGCGTCGACCCAGCGCACGTGGACGTCGGCAGCCGTTCTGCGATGCCCGCGTGCTTCAGCGCCTCGTGCACCGACAGGTAGGCGTCGTGGAGCTTCACGTACTTGCCGACGAGCGCGATCTCGACCGACTCCCGCCGCTCTGTCGATGCGCTCGGTCAGCTCGAGCCACTCGGCCGAGGTCGGGCCGGGGATGCGTCGAGGCCGAGCTTGCGGCAGACGAGATCGTCGAGGCCCTGCGCGTGGAGCGCGAGCGGCACGAGGTAGACGTCGCGAGACGTCGGGATTCGTGATCACCGCGTCGACGTCGACGTCGGCGAAGAGCGCGATCTTCTCGCGGATCTCGCGCTGCAGCGGCTCGGTCGAGCGGCAGACGAGCACGTCGGGGTGGATACCGATGCGCCGGAGCTCGTTGACGGAGTGCTGCGTCGGCTTCGTCTTCAGCTCACCCGCGGTGTCGATGTACGGCACCAGCGTGACGTGCAGGTAGATGACGTTCTCGGGTCCCGCCTCGCGCCGGAACTGGCGGATCGCCTCGAGGAACGGCAGCGACTCGATGTCGCCGACCGTGCCGCCGATCTCGGTGATCACGACATCCGTGTCCGTCGCCTCGGCGACCGAGCGGATCCGCGCCTTGATCTCGTTCGTGATGTGCGGGATCACCTGCACGGTCGAGCCGAGGTACTCGCCCTTGCGCTCCTTGCGCAGGACGCGGTCCCAGATCGGCGCCGGCCGTGTGGTTCGCGGCGCGCGAGAGGTTCTCGTCGATGAAGCGCTCGTAGTGGCCGATGTCGAGATCGGTCTCGGCGCCGTCCTCGGTGACGAACACCTCGCCGTGCTGGAACGGGCTCATCGTGCCCGGGTCGACGTTGATGTACGGGTCGAACTTCTGCACCTGCACCTTCAGCCCGCGCGCCTTCAGCAGGCGGCCCGAGCGACGCAGCGGTGATGCCCTTGCCGAGTGAGGAGACGACGCCGCCGGTGACGAAGACGAACTTCGTGCTCACGCGCGGTCTTTCGTCATGCACAGCCTCCCGTGCTCATCAAGCTCACGGAATTCGATCGTATCAGCCCGCCCGGCAAGCCCATCGAACGCGCCATGCTAAGGAGCCCCGCGGACGACAGCCTCAAAACGCCCCTGCATAGCCATTCAGAGCCGGTTGGCCGCCCAGATGCGCGTACAGGACGCGCGAGCCCGGCTCGATGCGCCCGTCGCGCACGAGATCGATCAGTGCCGCCATCGACTTTCCCTCGTACACCGGGTCGGTGATCATCCCCTCGAGCCGCGCGCACACCCGAATCGCGTCGATCGTCTTCGCGTCGGGGATCCCATACGTGCCGGCGTGCCAGCCGTCGAGCAGGACGATCTCGTCGTCCGCAAGCGGGCGGCCCAGGCTGATTGCGTCCGCGGTCGCCCGCGCGATGCGCGCGATCTGCTCCCACGTCTGCGCGACCGTCGCTGAGCCGTCGATCCCGAGGACGGCCCGCGGCCGCTCCTGGCCAGCGAAGCCGGCGACCATCCCGGCCTGCGTCGACCCGGTGACCGAGCACACGACGATCGTGTCGAAGAACAAGCCGAGCTCACGCTCCTGGTCGGCGACCTCGTCGGCCCACCGCGCGAAGCCGAGGCCGCCGAGCGGATGGTCGGACGCCCCCGCCGGGATCGGATACGGCTTCCCGCCGCGCTTGCGCACCGACTCCAGCGCCTCTTGCCAGCTCGCCCGGATCCCGATGTCGAACCCCGCCGGATCGAGCCGCACGTCGGCACCCATCAGACGCGAAAGCAGGATGTTCCCGACCTTGTCGTAGACCACGTCGGGCCAATCGACCCAGTGCTCCTGCACCAGTACGCACCCGAGCCCGAGATGCGCCGCCACGGCCGCGACCTGGCGCGTGTGGTTGGACTGCACGCCGCCGATCGAGACGAGCGTGTCGCAGCCCTGAGCGAGCGCGTCGGCGGCGAGGTACTCGAGCTTGCGCACCTTGTTGCCGCCGTACGCGAGCCCCGAGTTGCAGTCCTCTCGTTTGGCCCAGATCTCGACCTCGCCGCCGAGATGCGCGCTCAGCCGGTCGAGCCGATGCACCGGCGACGGCCCGAACGTCAGTGGCACACGGGGAAAGTCGGCGAGGCTCATGGCTCGAGGGACGCGAGGAAGTCTGCGCCGCCGAGCATGCGCTCGACCTCGTCGCGGCGCTGGGCGTCGTCGAGCGCCTCGATCCGTGTGACCGTCGGGTCGCCCGGCACCTTCTCGACCCGGAAGTGACGGTCGGCCACCGTCGCGATCTGCGGCAGATGCGTGATCGTCACGACCTGCGCGCGCTCGGCCAGTCGCCGCAAGCGTGTCGGCGACCGCGTGCGCCGTCGTGCCGCCGATGCCCGCGTCGATCTCGTCGAAGATCATCGTCTCGCCGCCGCCGACTGCAGCGATGGCGAGCGCCACGCGCGAGAGCTCGCCACCCGAAGCCGTCTCCGCGACCGGCCCGAACGGGAGGCCGTTGTTCGGCCGGATCAGGAACGCTGCCTCGTCGGCCCCGGTCGCAGCCGGGCTCGCGCTCGCGCAGCTCGACCCGAAACTCGCCGTCGCCGAGACCGACGCCGACCAGCTCCCGGGCCACCGCGTCGGCGAAGGCAGGAGCCGCCGCGAGCCGCCCGGCACGCAGCTCGGCGTGCAGCCGGGCGACCTCGGCCTCGGCCGCGGCGAGCGCCTCGGCAGCAGCGCGCACCGGGTCGTGCCCTTCCTCGAGTGCCGCCAGCTCGGCGCGGGCCGCCTCGGCTCGCGCCAGGAGATCCTCGAACGACGCTGCGTCGGTAGCGGCGCTTCAGCGTCGGCGATCTCGTCGAGCGAGGCCTCGACCTGCTCGAGCCGCCCCGGCTCTGCCTCGAGCGAGGCCAGGAAGCGCACGCAGCTCGTGCACGGTCTCGCGCAGCGCCAGCTCGCGTCTCGCGCAGCGTCGAGCCTGCAGCGGCGAGCTCGGGCGCGAGCAGCTCGAGCGGCGCGACGAGCCGCTCGGCGGCGGCGATCCGGTCGGTCGCCCCTTCGCCGTCGTCCGGGGAGAGCGCCTCGGCCGCCGCCGGCGGCCGCCTGCGACGAGCTCGTCGACGCGGCGGAGCCGCTCGCGCTCGTCGCGGAGCTCGGTCTCACGTCCAGGCTCGAGGCCGGCCGTGTCGTCGGCGAGCGCGCGCAAGCTCGGCCAGGCGCGCCTCGACCGCCGCGACATCGCGCGTCAGCTCCTCGTGAGCCTGCGCGCGGCGCCGCAGCTCGCGCCAGGCGGCGCGCGCGGCTCGGCGAAGCTCGCCGAGCCCGGCGTAGGCGTCGAGCACGCCGAGCTGGTAGGCGGGTCGTGCGAGCCGCCGCTGCTCGAACTGGCCGCTCATCGCGATCAGCGCCTCGGCGGCCGCCGCGACGTCCTCGCGCGCCGCCGCTACGGCCCCAGGCGTAGGCGCGTGTCCGCCCGTCGGCGAAGATCCGCCGCGCGAGCACGAGGCCGTCCTCGCCGTCAGGACGCAGCTCGGCGAGCGGCCCGAGCACCTCGTCGTCCACGCCGCTCGAACTCGGCCTCGACGTAGGCCTCCTCGCCCGCCGCGCCGATCAGCGCCGCGTCGCCGCTTCGCGCCGAGCAGCAGGCCGATCGCGTTCGTGAAGATCGTCTTCCCCGCGCCGGTCTCGCCGGTGATCGCCGTTCAGCCGCGCGTCGAGCTCGAGCTCCGCCTCGTGGATCAGCACGAGGTTCTCGATCCGCAGCGTCCGCAGCACGACCGTCATGGTACGGCAGGCGTCTGCCGGCGCTCTCAGTGCCCGAAGGTGGCGGCGTACCGGCGGAAGAACGTGAGCTCCGGGCAGCGTCGCGAGCAGGCTCGGCCCGCGGCCGACGCGGACAACGGCCTGCTCGCCGTGGGCGAGGCGTCCCGACCTCGTGGCCGTCGACGAGCACGATCGCGTCGAGGCCCTTCGTGAGGTTCGTGATCGACCGTGTCGGGGCCGCGCGGGACGACGAGCGGCCGGCACGTCGAGCGCGTGCGGCGCGACGAACGTCAGCACCATCGCGTCGAGGCCCCAGACGAGCACCGGCCCGCCGTTCGAGAGGTTGTACGCGGTCGACCCGGCGGGCGTCGCGCAGATCAGGCCGTCGCACGGCTGCACGCCCAGCTCCTCGCCGCCGATCGCAGTGCCCGAGCTCGACCATCCGCCCGAGCGTCGCCGCCCGCGACGACGACGTCGTTGACGGCGACCTGCTCGGCGCCGCCCACGTCACCTCGAGCGTCGCCAAGCTCGACGGTGCGGTAGTCGCCCGCGAACACGCGCGCGAGTGCCGTCCTCGAGACCGTCGGCCGTGATCGCCGTCAGGAACCCGACGCGGCCGTAGTTGACGCCGATCACCGGAATGCCCGTGCCGAGGAAGCGCGCGAGCGCGCGGAGCATCGTCCCGTCGCCGCCGAGCACGACCGCGAGGTCGGCACTGCGGCGGCGTCCTCGTCGAACACGAGCTCGACGTTCGCGGCCTGCGCGACGGCTTCAAGGCGTGCGATCGCGGGTGCGATGGTCGTCGCGCTCGCGTGCGTGACGACGGCGACGACCTAACCGACGGCATCGGCGATCCACCGGTCGAAATCGGCGGGGAGGGCGGCGCTGGTCGGCATGGACGAGATGGAGGACGAACTCCCGGTTTCCCTTCGGGCCGGGCAGGCCCGAGTCTACGACGCCGCGGGGCTCTGCCTCCGACGCGAGCAGCGCCATTCGCCACCTCGCCGCACGACCCGGCGCTGGACTGCAGGGTCGCGCACGACACCCTTCGGCGCCTCGGCACGGCCCGCCTCGAACTGCGGCTTGACGAGCACCAGAGCCTGCCAGCCGGGCGCCGCGAGCGCGAAGCGCCGGCGGCAGCGCGAGCCTCGCCGAGATGAACGCGACGTCGCAGGTGACGAGTTGCGGGGCGATACGGCAGCTCGGTGAGCGAGCGCGCGTTCGACGCGCTCGAGGACGGTGACGCGCGGATCGTTCGCGGAGCTTCGGATGCAGCTGGCCGTAGCCGACGTCGAGCGCGATCACGCGCGCCGCGCCGCGCTGCAGGAGCACGTCCGTGAAGCCGCCCGTCGAGGCGCCGACGTCGAGGCAGTCGAGCCCGCCGACGTCGATCGCGAACGCGTCGAGCGCGTTCGCGAGCTTGTGCCCGGCCCGCGAGACGTACGGCGGCGGCTGCTCGACCTCGAGCGCGACGTCGTCCGGCACCTGCTCGCCCGGCTTCGAGTGTCCCGGGACGAGTCCGGCCATCACGAGCGCCTGCGCCTGGGCGCGCGACTCGGCGAGCCCGCGCTCGACGAGCAGGACGTCAAGCCGCTTGCGCGCTGTCTTCACGCGGTACGCGCGGCGAACCCGTCACGATTCCCGCGAGCACCGCGGTCTCGCCCTGGATCGACGCCAGCCGCTCCCGCGCGCGGTCGGCCGCGTCGTCGGCCAGCCGGCGTGCGCCTCCTCGCCGACGTCGAGCACCGCGCCGTCGCCGTCGAGCAGGTCGTCGACCAGCTGGAACAGCGGCCCCAGCTCGACCGCGAACGCGCGCCAGGGCGCCTGCTCGCCGGGCGGCACCTCGGCCGCAGGAGACCGCACATCACCGAAGCCTCGAACAGCGCGCCCGTCTTCAGCCGGTTGACGCGCTCGAGGTCGGGTGCGCCTTCGAGATCGAGCTGCTGGCCGCCGATCATCCCGAGCGTCGCATCGACGAGCTCCTGCGCCACGGCGGTCGTCCGTACGCGAGCGCAAGCGCGCACCGCCTCGCGCGAGCAGCGCGTCGCCGGCCAGCATCGCCGTCGCCTCGCCGTAGCTGCGGCCCACGTCGAGGGCGGCCCCGCCGCTCGGCGTCGTCGTCGAGCGCAGGCAGGTCGTCGTGGACGAGCGAGAACGTAGTGCACCAGCTCGACTGCGGCCGCCGCGGGCAGCAGCGTTCTCGACGCGCGCGCCGACCGCGTCACCCGTCGCGAGGCAGAGCACCGGCCGGATCCGCTTGCCGCCGCCCAGCGCGTAGCGCATCGAGCTCGGCGAGCGACCCGAGCTCCGGCGTCAGCGCGAGCTCGTCGAGGTAGCCCTCGACGAGCGCGCGAAGCTCGTCAGGCTCCGCAGAGGCATCCGGGTCGGCGGCGCCACCGCCTCGGTCTCGGCCGCACGCTTCGCACGCTGCAGCTCGGCCTCGACCTCCTTCGCGAGCTCTGCGAGCTCCTGCAGGATGTCGATCGCCTGGTCGGGATCCTCGCGTCTCGTCGAGCCTGCGCCCGCGCCTGACTCGAGCCGCGCCAGCAGCTCTTCGGCCTTCGTCAGCGACTCCTCCGTGTCTGCTCAGTGGTCATGCCGCCTCCTCCCGTTGGATCGTGCCCAGAATGCCGTTCACCAGCCTGGCGCCGTCATCGGACGCATACCGCTTCGCGAACGCGACCGCCTCGTTGATCGCGACCTCCGCGGGCACCTCGCGTGTCTCGAGCTCGTGCACGGCCACGCGCAGCGCGCTCCGCTCGACCGCGCCCAGGCGGTCGGCCGTCCAGCCCTGCGAGGCGGCCGGTGATGCGCGCGTCGAGCTCGGGCGCCCGCGCCGGCGACGGCCTCGGCGACCTCGCGCGCCCAGGGGTCGATCTCGCCCGTCGTACTGCGAGCCGATCGGCTGCCCGAGAGATCCCACTGGTAGAGCAGGAACAGCGCCTGGCGCCTCGCCTGCCGGCGGGAGAGCGTCATACGCTGCACGCTCGCGGAGCTCCTCGAGCGTCGACGTCGAGTACTCGCCGCTTGCGAACGGCTCGCTCGCGAGCACCTCGAGCGCGAGGTCGCGGGTCGTCGGCACACCCTCGATCGTCGTCTCGCGCAGAGCGCCGCTCCGCGCGCGCGATCGCGCGCGGGCGGTCGGAGTCCCAGACGATCAGCTTCGCGACCAGCGAGTCGTAGATACGGCGGGATCGACGACGCCGCTCTCGAGGAACGTGTCGACGCGCACACCCGGGCCCTGCGGCGCGCTTGAAGCGCGAGATCGCGGCCCGGCGAGGGCACGGAAGTCGTGCTCGGGATCCTCGGCGTTCAGCCGCACCTCGATCGCGTGCCCGCGCCGCGGGGCGCGACCCGTCGACCGAGAGCGGCTCGCCCGCGGCGACGAGCAGCTGCTCGCGCACGATGTCGATTCCGGTGCAGAGCTCGGTCACCGGATGCTCGACCTGCAGGCGCGCGTTCAGCTCGATGAAGTAGAAGCTGCCGTCGGGGCCGAGCAGGAACTCGAAGGTGCCCGGCGTTGCGGTAGCCGACGGCCAGGCAGGCCCGCTCGGCGGCGGCCTCCATCGCCTCGCGCGCCTCGGGCGTCAGCGCGCGGCGACGGCGACTCCTCGATCAGCTTCTGGTGGCGGCGCTGGATCGAGCACTCGCGCTCGCCGAGGGTGAGCACGTTGCCGTGGTGGTCGCAGAGCACCTGAATCTCGACGTGGCGCGCCGGGCGACAGCGCCTTCTCGACGTAGAGCGTCGCGGATCGCCGAAGGCCGCCTGCGCCTCGGCCGCGGCCGTGCCGAACGCGTCCTCGAGCTCGTCGGCGCCCGTGCACGAGGCGCATGCCCTTGCCGCCGCCGCCGGCGCTCGCCTTCGAGCAGGATCGGGTAGCCCAGCTCGCCGGCGGCGCCCGCGCGCCTCGTCGAGCGAGTCGTCGCACCGTCGTCGCCCGGAACGGTCGGCACGCTCGGCGCGCGCGCATCGCCTGCTTCGCCGAGATCTTGTCGCCCATCATCGCCATCACGTCCGCCGGCGGGCCGACGAAAACCAGGTCGTTGTCGACGCACGCCTCGACGAACAGCGGGGTTCTCGGCGAGGAAGCCGTAGCCCGGATGCACCGCCTCGCAGCCGGTCGTCTCGGCCGCGGCGATGATGCTCGGGATGCGCAGGTAGCTCTCGCGCGCCGAGGGCGGGCCGATGCGCACGGCGTGATCGGCCATGCGCACGTGCAGCGCGTCGCCGTCGGCAGTCGAGTAGACCGCGACCGCCTCGATCCCGAGCTCGTGCAGCGCGCGGATCACCCGGACCGCGATCTCGCCCCGGTTCGCAACAAGAACCCGCGAGAACATGGCTAGACCGCGTCGAGCGGGCGGCCGTTGATCGGCTCGAGCTCGAAGAGGAGCTGGCCGTACTCGACCGGCTGGCCGCTTGCTCGACGTGGATCGCGCCGGACGATCGCCTCTGACCTCGGCCTTCACCTCGTTCATCAGCTTCATCGCCTCGAGGATGCAGAGCGTCTGCCCCGGCGCGACCGCATCGCCCTCCTCGACGAACGGCGGCGAGCCCGGCGCGGGCGAGCGGTAGAACGTGCCGACCATCGGGCTCTCGACTCGCAGCAGCGTGTAGTCGCGCGCGGCGCGACGGGCGGCGTCGACCTCGCTCGAGACGGCCGCGGACCGTGGGCGCCGCCGACCGGAGGTCGACGGCGCTCGGCCGTTCGCCGCACGCTGACCCGCATGCCGTTCTCCTCGATCGTGATCTCGCCGATTCCCGTCTCCTGGACGATCCGCACCACCTCGCGGATGCGGGCGGCGCGCTCCTGGTCGAGGCCCCGATGCGGCGAGCGACTCCTCGCCGCTCGAGCGCTCGCGGATCGCGCGCAGGAGCGGCTCGGCCTCCTCGCCGAAGAGCGCGAGCAGCAGGAGCTCCTCCTCGCTCGAAGCGAGGCCCGTCGGCCTCCTCGCGCAGCGTGTCGAGGTTGACGCTCCTCCACCTCGCGCTCGTCGCCGTAGAGCTCGACCGCGCGCACGAGAGCACGGTCGATCGGGCCCGGCGTGCGTCCGAAGCGCGCCCTCGACGAGATCGCGCAGCTCGTCGACCATCGTTCCGTAGCGATTGGCCGACAGCACATTGAGTAAGGCCTGCGAGGCGACGATCTGGCCGATCGGCGCCGCGAGCGGCGGCGAGCCGGTCTCCCCGCGCACCCGGTCGAGCTCGTCGAGCACCTCGTCGAGCCGGTCGCCGGCAGCCTGCGCGCGCAGCTGGACGTCGAGGGCCGCGACAAGGCCGACCGGAAGCTTGTGCTGAGCGGCGCGGACGGCGATGCGTGGCGCGACCGGCGACACAGGCTCGTCGCCGATGTGCTCGTCGACCAGCTCGGTCGCCCGCCAGACAGCTGCGAGGTCGACGCCGGTGTCCATCTTCAGCCCGGCGAGCGCCTGCGCCGCGGACTCGGTCGAGACGCGATGCAGCGCGAGCGCGACCGGGTAGAGCGCGGTGGCGATCAGATCCGCTCCGACGCGCGCGGCCTCGAGCGCCGCGGCGAGCGCGTTGCCGCCTGCGCCCTGGCAGTAGATGCCGACGGGCAGGCCCGACACCTCACGCAATTCGGCGACAAGCTCGGCGGCGCGATGCGGCTGCATCAGTGCAGCCGAGTCGTGCAGCAGGATCCGCGTGGCACCGAGCTCGGGCAGCCGCCGGCCTGCTTCGACGAGCGCGACATGCCGGCCGCTCCCGTACAGCAGGCCCGCGTCGAACTCGCGGTCGGCGGCGACGATCGCCTCGGCCGCCTCCTTGAGGTTCTCGACGTCGTTCAGTGGGTCATGCAGGCGGAACACGTCGATCCCGCTCTCGGCGGCGCACGCGACGAACCGCCGGGCGAAGTCCCCGTGCACCGGACGTGAGCCGACGAGGAAGCGGCCCCGAACGGCGAGTGCGAGCGGCGTCTTGGTGCGGGCCTTCAGCGCACGGATGCGCTCCCAGGGGCTCTCGACCCCCCGGCGCACGGCCGCATCGAAGACGCCGCCGCCCGACACCTCGAGGTACGCAAACCCTGCGCCGTCCAGGATTTCCGCGACCTCGAAGAGGTCGGCGGTCGGCATGAGTCCCGCGAGAGGCTCCTGCGAGAGCACGCGGATCGAGGTGTCGACAAGGCGCGGCACGGCGTGGGACCTTACCTGCCGCTCCCGCCGGGTCCTAAGCAGCCCCGCGTTTTTCGGTAACCGGGTGTCACCCATTCCGGGCGATCCGAGACCCAAGCGGGGGACGGCTGCTGTGTTTGAAAAGCCGATGAATTGAGGGATGACGATCCAGATCGGTACCCGTGACCAGCTTCTGGTCGACCTGGCTGCCTCGCTCGGACCCGACGAGCCGGTGCGCCTGCTCGTGATTCTGCGCCTCGGCGGCTTCGAGGAGTTCACGAGCAAGTACGGGAACGGGGCGACCGAAAAGCTCCTCGGCGTCGTGATCAGCCGGCTGCCGGCTGCGAGCGGTCCGTCGAACTTCTACTACCGCCCCCGCAAGGACGAGCTGTGCGGGCTCATCGCCGGACGCCTCGACGGCGTCGAGGCGGCACTCATCGCCGCCGCGCGCGAGATCAGCGACACGCTCGGCACCGACGGCATCTCACTCGGCTTCGGCACCGCCGTCCTGCCTCACCAGGCCAGCGACCCCGTCGAGGCCCTTGCCCTTGCGGACAGCCGGGTGATCGGCGTTGCCGACGGCGACCCGATGCCGCGCGGCTCGGGCAGCGGCTCGCTGCCGCTCGGCCGGCTGTTCGTCTGAAGACGGCTACGCGCGACTGATGTAGCGCTTCTCGCGCGGGTCGATCTTCAGCTTGTCGCCGACGTTCACGAACAACGGCACCTGCACGACGGCGCCCGTTTCGAGGGTCGCTGCCTTCGACACGTTCGAGACGGTGTCGCCCTTCACACCCGGCTCCGTCTCGGTCACTTCGAGGATCACCGACGACGGTAGGTCGATGCCGGACGGAGTGCCGTCGACGAGCAGCAGCTGCACATTCGACGAGGGCAGCAGGAACGGGATCACGTCCTCGATGTCGGCGTGCGGGAGCGAGATCTGCTCGTAGGTCTCGGCGTCCATGAAGACGACCTCGTCACCGGTGTCGTAGAGGTACTGGACGTTCTTCGTCTCGGTGCGGATGCGGACGAACTTCTCCCCCGCCCGGAACGTCCGGTCGACCACCGCTCCGTTTGCGAGCGCCTTCAGCTTCGTCCGGACGAACGCGCCGCCCTTGCCCGGCTTCACGTGCTGGAAGTCGACGATCCGCCAGGTCTGGCCGTCCAGCTCGATGTGCATGCCGTTGCGGAACTGGTTGGTGGAGACGACCTCTGCCATCAGCCGACCTCGATCAGTTCCTTGGGGAAGGACGTGAGCAGCTCGACGCCGTCGTCACGGACGATCGCGAGGTCCTCGATCCGCACGCCGCCGAGCCCGGGCAGGTAGATCCCCGGCTCGATGGTCACGACCTGGCCGGCCTCGAGCGTGTCCTTCGACTCGGTCGACAGGCGCGGCGCCTCGTGCACGGCGATTCCGACGCCGTGGCCGAGGCCGTGGCCGAAGTTCTCGCCGAAACCGGCCGTCGTGATCACGTCGCGCGCGAGCGCGTCGGCCTCGACACCGGTCATGCCGGCCCGGATGCCCTCGCACGCGTGCTTCTGCGCGGC
Organism: uncultured Thermoleophilia bacterium; assembly: GCA_963812995.1. Taxonomy (GTDB): domain Bacteria; phylum Actinomycetota; class Thermoleophilia; order Gaiellales; family Gaiellaceae; genus PALSA-600. The sequence goes on from CAWEXL010000006.1 coordinate 58,639, forward strand.
CAGGCAGACGTTGTAGGCCTCGACGAGCTGCGCGGGCGGTGACCCGGTCGAAACGGTGCGGGTGCAGTCGGAGCAGTAGCCGCCGAACCGCACGCCCCAGTCGACGACGACGAGCGTCCGGGTCTCGACGATCCGGTCGGTCGGCGTTGCATGCGGCAGAGCCCCGTTCGGGCCGGACGCGATGATCGCCTCGAACGACACATCCTCGGCTCCGTGTGCGTGGGTCAGCTCGCGCATCCGCCAGGCGAGCTCCCGCTCGCTCCGGCCCACCCAGGTCTCGGCGGTGAGGGCTTCGAAGGCGCGGTCGGCGATCCGCGCGGCACGGCGCACCGCGTCGAGCTCAGCCTCGTCCTTCACGGCCCGCAGGCGCTCGACAATGCCGGTCGTCGGGACGAGCTTCGCCTTGCCGGCGCTCAGGTTCTCCCACTCGCTGTAAGGCAGCGCCGCGGCCTCGAACTGCACGGTGCCCTTCAGGACGCCGGCCAGCTCGACGAGCAGCGAGCGCTTGGTGAGCGTCGCCTCGACGTCGGGCACCTCGCGGGCGGAGTCGATGTAGCGGAAGTCCGTGTACAGGGTCGCCCCGCCGCCCGGCGCCACGAGCAGCGCGGCGTTCGAGCTGTCGAACCCGGTCAGGTAGGCGATGTTGACGAGATCGGTGACCAGGAGCGGCTGCTTCAGCGACGCCGCCAGCGCGTCAAGACGTGTACTCATTGTTCCTCCCTGCCGGCCAGAAAGACGAGCGCATCACGGTAGCCGTCCGGGCCCTTGCCGATAACCCTGCGCGCTGCGACGTCGGAGATGACGCTGTGCCGCCGCCAATCCTCACGCGTCTCGATGTTCGAGAGGTGCACCTCGACGACAGGCACTTCGAGCAGCTCGAGGGCGTCGCGAATCGCGTAGCTGTAGTGCGACCAGGCGCCGGGGTTGACCACCACGCCGTCGACGTTCTCGTACGCCTGGTGAATCCAGTCGATGTACTCGCCCTCGCTGTTCGTCTGCCGGCAGCGCGCGACGATGTCGAGCTCGTTCGCCCACTGGTAGATCCGCCGCTCGAGCTCGTTCAGGCTCAGCCCGCCGTAGATACCGGGGTCGCGGCGGGCCAGAACATCGAGGTTGACGCCGTTCAGGACGAGGATCTGCATCAGGCGATCAGGCTATCCAGAGCGGCCCGCACCTCGGCGGGCGGCCGCACCTCGACCCTCGGCCCGTCGGCTCCGAGCAGCACCAGATGCACGTCGCCGCCTTCGACCTTCTTGTCGCGCAGCAGGGCCTCCCAGGCCCGGTCGCGGTCGACGTGCACCGGCTGCGGAGCAAGCAGCTCCTCGACCGGAGCCGTGTCTCGGCCGGACAGCCGGAGGGCCGCGAGGAGACCGAGCGCAACCGCCTCGCCGTGCGGCAGGTCGAAGTCGGCCGCGGCCTCGAGTGCGTGCCCGAAGGTGTGGCCCAGGTTCAGCCAGCGGCGCTCGTTCCGATCCTCGGGATCGCGCAGACACAGGGCAGCTTTGTACGCGGCGGCAGCTCGGGCGTCGAGCGGGCGGCCGGCGAGCAGCTCGGTCTTCACGCGCTCGGCCTCGCCCTGTCTGCGCTCGCGCTCGGGCAGGGTCGAGAGAACGGCGGGGTCGATCACGGTGCGCGCCGGCCAGTGGAAGGCGCCGACGAGGTTCTTGCCCTCCGGAATGTCGATCGCCGTCTTGCCGCCGATCGACGCGTCGACCTGCCCGACGAGCGTCGTCGGCACCGCGACCCACGGCACGCCGCGCAGATAGGTCGCCGCGGCGAAGCCCGCTGCGTCGGTTGCCGCGCCGCCGCCGAGGGCCACAACCGTTCCGCGCCGGTCGAGCCGGAGCTCCGACCAGAGACGCTCGATCACCGCGAACTGCTTGGCGGGCTCGCCGGCCGGAAGCTCGTGCACGCCCTGCAGGCGCGCCCCCAGACCGGCCCGCACCGCTGCGCCGTGGATGCCGAGCACATGGCGTGTCGGCGACGAGCGCGACGGGCTCCGTCCCCGGGACGAGCTCGCCGAGCTGCCCGAGCGACCCGGGTGCGTAGTGGATGCCCGCGGCAGCGAGCAGAACCGCGTCGGGGTCGCCACTCGTCACCACCGCATCGGCGACCTCGCAGTACAGCGAGCGCCGCTCCGCGTAGAGCTCGCGGAACCGCTGCTCGTTCTGGGCGTTCGGCCGGTCGCTGCCGCGCGCACGCCGCCAGGCCGTCTCGACGTCGACGTCGACGAATACCACGAACGCCTGCTCGAGCGCGGCGCGAACGGCCGGCGTCGTGACGGCACCCCCGCCCAGGTCGAGCACGGCGGGCTCGCGGCCGGCGAGCGCGAAGTCGATCTCCTGCGCCTCGAGCTTGCGAAATGCCGGCTCGCCGCTTTCGCGGAAGAAGGTGGCGATGTCGCCGATCCGGCTCTCGATCACCCCGTCCAGGTCGATCCCGTCGCGGTTCAGCCGCTCGGCAACCGACCGGCGCAGGCTCGACTTGCCCGCACCCATGAAGCCGACCAGCGCGAGATGCCGGCCGAGCGCGTTCGGAGTGGTTACACCCACTGGATGCGCTCGACGTACGCGCGGTGTGCGGCGACGAAGTCGACGATCGCGTCGCCGCCGAACTTGTCGCGCGCGGTGCGGGCCAGCTCCCAGGCGACCGCGGCTTCCGCCACGACCGCCAGCGCCTCGACGGCGGCGACATCGGAGCGCTCGACGAGTGCCTGCGCCGCCTCGCCGGTCTCCAGGTCGACCGACCTGAGCGGCTTCATCAGCGTCGGCAGCGGCTTCATCGCAGCCCGAACGACGATCTCCTCGCCGTTCGAGATGCCCGCCTCGATGCCCCCGGCGTGGTTCGTATCGCGGCGGCGGTCGGTGCGAATCTCGTCGTGCGCCTCGGAGCCGAGGAGGCCCGCCAGAGCGAACCCGTCGCCGATCTCGACACCCTTCACGGCCTGGATCCCCATCACGGCGGCGGCCAGGCGGGCGTCGAGCCGGTCGTCCTTCGTCGCGTAAGAGCCGAGGCCGGGCGGCACGCCGGTTGCACGCACCTCGACGAGGCCGCCGACCGTGTCGCGCTGCTTGCGCGCCTCGTCGATGCGCGCCTGCAGGGCCTCCTCGGCGACCGTCGCGCCCTGCACCTCGATCCCGATCGTGCGGAGCAGGGACTTGGCGACGGTGCCGGCCGCGACAAGCACCGCGGTGTGCCGCGCGGAGGCCCGTTCGAGGGCGTTTCGCACGTCGTCGTGGTCGTACTTCAGGACGCCGGCGAGATCGGCGTGGCCCGGGCGAGGCAGCGTTACGGCCTTCGTTCCCTTGCCCGACGGCTCGCCCTCGGGCGGCCACGGCGCCATCCCCCACGTCCAGTTCTTGTGGTCGACGTTGCGCACGACGAGCGCCAGCGGCGTGCCGAGCGTGCGGCCGTGGCGAAGGCCGGCGAGCACCTCGACGCGGTCCTGCTCGATCTGCTGGCGGGGCGAGCGTCCGTAGCCTTCCTGCCGCCGTTTCAGGTCGGCGTCGATCCACTCGCGGTCGAGCTCGAGCCCGGCCGGGAGGCCGCCGACAATCGCCACGAGCGCAGGCCCGTGGCTCTCTCCGGCCGATGCAAGCGAGAGCGTCATCGCTGCAAGCGTACGGACCGGCGCATCACGTCGACGGAAGGCTCGACGCCCGTCCAAAGGCGAAAGCTCGCGGCGCCCTGCCGGACGAGCGCCTCGAGGCCGTCGACGACGTCGCAGCCGAGCGCCCGCGCCGCAGCGATCAACGCGGTTTCCTCGGGCCCGTACGCCAGGTCGACGACCGTCTGCTCGGGAGTCAGCTCGACGAGCACCGCGTCGCGCACCGGCGTTGCGTTGACGACCAGATCGCATCCGGTCGCGTCGGGCGGCCAGTCCGTGCTGCGCGAGTAGAAGTGCGTGTCCGCAGGCAGCGCAGGCTCGAGCGTGCGCGCGGCACCGCCGGCGCCGATCACGCAGGCCCGGGTCGCGACGATCCCGGCGAGGATCTCCCGGTCGGTGTTGAAGCCGAGCACGCGGCCGTCGCGGAAGACGAGGGTGTTCACGGCGTCGCCGTCGGCCTCGTCGCACGCGGCGACGACACGTTGCTTGTGCGGGATGGTGACGTTCGCTCCAGCGAAGCCGAGGGTCATGAGCGCCCCGACCGCGGCGACCGGATCCTCGACGTCGAACGCGGTGTAATCCCACGGCAAACCCGCGTCGGCGAACGCTGCGTTCTGCATCAGCGGGGAGAGCGAATGCGATATGGGATGGCCCAGCAGCGCCACGTGGCGCGTGTCAGCAGCCATAGCCGTGCGCGCAGAGATAGCGGTAGAAGTCGGTCGAGGAGCTCGTGAAGTAATCGTGCTTGTGGTCGGGCTTCCGCACGTAGAAGAGGTAGTCGACCTTCGCCGGATGGGCGGCCGCCTTCAGCGAGGCGAGTCCGGGATTGGCGATCGGCGTCGGGGGCAGCCCCTGGTGCAGCCGCGTGTTGTACGGCGTCGGGTTCTGCAGCTGCGACTTGAGAATCGACTTCGTTCGGCGGGATGTGGAGGCCGTAACGCAGCGTCGCGTCGATCCCGAGGGGGGTTCGGTCGTGGAGGCGGTTGTAGATCACCGCCGAGATGAGCGGCCGCTCCGCCGGGACGAACGCCTCGCGCTCGACCATCGACGCGATCTTCAGCACGTCGTACGGCGTCAGGTTCTTCGAGCGGGCGTACGCCATGCCGACGGTGCGCCAGCGCTTGCAGAACGTCTGGATCTGCATCGTCACGAGCTGCTTCGACGTGGTCGCAGCCACGAAGTCGTAGGTCGCCGGGAACAGAAAGCCCTCGAGGTTCGTCTGCACCGCCTTGCCGAAGCAGGGAACCCGGGCTCGGCGCGACGCGGCCAGATACGTCGCGTGCGTTGAGCCTGACCTTCCCGCGGTGCTCGCCGTCTGCGATGCGCGCGACCGCGCCAACCCGGTCGGCCATCTGCGCCCGCGTGAAGCCTTCGGGGAAGACGATTCGGAACGGCTTCGGAGCTGCGGGAGGCGGCGGCGGGAGCGCTTGCTTGTGGCCGCCGCGGACGGCCAGCGCAACGGCGACGACGATCGCCGCGACCGTGACGACGAGCAGCGCCACTGCGACGACCAGGCGACGGCGGCCGGGGGTCAATCCCGGTTGCTCTGCCACTGGAGGTAGTCGGACAGCAGGTGGGCGGCGGCGCGCGCGTCGTCTCCGTCGGCGAGGACGGAGGTGAACCGCTCGTCGTAGGTCTCGACCGGCAGTCCAACGGCGGCTCGGAGCCGTTCGACGAAGGCGCTCGTCTCCTGGGCCTGCTCGCCGTGGTCGCCGCGCAGCGTCAGGGGCATCCCGACGACCACGAGGGCAGGATCCTCCTCGCGAATCACCGTCAGCAGGCTCTCGAATCCGGCATCGGTCGCCGCCTTGCGTACCACGCCGACCGGACGGGCAAGGGTTCCGGTGGGGTCGGAGACCGCGACTCCGGTGCGCGCGGAGCCGAAGTCCAGCGCGAGCACCTTCTGATTCAAGACAGTGCGGCGGCGATCAGCTCGCGGGCCCGAGCGAGCGCATCGTCGAGCTTGGCCGGATCCTTGCCCCCGGCGCGGGCCATCGTCGGGCGGCCTCCCCCGCCGCCGCCGACGATCGGCGCGATCTCGCGGACGATGTCGCCGGCGCGCACCTTTTCGGCCACCGACGTCGTCGAAGTTCGCGACCAGGTGCACGGTCCCGTTCTCGCGCGAGCCGAGCACGACCGCGGCCGGCGACTGCCGCTGCTTGAAGCGGTCGGAGAGATCGAGCAGTGCGTCGGCCGAGAGCCCTTCCACGGCCTGGGCGATGACGGTGACACCGCCGATCAGCTCGATCTCGGGCTCGACGTCGGCGCTGGCCGCGACGGCCGTCTGGCGCGGCTTCTTGGCCTCCTTGCGCAGCTCGAGGAGCTCGCCGCGCAGCTCGTCGAGCTCGCGGGAACGTCCCTCGAGCACCGTCCAGGCCTCGCCCGACGTGACGGCCTCGATCCGGCGGGCGCCCGAGCCGACCGAGCCCTCGCTCAGCAGCACGAACGGGCCGATCTCGGCGGTCGACCGCACGTGGGTGCCACCGCACAGCTCGGTCGAGTAGCCGTCGATCTCGACGACGCGCACGATCTCGCCGTACTTCTCGCCGAAGAGCGCCATCGCGCCGAGCTTCCGCGCCTCGGCGATCGGCGTCTGGAACGTGCGCACCGGGAGAGCTGCGAAGACCTTCTCGTTGACGATCCGCTCGACGCGTCGCGCGTTCCTCGGCGCTCAGGGCCTGGCGGGTGCGTGAAGTCGAAACGGAGCTTGTCGGGGCGCACCGCCGAGCCGGCCTGCTTGACGTGGTCGCCGAGCACGTCGCGGAGAGCCTGGTGCAGCAGGTGGGTGGCGGTGTGGTTCGCCATCGTCGGGAACCGCGTCGACCAGGCCACGACGGCACGCACGCGGTCGCCCGCGGCGAAACCGGCGCCTTCGAAGACGAGCGCCTGGTCGTCGCCGATCTTGTAGGCGGCGTGGAGCGCGGCGGTTGCGCCGGTCGTCTCGTGGATCAGCTCGCCCGTGTCCGTCACCTGGCCGCCGCGAGTCGGCGTAGAACGGGGTCTCGCGCAGCTTGCAGATAAAGGTGCCGTCGCCCAGATCCTGCAGCGCTCCGATCTGGGTCAGCACGTCGGTGTGCTCGTAGCCGACGAAGCGGCTCTCGAAGCCGGCCGACTGGGCGAACTCGGCGGCGCGCTGGACGTCGGTCTTCTCGCCGCCGGCGCGGGAGATCTCGCGGTGGCCTTCCATCAGCTCCTGGAAGCGGTCGACGTCGACGGCCTGGCCGCGCTCCTCGGCGAGCTCCTGGGTCAGCTCGATCGGGAAGCCGAACGTGGCGACGAGCGTGAATGCGTCGTCGCCGGAGATCGTGTCGCCGCCGGCGAGCGCCTCGAACTCCTTCAGGCCCGCGGTGCAGCGTCTCGCGGAAGCGCTCCTCCTCGACGCGGACGACGCGGGTGATCTCGGCGGCGTGCTCCTTCAGCTCGGGATAGGCGTCGCCCATCTGCTCGATCACGATCGCGGGCAGCCCTTCGATGCGGTCGAGGCCGATGCGCTGCGCCTGCTGGATCGCGCGGCGAAGCAGGCGGCGGCAGATGTAGCCGCGGCCCTCGTTCGAGGGGACGACGCCTTCGGCGATCAGGAAGCTGACGGCGCGGCCATGGTCGGCGAGCACGCGGTGGGCGCGCTGCGACGACCTCGCTGTCGCGGTAGGCGACGCCGGACTCGCTGCTCGACCCAGTCCATGATCAGCGCGAACCCGTCGGTGTCGAAGACCGAGTCGACGCCCTGCAGCACGCACATCGTGCGCTCGAGGCCGAGGCCGGTATCGACGTTCTGGGCGGGCAGCGGCTCGAGCTTGTTGCCCGGCCGCAGGTCGTACTCCATGAAGACGAGGTTGTAGATCTCCATGTAGCGGTCGCAGTGCCCGGGGCCGCAGGTCGGGATCGCCGCAGGCGTAGCGCGTCGCCGCGGTCGTAGAAGATCTCGGAGCACTGGCCGCACGGGCCGGTTTCGGCCGCCTGCCAGAAGTTGTCCTTGCCGAGCCGCACGATCCGCTCGGGCGGGATGCCGACGCGCTCCCAGGCGGCGATCGCGATGGCGTCCTCGTCGAGGCCGAGCAGCGGATCGCCCTCGTGGACGGTCGCCCAGAGGCGCCCCGGCTCGAGCTCCATCACCTTGGTGACGAAGTCCCAGGCGTAGTCGACAGCCTCGTCCTTGAAGTAGTCGCCGAACGAGAAGTTGCCGAGCATCTCGAAGAAGGAGCAGTGCCGTTCGGTGCGCCCGACGTCGTCGAGGTCGGTGTCCTTGCCGCCCGCGCGCAGGCATTTCTGCGCGCTGACGACCCGGTTCGACGGCGGCTCCTTCGTGCGCAGGAAGTACGGCTTGAACTGCTGCATCCCGGCGACGATGAAGAGCGTCGTCGGGTCGTCGGCGGGCGGAATCAGCGAGTGTGACGGCACGCGCAAGTGCCCGCGTTCCTCGTAGAACGCCTGAAACGCCTCGCGCAATTCGGCCGTCGTTCTCACGGAAGACAGTCTACGGGCAGGGCCTTTCCCACCCTCGACTCGGTTCGAACGGCGGTGCCAGGCACCGGCTGTTCGCCCTCCGCACACGTGTTCACTGCGGTGCCAGGCACCAGCAGTTCGCCAACGCAGACATGCCCCAACGGCGGTGCCAGGCACCAGCAGTTCGCCGACACGCACGTCGACACGCGCCCTAACGGCGGTGCCAGGCACCAGCAGTTGGCCGACGGAGACGTGGGCGAGCGGCGGTGCCAGGCACCGGGGTTGACCTACGCGGAGAGTTGCTTCCCGGCTCGGGTGGCTATTCGGCGGGCGCTGCGGGCGGCGGGTCGGACGGCGACCTGAGCTCGTCTTCGATGTCCTGCTCGCGACGGGCGGCGGCGGCTCTGGCTTCTTCGACGGCATCGCGCCAGTTGCGGCTCGTCACGAAACGCGACCAGCCGTGCGACATGCCCGCCGCGACTCCCGCGGCCTTCTGCGCCGGACGCTTGACGGCCGAGCTGACCGTTCGCACGGCCTGGTCGACCGCCTCGACGGCGCTGGCGGCGCTGTCGGTCACCTGGTCGAGCTTGTCGAGCTGCGCGTTGACCCGGTCGACGGAGCCACCCACCTTGTTGATCACTGGCAGCACCTCGCGTTCGGCGCCTCGAATCAGCGACGAGAGCCGGTCGAACGTCGTCGCGAGCCGCAGAAACGCCCAGCCGAGCCCGAGACCGACGGCGACGAGAAACACCGTCAGACCGATGTACGCGACGTTCCCGTATGCAAAAGCCAACGCCATGACGCAACCTTACTAGTCGGCAGCGGAGGAAGTAACGAGCCCCGAGCCGACCACCACGTCGCCGTCGTAGAGCACTGCGGCCTGGCCGCGCGCCACACCGTACGACGGCTCGTCGAGCCGCAGCCGGAACCCGGATGCCATCGGCTCGACCGACGCTGCGACTGCCGGCGAGCCGTAGCGGAGCTTCGCCTCGACGCGGGCCGCGTCGGCGAACAACCGCCCCCGCGCCGAAACGCGTGTCCGGGCGAGCGAGCTCCGCGGACCGATCGTGACAGTGTTCGAGCGCGCGTCGGTCCCGATCGCGTAGAGCGGCTCGGCCGCCGACACGCCGATCCCGCGGCGCTGCCCGGGCGTGAACCGCCAGTACCCGTCGTGCGTGCCGACCCGACGGCCGGCCTCGTCGACGATGTCCCCCGGCGCCGCCTTCAGCCCGCGGCGGCCGAGGAAGGCGCGGTAGTCGTCCCCCGCGAGAAAGCACGCTTCCTGGCTCTCGGGCCGCTTCGCCGCCGTCAGACCTGCGGCTTCGGCCTCCGCGATGGTTTCGTCCTTGGTCTGGTCGCCGAGCGGGAACCACACCCGCTCGAGGCTGCGCGGGTCGAGCCGGGCGAGCATGTAGCTCTGATCCTTCCGGCCGTCACGCGCGCGCGCCAACAGGCGCCGGCCACGATGCTCGACGATCCTTGCGTAGTGCCCCGTCGCGAGCCGGGGTGCACCAACGCGGCGCGCGAACGACAGCAGCTCGGCGAACCGGAAGCCGCCGTTGCAGCGGACGCACGGATTCGGCGTCTCACCCCTCGCGTAGCCGCGGATGAACGGCGTCACGACCGCGCGGCGGAACTCCTCACGCAGGTCGAGAGTGATGTGCGGCAGCCCGCGGTCGTGACACGTCTGCCGGGCCGCCACGACCGCGCTCGGCGAGCAGCACGAGCGCTCGACGTCGGGGCCGGCGGGATCCATCCACAGCCTCAGCGTCACGCCGACCGCTTCCGGGCCGGCACGCGGCAGCGCAACGGCACTGTCGACGCCGCCGCTCAGGGCAACGGCGACCCTGCGCTCGTCGAGCGGTGCTCGCACGGCAGGGGCAAGCGCATTGGCGAGAGCGTCGACCGGAAGCAGTCTCGCCGCCCACCGCCGCCGCCTCGAGCAGCGTCAGGCCCCGCAGATCCTGCGCGACACCCTGGGCATCCGCGTCGACGATCCTGCCGCCGCTGACGCGCAGACGCACCGCCGCCCAGTCCTCGCCCCGGGCCGAATCGCCGATAAAGCTCCTGCATCGGACCAGCGTAGCCCCCACCAAAAACGTGAGGGGAGCCGAAGCTCCCCTCACCACTGCTCTGACTCCGCCGCAACGCCACGCCCTTGTGAACCTGGACAAGCCAGGTGGGTGCCGTGCAACCCGTCGGACAGATCGCCTAGGGTCGACTCGGGCTCCCTTTCACATGGTGTTGGTTCTACATGGATCGCGACGCACGCGAACGGCGTCGGGCAGCGGCGGCACTGTAGCCGCCTCGCTGCGGCAGGCGCTCAGCCAACCCGCACGTACGACCATTCGATCTCCTGCACGCCGGTCAGCCCGAGCCGCTCCGCGAGCGCCTCTGTGAGGTCGAACTGCCGGTCGGATTGCTGCGGATCGCGGTCGATCACCTGCGTCAGCACACGCTTGCCCCGGTAGGTCAGGTAGATCCGCGTGCCGCACGGCAGGGTCGGCTGCGCCACGCCGATCGTCGTTGCGTCGATCGTGCCACCGCACGCTGTGTGCCGGCCCACTGCTTTCGACCCGCTCGACCCCGCGAGCGCGACGTACGAGCCGACGGCCGCCGGCAAAGGCAGCGGGTTCGTGGCACGCGTCCGCGCGGTCACTGCCAGCGCGATCGCCCCCGCCAGGATCGCCACGCACGCGAGGCCGAGCTCGCGCTGAGCGAGCCGGGGCATCCTCATGCCGGCTTCCTCTCCCGCCAGCGGCTCGGCAGCCGCCGCACCCCGGGTGGCCGCGCCGGCACCTCGACTCGCGCAGGCTCCTCGGCCGCGGCCCCACGTCGGCGCCGCGGGGGCTCGGCCAGGGGGTCGAGCGAGTGGAACGCACGAGGGCCGTCCTTGACGCGCGCGGCGATGACCGTGCTCCAGGTCGCCAGCATGATCTCCGGCTCGACCGGCTGGGCGACCTGCGTCTCGCCGCCGACCGCGTCACGTTCGAGCGGTGCGACCGGCAGAGAGACCTCGAGCCACGGGTCCGAGTAAGCCGGTGCGCCCCGCTTCGGGTCAGCCGCCGTCGGAACGGCCAGCGGCCAGTCGCCGATCGTCTCGGTACGCACGGCAGGCGCCGCCGTCCACACTGCCTCCTGGGTCCGCGAGGCAACCGGCGGGGCCGGCGAACGGATCCCCGGAACATGCGCCGCGGGCGGCAGGTTCAGCCGCGGGACGTAGTAACGCGGCGGCAGGCCGCTGCCGTAGTGCGGACGGCCGCGCCAGGCGGCCCATTCGAGCACCGCGACGAGTACCCAGCCAACAGCATCGCGCCGACGATCTCGGGCGGAGCAGGCGCGCCACGCCAGTGCGGCCGCAAGACCGGCCAGGAAGACACCTCGAGCAGGAACCGCGAAGCCTCGCCGGTCGGGCACGCGCTTGCGGATTATGCAGCGCCTTGACGGTCGGAGCTCAGGGTCGCTGCGGGGTCGTTCTTCGCGACGACCCGGATGGCCCAGCTCGACGAGTTGCGCCGGCGTGACCGACGTCGGCGCGCCCGACATCGGATCGATCCCGCCTGGTTCTTCGGGAACGCCAGCGTGTCGCGGATGAACGGCTCGTCGAGCAGCGCCATGCACAGCCGGTCGATGCCCGGACGCGATGCCGCCGTGCGGCGGCGCGCCCATCGCGAGCGCGTCGAGCAGGAAGCCGAACTTCGAGCGCTGCTCCTCGGGCGAGATCCTCAGGAGGTCGAAGACCTTCGCCTGCAGCTCCGGCTCGTGGATCCGGAACGAGCCGCCGGCGAGCTCGCTGCCGTTGCCGACGAGGTCGTAGGCGATCGCGCGAGCCGCGCCCGGATCGGTGTCGAGCAGCGCGCAGCGACTCGGCGGTCGGGCGCGTGAACGGATGGTGCTCCGCATCCCAGCGCTCGAGGTCGGGATCCCACTTGAACATGGGGAAGTCGGTGACCCAGGTGAACCGCCAGACGGCTCTCGTCGACGAGCCCGAGCTCGCGGCCGAGATGCAGCCGCAGGAAGCCGAGGATGCGCGACACCTCGGCCGGCTCGTCGGCGCCGAAGAGCGCCGTCGTGCCGGGCTGCGCACGAGCTTCGAGCACCTCGGGCGACAGGAACTTGGCGATCGGCGAGCTGACTTCGCCGTCGGCGCGGAAGACGATCGTACGCGAGCCCCTTCGCACCCCAGCCCTTCGCGACCTCCTCGAGCTTCGCGATCTCGCCGCGCGAAAGCTCCTTCGGCGACCGATGAAGCGTACCGGACGGCCTTCGCGTTCGCGAAGACCCCGAACTCGGAGCCGCGGGTGATGCGCCGTCGCGTCCTCGATCTCGAGGCCGAAGCGCAGGTCGGGCTTGTCGGAGCCGTAGCGCAGGTCAGCCTCGTCCCAGTTCATGCGCGGGAACGGCGTCTCGAGCTCGACGCCGCGGCACTCTCGCCAGATCGCGCGCGACGATCGCGCTCGATCAGCGCGAAGCAGCTCGTCGAGGTCGGGGAACGCCATCTCGACGTCGAGCTGCGTCAGCTCCTGCAGCCGGTCGGCGCGGAGGTCCTCGTCGCGGAAACAGCGGGCGATCTGGTAGTAGCGCTCGAAGCCGGCGATCACGAGGAGCTGCTTGTAGAGCTGCGGGCTCTGCGGCAGCGCGAAGAACCGGCCGGGCTGCAGTCGCGTCGGGATCAGGAAGTCGCGCGCGCCTTCGGGCGTCGGCTTGCCCATGATCGGCGTCTCGATGTCGACGAAGCCGTCGCGCCTCCATCTCCTGCGCGGATGATCGAGACGAGCCTTCGCCCGCGTGCGGATGTTCCGCTGCATCCGCTCGCGCCGCAGGTCGAGCCAGCGGTAGCGCAGCCGCAGCGTCTCGTCGACGCCCTCCTCGTCGAGCTGGAACGGCAGCGGCGTCGAGCGGCTGAGGATCGTCAGCTCGTCGACCTGCACCTCGATCTCGCCGGTCGGCGATGCCGGCGTTGACCGTCTCGGGCCGCGCGCTTGACGACCTCGCCGCGAACCTGAACGACGAACTCGTTGCGCAGCTCCTTGGCGAGCTCGGCCGCTGCGGGCGCGTGCTCGGGGTTGATCACGAGCTGCACGACGCCGCCCTCGTCTCGCAGGTCGACGAAGACGAGCCCGCCGTGGTCGCGCCGGCGGGCGACCCAGCCGGCGAGCGGTGAGCGTCCGACCTTCGTCGGCCGGACGCAGCTTGCTCCCGGGAAGATCGCGCCAGACGTCATCGAGGCCGTGAGCGTAGCGACGAGCTCGTCGAGCGCCACCGACATGCTCGGCGCCCGCAGTCGCGCCGCGGCGTCGCGCCGCCGCGACGATCACGACCGTGCGCGCGCCCGTGCGCCCCGCCTGGGTCAGCTGCCCCTTGAGCGAGCGGCCGGCGTAGTCGAGGTCGGCGCTGAGACCTGCTCGGCGCACCTCGGCCAGCGTCTGCGAGGACGCGGTCGCGCGGCGCCGCCTCGTCGAGCGACGAAGAAGACGTCGAGGCGCGGCTGCGGCGCGGCAAGCGCCTTCGTTCTCGAGCGCGAGCATGCAGCCGCTCGAGGCCCGCGCCGAAGCCGACTCCCGGCGTCGGCGGGCCGCCGATCGCCTCGACGAGCCCGTCGTAGCGACCGCCGCCCGAGATCGTCGAGTTCGCGTTCTCGTCCGGGCCGACGAACTCCCACGTGGTGCGCGAGTAGTAGTCGAGGCCGCGCACGAGGGACGGGTCGAGCGTGTACGGAACGCCGTAGACGTCGAGATAGCGGCGCACGTCGTCGAAGTGCGCGCGGCAGTCGGCGCACAGCGAGTCGCCGATCTTCGGCGCGTCCGCGAGCGCGGCGCGTACGCGCGGCGTCTTCACGTCGAAGACCTGCAGCGGGCTCGTCGCGCGCTTGTGGCGAGCCTCCTCGTCGAGCACGTCGGGGTGTGCGTCGAGCCACGCGGTGAGGCAGCTCGACGTAGGCCGGACGGCAAGTCGCGTCGCCGATCGAGTTCAGCAGCAGCTCGAACTTCGTCACGCCGAGGCGCCGCAGCAGCTCGTGGTAGAACTGGATGACCTCGGCGTCGACGGCCGGGTCGGCGGACCCGATCGCCTCGACGCGAGAGCTGCCAGTGCTCGCGGTAGCGGCCGCGGCCGGGCGCGCCGTAGCGGTACATCGGCGCGATCGTGTACGCCTTTACCGGCTGCGGCTCCCTGTGCAGGCCGTGCTCGACGTAGGCGCGCGCGATCGGCGCCGTGCCTTCCGGCCGGAGCGTCAGCGAGCGGTCGCTGCGGTCGTTGAAGGTGTACATCTCCTTGTGCACGACGTCGGATGCCTCGCCCGCCGTGCGCGCGAAGAGCGCCGTGTCCTCGAACCCGGGCGTCTGGATGCGTCCGTAGCCGTAGCGCCGGGTGAGCTCCTCGATCGTGCGCACGAGGTGCCACCAGGTGGCGTCGGAGGGCAGGACGTCGTGCGTCCCGCGCGGCGCCTGGAACTTGTGGCTCACGCGCCGCGCTGCTCGGCGCGCAGCTCGCTCAGAAACGGATTGGCTGCGAGCTCGCGTCCGAGCGTGGTCGCCGGGCCGTGCCCGGGGTAGACGACCGTCTCGGGCGGGAAGCGCTCGAGCAGGCGCCGAACCGAATCGAGCAGCGTCTCCCAGTCGCCGCCCGCGAGATCGACGCGGCCGACCGAGCCCGCGAACAGCAGGTCGCCGGCGAAGAGCTCGCCGTCGTGGTGGAAGCGCGATGTGCGCGACCGAGTGGCCGGGGACGTCGACGACGTCGAAGGTGATGCCGGCGACCGTCACCGCGTCTCCGCCCGACACGGTGTGCGCCGGATCGTGCGGCGGCACCCGCATGCCCGCCGCGCGTCTCGCCGTGCCGGAGCGCCTCGACTTCGCCTGCGGGCGCCCAGACCTCGGCCCCGGTTCCGTCGGCGAGCGCCGCGACGCCGCCGATGTGGTCGACGTCGGAGTGCGTGATCAGGATCCCGCCGGGCCGCGCGCCCATCCGCGCCAGCTCGAGCCGGAGCGGCGTCGGGTCGTCGCCGGGATCGATGACCGCCGCCTCTGTCGGCGCCGCGCTCGCGGCGGACGACGTAGCAGTTCGACTGGAACGGGCCCAGCACGAAGGTGTCGACGACGAGCGGCATCCGGAGGCTCAGCGCTTCGGTTTGTCGGAGCCCGTGCTCGGTTCCGGCGGCGGCGCTCCGGCGCAGGTACGTCCGGTACGCCAGGCGGTCGGCCCAGTAGGTCAGCGGTATGAAGAAGATCGCGTAGATCAAGGCCGTGACGATGCGGCTGTTCTGCGATCCGCCGTGCAGGACGAAGACGAACAGCACGAACGATCAAGACGCCCATCATCCCGCCGCGCTTCGACGCGCGCTGCCAGGTCGGCGGCGGAGCTTCGCGCACAGGACGGGAGCGCTTCGCCTTGGCGGGCTGCTTCGCGCCGTTCGCGGCCGGCTTGACCTGCTTCTTCTCGGCACGCTCGCGCGCGACCCGTCTCGACCGGGGTCTCGTTGCCTTCTTCGTCGCGGTCGACGAGACTCGTATTCGTGCCGGAAGCTCTTCTCGCGACGGCGGCGCTGCTTACGGGTTGCCATCGGCCGCAGAGTAGATGATCGTTTCGCCTGGTTAGCGGCGAACGGCGACGACGCCGTCCTTGATCACCGCGGCGACGATGTCGCCTGCGAGGTGGTAGGCGAGGTAGCGCCAGTCGGGCGCGTCGAGCAGCACGAGGTCGGCGCGATAGCCCTCGGCGATGCGTCCGCGATCATGCGCGCAGCCGAGCACGTGCGCGGCGTTGACGGTGACCGCCGCGAGCGCCTCGGCGGGCGCGAGCTTCAGCTGGGTCGCCGCGAGCGAGCAGACGAGCGGCAGGCTCGTCGTGAACGAGCTGCCGGGGTTGAAGTCGGTCGCGAGCGCGACCGCCGCCCCCGCGTCGACGAGCGCACGCCCGGGCGGCATCGGCCGGCCGAGAAAGAGCGCACTGGCCGGGAGCAGCACGCCCACGACATCGCTCGCGGCGAGCTCCCGCACTCCGGCGGGGCCGGTCGCCTCGAGATGGTCGACCGACCGCGCGCCGAGCTCGATCGCCAGCGGGATCGGCGCCACTCTCCGTGAACTGGTCGCCGTGCAGCCGCAGCTCGAGGCCCGCCGCCCGACACGCCAGGAGGTACCGCCGAGCCTGCGCCGCGTCGAACGCGCCCCGCTCGAGGAAGACGTCTGCGGCCGAGGCGAGACGCGCTGCCTCCGGCAGCACCTCGGCGAGGGCGAAATCGAGGTACGCGTCGGCGTCGGGCTGCTCGGGCGGGACCGCGTGCGCTCCGAGCCAGGTCGGCCTGCCGCCCGCTGCCGCGACTGCCCGCAGCGACGCGAGCTCGGTTTCGCGGTCGAGGCCGTACCCCGACTTCCCCTCCCACGTCGTCGTGCCGTGCCGTAGCAGCCAGTCGGCATGCCGGGCGACCCGTTCGTGGAGCGCGGCCTCGCCGAGCGATCGCGTCGCGCGGACGGTCGACAGGATGCCCGCCGCCCGCCGCGTGCAGCTCCTCGTAGCCGGCACCCGCAGCCCTCAGGGAGAACTCGTCGACCCGGTCGCCGCCGAACGCCGCGTGCGTGTGGCAGTCGACGAGACCCGGAATCGCGCAAAGTCCGCGCCCATCGACCTCCTCGACGTCGCCGGCGAGCGACGGCAGGTCGCGCATGCGCCCGACCGCCGTCGACCGTGCCGCCGTCGCAGAGGACGAACGCGTCCTCGATCACGTCGACACTGCCGAGCGCGGCACCGCGCAGCGGAGCGCCCCGTCCCGCGGGCGTCGCGACCTGCGCGAGCCCTGTGATCAGCAGGCGGGCCACGTCGAGCCTGACGGTGCTTGTTGCAGAAACGGTGCTTGTTGCAGAGACGGTGCTAGTTGCAGTGACAGTGCTTGCTGCACGGACAATGGGAGCTGCACCGCCACCTAGCCGGCCGGCGGCATCGGGACGCGCAGCCCGCCGTCCTCTGCGGCCGCGATCGCCTCGGGATAGCCCGCGTCGAGATGCCGGACGACTCCCATTCCGGGGTCGGTCGTCAGCACGCGCCCGAGGCGCGCCGCCATCTCGTCGGTGCCGTCGGCGACGACCACCATCCCCGCGTGGATCGAGTTGCCGATGCCCGACGCCGCCGCCGTGATGGACGCTGACCCAGGTCGCGCCCGCCGCCACGTTGACGAGCGCGTTGAGGATCGGCCAGTCCGCGATCGCGTCGGAGCCGTCACGCATCGCCTCCGTCTCGCGATAAGGCGAGGCGACCGAGCCGGCGTCCAGGTGGTCGCGCCCGATCACCACGGGTGCCGAGACGCGACCGGAGCGGACGAGCTCGTTGATCGCCAGGCCCGCCTTCGCGCGATCGCCGTAGCCGAGCCAGCAGATCCGGGCCGGCAGCCCCTGGAACGCGATGCGCTCGGGTGCCAGCTCGAGCCATCGCTGCAGAAGCTCGTCGTCCGGGAAGAGCGAGCGCAACTCACCGTCGATCACCGCAATATCGGCCGGATCCCCGGACAGCGCCGCCCAGCGAAACGGTCCGATCCCGCGACAGAAGAGCGGCCGGATATAGGCCGGGACGAAGCCCGGGTATGAAAACGCCTCCGCTAGGCCACCTTCACGGGCCTCACCTCGCAGGTTGTTGCCATAATCGAAAACATAGCTTCCGGCCCGGACGTACTCGAGCAGCCCTTCGACGTGACGGACGATCGATGCGCGGGCCTGCCGCAGGTACTCCTCGGGGTCGGCCGCGCGCAGCGCCGCGGCCTGGGCGACGTCGAGTCCCTGCGGCACGTAGCCGGTCAGCGGATCGTGCGCGGCCGTCTGGTCGGTGACGAGGTCGAAGTGCTCGCCCCGCCGTGCCAGCTCGGGCACGACGTCGGCGGCATTGCCCAGGAGCCCCACCGAGAGCGCGCGCCCCTCGGCGGCAGCAGCACGCACCCGGGCGAGCGCGTCGTCGAGCGAATCGGTCGCCTCGTCGAGATACCGCGTCTCGAGGCGTCGCTCCAACCGGCTCGGATCGACCTCGACGCACAGGATCGCCGCGCCGGCAAGCGTCCCCGCCAGCGGCTGAGCGCCGCCCATGCCGCCGAGGCCGGCGGTGAGAATCGTCCGCCCGGCGAGCGTCGGCACACCCCAGTGCTCCTGCGCCGCGGCCGCGAACGTCTGGTACGTGCCCTGCAGGATCCCCTGCGTCCCGATGTAGATCCACGAGCCGGCGGTCATCTGGCCGAACATCGTCAGACCCTCGGCCTCGAGCCTGCGGAACTCGTCCCAGGTCGCCCATTTCGGCACGAGCAGCGAGTTCGCGATCAGAACGCGCGGCGACTCGCGCGTCGTCCGGAAGACCGCGACGGGCTTCCCCGACTGGACGAGCAGGGTCTCGTCGTCCTCCAGCGCCAGCAACTCGCGCACGATGGCGCGCAGCGCCTCGTGCGAGCGGGCAGCCGCGCCCCGTGCCGCCGTACACGACAAGCTCCTCGGGATGCTCGGCGACTTCCGCATCGAGGTTGTTGAGCAGCATCCGCAGCGGCGCCTCGGTGGCCCACGACCGCGCATTCAGCGCCGAGCCGCGCGGGGCGCGGATCGCCGAAAGATCACCGCACAGCGACTCGACCAGAGCATCAAGTGAACCCGTGACCGTCATTTGCCCGCCCTTCCCCGTTCGGATTGCCGTCGCGCCGACTGGGTGCGGTGACGCCAGACGCTCCAGGCGCTCGCCAGGATGTAGAAGAGAACAGCCACGACGACCGCCTTGCGCAGCGAGCCGCCGGTGACCCACGCCACGAGGACGACGACGACCGCCAGGCCGGCGTAGACGAGCAGCGTGTCGCGAACCGGGTGCTTCGGCGGCGGCGTCTCGGGAAGGCTGCCCCAGCGAAGGCGTCGCTTACCGGTGCTCACTCGAGTGCTCCCGTCGCGGCCTCCACAACGGCGAGCAGCGAGCCGTCGCGCACGGCTGCCGCGACGGCCTCGATGTCGGAGCTCAGCGAGCGGTCGTCCCGAAGCCGCGGCGACAGCGCACGCACCGCCCCGTGCACGGCCCGGGTCCCGACGCCGGGCTCGAGCGGTGCGAGAAACTCGACCGCCTGCGTTGCCGCGAGTAATTCGATCGCGAGGGCGAGTTCGGCGTTTGTCAGCACCTGCCACGCCTTGAGCCCCGCGGCGTTGCCCATCGACACGTGGTCCTCCTGACCGGCGCTGGTCGGGATCGAGTCGACCGATGCCGGATGACAGAGCGACTTGTTCTCCGAGACGAGTGAGGCGGCCACGTACTGCGGAATCATGAACCCGGAGTTGAGTCCCCCGTCGGTCGTCAGGAACGCGGGCAGCCCGCCGCTGAGGTTCGGGTTCACGAGCCGCTCGACCCGGCGCTCCGAGATGCTTGCGAATTCGGCGACCGCCATGGCGAGCGCGTCGAGTGCGAACGCCAGCGGCTGCCCGTGGAAGTTCCCGGCCGAGACGAGCATGTCGTCCTCGACGAGGACGAGCGGATTGTCGGTGGCAGCGTTCAGCTCGGTCGTCACCGTGTACTCGACGTAATCGAGCAGGTCGCGAGATGCGCCGTGCACCTGAGGCGCACATCTCAGCGAATAGGCGTCCTGCACCTGATCGCACCAGCGGTGCGACTCGATGATCGCGGAGCCCTCGAGCAGGCGCAGGACGTTGCGCGCCGACTCGGCCTGGCCGCGCAGGGGACGGAGTGCATGCACCTGCGGGATGAACGAGTTGCGTGAGCCCTGAAGCGCCTCGAGCGACAGCGCGCACGCGCAGTCGGCGATCCGCTCGAGCCGCTGCGCGCGAACCAGCCCGAGCGCCCCTTGCGCAGCCATGAACTGGGTTCCGTTGATCAGCGAGAGACCTTCCTTCGCGACGAGCCGGGTCGGAGCGAGCCCGAGCCGGCCGAGCGCCTCGGCCCCGCCGAGGAGCTCACCGTCGACGAACGCCTCGCCCTCGCCGACCAGCGGCAGCGCGAGGTGCGCAAGCGGCGCAAGGTCGCCGGAGGCCCCCACCGAACCACGCGCAGGCACCCGCGGCAGCAGGCCGCGGTTCAGGCACTCCAGCAGCAGCTCGACCGTCTCGGGCCGCGCTCCCGAATTGCCCTTCGCAAGCGCGTTCGCACGCAAGAGCATCGCCGCGCGCACCACGTCGTCCGGATACGGCACCCCCACGCCACATGCGTGCGACCGGAGCAGCCGAAGCTGGAGCTCCTCGGTCTGCTCCTCGGGAATCTGCTTCGAGACGAACCGTCCGAAGCCGGTATTCACCCCGTAGGTGTGCTCGCTGGCCCCGTGCGCGACGCGCTGCACGACCGCCCTCGCAGCCTCCATTTGCTCGACCGCACGGGGCGAAAGCTCGGCCGGCGCCCGGCCGACGGCGATTTCCCAGACCCCCGTTAGAGTGAGGTCGTCCCCCGTCAGCGCGTGCACAGTGCTCACTGTCGCGAGTCTAGACCCCGTCCGCGGCGAACAGGATTCCGGCGTAGGGTTGGGGGTCTGAGAGGCGAACTGATGATCATGGGGCTCAATCGCAGCCTTCGTTTGCGTGCGTGGTGCGGGGTTTTTGCCGCCCTTGCGGTCGGGCTCGCCCTGGTCGCCTCGAGCGCCGCAGCGCCGCCCACGGTCAAGCAGAAGGAGAAACAGAAGGAGGCTCAGGCCCGCTCGGTGCTCGCCCAGGTGCAGGCTCTGGACGTCCGCTCGGGCGCGGCCGTCGAGGCGTGGGACGGCGCGAAGTACGAGCTCAAGCAGATCAAGGCAGCAGGAAGCGCGCAACAAGGTGCTGCTCCGGTGGGCGCGCCACGGCTATCGCATCGCCGAACAGCGTGCGGAGGCGCGGCTCGTCGCCCTCTTCGAGTCGGATGACCCGTCGGCGATCGACGCCATCTTCGGCGCGACGAATCTGAACGACATGCTGAACCGGATCGAGACGATTCACGCGACAACGGCCCTCGACCGCCGGCTCGTCGAGCAGGTGCAGTCGAAGCGCGCTGCGTACGAAAGCCGCGCGCAGGCCCTCGCGAGCGAGCGTGCTCGACAAGCCCAGACCGTCCTGCAACTCGACCAGCGCCGCCGCCAGATCGAGAACGCGCTCGCCAAGCGCCAACGCCTGCTCGCGTCGGTGCAGGGCGAGGTTCAGCAGTTGAAGGTGCAGGAGGCCGCGCAGCAGGCCCGGCTCGTCGCCGAGGCGCGGAAGCGGCTGGCCGCAGAGCAGGCCGCCGCCAAGGCCGCGGCGCAGGCTCGCGCGAACGCGGCAGCAGCTGCGGCCGCCGCGGCAGCGGCCAGGGCGAAGGACAAGCCGAAGACCACGGCCACCACGACCACCGCCACGACCACAACCCAGACGACGACGTCGGCCACCACCACGGCCACCACACCGTCGACCAGCGACCCCACGACGACAACGACCTCGACGACGTCGACCGATCCGACCGACCAGCCGCCGACCCGTGGCCTCGTCACCGCCCCCGGACATCCCCAGGCGGCGTCGATCGCCATGCAGTACCTCGGTATCCCGTACCTGTGGGGCGGCGCGTCGCCGACGTCCGGCTTCGACTGCTCAGGCCTCGTGATGTACGTCTACGCGCAACTCGGCATCGCGCTCCCCCACTTCGCGGCCGCCCAGTTCGGCTTCGGCGTGCCGGTGCCGCGCGACCAGTTGCAGCCGGGTGACCTCGTGTTCTTCGACAACCTGAACCACGTCGGCATCTCGCTCGGCGGGAATCGAGTTCGTGGACGCGCCGCACACGGGCGATGTCGTCAAGATCAGCACGATCACCGGCTGGTACGAACAGAACTACGTCGGCGCCCGCCGCATCTAACCGCCGAAGTCCACCTTCTCGGTCTCGACCGTCCCGGCCGTCCGTCCCGGCGCCGTTTGATACGTCCAGTACAGGTTGGTGTGCGCAACGACCTGTCCCGGCGGGGGTGCGCCCCACGCGCTCTGGTCCTCCGTCGTGTGGGCGTCGCTGACCAGCGTCGCGTCGTAGCCTCTGACGAGCGCCCCATGGAGCGTCGAGCGGATGCACGCATCGGTCTGCGCACCCACGACGACGAGTCGCCCGACTCCGAGCCCGGACAGCACCGTCTCGAGGCTCGTGTCCTCGAACGAGTCGCCGTAGTTCTTCTCGACAAGCGGCTCGGCAGCATCGGGGGCCAACTCGGGGACGATCCGCCACTCGTCGCTCCCCTTCACGAGCCCCTCATCGGAGTGCTGCACCCAGACGACGGGGACCTGCTCGCGCCGCGCTTTCTCGACGAGGCTGCCGATGTTCGCGACCACTGCGTCGCGCTCGTGGGCCCCCTCGACGACGCCGGTCTGCACGTCGACGACGAGAAGTGCGGTGTTGGGCCGGTTCTCGAATGTGGTCATGGTCTCCCCTTTCCCCCGCTGCTCATCTACAAACGTTCGCCTAGAAATCTAGAAGCCGCGCTTCGAGCACGTGCGAGGCGTCAAGCCCCTCGAGGCGCAGCGCCACCCCGGCCGCCCCAGCCGCCGCGCCCGCGGGCAGCAGGCCGACCAGTTCCGATCCGGCGACCTCGGCTCCCCGCGCGTCGGCCTCGGACGCGATCCGCTCGACGATGTCGTGGAGGGGCGCCGCCTGCCAGTCCTCGACATTCATCGAGACCTGGACGAGTCCGGCCGACGGCAGATCGAGGCCGAGCGCCCGCACGCCCGGGAAAACCGCCGCCCCGCTCGCGGACGACCGCGGCGATCTCGCGCGCAACCTCGACCGAGCCCCGGAGGTTCACGTTGAAGGCGATCAACGGCCGCCGCGCCCCGAGAATGACGCCGCCCGCCGACGGATGGAGCCGCGCCGGGCCGAAGTCGGGAGCCAGCTCGCCCGCATCGACTCGTGCCTGGAGCCCGGCCGCCCCGCCGCGGCGGTAGAACGCCGGGCCGCGCTCGGGCGGTGCGTAGACGAAGACCGGCAGCCCCAGCTCCGCGCCGATGCGCTCGCCGATGGCCAGGGCCGCCGCTCGCGCGCGCTCGAAGTCGGCCGGCTCGAGCGGGATGATCGGCACCACGTCGGCGGCACCGACTCGCGGGTGGGCGCCGTCATGCCCGCGGAGGTCGATTCGCGCGATCGCAACTGCGATTCCCGCGAGCAGGGCGTCGGCCAGCTCCTGCTCGCTGCCGACCAGGGTGAAAACGGAGCGGTTGTGGTCGGCGTCGGAATGCACGTCGAGCAGCCGTGCGTGCTGCGCGAGGGCAGAGCCGATCGCGGCGATCGTCGCGGCGTCGCGCCCTTCGCTGAAGTTCGGAACCGACTCGAGCGGCAGCACACCCGTACTCTAGGACGATGCGCGAGTACTACGACCGACGTGCCCCGGAATACGACGATTGGTATCTCGGACGCGGCCTCTTCACCGGCCGCGACCGGCCCGGCTGGAACGACGAAGTCGACGAGCTCGCCGCGGCGATCGGCACTCTCCCGTCTGCCCGAACGCTCGATGTCGCATGCGGGACGGGGTTCCTGACCCGGCATCTGCACGGTGACATCGTCGCGCTCGACCAGAGCGCCCGGATGCTCGAGGAAGCCGCGCGCGTCGTCCCCAACGCGGCCTTCGTCCAGGGTGATGCGCTTGCGCTGCCGTTCCCCGATCACAGCTTCGACCGGGTGTTCACCGGGCACTTCTACGGCCACCTCGCCGAGCCGGAACGGAGCACCTTCCTGGCCGAGGCGCGGCGTGTCGCGCGCGAGCTGGTCGTGGTCGACGCCTCGCGCGTCAACTCACCCGTCGACGAGGAGATGTCGCAGCGCGTTCTCGAGGACGGCTCGCGGTGGCAGGTCTACAAGCGCTGGTTCGACGGGCAGGGACTCGCAGACGAGCTGGGCGGCGGCGAGGTGCTCTTCGCGGGCGACTGGTTCGTGCTGGTTCGCGCGAGCTTCTAGTCCGGCCTACTGCCGGGTGTCGGGCGGAACGTCCCGCGCGGCGACGGTCAGTGACGCGAGGGCGTAGAGCCCGAGATACGACAGGGTCAGGAAGATCGCAAGCCCTCCCAGCACCAGGAGCAGGTGCTGATGCGCGAAGGGATTCTCCAGCGCTGTCCTGGCAATCGACCAGAGGCGGCCCGGGTGGGTGAGCGCGTCCCAGCTGTTCAGGCGCTGGACGCGCCCCAGGTAGACCCCGACGCTCGAGGCGAGCAGCGAGACGGCGGCGACCGTCCAGCCGGCCAACGCGCCCCGTGCGCGCGAGACGACGGCCTGGACGATGACGACCGACGCGAAGCCGAGCGCGAGCGAGACCGCCCCGAACGACCCGATCACCACCGAGTCGAAGACACGGTTCTCATAGCCGAGGTGCACGAAATCGGTGAGCACGTAGGGCGCATTCGGCAGGAAGAGCAGCCAGACGCAGCCGAGAGCGACGAGTTCGCGGGTCGGCCGTCCACGCCGCTCTGCCGCGAGCAGACCGAGGGCGACGAGCAGCGGAACCCACGCCAGCGTGAGGTTCCAGGTCAGCCACGGGTACCCGAGCGAGCCGAGCTCGTAGCGGCGCGCGAACAGCAAGGCCACGCACCAAACCGAGGCTACGGCCAGCGTCGCCAGCGGGAAGACGGTACGACCCCTCACCGCCTCAGCGTAGTCGACCCTTGTTAACGCGACGAGTTCTCGGCCTGTGAATCAGCTATGAGACGTCTGGCGAACGCCCGGCGGTACCCTCAAAGTCATGGCCCCCGAGGCGACGACGCCGCGCTACCGCACGACTTTCGTGCGCCTGTTGGGCTTTCTGAGCCCGTACAAGCGTTCGACCGGCGTCTCGGTCGTGCTCGCGATCGGAACACAGGCCGCGGCGCTCGTCGCCGTGCTGCTGACGCGAAGCATCGTCGGCGTACTCGGCGACGATCACCTGGGCCGGCTGCCGCTTGCTGCGTCGGCGCGGTGCTCGGGCTCGGCGTCGCGCGCGCGGTGATGATGGCCGGCCGGCGGCTGATCGCGGGCCAGCAGGCGCTCTACGTCGAGATGGACATGCGCGACGGCGATCTACGCCAAGCTCCTCCGGCTCTCGTTCGGCTTCTACGACCGCCACCAGACCGGCCAGCTGATGAGCCGCGCGACGGTCGACCTGCAGGGCGTCCGGTTCTTCCTCGGCTACGGCCTGATCTTCTTCTTCCAGCACGTCTTCACGATCGTCGGCGTGGGCGATCGTCGTCTTCCTCATCTCGTGGAAGCTCGCGCTCGTCACCCTGGCGATCGCCCCGTGCTCGTGGTGGTCGCGTACCGCTACAGCCACGTCTCGCATCCGCTGCTGCGTGACGTCCAGCAGAAGATGGCCGACGTCGCGACGGTCGCCGAGGAGAACATCGTCGGCGTCCACGTCGTCAAGTCGTTCGCCCGCGAGGACACCGAGCAGGCGAAGTTCGAGCAACGGAGCGAGGCGCTGTTCGGCCAGAGCGTGAAGGCGAACCGGCAGCGGGCGTTCTACATCCCGATCCTCTCGTTCCTGCCGCTGCTCGCCCAGGCGGCGATTCTGCTGTTCGGTGGCCGGATGGTCGTTCGCGGCACGCTCTCGCTGGACGACTTCGTCGCGTTCAACCTCTACCTGGCGATGCTCGTCGTGCCGCTGCAGGCGCTCGGCATGTGGATCGGCCAGGCGCAGCGCGCGACCGCGTCGGGCGAGCGGATCTTCCAGGTGATCGACGAGCCCGAGGACATCCGCGACGCGCCCGGGGCTGCCCCGTTGCCCGCCGGCCCAGGCAAGGTCGTGTTCGAAGCCGTCACCTTCGGCTACGACCCCGAGCGCCCGGTGCTGCACGACATCTCGCTCGAGCTCGCACCGGGCCGGGTCGTGGCGCTGATCGGGCACACCGGCTCGGGGAAGACGACGCTCGCCTCGCTCGTGTCCGCGGTTCTACGACGTCCAGGTGGGTCGCGTGCTCGTCGACGGCGCCGACGTCCGCGACGTCACGCTCACCTCGCTCCGCCGTGAGATCGGCGTGATCGCGCAGGATCCGTTCCTGTTCTCGGCGACCGTTCGCGAGAACATCGCGTTCGGCCGGCCCGACGCGAGCGACGAGGAGATCGAGCGCGCCGCGCGGCTCGCACAGGCGCACGAGTTCATCGAGGCGCTGCCGTCGGGCTACGACACGGTGATCGGCGAGCGCGGCATCACGCTCTCGGGCGGCCAGCGCCAGCGCATCGCGATCGCCCGGGCGCTCGTCGTCGATCCGCGCATCCTCATCCTCGACGACGCGACCGCTTCGGTCGATGCGACGACGGAGGCCAAGATCCGCGACGGCCTGCGCGAGGCGATGCGCGGCCGGACGACGATCATCATCGCCCACCGGCTCTCGACGATCGCTCTCGCCGACGAGGTGATCGTGCTCGCCGACGGCCGCGTCGCCGCACGCGGCACCCACGACGACCTCGTCGGGCGTCAACGACGTCTACCGCGAGATCTACGAGCACGGCCGCCTCGAGGGCTACTTCTCGGAGGAGGTCGCGTGAAGGTCTACCAGGCCGGTTCGCACCTCACCGACCAGCGCGGCGCCCGCGTCGACGACTGGTCGTGGGCACGGACGAGGCGCCGGCATCGGCGCGCTCTACCGGCTCGCGCGGCCGTATCGCGGGCGGACGCTGCTCGCGACCGCGTCGCTGCTCGGAGCGACCGCCGCTCGCGCTGGCGCCGCCGTACCTCGTCGGCCGCGCGGTCGACGACGTGCGCGACGGCCATACGGCGCACTCGTGCTGGCTCGTGACCGCGTTCGTCGGCGCGGGAGTGCTCGGGATCGCGTTCTCGCTACGCGCCAGACCTACTTCACCGGCTGGACGGGCGAGCGGATGCTCGCCGACCTCCGCAACCGCCTTTTCAGCCACCTGCAGCGGCTGTCGCTCGGGTTCTACGAGCGGAACCGCGCCGGCGTGATCATCAGCCGGCTGACGAACGACGTCGAGGCGCTCGACCAGCTCGTCACCGACGGCGTCACCTCGCTCGTGCAGAACACGCTGACGCTGGTCGGCACGGCCATCGTCTTGTTCTTCCTCGACTGGCGGCTGGCGCTCGCCTCGCTGACCGTCATGCCGGCCGATGACGATCGCGACGGCCTGGTTCCGGAAGCGCTCCGGCCGCGCCTACCGCGTCGTGCGCGAGACGCTCGGAGCGGTCACCGCGACGCTCGCCGAGGACATCGCCGGCATGCGGGTGCTGCAGTCGTTCACGCGCGAGCGGGCCGCGCAGCGAGAACTTCCGCCAGGTCAGCGACACCTACCGGCGCTCGAACATGCAGACCGTCGTGCTCTCGGGCATCTACTTCCCGTTCGTCGACTTCCTCTCGTCGGCGGCGACCGCCGTCGTGCTCGGCTACGGCGGCTGGCTCGTGTTGCACGGGCGCGTCACGGTCGGCGATGCTCGTCGCGTTCCTCGGCTACCTGACGAACTTCTTCGACCCGGTGCAGCAGCTCTCCCAGCTCTACAACACGTTCCTCTCCGCCGTCGCGGCGCTCGACAAGATCACCGACCTGCTCGACGAGGAGCCCGAGGTACTCGACGCCGCCGACGCTGCGACCGACTCGGCGCAGATCCGCGGCGCACGTCCGCTTCGACGACGTCCACTTCACCTACGCGCGCGGCGCCGAGGTGCTGCACGGCGTCTCGACTCGACGATCCCGCCGGCACGACCGTCGCGCTCGTCGGGCACACGGGCGCGGGCAAGTCGACGATCGCGAAGCTGCTCGCGCGCTTCTACGACCCGACCGCGGTGCGATCACGATCGACGGCACCGACCTGCGGCACGTCACGCAGGAGTCGCTGCGCAGACAGCTCGGGATCGTTCCGCAGGAGGGCTTCCTGTTCGCGGGGACGGTGGCCGAGAACATCGCGTTCGGACGGCCTGACGCGACCCGCGAGGAGGTCGAGTCGGCCGCGCGTGCCGTGGGCGCCGAGGAGTTCATCCGGCAGCTGGAAGGTGGCTACGAGACGCAGCTCGGCGAGCGGGGATCGCGCCTCTCCCTCGGCCAGCGCCAGCTCGTCGCGTTTGCCCGTGCGCTGCTCGCCGACCCGAGGATCCTGATCCTCGACGAGGCGACGAGCTCGGTCGACATCGGCACCGAGCGCAAGATCGAGGTCGCTCTGAGGCGGCTCCTGCACGGCCGCACGGCATTCATCATCGCGCACCGGCTGTCGACGATCCGCGAGGCCGACCTGATCGTCGTCCTCGAGGACGGTTTGGTCGTCGAACAGGGCACGCATGAGGAGCTGTTGGCGGCGCACGGCCTCTACACCGGGCTCTACGGCGACTGGGCCGAGACTGCCGCCTGACGGAGCGAGGTAGAGTCGCGACGTGAGCCTCGATCGCGAAACCGAGAAGCGAATCGAGCAGCCGATCTCGGCCGAAGCCGAGCGCGAGACGCGCCTCTCACCGGCGGAGGCGATCGCCCAGATGCGGATCCGCGTGCCCGTGCGCGCGAACCGGAAGCTCCGCACGCGTCATCGAGCGCGTGAACCAGGACGCGCAGCTGAAGGGCTGGTGGCACGTCTCCAACGTGAACGCGGTCGCCCGGATGGAGATCAACGACCACTCGTGGGTGCACATCCAGATCGTCACGAACATCGCGCTCAAGCTCCTGCGGCAGCTGACGAAGCACGGGGTCGACCCGTCGGTCGTGCGCGACTACGGCTACAGCCGCGACGACTCCGAAGTCGTCGTCGCACTGACAGCGCTCATGCACTGCGTCGGCATGTCGGTGCACCGCAAGGGGCACGAGGACTTCAGCCTGTTCCTCGTCGGAGCCGAAGATGCGCGAGCTGCTCGCCGGCATCTACGAGGAGCCCGATCTGACGGTGATCGTCTCCGAGGTGCTGCAGGGAATCATCAGCCATCGCTCCGACGGCGAGCCGCTGACGCTCGAGGCGGGCATCCTCCGCGTCGCCGACGCCCTCGACATGGAGAAGGGCCGCTCGCGCATCGCCTTCGAGCGCGGCCGCATCGGCATCCACTCTCTGTCGGCGGCGGCGATCGACGAGGTCGAGATCACGGACGGCGAGGATCGGCCGATCCGCATCTCGATCCGCATGAACAACTCCTCCGGCATCTACCAGGTCGACGGCCTGCTGAAGGCCAAGCTGCGCGGATCGGGCCTCGAGCCGTACGTCGAGGTGATCGCCCACATCGACACCGAGGCCGAAAAACGCCTCGTTCCGCTCTACAGAGCTCGACCTGTAGAGCCCGATAGGCAGGTGAGCGGGAGGTACAATTCCTCCTCTTGCGGGATCGTCTAATGGTAGGACGCCGGACTCTGAATCCGGTAGTCAAGGTTCGAGTCCATGTCCCGCAGTTAAGTCAGAGAGCCAAAATAGGATGACGGAAGATCTCCGGCTCGGGCCCCTCTGCTTCCAGGTCATGGTTCAGTTTTGTGCCACGGTTGACGGATCGACTCATGAACCGCACGATTGAGCGATGCTCGGCGCTGTAGGCCGCAAGGTCCGCAAGCTTCTCGTCCCCAGCAGGGGGAAGAAGGAGCGAGGCGCTCAGTCCGACCCCGGTTGGAATGAGGTCTACAAGCGGCTCGGTGCTTGGCGATCACCCCCGCGCGGCTAGCACGTGGGTCGGACGGCTTCGCTTCGCAACCTCCCTCGAGTCGCTCCCCGCGAGGTTGGATCGATGATGCGATTTCATCCTAAGTAGGCCATCGACGTCTTGGAGGCAGAAACACGACGGGCACGGCCACCGCGACTACCTCCAGGCGATGTCCGAGGGCGACGAGGCCTTTGAAGAGTGGCAGCGATCCCGCATCGCGAACCGCGAGTAAGCCTCAGCGCGTCTCCCCTGAACGCTTCGACGGCTTGCCGAACGCGAGTTACCCTTTCTCTACGAGGCTGCTGGAGCCGTAGCCACCTGGCTGTGCAAGCCAGACTCGGTTTCGCGGCAGAGAGATCCCTCGGGGCTGCGGAGAACACCGACAACCGGAGACGGACGGGTTCAGCCGCAGCCCGCCATCCTCTTGCAGATGCCGAAGGACACACGGCACCGATGTCGCTCCGTTGGCTGGGTTGAGGGCACTCGTTTACGCTCCTCGACGTGGAGCCGTTCGAGGGCGAGAATCCTCGTGATCTGATGCAGAGCCTCGACGCGCTCGTTGAAGCGGCGCGCCCGGTGCCTCTCCTCGCGAACCAGGTCATCCTCGATCGCGAGTCGGTCTACGACGTCCTTGATCGGATGCGAGCCTCACTTCCGTTCGCGATCAAGTCAGTCCGCTGGTTCCGAAAACGACGAGAAGACGACGGAGATCCACCGCTTAGGACAGGCGACGAGGTATCGATCGCCGTCCTCGCCGACATCGACGCGCTGGACGACCTCATCCACAAGTCACCAACAGTCCCGCTCACCGACAGCGTGCGCGTCAAACGCGACCGCCTCGCCTCGATACTCGACCGGATGCGCGCCACGCTGATCCCCTTCGCCCAAGAATTGGCGGACTACCAGAGCATCTACCCCACCGGCTGACGCTCGCGGGCCCCTGGGCGCACGGAGACGTCCCGTATCAACCCTACCGCTGGTGTTCGGAGCCGGTGTCGAAGAATCCGTCCACGTACTCGTCAGCCGTCAGGTCGCTGTCTCGAATCAGCGAGAAGACTTCAACGCTGTCGCCGGGTGAGCTGAACAGTTCGAAGCTTTGGAAAAGATCGAGCACCTTGCACGGCTCGCCCAGCATCGCGACATGCTCGGCCGCATCCTTCGCCGCCTTTCCAATAGCTGCCTCGGCGGACGGGGCCTCCCACAGCGTGATGCGTTCCTCGAAGGAATCGTTGCTTTGGATCACGTGCCGAACAGAGAACCACCCCATACATCGAGAACGCTAGCCCCAAGCCCGATACGGCGCTCTGGAAACCAAAGGCCACGCCGAAAATGGCCCGATTCAGTGACCGCCCTGGGATAGCGTGGCCAAGCAGGCACTCAACGCAAGGAGACGACGACCATGAGTACGCCGTACGCATTCGTCGCGCGGATCGAGGCCAAGCCCGACAGGGCAGATGACGTCGCGGCGCTGCTGGTCAGCGCGTTGCCGCTCGCGGAAGCCGAACCCGGCACAGTCGAGTGGTATGCGGCGCGGACCTCGCCGACCACCTTCTGGATCTTCGACACTTTCGGGAGCGAAGACGCACGCCAGGCGCACATCACAGGACCGATCGCGGCCGCACTGATGGCCAACGCCGACGAGCTTCTCGCCGGGCCGCCGGAGATCCTCCCGGCTGACGTGCTCGCCAGGAAGTAGAGAGCACAGAACCGCCTCCCGCTAGGTGTGGGAGGCGGATCTGTGTGGACCCGGTGCCCTCATCAAAAGGGCGAGAGGAAGGACGTAAAGCAGCCGGCACCTTGAGCCCCCAGGCCTACATGCCGACCGCCAAGACGGCGATACCCGCGCCCGCAACGCTCTAAACCTCCGCTGCGAAACCGCTGCAGCGCCCAATCCGGGCTCACTCAGGCTTCTCGACACCCACAGCAGCGCGGAGGTCAGCGACATGGCTCGCGAGCTCAGTCGCACCTACGTGCTCCATCAGATCCGCGAGCCCGTCCGCGAGCGCGTCGAGCTTCTGGTTGAAGGCGTCCTCGTTGCGCCGCTGGGAGTTCTGCAGCAGCGCTACAAGCAGGAACGTCACGATCGTCGTGGCCGTGTTGATGATCAGCTGCCAGGTATTCAGGTTGCCGATCAGGAAGTAGCTCGGCGCCCAGACGACGACGAGCAAGACACACCCGATGAAGAACGACGCATGGCTCGCGAACACCGACGCCGACTCGGCGAAGCGATCGAAGAACGACGAAGCTGAAGACTCTTCGCGCGAACTCACACGGGCACTATTCGACGACAGGCCCGAAGTCCCCGCACGACGTCCGTCAGGCCGGTTCCAGCTCCCGCAGGTACTGGTGGACGAAGGCGATCGCCATGCTGCCCTCGCCAACCGCGGCGGCGACCCGCTTCACCGGGCCGAACCGGACATCGCCGCAGGCGAAGATGCCGGGCACGCTCGTCTCCAGCAGGTACGGGTCGCGCTCGAGCGGCCAGTCTCCGGCGCCGCGCAGATCGGCGCCGGTGAGCACGTAGCCCTTCGCGGTCGAGCGCGATCTCCGGCGGGAGCCAGCCGGTCTCGGCGTCCGCTCCGATGAAGATGAACAGGCCGCCCGACTCGAGCCGTCGGTCTCGCCCGTCTCGCTCTCGCGGACGTCGATCGCCTCCAGCGACGTCTCGCCGTGTGCGGCGACGACTTCGGATCGATAGAGCACGTGGATGTTCGGCCGCGCCGGCGAGCTGGTCGACGAGATAGTGCGACATGCTCTTCTCGAGCGAATCGCCGCGATAGACGATCGTCACGCTGCGTGCATGGTCCGAGAAGAACATCGCGGCCTGGCCGGCCGAGTTCCCGGCGCCGACGATGTGGATGTCGAGGCCGTGCGTGTTCTTGGCCTCGCTTCGCGCGGCGCCGTAGAAGATCCCCTTGCCGGCGAGCCGGTCGAAGCCGTCGATCGTCAGGTGCCGCCACGTGACCCCGCACGCCAGGATCATCGTCCGCGCCCGGAGGACGTCGCCCCCGTCGAGATGCACCTCGTGTGTCGCCGTGTCGATGCGCGTGATCGTGCGCGTGACGAGGATCTCGGCGCCGAGCCTGCGAGCCTGCTGCAGCGCACGGCTTGCCAGCTCGTCCCCCGAGACGCCCGACGGGAACCCGAGGTAGTTCTCGATCCGCGATGACGTGCCCGCCTGGCCGCCGGGCGCCTCACGCTCGACGACGATCGTCCGCAGGCCTTCCGACGCGCCGTATACGGCTGCCGCGAGACCCGACGGGCCTGCGCCGACGATCACGGTGTCGTACTCGCCCGTCTCGGGTTCGGTCGCGAGCCCGAGCAGCTCGGCCACCCGGCGAAGCTGTGGCCGGATGACGGTCTTGCCGTTGACGATGCGAAGCGCCGGGTAGTCACCCTCGGCCGGCAACGCTCCCCCCCATTGCTCGGCGTCGGCCGGCGCGTCGGGCTGGAGCCAGCTGAACATGATCTGGTTGCGGTCGAGGAAGCGCCGGATCTCGGCGCACGATGCGTCCCAGCGATGACCGAGCACGATCGCGCGAGGTGTCGGCGCGTTGGCGGCGATGCCTTGCAGACCGCCCGGCCCGCCGATCCGGTGACTCGCGAGGGTGCCGATCTTGATGCCGACGTCGGGCGCCAGCGCAGCGACTCCGTAGTAGTCGCGAGGGTCGATCCGCATCACACGCGAGCTCTCTGCCGCCCGAAAGCCGACCGGGAAGACCGTCCCGAATGCCATCGGGACCTCCCCGAAGATCTCTCCCACCGTCCGCTTCCCGACGACTCGCTCGATCCCGTCGACGAGCTTGACCGCCTCGATCGAACCCTCGAGGACGGCGAACAACGCTCGCTCGTCACCCTCGTGCGCCGCGTACTCACCCGCGGTGAGCTTGATGTCAGCGGCCGCCCGCGCCAGCCGCTCGCGGTCGGGCAATTCGAGGCCCTCGAACACCGCGACGCGCCCGATTTCTTCCGCCGTCACCACTCGGGCCGCACCTTATCGCCACCCACCAACCGATTTCGTCACGAAGACCGAGTACCGTCCCGTCTGATGGCGCTACTGGCCCTCGACGCGATCAAATTCCATCGCTTCGGCCTGGCGGGGCGCGAGCCGCTGCTGCTGATGCTGGCGGCATCGCTCCTCACTTTCGCGCTCACACGGCTCTACACGCGAGTCGCGCGCGTACGGGCCTGGCGGAGCGGCCGAGTCGGGGACGTGCACCTGCACCACATGGTCGCCGGGAACATCTTGACGCTGACCTGCGGGATGATGGAGCTGGCCTTTCAGCCGGGCGATTTCGGCGTCGATCTGCTCTCGATCGGGTTCGGCGTCGGGGCGGCATTCGTCCTCGACGAGTTCGCCCTGACGGTTCACCTGCGCGACGTCTACTGGACGCCCGAGGGCCGCCATTCGATCGAGGTGAGCATCATCTGGACCCTGCTCGGCCTGATCCTGCTCACCGGCGTGTCGCCGTTCGGGATCCACGACCAGACCGAGACGCCGCGGATCATCGGCTTCGCCGTTGTCACGATCAGCATCGCCCTGTCGATCATCACCTGCATGAAAGGCAAGCTGACGATGGGCCTCGTCAGCATCTTCCTGCCGCCGATCGGACTCGTCGCGGCGATCCGGCTCGCCCGGCCCGGCTCGATCTGGGCGCAGCTCTTCTACGACCCCGCGCGGCTCGCCCAGGCGCAGGCGCGCTTCGATCCCTCGCTATCGCGCCTCGAAGAGCTCCGCCGCCGCTTCACGGACCTGCTCGGGGGCAGCCACGACCTGCCGCCGCCGGAGCTGCCCTAGAAGTTGGGGCGATGACTTTCGCCCGCCGGCATCGTCAGAGCTGTGACCTTTGCGAATCGAGAAAAGGAGACGAGGATGTCCGGACAAGCTGCACATCACCGAAGTCGGCCGCGTGGCCATTCCGGCACCCGACCAGGACGCGGCGCTCGCGTTCTACACCGGGACGCTCGGGTTCGAGCTTTTGAGCGACGTGAAGTTCGCCGACGGGAAGATGCGGTGGATCGAGGTCATCCCGACGGGAAGCACGACCTCGATCGCGCTGGCTCCGCCGATGGAGGGCGGCCCGACGGCGGTCGACACGGGCATCGTCCTGTCGAGCACCGACCTCGAAGCCGACCATGCGACGCTTACAGCAGCGGGCGTCGACGTCGACCCGGAGATCGCACGCTGGGGCGCACCGGTGCCGCCGATGTTCAGGCTCCGCGATCCGGCCGGGAACACGCTCACGATCGTCGAGCCTGTGCGGTAAGTCGAGGCGTAACCCGAACGAGTGAGGTGGGTCGGGGAGTTCGAGCAGAACTGAACGAATTGCTGGCCGAGAAGGCGCTTTCGTCCAGGGTGTGACGGGTCTGGCAACACGAGTGTTGCCGTATGAAGCTCGCTTATCGCCCCGAACTCGACGGCGTGCGGGCGATCGCGATCCTCGCGGTCATGATGTTCCACTCGTACCAGCTGACCGACGGGTGGCTCGGGGTCGAGGTCTTCTTCGTTCTCAGCGGCTTCCTGATCACCACGCTGCTCGTAGGTGAATGGAACGCACAGGGGACGATCTCGCTGCGGCGCTTCTACGCGCGACGTGCCCGTCGGCTGTTGCCGGCGCTGACCGTGGCGCTGACGGGCTTCTTGTTGCTGAGCGTCGCGATCAACGCGATCGACCCGGGCTTCACCAATCTCACCGACGACTTCCGCAGCGCCGGTGCCGGCCTCTTCTTCGTCACCAACGTGACCTGGGTCTGGTGGAAGCTCCCCGCCGCCGGCGTCAGTCATCTCTGGACGCTCTCGACGGAGGAGCAGTTCTATCTCGTCTGGCCGATCACGCTGCTCGTCCTGCTGCGCATCTCGTCGAGCCGGCGCTGGCTCACCGCAGTGCCGGTGCTCGGCGCTCTGGCGATCACGGCCCACGCAGTCGACCTCGGCCGCCACAACGCGGTCTGGCTGAACGTCCGGCCCGACACCGGCACGGCGCCTCTGCTCATCGGGTGCGCCTGCGCCTGCGTCCTCACCGCGCCGCGCCTGAAGAAGATCGTGTCGGCACCCGGCATGGGAGTCGTCGAAGCGGTGCTCGCCTGTGCAGTTCCCGTCTTCCTCTTCATCGGGATGCACGTCGTTCTCGACTCGACCGACCAGTACCTGGAGCCACTCGTGCTGCTGCTCTTCGCACTCGCGATCGGCTTCATCCTCGTACGCATGACGCTGGTCGAGTCGTCGGCCACTGCCGGCTTCCTGCGGATGCGCGGGCTCGTCGCGCTCGGCCGCTGGTCGTACAGCCTCTACCTGTGGCACATGATCCTGATTCACGCGACGCCGTGGCTGCAGCTCCATCCCCAGGTTGCAGAACTGCTCGCAGTGCCGCTGGCGGCAGCGTCGTATCGGTTCATCGAAGTGCCGTTCCTGCGCAGGAAGCGGCCCACCGCACCGCCGCTCCCGAGCCGGATCCCGGCGCCCGTCGCGGCCGCTCCGGCCCTCGCGGCGACCGGCCTCTGAGCAGCGCCGGTTCGACCATCCGCTGAGGGCCCCGACCACGTAGGCTCGTGTGCTTGTTCGTGGGCCGTCGTCCGCATACCATCGCCGGACGCCGGAGGGTCAAAGCCGAGGAGGGGCTATGAGACGGGTCGGGACGTTCGTGATTGTTTGCTGCCTGTTTGCGCTGGTGATTGTCGGCGCCGGGCAGAGCGGAACCACCGCATCGCACCGCGGCGGAACGCTGAAGCTGCTCGCCAAGGCGGCGGGCGGCACGCTCGACCCGCAGGTGAACTACACGCTGCAGTACTGGCAGCTGTACCAGGCCACGTACGACGGTCTGCTTGCCTTCAAGAAGGCGGGCGGCAACGACGCCTTCACCGTCGTGCCCGACCTGGCCGAGAACCTGCCCACGCCGACCAACGGCGGCAAGACGTGGGTCTTCAAGCTGCGCAAGGGCATCAAGTTCTCGAACGGCCAGCCGCTGACGGTGAAGGACGTCGTCGCGTCGTTCCAACGGATCTTCAAGGTGAAGAG
Organism: uncultured Thermoleophilia bacterium; assembly: GCA_963812995.1. Classification (GTDB taxonomy): domain Bacteria; phylum Actinomycetota; class Thermoleophilia; order Gaiellales; family Gaiellaceae; genus PALSA-600. The sequence goes on from CAWEXL010000006.1 coordinate 95,201, forward strand.
CCCGACTTCGGGGAGCTTCTACGCAGGCATCATCGGCGCCAAGGCCTGCCTTGCGAAGCCCGCCACCTGCACGCTGAAGGGCGGCGTCGTCGGCAACGCGAAGGCGGACACGGTGACGATCAACCTGATCGCGCCGGACTCCGAGTTCAAGTACCGCCTCGCCGTGCCGCACGCCAGCATCCTCCCGGCGAACGCACCCCCGAACGACGGCGGCACGAAGCCGATCCCGGGGACAGGCGCGTACTACTTCGCCTCGTACGACCCGAACAAAGAGCTCGTCATGAAGCGCAACCCGTACTTCAAGCAGTGGTCACATGACGCTCAGCCCGACGGCTATCCCGACGAGATCACCCAGTCGTTCGGCCTCACCGTCGAAGCGCAGATCACCGCGATCGAGAACGGCCAGGACGACTGGACGCTCGAGGCTCCGCCGGCCGACCGGCTCGGCGAGATGGGCACGAAGTACGCGAGCCAGGTGCACGTCGAGCCGCTGACGGCGTTCTGGTACCTGCCGATGAACGTCAACATTCCGCCGTTCAACAATCTGAAGGCACGCCAGGCCGTGAACTTCGCGATCGACCGCAACGCGGCAGTCAAGATCTTCGGCGGGCCGAACCTCGCGACGCCCTCGTGCCAGGTGCTGCCGCCGGGCTTCCCGGGCCACAAGGACTACTGCCCGTACACCAAGAACCCGGGCACGAAGTGGTCGGCGCCTGACATCGCGAAGGCGAAGCAGCTCGTCAAGGAGTCCGGCACCGCAGGCGAGAAGGTCACCGTCTACAGCGCGGACGACGACGTGAACAAGGCGATGGGCGTCTACATCCAGAGCGTCCTGAACGAGATCGGGTACAAGGCCTCGGTCAAGCCGATCTCCGTGAACATCTTCTTCACCTACGTTCAGAACACGAACAACAAGGTGCAGATCAACGTGCAGCAGTGGTACCAGGACTACCCGGCTGCCTCTGACTTCCTCTATGTCCTGTTCGGCTGCGAGTCGTTCCACCCCGGCAGCGACTCGAGCATCAACTTCTCGGGCTTCTGCAACAAGCCGATCAACGCCCAGATGCACAAGGCGCTCACCCTGGCTGTGACGAACGAGCCGGCGGCGAACATCCTGTGGGCCAAGATCGACAAGCAGGTCACCGATCAAGCGCCGATGGCGACGCTGTTCAACCCCAAGCACGTCGACTTCGTGTCGAAGCGCGTCGGGAACTTCACGTTCAGCAAGCAGTTCTACTGGCTCGTCGACCAATCTTGGGTCCAGTAGCAGGGATGTCTGTGGGGGCGGAGCTGAGGCTCCGCCCCCACTGAGCACGTCGGCGTGAGCGGCGCAATGGCCGACGGGGTTCTCGTGTCCGAGCGAGAGCTCGTTCCCGTCGGCGCGAGTCCCTGGGCGCTGGCGCGGCGCCGGTTGCGCCGGAACAAGCTCGCGATGGTGATGCTCGGCGTACTCGTCGTCATCGTCCTGGCGTGCCTGGCCGCGCCGCTGTACGCCCACGACGTGGCCCACACCGATCCGTTCGTCTCGACACCCGAGGGCACGACCGTGATCCACGGGAAGACCGTGCCGGTGATGCCCGCGAGCACGACCGGGCTCGGGCTCGGCTCCGTGCCGATCGGGCCGACCTGGGATCCCGGGCACTACCTCCTGGGCGCCGACAACCAGGGCCGCGACGTCGCGGCCCGGATGCTCTACGGCGGCCGCAACTCGCTGCTCATCGGCACCTCAGCGGCACTGATCACCTGCTTCATCGCGACGATCATCGGCATCGTCGCCGGCTTCTTCGGCGGCCCCCTCGACGGCCTGCTCTCGCGGCTGCTCGACGTCGTCTGGGCGTTCCCCGTGTATCTGCTCGCGATCAGCCTCTCGACCGTGCTGGCCACCCAGACCTGGTCGCTCGGCCCGATCCACCTGGCGTCGGGCAGCCTGCTGCTGCCGATCCTGATCATCGGCCTCGTCTACATCCCGTACGTGGCACGGCCGATCCGCGGTGAGGTGCTGTCGCTGCGGCGCCGCGAGTTCGTCGAGGCCGCGGAAGGGCTGGGCGCGTCGACGTGGCGCGTGCTCTGGAGCGACATCCTGCGCAACGTCATCACGACGGCGATCGTCTTCTTCCCGCTGATGGTGGCGATCGACATGCTCACCGAGGCGGCCCTGTCGTTCCTGTCGATCGGCGTACAGGAGCCGAACGCGAGCTGGGGCACCATCATCCAGGACGGCCAGGCTCTGCTCTACACGCGCCCCGTTGTCGCGATCGCGCCCGGGATCGCGATCGCGATCACCGTCCTGGCGCTGAACGTGCTCGGCGACGGGGTTCGCGACGCTCTCGATCCTCGCGCCAAGCTCCGCGGGGGCGGCGACTGATGCTGCGCTTCGCAGCCCGCCGCCTCGTGTCGATGGTCTTCGTCCTCTTCGCGATCAGCGTGATGACGTTCCTCATCTTCTTCGCGACCCCGGGCGTCGACCCCGCCGCACGCATTGCCGGCCGCAACGCTCGACCCGCAGACCCTGCGCGCGGTGCGCCACGACTTCGGGCTCGACAAGCCACTGCCCGTCCGGTATGCGCTGATGATGAAGCACCTCTTCATCACCCGCGACCTGACGTCCTACGTGAACCGTGGCGCCCGCGTCATCCCACAGATCACCCAGGCGGCGCCGGTGACGCTCTGCCTCGTGTTCGGGGCGGCCGTGATCTGGGTGGTGATGAGCATCGGCATGGGACTGCTGGCCGCCGTCTTCCGCGGCACGGCAGTCGATGCTGCGGTGATGATCGTCGGGCTGATCGGGATCTCGATGCCGGTGTTCTGGGTCGGGGAGGTGGTGAACCTCGTGACGCAGAGCCGGTTCCACCACTCGATCTTCTTCTCGTGGGTGCCGCCGCTCGGCTACATCCCGTTCACGCAGTCACCGTGGGGCTGGTTCAAGGCTCTGCTGCTGCCGTGGCTGACCCTGTCGATCCTCTTCATCGGCATCTACGCACGCGTTCTGCGGTCGGCGCTCGTCGAGGCGCAGGAGGAGGACTACGTCCGCACCGCGCGCGCCAAGGGGCTGACCGAGCGGCGCGTGATGCTTCGCCACGCACTGCGCACCTCGCTGATCGTGTTCGTCAGCTTGTTCGGGCTCGACTTCGGCGCCCTCGTCGGCGGCGGGGCGCTGCTCACCGAGGTGGTCTTCGGGCTGCATGGGATCGGGCTCCTCACGTACGACTCGCTCCAGAACCTCGACCTGCCCGTGATCATGGCGACCGTCCTCTACGCGTCGTTCTTCGTCGTCGTGGCCAACGCGCTCGTCGACCTGCTCTACGCGTGGCTCGATCCGCGGGTGCGACGTGCCTGACGTGACCGCACCCCTGCTCGAGGTGCGGAACCTCGACGTCTCGTTCCGGACCGAGAACGGCGTGGTGCATGCGGTCGACGGGCTGTCGTTCTCCCTCGGGCTCGGCGAGGTGCTCGGGATCGTCGGCGAGTCAGGCTCGGGGAAGACCGTCTCGATGATGGCGGTGATGCGCCTGATCCGCGATCCGAACGCGATCATCAAGGGCGAGGTGATCCACCGCGGGCGCGACTTGCTGAAGCTCTCGCCCGGCGAGATGCGGGCCGTCCGCGGCGGCGAGATCGCGATGATCTTCCAGGATCCGATGACCGCGCTGACGCCGGTCTACACCGTCGGCTGGCAGATCGCCGAGCAGCTGCGCGCGCACGAGAAGCTGACGAGGAAGCAGGCGCGGCGGCGGACGATCGAGCTGCTCACCGAGGTGGGCATCTCCAACCCGGACCGGCGCATCGACGACTATCCGCATCAGTTCTCGGGCGGCATGCGGCAGCGCGTGATGATCGCGATGGCGCTTTCCTGCAACCCGTCGCTGCTGATCGCCGACGAGCCGACCACCGCGCTCGACGTGACGATCCAGGCGCAGATCCTGGAGCTGATGAAGCGCCTGCAGCGCGACTACGGCTCTTCGATCCTGCTGATCACACACGACATGGGCGTCGTCTCTGAGATCGCCGAACGGGTGGTCGTGATGTACGCGGGCAGCGTCATCGAGGAGGGCCCCAAGGCGGCGGTCTTCCGCGACCCCCAGCATCCGTACACCTGGGGGCTGCTCGGCTCGATCCCGCGAGTCGGCACCCGCGTGCACCGGCTCGCCGCGATTCCCGGCCTGCCCCCCTCGCTGCTCGCGCCGCCCGAGGGCTGCCGGTTCGCGCCGCGCTGCGCCTACCGCTTCGACCGCTGTTCGATCCGGCCCGAGTTGGCCGAGCGTGTGTCGCCGGGGCGCGCCGACGCGTGTCATCTCGAGCCTGAGGCACGCGCCGCGCTGCGGGCCAAAGGGGCGGCTGCATGAGCGAGGACACGCTCGTCGAGGCCGTCGATCTGACGAAACACTTCCCGGTGACGTCAGGGACGCTCGGGCGCGGGCCGAAGGAGGTCGTGCACGCGGTCGACGGCGTCTCGCTCGAGGTTCGGCGGGGCGAGACGCTCGGCATCGTCGGCGAGTCGGGCTGCGGCAAGTCGACGCTCGGCCGGATGCTGGTGCGTCTGCACACACCGACGAGCGGCACGGTCAGATTCGCCGGCACCGACATCACCTCGCTCTCCAAGCGCGAGCTACGCCCGTTCCGGCGCGAGATGCAGATGATCTTCCAGGATCCGTATGCGTCGCTCAACCCGCGGAAGCGCGTCGGCCAGATCCTCGAGGACCCGTTCCGCATCCACCACGCCGGCAACCGGCGGCAGATCCGCGACTCGGTGCAGCGGCTCCTCGAGGTGGTCGGGCTGTCGGCGGATCACGTCAACCGCTACCCGCACGAGTTCTCGGGTGGCCAGCGCCAGCGAATCGGTGTCGCTCGCGCGCTCGCGCTGAACCCGCAGCTGATCGTCGCCGACGAGCCTGTTTCCGCGCTCGACGTCTCGATCCAGGCGCAGGTGATCAACCTCCTCGACGACCTGCAGGACGAGTTCCAGCTCACGTACGTGTTCATCGCGCACGACCTCGGGATCGTCCACCACGTCTCCGACCGCATCGCCGTGATGTACCTCGGCGTAGTCGTCGAGCTCGGGAACTCGGACGACCTGTTCGCCCACCCGATCCACCCATACACCGAGGCGCTGTTGTCGGCGATCCCGGCGATCGAGACGGACGATGCGGACGGCATTGCCCCGCGCGAGCGAATCGTGCTGGAGGGCGAGGTGCCGAGCCCCATCAATCCGCCGTCGGGCTGCCGTTTTCACCCGCGCTGCGCCTACGCGACCGAGATCTGCCGCGTCGAGCGGCCGGAGTTGAAGCTGCATCGCGGCGGCCGTCTCGCGGCCTGTCATCACCCACTGGACACCACCGAGAACGGAGGAGCCTGAATTGGCCGAGGGACAGATGAACTGGGATGGTCATGCGACGTGGTACTCGGTCTCGGGCGACCTGGCCGCCGGTCCGACGCCGGTGATCATCTGCCATGGCGGGCCCGGTGCGGCACATGACTACGTCGAGCCGATCGCCGAGCTGTCGCGGTTCGGTCGCGGCACGGTGCTGTACGACCAGCTCGGCTGCGGCAAGAGCGACCATCTGCCCGAAGCTCCCGCGGACTTCTGGACGCCGGAGCTGTTCAAGCACGAGCTGTCGCTGCTCGCGCAGGAGCTCGGCATCGCCGGCCGGTACGCCGTTATCGGCCAGTCGTGGGGCGGCATGCTCGCGATGGAGTACGCGCTCGACCAGCCGGCCGGCCTGCGCGCGATCGTCGTCGCCGACTCACCCGCCAGCATGCCGCTGTGGGTGGAGGAGGCGAACCGGCTTCGGCGCGACCTGCCGGCCGACGTCCAGGAGACGCTCACGCGCCATGAGGCGGCCGGCACCACCGACGACCCCGAATACGAAGGGGCCGTCCAGGTCTTCTACGAGCGGCACGTCTGCCGGGTGGTCCCGTTTCCCGACTGCGTCGTGCGCAGCTTTGCGCAGATCGCGGCCGAGCCGACCGTCTACCACACGATGAACGGGCCTAGCGAGTTCCACTGCATCGGCTCGCTGAAGACGTGGGACATCACCGATCGGCTGCACGAGATCAGCGCGCCGACCCTGCTCATCTCCGGCCGCCACGACGAGGCGACGCCGCTCATCGTCGAACAGATCGCCACGCGCATCTCGGGAGCTCGGTGGGAGATCTTCGAGGACTCGAGCCACATGCCGCACGTCGAGGAGACCGAGGCCTTCCTCGAGTGCGTCGAGGGCTTCCTGCTGACGATCGACTAGTTACGCGAGACGCTTAGCCACCATTTGCGGTGGGTCGCCTGCGCCAGGTTGCGGGAATGGCTGCGAGCGGGTCTCACAGACCCCTGAGATCCGTTGCCGCCCGTAGCTGACCGAGAAGCTCTGTGCCCATTCGGTGCCCGTTCGGGAACTCGTCCTCTCGATCCCAACGCCAGGCTGCAACCATCGCCAGCATCAAGATCCGGCATTCGCCGAGCAGTTCCTGATCGGCGTCGGGATAGCACGTGCTGACATCTGCGGGTACGTGGGCCAAGTCGAATTCAACGGGCCCGCGGCAGCACGTCTCAAAGTCAATGAACAGCAGCCCGTCTCGCGTGCCGAGCACGTTGCCCGGGTGCGGCTCGCCATGCAGCAGCTGCTCGGCGACACCGCGATCCCCGATCGACCGTACCCCTCTTTCCAGCGTGCTTCTCAGCAGTTCCCGGTCCTCGTCGGCGAGTGCGGGAGTGCGGTCATGGCTCGCAACGAGTTGCTGGGCCTCCGCAACCCGCTCCGTGAAGTGCGGCGCCGTGACATCGAGCTTCCGCATGCCGGCATGCAGCCGCTTGAGCGCATCCGCGTAGTCGGCCGGTAAGACCGTGCCGGCTATCTCGGTCGCGTAATAGGTCCACAGGGTGACCGCGAAGCCGTCACGCTCGTAGACGCTCGGCTCGACTCGCGGCTCAAGAGCTGCCACAGGACTGCCGGTCTCGGCGAGCCTCTGAGCAAGCTCGATCTCGAACCGAGCGACCTCCTGCCCCACAGGGGAGACTCGGGCGAGAACATCGCAAGGCAGCAGCCGGAGGGCGAGCTTGTTCGAGTTGTGAAGAACGACCGCGTCGTCGACAGTCAGGTCAAGCGCTGAGGCGATCGACACGGCCGCAGCCACCGCGGACTGAATTTGTGTCGTCTGCACGGTCGTATCATCCCTCCTGCCCCGCAGCGGGTGGGTGCCGTGGCTGGAGTCTGGCGTGCGCAAGCGTTGCTCGAATGACACCTGAACGTGGTATCGGCGAATACCTAGCCAGACGGCACAGGGCTCGCAGCGCAGGCCGGTGCGCCGAGCATTCTGATTGCCGCATTGTTCTGCGAGTCGAGCGCTTCAAAGCGCGCCGCGACCGCCGAAGGCAATTGACCTCGATCCAGCGCCGGGAGCAACGTCGTTCGGGCATAGCTGATCTCCCGCCGGGCTCCGGCGAGGAACGTTGAAATTGCTCGCCGCTGGCGCGCGGGCTTCGGAAGCTTGGCGATGAGATTCTCCGTCGCCACCGCCAGAGGAAGGGTTTCTCTAAGCGTTTTCGCCGTACCAGCGATCGTGCTGGGGCGAGCGATCCGAGGGAGCGCTCGAATTTGGGCGTTCTCTCTGGTGCAGATCTTGTTGACCGCTGTCGCCCAGCCCGCACTCGTCGGCGGCGCTGCCCGCGCCGGGATCGCAGTCAGCACCAGAACGAGCGCCAAGGCCAGAGTCAGGGAACCTCCCGTGACGCTCGTGGCAAATACCGGCCTCACCAGCATGATCTCAATCTAGGTGGCCGAAGGTGCGCCGGCTAGGCGTCATCGCCCATCACCTAGTCGCAGGCTCGCGGCGCGCAGCGCGAGGTTCTCACCTGAACGCTCGGGCGGAAACACTGCGAGTTGCGCGAGTGCGTGTCAGACATCGCGCAGCGGTGTCTGACACTGTTGCGGGTCGAGTGTCGCGAAAAGTGTCAGACACCTTCGGTGTCAGACACGGGGTCACTCGCATGTAAAAGGTTCCTAACGCCTGAGGAAGGCGACTCACATTCTCCGCCTCGCCGAATCGATGATGCCGCCGAACCTCGGGTGGCTTTTTGAGAAGCTACTAAGCGACGAGCCGGATCGCGCCGACGCCGGCCAGAGCGCCCGAGCCGTCTCGGCAGACCGCAACGAACGCCTCGACCACAGCCGGGTCGAACTGGCCGCCGGCGCACCGCCGTAGCTCGGCGAGCGCCTGGTCGGGGGTACGCTCGACGCCGTATGGGCGGGTGCTGGTCATCGCGTCATACGCGTCGACGACACTGACGATGCGGGAGCTGAGAGGAATCGCATCTCCCACGAGGCCATCCGGGTATCCGGTTCCGTCGACCCGCTCGTGTGTCGAGCGGACGAGCGGGGCGATCCGCGCCAGAGCAGGTGCCGCAGCCAGAATCCGCTCGCCGATGATCGTGTGGCGCTTGAGCAGCGCCCACTCGTCGTCGTCCAGCGGCCCGGGCTTCTCGAGGACGGCGTCCGGAATGGCGGTCTTGCCGACGTCGTGCAACTCGGCGGTAAGCCGCGTCAGCGTGACGACGTCCTCGGGGAGTCCGAGCTTGCGGGCCACGGCCTCGGCGAGGGTGCCGACGTGGCCGAGATGCGCCGCGAGCGAGAGACTGTGCTCGGCGAGAACGCTGAGCAGCACGTCGTGCGCCTCGCCCCCCGCGCGCCCGCGAGACGAGCGCTTGTTGCTGTAGAGGCGCTGGTCGGCCTGGAGCAGCGCCTGCTCGAGAGTCATCTCACTCGGCCCGATCATGACGCTGCCGCTCGAGCAGCGAACGTCGAAATGCTCGCCATGCTCGCTGAGCGCTTCGGTGGCTGCGGCCAGGACGCGCTCCGAGTCGGGGCCGCGAACGATCACGCAGAACTCGTCGCCGCCCATGCGATAAGCCGTGCCGTGGCCCTCCATCACCGCGGCGAGCTTGTGCCCGCAGCGGGCGAGCAGGGCGTCCCCGGCGGGATGGCCGAAGGTGTCGTTGTACGTCTTGAAGCCATCGAGGTCGAACATGCCCAGCGCAAATGTCTCGGCCGTCGGTGAGGCGCGCAGAAGCTCGGCCATGTCGGCAAACAGCTTCCGGCGGTTGGGGAGCGCGGTCAGCGCATCCGTCAATGCCTCGACTCGGCTCCGCTCGAGGAGCTGATGCTTTTCGCGGGCCAGGCGGGTCGCCCGGTAGAGGGTGATCGAGAACGCGAGCAGCAGCAGGAGGGTGGCGCCGATGGTGCCGATCGCCCCGATCTCCCGCGAACGCGTCGCCGTGCGGCTGTACGAGTCGCCGGCCCGGTTCAGTTCTGCGAGCAGCGCGCCGTAGCTCCCCTTGGGGAGGGATTCCCGGCCGAACTCGAGTGCGGCCCTCGTACCGGCGTTCGAAGCGACGAGCCCGGAGATGTGGTTGATCGCCAGGAAGTACTTGTTGTCGAGGGCATCGATCCGCGCGGGCTCGGAGCTGCTGTCCAGGCCGCGCAGGGTCGCAACGGAGTCCTGGATCGCGAGCTGGCCCGCACGCATCCGCACCTTGGTCTCGGCGGCCGTCGGAGCCGCGGTAACTGCAGAGGTGGCCGGGTCGAAGGCAACGGCTGCGAGGTTCCCGACCTGCCGCTGCATCGTCCCCATGATCACCTCGGCTTGACGCTGGGTGTCGACGCGCGACTGGAAGGTGATCGCCACGCCGAGCGCGGTGAGACCGGTCAGCCACATCGCCGCGAACACGAGGATCGTCGCCCTCGCACGAAGGAGGGAGACCATCCTGCGTTCGTCGGTCCGGCTCACGCCGACGACGCGGTCATCCGAAAGAGGAGTTGCAGGGACATGTGTAGTTCACCCATCGGCGGCCATGACGCCGAGCCGTATCCCCCGGATCTCGCGGCGCCTCCCCTAAAAGCACGAGAGTGCGCGACGGTGACGCGTCAGGAGGCGAGCTGTTCGGGCGCGCGACGCTCAGCGACGAGTTCGAGCAGTGCCTGGACGCAACGCGGATCGAACGCCGTCGACGCCTCCTGGCGCAACAGGGCGCCGGCACGCTCGGGCGACCATGCGGCCCGGTAGACCCGCGGCGAGACGAGCGCGTCGTACACGTCACACACAGCGAGGATGCGAGTCTCGAGGTCGAGATCGTCCGCTCCGAGCCCCCGCGGGTAGCCGGTGCGGTCGAGCCGCTCGTGGTGGTCGAGGACGAGCCGCTTCACCGTGTCGTCGAAGCCGCCCAGCTCGGTCAGCAGCTCACGGCCGCGCTCGGGATGCTGTTTGACAGCGGCGAACTCGTCGTCGTCGAGCGGGCCTGGCTTGCGCAGGATCCCGGTCGGAACCGAAAGCTTGCCGACGTCGTGCAGCAGCCCGCCGATCGCGAGCGAGCGCAGGCGCGCCGACGACAGTCCGAGCCGCTCCCCCACTTCGACTGCGAGGGCGGCGACACGCCGGGTGTGTTCCTCGGTCGACGTGTCCTTCTCGGCCAGCCGCACCATCAGCGCCCGCACCCGGGCCCCGAGGAACGCCTCCTCGGCGGCGACGATCTCGGACGCTCGCAGATCCCCGACGAGCGGCCGCGACTGGCTGCCCCGGCGCAGGTCATACGCCACCGAGCCGCCGACGAGCCCGATCCCGACCAGCTCGAATACATGGCCGACCCACCAACCGAGATCCATGAAGCCGAGCGCCAGCGCGCCGTAGAGCGACGCCGACAGCAGCACGAGACCGACCACGACTGCAAGGTCGGCCGACCGGCGGGTCAGCAGGAACGTGTTCGCAGCCCTGAGCGCAATCGCGGCGAAGAAGACGAGCCCGACCGCAAACAGCGTCCAGGCGGCGTTCGAGCGCGCGTTCGGTACTGCCGGAACAAGGCGGGGCACGAGCACGCCGATCGTGCTGACGGCGATGATCACGACAGCGATCGCAGCCTGGAGGCCGATCACGAGCGGAATCGACCGGGGCGAGCTGAGCCAACGGTTGCTCGACAGTGCGAGGACCGCGGCGCCTACCGGCAGCGTCGCAGCGCCGGTGAGGGCAATCACGCCGTTGTTGCCCACTATGACGCCCGGTGTGACCAGACCGTGGACGGCCAGCAACGTCGCCATGATCGTGAAGCCTCCGGCGACGACCACTGTACGAGCGTCATGCCGGCGCGCGCCGATGGTCACGAGCGTCGCAGCCGCGGCGGCGGCGACAAGCGCGCTGACGCCGACCCCGTAGAAGTGCACCCACAGGGGCGGCATCACCATCGTGTGCCCGTACAACGCCATGACGACGGTCGGCACCACGGCCAGGCCGGCGAGGAAGACGACGGCCGATTTCGGCAAGCGCCGCTGCATCGGTCCGGTATCGACAACAGCCCGACGAACCTTGAGACCTCGGCGAGCCTCGAGCCTGGTTCGGCCGCAGGTCGAACCAGGCTCGAGGCTCTAGTTTGAACTTATTTCGAGGTGACTGTCACGCTCGTGCTCGCCGTGTTGTTCGAGCTGTCGTACGCCCTGACCGTGAGGGTGTACTTCACGCCCTTCTGGCTCGGCACGGCCCAGCTGCAGCTGTACGAGGCAGTCGTGTCGGTGCACTTCAGCACGTTGTTGACGTAGAACAGGACCTTGCTGACGGCGCGGTTGTCGGTCGCGGTCGCCGCGATGCTCACGGTCGAGCTGTGCGTGACAGAGCTCCCGCCGGCCGGGCTCGTGATCGAGACCGAGGGCACCGTCGTGTCGGTCACCTTGATCGACACGGCCGCGGACGTGGTGCTGTTTCCAGCCTGGTCGTAAGCCTTGGCCGTGATCGAATGGGTGCCGAGAGCGACCGTCGCCGGGTTCCACGTCGTCGTGAAAGGCGACGCCGTATCGGTCGCGACCAGCTTGCCGTCCACGTAGAACTCGACCCTGACGACGCCGACATTGTCGGACGCGTTCGCCGTCAGCGTGGTGCTCGCCGAGATCGAGCTCCCGGCCCGTGGGGCGGTGACCGAGACGGTCGGCGGCGTGGTGTCGCTGGCCGAGACGGTCGTCGCCGTCGGGCTGGAGCTCGCAGTCGCCGAGCCGCCCGGGTTGGTCGCCGTCACGGTCACCCGCAGGTAGCTGCCCGCGTCGGCGGCGGCGATGGTGTACGACGACGTCGTGGCACCCGTGCCGGAGGCGCTCGTCCAGCTCGTGCCGTTGGTCGAGCGCTGCCACTGGTAGCCGAACGACGTCGGCGAGTTGCTCCACGTGCCGGGGCTTGCCGTCAGCACCTGGCCGACCTTGGCCGTTCCGGCGATCGTCGGCACGCCGCCTGCGGGTGCGAGCGGCACAACGGCACTCGTCGGCGCCGAGCTGGCGCTCGCCGAGCCGCCCGCATTCGCCGCCGTGACGGTCACCTGCAGGTAGTTGCCGACATCGGCGGCAGCGACGGTGTAGGTCGGTGTCGTCGCACCGGTTCCGGAAGCGTTCGCCCACCCGCTCGTGCCGTTTGCCGAGCACCTGCCATTGATACGTGTAGGACGCGGGCGAGTTCGTCCAGCTCCCCGTGGTCGCATCGATGGTCTGGCCCACCGTCAGCGGGCTCGGAGCGTCGGTCGTCGGCGCGGTGTTGCTGGCCGGGGCCGCCGGCGCGTCGAGGATCGCACCCAGAGCCTGCAACGCCCCCTGGGCGTCGAGGAGCCCGCAGCGCACCTTGGTCATGATGGCCGGGATCTGCCGGGCACCGTCGCAGATCGCCTCCTTCACCTGCGCGGCGGTCGCCTGCGGGTACGCACTGAACAGCAGTGCGGCCACGCCGGTGACGAGCGGCGCCGCGAAGCTCGTGCCGTAGCTGGTGGCCGTGTCGCTGCCGTCGATCGTGTCCATCGCGATCCCCTCGCCCGGGGCCGCGATATCGACGTGCTGCGGACCGTAGTCGGAGAAGAACGCGATCGTGTTCCAGTGAGTCGATGCGGCAACGGTCAGCACGTTGTCGAAACCGGTGCCGTCGAAGGTGGGCACGAACGCCGGGTTGTCATGATCGGCACCCCAGTTTCCGGCTGCGAACACCAGCAGGACACTTTTGTCGTCCGCGTTCTGCATCGCGTCCTGGATGCCGGGCATCGGTGAGTTCAGACCCGCGAGCGAGATGTTCACCGCCCTCACGCCCGGGGTGTTCACCGCGTAGTTCAGGCCGGCGAGGATCTTCGTGTTGTCCCATTCCTCGTTCGGTCCGAGCACCTTGACCGGCATCAACGTGGCTCCCGGGGCCGTGCCGACGATGCCCAGTCCGTTGTTCGCCCCCGCGGCGATCAGGCTGGCCGTGTACGTCCCGTGGAAGACGACGTCGGTCGTGTCGGTCCCGCCGTCCCAGAAGTCCTCGCCGGGCACGAGCTGCGACGAGAAGTCGGGATTCGCCGCCGCACCCGTATCGACCGTGGCGACCTCGACGCCCGTGCCCGTGTCCTTCGGCCAGACCGCTGCGAGGTTCATCCCGTAATGCGTCCCGCCGTAGTAGCCCGTCTCGTTGTAGGTCTGCGGGATGTACCACTGGCAATCCGCACGCGGATCGTTGAAGGCGCTATTCGGGATCGAGCAGTCGCCCCAGAAGGCACCCGAGCCGTTGTCGTAGGTCGGCGAGGTCGGGTTCTGAGCCGGAGCGGGTGGCTGGTAGGTCACCTGCGGCGTGCTGCCCATCAGCTGCGTCAGCTGCGCGAGAGCGCCCGACGCGTCGAGCATGCAGCCGCAGCTCACGAGCCCCTGCAGCGAGGGCAGAGAACGGCCGCCGGCGATGATCGCCTGCACGACCTGTGTCGCCGTCGCCGACGGGTAGACCGAGCGGAGCAGAGCCGCGACGGCCGCCACTTCGCTCGCCGCCGACTGGGAGCCGCTCGTCCAGCCGCCGGACGGCCAGTTGTCGGGATAGTCGCCGAGGAGGCTCGTACCCGGGGCCGCGATCTGCACGTTCGGGCCTGAGTCGGTGAACTGGTCGTAGTTGTTGAGGTAGTCCTCGCTTGCGACCGTGATCGTGTTCGGCAGCTTCGACCCGTCGGGCGAGATGTTGTAGTTGGGTGGGCCGTTCGTCACGCCGGCGGTCGTCGAACCGAGGTCACCCGAGGCAAGCGCGAACACGACGTTCTGGTTCGCGGCAGCACTCAGAGTGGTCTGCGTCGTCGGCAGGTAGCTCGTCCCGGGCCCGATCTCGTACAGAGGAAATGCGATCACCGAGGCGCCGTGACTGACGGCGTAGGTGATGCCCTGGGAGGCGGCCGAATCGGTGAGCGTGCCATACGGCCCGAGCACCTTCATCTCGAGCACCTTGGCCTTCGGCGCGACGCCGACGAAACCACCGTTGTTCGCCTCCGCTGCCATCACGCCGGTCAGCACGGTTCCCGTGCCGTACGTGTCATTCGTGTCGGTGTTGCCGTCGACGAAGTTGTAGCCACCAGGCGCCAGGTTGTCGGCGTAGTCGGGATCGTTGGTGTCGGCGCCGGTCGAGAGCAGGCCGATCGTCACGCCCTGACCCATCGTCTTCGGCCAGACCCCGACGGCATTCATGCCGTAGTGCGTGACCCCGCTGTCGACATACGAGGCCGCCAGCCACCACTCGTCGCAGGCTTCGCCGTCGCTGACGCCCAGCTGAATATCACCGGGGCAGTAGCGCCACGGGTTCGTATACGACGTCGTCGCGCTCGCAGCCGCAGACCCGGAAAGGGTTGCGGGGCCCGGAACGCGCGCCGTCGGCAGGCTGCTGCCGTTGACGGGCGGCCGGGCGGTCACCGTACGCGAGGCCAGGCGCTTCACCGCCCCGTTCGGCACGACCGCGCGGGTCGTTTGCCGCACAGGCGCCGTCACCGGTCCGGCCTCGACCGCAGGCCCGAACGCGCCCGCCGCAGGGCCGTCGGCGCCCGGCGCGGCGGCGAGCGCGTGGACGTTGTTCGACCCCAGGCAACAGGCCGCCGCCGTTGCCAGAGTCGCCAAGAGTGCCGACTTTCGCCGACCGGCCCCTGTCATATGTGTCCTCCCCCTGAAAACCGCAGTGATGCCTGCGCTTGCGCGGCCGGCGCACCAACCCTCGCGCCCGTGCCGCACACTCACCCAGCGGGGCGATCCTATACGAAAGTATTGGTTTTGCCAGGACGTTTGGATATTCGATCCAATACGTCTGAACGGCTTTCCAGGACCATTGGGGAGGCTCCCGCACGGCGGGCGTCACTGCGAGTTGTCTGGAGGCGACGGCGGGCGACGGCGGGCGGCCCGCCGGGCGTTACGAGCTCAGAGCTCGGTCTGAACCTCGGCGAGCAGCCGCTCGAAATCGGGGCCGTCGAACTCGGCGACGGCGCGCTCGTACTTCTCCATCCCCCAGCCCCAGAAGTCGAAGTCGAGATCCGAGATGCCGTCCTGGATCGACGCCCACAGCGTCCAGCCGTACTTCGACATCAGGCCCCACAGCCTCGCGCGCGCCACCTTGTTGCGGAGCGGGCGGCCGAAGTAGTGCGTCACGAGCTCCTCGAGCTGCGCGAGCGAGAGATTCGACTCGCTCCAGACGTTGCCGAGCTCGAACGACGCCTCGTTGTTGCCGGAGTACTCGTAGTCGATCAGCCGCAGCAGCCCACCCGTGTCGATGAAGTTCTCGGCGAGCAGATCGTTGTTGCACGGCACGGTCGGCTCGGGGCGGACGCGCATCGCCTGCTCGACCGCCCGCACCTGGGGCTCGAAGTCGGCGTAGCGGTCGGGCAACCGGAACCCCCGCTCGCGCACGACCTCGAGGTAGCCGGGCTGGATGACGAACATGTCGAAGTCGGCGCTGAAGCGGCGCGAGCCGTGCAGACGGCGACAGGCGTCGGCGACGAGCGCAATGCGATCGCCTTTGCGCAACTCCTCGGCGCTCAGCACGGTGCCCTGGATGAACTCCAGCACGAGCGCATCGTGCTCGGGCAGCGACGCGATGAACCGCGCGCCGACGCCCGACTCCGACGCCGCGATCGTGTTGTGCACCTCATTCGGCCGGTCGATCGCGAGCAGGCCGGTGTCCTTGCCGGAGATCCGCACGACGTAGGCGGCTCCCCCACCAGTCGTCACCTTGTAGTTGATGTTCGTGAGCCCGCCTGCGAGCGGCTCGACGGATGTCGCCTCCCGAAGCTCCGGCACGGCCGCCAGCACGTCGTCGAGAGCCACGGGGCGATCCTAGACCGTTATGTTGGCGCCGGGTATGGCGGGACTCGATTGACGACGGTCGTGATCGGCGGCGGCATCGCCGGCGTCAGCTGCGCGTACCACCTCGCGAAGGCAGGAGTGCAGGACGTCGTGCTCGTCGAGAAGGGCGAGTTGACGAGCGGGTCGACGCATCACGCCGCCGGTCTCGTCACGCAGTTCAACCCGTCCCAGACGATGATGCGGTTCCGCCGCTACAGCGTCGAGCTGTATCGAGAGCTGGGCGTCTTCGAGACGGTGGGCAGCTTACGGCTCGCGTCGAGCCCGGAGAGCTACCTCGAGCTGAAGCGCAGCGTGAGCCGCGCGAACGGCATCGGGCTCGACGCCGAACTCGTCGGCCCCGAAGAGGCGCGGCGGCTCATGCCGGCCGCGAGCCCCGACTCGCTGTACGGCGCGGTGTGGATGCCGGGCGACGGGTACGTCGACCCGCACATCGCCACACACGCGGTTGCCGCGGCCGCTCGCGACCTCGGCGTGGAGATCCGTACGCAGACGCGCGTGACCGCGATCGAGCGAGGCCCGCGGGGCGAGGTCCAGGCAGTTGAGACGGAACACGGACGGATCGCAGCCGAGACGGTCGTCAACGCCGCGGGCATGTGGGCGCCACGCATCGCCGCGATGGTCGGCGCGTTCGTGTGCTCGATCCCGGTCGACCACCAGCACATCGCTCTCGGCGCTGTCGAGGGTCACGAGCTCCTGCGCGACATGCCGTGCTTCCGCGACACCGACAACCTCATCTACGGCAAGGCCGAAGCCGGCGGCGTGCTATTCGGCGGCTACGAGCCGAACCCCGTGTCGCGGTGGGAGAACGGCGTTCCCTGGGAGCACGGGGAGCGTGTCCTGCCTCCCGATCACGCGCGCTTCGAACAGCTTCAGGCCGGCGCCGTTCGGCGGTTCCCATGGCTCGAGGATGCCGGGGTGATCGCGCTGATCTGCCATCCCGATGCGATGACGCCCGACGGCAACCCGCTGCTCGGCCCCGTTCCGGGCGTGCCGGGGTTCTGGCTGGCGGCCGGTCTCTCGCTGAACGGCTTTGGTGGTGCGGGCGGCCTCGGCAAGGCGCTCGCCGAGCTGGTGACGACGGGCGAGGCCGAGGTCGACGTCCAGCCGTACCGGCCGTGGCGCTTCGGCGGGCCGTACCGCGATCCAGACTTCGCGGCGGCAGGCGCGCGGGAGGTCTACAAGTACTACTACCGCCTCCGCTATCCCTTCGACGTCTCGGAGGCCGGACGTCCGAAGCGGTTGTCGCCGTTGCACGAGCGGCTGCAGGCGCTTGGCGCCGTGTTCGGCACGAAGAACGGCTGGGAGCGGGCCGACTACTTCCGACCCGGCGAGCCGTGGCGACGGGCCGGCGAGGAGCAGCGGGCATTCGGCTGGTCGCGCCCCCCGTTCCACGACCGGGTCGCCGTCGAGCACGCGGCGGTGCGCGAGCGGCTGGGGATCATCGACATGACCTCCTTCGGCAAGCTCGAGGTGACGGGGCCAGGAGCCCTCGCTCTGCTCGAGGGCGCGTGCGGCAACCGGATCGACCGGCCCGTCGGCTCGGTCGTCTACACGCAGTTGCTCGATCACCGCGGCAGGATCGTGGGCGACGTCACGGTGACCCGCCTCGCCGAAGACCGCTTCCGCGTGATCACGGGCGCAGGGGCAGTCGACTCCGACCGGGGCTTCCTGGAGTTCCAGGCCGATCAGTCGGTGACGATCACCGACGTGACCGACGACCTTGCAGTCATCGGCGTCTGGGGCCCGTCGGTGCGAGAGCTTCTCGGCGAGTCGATTCCCTACCGGAGCGCTGGCCAGCTCTCGATCGGCGGCGTCGAGGTGCTGGCGCAACGGATCACGTACGTGGGCGAGTTCGGCTACGAGCTGTACGTCGAGCGGGAGCTCGCGGGAGTCGTCTGGGATGAGCTGGTCGCCTCCGGCCACCCCGAGCCGGCGGGCTACCACGCGCTCGACTCGCTGCGGATCGAGAAGGGCTACCGCTACTTCGGCACGGACCTGACCGGCTCGGACACACCCTTCGACTCGGGCCTTGGCTTCGCGGTTGCCCGCGACAAGCAGCCCGGACTCGACCGCGAACCGCCGCTGCGGCTGCGCACCCTCATAGTCGGCGGCAACGAATACCTGACGCTCTACGGCGGCGAGGCTGTCCATCTCGGTGACGCCGTGATCGGCCGGGTCCGCAGCGCCGCCTACGGCTTCACGTTGCGGCGCAACGTGGCGCTGGCAAAGCTTCCCGCCGAGCTTGGACCGGGGGACGAGGTGCACGTCGATGTGCTGGGCGACCTCGTTGCGGCGGTCGTCGCAGCCGACGCTCTCTACGACGCCGGCAACGCGCGTACCCGCTGATCTCCTCCTCGCCGCCGTGAGGGGTTGCAAAACAGCTGTATGCGCCTAGATTGCGTCAGTGCGGCGAGCCATTGCGTTCGGCGGTCTGTGTTGCCTGCTGTTGGCGAGCGCACTCGCGGCCGTATACGCACCCACAGCAGCGGCCTCGCAGCTGATCGACCGCAACGCCACCGGGGTGACCCTGCAGCTGAACAGTGCGGGCGAGGCGCTGGTCACCTACCGCGCTGAGGGCAACGTCCGGCACGTACTGGCCTGGGGCGCCGTCAACGCGCTGCCGCCGCGGGCTGGTGTGCCGCAGACCAAGCTCCGGCTCGACTACTCCGGCGGGTACGAGAAGTACTTCAAGGAGAACGCCGCGGCGCAGAAGCTCCGGGCCGAGTACGCCAGGATCAAGAGCACGCCCGGCTACCTGGCGAATCCGGTCGTGAAGGAGCTACAGCAGACACAACAGGCGGCCGACCTCTACTGGAAGACGGCGTTCCACGGCGGCTGCGGCACCTACGACGGGCCGCCGCTCGCATGGGCCCTGCTCGAGTGCAAGGCCTCGGACGGCAGTTACTGGGCGCTCCAGGAGTGGCAGCGCGAGCTGCCCGACTACGGCGTCGCACCTACTGCGGGCCAGGCGGTCTGGGAGCTCCGTCTCTCGCACTGGACCGGCGCCCTCCCGGTTCTGACCGTTCACACCGACTGGGCGGACCATCAGTGGGATCACCTGTACGGAACACTCACCTACCAGGGCCAGCCGGCGTTCGGCTTCAGCTCGACATCGGGCGGGAACCCCCTCGACAGCTATGGCCGGAACATTTACATCGATACCTTCGACTCGACGTACGGCTCCGGCTGGCGACGAGAGAACAGCGCGTTGACCCATCGAGGCACGGGCGCCTTCTGTTACACGGTGAAACCGCACGACGCGCATCCGTCGGGCGAAGGCTCGAGGTACCGGATCACCGTCATCGGGCCCGGCCTCACACCGGACGTGATGTGGGAAGGCGACGCCCCCGGCCCGTATGACCAGGCCGCGGACGAGGCGGCTAACGCCCAGATCGCCGCCATGCACGATACGACCTGCCAGCCGAACTAGGCTCGCTTGGCCGGTCGCGCTTAACGTCCGGAAGCTGGCGTTTCGCCGACTGCGCGGTACGCTTCGCCGGTATGAGGGCGAGCTTTGTCGCGGCCGGAGTTGCGACCGCCATCGTGGTTGCGGCGCTGGTGCTCGCGGCGCTGGCGCTCGGCGGCTCGGGCAAGAAGCTGGCCTGCCCTGCCGCCTGGGCGAGCGGCTGGCAGCACCTCGCCGACAAGATCCAGGCGCCGGTCTATTGCCCCACCGAGATGCCGAACCCGCTCGACGCGCAGATCGGCGGCGACTACCAGGACATCTATTCGGTGGGCAAGGACCGCAGCTACCTGATCAGCTTCCTCTCGCACGGCGATCTCGGCAGCGGCGACGTGCACGTCAATTTCCGCGGCTACCCCGGGCGCACCACGATCCCGAAGTGCCAGACGATCGCGCTCGAAGGGAAGAAGACCCTCCACGGAACGACACCGTGCTTCGCAGACGCCAGCGGCACCGAGAAGGCCGGCGGCATCACCGCCACCGTCTACCGCGTCAATCAGGACGCAGACCAGTGGCACGTCCTGCTCGCCTGGCAGTACAACAACTCGCTCTACACCGTGAGCGAGCACGTCATCCCGCCGTACACGTACCGGCAGGTGGTGCAGAACCTGCAGACGCTGCTCAAGAGCCTCGTGCTCGTGCGCCCGCAGCAGGGCTGATGCGGCTCTCCCGGCGCCGGCTGCTCGAGAGCGCGGCCGTCGCGGCGATCGGCGGGGCCGGGATCTACGAGCTCGTCGACCAGCTCTCGACGTCGCCGCACCGCCCGGCCGCCCGGAGCATCGGGAAGCCAGGGGCCCCGGCGCCCGAACAGCACCTCATCGATCTCACGACCGTCCAGAGCGAGGGCATTGAGGTGGTCGTGCCGCCGCTCCACAGCGAGGTGATCACCGCGACCCTGAAGGTCTCCGATCTCCGCGCGGCGCAGCGCGAGCTGGACGAGGCCCTGCGGACGCTCGACTCCCTGTACGCCCCCAACCCGGCCGGCCTTGGGGTCACTGTGGCCTGGGGCGTGCCGTATTTCGAGCGCTACGTCGCGGCCCAGGCGAAGGTCCACCTCCCGCACGACCGCCGTGCCGACAAGCCGGCTCTCCTGCCGACGCGCACCTTCCCGAGCGATCCCAAGGCGACGATCCTGGAGCGCAACGACGTCGCCGTGCTGCTGCGGAGCGACCAGCGCGCGCACATCGACGCGGCCCGCAAGGCGCTGTTCCACGACCTCTCGCTCTTCCGGATGACGAGCATCCGGCGCGGCTTCGCCGGGGGCGGATTCGAAGGCGGCCAGAGCCTGCCGAAGAAGCTCGCGATGGCAGCCGGTGTCGCGGGCGCCGACCTGATTCCCGATACGTCCGAGCTGTTCCTTGGTTTCACCTCGACGCAGAAGGCGGGCCTCGGCCCGGGGCTGATCGCAAACCACGAGACGCTCGGCTACGTCGACGTCGGCTCGGGCTACTTCCGGAATGGGACGCACATGCACCTCTCGCACCTCACCGAAGACCTGGAGGCGTGGTACCTGAACTTTGATTTCGCCGAACGTGTCCTGACCGCCTTCCGGCCCGGGATGACCCAGGTGCGCGACGGGACGCAGACGGTGGCACAGGGCCCGGCCGCCGTCTCCTCGGTTCCCGAGCTCAAGCGCCAGTTCGCGAAAACCGGTCGCTTCGGCCACAGCGCCTCGATCCAGGCTGCGTCGCGACTGCTCCGCGAAACCGTCGCCGACGACGGGACGGTGTACCCGAAGGGCACCGCGATCCCGCAGCGCGCCGACTTCAACACGCTGGACAATCCGTTCGCATGGACGGCCGACCCGAAGCGCGACCAGTGGAGCGACACGCCGGTCGCGGGGGTCCACTTCGTCGTCTTCAACCCGTCCAGCGACGATTTCGAGCGCAACCGGCTCGCGATGGACGGCGTGCTTCCGGACGGGACGAAGCTGCCGGTGCCGCCCGGAACGCGAGCCCAGGGCTTCAACTCGATCATCACGACGACGCACCGCCAGAACTTCCTGGTGCCCCCGCGCAGGCACCGCTCGTTCCCGCTTGCCGAGCTCTGACCCGGACGGTTCGCCCGCGGCGGCCGCTTGACAACCGGCCAACTTGGGCGTCGCAGTTGAAACGGTCCGACCGGAACGAGATACTGGTGCCTTGTTGGGCCGGCGGATTTGTTCCGCCGTCAAACCGACTTGGGTCGGAACAAGGAGGAGGGAGATTGCGTAGAAAGTTCTCGCTGTCGATCGTCGGGATTGCAGTCGTTGCAATCGCCGTCGCGACCGGCTATTCGGCAACCGCGCACAGCGCGACAACGGGCCTCAGCCCGCTGCCGTCGTCGTCGTGCGGCCCGGTCGTCTACAAGGGCTCGGGGACGCCTGACTTCATCATCCCCTCGGATCTGCCGCTGCAGGGTGCGATCCGGCACCAGACGGTCGAGATTTCCCGGGCAATGATCTGGGCGCTCGCCGAAGCAGGCTGGAAGGCCGGCCCGTACAAGATCGGGTACCAGTCGTGTGACGACTCGACCGCGCAGACCGGCGGTTGGGACACGGCGAAGTGCGCGACGAACGCCCACCTGTACGCCAACGACAAGTCGGTCATCGGCGTGCTCGGGACGTTCAACTCCGGCTGCGCAAAGATCGAAGTACCGATCCTCAACCGCACGGCTCTCGCGATGGTCAGCCCGGCCAACACCAACCCGGGCCTGACGAAGAAGTGGGACGTCGGCGAGCCGCAGAAGTACTACCCGACCGGCGTGCGGAACTACGCCCGCGTCGTTGCCACCGACGACATCCAGGGACCGGCTGACGCTCTCTGGTCGCAGTCGCTCGGCTTCAAGAAGGTCTACGTGCTGAACGACAAGCAGACCTACGGCTTCGGGGTCGCAACCACCTACAAGGCTGCGGCAACCAAGCTCGGGATCAAGGTCGTCGGCTTCCAGGGTTGGGACGCAAAGGCGTCGAGCTACGAGGCACTCGCAACCGCGATCAAGGCCTCAGGCGCACAGGCGGTCTTCCTTGGCGGGATCATCTGCAACAACGGCGCGAAGTTGATGCAGGACATCAAGTCCGTCGATCCGAAGATCCAGCTCCAGATGCCGGACGGGTTCAGCGACCCGAACGGGAACGGCTCGGTCGCCAACGGCGCGTACATCAGCGTCGCCGGTGAGCCGCCGAAGGCGTTGACCGGAACCGGCGCAACGTTCATCAAGAGCTTCGGAAAGCAGATCGGCACGACGCCGAACCCGTACGCCGCATATGGCGCACAGGCGATGGACGTCCTGCTCCAGGCAATCGCCAAGGGTGGCGGCCAGCGTGCCTCGACCACGAAGGGCATCTTCGGCCTCACGATCACCAACGGCATCCTGGGCAACTTCACGATCAACTCGAGCGGCGACACGAACCTGACGCCGATCACCATCTACAAGCAGTCCGGGAAGAACCTCAACCCGGTCAAGACGCTCGTCCCCACCGCGAGCCTCATCGGCTAGCAGGGGGCAGTAGGAAACGGATGACACCGGGGGAGGCATCGCGCCTCCCCCGGTGATTCCTTCCGCGGCTGTCGCCGCCCACCGTTCGTCTCCACAACCCGTTTCGCCTCAACGACAATGGCCATCCCTGCCCTGACCGGAACGAGGATCCGACCGAGACGAGCGGTTGTCTCGTACGTGATGCCCGTTCTCGCGGCGCTCCTCGTCGGAACGCTCGTCGTCTGGCTCGCGGTCAACTTCTACCGGGGACCGGCGTACTTCATCACGATCGGGTTCATCGGCCTGACCAACGGCGCCGTCTACGCGCTCATCGCCCTCGGCTACACGCTCGTCTACGGAATCCTCGAGCTGATCAACTTTGCGCACGGCGACGTGTTCATGCTCGGCGGCATGTTCTCGGCGACGATGCTCCTCTCGGCCTTTCACCTGAAGGCGAACGCCGCGACCGGCTCGCTGATCCTCGCCGTCGTCGTCTCGCTCGCCGTCGCGATGGCCGCCTGCGGCGTGCTCAACGCGACCATCGAACGCGTCGCGTACCGGCCGTTACGCGGGGCGCCACGACTGGCCCCGCTGATCACCGCCATCGGGATGTCGTTCATCCTCGAGGACATCGCGATCGCCTGGAAGGGGCCGGGCTACACCGCAGTCCCGGACGTGCTCCCGAGAGGCCAGGTGTTCTCGATCGCCGGGGTCGTCCTGACCTGGGAGAAGCTGATCGTGATGATGATCACCGTGCCGGTGCTGCTCGTCCTGATCTGGCTCGTGCAGCGCACGCGCCAGGGAAAGGCGATGCGTGCAACGGCCCAGGATCGCGACGCGGCGGCGATGATGGGAATCGACGTCAACCGGACGATCTCCTTCACCTTCCTCCTCGCGGGCGGACTCGCCGGCGCCGGCGGGCTCGTCTACGCCCTCTACTTCGAGCAGATTCGCTACGACACAGGCTTCTCGCTCGGCCTCATCGCCTTCACTGCGGCAGTCCTCGGCGGGATCGGCAACCTGCCGGGAGCCGTACTCGGGGCCCTCTGCATCGGCTTCATCCAAGCCTTCAACGAGGGCCTCCTCTGGCACGCGCCGGGCAGCAACTGGACGGAGTCGATCGTCTTCTCGATCCTCATCCTGATCCTGGTCTTCCGGCCAGAAGGCCTGCTCGGCGAACGCACGCCGGAAGGCGCCTGACCGTGCGCCGCCAGGTCTCCGGGGCCATCTCGGCTGCGTGGTGGACGGTGCTCTCCGCCGCCGGGCTCAGCCCGCAGCGCTGGCAAGGGCTGCCGCCGCTCACCCGTCGAGCCGTGAAATCCGTCATGTGGGTTGCGATCGGCCTGTTGCTGATCGCGCTCTTCGGTGTATGGAAGACGCCGGCGCTGATCGGTGCGGTGATCATCCTGGCGATCGTCGTTCCGCCGTACCAGCGACTCACCGTCCGCAACCGGCGGATCGGCAAGGCGATCATCCCGCTTGCCGTTCTCGCCCTGGCGATCACCTATCCGTTCTACGGCAGCACGACGTCGATGCCGCAGTTCCCCATCTTCGGCCCCGTGCCGCAGATGTCGACGATGGTCGGGATGGCCGTCTTCACGATGATGGCGCTCGGCCTCAACTTCGTCGTCGGCTACGCAGGACTGCTCGACCTCGGCTACGTCGCCTTCTACGCGATGGGCTCGTATGTGGCCGGCTGGTTCGCCTCGTCCCAGTTCGCATCGCAGAACATCCGCTTCGGCGCCATCGGCGTCACGCCGGATGTGACGGGCTTCCACTTCTCGATCTGGCTCGTCCTGATCATGGCGGGCGTCCTGACCGCCATCGTCGGCGTGGTCATCGGGCTCCCGACGCTGCGGCTCCGCGGCGACTACCTCGCGATCGTCACCCTCGGCTTCGGCGAGATCATGCCGCAGGTCGCGCGAAACGGTGACAGCCTCTTCGGTTACAACATCACGAACGGCACCGGCGGCATCACGCCGATCGACGGTCCCGGGTTCGGCAACTGGATCCACCACTACACCGGGCTGCCTGCGAACTATCTGACCCTCGGCGAAAACGCCGACCGGGCGTTCTTCTGGACGGCTCTGGTGCTCGTTTTGCTGACCGTCTTCACGAGTGCGCGGCTCCGCGACTCGCGGCTCGGGCGCGCCTGGGTGGCGATCCGCGAGGACGAGGTCGCTGCCGCTGCGATGGGCATCCCGCTGATGCGGACGAAGACCTGGGCGTACGCCACGGGCGCGTTTTTCGGCGGCGTCGCGGGCGCCTACTACGCGAGCTACAACGGCGGAGCGTTCCCCGACGAGTTCTTCTTCAACATCTCGGTCTTCATCCTCTGCATGGTGATCCTCGGCGGGATGGGGAACATCTGGGGCGTCATCTTCGGCGCGTGCTTCCTCGAGTACCTGGACCGCGAGGGCCTGGCGAACATCGGCGCCTGGCTGAACGGCCACTTCGGCCCCGGCGGATCGGACGTCGAGATCTGGCACAAGACGCTTGACGTCCCGCTCTACGAGTTCGGGATCTTCGGCGTGATTCTCGTCGTGGTGATGCTCTTCCGGCCTGAAGGGTTGATCCCGAGCTCGAGGCGGGCGGCCGAGTTCCGCGGAGGCGTGCACGACGAGCCGCTCTACGACGTCCAGCATGACGAGCAGCTGTACACCCCTGAGCCGGAGCCCAGCTGATGGCCGACGACCTCCTCCAGACCCTCGAGCTCCGCAAGGAGTTCGGCGGGCTGACGGCCGTCGACGACGTCACGTTCACGGTTCCCGAGGGGTCGATCGTCAGCCTGATCGGACCGAACGGCGCCGGCAAGACGACGTTCTTCAACATGCTCACCGGGGTCTACAAGCCCACCGCCGGCAGGGTGTTCTTCAACGGGCGGGACATGACCGGGAAGCCGCCGCACGCGTTCACGCAGCACGGGATCGGGCGCACGTTCCAGAACATCCGCCTGTTCAAGAACATGACGGCGCTCGAGAACGTGCTCGTCGGGATGCACGTCCGCCTGAAAGGCAACCTCTTCGAGGCGATCGTGCGCACGCCACGCGTCCGCGGCGAGGAACGGTCGGCGCGTGAGCGGGCACGTGAGCTGCTCGAGTTCAGCGGCCTCGGCAAGGTGGACAACGAGATCGGCAAGAACCTCTCGTACGGCGACCAGCGGCGACTCGAGGTCGCGCGCGCCCTCGCGACGCAGCCGAAGCTCCTGCTGCTCGATGAGCCGACGGCCGGGATGAACCCGCAGGAGACGCTCGAGTTCACCGACTTCGTCAGTCGTCTCCAGGCCGAGCGCGGGCTCACGGTTCTGCTCATCGAGCACGACATGCGCGTCGTGATGGGCGTCTCGAATCGCGTGACGGTGCTCGACTACGGCAAGAAGATCGCCGAGGGCACGCCGCAGGAGATTCAGGTGAACGAGCGCGTGATCGAGGCCTACCTCGGCTCGGCGGCGATCAGCACGGAGGGCGAAGCCACTGAGCATGCTGTTCGACGCCCCGCCCGGCCCCGCCAGCCGGCGCCCGCGGGCGCTCCGGCCGCTGCACCCGCGGCGATGCTGGCGCTTCAGAGCATCGAGACCTTCTACGGGTCGATCCAGGCGCTCAAAGGCATCTCGATCGAGGTGCACGAGGGCGAGATCGTGACGCTGATCGGGGCAAACGGTGCCGGCAAGTCGACGACGCTCAGGTCGATCAACGGGCTCAACCATCCGCGCCACGGCAAGATCTGGTTCCAGGGCCGCGACATCACAAACGACGCAGCCCACCATGTCGTCGAGCTCGGGATCGCGCAGTCACCCGAGGGGCGAAAGCTGTTCCCGCGCATGACAGTGACCGAGAACCTCGAGATGGGCGCGTTCCAACGGCGCGACCGGAGCGGCATGACCGAGGACTTGGAGCGGGTCTTCACGCTCTTTCCACGACTCGCCGAGCGGCGGAGCCAGAAGGCAGGGACGATGTCCGGCGGCGAGCAGCAGATGTGCGCCATCGGCCGTGCGCTGATGGCCCGGCCGACCCTGCTCATGCTCGACGAGCCCTCCATGGGGCTGGCGCCGATCTTCGTCGAACGGATCTTCGAGACGATCGTCGAGGTGAACAAGCAGGGCACATCGATCCTGCTCGTCGAGCAGAACGCACTGATGGCCCTCGAGATCGCCGACCGGGGCTATGTCCTCGAGACGGGTGCGGTCAAGCTCGCCGACGACGCGGACGCGCTCGCCCAGAACGACGAAGTCCGCAAGACCTACCTCGGCGTCTAGCCCTCCTAAACGACGGCCCGCAGCGCCTCGCACGCTGCCGGGCTGAACTGTGTGCCCGCCAGGGAGAGACATTCGGCGAGCGCCTCCGCCTCGGGTTTCGGCGGGCTGTAGACGCGCTCGGTCGTCATCGCGTCCCAGCTGTCCGCCAGCGCGAGCAGGTCGGCGCCCGGCGAGATCTCGTCTCTCGCCAGCCGGTTCGGGTAGCCCGTGCCGTCGAATCGCTCGTGGTGCTGGCCGATCCAGAGCACCTGCTCCTCACTCAACGCATCGCGGGCCATTTCGGCCCCGACCGCCGCGTGCACCTTGATCAGCTCGTACTCCTCCGGCGTCAGGGCGCTCGGCTTGCGCAGGACATCCATTGGGACACAGATCTTCCCGACATCGTGGATGCCGGCCGCCTCACCGAGCAGCGCACTGCGTGCCGGCGCCCAACCGGCCGCCTCGGCAAGCCGACGGGCGAAGATGGCGACGCGCGCCGAGTGCTCGTCGTTCGGCGAATCTCTGGCATCGATCATGCGGGCCAGCGAGCGGATCGCCGTCAAGGACTGCATCCGCTCCATCCGGTCGATCCGGTCGGTGTCGGAGAACTCATAGACCGTGTCGGGCGAGTACACGACGACCGTGTCGCGGCCCTGGCCCTTGGCCCAGTAGAGCGCTCCGTCCGCCAGACGAAAGAGCTCGCGGCTGCCGTTGGCATGGGTGAGGTCCGAGACGCCCGCCGACATGGTCAGATGCGCCGCCGCGCCGACCGGCGCTTCACGGAACTCGGCCGCCCAGCGCTCGGCGATCGGCAGCGCCTGGTCTGCGTTGGTCTCCGGGAGCAGCAGCGCGAACTCGTCACCCCCGATGCGGCCGAGCACGTCGCCCGCCCGCGCGCAGCCTTCGAGGATGCGGGCGGCATGCATGAGCGCCGCATCGCCGCCCTGGTGGCCGTACGCATCGTTGATGCTCTTGAAATAGTCGAGGTCGAGCAGGACGAGCGCCAGCGGCCGGCCGTAGCGCTGAGCGCGACCGACCTCGCTCTCGACGCGCTCCTGAAAGGCACGGTGGTTCAGCAGCCCTGTCAGCGGGTCGCTGGTTGCTTGTGACAGCAGCCTCGCGCTTGTGTCGGTGTTCGTGATCGCGAGCCCGACGAGGTCGGCGAACGTACTGAGCCGTTCCTCGAGGTCGGCCGGGATCCGCTCCTCGGCGCGGGCGACGACGAGCAGTGAGCCCCACAGCTCGCGACGCACGCGAATCGGCACGGCAACGCCGCCGGGCAGGCTCACCGACTCCGCGACCGCGGGGCCAGTGGCCAGGCCCTCTGCAAACGCCTCGGCTGCACCGGTCCGAGCCGCGCGCCCCGTACGTGCCACCACCGCAGCACCGGACGTGCTGTCGAGCGGAATCAGACTGCCGGTGTGACGGCTTCCCATCCGCCACGACCCGACAACCTCGCCCACACGGTCGACACGAAACCGCACGACGGCACCGGCATCGACCCCCGCGACCTCGGCCGCCTGCTTCGCGACGAGTTCGTAAATCACCTCGGGCGCTCGCATCTCCGCCACCGCGATCGCGAGCTCGCGCAGAGCCGACTGCTGCTCGACGAGGTCGCGCAGACGCCCCTCGAGCGGGTCGCTCTGCAGACTGTTCGCCGCCGCGCGGGCCGCCCGGCTACTCATCGCCCACACCAACCGCGCACAGCTCTGCAGCGCGGTACGAGTGCAGCGCCGCGTCGAGCGAGGCGAAGACCCGGACGCCCGACATCAGGCCCACGATCTGCAGCAGCCGCAGGAGATCCTGGTCGGTGGCCACCAGGCGCGTGAACGACGGCCGGTCGCGAAAACGCCGCTGAGCGCGGACGAGCGCGGCCAGGCCGGCCGAGTCGAGCCGGCAGTCGCTCAGATCGAGAACCAGCCGATCCGGTTCGACCCCCATCGCCGAATCGAGGCTTCTCTCGAACTCCTCGACCGTATCGTCGTCGACGGTGCCGTGCACCATCAGAGCGACGCTCCCGTCCCGTCGTGCCTCTTCAGCCAGTGCAAGCAACTCCTCGTACCTCCTCGTCAAATGCGAGAGCGGTGGCCCGCCAGGGGTTGAGGAGGGTTGCGTTGCGCGTGGGCGCCTTCTATGGGCGACCTCGCGCATCCACCTTAGACGAGCGCAGGGACACTCCTCTCCCCCGACCGAGGGATAGTTCGCCAATAGACAACGAGCCCTGAACCGCCGAGTTATGCCCGAACGCGGGCGAAGATGATCTCCTCGAAGAACTCGCCCTGCCGACGGCCGGTGCGGCGGTTGACATGACGCTTGCGCCGGTCGATGACCGTGAAGCCGGCGTCGCCGAGGATGCCGTCGTAGAGACCACGTTGATCGTCGATCACGACGATGGCCAGCGCGTCACGCCTCAACTGCCGTCGCGCATGTGCGAAGGCACCGACCATGTCCTCGACGTAGGCCGCAACGGCGGCCTTGGACGTGCCCTTCTCGCCGGCCCCGATCTCGTCGCCGCGCACGTCCTCGAGTCCCAGAAGCTCGAACGCGTACCGGTGCTGCTCGTGGTAGTCGATCCGCCCCGGGTACGGCGGCGATGTGATCAGGCCGTCGGAGTTGCCCGGGATCGCGACCGACCGCGCGTCGCCGTGGATCACGGTGGCGTCGGCAGCCGAGCGAAGGCGCTCGTACTCCTTGACCCGCGTGATCGTGTCGAGCGTGTACCGGCGAAGGAACTTGAACGCGTCGCGCGTCGGCTGGCACGTGCGCCGATGCTTGCGGCAGAAGTACGGCTCGGTCTGCGGCGCTTTGGGGAAGTCGAGGTCGAAATGCGTGACCAGCCGCGCGGAGCGGGCGGCACGCGAAAGGAGCACGGTCATCAACTCGCTGCTCGCCGGATAGGCGTCGAGCAGCGACCGGTAGGCGAGCAGATCGGCGAGCGCCTCGGGCGCGAACCAATCGGCCAGCCATGGCGCCGTGGCAGACGGCGCCGATGCCTGCTCTTCACGGCGAAGCTCGGTCAGCGCCGCGAGCGCGTGGCGCAGGTCGCGCTCGACGACGAACGGGTTGTAGGTCGCCGTCTTGACGCGGCAGAGCATGGCGTTGAACGCCGAGATGTCGATCCCGACGCTGTCGCACCCGTACGTCGAGGCCTCGACGAGCGTCGTGCCGCTGCCTGCGAACGGATCGAGAATCCTGTCTCCCGGCTTGAAATGGCGACGGAGAAAGATCTCGACCAGCTGCGGGACGTACTTGCCGAGGTACGGATGGAGGCGGTGAACGTGCTTCGTCCGCTCCCGCTCGGGCAGGTCGCTCTCCGACCACGAGAGCTCGGGGTCCAACTCCGCGGCAGCGAGCCGCTCGTAGATCTCCGCCTGACGTGGCACGCCCTTGCCGACCGTACCCTGGAGACAGGACGGCGGCGAACGTCAGCGGCCTGACCTTGTGTCTGACACGGGTGTGGAGAACCAGACGCCGGTGGTCAGTAGGCCTTGACGATCTTGACCTTGCTGCAGACGAAGCCCGAGCCCTTGGGCTGACAGCTGGGGACGACCTCGAGTTTGTGGTTGGCCGAGCCGGAAATGCGATAGCTCGCATTACAGCTGCCCTTGCACGAGGAGTCGATCTCGGCCTCAACGCGGTAGCGGCCGCCAGTGTCGAGTTGAACGGTCAGCGGCTTGCTCGGCGTGGCCACCGCTCCGGCAGGAGCGCCGGCGTTTTGGCTGACTAGAACCAACACCGCAAGCTTCTTCTCGGCCGCTGGAGCCAGGGTCTTCTCGACCGCCACGATCAGCTTGTGGGTGACAACAGCCTTGTTCGTGTGGGCGGTCGCCGGCAAGACTGCAGTCGCGCTGAAGACGGGCGCGAGAACGATGACGGCTGCAACGAGAAAGCGATGGAACATGTACCAAGCGTACGGAGCTTGTCTAGCGGCTTGCCAACGGGGTTCGCCCGCCAGGATCGAGTTCGCCCGCGTCTGACATCGCGCAGCGGTGTCAGACACCTCTCGCGGATCGAGCAGCGGGGAAGGTGTCAGACACCGGAGGTGTCAGACACGGGTTTCTTCGCCTGCGCGCGTGTTTCGGGCGCACCTCGAGCATTGGCCGAGACTTGCAGCGATAAGCTCGCCCCGTGAACGTGGTGTTGGCCGGAACCGCTGTTCGGTGACCGCCGCAGCGTCGTGGAAAAGTCGGCAAAGGATTGACGGCGCTGCCCACGTACGCCGACGACGTTGGGTGCGCCGTCGCGACCACCGTGGCGAAGTCGTGCGCCGTTCGTTGCTTCGGCGAGTTCGGATTGGGGCTGAGTGATGTCGGCTGGCTCTACTTCCCCCTGGCCCCGCGGTACAAGCCACTCTGCCACGCCTGGTCGCGCCCAACGGCGGGGAGTGGCGTCCGTTCGTTTGCCATCGGGAGCGCGGCGCCAATTCCCAGCAACTCGTCGGGTACTTCGTTCTCGTAGGTGGCGGGTCCTAGAAGCCTCGTCGAGTGGAGATGTGTTCGACGAGCGCTACTCGCGCACGCGAACAAGCAAAGCCTGAGCCCGCTCGAGCTCGCGCGGAACGCGCAGCCGTGCGAACTCCTCGGCCGCCCGTTCGAGCACCTGAGCGGCATCGCCGTCGCGTCCCACCGCGACGAGCGCCTCGCCGAGCGAGAGCTCCGTCAGCGCGACTTCCCAACATGCACCGAGGCTCTCGAAGCCGGCTGTCGCAGCCTCCAGCAGGTCAACGGCGCCGGCGGGATCGCCCGCCGCGAGCAGCGCGCGCCCTTGCAGCCGGTCGGCGTGGAAACGGAGCGCGACGAGCTTGGCCGCCTCCGCATGACCGCGCGCACGCTCGACCAGCTCCTCGGCCTCATGCCAGGCGCCCTCCTCCGCGACGAGCATGCACCGCGCTTCGAGCTCGCGAGGGAGGTACACCCCGCGGTCCGGTAGCCGCTCGGCGATCTCACGCGCGCCCGCGAAGTCTCCTCGCCTCGCAAGCATCTGCAGGAGCTGTGGCAGTGGCCACTTCCGCGGCCGTTCCTCGTCGAACTCCCACGCGGTGACCTCTGCGTGGATGACATCTGCGGCCGCGTCTTCCCCGCGTGCCTCGTGAATGAACGCTTCCGCGCCGTAGCCACCGCTGGCGAACGACGGGGGGCTGGCGGCGCCGGCGCCGAGAAACTCCCGCACGCGCTGCTGTTCGGCGAGCGCCTCGTCCCACTGGCCGAGCGCCACACGCGACAGCACCGTGAGCGAGAGCACGCCGAGCGGAGGAACTTCGAGATCCCGCTCCTCGAACTCGGCCGCAAGCATCAACACGGTGTTGTAGTGACCCACCTCGTAGGCCGACCACGCGGCAGTGTAGAAGGTGTCGGCGACCTCGAACGGGTCGCGGATGCCACGGGCGATCTCGAGCCGCTCACGGTCGAGCGGCTCGGCCAATCCGTACAGACCCCGCACGTTGATGCCCGCACTGAGCGCGTCGAGGCAGAGCAGCTCGAGGTCGGGTCGCTCGAGCCGCTGCGCGATCGCCCGGGCCCGTTCGGCCGCCTGCGTGCCGAGTGCGCCGCTTTCGTCGTTCAGTTCGACGCCGAAGCCGAACTCCCAGAACCCCTGCGAGGCAAGCAGCAGAACAAGTGCCTCGCTGTCCGATTCGCCGGCGGAGGCGAGGCCCAACTCGAGGTACCGGGCGACCTCGTCGGTCTCGGGGACCTGCCGCATCAGGCCTGACGAACGCGCCGGGATCATCACCGCGAACCCGCAGATCTCCGCGAGCCGCAGCCGTTCCGCCGGCGCCTCGCGAACGACGATGTCGGCCGCCTCGCGCAACGACTCCCAGGCCGTCGTGCCGTCGTACGCAACGAAGGCCGCGTAGCCGAGCGCCTCGAGCCCGCGAGCACGCTCGAGCGGTGTGGCCGCGAGCTCGAGTGCCTGTTCGGCAAGCGAGATCGCCCGCTCGAAGCACGAGCGCGTGTACGCCCCTTCGGCCGCCTCGACAAGCGCTGACAGCGCCGCCGCTCGCAGCTCATCCGTCGCGCCGACGCGATACGCCGCGGCGCGATGGTGTGCGATCAGCTCGACGACCTCCTCGCGGCGTCCGGCATACGTCCGCTCGATCCAACCGCCGGTGTCGCGGTGCATTCCGACTCGGTCACGCCGCGGCAGGCTTTCGTAGGCGACGTCGCGGACGAGCGCGTGCCTGAAGATCAGCTCGCGCTGACCACTCATCGACGACGAGAGCCGCCCGAGCACGAGGTCGCGGTCCTGCAGACGGTCGAGCGCCTCGTCGACAGCGCCCGCGTCCAGTGCCGCCACCTCCGCCACGGCTCCCGGCCAGAAGACGCGGCCGACCACAGCTGCGGCCTGCAACGCGCGCTTCTCGTCGCGGGGCAGCAGGTCGATGCGTGCGGCAAGCGCCGCCTGAACGGTGTCGGGGATGACACCGGCACCCGACACGCCGAACCCGCGAGCGCGCACGATCTCTTCAAGGAAGAACGGGTTACCTTCCGCCCGGGCCAGAATCGCGGGCCGATCGCCTTCGCCGACCCCGTCGCCGAGCAGCAACCCGACAAGCTCCCCGCTCTCGGCTTCACCGAGCGGATCGACCACGAGGCCCGTGAAGCTCCTCCGTCCCCCACCCCACGTCGGCCGCCGTGTCGTCAGCTCGGGCCGAGCGGTGCAGAGGATGAGCACCGGGCCGGCTGCGCGCTCACCGATGTCCTCGAGCAGGTCCAGCATCGCCGTGTCCGCCCAGTGGACGTCCTCGATGATCACCACCGTCGGCGCCTCGGCGGCGAGCGCCGAGAAGAACGAGCGCCACGCGAATTGCATCTCGGCCCGCAGCTCCTGTGGTGTCCGGTGCAGCTGGTCGGACGACGCCAGACCGATGCTGAGGGCCAGCGTCACCGCGGTCTCTCGGGGCCGGTCGACCCCGGCGGCTG
Organism: uncultured Thermoleophilia bacterium; assembly: GCA_963812995.1. Lineage (GTDB taxonomy): Bacteria > Actinomycetota > Thermoleophilia > Gaiellales > Gaiellaceae > PALSA-600. Next base: position 129,407 of record CAWEXL010000006.1, read on the forward strand.
CGAGCACGGCTTCGGCCGTGTCGGTGACACGGGCGAGTGCGACGTCGGCCGGATCGCTGTCGAGTGTCTTCGCGTGCGCTTTCAGCAGCTCGGCCAGCGGCCAGTAGGTGATCCCGTCGCCGTAGGCCAGGCAGCGGCCTCGCAGCGCGATCGGCGCGGGCGACGTTCCCTCCAGCCCCGCCAGCAATTCGGCGACCAGCCGGCTCTTGCCGACCCCCGCCTCGCCGTACAGCGTCACGAGATGAGGCCGACCCTCCTCGACGACCCGCTGGTACGTGGTCGTCAGCAGCTCGAGCTCACGCTGCCGCCCGACGAGCGGCACGTCTCCCGACAGCGCTCCCTCGGCCACCGGCTGCTCCGCGAGAAGCTCGACCGCCCGTAGCGCCTCCGTCTTGCCGCGCAACTCGAGCACCTCGGGCGGGGCGAAATTGAAGCCCCGAGCCGCCTGCGCCGTGCGCTCCGAGACGAGCACCTGGTTCGGCTTTGCGGACTGCTCGAGCCGTGCCGCGGCGTTGACCGCGTCTCCCGTCGCGAGCGCCTCTCCGGGCCGGGCGTCGGTGACGGCGATCACCTCGCCCGTGTTGATGCCGATCCGCATCTGGATCTCGATGCCGTAGCGCGCGCTGAGGGTGACGTTCAGGTCAGCGAGCCGGGTGCGCATGCGCAAGGCAGCGCGAAGTGCCCGCGCCGGGTCGTCCTCGTGGACGCGCGGAACACCGAACGCCGCCATGATCGCGTCGCCGATGAACTTCTCGACGGTGCCGCCCTCCGCTTCGATCTCGGCCCTCATGGCGGCAAAGAACGCGCTCATCACCTCCTTCAGCTCCTCCGCGTCGAGCCGCTCGCCGAGCCCCGACGAGCCGGTGACATCGGCAAACAGCACCGTCACGACCTTCCGCTCCTCCGCGAGCGCACGAACCGGCGCCAGCGCGGCGCCGCACTCGTTGCAGAAGCGGGAGTCATCGGTGTTTTCACGCGTGCAGCGCGGGCAGACGAGCATCGGACAAGCGTACGCGCCCGCCTCCCCCACGCCTACAGCGTGAGCGACCTAGCCCGTGGTGAGCGTGAGCAGCGTCTTGTGCAGGAGCCGGGCCATCGCCGCGGCGCCGGCCGGACTCAGATGCAGGCCATCGCTCGCAAACCAGGTCGGATGGCTCCGTGAGTAGCGGTTCCAGTCGACCACGGTGAGACACGGGTTGCTGTGCGCGAGGGTGCGAATGTCGGCGTTCATCGGCACATACGAGGCGTGAACCGCACGCAGCGTGAGCCAGAGCACATGCTGCACGCCCGCGGCGTGCAGCGCGGCGAGCACCTTCTGCATGTCCTGCGGATAGACGCGCTCGTAGTCGTTGTAGCCGACGGCCATCACCACGACAGGCCCGAGGTTCTTGCCGAGCGCATCGATCAGGTCGAGCGCTGTTTCGGGCTGAACGCCTGCGACGCTGCAGCTCGACTCGACGAGCCGGCGGCATTCGGCGAGCTCGAGTTGGAGCCGAACCCCACGCGCGAGCAGCGTCTGGGCCGGCGTGACGTAGCTGACCGCATCTGCGACCGAATCGCCGATGAAGGTCACGCGCGGCCGGATGAGCTTGACGACCGGCTGTTTCTTCGGGAGCTGCGTCTTCGAACGCTGCGGCTTGGCGAGCCGCGGCGTGAGCGGAACCGGAACGCTGGGCGGGCGAGGCGTATGAGCCGACGACCCTTCGCCGACGACCGCGGCCGAGCCGAGAACGGCCACGGTCAGAACCAGGAGTGACGCGCGAAGCACATCTCGAGCTTGACGCCGCCCGGTAAAGCCTCACCCCTGCCGACGGTAAAGGCTTCAGCCGAGCAGCGACCAGCTGAAGCGAGTCAGCGTGTGCGCCGGCGCAAGCAAGCCGGGCCGTGGCCCGGGCACGATCAGCAGGAGAGGCACGCCGACTTCGGCAAGACGCAAGCGATTCGTCGGCAATCCGCTCGCGACCCCCGCGATCAGCGTGCCGCCGACGGCGATCTCGGTCAGTGAGGCGGGAAGCTCCGGGTCGAACAGCGCCGGCTCCGTCGCGATCCCGGCGAACCGCTGTACGACAAGCGCCGCGCGGGCCAGCAGCGTGCTCGCATCACCACCCTCGGAATGCACACCCGCCAGTCGCAACGGCACGCCGCACGCGCGAGCGAGCACGGCGGCGACCTCGATCGCCTTCCAGTCTTCGGACGCCCCACCGAACAACACGGTGACCGACGAGCCCGGAAGCTCTCCGGCGGCGTCGACGAACAGCGCGACGTCGCACGCGGGCTGTTCGAGCTGCGTTGTGGCGAGCGCCGCAGGCGCCTGCTCGAGCACGACCAGCTCCGCGGCTTCGTCGGCAGCAAGGCGAAGTACGTCGCGGTTCGCATCGCGCGTCACGAACGCGGCGACACGCGTCTCGCCCGAGCGGTGCGGCTCGAGAAGAGCCGACGCAGCCGCGAGCTCTTCGCGACCGGCGACAGGCGTGAACAGGATCAGCTCCCCGGAGATCTCGCGTGCCAGCGGCCCGAGCAGCGCCGCCAGGCGGGCCGGCCGGGGCCCCGCGGCGACGATCGACCGCTGGGGCTGGTCGTCGCGCGCGACCTCGAGCAAGCCGTCCTGACGGAGAATCGACTGCTCGAGCCGGCGGACGCGCGAACGCGGCTCAAGCCCGAGCTCGTCGTTCAACCGGTCGCGCAGCCGCCTGAAGGCCGCGAGCGCCTCCGCCTGCCGGCCGTCGCGATAGAGGGCGAGCATGAGCTGCTCATGGAGCCGCTCACGGAGCGGATGGCGCTGGGCCAGCAGGGCCAGTTCCGGCACTAGCTCGGCGTGCCGGCCAGCCGCGAGACGCGCATCGGCCCACAGCTCGTAGACGATCAGGCGCAGCTCATCGAGCCGCGCTTGCAGCGGTGCGAGCCCCGGCTCGTCGAGGCCCTCGAGCGCATCGCCGCGCCACAAAGCCAGCGCCTCGGCAAAGAGCCGGGCTCCCTCCACCGGGCGTCCGGCCGAGACCTGTGAGCGGCCGGCCTCGGCCAGCTCCTCGAAGCGCGTGAGATCGAGGGAGACACCGCTCGAACGGAGGAGATACGCGTCAGGCCGGGTCTCGATCGCGTCGCCGCCGAGCGTCTTGCGGAGCTGCGAGACATAGACCTGGAGCGCCTTCGCCGCCGACACGGGCGCGGCGGCGCCCCACAGATCATCGGTCAGCCGGCGGGTCGAGACGGCCCGCCCTCCTTCGAGAAGCAGCAGCGCCAGCAGCGCCCGCTGCTTCGCCCCGCCGAGTGCCAGCGACGACCCACCCGCGGTGACTTCGAGCGGGCCCAACACGCGGTACTCGAGCATTCCCGCATCCAAGCACGCCGTACTTGCGCGGGCCCTGATAATCGACCGATGGATCAGAACGCCCGTCCCGAGCTCGGAGAGCTTCTCGGCGAGGGCGCCACGGCGCATGTGTTCGCCGCGGTCGACGGCTCCGGCGACGCCGTCGTCGTGAAAGTCCTGAAGCCGAACCTCGCCCGCGATCCGGTGCTCAGAACGCGCTTTCTCCGCGAGGCGCGGGCCGCCGCCCAGATCTCACACTCGCGTCTGGTGCCGGTGCTGGCCTACGGGGAGTCGGGCGACGGTCTCTGGCTGACGATGCCACGTCTCGCGGGCGGGAACCTCGCCACAGCTCTGCGCGGGGGCCCGTTCGAACTCGCCGCCGCCGCACGGCTTGCCGAGGACGTTGCCGGTGGGCTCGACGCGCTCCACGCGGGCGGCATCGTGCACCGAGACCTGAAGCCCTCGAACGTCCTCTTCGACAACCGGCGTGTCGCCCACGTGACCGACTTCGGCCTGGCGACGAGCGTCGACTGGACACAGCTCACGCAGGGCGGGGCGCTGCTCGGCACGCCGCATTACGTCGCACCGGAGCTGATCGCCGGCGAACCGGCAACCCCGGCGACCGACCTCTACTCGTTCGGCTGCCTGCTGTGGGAGGCTACGACGGGCGCGCCGCCGTTCGCCGGGCGCTCGCTCTTCGATGTCGGGCTGGCCCATCTGCACGAGGAGCCTCCGGAGCCTGCGCTGCCACCCGACGTGACATTCGCACTACGCGCGGCTCTGGCGAAGGATCCGCAGCGCCGGCCGGCGACAGCTCACGCCGTGGCCGCGCTCCTGCGCGTCGCCGTTCTCAGCAGTGCTCGGCGAGTTTGAGCGCCGAACGGATCTTCTGCTCGTGCGGCTCGAGCTTGTTCGCCCGCCGCAGGTACGGCAGAGCCTCGGCGCAGCGGTGCAGCCGGGTCAGCGCGAGCCCCAGGTCGAAGTTGACATAGCCGCGGTACGGGTCGGTGGGCTTTGTCGCGCCGAGCGCCTTGTACGCGCGCTCCGCGTAGGTGACGGCGAGCGGGTAATTCTTGGCTTGAATCTGGGCATACGCGGCATCGCCGAGCGCGTGGCTGTCGGCCACGAGCACCGTCCGCACGAGGGTCGTCGGGTCCGAGACTGTCCGCCCCGGCGCGAACGCGTAGCCCAGGCCGGCTCCGACGAGCAGCGCGACCGCGACGAGGCCCGACAGCAGCGCGACGCGGTGCCGCGCAACGTGCACCTGTCTGCGGCTGCTCCGCGCAGCACGCTCGAGCGCACGCGAGAACGCCGCTCCGCTCTCGAAGCGCTCGACCGGATCGCGCGCCATCGCCTGTTTGAGCGCCTCGGCAACCGGAGCCGGAAGTTCATCCCGCACGGTGCGCACGTCCGGCGTCGGGTCGTGCAGGTGCGCGTGCAGGATCGCCACCTCTGTCGCCCGGTGGAATGGCGGCTTCCCGCTCAGGCACTCGAACGCCACGCACCCGAGGGCGTAGACGTCCGCGCGGCCGTCGAGGTCACGCCCTTCGATCTGCTCGGGGGCCGAGTACTCGACGCTACCGAGGAACCCGCCCGTCCGCGTGAGGCTGAGGGCGGTCGCGTCCTTCGCCACCCCGAAGTCCGAGAGGTAGACGTGGTCGCCGCCCTCGAGCAGGATGTTCGCGGGCTTCACGTCCCGGTGCACCAGCCCGTGGGCATGGGCCGCGTCGAGTGCAGCGGCGACCTGCGAGACGATGCGTACGACCCGGCCGAGCGCCAGCGGCCCTTCCCGCTCGAGCAGCTCGCGCAAATCGGGGCCTTGCACATAGCGCATCGCGATGTACATCTGGCCGGCGTCCTCACCCGCGTCGTACACCGGAATCACGTTCGGATGATCGATCGAGGCCGCGATCTGCGATTCCCGCAGAAAGCGCTCGCGCCACGGGCCGCGCGGAGGCAGCACCAGAACCTTCACGGCGGCACGCCGGCCGAGCCGCGCATGCGTGGCCGCATAGACGACACTCGAAGCGCCGCTGCCGAGCTCGTCCTCCAGCACGTAGCCGCCGAGCACGCTCGGCGCGCTGTCGCCGGCGCTCAACGTGGCCTGATGTTCTGCATGTGAAGCGCTACCACCAGGCACATGGGGCCAATTCTGCCCGCTGACCCATGTGGCTGGGGAACAATGCAACCGTGATCGCGTGTTCGGAATGTGGTTGGGCGGCAATCTGCGCTTCGGAGCAGTTGGAAACGCGGGTGTGGTCGCTGCACCAGGAATCCACCGGCTGTGCAGGCGAGCCCCTGCGTGCGCGTAGTCCGTCGCCGTTCCGGGCCAAGAAGTGCGTCAAGGGACACGATCGCGACATTCTCGGGATCTGCTGGACGTGCTTCATGGCGCGTCCCGAGGCCGACACGTATGGCGCGACGACGCTGCGGCGCCGGCGGTCGCGACGCATCTGAGCTTCAGCAGTTCTTGGTCTGAGCTCGTTCGGCATACCGCGCTATTGTTCGGCATACCTACGGAGTCGTGGGTACGGACGATCCCGGCGCTGCAGTTATCACCACTGTTGACAAAGTAAACGCATGCCGAAGATGAAGTCAACTCATGTCGACGACGCTGCCGCCGTCGGAAGGCGCCTTCGCGCTGCGCGCAACCAGGCAGGTCTGTCGCAGCGCGCGCTTGCCTTCCCCGGCTGCTCGTCGGGCTACATCTCGCGGATCGAGGACGGGCAGCGGATCCCGTCGCTCCAGCTGCTCCGGGAGCTCGGGCGCCGGCTCGGCGTCAGCGCGGACTACCTCGCGACCGGCGATTCCCGGGCTGCCGAGGCGTCGCCGCTGACCGACGCCCAGATCGCGCTTCGGCTCGACGAGGTCGACGAGGCGGAAAGGCTCTTCGAGGCGATTCGGGCAGTCGCGGTCAATCCCGCCGAACAGGCGGATGCGGTCGAGGGCCTGGCGCACGTCGCGTTCCGCAAAGGCCGCGTCAACGTCGCCATCGAGCGCTTCCATGAAGCAGCAAGGCTGGCCGGCGTCCTCGAGGAAGAGCGTCCTGCGCTCGCCGACGGGCTCGCGCGTGCCTACGCAGCCGCAGGGTTGCTGGCGGAGTCGATCGCGCTCCTCGAGCGCTGCGTCGCCCGGTACGAGGATGACCCGCTGCAGTTCATCCGCTTCGCCGGACTGTTGAGCGCAGCCTTGACCGACAACGGCAGCTTTGCCGAAGCCGAGCGGCTACTCGCCCATGCACTCAACCGCGGTCGCCAGACGTCCGATCCCTACGCGCGCGCCCGCCTCTACTGGTCGGAGGCGCGCCTTCGGCTCCAGCAGGGACAGCCCGAGGAGGCCGAGCACTTCGCGCTCCGGTCGCTCGAGCTCCTCCGCAGCACCGAAGACGGGTACGCACTCGCCCGCCTCCTGCAAGGACTCGCACAGATCTACGTCGACCAGGGTCGCGCCGCGGAGGCCCTCGCGCTCCTCGACGAGGGCCGGCCGCTCGTCGCGGCCTCGGGAACTCCGATCGAAATCGCGCAGTACCGGCTCGAGGAAGCGCGCGCGCTCGCCGCGCTCGGCCGGCGCGACGCCGCGGCAGCTCTGGCCATGGAGGTCAGCGCGCTGCTCGGCGAGAACCGCTCGCTGGACGCGGGCCGGGCTTTCGCGCTCCTGGGCCGGATCTTCGCCGAGCTCGGGGACACGGCAAGAGGCCACGAGCTGCTCGAGCTGGCGATCGAGATCCTCGAGGAGCGCGGTCAGACGAGATTCCTCGTCGAGGCCTACAAGGACCTGGCCGCCATCCTGAAGGACAGCGGCGATTCCGAGGGAGCGCTCGCCCTGCTGGAACACGCTCTCGGCGTTCAGGCGCGGGCCGGGCGCCGGCTGCAATAGCGCCCGTTTACTTCAGTAATCACTCCCGGCGCAGAAGCGTTGACACTACGTTTTTGGCTTCCTCACAGGGTTAGAGCAGACGCTTGATCAGCAAGCTTCGTTGCCGATCGGTCAGACCGGCGACGATCTTCGCCTCCGGGATCCCGCACTGGGCCAGCAGCCGCCGGACCTTGACCGGGCCGAGCCCCGGCAGCGCGAGCAGAAGCTGCCGGACCGTCGCGGTGTCGATGCAGCCGGGCGGGTCGGCGAGCAGATCGACGATGCGGAGCGTGCCGGCAGCCAGCTCGCGCTTGACCAGCGCCCGCCTGCTCCGGACGTCGTTCGCGCGGTCGAGCGCGTTCAGCCACTGCTCGTACCGAGCCGCGCCTTCCTCGGCGGCGGTCGCCTCATCACCCTGAGACAGCCCACACAGCGCAAGCGTCACCTAGAACCTCCGTCAGCCCATGCAGGACACAGCCCGTACCAAACACAAGTGGCCCGCCACTGGTTTGGGAGGGTGTCCGACGCGGAAGCCGCCTGGCTCGGGCTCCGTGTTCGCGATCCCTGCGGCGTGTTCTTGTCGCAGAACAAGACCCTACTCAGCAGCGGATCCGCGGCTTCCTAGCCTTTCGGCTGGTTTTGGCCCCGACCCCCGGTAGGTACCGCGAGCGTGGCGACACTCAGTAGCCGCCGCCACCGCCACAGGCGACGAGCGCAAGCGGCAGGAGCGCGAACAGAAACAGCATGAGAGCGATTCGGCGAGTTTGCATAGAAGGAGATACGCGCGTTCGGCCCCGGCGGTTCGCTGCTTTCTCGCCGGACCGCGTACGGCAGAGTTTGATACGGCAGAGTTGCCATCGGTGCGCACGAGTTCCTCGATCTCCCCACTCCTCGGGCGTCCCAGCCGGAGCGTCGTCATTTCGACGCATCTGGATGACGCGGTTTTCTCGGCCTTTTCCGTCCTGTCGTCCGCGACGACCGTGATCACGGTGCTGGCCGCGATCCCGCCGCCCGGACAGGTCGCCCGCTGGGACGCGGACGGCGGGGCGACCGACTCGAGCCGGCGGGTTCGGGAGCGCCGAGACGAGGATCGCAGGGCGCTGGCGGTCTGTGGCGCCGACCCGGTGTATCTCGATTTCGCCGACAAGCAGTACACGGCCGCGGGGATGCTGGCCGCTCCCTCGCCCGAGGCCATACAAGCTGCGCTGGCCCCGCTGCTTCACGATGCGTCAGGCGTGTACGCACCGGCGGGCATCGGCAACACCGACCATGTCGTCGTGCGAGACGCCGTGCTCGCAGTCCGCCCCGACGCGACGTTGTACGCCGATCTCCCGTACGCGTTGAGGATCGAGTACGGCGGCTTCGAATTGCCAGCGCCTCTCCAGGCCGCGGCCCGTGTCGTCGAGGACGTCGCGCTCACAGACCCCGTCGTCGAAGCGAAGCTCGCAGCGGCGCGTTGCTACACGTCACAGCTGCCGCAGCTCGTCGCGTTCTTCGGCGATTTCGTAAACCCGGCCGGCCTCGGGCACGAGCGCTTCTGGCGAATCGGCGCCGAACGTTGATCGCGCCATTCTTCGCGACCCGCATGGCTCGCGTCGGCGCGGCGCTGCTGGCGTTCGTCACCGTGACGGCGATCATCGGCCCGCTCGTCGCGCCCGGAGACGGCTCGATCGAGTCGATGCTGGCGGCGCGCGACTCCGGGCCGTCGTGGCGCCACCCGTTCGGCACGACCGGCGAGGGGTACGACGTGCTCTCCCAGGTGCTCAAGGCTGCGCCGCTGACGATCGAGCTCGTCGGCGGAGCCGCGGCGATCGCCCTCGTGCTCGCCGTCGCCTGCGGCGGGGTGGCCGGGGCCTTTCCCGGCCGCGCCGACACGGTCGTGAGTGCCATCACGAGCACCTTCCTCGCGATCCCGACCATCCCCCTCGCAGTCGTGATTGCAGGCGTGCTGCCCAAGGGCCGGCACACCGCGGTCGAGACGATGCTGATGATCGGCCTCGGCAGCTGGGCCGCCGAGGCGCGCGTGCTGCGCGCTCAGGCACTCGCGCTCCGCAGCACCGACTTTGTCGCGGCGGCGCTGGTGAGCGGCGAGAGTCGCGCCCGGATCGTGATCTTCGAGTTCATCCCGAACATGGCGAGCCGGATCGCGGCCGGCGCGTTCTTCGTCGCGATCCAGGCGATGGTCGCCCTCGCCACGCTCGACTTCCTCGCAACACTCTCGCGCGGGCGCTTCGCCCTGGGCGACACCAACGGCTCGACCTGGGGCTCGCTGCTCGCGTTGGCCCAGGTTCAGGAGGCGCTCCTGACCGGCTCGTGGTGGGCGTTTGCGTTCCCGGCGCTCGCGCTGCTCATCACGGCCGCGGGCCTTGTTCTGACCATGTACGGGATCGAGCAGCTGGCCGACCCGCGACTCAGAGGCGCGCCGATGACGCGGCGGCTACGCGACGTGTGGCATCGGCGCGAGGCGCCGGCGAGACCGCGGCTTCGGCTGCCTCGTCCCAGGCTCGACTCGGCGCGCACCGCGCTCAGCTCGCTCCTCGCCACGGCACCGCACGCGACGCGCCACTTCCTGAGACGTCTGCCGATCTACGCGTTCGCCCTCTGGGTCTCCGTCACCGTCGCGTATGCCCTGCCGCAGCTCGCCTGGCGTGGGAGCCTGCAGGCGCCGCGCCCGACTGGGCCGTTCTGGAGCGGCTATGGCCACTTCCTGCGGGAGATCGGAAGCGGCCATCTCGGTCTGGGCGTGCCCGGCGTGGCGACGACTCTGCGCGGCACGCTGCCCTTCTCCCTGGCGCTCGTCGGCACGGCCACCGTCGTCGCATTCGCCATCGGCAGCTTTCTCGGCCTGCTCGCCGCCTGGCGGCGTGGCGGCTCGTTCGACGGACTCCTGACGACGGGCACCGCCGTCCTGTGGACCGTGCCGACGTTCGCTCTTGCCGGACTCGCGCTCGAGCTGTTCAGCGTGCGCTGGCACCTGTTCCCGGTGGCGTGGGCGTACGACCTGGATCTGGAACCGGCGTGGAGCTGGCGCTTCGTGGCGAGCGCGTTCCACCACGCCGAGCTGCCGCTGCTCGTCCTCATCGTGGCCAGCCTCGGGCTGTGGGTGCTGAGCATGCGCACCGTCACACTCGGCGTCGCGAACGACGACTACGTCCATTTCGCCCGCGCCAAGGGCCTCTCCGAAGGACGCGTCATGCTCCGGTATGCGGGACGGAACGCCCTGCTCCCCACGCTCACCGGGTTCGCCGTGGCGTTCAGCCTGGCGATCGGCGGTGTGCCCGCGATCGAGGAGGTGTTCAGCTACTCCGGCGGCGGCTGGGAGCTGCAGCAGGCGGCGATGAGCGGAAACCTCCCGCTCTTGCAGGCACTCGTCGTCGCGTTCGCGGTGTCGATCGTCGCGGTCAACATCCTCGTCGACGTGGCGCAGATCGTGCTCGACCCGCGATTGCGAACCGATGCGGCCCGCTAGCGCCTCACGTTTCGCGCGCGCCGCACGTTGCAATGAGAGACAGGATCGTCGAACGAAGGAGCAGGGACATGACTACACGCCACGGCGTCATCCAGACGGAGGAGCTGGGCGAGCTCACGCTCGTCGCGTCCGGTACCGCCCTCGTCGGCGTCTACTTTCCCGACCACACCACGAGGCCCGACCGGACGACCTTCGGAGACAACGTCGAGACCGCGACCGACCCGGTGCTGTCAGAGGCGTCGAGCCAGCTCCACGAGTATCTGCGGGGCACGCGGACGAAATTCGAGCTGACAACAGCCACGAACGGCAGCGCGTTCGAAGAGCGTGTCTGGGAGCTTTTGCGGGCGCTCCCGCCCGGCGAGACCACGACGTACGGCGAGCTGGGCGAGACGCTCGGTGACCGGGCGCTGGCACGCAGGGTCGGCCAGGCCGTGGGGCGCAACCCGCTTTCGATCATCGTGGGCTGTCATCGCGTCGTCGGATCCGACGGCGCACTTCGAGGCTACGCGGGTGGCCTCAGGCGGAAGCGGTTCCTGCTCGACCTCGAGGGGTGTAGCGTCGGGGGCGGATGATCGCCACCGTTCTGACCGAGCTCCTCGGCGTTCGGATCCCGCTCGTGAATGCGCCGATGACGCCTCAGGCCGGCGGTCGCCTGGCACGGGCGGTCAGCAAGGCCGGCGCGTTCGGGATGGTCGGAATCGAGGACATCGACACTGCGGCAGCGATCGCAGAGCAGCTCGAGATCGTGGCCGCCGAACCCGCCGTGCCGTTCGGGATCGGGCTCGTAGCCTGGGGGATCGCGAAGCGGCCTGAGCTACTCGAGCTGGCGATCGCCGCCTGCCCGAAGCTCGTCAGCATCTCGTTCGGCGATCCGGCACCGTACGTTCCGCGTCTCCAGGACGCAGGCATTCTGGTCGCCTCCCAGGTGCAGAGTCGAGCGTGGGCTTCGGTGGCATTGGAAGCGGGCGTCGACATCCTGGTCGCGCAGGGCACCGAGGCAGGTGGACACACCGGGGCGGTCGGCACGTTGCCGTTGCTGCAGATCGTCCTCGAGATGACCGACCGGCCTGTCGTCGCCGCAGGCGGAATTGCGACCGGGCGCGGCCTCGCGGCTGTGCTGGCAGCCGGCGCGGCCGGCGCCTGGATCGGCACGCCGTTTCTTCTCGCCGAAGAGGCGCGCAACACCCAGGCCGCGCGCGAACGAGTGGTGGCCGCCGATGAAACACAGACGCTCTTCACGAGCGTCTACGACCGGCTGCAGGACAAGGGCTGGCCGGAGGAGTTCCGCGCGCGGGCGCTCCGCAACGCGTTCGGCGAACGGTGGACCGAGCACGAGGAGCTCGTCGGCCCGGACACCGAGCCGCGAGCGATCTTCGAGCGCGCGAAGGCGGCCGGGGACTACGACGTGGCCCACATCTACGCCGGACAGTCCGTTGGCCTGCTGAACGGCGTCCGCCCCGCCGAGACGATCGTCACGGAGATCGCCACGCAAGCTGAGGGCCTCCTGGGCAATTGGCCGGCCCTGAAGCGGCCTTGATCTTTCAGCCGGTGAGGGCGAGGAGCACGACACCCGCGGTCACGAGCGCGGCGCCGGCGAATCGCGCACGCCCGACGCGCTCGTGGGCGACGAGCGCCGCAACGCCCGAGGCGATGACGACGCTCGTCTCGCGGATCGCCGACACGCTCGCCGCTGGGGCGAGACGCAGCGCCAGCAGGATCAGGATGTAGGTCCCGAACAGGATCACGCCGACTGCCGAGATACGAAATGTCGTCTCGCCCCGGATCGCCTCACGACCGCGGACGCGCCAGATCGCGAGCAGGTACAGCAACGCCGGGCCGACCAGCACGAGCTCGATGTAGGGAACGGGTGCAGCGTGCTTCAGCCCTTCCTTGTCGACGAGCGTGTAGCCGGCGATGAAGACCGCGGTGACGAGGGCGAGCAGAAAGCCGCGTGCATCGGCTGCCGCGATCGAGACGCCGACGCCGCGCACGAGCAGGATTCCGCAGGCGACTGCGGCGACGCCGACGATCTGGCCGCCGCTCGTGCCGCGGCCGACGAAGAGGACAGCTCCGAGGAGAACCAGGATCGGCGCACCGCCACGGGCGACCGGGTACACGAGGCTGACCGTCGAGATCCGGTACGCCGCGGCCAGGAAGGCGAAGTAGCCGAGCTCGAGGAGAGCCGAGGCAGCGATGTACGGCGTCGCCGAGGCATCGACCCGCCACATCGCGATCGCCAGCGGCGCGAAGACGACCACGCCCGCGACCAGCATCACCGCGTATGCGGCCTCGGGCTCGCGCCGCCCGCCGACGAAGACGTTGCTCGAGCCATGAATCCACGCGGCCGCGAACGCCAGCAGAAAAGCCTCCACAGACACCCCGGCACCCTACGGGCACCGGCCGCTCGGGCCGTCACCTGTCCCCGCACGCCTCCGCTGTATAACTGCTGCGGTTCCGGCACACGCCCCAGGAGAGATCCGTGCAACGCCCACACCCGGCGCTGAGATTGGTGGTTCTGCTGTTCGCGCTCGCCGCTGCGTTCAGCGCGATCGGCGTGACGTCCGCCGCGCCCGCACAGTCACACGTCTCGGTGTACTTCCTGCGCGGCGAGCAACTGGCGCGCGTGACGCGGCCGGGCTCGACTCCCCTCGACGCGGTGCGGGAGCTGATCGCAGGACCGACGCCGGCCGAGCGCAAACTCGGCTTCCGCACCTACGTCCCGGCGGCCACACGGGTCCTCGACGTGACCGTCGCGAACGGCATCGCCACGGTCGATCTGAACTCGCACTTTGCGTCCGGTGGTGGCGGCGAGAGCCTGCTGGCGCGGCTTTCGCAGCTCGTCCGCACGTTGACCGGCCTCGACGGTGTCAAACAGGTGCTGCTCCTGGAGAACGGCGGGCCGGTTGCGGCCCGGTTCCCCGGCGTCTCGACGGGCCGCCCGATCACGTTCCGCTTCCTCGAGACGCCGAACGTGGCTGTGCCAAAACCGCCCGAGCTGAAGCTGCCGCTGCCCGATCCCGCGGTCAAGACGCTGCAACAGCGCCTGATCGCACTTGGGTATCTGGTCAAAGGCGAGGCCGACGGCCGGTTCGGGCCGGCGACGCAGGAAGCGATCCTCGCTTTCCAGAAATGGGAGGGGCTCAACCGGACGGGTCTGCTCGACGACGAGACCTCGGCGCAGCTGGCGACCGCCACGCGTCCGACGCCGATCACGCACGGTGGCGCGGGCAAGCGGGCCGAGATCCTGCTCGACCGCCAGGTCGCGCTGCTGATCGACAACGACCAGGTCGTGCGCACGATCGCGGTGTCGAGCGGCAAGGCTTCGACGCCGACCCCTCCTGGCGACTACCGCGTCTATGCGAAGATCCCGCGCTGGTGGTCGACGCCGTTCCGCGAGTGGCTGCCCTGGGCGCTGCCTTTCGTCGGCGGAATCGCCTTCCACCAGTACCTCGACGTGCCGCCGTATCCCGCCTCGCACGGCTGCGTCCGCCAGTCGCCGGCCGTCGCGCTCTGGACCTACGACTTCGCGAGCGTCGGCATGCCGGTCAAGGTGATCGCCAACTCGTAGTACATCGCGGGCAGCCCACAGGCGCCTCGTAGGATGGGCGGGTGAAGAAGATCGGGTTTCTCTCGTTCGGCCACTGGCAGCCGATTCCTGGCTCGCAGACGCGCACAGCGCGCGATGCGCTGGTGCAGACCGTCGAGCTCGCCGTCGCCGCCGAGGAGATCGGAGTCGACGGCGCCTTCGTGCGTGTGCACCACTTCGCGCGGCAGCTGGCGTCGCCATTTCCGCTGCTGGCCGCGATCGCCGCTCGCACGAGTCGCATCGAGATGGGCACGGCTGTCATCGACATGCGCTACGAGAACCCGCTCTACATGGCCGAGGAGGCAGCGGCCACCGACCTGATCAGCGACGGCCGCCTCCAGCTCGGGATCAGCCGCGGCTCGCCGGAACCTGCGCTGCGCGGCTCGGAGTCGTTCGGATATATGCCGGGCGAGAACGAGACGGACGCCGATATGGCACGTTCCCACGCCAGTGTGTTCCGGGCGGCGATCGCAGGCGCCGGCGTGGCGCAGGCAGATCCGCAGATGACCGGCTCGACGGGTGCGCTGCCGATCGAGCCGCGGTCTCCGGGCCTCCCCGACCGGATCTGGTGGGGTGCGGGAATCCGCAAGACCGCCGAGTGGGCGGCCGAGCAGGGCATGAACCTGATGAGCTCGACACTGCTCGTCGAGGACACGGGCGTCCCATTCCACGAGCTGCAGGCCGAACAGATCGCGCGCTTCCGCACGGCGTGGGCCAAGGCCGGGTGGGAGCGTGAGCCGCGGATCTCCGTCAGCCGGAGCGTTCTGCCCATCGTCACCGACCTCGACCGGATGTACTTCGGCGACCGTTCGGGGCGCGACGGGGCCGACCAGGTCGGGTATCTGGAAGGCACGCTCGCGCGGTTCGGGAAGAGCTACATCGGCGAGCCCGACGTGATCGCGGCCGAACTGAGCCAGGACACGGCAGTCCAGGAGGCGGACACGCTGCTGCTCACGGTCCCGAACCAGCTCGGCGTCGAATACAACACCCACCTGCTCGAGACATTCATGCTTCACATCGCGCCTGCGCTCGGCTGGTCGCCGGCGCAAAACACGGCCATCGAGGCCTGAGCGCTAGACGGCAGCCTGCGAGACGCCGCGCGGTCCGAAGCCCACGATCGAGCCGTCCCGTGCGGCGAGGAAGCGCGTCGCAGCCTGGGTGTTCAGCGGGCGCGCGAGGAGAAAGCCCTGCCCGTGGTCACAAGCCTCGGCCCGGAGCTGTTCGAGCTGGTCGGTGTGCTCGATGCCCTCGGCGACGATGTCGAGATTGAGGTTCTTGCCGAGCTGAACCAGCGAGTGGACGAGTGCCTTCGCTTCCTGTGAGCTCGCGAGGCCGGTGACGAACGATCGGTCGATCTTGAGCGTGTCCATCGGGAACTGACGGAGATAGGCGAGGGACGAGTAGCCGGTGCCGAAGTCGTCGATGGCCAGACGCAGACCCAGGAGCTTGAGCTTGGTGAGGAGTGCCGCGACCTTTTCGGGATTGCGGATGAGCGCGGTCTCGGTGATCTCGAGGACGAGGTAGCGCGGATCGAGCCCGCTCTCCTCGAGTGCTTCGGCGACTGTCGCGACGAACGCGCTGTCGTCCAACTGCCGGGCCGAGACGTTCACCGCGATCTCAACCGGATGCCCCTGGCCATGCCATGCCGCGGCCTGGGTGCAGGCGGTGAACAGGGCCCAGCGGCCGATCTCGACGATCAACCGGCTCTGCTCGGCGACTGGGATGATCTCGGACGGCATGAGCACTCCGCGAACCGGATGCTGCCACCGAAGCAGTGCCTCGAAGCCGCTCGCCGTTCCGTCCGCGAGGTCGAAGGTCGGCTGGTAGACGAGGAAGAGCTCGTCGTTCCGCAGCGCGTCGCGCAGGTCCATCTCGAGCGAGAGCCGGTCCTGGACGGCGACCTGCATCTCCTGCCGGAACACCACGGACCGGTCCTTGCCGGCCGTCTTCGCCTCGTAGAGGGCGACGTCCGCGTCCCGAAGGAGCTCGTCGGCCGAAGGCCTGTCGCCGATAGCGATGCCGATGCTTGCGCTCACCTGGACGCGAACGTCCGCGAGTGAGCCGAGATCGAAGGGCTGTCGGAGCACTTCGAGCAGGCGCTCGGCAATGAGCTCCGGGCCGGCGTCGAACTCGCTGGCCTCGGTCAGGACGACGAACTCGTCGCCTCCGAGTCGGCCGACGGTGTCGGACTCGCGAATGACGAGTCGAATCCGCTCGCCGACCGCGCGGAGGAGCGCGTCTCCGGCCGGATGGCCGAACGTGTCGTTGATCGACTTGAACCCGTCGAGATCGATGAAGAGCGCGGCGATTGTCAGACCTTCGCGCTGGGCGCGGGCGAGCATCTGCTGCGCACGGTCGATGATCAGCACGCGATTTGGCAGTCCCGTCAGCGCGTCATGCAGGGCCTGGTGCCGCAACTCGTCGCTCTTCTCGTCGACGACCCGCAGGACTCGTTCGCGGCTCGCCGCGACACGCGCCCACCGTGCGAAGAAGAACGCGAATGCCGCGAGCAGGATGGCGATCGCGCCGGCCGAGCCGAGCTTCGCGTCACGTTCCGCCGCGCCGGCGCTCCGGTCGTACTGCGCCGCAGCGGTCTCGAGCAGGGCGGTCGTCTGTCCGTGGCTCTGCTCCTGGCTGCGATACAGGGTCGCGGAGACAAGCCGCGGCCAGCCGTGATCCGCCACGCCCGTCCGGTAGACGTGCACGAGCTCGAGGTAGTTCGCGGCCGAAGCCGCGGCCGCAACCTTGAGCGCCGCCGGAGGAGAACCACTCAGAAGCTGGTCGAGCGAGGACACGAAGGTCGCTCGGGCCTGTTTCAGGGCAGACAGGTTGGTCGCCTTCGGCACGCCCTGGAGGTCGGTCGACCAGGGCACCGCCTGCATCACATCGAATTGAGACCGCAAGCCGGCGATCCGAACCTGCGCGTCGTGCGTCGACGCGGCACGGTTCTCGAGCCCCGAGATTGCGGCGATGGTGCCCATGCCAAGTGCGCAGACGACCGCGATCACAACGCCGGTTTTGAACATGGTCACGTTGTCGGCGGAAACGCCGTTCGGCGCATTCGGACCAAGCCGCCTCGTGACTGCGGGAAACTACGAATACGCCCCGGCTCTGAGTTGTCGATGCAAAGCCTATGAATGCGAATCCGCTCGTCGATCTCGCAAAAGCCTCAGGCTCGGTCGAGCTCGATCTCCGCTGTGAGCGGGAGGAGTGCGCCACCGTCCACACCCTGCGCTGGACCGTTGACGGGCACGGCCGTCTCAGAGGCAAGGAGTGCACGTGCAACACCTGCCCGCGTGGCGGTAACGCGAGGCCCTGGCCAACCGCGATCGAACTGCAGGACGCCGGTGCGACTGGCCGCGTCCCGGCGTCGGACGATCCCGAGCCCGCCCCCATTCCGCCGCGAGCAGCATGGCCGAGGGCAGGCGCCGCGGGCAACTGAGCCACTGCCTGGGGAGCGCCGGCGCGATCGGAATATCCCCGTTCGACCCGGATCACGCAGAGAACACAAGCTCCGCCGCGCGGTAGCTTCTCACCGTGGGCTTGCAAGGAAAGCTGGCGGTCGTCACCGGGGCCGGTTCGGGCATCGGCGCCGGGATTGCCGAACGGCTCCGAATGGCCGAGGCCACCGTCGTGTCGATCGATTCCGATGCGACCACCAACCCCACGGTCGTCGCCGATCTCGGCGAAGACGGCGGGGCACTAGCAGGACGGCTACTCGACGCCTACGGGCCGTTCGACCTGATCGTGAACAACGTCGGCACCACGCCTCCGTCGGGATTTCTCGAACTGGGTGAGGACGAATGGGATCGCGTGTTCGCCGTCAACCTGAAGGGCCCATGGTTCTTCACGAAGCGGCTGGTGGAAGGGCTGATCGCTGACGGCCGAGGTGGGTCGATCCTCTTCGTCTCGTCGCTCCACGACACATTCATCAGGGGAAAGCCTCACTACTCCGCCTCCAAGGCAGCCGTCGCGATGCTGGTCAAGGAGCTCGGTTGGTCACTCGCACCTCACGGCATCCGAGTGAACGCGGTCGCGCCCGGCGGCATCTTCACGAACAACGACCTCACGCCGGATCGCGACTACCCGCGAATCGCGATGGGTCGCATCGGACTGCCCGACGACGTCGCGCGTGTCGCCGTGGCGCTGCTGGACGACGAGATCTCAGGCTATGTGACTGGCTCTCGTGTTCCGGTCGACGGCGGTCTGGCGCTCTTCAACTGGCTGCACGACTCCGACGACTGAACTCACGCGTTCCTCGTGGCCTGGTAGCGGAGGAACACACCGCCCGCCTCGAGCTCGGCCACCTGCAAGAGGTTCAACTTCAGCCTGTCCGGCAGATTCTTGAAGAGAGGTTCGCCCTCGCCGAGCGCCGCCGGTGGGACGACGAGTTGGTACTCGTCGATCAGGTCGAGTCTGGCCAGAGCTTGAGCAGTCCTCACGCCGCCGTGGAACACGATGTTCTTGCCGGGTCGTCGTTTCAACTCGGAGACGGCCTCCACCATGTCTGCATCGTCCTTGACGAGCAGCAGTTCGCTGTCGGGCCACAGCAGTGTTTCCTCCGTGTGGGAGAAGACGGCCTTGTGCGCGCCGGTCGCCCAGCGAGCGTAGGCGATTCCGCCCTCGGTCAGGTCGGGGTCATTCGCCTCGGCGTTGAGCCAATAGCCGAGCAGATCATTCGCCACCAGCCGTCCGAGGAGCAGCGTGTCCGCGTCGTTGATCAGCTCGGGCACGACCGAGTCCAACGCGCCGGGATCCTCGCCCGGTGACGTGACGGTCTTGTCCTTTCCGGACCTGTCAGTACCGAGCCCCTGCACGTAGCCGTCGAGCGACATGTGCATGAACAGAACCAGGTTTCTCATTCTCCGACTGCTCCTTCCCGACTCTCGTCATTGCGTCTCGAACACCGAGTAGACGCTGCGTCGCGGACGAAGTCATCGGTGGCCCAGGCCGGCTGCCGGCGGAGACGCCTCGCTACGACGGGTTGGCCGGAATGTTCGTCGAGGCGCCCGAGACGAGAGCCTCGGGATCGCGGACGAGCGGCCCTCCGGTCATGCGACCGTCGGCGAGAGCGAGCGCGGCGATCGGGTCGTGTGCCTCCTCCGGGAGAAACGCCGTTCCGAAGTCGAGCGAGATCCCCGAGGAGCCCAGGATCTCGTAGACGGCGTTGGCCGCCTCGAAGAGACCGGCCTCGACACCGTCGAGGGAACCCGAGATGAGGGCGCACAACTCGTCCTTGCGGGGCCGGTAGTAGAACCCGAACGGTCCGCTGGCAGGCGGCAGACAGCGCAGGACATGGGCGACGAGCGCCGCAGGTGCGCCCGTGCCGTAGCGGTTCGTGAACTGGTCGAAGCCTTCGATCCGGAAGACGACGAACAGCCTCTCCGGTTCGTCCGGTGCGACAGCTGTGCTCAGATCAGCAATCAGCTCGTCGCGCGTGCCGATCGTGAATGACATGCCTCAAAGTCAGCGCCGGAGGAGGCTTTTGATCATCCCCCAAACGAGTCATCCGACACGCAAAGGGTGCTGCGAAAGGGCCTCTGGATCTGACGGATGCGCCTCGATCAGGTCGGCGGCGGGTTGAAACCGGGTATGCCCCAGACCCATCGGCGCTGCCCATACAGAGCAGCCACATGCCGGTGCGGAACGTGGCGAAGCTCGAGGTGCCAGCCATCAGACGGGCCGTCGATCGTCACATCCTGGAAGAGATCGAACCCATCACCCTGGATGCGAACGAACTGAACCCCGTCCGGCTTTTCAAGCGACGTCTCTTCCAGGTCCCCTCGACTCGCCCAGACATAGACATGACCGCCGTTCTCTCGAACGAACTCACGCGCGTCTGGGTCTGCTGTAACCGAACCCGGCTCGTCACCCACGATCGGCACCTTAGCCACACTCGCCCTTGGTCACCCCCTTCTGGCTTTCACGGCGGAGGGGCCCTACGCTTCGAGTATGGGCGACAGCGAAGCCAGCAGCCGATGACCGCGCGCCCGATCCACACGGGTCTCCGTCTGGCCTTCGCAGTTGCCTTCCCGGCGGCAGTCGCTTACTACGCCGATTCGTGGTGGCCGCTGCTGTCGATCCCGATCCTTCTCGCCGTGACCATGGTGTCCGCGAAGGATGGCAGAGCGGCAAGCGCGTTCACGAGCCATCCGTGGCAGGCGAGCGTTGTCAACGGAATCGGCTACGGAGCCTTCGTCGGGTTCTTCTGGCTGGCGATCGGATTCTCACGAATAGGATCGCTCGGCTACGGCGGGACGATGGGCATCGCATGGTTGTTCCTCTACCGCTACGGGCAAGGGCCACGCATAGTCGAACGCGCCGAACGCAGGTTTACGGAGGCCCGGTCGCACTCCGATCGCGTTGCACAGGCCTAGCGAAGCTGCCGACTCATCCGGTGTACCTGCCCGGGTGACGAATCACGGGTTGCGCTTGTGCAACCGGCGCTGTCGCCCGCCACGCCACAGCGACATCAGCAGAGCGAAGAGCAGACCTCCGAACACGGCCATGCCGACGCTCTCGCCCTGGACCAAGTACGTCAGTCCACCAAACCCCACGGCGTAGTACACGAAGACCCACGGCTGCTGAAGGTTCCTGAGCGGCGCCCACGTCACGAACTGAGTGTGATCGGACACGAAGATCTGGTCAATCGGATTCGTCCAGCACCCGGGAACTCGTGATGAGCGGTCTTCTAACGGCAAAGAGCAGAAAAAAGCCCCTGCGCGGGGCTTTTCGGTTTTGGCTTACTCCGTGAAGAAGGCCCATACGGGATTCGAACCCGTGCCGCCGCCGTGAGAGGGCGGTGTCCTAGGCCACTAGACGAATGGGCCGCTAGAACCGGCGCAGTGTAGCCGAAGGGCTACGTCCCGACAGCCGGACAGGCCCGCCCTCAGCCGGTGATCTCGGCGACGAGCGGCGTTGTGTCGAGTGGGTCGAAACCGATGCGGCCGGCGATCTGCTCGCTGGTCGGCTTGGTGCCCTCGAAGAAGAGCGCGCGAAGCAGGTCACCGGTCTGCGGGCTGCGCCACCAATCCTCGCCGACCTCGCCGATCAGATATCGGCGGAGCTGGGCCGAGCGGATCCAGGCCCGCAGGTAGTCGGCCGAGTAGAAGCCTGCATCCATGTCGCTGAGGTACGCGTCGCTGCGGTAGCGAACGCCCGTGGCGCTGGTCAGCGCGTCCTCGTACCCATCGGAGGTGCCGCCGTCGCTCGGGAAGCGCGACCAGAAGGCGAGCTCGAACCGGAGCTTCGCCTCGTAGCGGCGGTAGAGCAGCGTCTCGATGAACCGCGTCGCCTCGGCGTTGTCGCTCGCCTCCGCCTCGGACAGACCGAAATACAGCTGGTGCCAGCCGGGCTCGGTGGAGATCGCCTCGACGATGTACGAGTAGATCTCGGTCAGCGCATGGTCGCGCGAGATGCGGCGGAAGGTGTACGGGAGCGACGGATCGCAGCCGCCGTAGTGCAGCGCGTGACCTGCCTCGTGCAGGAACGCCTGGTAGTCGTGGATACCGCCCTGCGCACGCGTGATCAGGTGCACGACGGACGGCGGATCACTCGCGATCACACAGGCACGCGGCGACTTCTGGGGGCGATCGTCGAGGTCGAGCTTGATGTTCGGCTGCTGCGACAGGTCGAAGCCGATCGCCAGAAGCGTGTCGAGGCAGACCTGCGTCGCGCGATCCTTGGTGTAGGTCGCCTCGAGCGGCGAGAGGCGCCGCATGTACGCCGTGTGCGAGCTCGCGGGGATCGGCGCGCGGTCGGGCCCGAGCAGGCGCTCGAACCACTTGTCGCGCAGCCGCGCATAGGCCCCCTCGGTCTCGACGGCCGCGGCATTCAACGCATGTGAGAGCTCGCGCAACGAGATGGCCTTCTCCTCCTCGTTCCGCTCGACCGCGTCAGCGATCCCGGAATGCTGTGCGGCCAACTCCTCCGACCAGCGAAGCAGCTCGAGCCGGTCGGGGTTGAACGTCGCGTTCTCGGCAGCCTGAATCTCGCCGAGCTCATCGCGGTCGGCGTACGACGGCAGGAGCGCCAGCTTCGCCTGGGCCGATCGGAGCGGGTACTCCTCATCCTTGAACCACACCCGGGCGGCCAGCATACGGTTCTCGAGCTCGTCCTCACGCTCCGCGGTCTCCGATGCGATGAGGCCTCCCTCGCACGTCTTGCGGAGCCGATAGAGACGCTCGCGATCGTCGCCGGTCGCCGCCTCCTCGTCCTGGCGCAGCGCGTCCAGCTGGCCGACGGTGAAGAGATCGGCGTAGCGGCGGATGATCGCCGCCTGCTCCGACGTCTCCTTCTCACCGACGCGTACAGCCCTTCCCTCCTCCGAGCTCTCGAAGAGGTAGCGCTGCAGACGCAGCTCGAATTCCGCTCCTGTGAAGACCGATGCCGTGCTCACACCACAACCCTAACTGGGTGACGCCGGCCCCGGCAGACGTGACTAGCATTGATCGAGGTGAGCGGGACGAGCACCACCGAGGAGTATTCGAGCGCGATGGCGGAGTTGTGGGGTGGTCTGTCGCGCAATCTGTCCCTGCTCGACCGCCTCGCCGCCGACCCCGACTCGCTCACGGCCAACGACGCCGGCGCCCGTCTGCAGCGGCTCCAGTATTCGCTGCACACCGCATCGGAAGAGGCTTACGGCCTCGATCCACCGGGCGACGCGGAACCGCTCCACCAGGAGTTGACCTGGGCTCTCGGCGGTGCGCGCGACGCAACCGCCGAGGTCGCAGAGGCGCTCGACGAGCAGGGTCTCGACGGGGTCACACCGCTGCTGCACGAGTGGCGCGGGGCCCTTTTTCGCGTGCGGCTCGCGCGGTTGCGGCTCGCAGCCCCGAAGCCGGCACCCGAACCGGCAGCGGAACAGGAGCCTCAGGTCTCCGAGCTGACCCGGCCGCTCATCGCGGCCCTCCTCGCTCTCGGCGGCGCACTCGCGTTCGCCGTGGGAGCCGTACTCGCGCTTTGGCCGGTGTGGGTCGCCGGGATCGTCGCCGTGACGGCGTCGGTCCTCTGGTATCGGCCCTAGCCGTTCGCTGCAGCTGCGCCGAGCCGCTGCAGGGTGCGCTCGCGGCCGAGCAGCTCGATGCTCTCGAAGAGGCCCGGCGACACCTTCGAGCCGGTCACCGCGAGCCGGATCGGCGCGAACGCCTGCCGCGGCTTCTGGCCAAGCTCGTCGGCGAGCGCACGGAGAGCTTCTTCGATCGCAGCTGCGCTCCAATCGGCCAGTGTCTCGAGCTTGGCGGCCGCGGCGCGGCAGAGATCGGGATCGGCTCCCTCGGGCGGCGCGATGTCCTCGAACAAGAAGCGCACGAAGTCGGGGTACTGGTCGAACCGCTCGATCTTCTCCTGAACGAGCGGCGCGGTCGCCGTCACCGTGGCCTCGTCCCAATCGCTGCCACGCTCGCGGAGCCACACCAGCAGCGCAGCGGCGTACTGCTCCGGCTCGAGCGCACGCAGGTGCACGCCGTTCAGCCAGTCGAGCTTCTCGTAGTCGAACGTGGCTGGGCTCGAAACCACCCTCTCCAGCGTGAAGCGCTCAACCAGCTCGGCGCGCGACATGACGGTCGTCTTGTCGTCGTAGCTCCAGCCGAGGAGCGCGATGAAGTTGACGAGGGCGTCCGGGAGATAGCCGAGCTCGCGGAAGACGTCGACCGAGACCGCGCCGTGGCGCTTCGACAGCTTCTTGCCGTCGTTGCCGAGCACGTCGGGGACATGCGCGTACACCGGCAGGTCGGCGCCAAGCGCGCGCAGGATGTTGATCTGGGTCGGCGTGTTCGAGACGTGATCCTGACCGCGGATGACGTGCGTGATCTCGTCGGAGATGTCGTCGACCGGGCTGACGAAGTTGTAGGTCGGGCGCCCGTCGCCGCGGACGATCACCGGGTCGGCGAGCTGGTCGTTCTGGAACTCGATGCGGCCCCGGACGACGTCGTCCCACCAGACGCTCCCCTCGCGCGGCTGCCGGAACCGGATCGCGCCCTCGTCCATGTACGCCTTGTCCTCACGGACGAGTTGCTCGGCCAGCTCGCGCGCCTTGTCCGCCGTCTCGAGCTGGAACGAGACGGGACCGTCCCAGTCGATGCCCAGCCAGCTCAGCGAGCTCTGAATCTGCTCGACGGCGTCCTCGACCTCGCGGCTGGTGTCGGTGTTCTCGATCCGCAGGAGGCAGACACCGCTCTGCTGCCGGGCGAACAGCCAGTTGAACAGGAAGGTGCGGACCGTCCCGATGTGGACGTATCCCGTCGGACTCGGAGCCATGCGGACGTGGACGCTCATCGGGTCGTATCGTAGGGCGCGCCGAAGCCGCCGCCGCCGGGCGTCGACACCGTCACCACCTGGCCGGCGTCGAGGTCGACGGTCACCTTCGCCGGGAGCTCGCGTCCGTCGAGCAGGTTGACGCCGCACGCGCCGGGCTCGCCTCCCGCCCGGCCTGACGGCTGGTGCCGCCGGCGGTCGGTCAGCAGGCAGAGAGTCGCGGGGTCAAGGACGCGCAGTTCACGCACGATCCCGTCGCCACCCGCGTGCTCGCCGGCACCCCCGGAGCCGTAGCGCAGCTCGTACCGCTCGACGCGCAACGGGAACTCGAGCTCCAGCGCCTCGATCGGCGTGTTCAGCGTGTTGGTCATGCCTACGTGGACGCCCGAGGCACCGGCGCCGTGCCGGTTCGCACCCTGGCCGCCGCCGATCGTCTCGTAGTACGTCCAGGTCGCCCCGCCGATGATCGTGTTGTTCATCGTCCCTTGCCCGGCAGCCGGCAGCTCGACCGCCTGCGCGAGCGCCTCGAGTGCCACGTCGGCGATGCGCTGGCTCGTCTCCACGTTTCCCGCAACGACCGCCGATGGTCGTTCCGCATTCACCAGGCAGCCTGGCGGCGCCGTGACCTCGATCGCGCGGACGACACCCTCGTTCGTCGGGATGTCGTCGGGAAGCAGCACCCTGACCGCGAACAGGCACGCCGAGCGCGTCACGGCGAGCGGGCAGTTCACGTTGCCTGCCGCCGCGGCTGCGGTTCCCCTGAAGTCGAAGCGAATGCGGTCGCCGTCGATCTGCGCGGCGCAGTGGATCTCGATGTCCTCGTCGGTGACACCGTCGCCCTCGAGCTCGGTCCGCGCTTGATAGACGCCGTCAGGGAGAGCGGCCAGCGCGGCCCGGGTACGCCGCTCGCTGTACGCCAGCACATCGTCGAACGCTGCACGCACGAAGTCGAGGCCGTGGCGGTCGACCAGCTCGCCGAACCGCTCGGCACCGACGTCGTTCGCGGCCCGCTGCGCCCGAAGGTCGGCAAGCCGGATCTCGGGGGTGCGCACGTTCGCCAGCAGCAGGCCAAGCACGTCGTCGACGTAGCGCCCCCGGCTCACGAGCCTGACCGGCGGGATGATGATCCCCTCCTGGTAGATCGACCGGGAGTCGCTGGGCATCGACCCGGGCTGCATGCCGCCAACGTCGGAATGGTGGGCGCGCGCCACGGCGAAGCCGACGATCGACCCCTCATGGGCGATCGGCGTGACGAGCGTGATGTCGGGCAGGTGTGTGCCGCCGGAGTACGGGTCGTTCAGCACGAAGACGTCGTTGGGTTCGGGGCCACGCTCGAGCACGGCGGCCACGGCCTCGGCCATCGCGCCGAGGTGCACCGGGATGTGCTCCGCCTGCGCGACCATGCGGCCTGCAGCGTCGAATAGGGCGCAGGAGCAGTCGCGGCGCTCCTTGATGTTCGACGAGCGGCTGCTGCGAATCAGCACGACGCCCATCTCCTCGGCGATGCCGACGAGCGCGCTGACGAAGACCGAAAGCGTCACGGGGTCGGAGACGTACGGCCGGCTCACGACCGCTCCAGGACGAGCGCGCCTGTTGGGTCGAGCGTCGCGGTCCAGCCCGGACGAACAACGCAGGTTGCTTCCGGGAACTCCACGACCGCGGGCCCGGCGAAGCTGTCGCCGGATGCGAGGTGCTCGCTGGCGAAGACCTCGGTGTCGCACCACTCGCCGTTGAAGTACGCCCGCCGTTGCTCAGGCTCGGGCTTGTCGCCTGAACGGCGAGCGGCGCCGCCGAGCTTCGGCTTCGGCACGGCGGAGGTGCCGGCGACACGGATGGCAACCAGCTCCACCGGGGTGTCGGGCAGCTCGTAGCCGTAGCGGGCCTGGTGGGTCGCGCGGAAGGCGCCGGTGAGTTGCGAAAGATCCGTCACCGGAATCGTCAGCTCGAACGACTGGCCTTTGAACCGGGCGTCGGCGAAGCGGCGGAGAGCGACGGGTGCAGGGAGATCGGCGGCGGCGCGCCGTTCGAGCGCGGCGAATGCGGCTTCGAGTGCGTCGCGGGCCAGCGTCTCCGGCTCCCCGAAGAGCGGCGCGACGTAATCGCGCCGCAGGTCCGAGACGGCCAGGCCAAGGGCGCTCAACACTCCACCGGCGCGCGGAAACAGGATCCGGTCGACCCGAAGCTCCTCGGCGAGGCTGCACGCGTGCATACCCCCCGCTCCGCCGAACGCGACGAGTGTCAGCTCGCGGGGATCGATGCCGCGCTCGACCGTGATCACCCGCAGTGCCCGGATCATCTCCGCCTCGGCGACGGCGACGACCCCGGCGGCCGCATCGACCGGAGCCAGACTCAGCGCGCCGGCGAGCTCGTTCAGAGCACGCTCGGCGAGCGGCCGGCTCAACACGACCTCTCCACCGAGCGTCTGGCCGTCGCGCAGGCAGCCGAGAAACAGGTCGGCGTCGGTGACGGTGACCTCGAGTCCGCCGTTGCGGTAGCACGCCGGTCCCGGCGCCGCCCCGGCCGAGCGGGGCCCGACACGTAGGGCACCGCCACTGTCGAGCCAGGCCACCGAGCCGCCACCGGCGCTGACCGTGTGGACGTCGACCAGCGGGTGCTTGATCGGGATGCCGGCCACGACGGCGCCGGTCGTCGTCTGCACCTCGCCCTGCAAGACGACCGAGACGTCGGTGCTCGTGCCACCCATGTCGAATGTCAGCAATTCGGAGAAGCCGCTCTCACCCGCCACGAAGGCGGCGGCCACGACCCCGGCGGCCGGCCCGGAGAGAACGCAGCTCGACGCGAGCCCGGCAGCCGTTTCGAGGTCGGTGACTCCGCCCGAGGACTGCATCACGACGGGCTGCGGCAGGCCCGCGGCGTCGAGTCTCTCGCCGAGCCGGCGCAGGTACGCGGCCAGGCCCGGCGCGAGATACGCGTCGGCAGTCGTTGTCGCAAAGCGCTCGTACTCGCGAAACTCGGGCAGCACCTCGCTCGACAGCGAGACAGGGACGTCGGGAAGAGCTTCGAGCAGGGCGGCGCGAATCTGCTGCTCGTGGTCCGGGTGGACGAACGAGAAGAGCAGGCAGACGGCCACCGCCTCGACCTTGGCCGCAGCGATCTCCTCGACCGCCCGGCGCACGCTTTCGCCGTCGAGCTCGAGCAGGACGCCCTCCGGGCCGACCCGCTCGGCGACGGTGAAGCGGAGCTCGCGCGGAACGAGCGGCTCCGGCGGTGCCAGGGTCAGGTCGTACAAGGCCGGGCGGTTCTGGCGGCCGATCTCGATCACGTCGCGAAAGCCGTCGGTGGTGACGAGCGCCGTTCGTGCGCCGCGCCGTTCGAGAAGCGCGTTCGTCGACACCGTCGTCCCGTGCGCGATCGCGGCGACCTCGCTCGGGGCGAGACCCGATGCCTCCAGCGCGGCCATCACGCCGAGCGACTGGTCCTGCGGGGTCGAGCGAACCTTGGCGGCGATCAGCCGGCCGTCGCGCACGGCGACGAGATCGGTGAACGTGCCGCCGACGTCGATGCCCACACGCGCCCCTTCCGCCACTGGGGCGGACTGTAGTGGCGCCGACGGGCCGTCTACGCTGGGCTCGAGTGGAGTTCGGAGCCCACGTCTCGTCCAGCGGCGGCATCGACACGGCAATCGACCGGATCGAGGCAATCGGCGGCGACTGCGCGCAGGTCTTCACCCAGTCGCCGCGCATGTGGCGGCCGACCAACCACAAGCCCGAGGCGATTGCGCGCTTCAAGGCGCGGCGGGCCGAGGCCGGAATCGGCGGCATCGTGGTGCACGCCCTGTACCTCGTGAACCTGGCGACGACGAACGATGAGATCTATGACAAGTCGGTGCAAACGCTGCGCACGACCATCGATGCGGCGGCGGCGATCGAAGCCGACGCCGTCATCTTCCACGTCGGCTCGCATCTGGGGGCCGGCTTCGAAGCCGGACTCGACCGGACGTGCTCGGCGCTGGAGCAGATCCTCGAGCGCTGCGCGGGCGACACGTGGCTCTGCCTCGAGAACTCGGCGGGTGCGGGCGGCACGATCGGGCGGTCGCTGGAGGAGCTCGAGGCGATCTTCGCCGGGGTCGGCGACCATCCACGCCTGGGTCTGTGCCTCGACTCGTGCCACCTGTACGCGTCCGGATACGACGTGACGAAACCGGCCGCAGTCGACGCTCTCGTCGCCCAGCTCGACGGGAAGATCGGCCTCGACCGGCTGCGCGCACTGCACATCAACGACAGCGCCATGCCGCTCGGCTCGAACCGCGACCGTCACGCGAACATCGGCGAGGGCCTGATGGGCGAAGGGCTCGGCGTGTTTCTGGCGCAGCCGGAGTTCCAGCATCTGAGCGCCTACCTCGAGGTAGCGGGCGCCGACGGCCACGGCCCCGGCGTCGCCGACCTGAAGGCGGTCCGCGACCTCCACCAGCGGGGCGTCGCCAAGCGTCGGCGCCGTACCGCCCGCGCGGCGGCGAGCAGGAAGCGTGCGTGACACGTCCCACAGCGGCAGCGGCCTCAGGTGTTTCCGGCCCAGCCGTGTGACGAATCGGGCGGCGGCGGCGTAGGACGGGTGTGACGAGCTTCTCGCAGGCCGCCGAGCGGCACCTCGAAGACGTCTACGGCTACCTCGTGTGGTTCACGGGCGACCGGGCGGCGGCCGAGGATCTGACCGGCGAGACGTTCGAACGCGCTCTGCGGCTCTGGCCGCGGTTCGATCCGCAGCGCGGATCGGCCCGCACCTGGCTCTGCCAGGTCGCCCGCACCGCGGCGCTCGACCACTTCCGCTCCGAGCGGCGGCGCACCCGCCGGGAGCAGCTCGCCGCGACCCCCGAGCGGATCGACGAGCGCTTCGTCGAAGGCCTCTCGCCCGACCTCGAAGCGGCACTGCTCCGACTGTCCGCCGGCGAGCGCGAGGTTGTCGCTCTCCGCATCGTGCTCGATCTCGACGCCCCGACCACGGCGCGGATGCTCGGGATCTCCCCCACCAATTGCACCACTCGCCTGAACCGCGCTCTCAAGAAGCTCGAGGAGGCACTCCATGTCGCAGCGTGACGTCGTCGCGGAGATCCGCGCCGCCCAGCCAGAAGTCCCGTTCGAGCTGCGCGAGCGCGTCCGCCTGATCGCAGCTGCCGCGCCGCCCGAGCGGCAGAGCAGGTTCACGCGCCGCCGCATCTTCGCCGTGCTCGTCCCCGTCGCAGCTGCGGTCGCCGTCGCGGTGGTCGTGACGAGACCGGCGCACCACTCGGCCGTCGTCCAGCCATTCGCGATCGACCGGGCTCATACGCCCGCCACCGGTGAGGGCGGCACCGCCCAGTTGAAGGCGGCCACGGTGCCCGGCGCAGCGACCTCATCCGGCTCGGCAAAGCTGGCGCCCCTCAACCCGTCGGCCACCCGGCCGCAGAAGTACTCCGCCTCGCTCACCCTGCGTGTCCCGAACGCGACCGCCGTCTCCAACGCGACCAAGCGCGCCGTGGCGATCGTCACCGGCCTTGGCGGCTACGTCGTGTCGGCGCACGTCGACGCGGCGAGCGCGGCGGCCTCGTCGGACCTCGTCCTGAAGGTGCCGAAGACCAACGTCCGTCAGGCGATCGCGCGCCTGTCGTCGCTCGGCACGATCACGGCCGAGCAGGTCGACATCCAGGATCTCCAGGCCGGAATCGCCACGACCGACCGCACGATGCAGCGCCTGCAGCGGCAGCTCGCCGCCCTGCGCGCGCAGCCTTCGACTCCGGCGCTGGTGCGGCAGATTTCCGCGCTCACGACGCGCATCGAGCGCCTGCAGCGCGCCGAGGCAGCGACGCTCCGCGCCGCTCGCTACGCGACCGTCTCGCTCCACCTGGCCACGCCGGCTCCCGCGGTGCCGAAGCGTCACGGCCACGGGCCACTGCACGGCCTGGGCGTCGCCTTCCGCTGGATCGGGATCGGCGCGGTCTACGGGCTCGCGCTCGGAGTACCCGCGCTCGTGCTCATCGCCCTCGGGTGGCTCGCGGTGCGCACCGTCCGGCGCCGCCGCGAGAACGCGCTGCTCAGCCGGCCTTGAGCTGAGCGAACACCCGGAAGGTCGGCTGGCCGAGCGCCAGCTCGTTGAACTCCGGATTCA
The DNA here is from genome assembly GCA_963812995.1 of uncultured Thermoleophilia bacterium. GTDB lineage: Bacteria > Actinomycetota > Thermoleophilia > Gaiellales > Gaiellaceae > PALSA-600. Next base: position 159,980 of record CAWEXL010000006.1, read on the forward strand.
CGCAACCGAGCTCGTCGACGCGCGTCTCGTACGTGCGCTCGATCTCGGCGTGGCACATCGGCAGCGGCTCGCGCTTGGCCCGGATCGCACCGAAGCCCACCTTCCGCCGCTCGGCCGCACGAAGCATGTCGAGGTCGATCTCGACGTCGTAGACCTTCTGCATGCACCCCACGTACGTGCTGCCCCACGCCTCGAACGAGTAGACGAACGGGCAGGCGCGCGCCAGGCAGGCACCCGGGTACACGACCTTGTCGCAGTGCACCTCACAGCGACGGCACTCCATCTCCGCCTGCGGATGCAGAGGCAGAGCTGGGGCTGTCGCGTGCTCAGGTGTCATTCATGGATTGTGGCGCGTTCGGCGCAGGGTTCAAGTCTTGACATGTCACCCTGCAGCAGCTAGCCGCTGGACAGCCGTCAGTACATCCATGGGCGTGAACGCCATGAAATCGGGCTCGGGCCCACCCGGAACCTCGTCCGCCGCGAACCACAGCGCCTGCACCGTGACGAGCCCGAGGTCGCCGGCGCCGCGGATGTCGGCGTCGAGGCGGTCACCCACGAACATCGCGTCGAACGGGTCGACGTCGAGCTCCTGCAGCGCCCGGCGGAAGATCGCCGGGTCGGGTTTCCGGGCGCCGACCTCTCCGGCGAGGACGATCGCGTCGACCCGCTCGGCGACGCCGAACCGCTCGATCTCCTCGCGGACGAGCCAGGCGGGTTCAGGCCAATGGTTTGTGACGACCGCGAGCTTGAGCCCTTGGCCGCGCAGCGATTCGAGCAGCGCGTGGGCCGTGGCGGCGAGCGACGTCGCCGGGCGCCAGGCGTTGTACTCGGCCACGACGAACGCCTCGGCGTCCGCCTGCTCCAGGCCAAGCTCGGCGTGCAGCATCGCGAGGTAGTCGTCGTTGGGCGTGAGGCGCGGGTAGATCTCCGTGCGAAAGCGCTCGGTGAAGTCAGCCGCCTCGTCGGCGCGGCCGACCGCCGCCAGACCGGCCTGGTGGCCGGCGACGAGCAACTCCTCGTCCCACTCGAAGCGAACGAGCGTGTTTCCCCAGTCGAAGAGCACGGCGCGCATCACGACTACGCTAGACGAACCGATGCCGCGGCCGATTCTCTGGGCTTCATTCGCCCTCGCGCCTGCCGCCGTCATCGGCCGGTTTGCGCTCCACACCGACGCGACCACGCTGTTCATCCTTTCGGGCCTGGCTCTGATCCCGCTGGCGTGGCTGATCGGCGAATCGACCGAGCAGGCCGCCGAGCACACCGGGCCGGGCATCGGCGCGTTCCTCAACGCGAGCTTCGGCAATGCGCCCGAGCTGATCATCGCGCTCTTCGCGGTGGCCGACGGCCTGCCGAACGTCGTCCGCGGCTCGCTCGCCGGCTCGGTCGTGTCGAACATCCTCCTCGTCCTCGGCGCGGCGATGATCGCCGGCGGCGAGGGCGAAGTGGACGCGCGCTCGCTCCGCGTCCAACTGCTGGCCGTCATCGCCACGGTTGGTCTGCTGCTGATCCCGTCGATTCCGGGCTGGCACGGTAACCCCGAGCGGCACTCGCTGTTCCTGCTGACGATTCCCGTCGCGGCGGTGCTGCTGCTCGGCTACGGCTGGGTGACCATCCGCAGCCTCCGCCGCCACAACGCCGCCGAGCGCGCGGAGCCATCGACGACGGCGTGGCCGCTCCGCAAGGCGATCGCCGTACTCGCCGTCGCGACCATCGCGACCGCGCTCGTCTCCGAGATCCTCGTCCACTCGCTGGACAAGTTCGGACACGCGGTCGGTCTCGGCGAGTTCTTCATCGCGATCGTGATCGTCGCGATCGTCGGCAATGCAGCCGAACATGGCGGGGCGATCGTGATCGCGAAGCGCGGCAATACGAGACTCGCGACCGAGATCGCGATCGTTTCGTCGATGCAGGTCGCGGTGTTCGTCGCCCCTGCCGTTGCGCTGCTCTCCTGGATCGTCGGGCGAGGACTGCCCCTGTCGTTCCGCCTCGTCGAGGTCGTGACGATGGCCGGCGCTGCTCTGGCGGCGTTCGTCGTCGTCAGCGACGGCCGCTCGAGGCGCTGGGAGGGTTTCGCGCTGGTCGGCGTCTACGCCGCGGCCGTGGTCGCGTACGCCGTCGCCGGAAACCGCTAGGCGAACGGCTCCTGGGCGCGCGTGAACGGGTAGCCCGCCCAGATCATCCGTTCGCCGTCGACGCGCAGCCGCTCGCCGCGCTCGCGGCCTGAGGCGGCCCGCCACCCGTCGCCGTCGCGCTCGAAGATCGTCGGTCGGACGGCCGGCCGGTGCCGCTGCAGGCTTCGAGCGCAGGGCGCCGCCTTCCCACCAGAACAGGAACTCGCTGCCCTCGGACCACCAGCGGCCGAGCAGCGGCCGAACGTCTTCGGGCGGAGGCTCAGCCTCGGGCTGCCAGGGCTCGATGGGCTCGGGCCAGAGCTCGATCGTCTTCGCGGCGAGCTTGATCGCGGCGAACTCCATGTCGCCGCGCGTCGTCGAGTTGGTGAGTGCGGCAGCGCCGATCTGCGTCTTGCGGTCGACGAAGACGCCCGAGAGGTGGCCGGCCATGGCACCACCGTGACCGCCGTAGATCCGGCCTTCGTGGTTGAAGAGCATCAGCCCGAGACCCCAGCCGAGCACCCAGTCCGCGGGGTCCCACATCACCTGCGGGAACCACATCGCCTCCACGGTTTTCGGCGGCGAGAACGTCGTCCTGCCCGGTCGCGAGGAACGACGCCCAGCGGCCCAGGTCGCGCGACGGTCGACCACAGCTGGCCGGCGGCAGGCGCTCGCCCTTCGATATCGGTCTCCGGCTCGACGCCATACGGTGCGCGCGTACTCGTCGACGAGGTAGCCCTGCGCGGCCGGCGGCTGCGGCTGCCACGTCGTGCGGCCGAGCCCGAGCGGGCCGATGATCCGGCTGTCGACGTACTCCGTGTACGCCATCCCGGACGCCGCCGCGACGACCTGTCCGAGCAGCGCAAAGGCGAGATTCGAGTAGTGATGCGCCTGGCTCGGCTCGAGAACGAACTCGATGCCGCCCATCGACGTCGATCAGGTCTTGCTCGGTCGGCGACTCGCCCGTCACGAACATCTCCCCCGCCTCGCGCTGCAGGCCGGACAGGTGCGAGAGCAGGCGGCGGAGCGTCGGGGCGCCGTTCGCGATGCCGGTGATGTGCGGTCGAGGCGGTCGTCGAGATCGAGTGCGACCCTGCGTCCCGGAGCTGCATGATCGCCGTCGCTGTGAACGTCTTCGTGATCGAGCCGATGCGGTACTGCGTGTCGGGAGTGGCCGCGCGGTCGTCGGCGTAGTTCGCAGTGCCGGCCGCGCCGGACCAGAGGATCTCGCCCTTGCGCACGACCGCTGCCGGCACGGACGGCAGCCGGTCGGCCTGCCGCTCGGCGACCATCCGCTCGAGCTCCGGGGTCGAGCTGCTCAGGCGCGGGCAACCACAACTCCAAGGGCGCGCGGAACGAGCTCGAGCGCGCGCCGTCGATGTCGTCGTCGTCGACGTCGAGGTGCGTGACGGCCCGCAAGACGCCCGCGCGCATCGTCCGCGAGAGCAGTACGCCGCCTCGGTCAGCCGCTCGAGCGCCTCGTACGTCGCCGAGACCGAGCGCCGCGACGTGGACCTGCACGAAGTTCGTCTCGAACCCGGTCGAGATCGACCGGAAGGCCTCGCTCCGACCATGCGACGGCGAGTCGCCGCGCACGCGGTGATCGTGGGCGAGCCGCTCGACGTTGTGGTCGAGCGCGTAGAGCCCCGCTGCGGCGACGATGCCGGCCTGTCGCATCGCGCCGCCGAAGCGGTGCTTCTCGACCCGTGCCCGGTACATCAGCGCGTGCGAGCCGGCGATCAGAGCGCCGAGCGGGCAGCCGAGACCCTTCGAGAGGCAGATCGTGACGGTGTCGAACTGCGACGCGATGTCCGCGGGCGGGACGCCGAGGCGCGATCGCTGCGTTGTGCAGCCGCGCGCCGTCGAGGTGAACCCACAGGCCGAGCTCCCGGCAGGTCACGACGACCTCGTGCAGCTCGTCGAGCGGCCAGACCGTCCCGCCGGCCGTGTTGTGGGTGTTCTCGATCGCAACGACGGACGTGCGCGGGCGTGTGGAAGCTGCTGTCCGAGACCATCGAGGAGCGGATCTGGTCGGGCGTCAGCCTGCCGCAGGCGGCCGGGGTAGCCGCGCGTCTGCAGGCCCGAATGCAACGCCGCGCCGCCGAGCTCGTGCACCAGGATGTGCGCGCTCTCCTCGGCGACCAGCTCGGTGCCGCGCTCGCCGAGCATCACGAGGGCGATCTGGTTGCCCATCGGTCGCGGTCGGCAGATAGACGGCCTCTTCCTGTCCGAGCAGCGCTGCCGTGCGGCGCTCGAGCGCGAGTGACGGTCGGATCCTCGCGCTCCTGCTCGTCGCCGACCTCTGCGTTCGCCATCGCCTCGCGCATCGCGGCCGACGGCTCGTCTGGGTGTCGGAACGGAGATCGATCACCGGCCTGAGAGCCTAAATGGTTGGCGTAAGGTTCGGCGATGGGCATCGTCGATCCGTACACGCTGCCGCCGGACTTGCCGGAGCCGGAGGACGACGGCGGCGCCGACCACCTGCCTGGGCTGGCCATCCCACAGCTCGTGCTTCCGTCCTCGCAGGGGCCGGTCGATCTCGCTGAGCTCGCCGCGGAGCGAGCTGTGCTCTACGTCTATCCCGCGGTCCGGGGTGCCGGGAGTGCCGCTGCTGCCCGGCTGGGACGAGTTTCCCGGCGCGCGCGGTTGCACGCCGCAGTCGTGCGGCTTTCGCGACCACGCCGAGGAGCTCGGGTTCGTTCGGCGCGCGAGTGGCCGGTGTCTCGGCGCAGCCGCTCGAGGCGCAGATCGAGTTCGCCGAGCGAAACCACATGCCGTTCCCGGTCATCTCGGACATCGACCTCCAGCTCCGCGAGGCGCTCGGTCTCCCGACGTTCGAGATCGCCGGCCTCGACGCTCTACAGCCGGCTCGCGCTGATCGCCGAGCACGGCACGATCGTCAAGGTCTTCTATCCCGTGTTTCCGCCCGACCGGAACGCGGGCGACGTGCTCGCCTGGCTGCGCGAGAACCGCGCTTCCTGAGAAACTCGAGCCGCTCCCGGGCTACGTTGTCCGGATGAACCTCGACCTCGTCGCCGAGAAGCTGCAGGGCGAGCCCGACTACCGCGCGCGGCAGGTGTGGGAGTGGGCGGCGCGCGGCGCGACTGCGTATGCCGAGATGACGAACCTGCCGGCGCCCATGCGCGAGCTGCTCGACGAGGAGCGTGCCGTTCTCGACGCTCGAGCTCGCAGCACGAGGCGATATCGGCCGACGGCACGGTGAAGGCGCTCTTCCACACGCGCGAGGGCATCCGCTCGAGGCGGTGCTGATGCGCTTCCGCGACGGCCGGCGGTCGGTGTGCGTGTCGTCGCAGTCGGGCTGCCCGCTCACCTGCACGTTCTGCGCGACCGGGCAGATGCAGTTCCGGCGCAACCTCGATCCGTGGGAGATCCTCGACCAGGCACTCTATTTCCGGCGCATCGAGCCGATCGACCACGCCGTCTTCATGGGCATGGGCGAGCCGATGCTCAACATCGACGCGGTGCTCGCGGCGGCGCGCCGGCTGCCCGGCCATCGGCGTCACCCACCGGCGGACGACGATCTCGACGGTCGGCTGGCTGCCCGGGCTGACGGCGGTTCGTCGACGAGGTCGACGAGCCGATCCGCCTCGCGCTCTCGCTGCACGCGGCCGACCGATGCGCTGCGGAGCGAGCTGATGCCGGTCAACGACCGCTATCCGCTCGAGGAGGTGCTCGCCGAGTGCCTGCGCTACGTCGAGCTCCGCCGCCGGAAGGTCTTCGTCGAGTACGTGATGCTCGCCGGCGTGAACGACTCGCTCGAGCACGCGCGCGCGCTCGTCGCGGTGCTCGACCGGCATCTCTTCAAGGTGAACCTCATCCCCTACAACCCGACCGGGATGTACGACGGCTCCTCGCGCGAGAAGATCGCAGCGTTCAAGGAAGTGCTCGACGCCGCGCGCCAGCCGTCGACGATGCGGCTGACCCGCGGCCGCGACATCGCAGCCGCCTGCGGCCAACTGGCCGCGGCCGACAGCAGCCTGCCGGACAGCGCCTAACCGGCTTACCTCAGTTCTCGAGCAGCCAATGGCCGCCGAAATCCCAGTTGCCGACAGCATTTCGAGCACGAGTTCAAGAAATCCTGGCGACCCATGCTCGCGGCCTCCCGCCGCAACAAAAGCACAGTTCCAACAGCAACGAGAGTACCGAGCAACACCCCAAAGCGCCGCAAGATTCACACTATTGGCGCACCTCGCGGCACTTCAAACCCCGGTGCCAGGCACCAGCAGTTCGCCCCAGCACCGACGCCTACCCCGGTGCCAGGCACCAGCAGTTCGCCCCAGCACCAACGCCTACCCCGGTGCCAGGCACCAGCAGTTCGCCCCAGCACCGACGTTACTGCCGGTGCCTGGCACCGGCAGTTCGGCTTGAGCACTCCTCCCGGGACTTCGAGACCGCGTAGCCTCACGGTGGCCGCGTTTGGCGGCGATTGGACCGCGTGAGGCGGCGACTCAGGAGGCGAGCTATGGACCCGATGAACACGACGCACGCGCCCGGGACACCGGGACAGCAGCCCGGCGAACCAGACGAGCAGTCCGGGGGAACGGGAGAGCAGACAGTCACGCCTGTCCTCTACCGCTGGGACGACATGGCGAAGGAGGAGCTGAACCCGCTGCTCCACCGCCGGTTGATCTCGACCGACCGCATGATGATCGCGCACGTCTACCTCGAGCAGGGCTGCATCGTCCCCAAGCACTCGCACGAGAACGAGCAGCTGACCTACCTCCTCAGCGGCTCCATGCGGTTCTGGTTCGGGGACGACGAGTCGCACGTCGTCGACATCATGGCCGGCGAAGTGCTGCACATCCCGTCGCACCTGCCGCACAAGGCCGAGGCGCTCGAGACGACGCTCGACGTCGACATCTTCTGCCCGCCCCGCGCCGACTGGCTCGACGGCAGCGATTCGTACCTGCGCGCCAAGTAACGCCTGATCCGGCCGCCTGGCAGCGCCCCGCTACCCTGCGGGCCGTGTCCGAAATCGCACCCACACCCGGTCTCGCAACCCGCGACGACCTGCGGAACGTCGCGATCGTCGCGCACGTCGACCACGGCAAGACCACGCTGGTCGACGCCATGCTCTGGCAGTCGGGCTCCTTCCGCGCGAACCAGGACGTCGCCGAGCGGGTGCTCGACTCGATGGACCTCGAGCGCGAGAAGGGCATCACGATCCTCTCCAAGAACACCGCCGTCCGGCTCGGCGGCACGAAGATCAACATCATCGACACGCCGGGCCACGCCGACTTCGGCGGCGAGGTCGAGCGCGGGCTGACGATGGTCGACGGCATCCTGCTGCTCGTCGACGCCTCGGAAGGGCCCGCTGCCGCAGACCCGCTTCGTGCTGCGCAAGGCGCTCGAGCGAAGCCTGCCCGTCGTGCTCGTCGTGAACAAGATCGACCGGCCCGACGCGCGCGATCCAGGAGGTCGTCGACGAGGTGTACGAGCTGTTCCTCGACCTCGACGCGACCGAGGCGCAGATCGAGTTCCCGATCGTCTACGCGATCGCGCGCGAGGGTCAAGCCGGGCTCGACGCCCGACACGCTCGCGGACGACCTCGGCCCGCTGTTCGACACGATGCTCGCGACGATCCCGGCGCCGACCTACGACCCGGATCATCCGCTGCAGGCGCTCGTCACGAACCTCGACGCCAGCCCGTACGTCGGCCGGCTCGCGCTGCTGCGCGATCATGCACGGGCACCTGCGCAAGGGCCAGCAGATCGCCTGGTGCCGCGCCAACGGCGACGATCGAGAACGCCCGCGTGACCGAGCTCTACGTCGCCGAGGCGCTCGACCGCGTCCCGACCGACGAAGCGGGCCCCGGCGAGATCGTCGCGCTCGCGGGCCTGCCCGACGTGACGATCGGCGAGACGATCGCCGACCCGGACGATCCGCGCCCGCTGCCCGTCACCGCCGTCGACGAGCCGAGCCTCAGGATCACGATCGGCATCAACACCGCGCCCGCTCGCCGGAACCGAGGGCGACAAGCTGACCGCGAGCCTGGTCAAGCAGCGGCTCGACCAGGAGCTCGTCGGCAACGTCTCGCTGCGGGTCCTCCCCACGCCTCGCGCCCGGACACCTGGGAGGTGCAGGGCCGCGGCGAGCTGCAGCTCGCGGTGCTCGCCGAGATCATGCGCCGCGAGGGCTTCGAGCTGACCGTCGGCAAGCCCGAGGTGCTCGACCAAGAGATCGACGGCAAGCTCTGCGAGCCGGTCGAGCGCGTCGCGATCGACGTGCCCGAGGAGTACGTCGGCGTCGTCACGCAGCTCTTCGCGCTGCGCAAGGGGCGCCTGCAGCAGATGGTCAACCACGGCACCGGCTGGGCGCGCATGGAGTACCTCGTCCCCGCGCGCGGCCTGATCGGCTTCCGCACCGAGTTCCTGACCGAGACGCGCGGCGCCGGGATCATGCACCACGTCTTCGAGGACTGGGAGCCGTGGCACGGCGACCTGCGCACGCGCCCGACCGGCAGCCTCGTCGCAGACCGCCGCGGCAACGCAACCGGGTTCGCGATCTCGTAGCTGCAGGAGCGCGGCTCGCTCTTCATCGCGCCCGGCGACGAGCTCTACGAGGGGATGATCGTCGGCGAGAGCTCGCGCGACAACGACCTCGACGTCAACGCGGCGAAGCCGAAGAAGCTGACGAACATGCGCGCCTCGTCGTCGGAGATCCTCGTCCGCCTGATCCCGCCGCGGCCGCTCTCGCTCGAGCAGGCGCTCGAGTTCATCCGCACGACGAGTGCATCGAGGTGACGCCGAAGTCGATCCGGATGCGCAAGGTCGAGCTCTCGGCGTCGAAGCGCCAGACGATGACGTCGCGCGCGAAGCGCGAGTCGGCCCCCGTCGCCTAGGCCGTCAACTCGACCAGCTTGAGCACCGTGTTCCAGTTGCGCGCGGTGCCCTTCACCTTCAGCCGGCGCTCGAGGTAGTCGAGGTTCAGCTTCGTCCGGCCCGCGCCGGTCGCCAGGTCGAGATAGACCTCGCGGCCGTTGACGCTGAACCGATCGCCCGGCGAGCGGTCGGGATCGAGTTCCGCCACCGCGCCCGCCGACGGCTTGCGGTCGAGGAAGACGACGTATAACGGCTTCGTCTCGGCGCCGCGGACGAGGAACGGGTTACCCGACGCAGCCGCAGCAAGCTCGGCGCCCGTGCGCAGCACCACCGCCACGTCGAACCCGAAGACCTCCGTGATCCGCCGTTCGATCGCTCCCGCGTCAGCGCGCTTCGCCCGGAAGACGACGTTGCCGCTCTGGATGTACGTCACGACATCGGCGTGCCCGAGCTCCTCGAAGAGCGCCTTCAGCCGAGGCATCGGCACCTTGTTGTTGCCACCGACGTTGATCCCGCGCAGCAGCGCGGCGTACGCGGTCACGTCAGGCTGGTACGGGCACGGACTTCGTCACCGCGAGGATCTCGGCGACGATCTCGAGCGCGATCTCGGCGGGCGTCTCACCGCCGAGCTTGAGCCCCACCGGGCCGCGCACGCGGTCGGCAACCTCGTCGCCGAGCGCAGCGCGGCGCTTCTCCTGCGTCCGTCGCGACCCCAGAGCGCCGACGTAGAACGCGCCGCCGGCGACTCCAGCCTGCAGCGCCGGCAGGTCGAGCCGCTCCTCGTGGACGAGCGAGACGACCGCGGTACTCGCATCGACCTCGATCTCATCGGGCCAGGCCACGATCAGCTCGTCGGCACTCGGCACCCGCTCGCGGGTCGCGAGTCCCGTGCGCGGCTCGACGACCTGCGTATGCCAGCCGAGCGGACGGGCCAGCGCGCAGATTGCCTCGGCAATGTCGCCTGCCCCCACGATCACGAGCCGCGGCGGCGGCGAGACACGCTCCGCGAACACGGTGCGGCCGTCCTCCTCGCGCAACCCTGTCTTGCCGTCGGCGTCGCCCTGCCAGCGCTCGCCCAGACCCTCGCCCGCGACGACGACATAGCTCGTCCCGCGCTCGACGGCCGGCGCACCCGTGAACGGCTCGACGAATACATCGATCTCACCGCCGCACGGAAGCCCCACCTTCCAGGCCTCCTCGTCGGCGATGCCATACGACACGAGTTGCGGCGCGCCCGCATCGACGACGGTGCGAGCCAGCTCCGCCACGTCGGCTTCCACACAGCCGCCCGACACCGAGCCGAAGAGCTTGTTGCCGCAGATCGCGAGCTTCGAGCCGAGCGGCCGTGGCGCCGAGCGGCGCGAGCCGACGACCGTCGCCAGAGCGACCTGCTCGCCTGCGGCACGCCATTCCTCGGCCTTGGCGAGTACCTCGTCCATACCGCTACCGGAACGCGTCGATGCCGGTGATCGCCGAGCCGACGACCAGGGCATGCACGTCAGCCGTGCCCTCATAGGTCACGACCGACTCGAGGTTGTTCATGTGCCGGATCACCGGATACTCGAGCGTGACGCCGTTCGCGCCGAGCACCTGGCGTGCGTTCCGCGCCACATCGAGCGCGGCGTTGACGTTCGCGAGCTTGCCCATGCTGACGTGCTCGGGCCGCAGCACGCCCGCGTCCTTCATGCGACCCAGGTGCAGCGCGAGCAGAGAGGCGCGGTTGACCTCGACTGCCATCATCGCGAGCTTCTGCTGCTGGATCTGGAACGACGCGATCGGCTTGCCGAACTGGATGCGGTTCTTGCTGTAGTCGAGCGCCGACTCGTAACAGGCCCGCATCGCCCCCACCGCGCCGAACACGATCCCGAAGCGCGCTTCGCTCAGGCACGACAGCGGGCCACGCAGCGACTTCGCCTCGGGCAGCAGCGCCTCGGCCGGCACGCGGACGTCGTCGAGGAGCAACTCGGAGGTGACCGAGGCGCGCAGCGACAGCTTTCGCTCGATGTCCTGGGTCGTGAACCCGGGCATGCCCTTCTCGACGAGGAAGCCACGAATCCCCTCGTCGGTGTCGGCCCAGACCACTGCAACATCCGAGATCGAGCCGTTCGTGATCCACATCTTGTTGCCGTGGATGATCCAGTCGGACCCATCGCGGCGAGCGCGCGTGCGCATCGAGCCCGGGTCGGAGCCGGAGTCCGGCTCGGTCAGCCCGAAGCAGCCGATCGCGTCGCCGGCGGCCATCCGCGGCAGCCAGTGCTGCTTCTGCTCCTCGGAGCCCCAGCGGTAGATCGCATACATCGCGAGCGAGCCCTGGACGGACACCAGGCTCCGGACACCACTGTCCCCGGCTTCCAGCTCGAGGCACGCCAGGCCGTAGGCGGTGGCGCTCGTTCCCGCGCAGCCGTAGCCGTGCAGATGCATCCCGAGGAGGCCCAGGTCGCCCAGCTCCTTGGCCAGCTCAACGGGGATGTGGCCCTCCTCGAACCAGTCGCCGACGTTCGGGACGATCCGGTCTTTCACCCACGCCCGCACCGTGTCGCGGATCAACCGCTCCTCGTCGTCCAGGAGCCGGTCGATGCCGAGATAGTCGAGCGGATCGATCGCCGTATCGACGGTCGTCGTCATGGCGACAGAGTACCGCCGAACAGCGCAGTGAGCTCCGCCCGGTCGTCGGCCGTGAGCGGCGTCGCGAGCGCGGCGAGTGGCTCGGACAGCTGGTCGGGTCGCCGCGGGCCGGTCACCAGGCCTGTCAGGCGCGGCTCGGCGAGCAGCCAGGCCAGCGCAAGGGTCGCACTCGTCGTCTCGCGCTTCACCGCCAGGCGCTCGAGGCCCTCGAGGCCGTTCCACACAGCGTTGTCGTCGACCAGGTGCCGGTAAGGCTCCGGCCGCAGGGTCATCCGTGAGCCGTCAGGAGCAGGTTCACCCCGGCGGTATTTCCCGGTGAGCCAGCCTCCTGCAAGCGGGCTGAACGGCGTGAAGCCAAGCCCGTGCTCGGCACAAAGCGGCAGCACCTCCCGCTCGGCCTCACGGTCGAGCAGCGAGTAGGAGTTCTGCACCCACTCGAAGCGCACCGTTCCGTCGCGCTCGCTCGCCTCCAGGGCGGCCCGCAGCTGCGCACCGTCGACGTTGCTGGCGCCGACCGCACCGACCTTGCCCGCGCGAACGAGCTCGTCGAAGGCACCCAGCGTCTCGGCAACGGGAACGTCCGGATCCCAGTCGTGCGCCAGATACATGTCGACACGCTCGACGCCCAGCCGGCCGAGGCTGCCCTCGAGCTGACGCTTGATCCGGGCGGGAGCCAGACCGTGGTCTTCGCCTTCGTCCATCGGATTGAACGTCTTCGTCGACAGGACAATCTGCTCGCGCACCTCGGGGCCCTTGCGAGCGCAGCCAGGCGCCGATGTACGACTCGCTGCGCCCGCCGCCGTACGCGTCGGCCGTGTCGAACGTCGTGATCCCGGCCTCCCAGGCGGCGTCCATCAGGGCAAACGCCTGCTCCTCGGTCTCGCCGCGGCCGAAGAACGCGGGCGACGAGCCGATCCCGCCGAAGTTGCCGCAGCCCGAGGATCAGCCGCGAGATCTCGATCCCGCTTCCGCCGAGCAGTCTCATCACTAGAGCGCCGACTCGAGCAGCTCGGCGTGCTCGGTCTCGGGCGGCATGCCGTACACGTAGACGAGCAGGTCGTCACTGCCGTGATTGACCGTCTGCAGCGCGGTTCCCGGCTCGACGTGGATCAGGCCGCCGACCGGCACATCCTGGCGCTCGGGCGGATCGCCGAGGTACATCGACAGCGTCCCTGCGAGCACGACGAACGTCTCTTCCTGCAAGGGATGCCTGTGGCGCCGGCCCTGCGCGCCCGGGTCGTAACGCCAGAGATTCGCGCGCGTGTGGGCGAAGCCGGCAGCTTCGCTCAGCTCGGCCACGTGCCGCGCCGGCTCGCCGGGCTCGTGTGGCCGCGTGATCCACTCGAAACCTTCGGGACGGACCACGCGAAACGCCATCTCGCCAGCCTAGATGGAACGCGACGAACACTCGGTGGGAGCCGCTAGGCTCGTGCCATGACCACAACCCATTTCGATGTCAACGCAGCACGCCAGCGCTTTTCCGCGCTCCAGGGCGGTTTTGCATTCCTCGACGCCCCCGGCGGATCGCAGGTCCCCGACGAAGTCGGCCAGGCGATGGCGACCGCTCTGCGCGAGGCGAGCGGCAACCTCGGCGCCCCGTACGCGACCGGCGAGCGGGTCGAGGCGATCCTCTACAAGGCGCGTGCCGACGCAGGCCGCTTCCTCAACTGCTCGGCCGACGACGTGATCTTCGGCGGCAACATGACGACCCTCGACTTCGCGCTCTCGCGCACCGCCTCGCGGGACTGGCGCGAGGGCGACAAGATCCTCGTCAGCCGCCTCGACCACGACGGAGGCGTCGCGCCGTGGGTCGAGCTGGCCGCCGACCGCGGCTTCGAGCTCGACTGGATCGACGTGACCGACGATCTTCGCCTCGACCTCGACGACCTCGAGCGCAAGCTCGACGACCGCGTGCGCGTCGTCGCGTTTGTGTTCGCCTCGAACGCGGTCGGCTCGATCACCGACGCGAAGCGGGTCTGCGGAGCTGGCTCGCAATGCGGGCGCGCTGTCGTGGGTCGACGCCGTCCACTACGCGGCGCACGAGCCGGTCGACGTCGAGGAGATCGGCTGCGACGTGCTGCTCTGCTCGCCGTACAAGTTCTGCGGGCCCCACATGGGCCTGGCCTACGGACGGCACGACCTGCTCGAGTCCTGGCGTCCCTACAAGGCCCGTCCCGCGTCGACAAGCCCCGTGGGCCGCAGGTTCGAGACCGGCACGGCGCCCTACGAGCTGCTCGCGGGCTTCTCGGCCGCGGTCTCCTACCTCGAATCGCTCGGTGGTCTCGAGCCGCTCCGCGACTACGAGCGCGAGCTCGGCCGCCGGTTCCTCGACGGGCTTCCGGACAGCGTCACCGTCTATGGCCTGCCGACGATGGAGGGTCGCGTCCCGACGTTCCTGCTCAACGTCGAAGGCGTCGAGGCCGCCGAGGTGGCGACCACGATGGCCCAGCGCGGCTACGGGGTATGGGCCCACGACAGCTGGTACTCGCTCGGACTGCGGGAGAGGCTCCCGTATCCGAAGGATGCGGTGCGCGTCGGCTTCATCCACTACAACACCGCGGCCGAAGTCGACGGCTTCCTCGCTGAACTCGCGAGCTTGGGCTAAGAGACCAGTATTCGCGACAGCACTTCGGCGTCGATGTTGCCGCCGCTGACGATGCACACCACGCGACCGGTGCCCGCGGCCCCCGAGACGGCTGCGGCCACCGACAGCGCGCCGGCACCCTCCGCGACGATCCGCGCGCGGTTGGCGAGGAGCCGGACCGCGTCGGCGACCTGAGTCACCGGTACCGCCACCGCTTCGTCGACCAGCTCCTGCGCGTACTCCCACATGCCGGGCAGCAGCGCGCGCCCGCCCGCACCGTCGACGAACGACGGCTGATAGTCGATCTCGACCGGCTCGGCCGGCGGCGAAGGATGCGCTGAGCGGCGCCGCGGTCGCAGGTTCGGCGGTGACCACGCGCACGTCCGGCCGGAACGCCTTGACGGCACTCGCGACCCCCGTCGTCAGGCCCCCGCCGCCCCAGGGGATGACCACCGTGTCGAACGAGGCGAGCTCCTCGCACAGCTCGAGGCCGATGGTGCCGTTGCCGGCGATCACCGCCTGATCGGCGACCGGGTGGATGAAGAGGCCCTGGGCATCCGGGTGGCCGCGGTCGAGCATCGTCTGCCACCACACCTCGTGCGGCACGCGGATCACCCGGCCGCCCAGACGTTCGACGGCGTCGAGCTTCGTCCGGGGTGCCGTGTCGGGGGCCACGATGGTCGCCGGCACACCCGCCTCTCGGGCGGCCCACGCGACGCCCTGAGCCATGTTGCCCGCACTCGCGGTGACGACACCGTGGGCCAGCTCGTCGCGCGTCGCCGCGCGCACTGCCGAAAGGCCACCCCGCAGCTTGAACGAGCCGATCGGCTGCAGAGACTCCAGCTTCAGCAGGATCTCGCACGGCGCATCGACGTCGAGCGAGACCAGTGGGGTGGCACGAACAGCCTCGCCGAGCCGCTCGCGGGCCCGCTGGATCTCGGAGAGCGAGATCAATCCGACTGCTTCGCCAGCTCCGTCAGCTCGGTGCGCACGCGCCAGAGCTCGGGGTACAGCTTGTTCTTGATGAGGCCGGCCAGCAGCTCGACCGGCGTGCCCTGGGTGCCGACGACGTCCTCGCCGATGATCCGGCCCACCATCTTCACGTGCCGGAAACGCCAGATGCCGACCTGCTCGTCCCAGTCCGTCAGGTGCTCGGCGAGCTGGTACAGATCCTCGTTCTCGCGACCGAGCGTGTAGACCTCGAGCAGCGACAGCCCCCGCTCGCGCCGCAGGCCGTGGAACGCCTCCAGGAGCGGCGGCGACACGCGCTTGACGTGACGAAAGCCGGGCGAGTCGAAGCCCGATCCGTGACCCAGCGCCCGTCTGACCTCCTGGTACTCCCACGGCGACATCCGCTCCAGATGCTCGAGGAAGCCGACCACATACTTCAGAGCAGCGGTCGCCCGGCCGAGCAGGCGCTGGGCGCCTGCGGCATCGCGAGCCTCGATCAGGCGCGTCGCCTCCTCGACCTCAACGCACGCGTGCTTCAGCCACAGCTCCGACGCCTGGTGGACGGTTTGAAACAGCAGCTCGTCGCGATGAGCCCATTCGCCGGGGCCTTTCTGCAGCGAGAGCAGCTCCTCGGTGCGGAGGTAACGCTCGTAGTCGCTCGAGCCCGGGCCTTCGAGGACCGGCGCGAACTCGTCCTGATCGCCTTCCGCCATCAGCCCTCCCCCGCTTCGGGCCGCGACTCGGTGCCGTCGAAGATCTTCATCGGCAGCTCCGCGAGCGGGACACCCCCGTCGTCGGTGACGAGCCACGTGTCCTGCATGTAGAGGCACGCCTGCCCGTCGGCCGCGATCGAGTGCGGGTGCATCGAGAAGCACCATGCCCGCCTGCAGCTCGGTCTCGTCGGCCTCGCCGATCTTCGGGAACTCGATCATCGTCATGCCGATCGAATGGCCGGTGACGTGTCCGAGATGGAAGCCGCGCTCCAGAAAGCCCTTCGAGACGGCGCGGTGGGCGTCACGCGCCGTCGAGCCCGACCGCAGAGTGGCGCGCGCGGCCTCGAAGTACTCGTCGTACGCATCGAGCATCCGCTTCGTGTCGTCGCTCGGCGTCCCGGGGCAGATCGCGCGCGAGACCTCGACCCAGTGACCGCCGGGGCCGGCGACCTCGAGCGAGGGCAGCACGCAGTCGCCCGCACCGATCGGCCGTGAGCCGGCGATCTTGAACTCGGGCAGGGCGGCGCCGTTCGGCCCGTCGAGCACCATGTCCATAGTCCAGCGGCCGCAGCCTTGCGACACGAAGTAGTCCTCGCAGGGCGCCAGGATCTCGCGTTCCGTCTTCCCGGGCTCGAACGCCTCGAGGAACACCCAGAAGCCCTCGGTGTTGATGCGCACGCTGTCGCGCACCGACGCCAGCTCGAGCTCCGACTTCACCATGCGCGCGTGATCGAAGGCG
Source organism: uncultured Thermoleophilia bacterium (assembly GCA_963812995.1). GTDB lineage: Bacteria > Actinomycetota > Thermoleophilia > Gaiellales > Gaiellaceae > PALSA-600. Next base: position 176,545 of record CAWEXL010000006.1, read on the forward strand.
ACATCCCAGGGGACGAGTTCGGCCACATCTTGCAGCGAGCCGAAGTCGCGCACGGTCATCACGTAGTCGAGCCCGTAGACGCCGACACGCTTGCCGCGGATCTGGTCGGCGAGCCAGTCGCCCGGCTTGTCGACGAAGACCTGCTCATCGATCCAGGTCGTCCCATGCTCGCCCACGTAGCGGGCCTCCGACGGGAAGACGATCGCCGGGTCGCCGTCGACCGGCAGGAGCACGTACGCGTAACGGTGCACGATCACGAAGCCGCTGAGATAGGTGACGGCTCCTTCGAACCCGGTGTACTCGTTGCCGCACACGAGGACCGCGTCGAGGCCGTCGCGCTCGGCGGCCTCGCGCACGAGCCGGTAACGGCGCTCGACCTCGTCGGCCGGCAGGCCGTGGTAGGTCGGCTCGCTGGAAGTTCCTACTGTTGCCAAGACTGCTCCACCCCTTTCACGAGAGCCCAGATCGCCGCGTTCAGCGGCGTCGGCACTCCGTGCTCGCGCCCGAACCTGACGATACCGCCGTTCAGATAGTCGATTTCCGTGCTGCGCCGTGCCTCCACGTCCTGCAGCATCGAGGCCTTGTGGTTGTAGGCGACCTCCGGCTTCGCCGCGTGGTCGATCAGCACCTCGGGATCGGAGTCGAGCTCGATCCCCTGCGCGGCAGCCACGGCCTTCCCTTCGTCGACGAGGCCGGTGACGAGCGCGCGCAGGTCGGGCCGCTCGCAGACGCGGCCGTGCGTCAGGCCGGTGAGTGCGCCGACCGGATTCGTCGAGGCGTTGAAGATGACCTTGCGCCACTGGGGGCCGCGAGCGTCAGCCACGGCAGTCGTCGGCATGCCGCCGCGGGTGCACGCGTCGGCGAGCCGCTCGATGTCGGCCTGCGCCGCTGGCGACGGCTCGAACGGGCCGAGCGTCGTATCGCCTTTCACGTCCCATTGCACGTGGCCCGGCTCGAGGATCTTTCCCGCCGGGAACGTCGTGCCGCGAATCACGCGCTCGACGTGCCGTGCGAGCACCTCCTCGTTGCCGATTCCGTTCTGCACCGTCGCAACCGCTCCGGTCGCAAACGCGTGTGCGGTCGCGCCGATTGCCGCATCCGTGTGCATCGCCTTCGTCGCGACGATGCCGAAATCGCAGGCCGGGAGCTCGGCTGGATCGACCGTCGCCCGCGGGTGTGAGAGCACCTCGCCCGCACCCGAGAGCCGCAGCCCGTTCGCGTTGATCGCGTCCACGTGCGCCTGTGAGGCGTCGTACGCCCACACCTCGACGTCGTCGAGCTGGGCCAGGTTGGCGGCGAACAGCGAGCCGACGGCACCACAGCCGACGACACAGATCTTCATTCGAACATCACAGCGTGTATGACGCCTCCTTGGCTCTGACGAGCCGGTAGAGAGCGGTGTGCAGGGGAACCGGCACGCCGGTTCGGGCCGCCTCGCGCACGAGCGCCCCGGTGATCAGCTCGATCTCGGTCGGGCGATGCGCCTCGACGTCCTCGAGCATCGAAGGATAGTGGCGGTGCCCCCGCTGGGTCGCGAGCACGTTCATCTCCCAGGGGTCCTCCCAGAGCTCGATGCCCGACGGCGGCGGCAGCGGCCTTGCCCTCGTCGACGAGGTCGCGGACGAGCAAGCCCAGATCGCCCAGGTTCTCGATCTCGGCGAAGTGGAAGTCGTGCGGCAGCTCGGTCAGGGCCGCGACGGCGTTGACGGTCGCGTTGAAGATCAGCTTCGACCACTGCGCGGGGCGCAGATCGTCGAAGGCTTCGGCCTTCAGGCCCGACGAGACGATCAGCTCTGCCACCTCGCGGGCGTCGGCGGGGGTCGTTCCGCGGTACGGCCCGATCCACGTCGCGGTGTCGAGGACGTACTCGACCTCCCAATCGGAGTGGCGCGTGCCGCTCATGAACGTGACCGACGAGAGCAGCGGCCACTCGCCGCGGGCGCCGACGACCTCCTCGGCGCCGAGCCCGTTCTGCACGGTCATCAAGGTGGCGGCCGGGAAATGGCCCGCCAGACGGTCGGCGATCCTGGCGAGATCGGTGCCCTTGCAGGCGACGACCACCAGGTCGGGCTCGGGCAGCTCAGCCGGATCGAGTGCGGCCTGCACCGTGCTGACGAAGTCGGAGCGGCCGGACATGCGCAGCCCGCGTTCGTTCAACTCGCGTGCCTGCTCGCCGCGCCGCACGAGCACCGAGACCTCGGCGACCCGCGCGAGGTGGCCTGCAAGGAGACCGCCGATCACTCCCGCTCCCGCGACGCAAATGCGGTTGATCACGCCCGCCTCCAGTGCGGTAGCCGGAACTCGCGCCCGCCCGTCAGGCCCGACGGTCGCAGGATCAGGACGATTGCCATGAGCACTCCCTCCACAACGACGCGCGTTCCGGATTGCAGGTTGATCGTGACGCCGAAGATCGTCAGGCCGTTCTCCGCCACCGCCAGCAGCGAGTCGAGCCCGCTGACCGCGAGTGCGCCGACGACCGCGCCCCAGAGGCTGTTCGTGCCGCCGATCACCAGCATCGCCAGGGTGATGAAGGTGAGATCGAGGTAGAGACCGCCAGCCTGGAGCGGCAGCAGGTGGATATAGAGGCCGCCGGCGAACCCGGCGAGGAGCCCCGACAGGGCGAAGGCGCCGAGCCGCTGGCGGTAGATCGAGATCCCGACGGCGCGGGCCGCTGCGGGATCTTCGCGCGTGGCGCGCAGGAGCCGGCCGAAACGGCTGCGCGCGTAGACGTAGGCCACGGCGATCGCGAGCACGGCGCCGATCGTCGCCTGCATCAGTCCGGTGGTCTCCGGGACCGACGAGAACGTGTTCAGGCCGGGCCCGATCCGGTTCTCGTACTGCAGAAGGTTGTGCGTGATCTCGAGGACGCCGAACGTGGCGATGCCCGCGGCCAGTCCCGACAGGCGCATCAGCGGCAGGGCGACGACGGCCGCGCAGATGCAGCCGACCACCGCGGCCAGGGCCAGTGAGGGGATGTTGCCGACCGTGCGCTCTCGCAGAACGTGCACCAGGTCGGGCATGATCGCGGACTTCTCGGCCGTCGGAACCGAGAGGACGCCCGCCGTCCAGGCGCCGACGGCGACGAAGCTGACGTGGCCGAACGAGAGCACGCCCGAGTTGCCGATGAAGACGTACAGCGCAACGACGATCGAGACGTTGACGAGGGACTGGATGAAGTACGTCTGGGTCGAGGCCGATAGGGCGGCTCCGAAGAGCGCCGCGGCGACGACCAGCGCCACGGGAGCCAGGAGCTCCTGGGCATCGGCGAGCCGGAGCTTCATACGCGTTCCGTCGCGGCCGAGCGGGCGAAGAGGCCGGCGGGCCGCACGAGCAGCACGAGGATCACCGCGGCGAACAGGAAGGTCGGCACGTACTGGCTCTGACCGGTCGGCAGGGCGCCGCCGAGCAGCCCGCTGCCGAAGCCGATCACGAACCCACCCAGCGTCGCCGGGATCGGTCTGTTCATGCCGCCGAGCACGACGCCGGCGAGGACGATGATGGTGTCGTGCAACGCGAAGTCCGACGTGACGAGCGGGTTCTGCACGGTGAGCATCACGGCCACGACCGCCGCGAGCGCGCCTGACAGAAGCACCGCGACGCCGATCACGCGGTTGGCGCGCACGCCAAGCAGGCGGGCCGTGTCGAAGTCCATCGACGCCGCGCGCATATGCAGGCCGATCGTCGTCCGCTCGAGGAGGGCAGTCAGGGCGACGAGGCAGACGACGGCGACGACGATCGCCACGATCGAGATCTTCCGGACGTCGATGCCTGCGAGGACGACGGGGCGGTTGAGGAAGGTGAGCGAGGTTGCGATCTTGCCGAACGTCCCGAATTTCAACTGGGCGATGCTCTGCAGCAGGAACGCGATCGCGAAGGTGGCGACGAGCATCACCGCCGGCGACTGTCGGCGAAGCGGGCGAAACACGAGCCGGTCGAGCAGGGCCGAGAGGGTCAGGACGACGGCGAAGCAAAGGACGATTCCAGCCCAGACCGGCCAGTTCCAGCCGGACGCCATCGCGAGGGCGAACGCGCCCGCCATGATCAGCTGCCCGTAGGCGAAGTTGACGAGGCGCAGCACGCCGAACACCAGTCCGATCCCGACGGCCATGAGGGCGTAGATCGCGCCGAGCGCGCAGGCGTCCGCGAGGGTCTGCCCGTCGATGTTCAGGATCGCGAGGGTCATGAGAGGTACGCCGCCACGAGAGTCTCGATGTCGCCTGCCTGCTCGGGCCCGAGGGTCACTCGCAGCTGCCCGTTCGCGAGCACATGGCTCCGGTTCGCGAGTGCAACGGTGCGCTGCGCCCGCTGTTCGACGAGCAGCACCGCGAAGCCCTGGTCGCGAATGGTCGCGAGCGCGTCGAAGACGATGTCCACGACGGTGGGCGCGAGCCCCAGTGAGGGTTCGTCGAGCAGCAGCACGTCGGGCTCGGCGACCAGCGCCCGGGCGATCGCGAGCTGCTGCTGCTGTCCGCCCGAGAGCACGCCGGCGTGGCGCTTCCGGAACTCCTCGACGATCGGGAAGAGGCTGTAGACACGACGCAGAACCGTGGCGGCATCGCCGCGAGAGCGGCGCGCTGCGAATCCGAGCCGCAGATTCTCCTCGACGGTCAACTCGCCGAAGACCCGCCGTCCCTCGGGAACGAGCGAGACACCGCTGCGCGCGACGTCCTCGGGCGCGCGTCCGCGCAGCGAAACGTCGCCGAGCCGAACGTCGCCCCCCGTCACCGGAGCCACACCCATGATCGCGTGCAGCGTCGAAGACTTCCCGGCCCCGTTCGCACCGATCAACCCGACAATCTCCCCCGGCTCGACCTGGAGCGACAACCCACGCACCGCGTGCACCGCCCCGTACCGAACGTCGAGCCCCTCCACAACAAGCGACCGGCCGGTCACGCTCCGACCCCCTGTGGACGGTTCGTCACTGTCTTGTAACCCTTGTTTGACGACTGGCCAGGGCCGCTACGGACACTGCGTGAACAACGCGTGACGGCGCGCAAACCCAGGTCCAGCGCCATCTCGCGCATGCGCCGTCCAGTACGTGGACGATTCGCCACGGTTTCGTAACCGTCGTTTGACGAAACGGCACGGCCACGGCAGACAGGACCTGACCGGACGCTTCTTCGGGCCGTGTCGAGGGGCTTCACGAGCTTGCCTCGCGTACCGGGGCTTCGCCGAGATAGGCGGCTGCTACGCCGAGGTTCGAGCGGATTTCGGCGGGGGTGCCTTCGGCGAGGGTCATGCCCTGGTCGAGCACGACGATGCGCTCGCAGATCTCCATCACCAGGGGCATGTTGTGGTCGATCAGCAGCACCCCTGCCCCGTGCTCGTCGCGCACCGAGCGGACGACTGCCGCAAACGCCGGCACCTCTGCCTCGGGCAGGCCTGCCGCCGGCTCGTCGAGCAGGACGAACTGCGGCTCGGTGGCGAGCGCTCGGGCGACGCCGAGCCGGCGCTCGTCGCCGTGGGCCAGCGAACCCGCCGGCATGTTGGCGAACGGAGCGAGCCCGAGGACGTCGAGCAATTCGTCGGCACGCTGCCGAGCCTTCCGCGCACCGACACCGACGCCCAGCGCCGACACCTCGATGTTCTCCCGCACCGTCAGGCCGCGAAAGCCGTGGCTGTGCTGAAACGTGCGGGCCAACCCGACCCGGCCACGCCGGTGCGGCGACCAGTTCGTCACGTCGCGACCCGCGAACAGCACCGTCCCCGAGGTCGGCCGGTCGAAGCCGCTGAGCACGTTCACGAGCGTCGACTTCCCCGCACCGTTCGGCCCGATCAGCCCGACGACCTCGCCGCGCGCAAGCTCGAGCGTCACGTCCCTGAGCGCCTCGATGCCGTCGAACGACCGGGAGACAGAGGAGGCCCGGAGCGTCTCTCCGGGCCTCCTCTCCTCCTCTGTTGCCACTACCGACGCCGCCAAGTAGCTAGATCTTGACGACGACCTTGGCGACGACCTCGCCGACCACGTGCGGCTTGTTGTTCTGGATCTTGATCACGCGGTACTGCCGGCCGAACACCGTGTGGAGCGACGCCGAGAAGCTGACGAGACCCGACAGCGTCGGCACCTTGTTGAACTTCTCCATCACGCCGGCCAGCGTTGCGCCGTCCGTCGAGCCGTGCGCGCGGTTGATCGCGGTGACGACACCGTCGATCGCCGCCGAACCCGTCACGAAACCACCCGTGCCGGCATGCAGCTTCTTCGCCAGCGCGTTGATCGCGGGGTTCGGATCGTCACCGAACACCGACGCGTACGTGACGAAGTAGTAGTTCGTCACGGCGGGGGTCTTCGGCAGCCAGTAGTTCCCGTCACCGGCCCACGAGTTGAGGATCGGCGTGTTGTTGCCGAGTGTCCGCAGGCCCGTGATCATCGGGCCGAGCGCCCCGTAGGCACCAGCGGTCGACGTCACGATCACGTCGGCCTTGACGCCGTTGAGCCGGCTGACCGCGTTCCCCACGTTGTTGCCGTGGAACGCCGGATCCTGGTACGTCTCCTGGTCGACGATCTTGCCGCCAAGCTGCTTGAACCGCACCGCGAACGCGGCCGTGATGTTCTTGAAGTAGACGATCACGTTGTCGGTCGCGAGCGCGGCAGTCTTCCAGCCCCGGCCCCACGCGTACTGCGCCATCGCCGAGCCTTCGTCCTGCGCGACGTTGCCGAAGCTGAAGGCGAGCTTGCCCTTCGGCCCGAACCGCTTCGGCCCCATCTGGTCGGTGCCGATGCACGGCGCGACCGCGAGGATGCCGCGGTTGATGGCCTCCTGCACGACCGGTGCGGCGAGATCGACGTCGCACGTCGTGAAGATGATGTTCGCGTGCTCACCGATCAGCTTCAGAGCGCACGCCTTGGACGTGGCCGGATTGTCGCCCTGCGTGTTGCAGGTGATGATCTGCAGCTGCCGGCCGCCGACGCCGCCCTTCGCGTTCACCTGTGCGACCCGGAGCTGTGCGGCCCCGAGCGCCGGACCGTCGAACGGCGCCATCGGGCCCGCCTTCGAGCCGTCGTACGCCCAGCCGATGATGATCGGCGACGCGTGGGTTGCCCTCGTCTGCGCGGCGGCTGTGGCCGCGAGGGCCACGACGGCAAGCGCAGCGCCGAGCAGGATGAGCCCCATACGGGAACTCGGTCGTCTCATCTGCAACTCCTTCGATCTCTGCCGCCGCAAACGCGACGGACGGGGGAACAGGGACATTGGTCGTCGATCAGCTTCCGGTCAAGAACAAACTAGGGCTCGAACCACCTCAGGCAACGGCTGCGGCCTCCCACAGCTCGGCGAACGCCGCCCGAGCTCTGGCCACGAGCTCGGCCGAAGGGACGTCCCAGAGCGCATCGGGATACACGGTTCCCCACGCTCCGTTGTCGGAGAACACCTCGAGGTCGTAGTAGCCGCTCCACCCCGCGCGATCGAGCGCACGCAGGATCGATGCCACATCGGCAACCCCGTCACCGGGTAGCAGCCGGTCGGCGAAGCCACGCGTCGGCGAGCGGTAATCGTTGATGTGCACGCCGAGGAAGCGGTGAGCCTCACGCTCGATCTCATCGAAAAGGTCCGGCGTGTTCCACAGATGCCAGACGTCGAACTGGATCCCGACTGCCGGCGAACCGACCTCCTCGATCAACTCGACCGCCTCGGAGATCGTGCTGATCAGCGACCAGCTCTCCATGCCCTCGCGCTGATACGGCTCGAGCGCGAGCGCGATGCCCGCCTGCTCGGCCTCCGCTGCCAACTCGCGAAGCCCGGCGACGACGATGCGCCTCGCCTCGAGCGGGTCGAGGTCGCCGGCCGGCCCGGTCAGGCAGACGAGCCCCGGCGGCCGGAACGCGGCGAGCCGGCGGATCGAGGCACGGTACGCCGCGATGCGCTCGCGAGGATCCGCCGGGCCCGGCAGCAGCGGCAGCGGCAGAATCGACGGCACGTCGGGCACCGCAACCGCCCGGCCCAGACCGCTTCGGTCGAGAACGTCGAGCGCCTCGCGATCGGCCCCCTCCGCCAGCTTCATTTCCCAGATGCCGATCCCATCCAGCCCCGCCCGCGCGTATGTCTCGACGTCGTCGGCGAAGCTCGCGGGGAGCGTGCTCACCTGGGACACGGAGAAACGGGGGTTGCGGGAAGGTCCACTGGGCACGGCGGCAGGCTGAATCGTCTCACGCATTTGACATGTGATCAAGTGTGGCGCAGGCTAACCGTTGTGAGCGCTCCGTCGCCTGCTGCGGGCAGGTCTGCCGTTCGCCACCGCACGATGGCCGAAGCAGCCGTCGAGCGGCTGCGCGAAGCGATCATCATGGGAGAGCTGACTCCAGGCACACCCCTGCGCCTGGAGGATCTGGCGCGTTCCCTCGGCATGAGCATCTCGCCGATCCGGGAGGCCGTCCGGCAGCTCGAAGCCCTCGGCCTTGCCGAGCATGTCCCCCACCACGGAGCGAAGGTGATGGGCCTCGATGTCGAGGAGCTACGCGAGCTCTTCTCGATTCGCCTGGCCCTCGAGACGCTCGCGGTGCGCCGTGCGGCAGAGCTTTTCTCGCCCGAGGATGCCGAGGCGGCCGCCGCCCGGCTCGCCGACTACCACGAGGCCCGCGCGGCCGGCGACACCCGCGCCGCCGTGCGCGAGCACACCGCCTTCCACTTCACGCTGTACGAGGCGGCCCGGTCGAGCTGGTTGCTCCGCCTGATTCGCCCCGCCTGGGACAGCTGTGAGCGCTACCGGCCGGTTCTGCTTTCGGCCCGCGGCGAGCTGCAGGATCGCCACGAGGATCTCGACCGCGAGCTGCTCGCTGCGTGCACCGCCCACGACCCCGTCCGGGCCGCCGCGGCGCTTCACGCCCATCTGGAGCTCGCGACCGACATCTACGCGGTCGAGCTGCAGGGCCAGAGCATCTTCGCGTTCTGACCTGACCCCTCTGTTTACTGGGCGCATCCGCCGCCCGGCCCTGATCGCCCTCCTCGCCGTCGCCCTTTACGGGGCGCTGGCAATCGGGCTCGTCGCGGCGCACGGCGTCGACTCGCTCCCGAACGTCGGTCGCACGATGGCCGCGCATCGCGGGATCAGCCCCGCGATCGACGCGCACCTCGACGTGCGCGGCCGCGGCTATGACGGCCAATTCTTCCTCGCGATCGCACTCGATCCAGTCAAGGCGCGGCACTACGTCGATGCGCCGCAGTACCGCTACTCGCACATCCTTTATCCCATGCTCGCGCGCGCCGTGGCACTCGGCCGTGACGCCTGGATCCCGGCGACACTGATCCTCGTCAACCTGCTCGCGGTCGGAGCCGGGACGTTCTGCGTCGCGACGCTGCTCGCGCGCGGCGGGCTCCCCCCTGCCCTGGCCGCGTTCTACTTCCTGTTCCCAGGCCTGATGACCGCCTACGCCGAGGATCTGTCCGAGCCGCTCGCGTATGGGCTCGCAGCGCTTGGGTTATTGCTACTGGCCGGCTGGCGAACCCCGCGCCGGGTCGCGGTCGCCGCGGCCGTCTTCGCGCTGGCCGCACTGACGCGCGAGACAACGCTGCTCGTCGCCGTCACAGCCGCCGTGATTCACGTGGCAGGAGCACCGCGCGAACCAGGGCGACTGCGCCGCGCCGCCGGGTTCGCCGCCATCGCCGTGCTGCCGTATGTCGCCTGGCGCGTCTTCCTCACCGCCTGGCTCGGCTCGACCGCCTCCCATCCGGGCTTGACCGTCGGCGTGATCCCGTTCAGCGGGTTGATCAAGGCCACCACACTCGACAAGTGGCCGATCATCGGCGTCGCGGTTCCGGCAGCCGCCCTCGGCGTCGCGTGCCTGCTTCGCCTGCGCAGCGGCTGGCGCAGCGAGACGTTCGCCGCGCTGTGCGTGAGCCTGCTCGTGCTCGCCGTCTACCTCCCGTCGGAGAGCTACCGCGCCTACGAGTCGGCCGGGCGGTTGCAGATCGGCGCCGTCCTCCTGGCGCTGCTCAGCCTCCGGACGCTCCGCACGAGGCAGACCGACCCGCTCCTGGCAGGGGTCGCGCTGGTCGCCTACCTCCCGCTCCTCCCGCTCGCCCTCACGCTCGCGCGCACGGGCTATCCGTGATCCGGCTCAGCTGGCGGGCTTGACCGTGATGATCTGGTTCGCGGTGACCGTGCCCTCGTGCGTCTCGGTTCCGTCGGGCCAGCGAACGGTGAGCGACGTGATCTTCGTCGCGCCGCCAAGTCCGAAGTGGAGCCGCGGATCCTCGGACGAGAGGTAGCTGCTCCCCACATGGAGCTCCTGGCGGAGCTTCCGGCCGTTCGGCAGCACGATCGTCACGACCGCGTCGGGATGGAACCCGGCGAGTGAGACCTCGAGCCAGTTTCCAACCGGGCCGGTGTCCTCCAACAGAACGAGCGGCCCGCCGATCGAGTTGATCGCGACCCCGACCCGGCCGTTGTTGTCGAAGTCGGCGGCGGCCAAGCCACGGCCGATGATCTTCGGCAGGTTCGTGGGATCGATGATGCCGCTCGCGTTGACGAACTGCCCGGGCTTGCCCTCCGCGCCGAGGTTCTCGAGCACCTGCGTCGGCTGCGTGTCCTGCTTCAGGTTGGTCACCGGAATGGCGCCGTTGGCGATCACCAAATCGGGATACGTGTCGTTGTTCAGGTCGACCCACGAATCACCCCAGCCGACGGTGCTCCGGTCGCCGAGAGCGTTGTTGAAGACCGCGCCGGTGTTGAGGAACGAGGCACTGTGGCCCGCGGTGAGCGGGAGCGCCTCGAACGCCGCGTGTTTCTGATGGCGCGAGTTCGTGATGAACAGGTCGGTGCGACCGTCGTCGGTGTAGTCGCCCGCTGCGACGCCCATCCCCGCGTTGTGGTTCGTCACCCCGTCCGCGCGGGCCTCGTTGACGAAACGGAAACCGAGCCCGGCCGGATCGGCCTTCGCGCCGCCCGCAATGGGCGTGTTGATGTACAGCTTGTTCAGATCCTCGTCGTTCGCGACGTAGAGATCCGGACGGCCGTCACCGTTTACGTCGGTGAACACGGCGCCGAGGCTGTGGTCGTACGGCTTGGGGTCGAGGCCGGCCAGGGCGCCCACCTCACGGAAGTGCGCGTGGCCGTTCTTGTCGTTCCCCTCATTCAGGAACAGCTCGTCGCGAACGCCCGTGTAGTTCGTCGGGAAGCCCGACATCGAGCTCTCGATGGGCTCCTCCATGTTCGCGTAGCCGGCCACGAAGAGGTCGGGACGCCCGTCGCCGTTCACGTCGGCGACCGCTGCGCCGGAGTGCCAGCCGTACGAGACGAGACCCGTCTGCGACCGGGGGCCCTCCGAGAAGGTTCCGTTGCCGTTGTTCCAGAGCATCACGTCGTCCGTCGTCGTCGTGATGAACAGGTCGGTGTAGCCGTCACCGTTGAAATCGGCGGCGACGCAGCCGGTGCCCTTCACCTGGACGTCGGCTCCCGACGACTTGCTGACGTTCACGAATTTCCCGTGCTCGTTCTCGAAGAGCGCGCTCCGCGGCAGCCCGCCGTGCTCCTCCCACGCCGGGAGGTTGAGATCCGCGTACGAGTTGACGACGAACAGATCCATCCAACCGTCGTTGTTGTAGTCGAGCCAGCAAACGCCACCGCCCATCATGGCCTGGGGCTCACCCGACATCCCGTAGCGGAACGCGCCCTGCTGGAAGTTCAGACCGACCTGCTGCGCGACGTCCTTCAACTGGAGCTTCGCGAAACTCGCTGTTCCCTTCGGCGCTGTGGAGGCTGACGGCGCAGCAACCGCGGCCGGCACGACCGCGGCCTTCGCCCCCGTATCGCTGACGATCTTGAAACGGGCACCGTCGAGGACGAGGTGCAGTGTGCGAGTGGTGTGCGTCGCGTCGGTGAGCATCGCGACGACGAGTGGCGGGTCCTGACCCTGGGCAGGCTCGGCGCTGAGACGCATCTGCGCGATGCGGTACGCGGGGCTCTTCGCGCGGAGGTCGAGAACCACGTCACCTGCGATCTGCTTCGCCGTGCGGCGATTGAGCGCAACGACGCCCGGCGACGAAGCGATGGTGAACTTCGGCAACGAAGCCACGGCGGGCGAGCTCAGCACACCGGCGCTCGAGCGAGCCGGAGTTCCGGCGAGCACGAGCAGGCCCGCGAAGCCCGCGGCGGCGAGCAGCGTCACTGCTCCGCGGCCGGTACGGCTGCCCGGCAGCGCGCGCAGGGCTCGCCCGACGTCGGCCAGGCGCGCCAGGAAGCTGTCGCGAGAGGAACGCGCCGCCGCCTCCCGCAGCAGGATGACGAGCGGACGCGCGGCGCAGATGATCGTCAGCGAGCCGAGCAGCGCGACCTTGCTCTGGAACTCGGTCTGCTGCGGGGCGATCAGGAGCGCTCCCAGCAGGCCGATGCTGACGGCGTACGCTCGCTTGCCCAGTCGGGTCTCGGGCACCGTCCTGGGGTCGGTGATCATGAACGACATGAAGATGAAGACCTCGGGCGAGAAGATCAGGACGCGCCAGAAATAGCCGTCCGCGACGGGCCCGAGGTGCCAGTTCGCACTCATCGCGTGCCCGCTCAGCGCCAGCACGCCGAGCGCAGCGGTGAAGGTGGCCCAGAACCCCAGCTGCACCGCGAGCAGCTTGAGCCGGGACAGGATCAGCAGCGCGCCCGCGACGATCGTGCCGAGGACGAGAATCAGCCAGATCGACGTCGGCCCCCACCAGAACTGCAGCGGCTCGGTTCTGTGGCTGCCGAGCACCAGGAAGAACAGCACCAGGCCGAAGTTGGACGGGTTGAAGATGTGTTTTCCCCGGAACTTGATCAGGTACTTCGACAGCAGCGACACCGCGCCGACGGCTGCGTAGATCCACAGGCCGCGCGTGCTCCACCAGTCGCCGTGCCGCGTGCCGGGAATGCGCATGATGAAGGCGATGCCGTTCCCCGTCAGCAGCGCGCTCGCAGGCCACAGGATGACGCGCTTCTGCCAGAAGGTGACGGCGATCTCGATCACCGCGCAAGTGAGCAGCGCGGTGAAGATTTGCGGGATCGAGACGCGGAAGTGGAACTCGAACTCCCCGAGCAGATACAGGAAGACGAACGTCGTCGACAGATGCAGCCGCGGGTCGCTGAGCTTCGGCAGCACGACCGGGTAGGTGTGGCCGCGAATCCGTAACGCCCGCCCGTTGGCTGCCGTCGTCGGCATTGCGCTCACAGTTTCACTCACTTCGGAAGTATCGCGGAGAGTTCCACCATATTGCTAGTGCAATCCCACAATCTTTGACAGACTCTCGCTCGTGACGGGCACGACACCAATTGTCCCTGCAACTGGGGCTACCTTCAAGCGGCCGTGGGCCTTCTGGCTCGGCGTGCTCGCCGTCACCGGCGGGGTCGCCCTGCACCTGCCGATGTACATCGGCGCCCGGCACATGGGCTACATGCTCGTCGGCATGCCGTTCGACCCCTGGATGGACATCGGCATGGGGCTGATCGTCCTCGGCTTCGCATCGGTTCTGTACGGCCTGGCGCCCCGGTTCTCGCGGGACCGGGAATCGGAGTCGAGTGACCTCGAGTTCACGGCCCTCGACTCGAGCCGTCTCAGCCCGGCGCACATCAAGCTGCTGCTCGTGCTGATGCTCGGGGTGGCCATTGACACCCAGAAGCCGTTCACGTTCACCTTCATCCTTCCCGGCGTCGCCAAGGAGTACAACCTGAACTCGCCGAGCCACCCGGCGCCAGGCCACTGGCCGGTGGCGCTGTTCCCGTTCGTCGCGATCATCGGCACGGTGCTCGGCTCCCTGATCTGGGGCTACCTCGGCGACCAGATCGGCCGCCGGGCCTCGATCCTGCTCGCTGCGACATTCTTCATCGGGACTGCCATGTGCAGCGCGATGCCCGCCTTCTGGGAGAACCTGGTCGCGTGTCTCCTGATGGGCATGAGCGCCGGCGGCCTGCTGCCGATCGTCTACTCGCTGCTCGCCGAGACGATCCCGGCCAAGCGCAGAGGCGAGATCGTGGTGCTCGTCGCCGGCGTCGGCACGGCTCTCGGGTTTCTGATCGCCAGCTGGACCGCGCATTGGCTGATCCCGACGTACAGCTGGCGGATCATGTGGTTCTTCGGTGTCCCGACCGGCCTCGCGCTGATCGTGCTCAACCGCTATATCCCTGAATCGCCGCGCTTCCTGCTTGCGAACGGACGCCGCGACGAGGCGCACGAGGTGATGCGCTCCTTCGGCATCACCATCAACGAAAAGCCGGCAGCCGAGCCCTGGCAGGCGCCGACCGGTGCCAAGCCGCGGATCGGGAGCGTCTTCCGGCGGCCGTACCGGAACCTGACCCTGGTGCTGACGATCTATGGACTCGCGTGGGGTCTCGTCAACTTCGGCTTCCTGGTGTGGCTGCCGGTGCATGTTGCGAAGAGCGGCATCAGCGCCGGCCAGGTAACGACGATCCTGGCGAAGGCCGCGCTCTTCTCGGTGCCGGGCTCGGTGCTGATCTCGCAGCTCTATGCGCGCTGGAGCAGCCGCGGCACGTTGATCCTCGCCGCAGCGGTCGAAGCCGCGGCACTCGGCGTATTCGCTGTCGACGGCGGCACGATCGTGCACCACACCAACGCCTTCACGGCGTTGATCGTCGTTCTGCTGATCTCGATGTGGGCGACGATCTCCGCGCTTGCGCCCTACGGGTCCGAGGTCTACCCCACCGGCATTCGGGCTGTCGGCTCGGGAGTCGTCGCGGGCGCGACGAAGCTCGGCGGCGTGCTGGCCCTCGGCCTCTCGGTCGCGGCGATCGCCCCGCCCGGACTCGCCGGGGCCGCGCTGCTGGCCGGCGTGCCGGCCGGCCTCGCCGCGCTGATGCTGCTCTTCTACGGCATCGAGACGCGCGGCCGGCGCCTCGAAGACATCACCGCGCCGGCGGCGGTCGACTAACCAGTCGCCGTCTGGCAGCATCGGTCGCGTGCTGCCGCAGATCGTGATCGACCACTGTGTGATCGCCGTGTCCGACTGGGAGCGCTCGAACGCCTTCTATCGCGACGTGCTCGGCGCGGAGGTCGACCAGACGGATGTCCGGTTCGGCCATTACCGCTTCGGGGACTGGCAGCTCAACGTCCACGGACCCGGCTTTTCGGGGTTGAACGCGGCGAAGCCCGTCGAGCCCGGAAACAGTGACCTCTGCTTCGTCTGGCCGGGGCCGATCGAGGAAGCGGTGGAGCACCTCGGCCGCCACGAGGTCGAGATCGTCGCCGGGCCGCTCGACAAGGACTCGGGAGCAGGCGGTGCAGGCCGCCATGTCTACTTCCGCGATCCGGACGGCAGCCTGCTCGAGTTCGTCTCGTACCGTTAGCGACCGACCGCCAGCGCTCGCCCATGACGAAGTTCCACATCAGATCGGCATTTCGGCCCGAGGTCGAGCAGGAGCTCGCGTTCCTCGAGGCCGAGGGCTTTGCCGGCCCCGCGTTCGACCAGAGCTGGCCCGATTCCGCCGTCTATGCCTCAAGCGAGCTCGCAATCGAGATCGGCTACGTGGGGGGACGTGAGCCATCGATCACGACGACGGTCTGGTCCGACGATCGAAAGCAGCGCGCCGATCTGAGTTGCTTATACGTCGAGGCGGGACTCGGGCCCCCTCAGGAGGTCGGGGGAACCAGCCCGCGGACCAGTCACTCGCTCCACAAGGCGGTCGCCTCAGAAGCCGCCGCGATCACGAAGCTCCTGCCGCTGCTTCAGGACAGCTCGCGCTGCCGCGCGCTGCTTTCGCGGTGCGATCGCGGCGTCCCACCGTTCCTCACGCCGCCGCCGCGCAGTGCGTGACGATCAGGCCAGACAGCGCGGCCTAAGCGCGACCTACCGACCAAGCGACTTGAACTTCGCGAACGCGCGCTCGTGCGCGGGCGGCTTCAACAGTTCCTGCGCCACGAGCGTGCCGGAGCCGGCTCCGAGGCCCGGGCCGGGCCAGGTGCTCGCGCCGATGTGCCAGAGCCGGTCGACGAACGTCGCATGGCCGGGGCTGCGGGAGAACGGACGCCACAGGAAGTTCTGGTCGAGCGACAGCGCACCCCCGTACGGGTCGCCGTGACGCAGGTTCATATTCGAGCCGCTCGAGGTCGTGCGGGCCGAGCGCGACCCGCTTCAGGATCGTCGACTCGAGGCCGGGGAGATGACGCTCGATCCGGGCCTGGATCCGGTCGGCATACCGCTCGCGCAGCTCGTCGGTCCACGACCCATCGCCAACGTCGATCTCTCCGGCCGCGTCGCCCTTGATCCGCCACGGCAGCTCCTGCAGCTGGATCCAAAGGATGCCTTTGCCTTCCGGCGCCCGCGACGGGTCGATCGTCAGCGGTTGGCCGACCACGACAGTCGCCTCGGCCGGCAGTAGCCCGCGCAGCGCCTCATTGACCGCACGCGAGACTCCGTCGAGTCCCGGCGTCAGGTGCACGATCGCCGTTCGCGCCAGCCGTTCGTCGCCGTTCCACCGTGGCGGTTCCGAGAGCGCGTAATGGATCTGCATCTCGGCCCGGCCATGCCGGAAGCGCCTCGCTCCCTCTTGGAGCGGCGCCGGGATCTCGGTCTCGGCAAGGAGCCGCTCGTAGAGCTGCGACGGCGTGACGTTCGCAATCACTGCGCGGCGCGCGTCGATCCGCTCGCCGTCGGTGAGCACCACACCGGCCGCGCGCTTCGACCGGACGCGAACGCGCTCGACGTCGCGCCCGAGCTCGCACGAGCCGCCATGGTCGCGGATCAGCTGCACCAGCGCCTCGGCGAGCTTCGCCCCGCCGCCGCGCGGAACGGGCATGCCGCCCTCCTGCACGGCGACCGCGATCACCTGGGCCATGTAGCCCGAGGCAGCATCGTCGGGGCCGAGCCCGGTATGGAGAACCCAGGGAGCGAGCAGCCCGTGCGCCTGCCCCGACGCGAACACCGTCTCGAGCCAATCGCGGGCCGAAACCAGCATGTCGCCGGAGAACGCGGCAGCACCGTTGCGGCCGAGCCGGCGCACCGCCTTCAAGGCGAGCGCGAACCCGGCTCCGCCCCAGAGCTCGGTGCCGAGGACGCCGAACGCAAGGTCGGCGTTCGGGAAGAACCCGGCCAGCATCTCCCGCCAGGCCGCGCCGTCACCCGCGTGATGCCTGTCGAGCTCCGCGGCGTTCTCATCGGCGGTGCGCAGCAGGAATGCCGCCTCGCCGCCGGGATACGCCGTCGCGGTCGGCAAGTCGGTATTCAGATACTCGAGCCCGCGGGTTGCGAGATCGGCGCCCAGCAGCGCGTGCGCCGCCCCGCCGACCCACAGCGGGTGCCAGGCACTGAAGACGTCGTGGTGGAAGCCGGGCTCCGTGAGCTCCGCCGTGCGCACTGCCCCGCCGAACCAGTCGTTCCGCTCGAGCACGCACACCGACCAGCCGGCGCGCGAGAGCAGCGCCCCGCAGGCCAGCGAGTTGATGCCGCTCCCGACGATGACTGCGTCGTACTCAGCCATTCGCGAGCGCTCGGAACTCCTCGTCCGTGACCAGGCCGCGCTTGCTCGTCCCCAGCTCCTTGACCTTCGCGAGCAGGTCGGCCCGCGCGTCCTCGGGCACGTCCAGTGACAGCTCCTCGGCTTTGATGCGGATCGAGTCGAGGCCGCTCTTCTTGCCGAGCACGATCCCCCGCTCGGCCGCCACCAGCTCGGACGAATACGGCTCGATCGACGGCGGGTCGTGGAACTGCGACGCGACCGCGCCCGACTCGCGCCGGAAGAGCGTGTCGCCGGTGACCGGCTTCCACGGCTCGAGCGCATAGCCGGAGAGCTCCTGCACCCGCTCGGACACCGCGCGCACACGGTCGAGCCGCAGGTTCGACTCGACGCCGTAGAGCGCCCGCAGGGTCATCGCCACCTCGCCGAGGTTCGCGTTGCCGGCCCGCTCGCCCATGCCGTTGATCGTCCCGTGGATCCACGTGGCACCGGCACGCACTGCCGCAACGGCGGAGCCGGTCGCGAGACCAAAGTCGTTGTGGCCGTGGAAATGCACCGGCACGTCCGGCCCCGACCCACTCGACGGTCTTGCCGACGAGGTCGGCGACGGCCTCGGGCCCGGCGATCCCGAGGGTGTCGACCACGGCGACCTCGCGCGCTCCAGCCTCGACGGCCGACTTGTAGACGCGCTCGTAGAAGGCCGGGTCGGCGCGCGTCGAGTCGACGCCGAAGAACGCGGCATGGATGCCGTGCTCGGCGGCAAAGCTCATCGCGCTCGTGATCCGTCCGAGCATCTTCTCGCGGTCGACGCCGATCGCCTCGAGCTTCAGGTCGGAGATCGGCGACTCGATCACCGAGGCCGGCACGCCGAGTTCGACCAGCGCCTCCAGGTCGGCCGGCACGGCGCGGGAGAAGCCCCACACCTGCGCCCGCAGGCCGGCCGCCGCGATCAGCTTCACCGCGTCCCAGTCGTCCTGCGACACCCGGGGGAAGCCCGCTTCGATGCGGTCGATGCCGAGCTCGTCGAGCAGCCTGCGCGATCTCGAGCTTCTGCTCCGGGTCGAGCACGACGCCGACGGTCTGCTCGCCGTCGCGGAGCGTCGTGTCGTAGAGACCGACATGGCCGCCCAGCCGGTACGGGTCGTTCAGCGCGCCTGGTCCAGATCAGGCCGCTCACGAGCCTTCCCGTCCACAGCTCGTCACAGTCTCGACACCCTCGTTTGACGACGGGTCAGGGCGGCCGCGAACGTGGCTCGGAAGGCCATAGCGCGAGGCGCCGGACGGGTTTGCCCACCTCTGGGGATAGTCCGTCACACTTCTGTCACCCTCGTTTGACGACGGGACTGGCCCTCGCGAGACGTGTCCTTTCGTGCGTCTCACGCGCAGCTCACCACGCCGTCCGGGAACGCCGAGAGCTTCTCGGCTCCCGCACTGCCGATCAGGAAGTTGTCCTCGACCCGCAACCCGCCGCCTCCCTCCCAGTAGACCCCCGGCTCGATCGCCAGCACCATGCCCTCCTCGACCGTGCCGCCGCCGGCGCGATGCGCGTACGGCGGCTCGTGCGCCCGCGCGCCGACGCCGTGGCAGATCGGATGCGACGGCTGCCCCGCGATACCCCATCTCGGCCAGTCCGTCGCGCACCAGCACATCGAGCTCGGCGAAGCTCGCGCCCGGCCGGCAATGCGCGATCGCGCGGTCGTAGACGGCCACGAGCCGCTCCTCGAGCTCGCGGTAGTCGTCGCGCAGCTCGCCGACGACCAGGTTCTTGGTGTGATCCGCCCAGTAGCCGTCGGCGCACACCCAGATCTCGAACAGCACGGGCTCGTCGGCCGTCACCGGCAGGTCGCCGGTCGAGGTGAACGTCTTGATGCCGCGCCCGGCCCAGACGAGCGAGAACGGCAGCGCCAGGTCGACGTCGGCCCGCGCGGTTCCCTCGCCGTGGACGAACCCCTGCCAGATCGCGGCCGCCTGCGACTCCTTCATGCCCACGCGCAGCTCGGCGCGGATCAGCTCCATCGCGTCGGCTGCGATCTCATTCGCGATGCGGACGCGCGCCACCTCCTGCTCCGTCTTGATCGCGCGGGCGCGAGCGAGCAGCGGCGTCGCGTCGACCGCAGCCGGGAACGCGTCGAACCACGCCTTCGTGAACGTCGTCGGCTCGCCGACCATCCGGTCCGAGGCCTGGGTGCCGAGCGACAGCTCCAGGCCGACCTTGCCGAAGTCGCGTGCCGCCTCGACCGCCAGCTCGAGCGTGCGGGCGAGCGGCGGGCGCGGATCGGCCTCGTCGTAGCCGCGCAGGTACCGCACGTCCGAAGTCCACGACGTGCGCGCAGCATCCTCGGCCGACGCCTCGAGGCAGATCAGGATCGGCTCGCCTTCCCGCGGGAACACGCAGGCGTCGTAGCCCTTCATCCCCCAGAAGTTCGTCAGGTAGAGGACGTTGTCGGGCGCGCGTACGACCAGCGCGTCGAGACCTGCCTCGGCGATCAGCTCGCGGACACGCTCGAGCTTCGCGTCGTCCTGCGGCCAGCGCACTACCAGCGCACCCGCTCGGGAGCCGGCCCTCCATGCGCCGACGCCCACGACACGACCGGGTTGCGAAGCACGCCGATCCGCTCGATCTCCGCCTCGATCACGTCGCCCGGCTTCAGGTACAGCGACGCCGCGTCGGGGCTGAAACCCGCGACGCCCGACACCGTGCCGGTCGAGAGCACATCGCCTGCGCTGAAGCCGAGCGGCGAGTAGTGGCTCAGGATCTCGGCGATCGTCGTCGACATGTTCCCGGAGTGCGACTTCTGGCGGGTCTCGCCGTTCACGCGGAGCAGCATCGTCAGATCGGCCGGGTCGGGCACCTCGTCGGGCGTGACGATCCAGGGGCCGAGCGGACAGAACGTGTCGATCGCCTTGCAGAAGCTGAAGACGCCCGAGCGCATCTCGCGGCGCTGGATGTCGCGCGCGGTGATGTCGTTGAAGATCACGTACCCGCCGACGTAGTCCATCGCCTCCTCCGGCCCGAACCACTTGCCGGACTTCTTGAGGATGACGGCGAGCTCCAGCTCGTAATCGAGCTCTTCGGTCAGATGCTCCGGATAGACGATCGGCTCGTCGGGCCCGACGATCGCGTCGACGTTCTGGAAGAACATGATCCACGGAGCGATCTCGTGCGACCAGTTGACGTTCTTCGACTCGTCCTCGTGCTCGCGGAAGTTGCCCGCGGTGTGGAAGAACTTCTTCGGGATGATCGGCGCGCGCAGCTTCGCGTTCGCGAGCGGCGTGCGCTCGGTCGTGTCGTCGGCACCGCCCCTCTCGAAGTACTCCCGCATCGTCGGGACGTCGAGGCGGACGATCTCGTCGCCCTCGACGCGCCCCACCTTCCCGTCGTCGTAGGTCACCAGCTTCATTCGCTCTCCTGTCCGGAAAAGGTGTCAGACACCAAGGTGTCCGACACCTTGCTTTCACCGTTACGTTCCGCAGACGCGCATCGCCACGCGGGCGTACACGCCGGCGGTCTTGACGAGGCCGTCGATGTCGAGGTTCTCGCCGAGCTCGACGTCCATCAACCCCGTCGACGTGCCGTAGTTGAGTGTCGGGATGCCGTAGCGCGACAGCGCGGACGCATCGCTGAACCAGCGGGTCACATCGCGGCCGGGCACCTCGCCGTAGGCCTCCTCGTGCGCCTCGTCGACGGCGCGCACCAGCTCGTGATCCTCGGCGATCTCGGCGCCGGGGGCAGTCACGTACACGTCGCCCTCGATGCCGTAGTCGGGGAACTGGTCGGCGAGCCCGCGCACCATGTCGAGCACCTCGCGCCGCGCGGCACCCATCGTCTTCGTGGGCGGCACCCGGACGTCGAGGAAGAGGTCGGTGTGATGCGGCGTCCGCGAGACGCGCCAGCCGAAGCCGCCCTCGATCGCCCCGACGTTCACGATCGCCTTCGCGCCGCGGTAGGAGTTCGACGGGTCGTCCTCCCAGGTCGGGATCCACTCGCGCACGACGGTGAGCACGTCCTGCGAGCGCAGGATCGAGTTCTGGTCGCGCTTGCCCTCGCTGAACGCCGTGTGGATGAAGTTGCCGTGAATGCGAATGCGGAGCCACAGTGCACCGAAGTGGCCGAGCACGACCTTGCCCTCGGTCGGCTCGCCGAGCAGGCACATGTCTGCGACGCCGCCGTGGCTGACCAGATAGCGCGTCCCGGCGGCGTAGCCGCGGTATTCGGCGCCCTGCGCGTCGCCGTACTGGGTCTTCTCGATCTCACCGCACACGGCGGCGATCAACAAGTCGCCCCGCAGCCGAACGTTGGCGTCCTGGAGGGCTCGCACCGCCTCGACGTAGCAGGCGAGCGCACCCTTCATGTTCGAGATGCCGAGGCCGTAGAGGCGTCCGTCGCGCTCGAACGCCTCGGGCTGGAACCCCGGCACGCCGCGAAGCCACGGCTCACGCCCCGAATACGAGGTGTCCATGTGCCCGTTGAACATCAGCGACGGCCCGCCGCCGGTGCCCGGGCCAGGTGCGCGAGCGCGTTCGCGCGCTTCGTCTCGACCTGCTGCCATTGCACGCGGAGGCCTGCCGCCTCGTAGAGCGCGACCATCAGCTCGGCCATGCCCTGCTCGTCGCCGGTGAAGCTGTGCACGCCGATCATCAGACCCGCCGTGTCGACGAGCCGATCGCGGTCGATGCGGATTTCCCCGCTCAACGGATGTGCGGCAGCACGCGCTCTCCGAAGAGGCGGATCTGCTCGTGCCGGTTCTCTCCCCAGAGCTCGAGCATCACGTGCGTGCAGCCCGCCGCCTGGTACTCCTGGATCGCAGCGATGCAATCCTCGGGCGTTCCGGCGATCGGCTTGCACTTGTCGAGCAGCGCGTCGGAGACCTGCGCCTTCGCGGCGAGCCGGCCGCCGCGCTCCATCGCCTCGGCGACGGGGCGAATCTCGTCCTGCTCGATGCCGGCGAGGTCGAGCAGCGTGTCGGCCGAGCCCTGGATGTTCTGCACCTTGTTCGCCAGGTACATCCCGGCGATCTCGCGGGCTCCGTCGCGGCCCGCCGCGCGGTCGGTCTCGTGGATCGACGCGACGACCGTGCAGCCGATGTCGATGTCGGCGCCGACGTTGTCGCGCGTGTAGCGCGACGAACGGCGGCGTCGTGATCGACGGCGTCAGGCAGCCGTCGGCGATCTCGCCCGCCAGAGCCTGCATCTTCGGCGCAGTCGCAGCGACGTACACCGGCGGCACACCGCGCGGCGTGTGCGCCTCGTCCTGCAGAGCCGGAACGTTCGCGTTCCACGTCGACCCGGTGTACTCGAACGCCTCGCCACCGAGGACGCCGCGCACGATCTCGACCGCGTCGCGCATCGGGCCGAGCGTCTTCGAGGTCTGCATCGCAGCGTTGTTCAGGAAGATCTTCGAGGTGCCGAAGCCGAGGATGAAGCGATCGGGCCCGGCGGCCTCCTGCACGACACGCGCATCCATCGCGACCTGCACGGGGTGCCGCGTGAACGGCGAGATGATTCCCCAGCCGATCGTCAGGCGCGAGGTCTCCCGCGCCATCAGGGCCGACACGACCGTCGACGAGCGGGCCTCCATGCCGTGCTTGCGCCACCACGGGTACGCCTCGGCGAGCCAGATCGTGTCGAGACCGGCCGCCTCCATCGCCCGGGCCGACGCGAGCATCTCGTCGAGCGGCTCCATCGTGAGCTGCATCACGCCGATGCGGAACGGCACTGCTCATCAGCGCTTCACTCCGCAGCCAGCGCTTGCATGACCTGCGCGTCGAGCGCCTTCAGCACATGCTGCACCTGCTGGTTGACGATCGGCTGCAGCACCCGCTGGCCCATCGAGCCGACCGGGCCGGCGATCTTGACGTCCGCCGCCCAGGCCATCGACGTGTCCTCGCCGCTCTCGCTGAGCGTGAAGGACGTCTCCATCTTCAACATCGCGCCGACGCCGCTGCCCTTGATCGAGAGCTTGGCAAACTCGGGGGCGCGCTCCTCGGTCTTGTCCATGTCGATCTTCATGCGCAGGCCGCCGAGACCGAGCGGAATCTTCACGTTCGCCGTCCAGCGGTTCTCGTCGTGCACGTCGAAGCCTTCGACGCCAGGCATCGTCTGCGCCATCGATGCCGGGTCGTTCAGCACGCGCCAGACGATCGCCCGCGGAGCCTTGAACGTACGCTCGCCGCTGACGTTCATACCTCGACCACCTCCACCCGCGCACGGGTCTCCTCGGGGTTTTGCAGCATCTCCCAGACACGGCGGTACGGATTGCCGCTGTCCCAGACAATCGCGTCTCCATGCCCTCGAAGTGCGTCTTGAATCGCCGCGCAGACGGCATGGATGCCGGCGCCGCCACCTTCGCCCATCCCCTTCGTCCCGAGCGGGGTGAACGGTGACGGGCTCTCGAGGAAGCCGGTCTTGAGCGGCGGCATATCGAGCGCGTGCGGCACGTGGTAGTCGTAGAAGTTGGGCGTCAGCAAGTTGCCGTCCTCGTCGTACTCGAAGACCTCGTGCATCGCCGCGCCGATCGCCTGGGCGGTCGCCCCCATCACCTGGCCCTCCACGATCTGCGGGTTGATGCGATTGCCGCAATCGTCGACAGCGGCGTAATCCACAATGTCGTAGTAGCCGGTCTCGGGGTCGATCTCGACGACGACCACGTGAATCTGAGCCGCATACGTGAGCGTGAGGTTGCCGAACTTGCGCTCGATGTCGGGCACCTGGAACGGGGGCCGGTAGACGTAGCGGCAGTTGAGCGTGACCCCGAGATCCTCGGGCAGACCGGCGTTGTTCGCGTTGATGATCGCGCCGCAGGCCATGAATGGCAGGGCAGCGTCCGGGTTCTCCTTGATCCGGACGAAGCCGTCGGCCAGTTCGAGCGCCTCGTCGGGAACGCCGCCGAAGATGACCGAGGCGAGTTTCTTGATCTCGGCCGCGAGCATGTCGGTGGCGCCCTTCACGGCGCTCAGACCGGTGACGGCGAACTGGCTCGCATACGTGCCGGAGAAGCCGGCGTGCGAGTTCCAGTAGCTGTCGTGGCCGACACGGACGTGCACCGAGTCGACGTCGCACTTGAGGATGTCGGCGACGACCTGAGCGGCCGTCGTCTCGTGGCCCTGGCCCTGAGGTGTCGTGCCGAGCGTGACGACGATCTCGCCGAAGATGTCGAGCTTCACCGTCGCGACCTCGTTGTTGCCCGAGAACTGCAGCTCCGGGTTGATCATCCGCGACTGGCCGAAGTTGTTCGTGCCGGAGTCGAGCGTCGAGCCGATGCCGACGCCGAGCAGCTTGCCGCGGCTCTCGGCCTCGCGGCGGCGCTCGTCGATGTCGCTCCAGCCGATCAGGTCGAGCCCGATGTCGAGCATGCCCGCGTAGTCGCCCGAGTCGTAGACGCAGCCGTTCGGCGTCTCGTACGGCATGTCCTCGGTGCGGATGTAGTTGCGCTTCCGCACCTCGACCGGGTCGAGCTCGAGCTCGTGGGCGACGATGTCGATCACGCGCTCGGTGAACCACAGTTGCTGCATGCGCGAGTAGCCGCGGTTCGGCGAGACCGGCGCCTTGTTGGTGGCGACCTGTGTGAACTCGAGGCGGATGTTGCGCCAGCGATACATGCCGGGCGCGACCTGCGCCCAGATGACGCCGCCGAGCGGTTCGTAGCGAAGCCATGCGCCCGCGTCGTCCAGCGCCTTCGTCCGGAAACCGAGCAGCGTCCCGTCATTCTTGACGGCGACCTCGGTGTCCTGGAACCAGCGCTCGTTGCCGTGCGACATCGACATGTGGAAGTCGGTGCGCCACTCAGTCCACTGCACCGGCCGGCCGAGCTTGCGGGCAAGCAGGCAGCAGACGACGAGCTGCGGATGCGTCGTGATCTTGTTGCCGAAGCCGCCGCCGATGTCCTGCGTGACGAAGCGGAGCTTGTCGAGCCCCGTCCGCATCGCCGGGCCCATCATGATCGCGGCGAAGCCGGGGAACTGGTTGTTGGTGTGGATCGTCCACTGCTCGATGCCGCGGTTGAACTCGACCAGCGCACCGTCGGTCTCGAGGGGTGTCGAGTTGAAGCGGTGGAAGTGCAGCTCGCTGATCTTCACGATCTTGTCCGCCTCGGCAAACGCAGCGTCGAGGTCACCCCACTCGTAGACGCCCTCCCACATCAGGTTCGAGCCGGCGTCCTCGTGCAGCGTCGGCACGCCCTCGCCGCGCGCGTGCCGCGCGTCGACGACCGCGTCGATGGGGTCGTACTCGACCTCGACGAGCTCGGACGCGTCGCGCGCCAGCTCGCGCGTCGAGGCGACGACCGCGACGACCGCCTCGCCCACGTAGCGCACCTTGCCGACCGCGAGCGCGTAGTCCTTGATGTTCCCGCCGGGAACCGACGAGATCTGGAAGAACGGATCGGTCAGCGACGCGACTTCCTCGCCCGTCATCGTCCCGTAGACGCCCTTCAGCGACGTGGCCTTGGAGACGTCGATCGAGGTGATGTGGGCATGCGCGTACGGCGAGCGCACGAAGTGGATGTAGCCCATGCCGTGCCGCCGAATGTCGTCGACGAAGGTGCCCTGGCCCTGGACGAGCCGGCGGTCCTCCTTGCGCGGCACGCTCTGGCCCGACCATGCGGGCGGCGCCTCGGGCGCCTCGACTTCGACTTCGGCGGGCGCGGTGGTCGTCATGCGGCACCGCCTCGGGCCGCGGCGTGCACGGCCTCGAAGATGTTCCAGTAGCCGGTGCAGCGGCAGATGTTGCCCTGCAGCGCCTTCTTGATCTCGTCCTCGCTCGGGTCGAGGTTCTCGCGCAGGAGCGCCGTCGCGCTCATCAGCATCCCGGGCGTGCAGTAGCCGCACTGCAGTGCGTGATGATCCTTGAACGCCTGTTGGAGGCCCGAGAGCTCCTCGCCGTTCGCAAGTCCTTCGACGGTCTCGATCGACGAGCCGTCGGCCTGAACGGCGAGCATCATGCAGCTCTTCACCAGCGTCCCGTCGACGATCACCGAGCAGGCGCCACAGTTGCCCGTGTCGCAGCCGATATGGCTGCCCGTCAGATCGAGGTCGTCGCGGATGAAGTGGATGAGCAGCTTCCTCGCTTCCACCTCGCGCTCATAGGTCGTGCCGTTGATGGTGACGGTGATCGGCCGTCCCGAGGAGACGGTCGAGACTGATGCCTCCAAGGTCAAGCCCTCGCTTTCTCGGAAGCCTGGGCGACTGCGCGGACTGCGAGCACCTCGGCGAGGTGCGTCCGGTACTCGCCCGAGGCGTGGACGTCGAACGGCGGGTCGAGGTCGGCGCCGCGGACGGCGGCGCGAACCGCATCCGCGTCGGCCGATTCGGGTTGCAGCAACACCGGCACAGCGTCGACGCAGCCGATTGCGACGCGCAGGCCGCCCTCCAGGCTGGCGGCGACGTTGACGATGCAGGTGCCTTCGACGCCGAGCGTCACCGCCGCGAAGCCATCCTGCTTGCCGGGCGACACCGAGATCTTCGTGAGCAGCTCGCCGGGGCCGGCGGCCGTCATGTAGACGCCGAGGAAGAAGTCGTCAGCCGACACCTCGCGCTCGCCGTCGGGACCGACGATCGTCATCCGCGCCTGCAAGGCGACCATGAGCGGCGGCAGGTGGTTGGTCGGGTCGTTCGAGCAGATGTTCCCCCCGAGCGTGCCGCGGTTCCGCACCTGGACGTCGGCGATCTGGCCGCAGACCTCGCCCAGGATCGGCCGGGCCCGCGCCTCGGAGCTCGCCATCAGCTCGGTGTAGGTGGTCATGGCGCCGATCGTGAGCGTCCCGTCGGCGGCGAGCTCGATGCCCTTCAGCTCCTGCAGACGCGACAGATCGACGAGCGCGTCGGGCGAAGCGGCCCGCGCCTTCATCACGTTGATCAGCGTCTGGCCGCCTGCGAGGGCGATCGCTCCGTCGGTTTCCGCAAGCACCGCAAGCGCCTCGTCGAGCGACGCGGGCCTTGCATAGCCGACCTCACGCAGCAGCATCGTGGGGTTTTATCAAATGTTCGTGAAGCGTTCTAGCGGGACGCGCAGGACTAGCGGCCAAGGTAGGCCTTCCGCAGCTCCTCGTTCTCGCGCAGGTCGGCGGCCTTGCCTTCGAGCACCAGGCGCCCGGTCGAGAGGACATACCCGCGGTCGGCGATCGAGAGCGAGACATTGGCGTTCTGCTCGACCACGAAGATCGCGACACCCGACTCGTGCACCTGCTTGATGATCTCGAAGTTCCGCTCCACGAGGATCGGTGCGAGGCCCATCGACGGCTCGTCCATCAGCAGCAGCTTGGGCCTGGACATGAGCGCGCGGCCCATCGCGACCATCTGCTGCTCGCCGCCCGAGAGCGTCCCGGCCAGCTGCGAGCGCCGCTCGTGCAGCAGCGGGAAGAGGTCGTAGACCCGGTCGAAGTCCTCCTTGTCACCGCCGCCGCGCAGATAGGCGCCCATCTCGAGGTTCTCGAGCACCGTCATCGGCGCGAACAGCCGGCGGTTCTCGGGCACGATCGCGAGCCCACGGCCGATGCGGTAGCTGGTCGGCTTCTTCGTCACGTCCTCGCCGTTGATCGAAACGGTTCCGTTCCGCGGCCGGACGATGCCGAGGATCGTCTTCAGCGTCGTCGACTTGCCCGAGGCATTCCCGCCGAGGAGGCAGACGAGTTCGCCGGGCTCGATCCGGATCGAGAGCCCCTGCAGGATGTGGATCTGGCCGTAGTAGGTGTCGACGTGGTCGAGCTCGAGCAGCGCCGTGGACTCAGTGGCGCTCACTTGGTGTCGGCCGTTCCGAGCCCGAGGTAGGCCTCGATCACCTTCTGGTTCGTGGCCACCTCGGCGAACGTCCCTTCCGCGATCTTCGTCCCGTGGTCGAGCGCGACGACACGGTCGGAGATGCCTTCAACGACGTGCATGTCGTGTTCGATGACGAGGATCGTGTAGCCACCGTCGGTCCGGAGCTGGCCGATCAGCTCGGTGATCTCATGCGTCTCGACGGGATTCATGCCGGCCGCCGGCTCGTCGAGCAGCAGGATCTTCGGGTTCGTGGCGGTCGCTCTCGCGATCTCCAACCGCCGCCGGTTCGCGTACGAGAGCGAATACGCCGGCTGGTTCCAGCGATAGCCCATCAGCCGCTGACCGAAGAACGCGAGCTTCTGGTCGGCGAGCTCGCTGATCTCCCGCTCTTCGCGGCGCATCCCGGGTGTCCGGAACATCGACCTGAAGATCCCCGCCTTGGTATGTCCGTAGGCCGCGGTCATCACGTTTTCCTTGACGGTCATGTTGAGGAACAGGCGCAGCGTCTGGAACGTGCGTGCAATGCCGAGCCGCGTGATCTGGTGCGGCTGCAGTCCGACGATGCTCTGGTCGGCGAGACGGATGTCGCCCTGGTCCGGCTCGTAGATGCCCGTGATGAGATTGAAGAGCGTCGTCTTCCCGGCGCCGTTCGGACCGATGACGCTGACGATCTCGCCCTCGTTGACGTGCAGATCGAGCCCCGACACGACCTTCAGACCGCCGAACGCGAGCGACACGTCCTGCAATTCGAGGAGCCGCTCGGCCATCAGATGATCTCGACCCTGCGCTCACCCAGGAGGCCATTCGGGCGCACGATCATGAGGACGACGAGCAGGAGCCCGAGGACGATGTACCGCGCAGGCCCCGGGTTCGGGATCATCTGGTTCTCCCAGACGAACGCGGCGAGGTAGAGCGTGGGCGGCAGCGCGACGAGGCGCAGCCAGTTGTGCAGCTGCGTCGCGCACAGCATCCCGATCAGCAGCAGGAGGTACGAGACCTGGCCGACCCAGGGGGCGAGGTGCTGCGGAACGACCACCCAGTCGCCGATCAGGCCTGCAAACCCGCCGTGGACGCCGTCCACCCAGGCGTGGTGGAACGAGGCTGCGACCGCGTGGACGACGATGCCGAAGACCGCAGTCGAAACGGCGACGATCGCGAGCCGGATCGAGAACCGGAAGGCGGCGACGACGCCCAGCAGGATGACGAGGTAGAAGAGCACCCGCGCCTGGCCTGGGTTCTGCAGGACCTGCAGCAGGACGGTAACGAGAATCGCGCCGAGGACAGCGCCGGGCTGGCTGCCGGAACCGCCGAGGATGACCATCGCGTAGATGGTGATCAGGACGACGGGCGAGAAGTTGAGCGGGTAGACGCTCGCGTTCAGCGCGGTCGAGAGCGACCCGGCCGCCGCCGCGACACCGGCGCCCGTCGCGAAGCTCATCAGCTTCAGCCAGTTCACCGGCATGCCCATCACCTCTGCCGCCAGCGTGTCCTCGCGCAGCGACCGCCAGGCGCGGCCCGTGCGCGAGTTGTTCAAGAAGCGAAGCGCGACGTAGACGAGCACGAACATCACGATCGCGATGTAGTAGTAGGACACTGCGAAGATGCCCTGGTGCTGCACCGCGAGCGTGTGGCCGAAGAAGCTCAGCGGATTGACGTTGGGGATGCCGAGAGCGCCTCCGGTGACGTTATGGCCGAAGATCTGGTTGCCGTTCGTCGCGACCGTCTCGAACAGCTCGAGGAAGAACAGGGTCACGATCGCCAGGTAGTCGCCTGAGAGACGTCGTGACGGGAGACCGACCAGCAGCCCGACGAGCGCGCCGACGATCGTCGCGGCCGGGATGATCAAGATCGAAGGCACGTGGTAGCCGAATTTGGCGGAATCGAAGATCGCGTAGACGTAGGACCCGACCCCGAAGAAGGCGATGTACCCCAGGTCGAGCAGTCCTCCCCAGCCGACGACGAGGTTCAACCCGAGGGCCAGCACCATGTAGATGACCGTGTCGAAGCCGATCAGGCGCACGTAGCCGCTCGACTCGACCACCGGCATCAGCGAGCCGGCCGCGACGAACAGCGTCAGCCAGGCCCACCACGGCACCCGACGCAGCCGTTCCTCGGCTGTGCCGAGCCAGCCGGCGCGCAAGACCCGCCGCTCACCTTCACGCGCGACCCATTCGTCCCTCCCGACGGCAGGGCCCGCCCCGCCGGTTCCGGAAGCGGGCGGCTCTGGCGTGGGAGGCAGCGGCCCGCTCATCTCATACCTTCCGGATGTCCACCCGTCCGAAGAGACCCTGGGGGCGGAAGATCATGAAGCCGATCAGAATCGAGAAGACGACCAGGTCAGACCAGGCCGTCGTCCAGTAGCCCGCGGTGTACGACTCGGCGCAGCCGAGCAGGATCCCGCCGACCATCGCGCCGGGAATCGACCCGATGCCGCCGATCACGGCTGCCGTGAAGCCCTTCAGTCCGGTGGTGAAGCCGACCGCGGCGAACGTCGGCACCCGCAGCGCGAACATCACGCCGGCCGCCCCCGCCAGTGCCGAGCCGAGCACGAACGTGAACACGATCACCTTGTCGATGTCGATGCCCAGCATCGCCGCCGCCTCGCGGTCGTACGACGTCGCGCGCATCGCCTTGCCGGTGCGGGTCCGGTTGACCAGGATCCAGAGCACGACCATCAGCACGAAGGCCGAGCCGATCGTGATGATCCTCAGCGTCGGGACGTGGACGCCGTCGAGGTCGAAGCCGTGGAAGTAGAGCGAGCCACCGCTCAGGTTGTACGACGCGTAGTTGAACTGCTGCGCCCCGAACTCGAGCTGCATCGAGTTCGCGAGGAAGAACGACACCCCGAGCGCGCTGATCAGCGGCGCGATGCGAGGGGCGTTCCGCAGCGGACGGTAGGCGAAGCGCTCGATCACGACGCCGAGGACGGCGCACCCGGCCATTGCCGCGGCGGTGATCAAGACGAGCAGCAACCACACCGGCACGACCGGATTGGTCGGGCCTCCGAGCGCCTGCAGCACGCCGTAGCCGATGAACGAGCCCACCATGAACACGTCGCCGTGGGCGAAGTTCAGGAGCTTCAGGACGCCGTAGATCAGCGTGTAGCCGAGAGCGACCAGCGCGTAGACGCTGCCGATCGTCAGGCCGTCGAGGGAAAGTTGAATGAAAAATTGCACGCGCGTTCCAGCCTAATGCTTCGAAAGAACAGCGGCGGCCCGGTGAGAACACCGGGCCGCCGCTTGATCCGACTACGACCTAGTTGACGAGCTTGTACGTGCCGTCGGGCTGGATCTTGAAGATGTAGAAGTGGCCGTTCAGCGGGTCGTTGGTCTTCGTAGACCACTTGAATGTCCCACCGAGGATCCAGTTCTTGATCGACACCTTCTTGACGTTGTGGAAGACATCGGCGCGTGACTTGAGAACGCCCTTGTCCTGCGCGCACGCGATCTTGATCGCGTTCAGCATGATCTGCACGGCACCGTACGTCGGCGGGCCGAAGGATCCCAGCGTCGCGCTGGGATTGTCCTTCTTCCAGCCGGCGATGATCGACGCGTCGCCCGGGATGCCGCTGATGTCCGGTGCGAAGTTCGCGACGTAGCCGCCTGCCTTGTTGAACTGCGACGGAGCGTCCGCGCCGTCACCGCCGAACACGACAGCCGACTTGCCCTGCTCCACGAGCTGCTGGGCGAACGTCTGCGCCGCCGGAGGCTGCTGCGTGGGGAAGAACACGACATCGGTGTTGCTCGGGACCTTCGTCACGTACGACGAGTAGTCGGTCGTGGTGTTCGGCGCCGAGAGCTTCGTCACGTTGACGTTGTGCGACGACAGGTACGAAGCGACCGTTGCAGCGAGTCCCTGCGAGTACGGCTCCTGGAAGTCGAAGACGACAACGTTCTTCGCCTTCAGGGTGTTGGCGATGTAGGAGGCGATCGTCGGGCCCTCCACGTTGTTCGCGGGGATGTCCCGGAAGAACGCCGGCGTGCCGAGCTTCTTGCCGGCGACCGTGTAGGTCAGCGGGGTGTCCGTGGCCGACGGCGAGATCTGCGCAATGCCGGCCTGGAAGTAGGTCTGCGTCGACGCTTCAGCGTCGCCCGACGTCGACGGACCGATGATGCCGACGACCTTCGGGTCTGCCGCGTACTTCTGAGCGAGCGCCAGGGCCGGTGCTGCGCCCTGCTCGACGGGAGTGTCGCCCTGGAGCAGCTGGATCTTCAGGCCCAACTGCGGCGCGAGCGTCTTGACGGCGTACTTCGCCCAGGACAGCTGCTCCACACCGAGGAACGCTGCACCGCCGGTCAACGGCGTCACCATCGCGATCTTGAGCGTGCTCTTGCAGCTGAGGCTCTGCGCCTTGGCGGCCGACTTCGGCCCGCCCTGTGCAGTACCCGCGGCGATTGCTACGGCAAGTGCGGCGATGACCGCCAAGCCAATGCCCTTCTTCATATGTACGTCCTCCTCCGACTTTTTTGGTCGCGTCCGCCGCCTGGGGAACGGCAAAAGCAAACAACGAGTGTCTCCCCGATCCGGGAAGATGTCAATGATCAAATCTCGAGCGCGTGCACCCAACCTGCCGTATCGAGGAATTGACGGAACCGGATTGCCTTGTTGTCTTGCACCGTCCAGATATGGACGAAGGGGACGTCCAGTTGTTTGCCCGTCCCCTTGGCGATCCCCCGATACCGACCCACGACGACCACGTCCGGCCCGGCATCGAGGAACTCCTCCGGGTCGGCGGTGAACTCGTCCCACCACTGCTCGTCGAGCGGGTCGAAGATGTTTCGACGCACCTCGCCGAGCCCGCGATAGAGCCCACCGTGTGGGAGACCCTGGGCCTGATGCCACTCGATCTCGGGATGCATGTCAGCCATGACGGCGTCCATGTCGCCGCGGTCGAACGCGTCGTAGGAGCGCCTCACGAGGTCGACCGCAGCCACGGCCACAGGGTAGACGGTTCCTCTACAGTCACCGCCGTGGAGTGGGCCTTGCACCGAGACGACCGCGAGACGAAAGCGACCGGCGGCGACAGCGTCGCCGTGCGCGGACTGTTTGACGCGAGCTGCGGGTGCGTGACGTTCTCGCAGCGGATCCTCCATTTCGGGACGGGCAGCACGGCAGCGCGGAGCGATGAGGCCTCCGATGAGGTGCTGTACGTGCTTGCAGGTCACGGGCAGGCCACGGTCGGCGGCGAAGCCCACGACCTGCACCCGGGCACTGCGCTCTACGTCGGCGCGGGAACCTCGTGGTCTGCGGAAGGCCGGGATGAGTGCTCGGTCCTGTCGGTGCTGATCCACGATCCCGAACCCGGCTCGACCTCGCACGCCGTTCTCGACCTCGCGGAGCGCGAGGCGGGCGGAGCGACCGCCGGCCGCCAGTTTCGGCTGCTCGCGACGCCCGAGGTCGGCTGCGCGTCGGTCACCCAGTTCGTCGGCTACATCCCACAAGGCCGCGCCCCCGACCACTTCCACAAGTACGACGAGGTGGTCTACGTGCTGGCGGGCGAGGGCGCGCTGCACATCGGCGGCGAGTCGGCGCCCCTCCGTCCCGGCTCCGCGGTGCATCTGCCGGCCCGCATCGTCCACTCACTCGAGAATTCCGGCCCGGGCGAGATGCAGGTGCTCGGCGTCTTCCGCCCGGCGGGCTCACCCGCCGAGGCCTACTACCCCGACGGCACACAGGCGGTCGTCCCAACGTCAGAGGAGAGCTGAATGCCGCGGATCGAACGGACGGCGGAAGTGGTGTGGGAAGGGAACGTCGCGCGTGGCGGCGGCTCGATCTCGGCGGGCAGCGGCGCCTTCACGGCTCTCCCCTACTCCCTGCCGACCAGAATCGGGAAGTCGGAAGGGAAGACGAGCCCCGAAGAGCTGCTCGCGGCCGCGCACGGCGGCTGCATCACGATGTCGATCGCCGGTGAGCTTGTCGGGGCCGGCATCACACCCGGCCGGATCGACGTGACCTGCATGATCGTGATGGACGAGGTCGAAGGCCAGGGCCATCAGATCGTCGGCTCGAACGTCGAGGCCGTCGTCGCGGCCGAGGGCCTGGATGACGAGGCGCTGCAAGCAGCCCTCGCCAAGGCCGACGAGGGCTGCCCTTTCTCTGCATTGCTCAAGCGTGCAGGGGCCGAAGTGCACGTCGCCGCACGGCTCGCCTGAGCACGCAGCTCACGGCTCAGCCGACCAGTGACGCGCCTCTGAGGCGGTTGTGGATCGGGACGAACCGCGGCTCGAACGGCGCCATCCCGGCGTCCTCACCCGCAGGAGCGATCAGCTCTCGGGCGAAGTCGCCGAACGCCTCGGCCGAAGGCCAGATGTCGATCACGATCACGTTGCCGTTCTCCTCGATCGCAGCGATGTGATGCACCGCCGGATGGTCCGGCCCGTGCGGGAGATGGACCTCCATCGCTCCCGTCATCGAGTCGTACATGTCGGGTGTCATGCCGTCGACGTCCGCGATCATCAGCACCCCGGCGTGGTCGCCCGCGCCCTGGAAATGGTTGTGCACTTGCAGCATGCGGGGCGGGCCTGGAGGCGCCGGCGCGCCTGCGGCCGCCATCGTCTCGTCGATGCCCCGGGCGAAGAACGTTGCAGCAGCCGCCTCCGACTCCCACAGATCGACGATCAGCAGGCCGTCGTCGGTCACGCCCGCGGTGTGTGAGATCAGCCCCTCCGGAGCGTCCTCGTCACCCTGCACGCCCAGAACCTCGTTGACCTTCTCGTATTGCTCGGTCGTGGCACCCGGCAACTCGAGGATGACCAGAACAGCCATGTTCCACCCACCTCTCTTCACTTGTGAGCCTGCGGTCGAGACGAGCATACGAGGCCCGCATGCCCTGTCCAAATCCGGTTCGGGCTTGTCGCCGCTTCCTCACGAGCCCGTAACACGAGCTGCGCTCCGGACGGGCCGCCCTTACGTCTCGGTTACGTCCCCTCGACTTCCTGCTTACCAGTTGCCACTACCCTCGCGTTCGTGCTGTCGAAACCCACTCTCGGCGTTGCGCTGCTCGTTGCGGCGGTCGCCGCAACGCTCGCCGCGACCGTTGCCGGTGCGGCTTCGCTCGTCGCCCCGGCCGCGATCACGGGCTCGGTGACGGCGATCGGCGGGTCTAGTGCCACCGTCAACGGCACCGTCAACCCGAACGGCAAGGCGACGACCTGGCAGTTCGAATACGGCACGACGACCGGCTACGGCTCGAAGGCACCCAGCACCGCCGCGAGCGCGGGTTCGAGCACGACGAACCAGGCGGTGTCGCAGGCGCTGACAGGCCTCGATCCCGGGACGACCTACCACTACCGTTTGACCGCGACGTCGAGCGACGGCACCACCGTCGGCACTGACGGCCTCTTCAAGACCCTCGATGCCCCGAGCGTCGTCACTGGCTCCGCGAGCAGCATCGGCCCGACGCAGGCGACCGTCGCGTGCTCGATCAACCCGAACGGGCTCGCGACGTCCTGGACCGTCGAGTACGGCACGACGACGAGCTACGGGACCCAGACGACAGGCCAGAACGCGGGCTCGGGCACGAGCGCGGTCAACGTCTCGTCGACGCTCACCGGCCTGACAGTGGGCAAGACCTACCACTTCCGCTGCAACGGGACGAGCTCGGCCGGGACGACCCACGGCTCGGACGCCAGCTTCGTGACCGCCCAGGCACCGACCGTGACGACGGTCGCCGCGAGCTCGATCACCGGCAGCGGCGCCAAGCTGAACGGCAAGATCAACCCGAACGGCCGCTCCACCTCGTACTACTTCGAGTACGGCACCTCCACCTCGTACGGCTCGAAGGGGACGACGGTGACGCTCGGCAACGGGACGAGCACCGCGAATGTCTCGGGCACGGTCACCGGCCTGAAGGGCGGCACGACGTACCACTTCAGGGTCGTCGCAACAAGTGATGCCGGCACCACCCGCGGCTCCGACCTCTCGTTCCTCACGGCCGCGGCACCGGCCGTCACCGCTGCGGCGGTCGCGCAGCTCGGCGCCACATCCGCGAACGTCGGTGGCGCCGTCAACCCGAACGGCCATTCGACCAAGTGGTATGTCGAATACGGGACGTCGACGAAGTACGGCGCGAAGACCGCGACGACGACGATTCCCGGCGCGGGTACGAGCGCGGTGCCGATCACCGCAACGCTCACCAATTTGAAGGCCGGCACCCTCTACCACTTCCGCATCGTCGCGACGAACTCCGTCGGCACCACCTACGGCCCGGACTCGAGCCTCACGACGATCGGGGCTCCCACCGTGACGACCGGCCAGGTTCCGATCGCCGCTCTCTCGCCGACCGCTGCGACCGTGACCGGCGTCGTGAACGCGCACGGCCTCGCCGTCACCGTGTGGTTCGAATATGGCCTCACCGCCGCGTACGGGTCAAAGACGTCACCCATGCAGATCGCCGCGGGGATCACCAACCAGCCGGTTTCGGCCCAGTTGAGCGGCCTCTCACCGGCCGTCCGCTACCACTTCCGCATCGTCGCCATGTCGTCCGCCGGAACAGCGACGGGGACGGACAAGAGCTTCGGCACCCCCAGTGCGATCGTCAACGGGCACCGCTGCACCATCGTCGGCACCCAGGGCCCTGACGTGATCACGGGCACGCCGGGCAACGACGTGATCTGCGGCCTCGGCGGCAACGACGTGATCCGGGGCGGTGGCGGCAACGACGTCATCCTCGCCGGCCCTGGGAACGACATTGTCTACGGCGGCCCTGGGAACGACACGATCCTCGGCGGCCCCGGCAACGACGTGCTGCGCGGCAATGCAGGGAACGACCGCATCGAAGGCGGCGCCGGCAATGACACGTTGCTCGGCGGCCCCGGACGCGACACGCTCCTCGGCGGGCCGGGCGCGGACAAGTTCTATTCGGTCGACAACTCGGTCGATGTCGTCGACGGCGGGCCGGGGACCGATACCGCGACCGTCGACAAGCACGATCGCGTCGTCCGCGTCGAGCACAAGCGGTAGCGCTCGTACGAACCTGGCCCGGCCCGACGGCCGAACCAGGTTCGTAGCTTCAGCTCTTATGCGACCGAGGCGAGCCTGGACGTGCAGCTCGCGAGGCCGCGCTTCTCGAGGTACTGCTGGTGGTAGTCCTCGGCCTCCCAGAAGGGCGGCGCGTCCTCGATCTGCGTGACCACGGGGCGGCTCAGGTGCTGCGCGATGCGGTCGCGCGAGGCCTGCGCCGCAAGCCGCTGCTGCTCGTCGTGGACGAAGATCACCGAGCGGTACTGGCTGCCGACGTCAGGTCCCTGCCGGTTCAGTTGGGTCGGATCGTGCTCGGCCCAGAAGACCGCAAGCAGCTGCTCGTAGGGGACGAGCGCGTCGTCATAGCTCACTTCGACGACCTCGGCGTGGCCGGTGCCGTCGTAGCAGACCTGATGGTAGGACGGGTTCTCGACACCACCGCCGGCGTACCCGACCCGCGTCTGCGAGACGCCGTCGATCCGCCGGAATGCGGCCTCGACGCCCCAGAAACACCCGGCGCCGAAGGTTGCCTTCCGCTCCACTACTCCTCCTCGAGCTTGAGGGCGGCCGAATTGATGCAGTACCGCAGGCCGGTCGGCGTCGGCCCGTCCGGGAAGACGTGGCCGAGATGGCCACCGCAGGTCGCGCACGTCACTTCGGTGCGCACCATGCCGTAGGTCGTGTCGGTCTCTTCATCGACGACCTCTCCGGACGCCGGCGCCGAGAATGCGGGCCAGCCGCAGCCGGAGTCGAACTTGGAGTCCGACTTGAAGAGTTCCGTGCCGCAGCCCGCGCACTGGTAGACGCCGTCGTCGAAGACGTGGTCGTACTCGCCGGTGAACGGCCGCTCGGTTCCGCGCTGGCGCAGCACGTGGTACTGCTCCGGCGAGAGTTCGGCGCGCCATTCGGCGTCTGACTTCTCGACGGTTCTGGTCGGGGTGTTCTCTGACTGGTTGTTCGACAAGCGATCTCCTTTCGGGTTCGCTGATACTGACTCGCGGAGGGTGCTTTTGTTACGGCTGTGGGGACTCCCTGCTACCGGTCGATGTGAGTCATGTCCGGGTAACGCTCACCGGCTGCAGCGCCCAGCGGGAAGACCTCGGCCAGGCGGTCGAGCTCGTTCTGTGTGAGCTCGATATCAACCGCTGCGACGTTCTCCTCGAGGTAGGAAACCCGCTTCGTGCCAGGGATCGGGACGACGTCGTCTCCCTGTGCCAGAACCCAGGCCAGGGCGATCTGACCGGGAGTTGCGCCCTTCTCGGCGGCGAGCTCCTCGACCTGCGCGACGAGACCGAGATTCTGCTCGAGCTGCTCACCCTGGAAGCGCGGCCCGAAACGGCGGAAGTCGTTCGGGGCGAGCTCGTCGACCGACTTGAAGCGCCCCGACAGGAAGCCGCGGCCGAGCGGGCTGTAGGCGACGAAACCGACGCCGAGCTCGCGGCAGGTCGGCAGCACCTCGGCCTCGACGTCGCGCGTCCATAGGGAATACTCGGTCTGCAGCGCTGTGACCGGGTGCACGGCGCAGGCGCGCCGCAAGGTGGCCGGCGAGGCCTCGGAGAGACCGATGTGGCGCACCTTGCCTTCGTCCACGAGCTCCTTCAGCGCACCGACCGTCTCCTCGATCGGGACGGCCTTGTCGACGCGGTGCTGGTAGTAGAGGTCGATGTACTCGACGCCCAGCCGCTCGAGGCTCGCCTCGCAAGCCTGCCGGACGTAGGCGGCGTCGCCGCGGATGCCGAGGCGCTCGCCGTTCTCACCGCGGACGTTGCCGAACTTGGTGGCGATCACGACGTGGTCGCGGTCGGACGGCGAGCGCGCGGCCGACCAGGCGCTCGTTCGTGAACGGGCCGTACATGTCGGCGGTGTCGAAGAACGTGACGCCCGAGCTCGACCGCGCGCGTGATCGTGCGCGATCGCCTCGCCCTCGTCGGCCGTCCCGTAGAACTCCGACATTCCCATGCAGCCAAGGCCCTCCGCGGAGACTGCGAGGGCGTGGCCGTCTGTTCCCAGCGTGCGTGTTTGCATGCCGGTCACGGTGCCAGACCGGCCTCGGATGCCGGAGCGAGAACGCGCGGTCTTAGGTCAGTGTCCCGGCGCCGAGCGGGCTTCGGCTCTCCGGCTCGGGCTCGTGGTCCTCGAAGGCGAACTTGAGCACCGGCTGCTTCGCCGCGCGCACCTCGTCGAGCCGGCGCACCGGGCCGGTCGTGCGGCGCCTCCTGCAGCAACTCGGGTTCCGTCGGCCGCCTCGCGCGCGATCGCGAGCATCGCCTCGACGAACGCGTCGAGCGTCTCCTTCGCCTCGGTCTCGGTCGGCTCGATCATCAGCGCCTCGGGCACGACGAGCGGGAAGTAGACGGTCGGCGGGTGGAAGCCGTAGTCCATCAGCCGCTTGGCGACGTCGAGCGCACTGACGCCGTGCTCGCGCTTCAGCGCTGCGCGCGCTGAGCACGAACTCGTGCATGCAGAGGCGGTCGTACGGCAGCTCGTAGGCATCGCTGGAGCCGCGCGAGCAGGTAGTTCGCGTTCAGCACCGCGACCTCGCTCATCTCGCGCAGCCCCGGGCCGTAGGCGCGCATGAACGCGTAGGAGCGGACGAAGACGCCGAACGGCCCGGTGAAGCCGCGCACCTTGCCGATCGACTGCGGCCGGTCGTAGTCGAGCCGGAAGCGGTCGCCGTCCCGCGACGACGACCGGCACCGGCAGGAACGGCGCGAGGCTCTCGCGCACGGCGATCGGGCCGCCGCCCGGGCCGCCGCCGCCGTGCGGCTGCGAGAACGTCTTGTGCAGGTTGATGTGGACGACGTCG
The DNA here is from genome assembly GCA_963812995.1 of uncultured Thermoleophilia bacterium. Classification (GTDB taxonomy): domain Bacteria; phylum Actinomycetota; class Thermoleophilia; order Gaiellales; family Gaiellaceae; genus PALSA-600. Next base: position 216,427 of record CAWEXL010000006.1, read on the forward strand.
AAGCCCATGTCGCCCGGCCGCGAGATCCCGCAGACCGCGTTCAGGTTCGCGCCGTCGTAGTACATGAGCGCGCCGGCGCCGTGGAAGATCGTCGCGGATCGCCTCGATGTTCTCGTCGAAGAGCCCGAGCGTCGAGGGGTTCGTGAGCATCAGGCCGGCCGTGTGCTCGTCGACCTTGCCGCGCAGGTCGTCGACGTCGATGTTGCCGCGCGCGTCGGTGCTGCACGTGGGTCAGCTCGTAGCCGGCCATCGTCACGCTCGCCGGGTTCGTGCCGTGCGCCGTGTCCGGGATCACGATCTTGCGCCGCTGCTCGCTCCTCGCCGCGGTCGGCGAAGTAGGCGCGGAACAGCATCAGACCCGGTCAGCTCGCCCTGGCTGCCCGCGGCGGGCTGCAGGCTGACCGCGTCGAGCCCCGTCACCTCGCGCAGGATCTCCTGCAGCTCCCACTCGAGCTCGAGCGCGCCCTGCGCCGCGTCGTCGTCGGCGAGCGGGTGCAGGTGCGCGGAAGCCCGGGCAGCGCCGACGAGGCGCTCGTTGACGCGCGGGTTGTACTTCATCGTGCAGCTGCCGAGCGGGTAGAAGCCGGTGTCGATCGCCGAAGTTGCGCGTCGAGAGCTCGGTGAAGTGGCGCAGCACCTCGGGCTCGGCGAGCTCGGGCAGCCGCGGCGGCTGCTTGCGCGCGCGAGCCCGGCCGGGCACCTCGGGCACCGGCAGGTCGGGCTGCGGGACGCCGATGCCGCGCCGGCCGGGCTGCGACTTCTCGTAGATCAGCTTCATGGCGCGAGCGCCTCCGACGAGCCGGTCGATCTCCGTCGACGGTGCGCCGCTCGGTGACCGCGACGAGCAGCGCGTCGTCGAGCCCCGGGTAGTCGCGTCCGAGCGGCGTAGCCCGGGTTGACGCCGTGCCGCCGCGCGCGGCGCGATCGCCTCGCGGCGCGTCGCCGTCCGGTGCGACGGCAAACTCCTTGAACGTTGCCTGTTCGGGAAACAGCAGCTCGAGCCCGCGCCGCGGCAGCCGCTCCTTCGCGTAGGCGCCGAGCGCCATGCAGGTCTCCCCCAGCTCGCGCAGCCCCTGCGGCCCGAGCAGGCTCAGGTGCACGAGCCCCGCGAGGGCGAGCAGGGTCTGGTTGGTGGTGATGTTCGACGTCGCCTTCTCGCGCCTGATGTGCTGCTCGCGCGTCTGCAGGGTGAGGACATAGCCGCGCTCGCCCGCGGCGTCGACCGTCTCGCCGACGATCCGGCCGGGCAGCCGCCGGATGTAGCTCGCGGCGCGCGCGAGGAAGCCGTAGTGCGGGCCGCCGTAGCTCATCGCGTTGCCGGCCGACTGGCCTTCGCCGATCGCGAGCGCGCAGCCGTAGTTGCCCGGGCGCCTCGAGCACGCCGAGGCGAGATCGAGGTCGACGTGCGCGATCGGCATGCGCGCCGTCCGTCGTTCGCGGCCGCGGCGAGCTCCGGGCGCGGGCTCGAGGCAGCCGAAGAAGTTCGGCTGCTGGAAGATCACCGCGGCCGCATCCACGCGCGGCCGCGCGCACGCGGTCGGGATCGGTGACGCCGCCCTCGTGCGGCACCTCGACCACCTCGAGCCCGAAGCCGCGGCGCGTAGGTCTTGACGACCTGCCGCACCTGCGGGTTCGTCGCCTCGGTGAGCACGATCTTGCGTGCGGCCGGTCGCGTGCTTCGCGACGAAGCACGCGTCGGCGGCGACGGTCGCGCCGTCGTAGCCGGAGGCATTCGAGACGTCCATGCCCGGTCAGCTCGCAGATCGCGGTCTGGTACTCGAAGATCGCCTGCAGGACACCCTGGCGACATCTCGGGCTGGTACGGCGTGTACGCGGTCAGGAGCTCGCCGCGCTGCAGCACGGCGTCGACGACGGCGGGGACGTAGTGGTCGTAGATGCCCGCACCGAGGAAGCAGACCTCGTCGACGACGTTCTTGGCCGCGAGCTCCTCGAGATGGCGCTGCAGCTCCGCCTCGGCGAGCGCGGGCGGCACGTCGAGCTCGCGGTCGAAGCGGACACGCGGCCGGGATGTCGCGGAAGAGCTCGTCGACGGACGCGACGCCGATCGTCGCGAGCATCGCCTCGCGGTCGGCGTCGGTGAGCGAGAGGATAGCTCACTGGTCTGCGATGACCTTCCGGTAGTCGTCGCGACGACGAGCAGCTGCGTCGCGCTCGCCCGGGCTCGAGAGGCGGATGCGGATCAGCCAGCCGGCGCCGTAGGGGTCCTCGTTCACGAGCTCGGGCGCGTCGACCACCTGCTGGTTCACCTCGAGCACCTCGCCCGAGAGCGGCGAGATCAGGTCGGAGACCGCCTTGACCGACTCGACCTCGCCGTAGGAGCGCGTCCTTGGCGACCGTCGAGCCCGACGTCCGGCGGCTCGTAGTGCACGAGCTCGCCGAGCGCGTCCTGGGCGTACCAGGTGACCCCGAGCACGGCCTCGTCGCCGTCGATCCGCGCCCAGTCGTGCTCGGGGTGGTAGAGCAGATCCTCGGGATACGACTCGCTCGCGGCCAACTCTGGTCGACTCCTCTCGCTTGTAGATCGGTTTCTTGACGATCTCGCCGTGCGCGGGCGCGCCCGCGCACGTCGACGACCAGCTCGGTTCCCGGTCGCCGCGCGCGGCGCCGGCACGTAGCCGAGGCCGATCCCGACGTCGAGCATCGGCGAGAGCGAGCCCGAGGTGACCTCGCCGCCGCCCTCGATCGCCATGCCCTGGCGGGGGATCGCCTTCTCGGTCATCGCGGAACGCGACGAGCTTCTGCTCGGGCCCGCTCGCCTTGATCTCGCGCAGGCGCTCGGCGCCCGTGAACTCGGTGTCGAGCGCGCACGCCCAGCCGAGGCCGGACGAGATCGCGTCCCACTGCGGCCCGATGTCGTTCCCGTGCAGCGGGTAGCAGACCTCGAGGCGCAGCGTGTCGCGCGCGCCGAGCCCGCAGGGCACGACGCCGCGGGCGACGACCGCATCCCAGAGCGCGGCGGCGTCGTCGGCCATGCACGCGAGCTCGACGCCCTCCTCGCCGGTGTAGCCGGTGCGGTTGACCATCACCTCGACGCCGTCGATCGACGCCATCGACCAGGTGAAGGCGCGGCCGTGCTCGAGCCCGAGCCGGTCGAGCGCCTGCGGGCCCTGCACGGCGAGCAGCGCGTAGTCGTCGGAGACGTCGCGCACGTCGGAGCCGCGTAGCTCGCGTTCCTGCAGCCAGCGAAAGTCGGCCTCGCGATTCGACGCGTTGACGACGAGCAGGTAGCGGTGCGCGTCGAGGCGGTAGACGATCAGGTCGTCGACGATCCCGCCGTCCTCGGTCGTCAGCAGCGTGTACTGCGCCGTCGCCGAGCGCGAGCCTGTCGATGTCGTTCGAGAGGAGTCGACTGCAGCAGGTCGCGCGCGGTCGGGCCCTCGACCTCGAGCTCGCCCATGTGCGAGACGTCGAAGACCCCGGCGTCGCTCGCGCACGGCGCGGTGCTCGTCGATCACGCCCTCGTACTGCACGGGCATCTCCCAGCCGGCGAACGGCACCATGCGTGCGCCCGCGGCGACGTGCCTCTCGTAGAGCGGCGTGCGGCGAAGCGTCTGCACCGGCGGGCGATGCTACTGACCCGACCCGAGCTGGAGCCTGGTCAGTCTTCGCGCAGGAACGACGGCACGTCGAGCGCGTCCGGGCCGACCTCGAACTCGGTGCTCCGCGCGGCGAGCGGCGACGACCCTTCGAAGGCGGCCGCGCGGGCCCGGCGGCGGCGCTGTGTGCCGAACCCGGTCGCGATCACGGTGACCCGCACCTCGTCGCCGACGTTCTCGTCGATCACGGCGCCGAAGATCACGTTCGCGTTCTGGTCGGCGGCGCTGGTCACGACCTCCGCGGCCTCGTTCACCTCGAAGAGGCCGAGATCGGTCGGACCGGTGATGTTGAGGAGGATCCCGGTCGCGCCCTCGATCGACGACTCGAGGAGCGGCGAGCTGACGGCGGTGCGGGCAGCCTCGCTCGCGCGGTTCTCGCCCTGGCCGACGCCGATTCCCATCAGCGCCGAGCCGGCGTCGCGCATGATCGTGCGCACGTCGGCGAAGTCGAGGTTGACGATGCCGGGGACGGTGATCAGGTCGGTGATCCCCTGCACGCCCTGGCGCAGGATGTCGTCGGCCATCTTGAAGGCCTCCGAGAGCGGCGTCCGCTTCTCGACGACCTGCAGCAGCCGGTCGTTCTCGATCACGATCAGCGTGTCGACCTTCTCGGCGAGCTCGGAGATACCGACCTCTGCCTGACTCGACGCGGCGGCGGCCCTCGAACGAGAACGGCCGCGTGACGACGCCGACGGTCAGCGCCTCGAGCTCGCGTGCGATCTCCGCGACGATCGGCGCGCCACCCGTACCGGTGCCGCCGCCTTCACCCGCGGTGACGAAAACCATGTCCGCGCCCTTGAGCGCTTCCTTCAGCTCGTCGCGCGACTCGGTCGCGGCCTCGCGGCCGACGGCCGGGTCGGCGCCGGCGCCAAGCCCGCGCGTCGCTTTCGCCCCGATGTGGATCTTCACGTCGGCGTCGCACATGAGGAGTGCCTGCGCGTCCGTGTTGACGGCGACGAACTCGACGCCCGTGAGGCGCGCGTCGACCATGCGGTTGACGGCGTTCGTGCCGCCGCCGCCGACGCCGACGACCTTGATCACCGCTAGGTAGTTGCCGGAACGATCTCTCATTCTGTTTTGGCTCGACGCGTTCGATTCGGACGTCAAGGTGTCGTAACCTCAACCTCGGGTGCAGGGTTCACGTGCGTTTGGGGGCAGGTCGAGCTCCTCCTCCTTTGCAGGTTAGGGACAGTTTCCTGCGTTGTCAACGCAAACATGGCTATCTCTCGACCTCCCTAAACCTCAAGCTCAACCTTTGACTTGAGAGTTGGTGTTCAGGACGGGACGCTCGGGAACGCTGACGTCGAGGTACCCCACGCTGCGTCGGCCCGATCGCCGCGAGACGGAAGATCCGGCGGGCGATCGCGAGCTTCAGACGGATGTCGCCGGGGTCGCCGAGCCGCACGACGAAGCCCGAGGCGAGCACGAGCGACAACTCCTGGCCGTCCACCTGGACCTCGCGCACCGACGACGGCAGCGATGCCCCTCGGAGCGCTGCGAGCGCGACTGCGGCCCCCTGGCCGGCCCCGGGCTCGAGTCGGGCGCCGATCGTCACCTGCGTGTGTGAAGGCAGCCAGAGGCGCGGCAGCGACGAGAGGCGCGGATGCGCGAGCGTCCGCAGAACGCGTCCCGTCGTGGAGACGAGGAACGCGTCGCGGCCGCGGCGGAGCACGAGAACGGGCCGCTCGGCGCGAATCGTCACCCGGAGCGTGTTCGGGAACGAGCGGTCGAAGTTGAGGGAGGCAACACCGGGAAGCGTCGAAAGCCGCCGGTCGAGGTCGGCCCCGTCGACCCGCAGCAGGCTCCGTCCGAGCTCGCCCTTCAGCGCCTGTGCCGCCTCGGCCCGGATCTGCGGCGTGGCGCCACGCACATCGATCGTCTGCACGGCGAAGACCGAGGTCTCCAGCGCCACCGCATACGCACCGCATGCGAGCACGAGAATGGCGAGCCCGAGCAGAACCGACCGGCCCGACGGGATGAACTGCCCCAGCTTGGGCACACGCACCGCAAAGCCGAGGCCGTGCAGGCTGTGCTCGGACCGGCTGTAGCCCGAGCTGCTGTGCTCGGAAAGGCTGTGACTCGAAACGCTTTCGTCAGAGAAGCTGAAGTCGGACCGGCTGTGATCGGAACGGCTCCGTTCCGAGCTCTTGCCTCTCGTCGAGCCGTTCCGGCCCGGCAGCCGTGCACGTGCTGTCGGGCTCTTCGCGGGAGGCACCCGCCCCCTTTCGCCGCCGACGGCATGACCCCTACAACGGCGGCAGCTCCAGGGGGCCGAGGAATCTGACCTCGTGCTCGAGGACGACGCCGAACCGCTCGAGGACGCGCCGCCTGGCCTCGGCCATCAAGCGCAACGGCGTCGGCAGAGCTGGCCCCGCCGGCGTTCTCGATGAAGTTCGCGTGGACGCGGCGAGATCCGCGCGCCTCCGCTCTGGTAGCCCTTCAGGCCGCACTCCTCGATCAGCCGCCCCGCCCCGAACTCGTGCTCGGGGTTCTTGAAGACGCTGCCGAACGTCCGCGGTTCGTCGGCTGGGTGGCCTTTCTCTGCGCCAGCAGCTCGGCCACTCGCGCCTTCACGGCGCCGGCCGGACGGGGTTCGAGCGCGAACGTGACTTGGGCGACGACCTCGCCCGCGGCGAGGTTCGAGTGGCGGTACGACAGCCCGAGTTCGGCCGGGGCGAGCGTGCGGACGCCGATCGGCGTCCACGATCGTCGCGTCGACCATCACGTCGCGCCACTCGCGGCCGTACGCCCCCGCGTTCATCCGCACACCCCCTCCGGCCGTTCCCGGAATGGCCGAGGCGAACTCGAACCCGCCGAGGTCGGCGTCTCGTGCCCGGTGGAGGCACACCGCGTTGGTGGCGCCGCCTCCGGCCGTCAGGATCGATCCCGCGACATCGATCGCCGCCAACTCTCCGTCGAGCCGAAGGACAAGCCCGGCAAAGCCATCGTCGTGGGCGAGCAGGTTCGAGCCCAGCCCGATCACCTCCACGCCGATCTGCCCGTCGCGGGCCCAGCGGAGAGCTGCCTGGAGCTCCTCGACGGTGCCGGGCCGCGCGAACCACCGCGCGGGGCCACCGGTGCCGATCGTCGTCAGCCGCGCGAGGCTGACGTTCTCTTCGGGCTCGAATGGGCTCGCCATCGTCGAAGGCCTACCAGGCGCGGGCCAGCAGCCCGACCGCGCGATCGACGTCGCCGGCACCCGAGACGAGCACGACGTCACCCGGCCGCACACGCGACGACAGGTAGGCGACGCCCTGCTCGACCGTCGGTGTCCAGGCAACGAGGCGGCCACGGTCGCTGAGCGCATCGACGATCAGCTTGCCCGTGACGCCGGGGATCGGCGTCTCGCGCGCGGGATAGATGTCGGTGACAGCGATGTCGTCGGCTCCCGCGAGCGCGACCGGCGAACTCGGCCGCGAGATGCCGCGTGCGCGAGTACAGGTGCGGCTGGAACAGAACGCAGCAGGCGGGCGCCGGGAAAGCGCTCACGGATCGCGGCGACCGTCGCGGCGACCTCCGTCGGGTGGTGGCCGTAGTCGTCGACGACAGTCACGCCGTCAGCTCGTGCACCTCGAACCGCCGGCCGGTGCCCGTGAACCGGGCGAGCGCTGCCTCGGCACCGTCGCGGGGCACGCCCGCCAGCTCGAGCGCCGCGAGCGCGGTACCGGCATTCAGCCGGTTGCAGCTCACCCGGGAGCGCAAGCGGCCCGTCGTATGGCGGCGCGTCGCGCACGACGCTGCGGCGCCGCCGCAAGCCAGTCCTCGAAGGCGGTGAGCGAGCTCCGCCTCGGACGCGAACTCGGTGTGGTGGTCGAGCTCGAGATTCGTCAGCACCGCGATCTCGGCGGGCAGCGAGAACACCGTCCGGTCCGACTCGTCGCCTTCGACGACGAGCCAGCCGGCTCCCGACGCCGGCATTCGAGCCGAGCTGCGGCACCGGCGCGCCGATCAGCCAGGCGGGTCGCGGCCGGCTCTCCGCAGCCCGAAGGCGATCATCGCCGCCGTCGTCCCCTTGCCGTGCGCGCCGGCGACGACGATCGACGGCGCGGGCCGAGACGAGCTCGCGCAGGAACTGCGCGGCGCTCGAGACCCGGCACCGCCGGATACGCGGACGAGACGACTGCCTCCCAGCCCGCCGGCACGATCGGCTCGTCCGACGAGCTCGATGCGCACATCCCGCAAGCGGCGCGAGATACGGCGTGTCGACGCGATCCCAGCCTCCGACCTCGGCCCCCCACGCCCGCGCCAGCTGCGCGTACGCGCTCAGCCCCGCGCCGCCGATGCCGACGAACCAGAGCTTGCGCCCGAGCAAACGACGCTCACGGTCGAAGGGCCGCGCCACCGCGAGGGCCACCAGCTCGTCGGCGATCTCGTCGGCGGCATTCGGCCGCGCGGCGGCGAGCATCGCCTGGCCCATCCGCGCGAGCCGCTCGGGGTCGTCGAGCAGCGAGCGGACGAGCTCGGGCACGGAGTGCAGGTCGAGCTCGCGCACCATGATCGCGCCCGCCGGTTGCGGCGAAGTACTCGGCGTTCTTCGCCTGGTGGTCGCCGGTGGCGAACGGGTACGGCACGAAGATCGCCGGCCGCCCTGCCGCCGCGATCTCCCAGACCGAGCCGCCCGAGCCGCGCGAGCACGAGGTCGCCGCACGAGATCGCGGCGCCGAAGCGCTCGGTCTCGGCGATCAGCGCGGTAGTCGGGGCGCCGGACGCGTGCCCTTGAGCGACGCGTAGTCGCGTGCACCCGAGATGTGCAGGATCGCCGGGCCGACCTCTCCGAACGTCTCGACGACGAGCTCGTTCAGCGCCCGGGCGCCCGCGAGCGCGCCGAAGACGACAAGCACCGGCCGTCCTCCGGCAGCTCGAAGATCTCGCGCGCCTCGGCTTGTGGAATGGACGCGCGAGCGCGCGGGAATCGGGCGGCCGACGACGCGGTATCGGCTGTCCGTCCGAGTTGCGAGCGGATAGGCGAGGAACACCCGCTTCGCGAACGGTGCTGCCAGGCGGTTCGCAAGCCCGAGCTCGGCGTCGGCCTCGGTCAGCGCAGCCGGGATCCCGAGCGTCCGCGCAGCGAGCACCATCGGGCCCGGCGACGTAGCCGCCGCCGCCAAGGACGACGTCCGGCCGGCGCCGCTGGAGGATCCGCCGGCAGTGCGAACGGGGCGGCACCCGCCAGGAGGAGCGCCTGCGCCAGTGCGGGCGACGGCCGGCGCGGAAAGCCGCTGATCGCGGAACGGGTCGAGCTCGTAGCCCGCTTCAGGAACGAGCCGCGCTTCGACGCGATCCGGCGACCCGGCGAATGTCACCTGTACGCCTCGTCGCTGTCAGCGCTTCCGCGACCGCGAGCGCGGGCAGGACGTGCCCGGCTGTCCCGCCGGCTGCGATCAGACACCGAAGCTGCTTTTGCGTTCCCACGACTGGCGATGTTAAGGAGGATTCCGACCCGAAGCGAGCAGGACCACGAGGCTCGAGCCTCCGTAGGAGAGGAACGGCAGCGGGATTCCGGTCAGCGGAGCGACCCCCAGCACGGCCGCGATGTTGATCACGGCCTGCCCGCAAACGAGCACCGTCAGCCCGCTCGCGAGCCGCTTTCCGAATGGATCCTTGGTGCGGCAGCGCGATCTTCAGGCCCGCGTAGCCGAAGAGCCCGTACGCGGCGACCACCGCGGTGATGCCGACGAGACCGAGCTCCTCGCCGATGTTCGCGAGCATCATGTCCGTGTGCGCCTCGGGGAGGTAGAAGATCTTCTGCACGCCCTGGCCCAGGCCAACGCCGAAGATGTGGCCCGAGCCCGATGCCGATCATCGCCTGGACGATCTGGAAGCCGGTGCCCTGCGCGTCGTGCCACGGATGCAGGAACGCGAAGAACCGCGCGCGCCGGTACGGCTCGAACCACACCGCGGCCGTCCCGAGCGCACCGGCGATCACGAGCGCAGCGCTCAGCGTGCGCGCCGGCGTGCCGGCGACGAGCAGCATGCCGGCGAGCATCACGAGCAGCGCGATCGCCGTGCCCATGTCGGGCTCCAGGATCAGCAGGCCGCTGAAGAGCGTCGCGAGCGCACCGACCGGGCGCCAGAGCTCGCGCAGGTCGCGCGGCGGTCTTGCGGTTGGAGAGATACCCCGCGGCCCAGATCGCGACCGCGAGCTTGGCGAGCTCGGACGGCTGGAAGACCGCCGGCCCGAACGAGATCCAGCGCCGAGCGCCGTTGACTGCCGGGCCGACCACGAGCACCGCGGCGAGCAGTCCGAGTGAGACCAGAACGAGACCCGGGCGCGAGCGCGCGCAGCTTCCGGTAGTCGGAGCGCTGCGCGACGATCATCAGGCCGATCCCGAGCGCCGCGTAGGCGCCCTGCCGCTTCAAGTAGTAGTTCGGGTCGTTGCCGCCGACCGCGGCGGCAGCCGACGTCGCGCTGTAGACCATCACCAGGCCGAACGCGACCAGCGCCAGCGTGACGAGGATCAACAGCCTCGACTCGAGCTCTCCCCTCCTCACCCGAGTCGACTTCGCGGTGCGGCGCGCGAGAGTCCTAGGACCGCGAAGGGTGAAGTTTTCGCGAGCCAGACGGCGAAACTCGTCGCCCCGGCTGCTCGAAGTTCTCGAACTGGTCGTAGCTGGCGCAGGCCGGGCTGAGCAGGACGACGTCGCCCGGCGCTCGCGAGCCTGACCGCGTGCTCGACGGCACCGCTCGAGCGTCTCGTCGCGCGAGTCGGCGCGGCCGCCGAGCGCCGCCGCGAGCTCGTCGCTCGCCTGCCCGATCAGATGGACGGAGTGGACGTTCGGCGCCGATCGCAGCCGCGAGCGGCCTGAAGTCCTCGCCCTTCAGCGAGCCGCCGAGAATCAGATGGACCGGCTCGTCGGCGTACGCCGCGAGCGCGCGCGCGGCCGCGCACGTTCGTCGCCTTCGAGTCGTTGACGAAGCGCACGCCGTCGAGCTCGCCGACGAGCTCGAGCCGGTGCGGGACGCCGGGGAACGTGCGGAGCGCCTCGGCGATCGCGTCGTCGCCGATGCCGGCTGCGCGGGCGGCCGCCGTCGCCGCCGCCGCGTTCTCGCGGTTGTGCGCCCCGCGGAGCAGCGGCTCGGCCGGCAGCGGGTCGTCGCCGGAGAACTCGATGCCCTCGAAGCCGGAGCCCGGCCGGCACGACCTGCGACTCGCGCGCGCTCGAAGATGCGGAGCTTCGCGTCGCGGTAGGCCTCGAACGATCCGATGGCGGTCGAGGTGGTCCGGCTCGAGGTTGAGGAGCACGGCGACGTCGCAGGCGAGCTCGTGCACGTCCTCGAGCTGGAAGCGACGAGAGCTCGCAGACGACCCAGTCGGCCGCGCGCACCGAGCGTCAGCGGCACGCCGACGTTCCCGGCGACGGCGACGTCGCGCCCCGCGGCGCGGAAGATCGCGCCGAGCAGCGCGGTCGTCGTCGTCTTGCCGTTCGTGCCGGTGACGCCGACGAACCGCGCGTCGGGCAGCAGGCGGTAGCCGAGCTCGACCTCCGACCAGACCGGGATGCCCCGCGCCGCGCGCGGCCGCGACGAGCGGCCGCTCGCCGGCGGCACGCCGGGCGATCTTGACGAGCAGCTCGACGCCGTCGAGCAGCGCCGAGGTCGTCCTCGTTGCCGAGCGTCGCGATCGACGAGCACCACCTCGTCGCCGCGCTCGGCGAGGCGCTGCCGCCGCGGCTGCACCCGACCGCGCGAGGCCCGTAGACGAGCGCCTTCAATGCGAGCCCGGATGTGCGGGTAGTACTTGTAGAAGAGCGCGAACCCGGCCGCGCAGAGGATCGCGGTGACGATCCAGAAGCGCACCATGATCTTCGTCTCGGACCACGCCTTCATCTCGAAGTGGTGGTGGATCGGCGCCATCAGGAAGACGCGCCTGCCCGAGGTATTTGAACGAGAGCACCTGCAGCGATCACCGAGAGCGCCTCGATCGCGAAGATCCCGCCGACGAGGAGCAGCAGCAGCTCGACCTTGAGCATGATCGCCATCGCCGCGATGCCGCCGCCGAGCGCCATCGCGCCCGTGTCGCCCATGAAGACCTCGGCCGGGAACGCGTTGAACCAGAGGAACCCGACCGCGGCTCCGATCAGCGCCGCGCCGATGAACGCCAGATCGAGCCGGTTCTCGATGCGGCCGTGCTGCGTCGACGCTCGAGCGGATGTAGACGTGACGGCCATCGCCGTCAGCGTCGACGAGCGCGATGATCGCCGGTCCCGGCGGCGAGACCGTCGAGGCCGTCGGTCAGGTTCACGCCGTTCACCGACGCCGGCGATGATCAGGAACAGCAGCACGTACCAGCCGGGGCCGAGCGGGATCGACCGGTCGACGATCGGGACGAAGACCGAGTGGCCGAGCTGCTGGTGGTGCGCCGCGAAGCCCGACCGCGACCGTGATCGCGAGCAGCAGCAGCATCTTCCAGCGGCCGCGAGAGCCCGAGCGAGCGGCGGTGGCGCAGCTTCGTGAAGTCGTCGAGGAAGCCGATCGCGCCGCAGGCGAGCGCCGTGCCGAAGATCGTCAGCGCGGGCAGCGTGCGGTCGCTGACCGGCGAGGAACGCGATCGACGCGGCCGCGATGATCAGCAGGCCGCCCATCGTCGGCGTGCCCTGCTTGGTCGACGTGGTGCTGCGGCCCCTCCTCGCGGATGTGCTGGCCGAACTCGTTCCGGCGCAGGAACGAGATGAACCAGTCGGGCCGGCGAGGATCGAGATGATCATCGCGATCGAGCGCGGCGACGAGGACGCGTGCCATTACGCGGACAGGTTCTCCGCGACGACCTCGAGTCCCACCGAGCGCGAGCCCTTCACGAGCACGACGTCGCCGGGCTGCAGCACCTCGCGCAGCCGGTCGGCCGCCTCGGCGGCGCGTCGCCACCCAGTCGCCGCCGTAGGCGCGCGCGAGCTCGCCGACCGCGATCACCTGCTCGATGCCCGAGCTCGCGCAGGAGCTCCCCGACCTCGGCGTGGTACGCCGGCGCGCCGGCGCCGAGCTCGGCCATCTCGCCGAGCACCGCGACCCGCCGCCGCCCGCCGCGCGCTGCGACAGGTGCGCGAGCGCCGCGCGCATCGACATCGGGTTCGCGTTGTAGCAGTCGTTCAGGAGCAGGCCGCCACCGGGAAGCGGCCGCTCTTCCTCGCGCAGCTTCGAGAACTCGACCTGCGAGCGCGCCCGTCCGGCAGCGGGACGTCGAGGCTCTCGGCGACGCCGCCCACGCGAGCCGCGTGTTCAGCAGCTGGTGCGCGGCGGTGTACGCCGTCTGCGAAGGGCAGCGGCGCCGTGGCGATCGACGCGCTTGATGACGATGTCGGCGCGCGGTCAGGTACGGCTCGAGCAGCGGCTCGTCGGGCACGATCGCGATGCCGCCCGGCGGCAGCGCGTCGAGCAGCCTCGGCCTTCGCCCGCGCGACGTTCTCGAGCGTCCCGACGAGCTCGAGATGCACGGGGCCGATGTTCGTGATCACGCCGATGTCGGGCCGCGCGAACGACGCGAGCCACGCGATCTGGCCGAGCCCGCGCATCGCGAGCTCGGCTGATGCAGACCTCGGTGTCCTCCTCGATGCGGCAGAGCGTGAGCGGCACGCCGATCTCGGTGTTGTAGTTCGCCTCGTTCGCGATCGTCCGCCGGTGCGGAGCGCAGAGCGCGAAGAGGATGTCCTTCGTCGACGTCTTGCCGGTCGAGCCGGTGATCGCCGACGATCCGCGCGCGTCGAGCGGGCGCGCACCTCGCCCGCGATCGCCGCGAGCGCCGCGACGGGTCGGTCGGGAACGAGCGCCGCCGCGGCGCCCCGCGCGAGCGCGTGCTGGACGAAGTCGGCGCCGCCGCCGACGGCGACGAAGAGATCGCCCTCCTCGATCCGGCGCGAGTCGATCTGCATGCCGGTGACGGCGTCGGCCCACGGCCGGGCGACGAGCCGGCCGAGCGGCTCGAGCAACGACGAGCTCGAGCGGGATCACGAGCGCCAGCACGCGCCGGAGCGCCTCGCGCGCGACTTCCCGGTCGTCGAACGGGATCGAGCCGCCGGCGAGCTCCATCTGCGGTGTCGGCGCCCTTGCCCGCGATCACGACGACGTCGCCCGGCGCGCGCGTCGCCGAGCGCGGCGTCGATCGCGTCGCCGCCGGTCGAGCATCGACCTCGAGCGACCGGCGCGCCTGCGGCGACCTCGCGCTGCGATCGCGGCCGGATCCTCGGAGCGCGGGTTGTCGGTCGTGACGATCGCGCGGTCGGCGAGCTCGGCGCGCGATCCTGCCCATCAGCGGCCGCTTCTCGCGATCGCGGTCGCCGCCTGCGCCGAAGACGACGATCAGCCGGCCGTCGCCGAGGCTCGCGCGCGGCGCGCAGGACGTTCTCGAGCGAGTCGGGCGTGTGCGCGTAGTCGACGATGACGGCGAACGGCTGGCCCTCGTCGACCGACTCGAACCGGCCCGGGACGCCGCGCGACGCGCTCGATGCCCGGCGCGGATCGCCTGCCTCGGCGACGCCGAGCGCCCGCGCCGCGGCAGATCGCGCCGAGCGCGTTCGCGCGGTTGAAGCGGCCGCGCAGCTGCAGCTCGATGCCGCCGAGGTCGTCGTCGGGCGTGAACGTCACGCGCGTCGGGGAGCTCGTCCGCGAGCCGCCTTCCCCACTCGTCGCCGACGTTCACGACCGCCCGTTCGGCCTGCGCGAAGAGCGCGCGCTTCGCCGCGTAGTAGTCCTCCATCGTGCCGTGGAAGTCGAGGTGGTCCTGCGTGAGGTTCGTGAAGACGAGCACGGCGAAGCGCGTGCCCTCGAGCCGGCCCTGCGCGGCGGCGATCGACGTCGCCTCCATCACGCAGGTGCGGTCGCCCGCCGTCGAGCATCTCGCGGAAGAGCCGCTGCAGGTCGATCGCCTCGGGGGTGTTCAGCCCGGTCGGCGCGCGACGCAGCCGCCGACACGCCGCTCGATGTTCGTCAGGAGCGCCGGGCCGCCGGCCGGCCGCGTCGAGGATCGAGCGCGAGCAGGAACGCCGTCGTCGTCTTGCCGTTCGTGCCGGTGACGGCCGCGACGTGCGAGCTCGCGCGAGGGATCGCCGAAGAACACGTCGCCGCGGCGAGCGGCATCGCGCGGCGCACGCTCGGCGACGACGAGCTGCGGCACGGCGACGTCGAGCGGTGCGCTCGACGACGAGCGCGACGGCGCCGGCCGCGACCGCCTCCGGCGGCGAGGTCGTGCCCGTCGACGTGCGTCCCCGGCACGCAGAAGAAGAGCGAGCCCCGCGATCGACCGCGCGCGTGTCGTAGGCGAGGTCGCGAATCTCGAGCGGAGCGCCGTTCGCGACGGCACGACGAGACCGCGCCCGAGCGCCGCGCTGACGCGCTCCAGGTTCATCGGCGAAAGGCTACTGGAGGTTCTGCGGCTCGTCGGGCGGGACGGCGAGGTACTGCAGGTCGAACTTCGCGATCTGCGCGAACGCCGGGTGCCGCGACGGTGCCGCCGAAGATGGCCCGCCGCGGCTCGTCGACGACGACGAGCACGAGCAGCCGCGGGTGCTTCACCGGGCACCATGCCGACGAACGAGGCGACGTACTGCGCCGGGCGATATAGCCGTTCGGGCCCGGCTTCTGCGCGGTGCCGGTCTTGCCGGCGACGCTGTAGCCGGGGATCGCGGCCTCGTTGCCCGTCGCGCCGTGCTCGTCGACGACGCCGGTCAGCATCGTCTTCAGCTCGGCGTCGACGTCGCGGCGCGACGATGCGCCGGTGCACGAAGCCGGTTCGACGTGCGGCCGCCGACCCGCGTCGACGAGGTGCGGCTGCACCCAGACGCCGCCGTTCGCGATCGCCGCGTAGGCCGTGGCGAGCTGGATCGGCGTGACGGCGATGCCCTG
Source organism: uncultured Thermoleophilia bacterium (assembly GCA_963812995.1). Classification (GTDB taxonomy): domain Bacteria; phylum Actinomycetota; class Thermoleophilia; order Gaiellales; family Gaiellaceae; genus PALSA-600. The sequence goes on from CAWEXL010000006.1 coordinate 231,877, forward strand.
GCCGATCGGCACGTTGCCGATCGTCGAGCCCGACCAGTCGTCGAGCGGCAGCACGATGCCCTGGCTCTCGCCGGGGAAGTCGATGCCGGTCGAGCTTGCCGAAGCCGAAGCGCGCGATCCACGCGTCAAGCGCGGTCCGGCCCGAGCTGCTCGCGCGATCGTGACCGCGCCGACGTTCGACGACCGCGCGAGGATCTGCGAGACGGTCATCCATCTCGGTCGGGCGCGGCTCGGCGTCGTGGATCACGCGGTCGGCGACCGCGGATCGAGTACGGCAGCGCGAACTTCGTCTGCGGCGTCACGATCCCCGACCGAGAGCGCGGCCGAGATGGTGACGAGCTTGAACGTCGAGCCCGGCTCGAAGGTGTCCGTGACGCTGCGGTTCCGCTGCAGCGGCGAGCGAGACGTCGGTTCGTGTCGTTCGCGTTGTAGCCCGGCGCCTGCGCCATCGCGAGCATCGCGCCCGTGCTGCGGGTCGAGGACGATCGCGCGTCGCGTCCTTCGCGTGCCACTCGCGCGACGGTCTGGCGCAGCACCTGCTCGGCGTTCGCCTGGATCGTGTGGTCGAGCGTCGTGTGCACGTCGGCGCCCTCGCGGACGGCGCGCGACTTGACGATGTCGATCGGGCGGCCGAACGGGTCGTCGCACCTGCGTCTGCATGCCCGGGCTTGCCCGAGAGCTGCGCTGTTGTACTGCAGCTCGAGGCCGGCGAGGCCCTTGTCGTCGGTGCCCGGCGTAACCCGATCGACCTGCGCGCCGACGGAGCCCTGCGGGTACGTGCGCTTCTCCTCGGGGTAGGAGCTGACCCCGGCGAAGTTCGTTCTTCAGGAGCTTGGCCGCCTGCACCGGGTCGCGCGAAGCGCTCGATGTAGACGAAGCGCGTCTTCTTGTTCAGCAGCTGCGGGTAGAGCGTGTTCGGGTCGACGCCGAGGAGCTTCCCGGCCGCGACCGCGACCTTCGCGCGGCTGACCGGAGCTGCGGTCGGATCGGCGAAGACGGTCGTGCGTCTGCACCCCGAGCGCGAGGTCGGCGCCCGTCGCGGTCGAAGATCGTGCCGCGCCACGGCCGGGACGGTGACGGTGTGCTCGTGCTGCGCGCACGGCCATCCGGCTGAACTGCGCGGCTTTGACGACCTGGAGCCAGCCGGCGCGGGCAAGCGTCGCGGCGAAGAGGACGGCAAAGACGACGAAGAGCAGGCGGATCCGGCGGTTGGCCTGCTTCTCGGAGACCATCAGCGGCTCGCGAGGTTGACGAAGCCGTTCTCGGACGGATTCGACGGGACGAGGCCGAGACGCGTGGGCCCGCGCCTGGATGCTGGACGAGGTCGAGCGCGACCGACAGCTCCGACTGGTCGACGGCGACCTGCGCCTGGAGACCGGCGCGCGTGCGAGTTCGTCGAGTCGAGCGCGAGGTTCAGCCGCAGCACGGCGACGTTCACGAAGACGACGCCCGCGAGCAGGACGCCCGCTGATCGGCGATCCAGAGGATGCCGCCGCGGGAACGGACGCGGGCTTTCGCCTTCGAGCGCGACGCCTTGGCGCGAGCCTGCTGTCGCGCCGCGACGCGGCCGGGCGACCGGCTCGGCGACTGCCGGCGGGGCATGCGTCCAGGTCGCCACTAGCCGATCGCCTTCGTCGCCACCCGCAGGCGTGCCGACTGGGCGCGCGGGTTGCGCGCGATCTCGGCGGCCGACGGCCTGATCGCCCGGCGCGGCGTCGCGCGCAGTGCCGGTGTCGAGCCGCAGACGCACACCGGAAAGTCGGGCGGGCAGGTGCAGCCGTGCTCCTGACGCGCGCAGGAAGCGCTTGACGATCCGGTCCTCGAGCGAATGGAACGAGATGACGCGCGAGCCGGCCGCCCGGCCGCAGCATCTCGAGCGCTGCCGGCAGAGCCGCGCTCGAGGGCGCCGAGCTCGTCGTTGACCTCGATCCGCAGCGCCTGGAACACGCGCTTGGCCGGGTGCCCTTCGCCGAACCGTGCGGGTGTCGGGATCGCCGCCTTGATCGTCTCGACAAGCTCGCCGGTGCGCTCGAACGGCTGCTGCTCGCGCTGCGGCGCACGATCGCGCGCGCGATCTGGCGTGCGTAGCGCTCCTCGCCGTAGCGTGCGGAAGATGTCGGCGAGGTCGCGCTCGTCGGACCTCGTTCACGAGCTCGCGCGCCGAGTACGGTCGCGCTCGGATCCATGCGCATGTCGAGCGGCGCGTCGACCGCGTAGGAGAAGCCGCGCTCGGGCCGGTCGATCTGCATCGACGAGACGCCGAGGTCGATCAGGATCGCGTCGGCGCGCACGCCGTTCTCGGCGAGCTGGCTCGAGCACGAGCTCGAGAACTCGCCGTGCAGCAGGCGCGACTTGACGCCGTGCGTCGCGGCGGAACCGCTCGAAGTACGGCTCGACGGTCGGGTCGCGGTCGATCGCGATCAGCTTGCCGTCGCCGTTGCAGCCGGCGCGCGAGCAGCGTCGGAGTGGCCGCCGGCGCCGAACGTCGCAGTCGATCGACCGTCTCGCCCGGCCGCGGGTCGAGGTGTCGCGACGATCTCGTCCGCGAGGACGGGGACGTGATCGGCCTCAGTTGGCAAGACGCTCGGCAACATCTTCCGCTCTCCCTTCGATCCTCCGACTGCAGTGGTGCGCCAGGTGGCGCGATCCCAGATCTCCAGGTGGTCGCCAGACTCCGAGCGACCGTCACGTCGCGCCCGAGCTTCGGCGCGCTCGAGCAGCGTCGCCGGAATCACCATGCGGCCCTGCCGGTCGAGCTCACCCTGCGCGGCGCGCGCCGAAGAAGTAGCGGCGCATCACCCGCGAGCCCTCGGCGAGCGGGTCGAGGCTGCGGATCCGCTCGGCCAGTACCTCCCACTCGGCGCGTGGGTAGGCGTAGAGGCAGCCGTCGAGCCCGGCCGTGAGGATGACGCCGTCCGCGAACGCGCTCGCGCAGCTTTGCGGGCAGCGTGAGGCGGTTCTTGTCATCGAGGGATGTGTCGTGCTCGCCGAGCAGCATGGTCCACTGCGCCCCACTGTATCCCACTCATCCCCCACTTGTCCACCCGAAAAGGGCGCATGTTTCGGACGCCGGGCGCGCAACCGCCCGAGGAAGGTGCCTGCTGCTAGAGCGAGCAGGCTCGACGGGGTCGCCGACGCGCACGAGTCCCGGCGCCGAGACCGCGGCGTGGACGCCGAACGGCAGCGGCTCGGTCGTCTCGGCGACGTCGCGGTAGCGCGCGAGCGCCTTCAGCGTGTCGAGGTCGGGCCGGCCCGTCTCCGGGTTCTGCGTCGTGACGGCGCAGCGGCCGACGTTGCCGATGCGGCACGACGACTGCCTCGCCGATCGACACGCTTGCGGCGCAGCCAGCCGTCCTCGGCGTGCGGCTCGAGCCCGTCGATCGCCGAAGTTCATCCGGAAGCGGCGGCCGTCGACGCTGTCCGACGCCGAGCTCGGCGGCCGAGGCGTCCAAGCGACGGCAGTCGAGACGAGCGAGGCGGCGCCACCTCGGCCGCGGTCCGGCGCGCCGAGCGGCCCCGCGGACGAGGCGGATCGGCTTGCCGGCGAGCTCGGAAAGAGCGTCGCCCCACGGCCCGAAGACCAGCCGCGCCGGCACGGGGCTGGCCCCAGACGGTCGCTCGATCTCCTCGCCGAGCGAGACCTCGCCGACGCACGATCTCTCCGCCGGGCAGCGCAAGCTCGAGCGCACCGGTCACGTCGTCGTAGGCGGCACGCACCTGCTGCAGGATGCCGACGGCCCTTGTTGTTGACCAGCCGCCCGCGTCTCGTCGACGAGGAAGAAGCGCCGGTCGCCGGCCGGACCGCCCTCGGTCAGCTCGACCTCGTCGAGCGACTCCAGTGCCAGCGCCTTGACAGGCGCGATCGAGATCCAGGCGACGCGGGCAGTCACTCGGACAACGCTAGCTGGGTCGCGTACGGCCCCGCCCCGGTGACAACAGCGGCGCCCGCCCGCGCGGCCAGCGCGAGCGCCGCGTTCAGGCGTCGCCGCGCGCGAGCGCGAAACAGAGCGCTGCCGCGAACGAGTCGCCCGCGCCGTAGGTGTCGACGACCGGGCCGGGCAGCGGCGCCGCGTCGATAGCGCTCGCCGTTCGCCGTGCCGCCGCGCCGGGCCTGTCGGTGAGGACGACGGTCGTCACGTCGAGCGACGTCGTCGAACGCTCGCCGGGGTCGTTGGCGCTGGCCGTGAGCAGGTCGAGCGTGACCCCGGCAGCCTGCGAGCGTCGGCAGCTCGCGCGCGGTCGCGGCGAGGAACCGCGCTGCCCGGGCCGACTGCAGCGCCTCGACGTCGCCGGAGACGAAGAACACCGCGTCGTAGCCCTGAGCGGCAGCGGCCCGCGCGGCAGCAGCTTGGCGCCGAGCGTGGTGATCGTGCGCTCGCCGGCTCGCATCGACGTGCACCCACCCGCGTCGGCGTCTCGCCGAACCGCACCGCGTGAACGTCGATGCCGAGCTCGGCCAGGCGGCGCTCCGAACGCCGGCCGAGCTCGTCGTCGCCGAGCGCGGTGAAGAACTCGCACCGCCCGGCGAGCTGCGCGAGCTGGCGCGCCATCACCGCGCCGCCGCCGGCCGCCTCCTGCCAGCGGGCGGCCGCCGTGCGCGATCTCTCCCGCCGCGGGCATGTCGCGGCGACGCGCGCGAACTCGACCCACTCGACATGACCGACGACGGCGCATCTCACAACTTCGGCACCCTGCCACGTTTCCAAGATGATGGGAGTCGTGACGAGCAGATTCCGCCGTTCGAGCGCTTCTACCTCGCCCACCGCGACGAGGTGCTCGGCTACCTGCGGCGGCTGCTCGGGCAGCGGGCCGAGGATGCGTGGCAGGAGACGTTCCTGCGCGCGCTGCGGGCCTACGACCGGCTCGAGCACGGGCGCCACCTGCGCGCGTGGGTGTTCACGATCGCGACGAACGTCGCGATCGACGAGCTCCGCGGCAGGCCCGAGCCTGCTGGCGAACGCCGAGCCCGTGCGTCGAGCTGCAGCGCGATGCCTTCCGCGAGCTCGAGCATCTGACCGGCGAGCCTGCCGCCAAAAGAACGCGCGGCAGTGGTGCTCCGCTACGGCTACGACCTCGCCCTACGCGGAGATCGGCGACGCACTCGGCTCGTCCGAGGAAGCAGCGCGTGCCGCGGCGTCGTCCGGCGTCCGCAGACTGAGAGAAGGAGGGCACCATGATGACTGTCACATCCGAGCTCGATGCGCGTTTCCGCGCCGCCGCGCTCGCAACCGGCCTGGTCGACGCCCGCTACGACGTCGTCGACTCGCCGGTCGGCGAGCTGTTCGTCGCCGCAACCGACCGCGGGCTCTGCCGGCTCGCCTACCGGCGTCGAGCCGGCGGAGGAGGAGCTCGCGCGCATCTTCGGGCGCCGCGTGCTGCGGGCGCCGCTCGACTACGTGCGGCGCGAGCTCGACGAGTACTTCGCCGGGCGCCGCCAGGACTTCGACCTCCCGCTCGACCTGCGCGTCGCGCCGTTCAACGAGCAGGTGCTGCACGAGCTCGCCCGCGTGCCGTACGGCCGCACCGAGACCTACGGCGGGCTCGCCGCGAAGGTCGGGCATCCGCGCGCGGCACGGGCGGTCGGCACGGTGATGAACCGAAACCCGATCGCGATCGTGCTGCCGTGCCACCGCATCGTCGGCGCGAACGGGTCGCTGACCGGCTACGCGGGCGGGCTCGACCGCAAGCGCGCGCTGCTCGAGCTCGAGGGCGCGACGCTGCCGTGTAGGTCCGCGGCGCATAATCCAAGCGTGATGCCGCCGAACGACGAATCGCAAAACACGCCGCATGTCGTGGTCGTCGGAGGCGGGTTCGGCGGGCTGCAGGCGGTCCGCGGGCTGCGGCGCGCGCAGGTGCGGGTGACGCTCGTCGACCGGCAGAACTTCCACCTTTTCCAGCCGCTCGCCTACCAGGTCGCGACCGGTGCGCTGTCGGCGGTGGAGATCGCGACCCCGCTCCGCCAGATCCTGCGCCGTCAGAAGAACGCCCACGTGGTGCTCGCGGAGGTGACGGGGTTCGACCTCGAGCGCGCGCGTCGTCGTGCTCGACGAGCTGCCGAACGGCGACGAGCGGCGCCGACCTTCCCTACGACATGCTCGTCGTGGCCGGCGGGTCGGCGTACTCGTACTTCGGCCACGACGACTGGGCGCCGTTTGCGCCCGAGTTGAAGTCGCTCGAAGGCGCGCTCGACCTGCGCGCGCGGCTCCTCACCGCGTTCGAAGCGGCGGAGGTCGAGACCGACGCCGAGCGACGGAGGGCGTGGCTGACGTTCGTCGTCGTCGGCGCGGGCCCGACGGGCGTCGAGATGGCCGGCCAGATCGCCGAGCTCGCCCGCGACACGCTTGCGACGCGACTTCCGCGCCGATCGACACACGCGCAGCGCGCGTGCTGCTGATCGAGGCGGGCGACCGCGTGCTCGCATCGTTCCCCAGGCGCTGTCCGCGCCGCGCCGAGCGCTCGCTCGAGCAGCTCGGCGTCACGCCGGTCCTCCAGACGACGGTCGTCGGGGTCGGCGACGAGCGCGCGTCGAGGTGCAGACGGCCGACGGCTCGCGCTAGACGATCGAGTCACGCTCGGTCGTCTGGGCGGCGGGCGTCGACGGCCTCGCCACTCGCGGGTCGTACTCGCCGCCGCAACCGGCGGCGAAACCGACCGGGCAGGCCGCATCGTCGTCGAGCCCGACCTCTCCGTGCCCGGGCACCCCGAGGTGTTCGCGGCCGGCGACATGATCGTCGATCGATCCCCGAGGCGGCACGACGGCGTTTCCCGGGGTCGCGCCGGTCGCGATGCAGCAGGGCCGGCACATCGCGCGAATCGATCCGGACGGGCGAGCGGCGTCCCTTCCGTTACGCGACAAGGGCAACCTCGCGACGATCGGGCACTCACACGCGGTCGCGGACATCAAGGGGCTGCAGCTCAGCGGCTTGGATCGCGTGGGTGACCTGGCTCGTGCTGCACCTCGTCTACCTGATCGGCTTCCAGAACCGGCTGCTCGTGCTGACGCGGTGGATCTTCAGTTACTTCACACGCGGCCGCGGCGCGCGCGATCATCCACGGCTCAGCGCCGTCGACGCGATCCTGACCGCCTCGGCGTAGGCGCTGAGCAGCGAGGCCTCCGCCCCACGTGACCCGCGCGACGCCGAGCGCGTCCAGCTCGTCCGCCGCCGGGACCGTCCGGCGTCGAGGATCACGTTCACCGGGCCGTCGATCCGCTCGACGAGCTCGGCGATTGCATCGCGCGGGCAGAGGATCGGGTAGACGCAGTCGGCTCCGGCGGCGCAGGTAGGCGTTGCCGCGCTCGACGGCCTCGTCGACGCCGCCCGCTGCCGCGCAGGAACACGTCAACCCGTGCGTTCACGACGAGTTCCGGCACCGCTGCGCGAATCTCGCGGATCAGCGATCCCTGCTCCTCGAGCCGGCCTCAGCGTGCCGCCGGGCGAGTCCTCGAAGTTGATCCCGACGAGCCCGGCCTCCCACGCCGCGCGCGCCGTGCCGGCCGGGTCGCCGTAGCCGGCCTCGAGATCGGCGGTGACCGGGACCGATCGACCGCCGCCGCGATCCGCGCCGCGGCCTCGACCATCTCGTCGCGCGGGGCCTGCTCCCCGTCCTCGTAGCCGAGCGAGCGCGCGACGCCGGCGCTCGTCGTCGCGAGCGCCCGGCAGCCGGGGCCGCCGCCAGCGCCACGGCACTCGCGACGTCCCAGGCATTCGGCAGGACGAGGAGCGCACGGTCGTGGTGCAGCTTCCGCAAGAGATCGGCCTTTTCAGAAGGCATCGCGCGAGATTACTGTCTGCCTGCCTCAAGCCGCCGGGCGACCCTGCCGAAACAGGAGCCATGGACGACGAGGTACAGCTTGCGATCGCTTGGGTGCTGCAACGTGCACGCGAGCTCGCTCCCGAATGTGACACCGCCGAGGAGTTCCTCGACGCCTTCGGCAGCGCCTGCCAGCGCTGCGGCGCTCAGGTTCCGAACGGCAGAACGCTCGCCGGCCGCGAGCTCGTCTGCGACGGCTGCCTCGCCGACCGGGCGGCAATTGCGACCTGAGCCCCGCGCGCTAGTCTGAATAGGCCTTGGGCGGGCGGCTCACACTCGTTTTCGTCGCGATCACGGCTGCGCTCGTGACCGTTGCGGCTGCCTGGGCGGCCGGCACCGACAAGGAGCCGAGGCACTACACCGCGGCCGACCAGGCGGCGGCGCGCTCGATCGTGCTCAAGCAGAGCGACCTCCCCTCCGGCTGGAAGGGCGGCCCGAAGAAGGTCGACACTTCCGCCCCTCCGACGTGTCCCGACTTCAATCCGAAGCAGTCCGACCTGCTCATCACGGGCGATGCCGAGAGCGACTTCAAATACGCGGCGACCGGTTTCGAGTACGACAGCGAAGCGCAGATGCTGCAGACGGCCCACATGGTGCAACTCGACTGGCAGCGCAGCCTGAAGCCGGCGTTGCTCACCTGTTTGCGCAGCATCCTGGCCAAGAGCCTCCCCGCCGACGAGAAGATCATCTCGGTGGCGCGGATCGCGATACCGAAACTGGCGACGTATAGCGCGCAGATCCGGGTCGTCTTCAACCTTCACCAAAGCAAGGCGCCCACCGACGTCCAGGTGATGATCGACGAGCTTCTGGTCGGCCGGAACCGCACCGAGATCACCCTGACGACCACGGCGCCGTACGTAGATCGCGCCCCCGTCGAGCAGTCCGAGATTCGCCTCGCGAAGCTCCTGGTTGCGCGCGCACCCGCCTCGGCGTGAGCCCTCCTAGAGCTCCGGAATCGTCCCCAGCAGCCGGTAGCCGACACCCCACACGTTGTCGACGAAAGACACAGACGGCTCCAGCGCGCGCAGCTTGCGGCGCAGACGTGAGGCGTGCGAGTCGAGCGTACGGGTGCGTCCGACGACCATGTAGCCCCACACCTCCTGCAGCAGCTCCGCCTTCGTGAAGACGCGCTCGGGCTCGCCGGCGAGTTGCAGCGAGCAGCTCGTACTCCTTCTGGGCGAGCTGGGCGCGGCGACCGGCGACGAGCACCTCGCGCGTGCGCGTGTCGATCCGGACGGGCGGCGCGTCGACCACCGCCGCTCACCGGTGGCCGGACGCGGCGCAGCACGGCGTGGATGCGTTCGACGAGCTCCTCGTACTCGAACGGCGGCGCAACGTAGTCGTCACAGCCGCGGCGGAACGCATGTACGCGGTCGACGACGTCGGCTTCGGCCGCGGCCGAGCACGATCACCGGCGCGCGGTTGCGCCAGCGGTCGACGGCGTCGACGCCGCCGGCGAGCACGAGGTCAGGTCGGGTGTCGCCCTTGACGAGCTCGAAGCCGTCGTCGGGAAGGTGGCGTTCGAGAAAGCCGCGGGTGTCGGGCTCGGCGATCGGCGAGGAGCAGCGAAGTAGTCATGCGGACGAACGCTAGCCCGGGCTCGCAGACGCGGCTAGTTGTCCATTCGCACGATTCTGCGCCGAAGGATCCTCAGGCGCCGGTTGCGGACGGCGCCCCGCGAGACGTGCCGTGTCGGGCTACAACCGGCCGGAGCGGACGACGCCCCAGAGCAGCCAGACGCCGAGAACGGCCGAGAGGCCGAAGCCGAGCACCGAGACGACGTGCAGGCCGAGGATGTGGGGCCCGTTCTTCGCGAAGATGCCGATCAGGCTCGAGCCGATCAGGCCGCCGGTGACGACGAGCGCGATCACGAGCCGGTTGAACAGCGTGTCCAGCTTGGCCAGCAGATCGTCGAGACCCTTGTGGACGAAGCCGACCTCGATCTGCCCGTCGCGGACCTGTTCGAGCGTGTCGTGGATCTGGTATGGCAGCTCGGCCGCGATCTGGGTCAGCTTCCACCCCTCGCGCCGCGCGCGCTGCGCCATACGCGCCGGCGAGAAGCGATCGACCATCAAGCGCGCGCGCGTACGGCAACGCGACCTCGAACACGTTGAAGTCCGGATACAGCTCGATCCCGACCGAGCCGAGCGTGGCGATCGACTTGTCGAGCAGCACGAAGCGCGTGGGTAACCGCAGGTTCATCCGGTAGATCAGACTGAACGCCTCGCGGATCACCTGACGATCGGGTCGATGCTCGACAGGCTGCTGCCGTAGTAGCGGTAGTAGATCTCCCGCAGCTCCGCGGTCAGCTGCTCCTCGCGCTCCTTCGGATAGCGCACGCCGAGGTCGGCCAGCCGCTTCGGGAGCGCCTCGACGTTCTCGGCCGCCGCATCGATGAAGAGGCGCGTGAGCCGCGACATGTCGTCGTCGGTCAGCTTCCCGGCGAGGCCGAAGTCGACGATGCCGATCCGGTCGGGAGCGAGGACGAGGATGTTGGCCGGATGCGGGTCGCCGTGGAAGAACCCGTGCCGGAAGATCATCGTCATCCAGGTCTCGGTGATCAGGTACGCGAGACGCGCGGCGCTGCTCGGGCGCCCACTGGTCGAGCTCGAGGTCGCCGAGCTTCACGCCCTTCAGCTCCTCGAGCGTCAGCACGCGCGCCCGGGTGTACGACCAGTAGACCTTCGGGATCGTCACGTGCGGGTGGCCGGCGAAGTTGCTGTGGAAGGCGTCGGCGTTGCGCGCCTCGAGCCGGTAGTCGAGCTCCTGGCGGATCGAGCGGGCGAACTCGTCGACGAGCTCGCCGCGTATCGATGAAGTCGAGCGCATGGACACGCTCCTTGGCGAGGCGCGCGGCCTGCTAGAGCAGCTGGAGGTCGCTCTCGATCTGGCGCGGCGCGTTCGGCCGCTGCACCTTGACGACGACCTGGCGGCCGTTCGGCAGCGTCGCACGGTGCACCTGGCCGATCGACGCGGCCGCGATGGGCTTCTCGTCGAAGTCGAGGAACAGCCGCTCGATCGGCTGCCCGAGCTCCTCGCGGATCGTGCGCTCGACGTCCTCGAACGGGAACGGCCGGACATCGTCCTGCAGAGCCGCGGAGCTCGATGATGATGTCCGGCGGGACGATGTCGGGACGGGTCGAGAGCAGCTGGCCGAACTTCACGAACGTCGGGCCGAGCTCGTCGAGCAGCTCCCGCAGATGGTGGCCGCGCGGCGTGATGCCCTCGGCGCCGCCGACATCGCCCCCTCCGGTGCGATGCCCTTCGATCACATAGCCGAAGCCGTGCCGCACCGCGACCTGGGCGATCTCGCTCAGGCGCCCGAGGTTCCGCTGCTTCTGGCGGGTCTCAGCCATCCTGCAAAGCTTAGGCACATCCGCCGGCACGCGACCCCGGCGTCCTGCAGGGCTCGAGCTAGCGGATGCCCTTGACCGTGGCCTGCCAGGAGCCGCGCGGCGCCTTGACCGCGACGACGGCACCCGCGGCCTTGCCCAGCAGGGCGGAGCCGAGCGGCGAGGTCGGCGAGACCGTACCCGGCCCGCCGACAGCGCTGACCTCGACCGTCATCGTCTGGCCGCCGTTGCCCTCGACGTCGACGACGGAGCCGATTCCGACGACGTCGGTGCCGCCGCGCTCCCGACGATCTCGCGCCAGTCGAGCCGCGCGCGCAGCGTGCGGATGCGCGCCTCGAGCAGGCCCTGCTCGTTCTTCGCGGCGTGGTACTCGAAGTTCTCGGAGAGGTCGCCGAACTCCCGCGCCTTCTTGATCGCTGCGACGACGTCGGTGCGGCGCGGGCCTTCGAGCTCGGCGAGCTCGGCGCGCAGCGCCTCGGCCTGCTTCTGCGGTGAGCCGCTCGCCGCCTACCACTTCGATCGACCGCCTCGGCGGCGCGACGTGTAGAGCACACGCGGCTTCGCGACCTGCATGCCGGACTCGACTCGAAGTCGCTCGACCTGGCCCTGCAGGCGCGCGACGCGCGCAGACGTCGGCCTGCTGCTCGGGCAGGACGAGCGTGATCCCGATGCCGCCGCTTGCCCGCGCGGCCCGTGCGGCCGACGCGATGGGTGTAGACGTCGGGCTCCTCGGGCGGATCGAAGTTGATCACGTGCGTGATGTCGTCGACGTCGAGGCCGCGCGCGGCGACGTCGGTCGCGACGAGCGTCCGCACCTTGCCGGCGTCGAAGCGCTCGAGCGCCTTCTCGCGCTGGGCCTGACCCTTGTCGCCGTGGATCGCGACGGCGTCGACGTCGTGGCGGCGAAGCTTCTCGACGAGCCGGTCGGCGCCGGCCTTCGTGCGGACGAAGACGAGCGCGAGCCCGCGCTCTCCTCCTCGTCGCGCAGCAGGTCGACGAGCGTCGTCGACCTTGTTGTCGGCCGTCACGGGGACGAAGCGATGGTCGACCTCGCCCGACGGCGGCTCTGCAGGCAGCTCGCCCTCGAACCGGGCGGCGAAATGCGCGTGTAGCGCCGCGCCAGCTCGCCGACCTCGCCGTCGAGCGTCGCGGAGAAGAACATCGTCTGGCGATCGTCGGCGCAGCCGCCGGACGATCTTGTCGACCTGCGGCTTGAACCCCATGTCGAGCATCCGGTCGGCCTCGTCGAGGATCGAGCACCTGCGAACGTCGTCGAGCGAGATCAGCCTGCGGTCGACGAGATCCTGCAGCCGGCCCGGCGTCGCGACGATCACGTGCGCCTTCTTCGCTATCGTCGGCCTGCGCCTTCAACGGCACGCCGCCGTAGACGGACGCGATGCGCAGCCGGCCGGCGAACAGACTCGAACTCCTCGGTCACCTGCGCGCAGAGCTCGCGCGTCGGCACGAGCACGAGCGCGCCGGCTTGCACGTCGGCCGGGTCGACGCGCTCGACGATCGGGATCGCGAACGCGAGCGTCTTGCCCGAGCCGGTCGGGCTCTTCGCGAGGACGTCGCTGCCGCGCAGCGCCTCGGGGATGACGAGCGACTGGATCTGGAACGGCGCGTCGATGCCGCGCGCGCCAATACGTCGCAGATGGCCTCGGATACCCCGAGGGAACGGAAATGCTGACTCACCTTGTCTCGACTCCTTCGGACGGCGAGATCGCGCGATCCGAAGGAGGAAACAGTGACCTCACGGGAACGCGGCCTATTCCGCGCACCGTGGGGACCACGGTAGCAACCGCTACGGCTGTTCCGTGTCCCGGTTCTCGAGCAGGCGCAGCCGGTGCTCGAGCTGGGCAACGCGCAACTCGAGCTCGTCCCAGTCGTCGCGCGTCACGAGCCCGATCTCCCGCGCCAGCTCCTGCAGCTTGCGCCGTGTTCCCTCGCCGACACGCGAGCGCATCGCCGCGCCAGCGCCGGTCGCGTCGTCGAAGCAGCGACCGAGCCTCGTCGAAGCGCGGCCCGAGCAGCGAGACCAGCCGGTCGAGCGGGTCGCGCTCGGGCCGGTCGTAGCCGGCTACCGGGGTCGTCCATGCGGCCGCGATCTTGCGCCGCTGGCGGCGCCGCTCCCGCTTCGCGTCGGGATCCAGGCGTCGGCGGCGGCAGAGACGCCGGCCTCGACCACGTCCATCGGCGTCGCCGGGGTCGGCGCGCTGGCCGCGGCCTGCTCGGCCTCGCGCGAGGATGCGGTCGCCGGGCGTGCTCGCGTCCACCGCCGACGCTCGACTTGCGTCGCGCGCACTCGGGGTCGCGCTCCTTCCAGATCGTCAGCAGCGGCGCGGCGATGAAGATCGACGAGTAGGCGCCCGAGGTGATGCCGACGAGAAGCGCGAACGCGAAGTCCTGCAGCGTCGCGCCGCCGAAGAGACAGCAGCGCGCCGACCGGCAGCAGCGTGATGAACGTCGTCGCGAGCGAACGGCGGATCGTCTCCCACAGCGAGACGTTCGCGATCGTCGCGAACGACGCGCGCCGCATGATCGGCACGTTCTCGCGGATCCGGTCGAAGATGATGATCGTGTCGTAGATCGAGTACCCGAGGACGGTCAGGACCGCGGCGACGGTTGATGCCGTCACCTCCCGCCCGGTGAGCGAGTACACGCCCGACGGTGATGCAGGACGTCGTGCAGCATCGCGCACGATCACCGGGATCCGGCGAACGCGATGCCCGTGGAACCGTGCCGCGATGTAGAGCGTGATGATGAGCAGCGAGACGATGATCGCGAAGATCGCCGACGTCGCGATCTGGCGCCCGAAGCTCGACGAGACGTTCTTCGATGCCCGAGCTTGACCGCGTGCACCTTGTTCGTCAGGAACGGTGCGTCAGCTCGGTCTGCTTCGCCGCGCGTCAGCTTCTTCAGGCGGATCTGGAAGCTCTTGTAGCTGTCGCCGTTCGTCGACGTGCCGCGTGCCCTGGACGACCGCGTCGCTTGCGTGCCGATCGCCGCGGTCTGGGCGCGAACGTCGGCGATCGAGCGTCGGCGTCTTGCGTCGTGAACGTGACCTGCACGCCGCCCTTGAAGTCGATGCCGAAGTTGAGCCCGCGCACGCCGAGCGAGACGAGGCCGATCAGCAGCACCACGCCCGAGATCGCAAACCAGCGTGTAGCGGCGGCGCATGAAGTCGACCTGCAGGAACTCGCCGCGCTGCGGCACTGGTGCGCGCCCATGAACCTCGGGTTGCTGAACCAGCGGAAGCCGGCGAGCAGGCCGAGCATCGCGCGCGTCGCGGCGACGGCGGTGATCAGCGAGACGACGGTGCCGATCAGCAGCATCAGGGCGAAGCCCTTCACCTCGGCCGTCGCGACCGCGAACAGGATCAGCGCGGTGATCGCCGTGACGACGTTCGCGTCGATGAATCGTGCGGAAGCCCTTCGCATAACCGGTCGCGATCGCGGCGCGCACGGACTTCCCGGCGCGCACTTCTTCCTTGATGCGTTCGAAGACGACGACGTTCGAGTCGGCGGCGACGCCGATCGTGAGGATCAGGCCGGCGAAGCCCGGCAGGGTCAGCGTGACGCCGAAGAGCAGGATCGCGCCGTACATGAACGCGGCGTAGATCGCGAGACCGATCACCGCGACGACGCCCAGGAAGCGGTAGAGCAGGAGCAGGAACATCGCGACGACGATCAGGCCGCCGAGCGCCGCCTTCGCGCGCCTGGTTGAGCGAGTCCTTGCCGAGCGTCGCCGAGACGTCGGTCTGCTCCTGGCGTGACGAAGTTGATCGGGCAGCGCGCCGGTCTGCAGGACGAGCGCGAGGTCCTTCGCCTCGCTGGTCGCAGCCGATGCCGGTGATCTGCGGCGCCGGTGCCGGTCGGGTCGATGCCGTTCGGGTTCTGCGTCGGGTCGATCGCCGGCCAGGAGCGGATCTGGTCGTCGAGCACGATCGCGAAGGCGCAGGTCGACGCCGCAGTTGGCGCCCTGCCCGGCGATCTGCGCCGCGGACCGCCTCGTTCTTCGTCACGTGCGTGGAAGATCTTGTTGCCCTCGCTTGTTGAACAGCAGCGAGCACGATCGGCTGGCCGGTGGACGGGTCGAAGTCCTGCCTGCGTGCCGGAGAGGTTCAGATCGCTTACCCGTCATGTTCGGGTACGGCGCCGTACTGGTCGTCCGGATACGCGCCGTGCTTGAAGAGGTAGTAGTCGGTCTGGCCGGCGGCGGGCAGGCCGTTCGGGTCGCCGGGGCAGACGGTCGTCGTCTTCGCCGAGCAGCTGATGACGACCGTCTGCGGCGGGCACCGGCAGCACCTTGTCGCCCTTCGGCACCTTGCCGCCGTACGCGTCGAGCAGACCCGCCTCGGCGATCCGCTTGTCGCGGTGCAGCGTCTGCGCCGGCCCGGCGACCCGGTGGCACGTGGTCGTCGTCGTCGTCTTCTTCTTCTTGCCCGTGCCGGTCGTCGTCTTCGTGCTTCTTCGTGCGCGAAGAGGTAATAGGCCGGTCGGCTCGCCCTTCTGGGTCGCCGTCGACTGGACGCGCGTGAGCAGGTTGCAGAGGCTGCGTGAACGGCGTGGCGTCGCCCGCAGCGTCGCGCGACGGCGAGTACGAGGGCGGGCTGCAGGTCGTACAGCTCGAGCTGCGCGGTCTTCGCCGATGAGCGCGGCCGCCTTCGCCGGATCGTGGACGCCGGCGAGCGCGATCGACGATCTGGTTCGTGCCCTGCAGCCGGATGTCCGGCTCGGAGACGCCGAGCCTGTCGACGCGGTTCCGCATGATGTTCGAGCGACCGCGACATGTCGTCGGACGTCAGGGCTTGTGGCCCTTCGGCGGTTGCGCCTTCAGCACGACCTCGAGGCCGCCCTGCAGGTCGAGGCCCTTCCTGCAGCGACTTGTGGATGGGCGAACCGGGTACAGCAAGAGCCCACCACGCCGGCGAGGGCGAGGAGAATCAGTGCGATCAGGAAGAGGTGGGACCGGCGCGACGACAAGCGGGGGACAGGTTAGCGGGGTTTTCCTCGGCCCCTGGTTCGGTGGCCTCGGATTCAGGATCCCCTTCCGCTTCGGGATTCTCGTCCCCGAGGTTCTCGTCAGTGCTGAGCTCTCCTTCGCCCGCGTCCTCGTCATCGGCCTCGAGATCCTCGGCCACGGCGGCGACCGCTCGGCGGTCGAGCGTGGCGATGACGCCGGGTGCGATCTCGATCTCGAGCCGTTCGTCGCTCGATCGCGCGCACGATGGCGTAGCAGCCCGCCGGCGGTGATGATCTCGTCGCCGAGCGCGAGCGAGTCCTGCATCGCCTCGTGGGAGGCGGCTTGCGCCCGCTGGCGGCGGCGCACCGGGAGCACGACGAAGACGCCAAAGCAGGCCGAGCAGCACGACGATGGCCAGGAATCCGCTTCCGCTCACTGTTCGGCACCGAGCCTTTCGAGGAGATCGCGTTTGTAGGAGGCGAACGTCCCGCGCTCGATCGCGTCTCCGGCGCCGCGGGTCAGTTGCACGAGGAAGCGTAGATTGTGGAGCGAGAGGAGGCGCAGGCCCAGCAGCTCGTTCTGGTTGACGAGGTGGCGGATGTAGGCCCGGCTGAAGCGCGTGCAGGCCGGGCAGTCGCATTCGTCGTCGAGCGGCGCCGGGTCGCGGGCGAAGCGGGCATTCCGCAGGTTGAGGCGACCGCTGCGTGTGAGCGCGCTGCCGGTGCGCGCGGTTCGGGTCGGCAGGACGCAGTCGAACATGTCGATGCCGGCCTCGATCACCTCGAGGATCCCTTCCGGGTCGCCGATGCCCATGAAGTAGCGCGGCTTGTCGGCGGGCAGCAGCTCCGCTGCGCGGTCGGTCGCCTCGAACATCGCTCCGCGGTCCTCTCCGATCGCCAGTCCGCCGATCGCGTTGCCGTCGAAGTCGAGCTCGGCGATCTCCTCGATCGAGCGCCGCCGCAGCTCGGGGTCGACGCCGCCCTGGCTGATTCCGAAGCGCAGCTGGCCTTCGGCGCGCGGCGCGTCTTGTCTGGCGCGCGGCCCATTCGGTCGTGCGGCGCACCGCCTCCTCGAGCTCGCGCCGGGTCACGGCAATCGCCGGCACCTGGTCGAGGCACATCGCGATGTCGCTGCCGAGGTTGGCCTGGATCGCCGCGGCGAGTTCAGGGGTGAAGCGCGTCTCGCGGCCGTCGTAGACGCTCCGGAACGTGACTCCGTCGTCGTCGACGCGGGCGATCGTGTCGCGGAGCGAGAAGACCTGGAAGCCGCCGGAGTCGGTCAGGATCGGGCCGTCCCAGCCCATGAAGCGGTGCAGCCCGCCGAGCGTCGCGGATCAACTCGTCGCCCGGCCGGAAATGCAGGTGGTAGGTGTTGCCGAGCAGGATCTCGGCACCGAGCTGCCGCACCTCCAGCGGGTCGAGCGACTTGACCGTCGCCTTCGTCCCGACGGGCATGAAAACCGGCGTTCGCACCTCGCCGTGCGCCGTGCGCAACACCCCCGCCCGGGCCTGTCCGTCAGTCGCGATGACCGACCAGGGCCGGTCCGCGGCAGAGAGTTCTGGGGTCAGACGATTCATCGACAGATCGCGGTCACGAGACTGAGACAAAGCTCCCACAGGCTAGGGCGCATCGAGACACGTCCCGTCGTCAAACAAGGGTGGCAAGAGTGTGACAGGGCTTCCACCGCTCGTTTCCGCGGCGTTCGGGACAGGTCCAGCCCGAAACCGAGCGCCGGCGCGGCTGAGCCGCCCTCCACATCCCCCGCGCAGCCGTGTCCGCCGCAGCAGTGCCCGACGGGGCGCTGTCTCCCGGGTATGGCTGTGGGGTCAGACCAGGCATTTGGGTCTCGGGGACGCGAAGGTGACAAAGCGTCCACAGGCTAGGGCGCACCGAGACATGGCCCGTCGTCAAACAACGGTTCGAAAACACCGGCGTCAGGAGTGTGACGGCGTTTTCACCGTTAGAGGATCAGCATCGCGTCGCCGAACGAGTAGAACCGGTAGCGCTCTTCGATCGCGAGGGCATACAGGCGCTTCGTCTCCGCGATTCCCGCGAACGCCATCACCAGCGCGAGCAGGGTCGAGCGCGGCAGATGGAAGTTCGTCAGCAGGTGGTCGACGCGGCGAAACTCGAAGCCCGGCGTGATGAAGAGCTCCGTGCGCCCGGAGAGCGGGCCGCCGTGGGCGACCGTCTCGACCACTCGCACCGTCGTCGTGCCGACGGCAAGGACGCTCCGGCGCATCGCTGATCCGCTGCCAGGCGGCCGGGGTCACCTCGTAGCGCTCGCCGTGGATCCGGTGCTCCTCGACAAGTGCCTCCTGCAGCGGGCGGAACGTGTCGAGGCCGACGTGCAGCGTCACCCGCTCGGTGTCGACGAGCCCGAGCAACTCGGGCGTGAAGTGCAGGCCGGCCGTCGGCGCGGCGGCCGAGCCGGCGTCGCGCGCATAGACCGTCTGGTAGCGCTCGGGTCGGCAAGCGGCGTCGTGATGTACGGCGGCAGCGGCACTCCGCCGGCCGGATCACCCTCGAGCCGCACGCGCCACCGCCCTTCGCCGAGATGCGTGACCAGCTCGACGCTCCCCGAGCCGGTCGGAAACCGGTTGCCCGGGCGCAGCCTGTCGGGTCGGCCGCGCCAGCGCTTCCCACTCGTCACCCTCGAGCCGCTCGAGCAGCAGCACCTCGCCGCGCGGCTGCTCGATCGGGATCCGCGCCGGCACGACGCGTGAGTCGTTGACGACAGTGAGCGTCTCCGGCGGGAAGCTCGCGGGGCAGGTCGCGCACGGTCGAATGGCGCACATCGCCGGTCGCGCGGTCGAAGACCAGCAGCCGCGAGCCGTCGCGCCGCTCGAGCGGCTGCTGCGCGATCAGGCCCGGCGGAAGGTCGTAATCGAGCTCCGAGGCGTCCATCCGACGCGGACGCTAGCGTCGAACCTCAATGGAGGCCGTCCAGTCCATGCCCGAGGCAGGCGCTCAAGACACTGTCCTTCACGACGGTGTCGTTCAAAACACTGTCGTTCAAAACACTGTCGTACGAGAGGCAGTTCGCGAGGGACTCCGCGAAGTCGGGTCGCCCATCTCACGCCGCCTGGCCGAGGTCAAGGGGCTGCACAACAACTCGATCCGTCGCCTCGAGCGAATCGAAGCGACGCTCGACTCGGAGCGCAACGCGCGCATCGACGACCTGGCGCTGCTCGTCGAACTGCTCACGGAGGGCTGGCGCTCGATGAACGGCCGTCTCGCGCGGATCGAGCAACTCCTGATCGCGAATCTCGAGCCACGCGTCCAGCGCCAAGCGGGCGAGCTCTACAACCTTCCCGGTATCGACCAGCCCGGCGAACTGCCCCGCGCCGAAGCCTCGTAGCGCCTTCTAGGTAACCGGCAGGACGAGCTCGAACCGCGAGCCCCGTCCCGACCTCCGAGTCGAGTGCGATCCGGCCGCCGAGCGCCGTCGACAGCTCCTTCGCAATCGCGAGCCCGAGCCCGGTCCCGCCCCCACTCTCGGAGACGAACGGCCGGAACAGCCGCTCCTGCTTCTCCGGCGAGATGCCGGGCCCCGAGTCGCCGACCGTGACGCTCACGGTGCCGTTCGTCTGCACGAGCTCGAGCGTGATCCGGCCGCCGTCGGGCGTCGCGCGGAACGCGTTCGAGAGCAGGTTGCCGACGATCTGCAGGACGCGGTCGCCGTCGGAGACGATCACGGGCCGGTCGCGCGCCTCGTGGCGGTAGTCGATCGAGCGGCGGCGCGCCTCGTCGCTGAACGCCTCGTACGCCTGATCGAGCAGCTGCCCCATGTCGACCTCCTCGGTGAGACGGTGAAGCGATGCGTGTCGAGCTTCGCGAGGTCGAGGATGTCGCCGACGAGCCGCTCGAGCCGCTGCGCCTCGGCCTGCACCGTCGCGAGCGACACGTCGCGCAGCTCGGGATCCTCGACGACGCCCTCGAGCAGCGCCGCGACGTGGCCGCGGATCGCGGTCAGCGGCGTGCGCAGCTCGTGCGAGACGCTCATCAGGAAGTGGCGCTCGATCGCTCGGCCTCCGCGAGCCGGTTGGCCATCTCGCCGAACCGCTCCGCCAGATGCGCGAGCTCACCCGGAGCGTTCGTCGGCACGCTCGACGGCGTAGTCGCCCGCCGCGACCTCGTCGGCAGCCTCCGAGAGCTGGAGCACCGGCCGGACGATCCGCCGCGAGAAGTAGACGCCGAGGCCGCCGGCCACAAGGAGGCCGAGCAACGCCGCGAGCGCCGAGCCGGTAGAGCAGCGCGATCGACGCGGTGGCGCACCTCGGTCTTCGGCGTCGCGACGACGATCGCCCCGATCGAGTTCGGCCCGATGCGGACCGGGCTGGCGACCGCGAGGTAGGTGCGATGTTCAGCCCCGGCGGGGTGAACTGGAACGACAGCTGCTTGCCCGAGACGCCAGTCGATCGTCTTGAACGGCAGCTGGCGCAGGCCCGTGAGTCCTGCCCGGGGAACGGGTTCGGCGGGCCGCCCCAGTAGATCCGGTCGCCGGTCGCGCGCTCGAGGCTCTTCGCGGCGAACGTCGGCGGCAGCCGGTCGGCCGACTTGCCCTGCTCGTTCTTCTGGCCGTAGCCGTCGGTGATCGCCTCGGAGTAGAGCTCGGCGATGCCGTTCGACTCGCGCGTCAGCTGCGCGAGCGTCTGGTCGTGCGCGAACTGGTCGAACAGCTGCACCGAGATCGCCGTGGTGACCAGACCCGCGAGCAGCGAGGCCGGCGAGGAAGATGAGCGGCAGCCGGACGCGCAGCGAGCCGAGCATGCTGAACCTACAGCCTTCGTCGTGTCCTTGGCGCTTCCTTCGCGGGCGAGACCTTGTAGCCGACGCCCCAGACGGTGACGATCGGCGACGCGTCGCCCAGCTTCCGGCGCAACTGCCGCACGTGCACGTCGACCGTGCGCGTGTCGCCGGCGAAGGTGTAGCCCCACACGCGCTCGAGCAGCTGGTCGCGGGTCAGCACGAGGCCGCGGTGGTCGAGCAGCTCCCACAGCAGGTCGAACTCCTTCGGCGCGAGCTGGATCTCCTCGTCGCCGACGCGCACCTCGCGCCGGCCGGCGTCGATGAGCAGGTCGCCGTGCTCGAGCGTCTCGCTCTCGCGGTCGCGCCGCTCGGGCGTCGCGCGGCGGAGGATCGACTTGACGCGCGCGACGAGCTCGCGCGGGTTGAACGGCTTCGTCAGATAGTCGTCGGCGCCGACTTCGAGGCCGATGATCTTGTCGACGTCCTCGTCGCGCGCGGTGAGCATCAGGATCGGGACGTCGCGAGCGCTGCCGGATGCGCTTGCAGACCTCGATGCCGTCGATGTCGGGCAGCATCAGGTCGAGCACGATCAGCGCCGGCGTCGCGGCGGCGACCTGAGACAGCGCCTCCGAGCCGGTCGCGGCGGTGCGCACGCCGTAGCCCGCGTTCTTCAGATAGAGCGCGACGAACGATGCGATCGACGTCTCGTCCTCGACGACGAGGACGGTCGGAGGTGCGCCCGTCACGGTGTCGTGGTCGTGGTGGTGGTCGTCGGCTGGACGCCGAACGGCACCACGAGCCCCGGCCACATTGTGCCGGCCGGCGGCGCCACTGCGGGTGCCACGGGCAGCGCCTGCTGCTTCTTGCCGTCCACGGTGTAGATCCCCGGGTCACCGGCAGTCGGGTCGGCCTTCAGCCAGGCCTTGCCGACGCCGACCGCGAGAAAGTCGATCCCGGTCGAGGCCGAGATGACGATCTTGTAGCGGCCGCCGACTTCACGGAAGGTGATGTTCTTGCCCGAGTAGATGGTGACGTGGCCGCCGGCGCGGGCGCGTGTGCTCGGCGCCGACGACCTGCATGGGCCCGTCGGTCGGGTCGGGGTCGGTGACGGTGAGGGTTCCCTTATCGACCTGTCCATAGATAGTGCCCTTGCCGATCACGGTGATGGTGCCGTTCGCGTTCAGCACCGAGAGGGCTCCGTCGCCGACAGCACTGCCGCCGGCGAGTGCTGCGGGAACGCAGACGAGAAGGAAGAGCAGGGGAAAGAGAAGTCTGCGCATGGCCGCTTGTTCAGTGTTCCTGCCCGACTTATGGCTCGGGTGATCGAAAGGTAAGGACTCTGTTACCCCCTGTCGAGCCCCAATTTGGGGAATCGTCGCGACGCGTCAGTCGGCGAACGCGGGCTCGAGCTCGGGCGCCCGCCGGACACGCGCCGAGCGGCGCTCCGCGACCGCCGTGACGGCGCCGTAGGCGAAGAGTGCATAGACCCACCCAGCGACGCAGTCGACACGTAGTGCTCGCCGGAATAGACGAGCGCGAAGGTCATCGCCAGCGGGTAGATCGCGAGCAGCACCCGCGCCCAGATGGGCACGAGCCGCCACAGGACGAGCGTCACGAGCAGCGCGTAGGCGGCGTGGAGCGACGGCATCGCCGCGACGTTGTTCGCGTAGTGCTGGCCGTTTTCGAAGAGCGACGAGAAGTGGGCGATCGGGATGTGGCGCCAGACCATGCCGACGGTGCGGGTCGTCGGCCGATCGCGCCGTTCTGGGACGCCATCCACGGCGGGACGGCCGGGTAGAGCACGTACGTCGCGAACCCGGTCACCGCCAGAACGCAGACCATCGTCGCGTAGCGCGCGAACTTGTCGTGCGCGAACGTCCACAGCAGCGCCGCGATCAGCGGCGTCGCGACGAAGTGCGTGATGTAGACGCCGTACGACGCGTAGTCCCACCAGTGCATGTGGTTGCCGCCGTGCCAGAGGTGCTGTCTGCAGCCAGACGGTCGGGATGGGCTTGCCGAAGATCGCCTCTTCGAGCCGGATCTGGGGCATCTCGTGCGCGTGGAACAACAGCCCGTCGGCGAAGCCGCGCAGGAAGTCGTAGAGGAACAGGATCGCGACGAGCGGCGCCCAGTCGCGCACGAGGCGCGGCAGCCTGCTGCGCAGATCCGTCGCCGAGAACGCGGCCATGCCGAGGCCGAGCCAGATGTAGATCACGTCCCGGGAGGTCGGCACTCCCGCCAGCAGAACGAGCAGGGTCGTGCCCGTGAGCCAGGCCAAGGGGGCCCCGAACCGCAGCATGTTTTTCAACATTCGCCCGTGTTTTTCCCGCGGAGGATCCCCACGCCCACACCCTATCGTCGGACTAGGATCATTTGTCATGACCGCAACAGCGAGCGAACACAGACTTCTGATCGGTGGCGAGCAGGTCGAGACCGGGGAATGGGTGGAGGTGGAGTCGCCCTTCTCGGGCGAGGTCATCGGCCGCGTCGCCAAGGGCGGCGCCGCCGAGGCGCGTCGCGCGTTGGACGCTGCTGCAGCTGCCCTCGCGGCGCCGTTGCCGGCGTTCGAGCGCGCAAACATCCTCGACCGCGTGGCCCATCTTCTCGAGGAACGGAGCGAGGAGCTCGCCCGAACGATCTCGGCTGAGGCGGGAAAGCCGCTGAAGACCGCTCGCGTCGAAGCTCAGCGTGCTGCGTCGACCTACACGTTCTCCGCCGTCGAGGCGCGCAAGCTGACCGGCGAAACGGTGCCGATGGACGCCTCGCAGGCCGGCGCGGGGAAGCTGGCCTTCACGCTACGCCTGCCGATCGGGATCGTCGGCGCCATCTCGCCTTTCAACTTCCCGGCGAACCTCGTCGCTCACAAGATTGCGCCTGCGCTCGCCGCCGGCTGCCCGGTCGTGCTCAAGCCGGCGTCGGCGACGCCACTCTCGGCTCTGTTCCTCGCGAATCTCGAAGAGGAGGCCGGCCTCCCACCCGGCTGGATCAACGTCGTCGTCGGCCCGGCCGCCGCGATCGGGGACGAGATCGTCGCCGACGAGCGCGTGAAGCTGATCACGTTCACCGGCTCGGGCGGCGTCGGCTGGAAGCCTCGCCGAACGCGCCCACACGCAAGCGCGTGAAGCTCGAGCTCGGCAACGCGACGCCGGCGATCGTGTGCGCGGACGCACCCGAGGAGACGGCCGCCAAGCTCGCCGCCAACGCCTTTTCGTTCGCCGGCCAGAGCTGCATCTCGGTGCAACGGATCTACGTCCTGGCCGAGCGGTGGGACTCGTTCGTCTCCGAATTCGTGCCCCTGCGTCGAGGCCCTCAAGGTCGGCGACCCGGCCGACGAGGACACGGACGTCGGCCCGGTGATCAACGAGGGCGAGCGCGACCGGATCCTCGCCTGGATCCGCGAGTCGAAGGGCGAGGTGCTGACGGGCGGCGAACGACTGGCGACGGCGTCATCCGCCCGACGGTCATCGCCAACCCGGCCCGCGACGACAAGGTGAGCTGTGAGGAGGTGTTCGGGCCGGTCGTCACCCTCTCCCGCGTCGTCGTGGCTCGACGATGCGATCGAGCTGTCGAATGCGACCCGCTACGGCCTGCAGGCGGCGATCTTCACCGCGGACCTGAAGACGGCTCTCCGGGCGGCCCGCGAGCTCGAGTTCGGCGGCGTGACGGTGAACGAGGCGCCGACCTTCCGCGCCGACCAGATGCCCTACGGCGGCGTCAAGGCGTCGGGCAACACCAAGGAAGGCCCCGCCTGGACCGTGCGCGAGATGACCGAGGAGCGTCTCGTCATCCTCCAGCTCTAAGCAGCCCGGAGGCTCGCCGGAGCCCCGAGTAAACTCGGGCAGCATGGACGAGGGGATGAAGCCGCGCCTCCCGAGGCCCGGTGTCCTGCGCCGTGAGCGCCGCGCGCTGCTCGAGACGCGTGCCGAGGCGCTGCAGGATGTCGGCGGCAAGCTGGTGGAGATGTACCGACGCGGGAAGTTCCAGCGGGACGTGCTCTCCGAGAGCTGCGCGGCGGTCCTCGGAATCGATCTGCGGCTCGCCGAGATCAACGACCTCCTGCAGCACCGCGGAGGCGTCCCCCGCTGCGAGTGTGGCAGCGCCGTGTTCCGCGGCACGCACTTCTGTCCCAACTGTGGGCGCCGCCGCGAGGTTCCCGGCGCGCCGGTGACCGCGAGCAGCGTGTCCGAGAACACCGTCGCCGTTTCTCCGCCGCCTCCGCCCACCCGCTGATGCATCCGGCCGCCGGCCTCGGCAGCCGGGAGGCGGCACTGCTCGCCACCGAGTGGACGTGTCCGCGGTGCGGCGCGCCGCGCGATGCGGCGGCAGCACATTGCATCGAGTGCGGACTGCGCCTGCCCGAGATGCAGGGAGCCGTCGCAACGTTTCGCCGGCGGTGGGTGCGGCGCATCGGCTGGTACCCGGGCGACTGGGTCTGGGCGCCTCTACTCGCGCTTGTCCTCGCGACCGCCGGCGCGGCCGCCGCTGTGGTCGTCAGCACGCATCGCACGGTCAGCAGCGCACCGCTCGTCGCGACGTCGGCGCTTCCGGGAAGCACCGCGCGGCCGTCTCGGGCAGCCAACGGACGCCTCACCTGGCCCGCGCGCCGGAGCGGCTGGACGGTCGTCCTCTCCTCCTACCCGGAGCCGAAAGGCCGCGCCGCTGCCCGCGCGACGGCGCAACGCGCAGCCCGCGCCAAACTCGTGCAGGTCGGGACGCTCGACTCGAGCAACTACGCCAGCTTGAACCCGGGGTACGCCGTCGTTTTCAGCGGCATCTACGGCTCGTCGGCCGAAGCGCAGGCAGCGCTGAAACAGGCCCACCAAGTGGGTTTCGGCGCCGCACATTTCGCGCAAATAGCGCGTTGACGCCCTCCGCCTCGTATACCAGATTGAAAACATTTGTAACACCGCCGCGGAGCGTGTAGAGTCGCTCCCGGTAGGAGGTCGCATGCGGCGCTCCAACCCCGTCTCCGACAAGGTTTGTTGGCATAACGCGAGGAAGATCACGTGACCATGATGGATGAGCGGGTCCTCCATATTCAGCACTCCATGTATCAGTACTCACGAGCGATCTATCGCTCGATCAAAGACCTGATCGACCCGTACGCAGGCGTCGAAATGCAGGTCGAATACCGGCGTGAGGTGCTCTCGGCCTGCGAGGGAACGATGGAGCGGCTCGCGGCCGACCCGTACTACTTCTCGAAGCCCGACAAGGCTCTGTTCCAGGACATCCGCCGCTTCTTCCCGATCACTGCGCAGGCCGAGGTCGCATGGGCCGTGACCGAGGGAGTGACGGCCGCGGTGTCATTTGTCGAGGACCAGATCGAGGCCGGTGCGTTCGACGGCGGCGTGTCGCGCTGCCGGGCGACGACACGCAAGGGCAAGCCGTGCCAGCGGACCCCACTGCCGGAGCGCGAGTACTGCCCATCGCACCAGCACCTCGAGCGCAGCAAGGTCGCTGCGTGAACGCCTGCAGTCTTTAGACCTGAGCAAAGCGGCGCCTAGCACAAGCCGTGCCGAGGCGATCCGCTAGGCTCGACCCCTCCGGGTGAGCCACGACACCGACAAACTGATTCGCCAGCTCTCGCTGGTCGCGTTCCTGATGGCGGAGCGGCGACCGTTGACAGCACGCGACATCAAGTCGAACGTCGAGGGCTATCAGGAGATGAGCGACGAGGCGTTCGCGCGCCGCTTCTATTCGGACCGTGCCGAGCTCGTCGCGCTTGGTGTGCCGCTCGACTCGCAGCGTGACGAGTTCACGGGCGAGGAGCTCTACACCCTGCGCTCGGAGCGCTACTTCCTGCCGGAGCTCGAACTCGACGACGACGAGCTCGCAGCGCTCCAGACCTGCTTCTACCTTCTGGAGGGCCGTTTCGCCTACGCCGAGCCCCTCCGGCTCGCGTTGCAGAACCTGGCGCTCGGCCGTTCGGCGGGCGATCTCGCGGCGCCGCCCACCGGCACCGCCGGACGCGTCGAGGTACGCGACCCCGACTACTCGCCCGAGCTGCAGGGCCGCCTCGGCAAGCTCGAAGGCGCCATCTCCAAGCAGCGGACGGTGAAGTTCCGCTACTGGTCGATCTATCGCGACGACGAGGAGGAGCGGTCGCTCAACCCGTACGCGCTGCTGCCCGAGAACGGCTCGTGGTACGTGATCGGCTACGACCTGGAGCGCAAGGACATCCGCACGTTCCGGGTCGCGCGAATCCGCTCCGACATTCGTTTTGCGACGCGGCGCGAGCGCGATTTCCGGCTGCCGCCCGAGTTCGACGTCGAGAGCTATCGCGGCCGCGCCGAGTGGCAGTTCGGCGATGTGAAGGGCGAGGCTCGGGTCGAGGTCGCTCCCGACACCGCGTGGTGGGTCAAGCGCGTCTACGACGGGCCGCGCAACCGCCTCGAAGAGGACGTTTTCGTCACCGAGTACGCGTCGCTCCCGCTGCTGGCGCGTTGGATTCTGAGGCAGGACGGCCGCGCCATCCCGCTCGAGCCGTCCGAGCTGCGCCGGCTGGTGACCGAGGGCGCCCGCGCCGCGCGCCGCGCACACGAGGGCCCGGCCGCCGAGCCGGCCGCCGAGATTCCCCGCGAGATCGCCGATCCGCTCGCCGAGCGGCCAACTGGCCCCGTCGCGCCGGAGCGCTTCGGTGTCCTGCAGTCCCTGCTCGCGTACCTCCTCACCGCGTGCGGCGACGACCGGGAGGCGAACATCACGGCGCAGGAGCTCGTCGACCGGTTCTCGATCCCGCGCGACCAGCTCGAGGAGCACCTCTCGCTGCTCAACCTCGTCAACTTCGGCGGCGGCTGTTATGCGGTCTACGCGGAGCTCCGCGGGGATGCGGTCCACGTCGACAAGGAGCTGTTCGGCGACACGTTCCGCCGCCCGCCGCGGCTGACGCCGCTCGAGGCGCGGGCGATCCGGCTGGCGCTCGAGTTCGTCGGGCCGATGGTTGCCGCGGGAGCCCACTCCCCGCTCGATCGCGTTCGGGCCAAGCTCGAGGAGACCTTCGGCGCGTTCGACCTGGCCCAGACGCCGGTGCTGCAGATCGGCGCCGAGGAGGATCTCGTCGCCAAGCTCACGCAGGCGATCGACGAGCACCGTCTGGTCGAGATCGAGTATCTGAAGCCGGAGGAGCAGGAAGTTGCGACGCGCACCGTCGAGCCGTACTCGATCGAGCGCCGCCTGCCGTTCTGGTACGTCCACACGTGGGACACCGAGCGCGACCAGGCCCGCTCGTACCGCCTCGACCGGATGCGGCGCGCGAAGGTGCTGCGCAAGACGTTCCGGCCGCGGGAAGGATTCGATCCGGCCGAGCTCCGCGGCGCGAGCACCGCGCGCATCTGGTACTCGCCGGCGGTGGCCCGGTGGGAGGTCGAGAAGGGCGCTCGGCGGCTCGTCGACGGTGCTGCTCTGGCCGAGAAGGCCGTCGGCAGCGCCGACTGGGTGGTCGGCGAGGTCGTCTCGTATCGTGGCGAGGCAGTCGTGCTCGAGCCGCTCGAGCTGCGCGCACGAGTGGCACAGCGGGCACGCGAGCTCGGCACCGAGCTGCGGCCGACACGCGCGAAGAGCTAGTCGGCTACCTTCGGCCGCGCACTTTGGCGAGCGCCCACGCGGCGTGCTCGGCGAGCAGTTCGTCTTCGTCGGCGGCGAAGCGCTCGAGGAGCGGCTCGTCGCTCGCGTCGCCGGTGTTGCCGAGCGCGACGAGGGCGTTGCGGCGCAGCCAGCGCGGATCGTTGCGCGGGACGAAGAGGCGGTCGTAGCCCGCCACCAACTCCCGCCCGTCGCGCTCGAGCCAGGCGCGCAGGTCGATGTGGCCGGCGTCGGACGCGGGCAGATCGTCACGCCGCTTCTCGACACCTCGGTTCCACGGGACAGACGTCCTGGCAGATGTCGCAGCCGTAGACCTGCGCGCCGAGCTCCTGCCGATACGGAACGGGAATCGGGTGCGGCGCCTGCGTCCAGTACGACAGGCAGCGCGTCGAGTCGAGCGTTCCGGCCTCGTCGAGTGCACCGGTCGGGCACGCGTCGATGCACAGGCGGCAGTCGCCGCAGTCCGTGCCGAGCGGCGGTGTCGGGGAGAGGTCGACGTCGGTGACGAGCGCGCCGAGGACGACCCACGAGCCGTGGCGGCGCGTGATCAGCAGCGTGTTCTTGCCGTAGAAGCCCACCCCACTCCGGGCTGCGGCCGCACGGTCGACATGCTGGTTCGCGTCGACGAGAACCCGGTACGACCCGCCGAGCCGTTCACCCAGCTGCCCGAGTATCCGGCGGAGCTGCTCGTAGGCGTCGTCCCAGGTGTAGCGCGCGAGGCGTCCCTGTCCCGGCTGGAGAGGGGACTCGGGCTGCCAGTAGCAGAGCGCCGCAGAGACGACGCTGCGCGCGCCGGGCACGAGCGTCTCGGGATGGCACGAGACTTCCGGCTGCGCCATGGTGAACTTCATCTCGGCGAAGAGGCCGCGCGACCGGCGGTCGCGGATGGCCCGTTCCGTGTCGTCGTAGGCCTCGGCGCGGGCGACGCCGACCGCGTCCAGGCCGAGCTCTTCGCCTAACCGTCGAACGTCCTCGCCCGTCATGCGAGGATTGTGCCGTGAAGGCGATCCGGATCCATGAGGACGGCGGTCCCGACGTGCTGCGCTACGAGGAGGTTCCCGACCCGGAGCCGCGCGACGGCGAGGTTCTCGTCGAGTTGCGCGCGGCGTCGCTCAACCACCTCGACGTCTGGATTCGCAAGGGCCTCCCGTCCGTTCCGAAGCCGCGGATTCTCGGCGCCGACGGAGCCGGGGTGCTGGCCGGGACGGACGAGCGGGTCGTGCATCAACCCGGGCATCGTGGAGAACGGGAAGATGCACATCATCGGCGAGACGCGCGACGGCACTCACGCCGAGCTGATCGCGGTGCCCTCCTCTGCGATTCACCCGATTCCCGGCGACCTGTCGTTCGAGGAAGCGGCGGCGTTCCCGCTCACGTTCATGACTGCCTACCGGATGCTGGTGACGCGCGCACGGCTGCAGCCTGGCGAGTGGGTGCTGGTGTGGGGCGTCGGCGGCGGCGTCGCGAGCGCGGCGCTCGCGCTGGCGAAGGCCCTCGGCGCGAACGTCGTCGCGACCTCATCGAGTGACGAGAAGCTCGCCCGCGCAACCGAGTTGGGCGCCGATGCGACGGTGAACCACGCGACGGGTGACGTGGTCGCGTTCGTGCGTGAGGTGACCGGCGGGGGCGCGCACGTGGTGGTCGACGATGTCGGCGAGGCGACGTGGAAGCGCACGCTCGACGCCGCCCGGCCAGAGGGACGGATCGTCGTCTGCGGCGCGACGACCGGCCCGAACCCG
The DNA here is from genome assembly GCA_963812995.1 of uncultured Thermoleophilia bacterium. Taxonomy (GTDB): domain Bacteria; phylum Actinomycetota; class Thermoleophilia; order Gaiellales; family Gaiellaceae; genus PALSA-600. The sequence goes on from CAWEXL010000006.1 coordinate 262,079, forward strand.
CCGGCGGCACTGCATCGCGTCTGGTGGAAGCAGCTCTCAATCCTCGGCTCGACGATGGGCACAGCAGAAGACTTCCGCGGCGTCTGCGACCTGATCGAGTCGGGCCAGGTGCGGCCCCTCGTCGACAGCGTGTTCCCGCTCGCCGAAGCCGCCGCGGCGCACGAGCGGCTCGAGGCAGGCCTGCAGCTCGGCAAGATCGTGCTGCGGATCCCTGACTGAGTCCTACGTCTGGATCGAGAACGTCGAGTGCCGGCGTTGGTGCCGCCTCGACGCGTTCGCCAGGCGGAGATCGTGGGTCTTGCACTCGTCACAGACCGCGACTCCGACCATCCCGTCGTCCGAGATCGAGATGTCGATGAGTTTCGCCTGCCTGCAGTGAGAGCACTCTAGGGGCAAACGGTTACGTGTCATACCGACGTTGTTCCCCATTCGAGGGAACGCAAACGCGGAGCTGACGCGGCCAGATGCGACCATGATCGAGTCGGGCCGCATGCGGCCTCCGGGTTTCTCGGCCCGCTTTGCGCCTCGGGGCTACGGCGTGTTGATCACAACCGACACGGGCACCGTCGAAGTCGGGATCGCCACGTGTAGCGGCTCGTTCCAGCGGCTGAACGTCACGCGGAAGCGCACCTTTCCCCCGGCGGCGGCGTCCTCTTCGACAGGCAACGGCGACCCTGTCGCCCGCGCGTAGAGCGTGAGGGCCTCGACCACCCCAGCGGTCGGGGGCGTCCGTCCCCGGATGGCGAGCACTCGTTGCCCGCCGACCGTTGTCTCGGGCAGCGCGGACAGAGGCGCGGACGGCTTGAGCTCGTTCATCGTGGAGGACAGCCTGACCCCTGCGCCGACGCTCGAGAAGCCGACGCCGCCCTTCACGAACTTGATCCAGGTGCCGGCGTACTTCTTGGCTGCCGACGGCTTGAATTCCATGTACTTGACGAGCGTGAATGCGTCGCCGCGTGCGTACGCGGCGGAAGCGTTCGCGATGACGGTCACGTGGCCCGTCTTGCCGGCCTGGGTGAAGGTGATCCGCTGAATCCCCTCGTCCCGCGCGGCGTCGCTGACCATGCTGATCTTCGCGTAGACCGAGACGCCCACGCTCACGATGTGGACCGACCGCTGACTGTTGCCCGCCCTGACGATCGACGCAAGCAGCGAACCCGGAGAGCTCGACCCCGCGAGCGCCATCGGTGCCGCCACGAACGACAGACCAGCAACAAGCAGTCGTGCGTGCGCCTTGTGCGGAAACACGTGGCGGAAGCTACAAGACAGAGCGGCGGTTGCCGCGCGCGTCAGCCGAAGCCGAGAATGAACTTGGCGTCGTCGGACATCCGGTCGGGCGTCCACGGCGGATCGAACGAGAGCTCACACTCCACGGCCTCGACGTCGGGGATCTCGCGGACGACGCGGTCGATGTCCTCCTGGATCATCGCCCCCGCCGGGCATCCCATCGACGTCAGGGTGTAATGCACCTTCACATTGGGCCCGTCGATCTCGGCGTCCATGAACAGTCCGAGCTCGACGATGTCCATCCCGAGCTCGGGATCCTCGACCTGGCGAAGTGCTTCGACGACCTCTTCTTTCGACGGCATACCCCCAGAGTAGTGGATCGCCGGCAGCGTCCGCCTCCCGCGTGAACTCGCCCCAACGATCCTGTGCCAAAAGTCGGGTCGATCAAGCCCGATGACGCGCCGGGGGCCAAACTGCGGTGCCAGGCACCCGCCGTACGCCCACGATGGCAGCGCCGAAACGGTTCCGCAACCCGTGTGGACGAAACGTCACACTCATTTCACGGTTTGCACCGCGCGCGCTGAACTGCCGGTGCCTGGCACCCGGCGGTTCACCCCTACGCACGCTGAACTGCGGTGCCTGGCACCGGCAGTTCGCCCCTCGCATCCGTCGCGCGCCCTGAACTGCGGTGCCTGGCACCGGCAGGTCGCCTTCCGCCCCTCGTCAGCTGAGGCGGACTTCTTCGCGGCGTTCGCGGGCGAAGAAGTGGATGCCGTCGACGAAGCGCACCCAGTTGCAGCGCGTGCACATGACGAGCGAGTGGGTGCGCGCCGAGTCGGCGAGGAACCGGACGCCGTGGAGCAGGTCGCCGTTCGAGACGCCCGTCGCGGCGACGATCACTTCCTGCGGGGCGAGGTCGTCGATCGTGAACGTCCGCTCGATGTCCTCGATCCCGTGCGCCCGCGCGTCCTCGATCTCGGCCCGGCGCGTCGGCCACAGCTGCGCCTGCAGCTCGCCGCCGAGGCAGCGCAGAGCCGCAGCCGCAAGGACCGCCTGGCGCGTGCCGCTGATCCCGATCGCGAGATGGTCGTTCGTGCCGCGCACCGCTGCGCTGATCGACGCGGTCACGTCGCCGTCCTGGATCAGCTTGATCCGTGCGCCCGAGGCGCGGATCTCCTCGATCAGGTCGTGATGGCGCGGCCGGTCGAGGACGATCGCCGTGATGTCGTTGACCATGCGCCCGTACGACTCGGCGATCGCGCGGATGTTGTCGCCGACCGACCGCTCGAGCGAGACCGCGCCGCGCGCGGTCGGCCCGACCGCCATCTTCCGCATGTACATGTCGGGCAGCGACGGCATCGAGCCGCGCGGAGACGCGGCGATCATCGAGATCGCGTTCGTGCCGCCGCGCGCGACGACGGCCCGTCCCTCGAGCGGATCGAGCGCGAGATCGACCTGCTCGCCGCCCGCACCGATCGTCGTGCCGGTGCCGAGCTGCTCGGCTCCTCCGGCGCCGCCGATCACGATGCGCCCGTCGACCGGCAAGCTGCTCGAGCGCGAGCCGCGCGCCCGAGAACGCCGCCTCCTCGGCAGCCTCCTTGTCGGCGCGGCCGAGCCAACGCGCGCCCGCGAGCGCCGCGCTGCTCGGTGACCCGCGCGAAGCTCTCGCACTGACACGGCGCACGCGCGACGTCCGCCTGCCGCGGCGCCGCTGCTGCTCGTCGAGCTCGCGTCACGCCGGACGCCCGACCGCGATCGGCGAGTCCGCATGGCGAGCTCGATCACCTGCGTCGATCGTCCGCTCGACGTTCGCGTTCTCGACCACCTCGCACGCCCTCCCGCTGGGCGCGATCCGACGAGGAAGCTCTGGATGCGGCGAATGTCGTCGATGCGCTCAAGGTACTTGTCCATCGCCCGCACACCGCCGGTCGCCGCGTCGCGCACGTGGAAGTGCATCCGGTGCGCGTCCTCGTCCGCGATCTCGACGATCACGTGCACGATCGACGCACCGTCGAGCGACGCCGGCACCATCCCCGGCACGAGATGCACGCCCTTCGAGCACCATCGACCAGCCCTCGGTGAGCGAGCGCCGAATCGCAGCGTCGACGCCGACGCACACGTGCCGGGACTGCTCGACGAAGCCCGGCGATCGAGCGGATCGGCGTCCGCCCTCGACCGCCGCGCCCGCCTCGAAGCTCGAGTGAGTGGATCGCCGGCATGCTCGTCGTACGAGAAGAACGCGCGCATCGTCTGGCGGATGAAGTCCGTCGAGGTGACGCCGCGTGATCCCGAGCCGGTGGGCCGACCTCCGACGGCGACGGTCGACTTGCCCGGTCCCGGTCGTGCCGCCGATCAGCACGATCAGCGGCACGTCGAGGACTGCAGGTCGGCGAGCCTGCGAAGCGCTGACGGCGCGGTCGCCCTCTTCCTCGCCGAGCACTCGCGCGCGAGCTGCGCAGACGATCGAGATCGACCGTATGCTCGCGGCTCCGCGAGGTCGACCTCGATGCGCGCGCGAGCGGTACGCCGATCGGCGGGGACCCCGTCGCGATCAGCGCGCGGGCCATCATCCCCTTCGAGTACGGGAGGTCGTCGTCGCCGAGCGGCAGCGGCTCGCCGTAGCGCGCTGGTCACGCCGCGACCGTCGCGGAGGCAGATCGTCGAGCCCGTCGCCGACGAGCTCGTTCGTGCGAGCACGACGCGCGCCCGTGCGCAGCGCATGCTCGGCGACGACGTCGATCGCGGCGGCCTTCAGCTCGACCAGGTACGTGTCGGCGTCGAGCGCGGCGAGCTCCTCGCGCAAGCCGGCCGCGATTCGCGAGGTGCGGCGAGACGTGGACGATGTCTGCGTCGAGGTGCGAGACGTCGGCGCCGCCCGCCGTGAACACCGCGACGCGCCCGATCGAGCGGCTCGGTCGGCCGCAAGCGCAAGTCGACCCGAATCGCGCCGTCGACGTCCCAGCCGACCGACACGACGAGGTCGGAGACGAGCCGCCGGTAGGGGTTGAGATACGCGTCGACGTCGTGGCCGCGCCCGACGACGAGGACCGCGCGGTCGACGTCGACCGGCGGGATCGCGGCGCCGCTGCCGTCGAAGACGACGACGTCCGGGCTCGAGCGCGGCGGCGATGCGCGCGCCCTCCGCGACGTTCGACGTGAAGACGGCGCCCGCGAGCCCGCCGCCGGCGCGGCGGCAGCCGATCGTCGACGACGCCCGGTGAGCGCGGCGAGCTCGAGATGATCGGACGCCGCGTGGCGGCCCGACCGCGAGCAGCGCGACGAGATCCTCGATCGTCGGCGGCCGCTCGACCACCTCGGGCTCGGCCGGCCCGCCGCGCCCCATCGCAACGACCACCACGCGTCCGGTCGCGCGCGAGCAGCCGGGCGACATGCGCGCTGACTGCCGTCTTCCCGACGCGCTTGCCCGTGCCGATCACGCCGACCGACGGGCAGCGGCGAACGGCTCGAGACGCGGCGGCTCGAACCGGAAGTCGGCGCCGACGTACGGCAGCCCGGCCGCCAGCGCGCGCGACACCCAGCGGAACCGCTCGGCCGGGCCGAGCACGGGCTCGTCGGAGAGGTCGACGACGAGCTCCGCGCCGTCGAAGCCCTCGACGAGCGGCACGCCGTAGTCGGCGGCGCCATCCGAGCCGCGCAGCTTCTCGGTGCCGCCGACCAGGATCGCGCCGACCCAGTCGTACGGGAGCGCGGCAAGCGCGTCGCGCACGACCGGCGGGTAGTGCTCCCCGTCGATCAGCGCGACCGCCCTCATCTCTGCGCCGTCACCTCTTGCTCGATCCGGCCGGTGTACTTCTCGTACTCGCCGGTCGCGATGTCGAACTGGATGATCCGCTCCTGCCCGTGGAACGGGTACCGGCGCCAGACCGCGACGTGCGATGCCCGCGACCTCGACGACGTTGTAACAGGGTCGCGTGTTGCCCCTCAAGCCGCAGCGTCGAAACGGTGCCGGTGTTGACGACGAAGAGGTTCTCGAGCTTCCACGCGTACGGCACGTGCTTGTGCCCCGAGAGGACGAGGTTGCACGCCGGCCCGCTGCAGGCACTCGATCGCATCGCCGGCGTCGTAGACGACGTTGCGCTCACGGCCCGTGCCGGGGATCGGCAGCAGATGATGGTGCAGCACGAAGACGCGAGAGTCGCCGGCTCGGCCGCGAACTCCTCCTCGATCCAGCCGTAGCGGCCGCGGCCGATCTGGCCGTGGTCGAGATCGGGCTCGGTCGAGTCGACCGCGACCACCGTCACACCGCGCTTGCCGGAGCACGGAGTTTCGCTCGCCGAACAGCTCCTCGAAGTGGACGTAGCCGACGTTGCGCGAGTCGTGGTTGCCCGGGCACGACGACCAACGCCTCGCATTCGAGCCGGTCGAGATAGCGCTTCGCCTGGCGCGTACTCCTCCTTGAACCCGAACGTCGTCAGGTCGCCCGAGCAGACGACGATGTCGGGCGCCAGCGTCGTTGATCTCGGCGATCGCCCGCTCCATCAGGTCGGGGACGAAGTGCGGCGCGCCGCAGTGGAGGTCGGACAGATGGGCGATCGAAAGCGACTGCACGCCGCGGACTCTAGAGGTCGGCGTCCGAGCCCGCTGCTACCGTGAGTTTCGTGCTGCCGGAAACGCCTGTTTTCCAGGCATATTGTGGGCACGAGCCGCCCCGTTTCGCCAACCCGGTCGAGCTCGAATACGCGAAGATCCTCGAGTGGTACGGCATACCCTGGCTTTACGAGCCGCGGACGTTCGTGCTCGCGCGCGACGCCGAGGGCCGCGTCACCGAGGCGTTCACGCCCGACTTCTACCTCCCGGAGCAGGATCTCTACCTCGAGGTGACGGTGATGAAGCAGTCGCTCGTCACGCGCAAGAACCGCAAGCTGCGGAAGCTGCGCCAGCTCTATCCCGACATCAAGATCAAGCTGTTCTACGAGCGCGACTTCCAGCGGCTGTCGCGGCACTACGGCCTGCGCCAGGCGTCCTGACCTCACACGACGACCGCATCGGCGAAGTCTTCCTCGACCGGCACGAGCTCGGCGCCCGCGTGCAGGAGCTGGGTGCCGAGCTCGCACGCGACTACGACGGACGCGAGCCGCTGCTGGTCGGCGCGTTGAAGGCGTGCATCCCGTTCACCTGCGACCTCTCGCGCGCCATCCCGATCCTCCACGCGCTCGACTTCGTCGAGCTGTCCGGCTACGGCACCGCCGAGACCGGCGGACACGACCAGGTGCGCTTCCTCAAGGATCTCGACACGGACATCGAGGGACGCCACGTCGTGCTCGTCGAAGAGGTGGTCGACACCGGCCTGACGATGCACTACCTCGCTCGCTCGTTCCTGCTCAGGAACCCCGCTTCGCTCAGCGCGATCACGCTCTTCGACCGGCCGTATCGCCGGCTCGTCGACGATCTGCCCGTCCGCTACGTCGGGTTCACGATCCCGGACGAGTTCTTCGTCGGCTACGGCTTCGATCTGGACGAGCGCTGGCGGAACCTGCCGGACCTGCACTTTGTCGCGCCGGCTCCCGCCTGAGCCGGTTTCCGCGCCAGAGTTTTAGGCATGGCTAACATTCGGGTGTGATTCCTTCCCGCGCGCAGCTCCCCGAGGGCCTCCGCACCGTCGACGAGGCCCTCCACCGGACGCGCTTCCGGGCGCTCCCGTTCCTGGGGCCGGCGTTCATCGCCGCCGTCGCGTACATCGATCCAGGGAACTTCGCAACGAACATCGCTGCCGGCTCCGAGTTCGGCTACCGGCTGATCTGGGTGATCGTGCTGGCGAACCTGCTGGCGATGCTGATTCAGACGCTCTCGGCGAAGCTGGGCATCGCGACCGGGCGAAACCTGCCCGAGGTCTGCCGCGACGAGTTCCCGCGCGGGTCTCGTTCGGGCTGTGGGTGCAGGCCGAGGCGATCGCGATGGCGACCGATCTGGCCGAGTTCCTCGGCGCCGCGATCGGGATCGACCTGCTCACCGGGATCGGCCTCTTCTACTCGGCCGTCCTCGCGGGGATCGCCGCGTTCGCGATCCTCGAGTTGCAGCGGTTCGGAGTCCGGATGCTCGAGGCCGTGATCGCGTCGCTCGTCGGCGTCATCGGCGGCTGTTACATCGTCGAGCTGCTCTTCGCGCACCCCAGCTACAGCGCTGTTTTCCACCACGCGATTACCCCGCAACTCGGCGGCAATGAGGCGGTGCTGCTCTCGGTCGGCATCCTCGGTGCGACGGTGATGCCGCACGTCATCTACCTGCACTCGGCGCTGACCCAGGACCGCCTCGTGCCGGAGACGAACGAGGACGCCCAGACCCTGCTCCGCTACACGCGCCTCGACGTGGTGGTGGCGATGACGATCGCCGGGCTGATCAACGTCGCGATGCTCGTGATGGCCGCGAGCACCTTCTTCCGCGCCGGGTTCCTGCACGTGAACTCGCTCGACGGCGCGCACAGGACGCTGGAGCCGATTCTGGGTGGCGCCTCGAGCGTGCTCTTCGCGTTGGCCCTGGTCGCGTCTGGACTCTCGAGCTCCGCGGTGGGAACACTGTCGGGCCAGGTCGTGATGCAGGGCTTCATCCGCCGGCAGATCCCGATCGCGGTGCGCCGGCTGGTGACGATGGTGCCCGCCTTCGTCGTGATCGCCCTGGGGTTGAACCCCACGCGCACGCTCGTCGTCTCGCAGGTCGTGCTCTCGTTCGGGATTCCGTTTGCGCTCGTGCCCCTGGTCTGGTTCACCGCACGCCGCGACATCATGGGCCCGCTCGTCAACCGGCGCGTGACGACGGCCGTCGCGTCAGTCGTCGCCGCGGCGATCGTCGGGCTGAACTTCGTTCTGCTGGCCCAGATCGCCGGACTCTGACCGCTCGATCGCGCGCAAGGCCGTAGCGGCGGCCCGGCGGTACGGACCGACGAGCTGCCGGTAGTCGGCATCTTCCAATTTGCCGGTGCGGTGGTCGAACTCGAGCTCCTTCAGCGCGGCGAGCGCACGGTCGCGCTCTTCGATCAGCTGTCAGCCGCTGCCCTTCGGCCTCGGTCGGCGCGTCGAGCCGGTCGTCGTCGGTCTGTGGCTCGCGCAGGAACGGCAGCGCGACGAGCAGCACCGCCGCGACGGCGATCGCGGCGCCCAGAACGACTGCGAGGGTGTTCACGCCCGCGCGGGCGCGAGTCGCGTCACGAGACGCCGCTGTTCGCGGGCGTCCGGCCACAGCGCGACCAGCGAGCCGAACACGAACACGGAGACCCGCGAGCCAGATCAGGTTGACCAGCGGCTTCACGAGCACCTTGAAGAAGACGGCCTTCGAGTGCGGCTCGAAGTCGGCGATCACGTAGAGATCCTCGCCGCGCAGCCAGTCGGTCTTGATCCCGACCGTCGCGGTCGGTCTCGTCGAAGCCGGTGTACGTCACATCACCCGTCTGCAGCGTCCCGTGCCAGTGGCCGCTGCACGTTCATGACCGCGTAGCCGCCGGTGCGGTTCGGGTCGTTGAGGATCGGATCCTGGTTGCTGGTAGGTCAGCGTGTACCCGGCCAGCGTCATCGACTGCCCCGGCAGCAGCTTCTTCTCGCGCGTCGAGCTGTACGCGCTCGAGCCCGCGATGCCGATCGCGAGCAGGACGATCGCTGCGTGCACGATGTAGCCGCCGTAGCGGCGCCGGTTGCGCGAGACGAGCACGAACAGCGAGCCCGCCGCTCGGCGTGCCGCGCACGAGCTCGGTCGACGATCGTCGCGAGCACGAATGCCGAGAACGTGTAGGCGATGAGCCCCGGCGTCGACGAGCCCGCTCCGAGTCCGAGCAGCACCGCGCCGGCGACGAGCGCCACGCCGATCGGCCAGGCGAGCATCGCGCAAGAGCGACCGCAGAGCTCGCGCTTGCGCCACGCGACCAGCGGGCCGATGCCCATCAGCAGCAGCAGCGGCAGGCCGAACGCGCGCAGGAAGAAGTCGTAGTACGGCCGACCCATCGTGCGGGTCTCCCCTTCCAGCAGCTGCGTGACGATCGGCAAGAGCGACGCCCCAGAGGATCGTCAGGCAGAGCGCGACGAGCAGCAGGTTGTTGTAGAGGAACGTCGCCTCGCGGGAGAGCGCCGACTCGAGCTTCGTGCGCGCCTTCAGGAGCGGCAGCCGCCAGAGGATGAGCGCGACCGAGAAGAGCGTCGAGATGACGACGAACGCGAGGAACCAGCCAGCCGATCGGGCTCTTCGAGAACGAGTGGATCGAGTTGACGACCCCGCTGCGCGTCAGGAACGTGCCGAAGACCGAGAGCTCGAACGCGAGTGCGACGAGCACCATGTTCCACACCTTCAGCATGCCCTTGCGCTCCTGGATCATCACGCAGTGCAGGAACGCCGTCGTGGCGAGCCACGGCATCAGCGCGGCGTTCTCGACCGGATCCCAGGCGTAGTAGCCGCCCCAGCCGACCTCGACGTACGCCCAGTGCGAGCCGAGCAGCTGGCCGACGCCGAGGAACACCCACGCGGCGAGCGTCCAGCGCCGGGTCGCGACGATCCAGCGCTCGTCGTGACGGCCCGAGAGCAGGCGCCCGGCGGCGAACGCGAACGGGATCGAGAGGCCGACGTAGCCGAGGTAGAGCATCGGCGGGTGCGATGCCATGTACGGGTTCTGGAGGCTCGGCGTCAGGCCCGCGCCGTCGACGGGAGCGGTCTGCGTGGCGAACGGGCTCGCGACGGCGACGAGCACGAACGCGAAGAAGGTCGCGATGCCGCCGAGCACCGGCACGACCCAGGCGACGAGGTCGCGCAGCAGCCGCCGGTTGACCGCGACGGCAAGCGCGCCGTACCCGGTCAGGACGAGCAGCCAGAGCAGCAGCGAGCCCTCCTGGCCACCCCAGAACGCGGTCAGCGCATAGACGGGCGGGCAGCGTGCGGTTCGTGTGCTGCGGCGACGTAGACGAACGAGAAGTCGTGGCGGACGAGCGCCTGTCGCAAGAACGCCGGCGGCGACGAGCGTCGAGCCGAAGCGGCGAAGAGCGCGTTGCGCGCCGAGACGGCGAGCCGGCGCCGGTTGTGTCTCGGGCCGCGACGATGCCGACGACGAGCGCGTACACCGACAGCCCGAGGCTGACGACGAGCGCCGCGCGGCCGAGCTCAGCCATCTAGTTGGTCTTCGCGGCGGGTACTTCGAGGGGCACTTCGTCACGATGCCCGTTGCCGGCCACGCGTCCGCTCGCGTACGTGCCGCTGACGACGACGTGCGCGGCCGACCGCGAAGAGCGGCGGCGGCGAGTCGCCGCGGTAGACGACCGGCACGACTGGCCTCTTCGCCCGATGTCGTCGAACGCCGAAGCGGAGGCCGCCGCGCCGAGTGCGAATCGCCGGTGACGGGCCCGACGACGGCGCCGACGACCGCGAGGCTCCCGGCAGGGTGCGCGGCGAGCTGGCTCGGCGTGAACGACGGCGTCGAGTGCCCCGCGACGGCGGTGTAGAGCAGGAAGACCGCCAGCACGCCGGCGACCGCCGAGGGCGACGACGAGCCGCGCAGGATTACGCGCAGAGCGAGCCACGCGGCGAGAGTCTACCCCGAGGACACGCCAGGAATGGTTAAGCGTCTACGCGGGCTGGTGCGATTACGAGCCGGGCACGCGGTACCCATGGTCGGCGCAGAGCGCGCCGGGCGAGTCTTCGGTGAGCGCGTCGCAGTAGCCCTTGCCGTAGGCCGCCCGCATGAAGGCCGCGACGACCTCGAGCGACCAGTCGGAGATGCCGCGGCCTCCCGCCAGAGGTCGGCGAGCCGGAGGTCGATGTCGAGCTCGAGCAGATCGATACGAGACGGGCAGCTGGGACATGTGCTCCAGGGTAGAAATGCCGTCGGACGGACTCCCGGTCCGGGCACCTGCGCAGCGCGAGGCGCAGCTCGCAGCATCAGAATCCCTCTCGGATGGCACGTCGCCTTCATTTCGGCCCTGCGCGGGTTCCGTCGCGGGAGTCGCCCGAGGCCGCGGTCGAGTCACTCCTCGCCCGAGGGGATGTCGGCGTGCGAGATCGACTTCGCAGGGCCGCTTCTGGATGGACTACGACTGGGCCGACGCCTCGGGGGAGCTCGCGCGGGAGCACGACATCGCGCTTTCGATGCACGCGCCTATGGCGGGCTTCATGGGCCACGCCGAACGGGGCAAGAAGCTCAACATGGCGGTCGGGATGCTCGACCACTCGGCGGGGATCGCGCGTGCCGCCGGCGCGGAGCCGGTCGTCTTCCACCCCGGCTTCCTGCTCGGCCGCACGCGCGAGGAGGCGATCGACTCGGTCGTGCGAGCAGCTCGCCGAGCTGCGCGAGCGGCTCGAGGGCGAAGGATCGCGCGGTCGACTTCGGGATCGAGGTGATGGGCCGCGTGCGCGAGCTCGGCTCGATCGACGACATCGTGCGAGATCGCCGCGCGGCTCGCCTGGGTGCAGGCCGGTGCTCGACTTCGCGCACATGCACGCGACGTCCGACGGCGCGTTCTTGACCGTCGAGCCGTTCGTCGAGGCGCTCGCGCAAGGCCGACGCGGTGCTCGGCGCCGGCGCGCCGTTCCACATCCACTTCTCGGACATCCAGTTCGCGAACCGCAACGAGACGAAGCATCTGCCGTACGGCGAAGGAACGCTGCGCGCCGAGCCGCTCCGCGATGCGCTGGCGCGGTTCGAGCGGCCGGCGACGGTCATCTCGGAGTCCCCGACGGCCGAGTCGACGGACGCGATCCGAAGGCGATTCTCGTCGCGCAGTAGGCTGCCGCGCGATGCTCGACCCCAAGGCGTTCAAGGCGTACGACGTTCGCGGGCATCTATCCGTCGGAGCTCGACGAGGACGGCGGCTACGCGGTCGGGCGCGCCTACGTCGAGCAGTTCGAGCCCAAGCGGCATCGCGGTCGGGCGCGACATGCGCGCTGTCGTCGCCGTCGATGGCGGCGGCCGTGCGCGAGGGCGCCGCCGACGCGGGCGCCGAGGTGCTCGACTCGGGATGGTCGGGACGGAGATGCTCTATTTCGCGGTCGGCGAGCTGGCGCTCGACGGCGGGATCATGGTCACCGCCTCGCACAACCCGAAGCAGTACACGGGCATGAAGATCGTGCGGCGCGGCGCGCTTCCGGTCGGGGGCGAGTCGGGGCTCTTCGACGTGCGCGACCGCGCGGTCGCAGGCGTCGTGGCGCGCCGGCGACGCGCGGCGCGATTCGCGAGGAGGACATCTGGTGGCCGCTTCGTCGACCGCGTGCTCGTCGTTCATCGACGTCGACGCGCTCCGGCCGCTTCGCATCGTGATCGACGCCGCGAACGGCATGGCGGGCGCGATGCTGCCGCCGGTGCTCGAGCGTCTGCCGATGCTCGACGTCGTCCGCTGCTACTTCGAGCCCGACGGCTCGTTCCCCAACCACGAGCCGAACCCGCTGCTGCCCGAGAACCGCGAGTTCATCGTCGCGAAGACGCTCGAGGAGCGAGGCCGACTTCGGCGTCGCCTACGACGGCGACGCCGACCGCTGCTTCTTCGTCGACGACACGGGCGAGTTCGTCCCGGGCGACTTCGTCGACGGCGCTCTTCGCGCAGTCGATCCTCGCGAAGGAGCCGGGCGGCAAGGTGATCTACGACGTGCGTGCGTCGTGGGCCGTGCCGGAGGTGATCGCGCGAGGCGGGCGGCGTGCCGCTCGTCAACCGCGTCGGGCACGCGTTCATCAAGCGGCGCATGCGCGAGGAGGACGCGGTCTTCGCCGGCGAGGTTTCGGCGCACTACTACTTCCGCGACTTCACCCAGGCCGACTCGGGGACGGTGCCGTTCCTGCTGATGTGCGAGCTCGTCTCGAAGCGCGGCAAGCTGAGCGAGCTGCTCGACGCCGTTCCGGTCGCGCTACTTCATCACCGGCGAGATCAACACGCCTGTCGCCGACGTCGCCGTGAAGCTGCAGGAGCTCGAAGGAGCGGTTCGGCCCCGAGGGCAACGGTCTCGCACCTCGACGGGCTGTCGGTCGAAGCCGACGACTGGCACTTCAACGTGCGCCCGTCGAACACCGAGCCGCTGCTGCGCCTGAACCTCGAAGCGCGCTCGCAGGAGCTGATGGAGCGCAAGCGCGACGAAGTGCTCGCCGTCATCCGCGACTAGCAGCGAGCGAACCCCCGGGTGCCAGGCACCAGCAGTTAGCCCCAGCAGCCACGTCCCACGGAGCCAACCCCGGTGCCAGGCACCAGCAGTTGACCCCGCTGGCCACGTCCCGGAAGCCGAACCCCGGGGTGCCACGAACCCCGGGTGCCAGGTACCGGCAGTTGACCGCGCCGGCCAGGTTCCCTCGCGGCGAACCCCCGGTGCCAGGCACCGGCAGTTGACCCCGCCGGGGCCACGTCCCTCAGGGCGAACCCCGGTGCCAGGCACCTGCAGTTGACGTCACGGGCCGCGTCCGGCCCGTACGTCGTCACACGCGTGATTTGGCTTTCTCTCTGGTTCGTGGACCTGCGCGCGATGAGCCTCCCGCTTCACCTTCGCGCGCTTGATTCGGGCGCCGTTTGTTGCCGCACGTGATTCGGGGCGTCGAAGCAACCGGTTACTTCGACTCTCGAGCACGCACCGTGCCCCGAGCGTACGGCGTGACACGCGGCTCCACCATCGTCCAGTCGGCGTACTTCGGTGCCTGGCACCGGCAGTTCGCCCCTCGGCCACTTCTCGCCGGGGCACGGCTACGATCGGCGCGTGATCGAGCTTGGGCACACGACCGATTTGCGGCCGCCTTTTCGGTACGCGGCCTACACGCGGGTCGGGTTCTCGGAGACTGACGCTCAGGGCGTCGTCTACTACGGCCGCTACATGCCCTACTTCGACCTCGCGCGGACGGAGTACCACCGGCACCTCGACCTCGGGGGATCCGCCACGGCGAGGGTGACTTCGCGATGCGCGCGTCGACGGTCGAGTACCACTCGGCTGCGCGGTTCGACGACATGCTCGAGGTCTTCGTCCGCGTCGAGCGGATCGGCACGACGAGCGTGACCTACGACCACGCCGCCTACAAGATCACCGACGACGAGGACGACGAGCTGATGGTCACCGCCAAGCAGACACTTGTCTGGATCGACCAGGCGCGACGGCAGTCGCTGCCGGTGCCGGACCTGTTCCGCGAACGGATTCTCGCGTTCGAAGGGCCTGCCGCGTGACTGCCGCTGCGGCGCTCGACGCGATCGACCGGATCCTCGGCCGGGACGACGATGCCGACAACGTGCTCCGCGACGTCGTCGCGGCACTCGTCGACAGCGGAGCGTGCGTCTGGGCCGGCATCCTCTTCGCCGAGGAAGGCGAGCTCGTTCTCGGCCCCGAAGCCGGCACGCAAAACCCCGATCAGCGCCTCCAGGTTCCCGTCCTCTTCAACGACGCGCGCGTCGCCGACCTGGTTGTCGACGTCTGCGTCGACAGCGCACTCGCCGAGCGCGTCGCAACGCTGATCTCAGCGCACTGCCTGGTCGGCTGGGATACCGGCGGCGTGCCCTGGGAAGACGTCTCCTAGCCGATCCCTCGTTCGGGGTACCCCTCCCGTTTCACACTCGATCACTCGATCGAGGGATCGCAAATACCTCGGTGCGATACGGCAACGAGAATGGTTCTTCGCGGCCCGCCGCCAGGTCGCGCACCTGCTCGAGCAGCGCCTGCCGCTCGGCCTCCGGCATCGTGGCGACGAACGACGTCGATTCGACCCGCCGACGAGTTCGGACACCGTCACCAGCTGATCGAAGACGAAGGTCTTCCGCTCGACTGACGCCAAACAGCCGCGACGACTCGACGAAGCTGCGCCAGTCGTCATCGAACCGCGCCGACACAGCGCCCCGGTGAGGGCCGAGCAGCCCTTCGATCGCGCCCTGCAGCGGGTCGTCGACGTCGCGCGTGTTCCAGACGAGGACGAGCAGACCGCCAGCCGCGAGCACACGATGGAGCTCCGGCAGCGCCAGGTCGAGGTTGAACCAGTGGAACGCCTGCGCGCACGGTGATCACGTCGACCGCAGCCAGTCGCCGAGCGGGAGATCCTCGGCCGTCCCCTCGAGCGCCACGACGCCGGGAACGACCTCCTCGAGCTTCGCGCGCATCTCGGCCAGCGGCTCGACGGCGATCACGCGCGCGCCCGTCGGCACGAGCAGCCGCGTCAGCTTCCCGGTCCCCGCGCCGAGGTCGAGCACCGTCCGCCCCGGGCCGAGCCCGGCACGCTCGCGCGATCCACGCCACCGCCTCGGCGGGATAAGACGGACGCGCACGCTCGTAGACGTCGGCGGCGGACGAGAAGCCGGCCGCCGCGACCGGGTGCACCCAGCGGCTCAGGCTACGTCGGCGTCACGCGGTAGGCGTCGAAGACCGCCTCGAGATTCCGCAGCGCGGTCAGCAGCGACCGCAGGCCCTTCACGTCGCCGACCTCGGCCGTGTACCAGTTCTTCGCGAGCTGATCCTCGACCAGATCCGCCGTAGCTGACGATGTTCGCGCCGTGCTCGGCGAACGTCCGCGCGACGTCCTCGAGCAGCCGCGGCCGATCCCACGAGTCGACGGCGATCTGCACGCGGAAGCTCTTGCGTCGTCACCGCACCGTCCCACTCGACCGGCGTGAACCGCTCCGGGTTCCGGCGCAGCGCCTTGACGTTCGGGCAGTCGTCGCGATGGATCGTGATGCCCCTGCCCAGCGAGATGTAGCCGACGATGTCGTCGCCCGGCACCGGTGTGCAGCACTTCGCGAGCCGCACGAGCACGTCGTCGAGACCCTGGACCGACGACGCCCGATGTCGTTGCCCGAGACGATCTCGCGCGCCTTCGGCGCCTTGACGACCGGCGCCTCCTGCGGCGACCTGTTCGGTCTTCAGCCGCTGGATGACCTTGTTGACGATCGCGCCCGGCTGCAGCTTCCCGGAGCCGAGCGCCAGGTAGAAGTCCTCCGCCTTCTTGAAGCCCGAGTCGCGGATCACCTGCGCGAGCGTCGCCGAGCCGCGCAGCTTCGCGAACGGCAGGTTCTGCGCCTTCAGCGCCTGCTCGAGCGCCTCGCGACCCTTCTGCTCGGCGTCCTCGCGCGTCTCGCGCGAGTACCACTGCCGGATCTTGTTGCGGGCGCGCGAGCTCTTCGCAAGCGACAGCCAGTCGCGCGACGGGCCACGGCCCTGCTTCGACGTGAGGATCTCGACGAAGTCGCCGTTCTTCAGCTGGTAGTGCAGCGGGACGATGCGGCCGTTGATCTTCGCGCCGACCGTGCGATGGCCGACGTCGGTGTGCACCGCGTAGGCGAAGTCGATCGGCGTCGACCCGGCCGGCAGCGTCTTCACCTGGCCCTTCGGCGTGAAGACGTGCACCTCCTCGTCGAACAGGTCGGTGCGGAACGTCTTCATGAACTCGCGCGGATCCGCCTCGTCGGTCGCGCCCTCGTCCATCAGCTGCTTCACCCACGCGACCCAGTCCGCGTCCTTGTCCTTCCTGCCGCGCTTGTAGAGCCAGTGCGCGGCGACGCCGTACTCGGCCGTCTCGTGCATCTCGCGCGTCCGCACCTGGATCTCGAGCGGCCGGCCCTGCGGCCCGATCACCGTCGTGTGCAGCGCGCGGTAGCCGTTGAACTTCGGCATCGCGATGTAGTCCTTGAACCGCCCCGGCATCGGCTTCCAGAGCGAGTGGATCAGCCCGAGCGCGCCGTAGCAGTCGCGCGTTCCCTCGTCGCGCCTGCGCTCGACGATCACGCGCATCGCGGTGAGGTCGTAGATCTCGTTGAACTCGCGGCCCTTCTTCGCCATCTTGTCGTAGATCGAGTAGAAGTGCTTCGCGCGCCCCGAGATCTCGGCCGGGATGTCGACCTTGTCGAGCTCCTTCTGCAGCACCATCGCCGCCTCGCGCACGTGCTCCTCGCGATCGGCGCGCCGCTCGGCGACCATCTGCTTGATCTCCTCGTACTTCCGCGGATGCAGCGTCTGGAACGCGAGATCCTCGAGCTCCCACTTGAGCGCGTGGATACCGAGCCGATGCGCGAGCGGCGCGTAGACCTCGAGCGTCTCGCGCGCCTTCTGCACCTGCTTCTGCTTGCCGAGATACTCGATCGTCCGCAGGTTGTGCAGCCGGTCGGCGAGCTTGATCAGGATGACGCGGACGTCGTCGGCCATCGCGACGATCAGCTTGCGGTAGTTCTCGGCCTCGGCGTGCTCGCGGCTCTGGAACTGGACGCGCGTCAGCTTCGTGACGCCCTCGACGAGCGAGCGCGATCTCGTCGCCGAACTCGGCGCGCACGCTCGTCGACGTCGACTCCGTGTCCTCGACGACGTCGTGGAGCAGCGCGGCCGCGAGCGTCGCCTCGTCGAGCTGCAGGCTCGGCGAGGATCTTCGCGGCGCCCCACGGGTGGTAGATGAACTCCTGGCCCGGACTGCGCGCAGCTGCGCCGGCGTGCGCGCTCGCGGCGAAGTCGAACGCGCGTGTCGAGGAGCTCCCGATCGGCGTCGGGCTTGTACGCCTCGACCTCGGCGATCAGCTCGTCGACGAGATCCTGATGCCGCTCGAGCACAGCCATGGGTCCAGTGTACCCCGCCCTGGAGCTCGAACCCGCCGCCGATCAGAGCAGGAGTCGGCTCACGGCCGTGAACGCAGTCACCCATGTTCCGCCGCCGCAGGTACGCCAAGAGACTGCCTGCGCATCGCGCGAATGCTGCGCGAGCTCGACGCGCTCGCGCGCCCGTAGCTCTCAGGCTGCCTGAGCCAGCGCGGGCGCCTCGTCGAGCAGCGCCCGGAACGTCGCCGACTCGAGCAAGCTCCGCTTCGCGCCGTCGGCGAGCTCGAGCTCGGCGAAGATCGCCCGTGCCTCGGGCGTCCACGCGGCCTCCCCGGCCCGCCACTGAGCCGCGAGCCAGTCGCGCAGCTCCTCGAACGCCGTCGGCTGCGTCGAAGACCGCCGGACGACGAGCTGCGGCGACGACGGCGCCGTTCCAGCGGTTCTCCTGCAGGCGGAACGCGACGTCGTAGCGCTGCTCTCGGCGGAAGCGGTCGAGCTGCGGCGCCCATCCCGAACGCGATCGCGCGTGCCGGAGTCGCGACCGCGCTGGCGGACGCGGAAGCGCAGGTGCTTGCCGTCGCCGACCGTGCGACAGGTCGGCGAGCTCGCAGCCGTCGACGAGCAGCAGCACGCCGGGATTGCCGAGCCCGAACGGCGCGAGCCGCTGCAGCTCCGCGCAGAGGTCGAGCCCGAGCTTCGGCCCGGGCACGATCGCGTCGACGCGCGTCGACCGGCGACGAGATCGTCGTCGGAGAGCACGCGAGTCGGCGTGCGCCGCCGAACGCCGCGGCGAACGTCTCGACCTGCTCGGGCTGATCGACGAGCCCGGCCGCGGCCCTGTGCCCGCCGAAGCGCTCGAGGTGCCCGGCGCAGGCGCGCGAGCCCGGCGTGCAGGTCGAAGGCGCCGGACCGACCGCCCCGAGCCCTTCCAGTCGCCGTCGGTGCCCGCGATCAGCGACGACGGGCCGGTTGTAGCGCTCGACGAGGCGCGAGGCGACGATGCCGATGACGCCCTCGTGCCAGTCGGCGCCGGCGACGACGTAGCCCTTGCGGCGCGGCGCTGCTCGCCGGCCACGACTCGATCTCGTCGATCGCCTCGCGAGGATGCGCTCCTCGACCGCCTGACGCTCGCGGTTCAGCGTCTCGAGCTCCTCGGCGAGCCGCGTGGCCTCGGCCGGATCCTCGGTCGAGCAGCAGCTCGAGCGCCGCCTCGGGCCGGCAGAGCCGGCCGGCCGCGTTGATGCGCGGTGCGAGCCGGAAGCCGATCGACGACTCGTCGACCGCGGCCGCGATCGACGCCGCCACCGCATCAGCGCGCGCAGGCCGGCCTTCTGCGTCTGCGCGAGCCTGCGCAGGCCGAGCAGCGCAAGCGCGCGGTTCTCGTCGACGAGCGGCACGACGTCGGCGACGGTCGCGAGCGCGACGACGTCGAGGTGGCGCTCGAGGAACGGATGGTCCGGCGCCGAGGAGCGCCTCGGCGAGCTTCCAGACGACGCCCGTGCCGCAGAGCCCCTTGAACGGATAGTCGCCCTTCAGCGGCGCGACGACCGGGCAGTGCGGGGAACGACTCGGCCGGCCGGTGATGGTCGGTGACGACGACCTCGAGCCCGAGCGAACGCGCGTGCTCGACCTCGGCGACCGCGGTGATGCCGCAGTCGACGGTGAGCGACGAGGTCGAAGCCCTCCTCGGCGAGCCGGTCGAGCGTCTGGCCGTTCAGGCCGTAGCCCTCCTCGAAGCGCGACGGCAGGTGCCACGGCGACCTCGGCGCCGAGCTCGCGGCAGCGAGCAGGCACCGCCAGCGCGGTTGCGCAGATGCCGTCGGCGTCGTAGTCGCCGTGCACGCAGATGCGCGCGCCCGGCCTCGATCGCCGCGTCGAACGTCTCGACCGCTGCGCGCATGTCGCCGAGCGCGAACGGATCGTGCCCGGGCAGCGCGCCCGTCGAGGAACCTGCGCGCCTCGTCAGGGTCGGCGAGACCGCGCCGGACGAGCACCGAAGCGGTCACCTCGTCGAGTCGCGAGCGCGACGCGCGAGCGCGCGTCACCTCGCGTGAGCGCACATGGCTGCAAGCTCCCAGTTCCCGGCAAGCCATCGAAGAGCTCGAGGGTACGGCCGGCGAGGCGGACGACAGTGTTATTCGCGCCGCAGAGCTATTCGCGGGGCAGCGAGACGCCGAGCTAGGTGAGCAGCGACCACGACGAGCGACGAGCCCACGCCAGCCCGGTCCAGATCCAGCGCGGGTGGCCCGACTCCGCGCACCGAGTCGGCCAGAACGCCCGGCCGAGCAGGATGAGCACGCGCGATCGACGAGCCCGACCGCCGACGACGAACGCCGGGCGCCAGGAGCACGAAGCGTTCCACGGAGGAAGTGCCAGCGAGGACGTCCACTACCATGGGATCGTGCCTGATGCGCTCCAGCACCGGACGCGAACTACACGCTCGGGAGACGACTACGTGGTCGAGTTCCTCGGCTACCAGTTCTCGTTCAGCGCCGTCGACTTCGAGGGACGGGTCGTCGCGGCGGCGGTCAAGCTCGGCGTCGTCGAGCCGCCCGAGCTGGAGGACGAGGAGATCGCCGACCTCGTCGATGCTCGCCGCGCAGGGGAGCATCGACGAGCCGGCCTCACGGCTCGGGCGCTACCTCGTCCGCAACTGGGAGCGCGTCGTCGCTCGTCGCAGGGCGAGTCGCTCGTCTACTGGCTGCGCAAGCTGATCTTCCGCGGTGCCTGGCTCGACCACCAGGTGAAGCGCGGCGCGCTCGAGGTGGTCTGGGACGACGACGAGGCCGAGTTCGCCTATCAGCACCCGGGCGGCGGCGGCGGCCGCTGCTCGAGCTCGCGCCGGTGCCGTCGTGGCACGAGCTGCAGTTCGCCCGTAGCCGGCGCGGCAGGCGCGCGTATCTGGCGGCGCTGCTGGCGCTCGACCACTACGCGACCTATCCCGAGCAGCTCGGGCTCGGGCGTCGCTCACGTGGGTCGTGCTCGCCGCCGCACTCACCCGCGTCCCGCTCGAGCGCCGCGCGCAGACGCTCGGCGTCGTCGCCTTCGCGACGATCGGCGAGGTGACGGGCTCGCTGATCTGGGGCGTCTACCACTACCGACTGCACAACCTGCCGCTCTTCGTCCCGCCGGCACACGGGATCGTCTACCTGACGGGCCTCTCGCTCGTCGAGCGCGCTCCGCCGGCACACACGAGCGCTCGTCGCTGTCCGCCGCCGCCGGCGCCGCGACCTGGGGCCTGCTCGGGCTGACGGTGCTGCCACGCCGCGACGTCGCGGGCGCGATCGGCGTGCCGCTGCTGCTCGCTCTTCCTCTGGCGCTCGCGCAACCGGGCGGTCTACGCCGGCGTGTTCGTGTCGTCGGCCTCGCTCGAGCTCTACGGGACGGCGATCGGCACCTGGCACTGGGCTCGCACGCTGCCGGGGCTCGGCATCCCCGACGGCAACCCGCCGAGCGGGGTCGCCTCGGGCTACGTGTGGTTCGACGTGATGGCCCTGCTCGTCGCGCCGATGATTTCCGCGCTCCTCCGGAGTCTCTCAGGGTGGATCCACCGCACCTACACCGCGACCGAAGGAGCGCCCTGAAACTCCTCCTCACTTCCGCCGGCATCAAGAACGCGAGCATCGAGAACGCACTGATCGAACTGCTCGGCAAGCCGATCGACGAGTGCGACTGCACTCTGCATCCCGACGGCGCTGTACGGGCACCCGATGGCCGGCCCGCGCCAGGCCTGGCGGTTCGTCAGCGGGCAGGAGCCTCGCTCCCCCATGGTCGGCCTGGGTTGGAAGTCGCTCGGGGTGCTCGAGCTCACCGCGCTGCCGAGCCTCGACGAGGAGCGCTGGGTTCCCCTCGTCCGGGAGACGGACGTGCTGCTCGTCGACGGCGGCGATGCCGCCTACCTCTGCCACTGGATGCGCGCGTCGGGGCTCGCAGACCTCCTGCCGTCGCTGGGCGAGACGGTCTGGGTCGGGCGTGAGCGCCGGGAGCATGGTGATGACCCCTCGGGTCGGCGCCGACTTCGTCAACTGGGACTCGGAGGCCGGTGACACGACGCTGGGCGTCGTCGACTTCTCGATCTTTCCGCACCTGGACAACCCGGACTTGCCCGAGAACACCATGGCCGCGGCGGAACAGTGGGCCGCCGGCCTGGCGACCCCGGCGTACGCGATCGACGACGAGACCGCGATCAGCGGTGGTCGACGGCACCGTCGACGTGATCTCCGAGGGGCACTGGAGGCTGTTCAGCCCGACACCCGAGCTTCCCAATTCAGCGAAAGGCGCCATGAAGCTGCTGCTCACCTCTGCCGGCATCAAGAACGCGAGTATCCACGACGCTCTGCTCGGCCTCCTCGGCAAGCCGATCGCCGAGTGCGACGCCCTCTGCATCCCCACCGCGTCGTACGGGCACGCCCCGGGCGGCATTCGCGGCGCGTGGCGGTTCATCACCGGCCAAGCCACCACGCCCATGTGCGAGCTGGGTTGGCAGTCGCTGGGCGTGCTGGAGCTCAGCGCGCTGCCCAGTCTCGAGCAGGAGCGCTTGGGTGCCGGTGGTCGAGCAGGCCGACGTCCTGCTGGTCAACGGCGGCGACGCGTTGTATCTGGCCCACCACATGCGGCAGTCCGGCCTGGCCGACCTGCTGCCGTCGCTCGCACCGTCTGGGTCGGACTCAGCGCCGGGAGCATGGTGATGACGCCGCGGATCGGCGAGGACTTCGTCACCTGGAAGCCGCCCACCGGCGGCGACGAGACGCTGGGAGTCGTCGACTTCTCGATCTTCCCGCACGTGGATCACCCCGCTCTGCCGGAGAACACCATGGCCGAGGCCGAACGGTGGGCGGGCGGGCTCGGGATCCCGGCGTACGCGATCGACGACGACACCGCCATCCGGGTCGTCGACGGCACCGTCGATGTCGTCTCCGAGGGGAACTGGAGGCTGTTCAATCCTTAACGCCGCGGCGGGCGAGCTTAAAACAACGAGCTCGAGCTCTCGCCGAGCTCGGAGCCGATGTGCGCGCGGCCGCGGTCGGTGACGATCCGGCCGCGCGGCGTTCGCTGCAGGAAGCCCAGCTGCAGGAGGTAGGGCTCGTGGACGTCCTCGATCGTGTCGGCCTCCTCGCCGAGCGCGACCGCGAGCGTCGACAGCCCCACGGGGCCGCCGCCGAACTTCTCGACCACGCAGCGCAGCAGCTCCCGGTCGAAGCGCTCCAGGCCGGCGTCGTCGACCTCGAGCAGTGCCAGAGCCTCCTCGGCGATCTCGGTGGTCACGACCCCCTGATGCCGCACCTCGGCCACGTCGCGCACGCGCCGCAGGATGCGGTTCGCGACCCGCGGCGTGCCTCGTGAGCGCCTGGCGACCAGCTCGGCCGCATCGTCGGCGACTCGACGGCCAGGATCTGCGCCGAACGCCGCACGATGCGCGCGAGCTCCTCGGGCGTGTAGAGATCGAGCCGGAACGTGAGCCCGAAACGGTCGCGGAGCGGCGTCGTGAGCAGACCCGTGCGCGTGGTCGCGCCGATCAGCGTGAACGGCGGCAGGTCGAGCGTCAGCGTGCGAGCCGCGGGCCCCTGCCCGACGATGATGTCGAGCCGGAAGTCCTCGAGCGCCGGGTAGAGGATCTCCTCGGCCGCCCGGTTCAGGCGGTGGATCTCGTCGACGAAGAGCACGTCGCGCGGCTCGAGCGTCGTGAGGATCGCGGCGATGTCGCCCTTCCGCTCGAGTGCCGGGCCCGGCGACCTGGCGGATGCCGACGCCGAGCTCGTTGCGCACGATCTGCGCCAGCGAGGTCTTGCCGAGCCCAGGCGGGCCGGCGAGCAGGACGATGGTCGAGCGCCTCGCCGCGGGCCTTCGCAGCCGCGAGCGCGATCGACAGCTGCTCCTTGACCCGCTCCTGGCCGACGAAGTCGTCGAGCGTGCGCGGGCGCAGGGACCGCTCGAGCTCCTCCTCGGCGTCGGCCAGCACCGGGAGCGAGAAACTGGGTCATCTGCAATCCAGTGTCATGCAGCCGCCCTGAGCGCCTGGCGCACTTGCTCGGCCACCGGCAAATCGGGCTCGAGCTCGGCGAGTGCGCGCTCTGCGTCGACGAGCGCCCAGCCGAGCTCGACGAGCGCGTCGCGGGCAGTGAGGTCGTCGCGGCCGCCGGGATCGGCGCCGTCTCCCACCGTGAGCTTGTCCTTCAGCTCCAGCACGACCCGCTGCGCCGTCTTGCGGCCGACGCCGGGAATCGCCTCGAATCGCTTCAGATCGTCGCGCGCGATCGCCCGTCGCAGCTCTTCCGGAGTCGAGCCGGAGACGATCCCGAGCGCGACCTTCGGGCCCACGCCCGACACGCTCAGGAGCAGCTCGAAGAGCTCCCGCTCGGCGGCCGAGGCGAAGCCGTAGAGCTGCAGGACGTCTGCCCTGATGTGCAGGTGCGTCTCGACCGTGATCTCGTCGTCCGGCCCTCCTAACCGCGCTACCGACGGTGTCGCGGCAACGAGATAGCCGACGCCGTTCACGTCCAGAACGATGCCCGCCGTCGTCCGCGAGACCACCTTGCCGCGGAGCCGCGCGATCACGACGCCACCATCCGCAGGAGCGGCGGGGCGAGTGCGTGGCAGATCGCGACCGCAAGCGCGTCGGCGGCGTGGTTCGGGCGCGGCACCTCGTCGAGCGGCGAGGATCGTCTTCACCATCCGCTGCACCTGCGCCTTGTCGGCGCGGCCGTAGCCGCACACCGACTGCTTCACCTGGGCGGGCGCGTACTCAACGCAGGCGACGCCCACGGACGCCGCGGCGACGAGCACGGCTCCCCGTGCCTGCCCGACTGAGAGTGCGATGCGGGCGTCTGCGCCGACGTACGACTCCTCCAGGGCGACGGCATCCGGCGCGTGCTGGCCGATCAGCTCCTGGACGCCCTCGAAGATCGTGAGCAGCCGCAGCTCCACTCGCTGGCGCGCGGGCGTTTGCCACCACCCGTGGCACGTGGCCCTGAGGCGCTCTCCGCTTACGTGGACGATTCCGTACCCGCATGCAGCCGTCCCTGGATCGATGCCGAGAACCTTCACGGGAAAAGGTTAGGCGCATCGACGGACGGTGTTTTGCCCGTTAGCCGGCGACAGCCTCGAGCACGCGCTCCGGAATGTCGAAGTTGGCGTAGACGTCCTGGACGTCGTCGTTGTCCTCGAGCGCGTCGATCAGGCGCATGATCTGCCGGGCCGTCGTCTCGTCCTCGACCGCGACCGTCGTCTTCGGGACCATCTGCAGCTCCGCCGAGTCGACGGTGAACCCTGCAGCCTCGACCGCTGTGCGAACCGCCGCGAGGGCCTCGGGCGCCGAGGTCACCTGGAACACGTCGCCGTCCTGCTCGACGTCGTCGGCGCCGCCGTCGGCCGCTGCGAGCAGCAGCTCCTCCTCGTCGACCCCGTCGGACGGGACAACGACCACGCCGCGCCGCTCGAACTGCCAGGCCACTGCGCCTGTGCTGCCCAGGTTGCCGCCGTTCTTGGCGAAGGTGTGGCGCACGTCGGAGGCCGTTCGGTTGCGGTTGTCGGTGAGCGCCTCGACGATCACGGCGACACCGTCGGGGCCGTAACCCTCGTAGACGATCGCCTCGAATGCCTCCTGGTCGGCCCCGGCTCCCGAGCCCTTGGCGATCGCGCGGTCGATGTTGTCCTTCGGCATCGAGTACGAGCGCGCCTTTTCGATCGCGTTCTGCAGGGCCAGGTTGTTGCCGGGGTCGCCCCCACCCTCCTTCGCAGCCACCATGATCCCGCGCGCCAGCTTCGAGAACAGCTTGCCGCGCTTGGCGTCCGCCGCGCCCTTCTTGTGCTTGATCGACGACCACTTGCTATGCCCGGACAACCTGCCCCTCCCTCACGAGCTCCAGAAACATTTCGTGCAGCCGCGTGTCGCCGGTCAGCTCCGGATGGAACGCTGCCACGAGGAACCGCCCCTCGCGCGCCAGCACCGGCCTGCCGTCGACCTCGGCGAGCACCTCGACACCAGGCCCCACGTCCTCGACCCACGGCGCCCTGATGAACACGGCGCGCATCGGCTCGCTCTCACCCTCCACCTCGAGGTCGGTCTCGAACGACGCGACCTGACGGCCGAACGCATTGCGGCGCACCGACAGATCGACGAGTCCGAGGTGGTTGCGGTCGAGCACGATCATTCCGGCACACGTGCCGAAGATCGGGCGATCGAAGGCTTTCACCGCATCGTCGAGCCCGTAGAGGCCCATCAGACGGGTGAAGGTCGTGGACTCGCCGCCCGGAATCACCAGCCCGTCGAGATCGCCGAACTGGTCCGCCTTGCGGACCTCGGTCACCTCGGCGCCGAGCCGGCGCAGCATCTGAGCGTGCTCGCGAAAGTTGCCCTGCACGGCGAGAACGCCGATCCGAAGCGGCTGCATGAACCCATGGTATCGAGGCCGAATCGCGGGCTGCTTCACGCTGCGAGCGTGTAGCCGCCGTTGTCCCCGCGCGCCGCGCGGCCCTCGAAGGCGAGGCGCTCGAGGTGTGCGAGCGTCTCCGCCACGGCAAAACGCCGCTGGCCGCCGCCGAGGTTGGCGGGAAACAGCTCGAACGAGACCTGCCACGCGTTCACCGGGTCGACGCCGAGCGCCGCCTCGGTGAAGTCGATCCGCTCGCGGTGGTGCTCGCGCAGCTCATTCGCCCGCGCAGCAGGGTCCTCGATGCTCGCGCCGTGACCGGCGTACGCGATCCGGGGCGCCAGCTGCTCGATGCGCTCGAGGGTCTCCAGGTAGTCGCCGAGCGGGTCGGGGCGCGAGTTCGGATAGACGCCGACGGTCGGCGAGATCCGGTCCAGGATCGTGTCCCCGGCGATCAGCACGCCCTCGCGGATCAGCACGATGTGACCGTCGGCGTGGCCGCGCAGCACCTCGACCCGCCAGCCGTCGACGGTGTCACCCGCGTCGAGGAGCTCGGGCGCCGGAGCGTAGTGCACCGCTCTGAGGAGACCGGATGTCGCCCCGACCAGATCGCCGAGCGCCTCGGCCGGTACGCCATTGTCGCGCCAGTGGGCGGCAAATCGCTCCGCATCCCAGCCCGGCCCCCAGGCACTTACGCACTGCGCGAAATCGTCGCGGCCCTGCAGCACCGGGGCGCCCGTGAGCCGCGCGATGTCGCGGGCCCCGCCGACGTGGTCGGGATGCATGTGAGTGACGAGGATTCGCTCGACCGGCGCATCGAGCTCGTCGAGGAACGGCCGCCACTGCGCCTCGGGCTCCGGGGTGCCGAGCCCCGTGTCGACGAGCAGCCAACCGCCCGACGACAGCCGCACGAAATAGCAGTGGACGTGGTCGAGCCCGAACGGAAGCGGCAACGTAATCCGGCGCAGCCCTTCCTCAACGACGACCATGCGTGAGAAGCTAGACGAGATGGCACCGTTGCTGGAGCTTCGCGGCGTGAACGCGCGCTACGGGCAGGTGCAGGCCCTGCACGGCATTTCTCTCACCGTCGACCCGGGCGAGATCGTCGCGCTGCTCGGCGCGAACGGCGCCGGGAAGACGACCACACTGCGAGCCGTGTCGGGAACCGTACGCCGCGACGGCGACGTGATCTTCGCCGACAAGCGCCGCACGGGCGGCCCGGAGGCCATGGCCCGGGCCGGCCTCGCCCACGTCCCCGAGGGCCGCGGCATCTTCGCCGAGCTGAGCGTTCGCGAGAACCTGCGGATGGGCGCGTACATGCGGCGCGGGCGTCCCGACTTCTCGGCGGTGACGGCGTACTTCCCGTGGCTCACCGAGCGCGGCCACCAGCAGGCAGGCACGCTCTCGGGCGGCGAGCAGCAGATGCTCGCCCTCGCGCGCGCCTTTCTCACGCGTCCGCGGCTGCTGATGCTCGACGAGCCATCGCTCGGCCTCGCTCCGCTCGTCACTCGTGAGGTCTTCCGGGTCGTCGGCGAGCTGAACGCCAACGAAGGCGTCGCCGTCCTCGTCGTCGAGCAGAACGCCGCGATCGCGCTCGCCATCGCCCATCGCGCATACGTCCTCGAGACCGGCCAGATCGCCACCTCGGGCACCGCCGACGAGCTCCGCGCCAACGATTCGATCCGCGCTGCGTACCTCGGCTACTGATGCAGCAATTCGCCCAACAGGTCGTCGGAGGACTCGCGCAGGGCGCGATCTACGGATCGCTCGCGCTGGCGCTCGTACTGATCTACAAGGCGACTGAGGTCATCAACTTCGCGCAGGGCGAGATGGCGATGTTCACGACGTACATCTGCTGGAGCCTGATCACGCATCACGGCTTCTCGTACTGGCCGGCGTTCTTCAGCACGATCGCCATTGCCTTCGTCGGCGGTATCGGTATCCAGCGCGTCGTCATCCGTCCACTCGAGCGGGCGAACGTGCTGACGGTCGTCATGGCGACGATCGCGCTGCTCGTGATCTTCAACGGTCTCGCCGGGTGGATCTGGACGCCTCAGGTCCAGTTCTTCCCGAGCCCGTTCCCGACCACCACGTGGGTGATCGGCGGCGTTCACATCGCGCAGCAAGACGTCGGCACGCTTGGCGTCACGATCGCCTGCGTCGCCGTCCTGTGGTTGTTCTTCCGCTTCTCGAAAGTCGGTCTGGCCATGCGCGCAGGCGCGCTGAATCCGGACGCGGCGCGCCTGCTCGGCGTTCGCACCTCGTGGCTGCTCGCCCTCGGCTGGGGGTTCGCTGCCGCACTCGGAGCGGTGAGCGGGATGATGGTCGCACCGAGCGTCTTCCTGAGCCCGAACATGATGCAGGCGATCCTGATCTACGCCTTCGCGGCCGCCGTCCTCGGGGGCCTCGAGAGCCCGGTCGGCGCCGTTGTCGGCGGCCTCGCGCTCGGGGTCACGCTCAACCTGCTCGGAGCGTACGTGGGCTTCGTCGGCTCGACGCTCCAGCTTCCCGTCGCCCTGGCGGTGCTGCTCTGCGTCCTGATTCTCCGCCCTGCGGGCATCTTTGGCCGCCCGACGGTGCGTCGGGTATGAAACGCCTCGGCGGATCCGCAGGCTTCGCGTTGCTCGTTGTGTGCGTCGTGCTCGCACCGCTCGTCTCGAGCCACTACCGGACCTTCGAGCTCGGACTTGCCGGCATCTATCTGACGGCTCTGGTCGGCCTGAACATGCTGACAGGCCTGACCGGGCAAATCTCGCTCGGTCACGGCGCGTTCATGGGCATCGGCGCCTATACGACGGCGATCCTCGTCGTCGATCACGGTTGGGGCGCAATCTGGACGATCCCGCTCGCCGGGCTGGTGGCCGGGGCCGTCGGGATCGCCTTCGGTGTCCCGGCGACGCGGTTCGCCGGGCCCTACTTGGCGCTCGCGACCTTCGCGATTCCCTTGTCGTTCACCGGCGTCGTCAAGAAGTTCCCGAAGTTCACGGGGGGCACGCTCGGCAAGAATCTGCCACTCCTCCATTCCCAGTTCGGGTTGAAGACGAACCCGTCGCTGTGGCTCTACATCGTCGCGTGGACCGTAGCGCTCGTTCTCTTCGCGGTCTCCTGGGTGCTGATCCGGGGCCGTCTGGGCCGCTCGCTGCGTGCCGTCCGCGACAGCGAGATCGCATCGACGGCGAATGGGATCTCGTCGATGTGGGTCAAGACGATGGCATTCGGGCTGTCGGCGTTCTACTGCGGGGTCGCCGGTGCCCTCTTTGCGATGGCGATCGCGTACGTCAATCCGGATTCGTTCCCGATCGACCTCTCGATCCTGCTCTTGACAGGAATCGTGATCGGGGGAACGGGTTCACTCGGTGGCATGGTCTTCGGAGCGCTCTTCGTCACGTTCATCAAGACCAGCTGGGCACCGAGTCTCGTGCACCTCTTCACCCTCGTGACGACGGTGCACGTCAACACGCATGCAACGGGCTCGGCCCCGGTCATCTACGGGATCGTGTTGCTCCTCGTTTTGTTCGTCGCACCGTCCGGCGCCGCCGGGCTCGTGGGGCGCGCGCTCGGCCTGGGCAGGCGCGCCGCTTCTCTTTCGCCGCCGCGCGACCTATAGTCGAAGGCGTAGATCCCCCCAGGTCAGTTCGCCCAAAAGGAGCCCCGGATGAAGAGAACTGCTCTGCTCGTCGTCGCAGCGTTCGCCGCGGCGGCGGCCGTGGTCGTCACGGCAGGTGCGACACCGACCGCAACACCGGGCGTCACAGCCCACACGATCCTCCTCGAAGGAACCTTCCCGCTCAGCGGGGCGGCCTCCGGCTACGCACCGATCCCGGCCGCGATGAAGGCGTATTTCTCGTACGTCAACGCCCAGCACGGCGTCAACGGGCGCCAGATCATCTTCAAGTACGACGACGACCAGTACAACCCGCCGGCCACGGTCCAGCTGACGCATAAGTACGTCGAGCAGGATCATGCGTTCGCGATCGTCGGCGGGCTCGGCACCGAGCCGCAGCAGGCGGTGGAGCCGTACTTGAACCAGCAGAAGGTTCCACAGCTCTTCGTCTCGACGGGTGCCACGACGTTCGATCACGACTATGCGAAGTACCCGTGGTCGATCGGCTGGCAGCCGGACTATGCCGCTGAAGGCGTGATCTACGGCAAGTACATCGCCAAGAATCTGCCGGGCGCGAAGATCGGCATCATCTACCAGAACGACGATTACGGCGGCAACTACCTGAGCGGCTTCAAGGCCGGGCTCGGGTCGCATACGTCGCAGATCGTCTCGGCGCAGCCGTTCGACGTGACCTCACCGCTGCCGCTGCAGCAGATGGCAACGCTCGCGAAGTCGGGTGCCGACACGCTCGTGATCTTCCTCACGCCGACGGCGACGATCCAGTCGTACGTCCTCGCGACGAAGCTCGGCTGGACGCCGAAGAACGTGTTCACGAACTCGGTCTCCGCGACGTCGACCTTCCTCGGGATCGCGGCGCAGCAAGGGTCGACGATCACCGGCGGGACGTTCACGGTCAACTACCTGCTCGACCCGACGAACCCGACCTACAACTCGGCGCCGGGCATGAAGCTGTACCGCCAGATCATGGCCAAGTACGACCCGAAGGGGAACGTCAACGACCAGCTGAACGTGTACGGCATGGCGAAGGCGTGGACGACCGTTCAGGTCATCAAGGCGGCGGGCAAGAACCTGACCCGGGCCGGCCTGATGACGGTGGCACGTTCGATGAACTACGCCGGCGCCACTGCCAACCCGTTCCTCCTGCCCGGCATCGTGATCCACACGAAGGGCCGGTACCAGTACCCGATCTCCCAGGTGAACCTGGTGCAGTTCACGAACGGCGTCTTCAAGCCGGTCGGCGGCTTGATCGAAGGCCGCTCGACCAGGCCAGTAGCCCGCGGGGACGCACTGTAGGAGTCGGGCGAGAGGGCCGGCAATGCGCCGGCCCTCTCGCTTAAGGCAAGATGCCGCCGTGCCCGAGGCAGTCATCGTTTCCACTGCGCGCACGCCGATCGGGCGCGCCGGCAAGGGCTCGCTCGATCGAGGCGCGCCCCGACGACCTGGTCGCGTTCGCGATCCGCACTGCGCTCGAGCGCGTGCCCGGGCTGCCGCCCGAGGAGATCGTCGACGTGATCGTCGGCTGCGGCTTTCCCGAGGCGAAGCAGGGCATGAATCTCGGGCGGCGGGCGGCGCTGCTCGCGGGGCTGCCCGCCAGCGGTGCCGGGGACGACCGTCAACCGCTTCTGCGCGTCGAGCCTGCAGTCGATCCGGATGGCGTTCCACGCGATCAAGGCCGGCGAGGGGGACGCGTTCGTCGCGGCCGGGGTCGAGTCGATCTCCCAGGTCAACGGCTATCCGAAGAGCGACGAGGAGCTCCACCCCGCGCTCTTCGGCGACGACGCGCCGATCGCGAACGTCTACATCCCGATGGGCCTGACCGCCGAGAACGTGGCCGAGCAGTGGGACGTCTCGCGCGAGGAGATGGACCGGTTCGCGCAGCGCTCGCAGGAGCGTGCCGTCGCGGCGCAGGACTCCGGGTTCTTCGAGCGCGAGCTCACGCCGTACGAGGGCGTCGAGCTGGACGACGGCCCGCGGCGCTCGTCGACCTACGAGAAGCTCGCCGCACTCGAGCCGGCCTTCAAGCCCGGCGGCAAGGTGACGGCCGGGAACGCGTGCCCGCTGAACGACGGCGCGGCGGCGGTCGTCGTCATGTCGGCCGAGCGCGCGGCGGAGCTCGGGCTCGAGCCGCGCGCGCGGATCATCGCGTCGAGCCGTGTCGGGCGTCGAGCCGGAGATCATGGGCGTCGGGCCGATCGAGGCGGTTCGCACGGTGCTCGCGCTACGCGGGCATGACGATCGAGGACGTCGACGTGATGGAGCTGAACGAGGCGTTCGCCGCCCAGGTGCTGCCGGTCTGCCGGGAGGTCGGCGTCGATCCGTTCAGCGACAAGCTGAACCCGCACGGCGGCGCGATCGCCCTCGGCCATCCGTACGGCATGACGGGCGCCCGGATCATGTGCACGCTGCTCAACGATCTCGAGACGCTCGACCGCACGATCGGGCTCGAGACGATGTGCGTCGGCGGCGGGCAGGGCATGGCCATGCTCGTCGAGCGCCTGCAGGGCTTCCTTGGGCGCACTCGGCGCTTGTCCTGGCCGTCGGCTCGTCGGTGGTCTGGGGTGTCGCGGATTTCTCGGGCGGTTCGCTGACCCGGCGGCTGCCGACGCTCGCCGGTGACGGTCGATCTCGCAGGGCGCCGGCTTCGTCGCGCTACTCGTCGCGCTCGGCATCCGGGGCGACATGGGCTGGCGCTCGTTCTGCCTCGGGCTCGCGGCCGGGATCGGCGGCGGCGTCGGGCTGGCGGCGTTCTACCGCGCGCTGTCGCTCGGGACGATGAGCGTCGTGTCGCCGGTCGCGGCGTGCGGCGCGGTCGTGCCGTTCGCGATCGCGATCGCGACGGGCGAGCGGCCATCGCGACTCGCGGTCGTCGGCGCGATTGCGGCGCTCGGCGGAGCCGTGCTCGCGTCGCTCGACGAGCGGCGTTCCGAGTCGGCCGATCGTGCGCGGGCCGTGGCGCTCGCGGCCGTCGCCGCGGTGGCGCTCG
This sequence comes from uncultured Thermoleophilia bacterium, assembly GCA_963812995.1. Taxonomy (GTDB): domain Bacteria; phylum Actinomycetota; class Thermoleophilia; order Gaiellales; family Gaiellaceae; genus PALSA-600. The sequence goes on from CAWEXL010000006.1 coordinate 294,735, forward strand.
GGCTGTTCGTCTACTTCCTCGGCCTCGGCTCACGCGAAGGGGACGTGCTCTCGACGCTGGTCGGCGCCCGGGTCGGCTCGCTCTCGTTCCTCGTGGCGGCGTGCGTCGTGCGGCGCTCGTCACTCCGGCTGCCGCGTGCCTCGCTGGCAGCGGTCGCGGCGGTGGGTCTCGCCGACGTCAGCGCCGAATGCGCTCTTCGCGTTCGCCAGCGGACACGGGCTGCTCTCGCTGGTCTCGGTCCTCGGCTCGCTGTATCCGGTCGTCACCGTGCTGCTCGCCCACATTCTCCTCGGCGAACGCCTCAGCCGCGGCCAACGAGCGGGCGTGCTGGTCGCGCTGGCGGGCGTCGCCGCGATCGCGGCCGGCTGAATCAGCGGTCGTCCAGCCGAAAACGCAGAACGAACCCCGAAGTTCCCGCTGTGGATGGCCTGTGACACTTCCGTAACCCTTGTTTGACGACGGGACGTGTCAGCAACCGACAAGGAGAACGAAGGACATACCGTGGCTCAAAACCAGGCCACAACACGCGAGCCCGCGCTCTGTGGACAGTTCGTCGCACTTCCGACACCCTTGTTTGACGACGGGTCTAGGCCTGCGGGGACCTGGCTGCGGCGAGGCCGGCGCTCACACCGTGGTCTGACCCCAGAGCTCTTCCCGGGAGACGGGTTCGAAAGGGATGGCGGAGAACGCGCGATCGCAGTGACCGCCCCAAGTCGGCTTCCAACTGTGGACAGGGAGTCGCCCTCTCGTAACCCTGGTCTGACCTCACAGTACGCCCCGGAGGACGGGTTCGAACGGCCGGTTTGAGGCTCGCGAAGGGGGCGCGCACTTCGTGTTCGGACCGCGTCGGCTAGGGGCGGTGCTGGATCCGCCGTAGCATCGGGTCGTGGACATCGCGGCGACCGCACTGGAGGCTGAAGGGCTGGAGCGCCCGCCGCTCTTGGTTCTCGACCGGCTCGAGGCGTTCCTCGACGCGCACGGTCTCGGCCGCGGGCCGATCGCTGCGCGCGCGGATCGGCGACGGCGGGGGCTCGAACTTCACCTTCCTGCTCGAGCGCGGCGCCGACCGCTTCGTGCTGCGCCGTCCTCCGCGACCGCCGCTGCCGCCGTCGGCGCACGACATGGTGCGCGAGGCGCGGCTCCAACTCGCACTCGTCGCCGCAGGCATCCGCCTGCCGGAGATCCTCGCCGTGTGCGACGACGAGAGCGTCCTGGGCGTGCACTTCTACGTGATGCGCTACCTCGACGGCGACGTCGTGACGACCGCGCTCCCGCCAGGGCTCGAGACGCCCGAAGCTCGCCGCCGGCTCGCGTTCGACCTCGTCGACACGCTCGTCGAGATCCACGCGGCCGACGTCTCCACACCCGCCGCTCGCCGCCTTCGCACGCCCCGGGAGCTACCTCGAGCGACAGGTCGCCGCTTCACGCAGCTGTGGGAGATCAACCGCACCCGCCCGATACCGGCCGTCGAGCGAGGTCGGCCGCGAGCTCGCCGCAGCGCTGCCGGAGCCGCTTCCCTCGACCGTGGTGCACGGGGACTACCGGCTCGGGAACATGATGGTCTCGGCCCGACGATCCGTCGACGCATCGCTGCGGTGCTCGACTGGGAGATGGGCGCGATCGGCGACCCTCGCGCCGACCTCGGCTACCTCGCTCGCGACCTACACCGAACCCGGCGGAGCGACAGAGTCCGCTCGGCTCGCTCACCGGTCACCGGCGAGCCGGGGTTCCCGTCGCGGCACGAGCTCGTCGACCGCTACTGCGAGCGCACCGGCCGCGACGTCGAGCCACTCGCCTGGTTCGAGGCGCTCGCGCTCTGGAAGGCCGCGGTGTTCTGCGAGGCGATCTACGGCCGCTTCACGCGCGGCGAGCTCGGCGCCGAGGACACGCGCGCGGCGCTGCTTCGAGCACGGCGTGCCGCTGCTTGCCGAGACGGCACTCGAGGCGCTCAGGCGTTAGCTTCGGCGACGGCGCGCAGCGTCGCCACGTCGCGCGTCGAGACAAGCAGGCTCGTCGCGCCCGACTCACGCCACGCGGCCAACCGGTCGCGCGATCCGCTCCTTCGACCCGATCGAGCGCGGCCTCATCGACGAACCCGTCGGGCACCGCCGCGGCCGCCTCGCGCTGCTTCCCGTCGAGGAACAGCTCCTGGATCTCGCGCGCCTCCGCCTCGTAGCCGTACCGGGCGAAGAGGTCGTTGTAGAAGTTCTTCGACTTCGCGCGCCCATGCCGCCGATGTAGAACGAGTAGTACTCCTTGAGCGCCATCGCGCGCCGACTCGACGTCGTCGGTGAGCACCGCGGGCGCACTCGGCGCGATGTCGAACCCGTCCCGCGCCTGCGCAAGCGGGAACACGTCGCGCGCCGCTCCGGTGACCAGAAGATCGGCAGCCAGCCGTCGCCGATCTCGAAGGCGAGCTCGACGGCCTTCGGCGAGATCGCCGCCAGGTAGATCGGGATCTCCGACCGGAGCGGCTTCAGCATCAGCTTCAGCGGTTTGCCGAGGCCGGTGCCGCCGCCGACAGGAATGTCGTAGTGGGCTCCGTGATGCTCGAGCCGCTCACGGCGCAGCGCGGCGCGCACGATCTCCACGTACTCGCGCAGTCTTCCCGAGCGGCTTCCCCCACTCCTGGCCGTGCCAGCCCTCGACGACCTGCGGCCCCGACGTCCCGAGCCCGAGCAGGAAGCGCCCGCCGGACAGCAGGTCGAGCGTCACCGCCGTCATCGCCGTGTTCGCAGGCGACCGGCCCGGGCAGCTGCATGATCGCGGTGCCCAGCTTGAGCGTCTTGGTCGGAGGCGCCGAGCCAGGCGAGCGGCGTGACCGCGTCCGTCCCCCAGGCCTCCGCCGCCCACGCCGAGTCGTAGCCGAGCGCTCTGCCTCCCGGGCGAGCTCGATCAACTCGAGCGGGCTCGTCCCCGGTTGCGCGTATCCCATGTAGAAGCCGAGCCGCATAAACGGCGATGCTAGACCCATGACGACTGCGCAGTGGGCGCCTGCCGCGGAGCGGCTGGAGCAGGTGCGGGCCTTCATGGCCGAGCGCGTGCTCCCGAACGAGCGCCTGCTCGATCGCGAGGACGCCGAGGCCGACGCTGCTCGTCGAGGCGCTCCGCGACGAGGTACGCGCGCTCGGGCTGTGGGCGCCGCACCTGCCGCCCGAGGCGGGAGGCACCGGCACCGGCTTCCTCGACTACGCCTACCTGAACGAGCAGATCGGCCGCTGCATGTGGGGCCAGCTGGTCTTCGGGTGCCAGGCACCGGACGCGGGCAACGGCGAGATCCTCCACCACTTCGGAACGCCTGAGCAGAAGGAGCGCTGGCTGCGGCCACTCGTCGCGGGCGAAGTGCGCTCGTTCTTCTCGATGACCGAGCCCGAGGTACCGGGCTCCGACCCGACGACCCTGCGCACGCGTGCAGTTCGCGACGGCGACGACTGGGTGATCGACGGCCACAAGTGGTTCTCGTCGGGAGCCGACGGCGCGGGCTTCGGGATCGTGATGGCGGTCACCGACCCCGACGCGCCACCGCATGCGCGCGCAACGCAGATCATCGTCCCGGCCGACACGCCGGGCGTCGATGTCGTTCGGCCGGTGCCGGTGCTCGGCCACGCGGGCCACGGCTGGTCAACGCACTGCGAGGTGCTCTACACCGGCGTGCGCGTACCGGTCGCGAACACCCTCGGCGAGGTTGGACAGGGATTCGCGATCGCCCAGAAGCGCCTCGGCCCGGGCCGGATCCATCATGTGATGCGCTGGCTCGGCCAGATGCAGCGCGCCTTCGACCTGCTGTGCTCCTACGCGCTCGAACGCGAGACCTTCGGCGGCCCGCTCGCCGAGAAGCAGACCGTGCAGAACTGGATCGCGGACAGCTACGCCGAGATCCAGGCCTGCCGGCTGATGACGCTCGACGCGGCGCACAAGATCGACGGCGGCGACGAGGCACGCGTCGAGATCTCGGCGATCAAGTTCTATGCCGCGGGCGTCCTCCACGACGTGATCGACCGCGCCGTCCAGGTGCACGGCGCGCGCGGGCTCACCGACGAGACGCCCCTCGCCGAACATGCTGCTGCAGGCCCGCAGCGCGCGCATCTACGACGGCCCCGACGAGGTGCATCGAATGGTCGTCGCGCGACGGATCCTGAAGAGCTTCAAGAACGGCGACGGCTGGACACTTCACGTGAGCGACGGCTCCCTCAAGGGCAGCCTCCTCGTCTCGTCCCCGGCGCTGCACGACCCGAACTTCCGCCGGACGGTCGTCCTGATCGCGCACCACGACGACGACGGCGCGATGGGGCTCGTGCTGACGCGTCCCTCCGACGTGCCGGCGTCCGAGGCGGTGCCGTCGCTCGAGGGGTTCCCGGGCGCCGACGGCCCGGTGTACGTCGGCGGCCCGGTGCAGCCCGAAGCGTTCATGGTGCTGGCCGACTTCGCCGACCCCGACGAAGCCGCGGTGCCCGATCATCGGTGGCGTCGGGTTCATGTCGGCCGAGGCCGAGCCGGAGGAGCTGTCGATCAGGCGCCTCCGCCTCTTCGCCGGCTACGCCGGCTGGGGCGCAGGCCAACTGGAGGCCGAGCTCGCCGAACCGTCGTGGATCGTGATTCCAGCCCGCGCCGAGGATCCGTTTGCCGACGACCCGGACGAGCTCTGGCGCGACGTGTTGAAGCGCGGTGGCGGGAAGTACTCGCTGATGGAACGCATGCCGTACGACCCCGGCGTGAACTGACGTGTCCGATCTGCACGAGACGGCGCGCGCCCTCGTCGCGGGGCACAGGGGCATCCTGGCCGCGGACGAGGCGAACGCGTCGATCACTACGCGCTTTGCGTCGATCGGGGTCGAGTCGACCGAGGCGACGCGGCAGGCGTACCGCGACGCCCTGTTCACGACGCCCGGTCTCGACGAGTTCATCAGCGGCGTGATCCTCTACGACGAGACGATTCGCCAGCGCGCGCTCGACGGCACACCGTTCCCCGAGCTCCTCGCGGCACGCGGGATCCTGCCCGGGGTCAAGGCCGACACCGGCGCCGTCCCGCTTCCATTCGCGCCGGGCGAAACGGTCACCGAGGGTCTCGACGGGCTGCGCTCACGCCTGGACGAATACCGCAGCCTCGGCGCGAGGTTCGCCAAGTGGCGTGCGCCCCTCGCGCAGGGCTCGGGCCTGCCGAGCGACTACGCGATCCACGCGAACGCGCACGCGCTCGCCCGGTACGCGGCGATCAGCCAGGAGGCCGGGCTCGTCCCGATCGTCGAGCCCGATCTCTCGATGGAAGGCACACATTCGCTCGCCGACTCGTCCGCGGCGATGAGCCGGGTGCTCGAGGCGGTGTACCTGGAGCTGCACGACCAGCGCGTCGATCTGGCCGGCACCCTGTTGAAGCCGAACATGGTGCTCTCGGGCTATCAGGCAGCCGATCGCGCCGGCGTCGACGAGGTCGCCGAAGCGACCCTCGCGTGTTTCTACCGTTTCGTTCCGGCCGCGGTTCCGGGGATCGTGTTCCTGTCGGGCGGCCAGTCGGACGAGGACGCGACTGCGCACCTGAATGCGATGGCGGCACGAGGCCCCCACCCGTGGCCGCTCGGATTCTCGTACAGCCGCGCGCTCCACAATGCGGCACTCAAAGCCTGGAACGGCTCGAACACCGAGGGCGCCCAGGAGCAGCTGCGGCGCCGCGCGAGGGTGAACTCGGCGGCCCGGGCCGGCGCGTACAACCCTCGACTCGAGGTTGAGACCGCCGCAACGTCAGCGTGAGGTTCGATGGACCGCGACGCTTCTCAGTGCCTCGATCTGAGCGCGGCGAAGGCAGAGGCGCTCGCAGCCGCACGTGAGTGGGGCCTCGACCTCGGCGAGCCGTTCGCCTTCTCCAACGTCTCCTACGTGGCCCCGGCCGGCGACGCCGTGCTCAAAGTCGCCTGGGAAGGCGACGACGAGTCCCTGCACGAGGGCGATGCGCTCGCACTGTGGGACGGCAACGGTGCTGTGCGGCTGTTGCGTCGCGCGCGGCGCGCGCTGCTCGAGGAGCGCGCTCTGCCCGGCGACGACCTTTCGGCACTGCCCGAGCGCGAGGCGACAGCGATCGCCGTCGACATCGCGACACAACTCTGGCGACCCGCCCAACCGCCGTTTCGGCCGGTGCTCCCCGAGGTCACGCGTTGGCTCGATCGCGCCGAACGCGAGGGCAGTGAGCTCGTTCCGCTCGCGCGCCAACTCCTCGCGACCCTCGATCCACGATCCGAGTGGCTCGTACACGGCGATTTCCACCACCACAATCTGATCCGCCGCGGCGACCAGTTTGTCGCGATCGACCCGAAGCCGTATCTCGCAGACCGCGAGTTCGACCCGCCCGCGTTTCTCTGGAATCCGTTCGACAATCTGTTGCAGGATCGGGACCAGACCGAGGGCCGAATCGCAGCGTTCGTAGCAGCAGGCCTCGACGAATATCGCATCCGAGCCTGGACGGTGATCCGGGGTGCGTACCTGCGCCCCGGGTACGTCGAGCAGCTCCGGGCACTGCTTGAGCGCTAGCGTCACCAGCGTGACCGGTTCAGAACGAGACAACCTGACGATCCGGCCGATCACTGGCCCGCAAGAGCTCGATCTCTTCTGCCGTCTGTCGTATGTCCTGGACAGCGAGCTCGCCGATGATCTCGAGGCCGGGCGTCGTCTGCCTGAGTGGATGTGGATTGCTCTTCAGGACGAGCGCCTCGTGGCGCGAGCGGCGTGGTGGCGCCGGACGAGCAGCAGCGAGCCCCTGCTCCTTGACGTCTTCGACATCGACGACGACGCCAACGCCCGCCGGCCCCGCGAGATCGGCGCGGAGCTGCTGCAGAAGGCGCTTGCGACGATCATCTCGACAGACGATCGACGGCCGCCCTACGTTCGGTTCCTGCCGCCGCACTGGCGAGAGGAGACCAGAGCGCGCAAGGTCGTAGATGACCGGATTGCGATCCTCGAACGACTTGGGGCGCGCCTGCTGGTCGAGCGGCTGCGGCTCGAGTGGCAGCCAGGAACGCCGCTTCCCGCACCGAGCCGCCGCCTGAAGTTCAGACGCGTGGTCGACCGCACTGACCTCCTCGAACTGATGATCCTCGTTCTCGACGGGACACTCGATGCGCATAGCGGCCAAGCCCTACGGCGAGGAGAAGCCGCAGAAGTCGCTGCCGATCAATACGACAGCGAGTTCGCCGGGTTTACCACCCCGCGTGAGTGGTGGCGGGTCGCGACGCTTGCGGGTGAGCCCGTGGGATTCGTCATCCCGGCGCACAACGCCTATAACCCGATCATCGCCTACATCGGCGTCTTGCCGGCACACCGCGGAAACGGATACGTCGACGACATCCTGGCCGAGGGCACCCGCGTCCTCGCCGAGAACGGCGCGCCACGTATCCGCGCGTCCACCGACGTCGGCAACATTCCCATGGCTGCCGCGTTCGAACGCGCCGGCTACGTCGCTTTCGAACGGCAGATCGACATGGTCTGGGACGATGGCCTCGATTCGTGATCGTCGTCCCGAAAGTCAGCGGTGGAGACATGCTTGCTTCGGCGGGCTGTCGCCGACGCTCTCGCAGAACTGCATCGCCCACCCGTTGCTCGCACCGCCCAGGCCGTGCGTCTGCCGGTCGAAGCTGACGCGGACGACTCGGCCACCGAGCGGCTTGTCGGTCCGCGAACCGCAAAGGCCACACGCGACGAAGTGGCGGAACGTCCAGATGACGGCGATCTTCTTCGGATAAGAGATGTAGGCGGCCTCGATCGGCCGTGCGTTGCCGAACACGGTGCGAAGCGTCTGTCGCTCGCTTGCCTTCAGCCAAGCGGGTGCTTGCTCGGCGGACGTGGCGACCGAAGCGAACACGAGCGAGACGATGATCGCGGCGAGCACGTTCGACACCCGGCGGCTGCTCATCGCGCGAGGCTACGCGTGCCCCGTCAGGCCGACGTTAGGAGCTTGTTTGGCCTCGTGATCGAGATCCGGCCCCGACGGTGACGCTCTAGGCTGCGAAAGGACGTGACAGACAGGCCCGCAGAGAAGGTGGCCGTCGCGTTTGCGGCCGTGCCTGTGGTGGTGGTCGTCGCATTGAAGTGCGCGCTCGAGCTTGCCGTCGCGGGACGATACGGGTGGCACCGCGACGAGCTGTACTACGCCGTCGCCGGCCGGCACCTGCAGGGCGGCTACGTCGAGTTCCCGCCCGTGACGGCGCTGGTTGCCGCGTTTGCCCGGGAGCTGTTCGGCTTGTCCCTCGTCGGCCTGCGCGCGTTCACGATCCTCGCGAGCGCGGGCACCGTGCTGGTCGGCGCCCTCGTCGCACGCGAGCTCGGAGCGTCGCGTCGCGCGCAGACGCTCGCGGCCGTGGTGATCGGGTTCGCGCCCGGGATGCTCGGCACGAACCTGCTCTTCCAGCCTGTCGCACTCGACCAGCTGGCGACGATGGTCGTTCTCTGGCTTGCCCTGCGGCTCGCGCTGGGGCGAGGCTCGTGGCCGCTGCTCGGGATTGCGGCCGGGATCGGGCTCGAGACGAAGTACACGCTCGCGGTCGTCCTCGTTCTGCTGATCGCGCTGTTCGCCGCATGCCGTCGCGACGTCCTGCGCTCGCGGGGCTTCCCGCTCGCGATCGCGATCGCCGCCGCGCTGCTCGTCCCGAACCTCGTCTGGGAAGCCGGCCACGGCTGGACGAGCGTGCACTGGTTCCTCAACCCACCGCCGAGCGGGAGCGACGAGACGCGGCCGCGTGTTCATCGTCAACGTGATCCTGCTCACCGCCGTTGCCTTCCCGGTCGCCGTCGCCGGAGTGCTGTCGCTGATCCGCGAATCGCGCCCTGCGCCCGCTCGGCTGGACGATCGTCGGCACCGTCGTCGCGTATTTCGTGCTCGGAGGCAAGTCGTACTACGCGCTGCCGGTGCTGGTGTTCGCGCTCTCCGCCGGCGCGATCCCGCTGGATCGCTGGGCGACACGTCGCCGTCTGCGCGCGGCCGGCACCCTGTTCGTGGTTGTCGGCGTTCTGGTCCTACCGCTCGCGCTGCCAGTGCTGCCGCTGCATACGGCAGTCCGACTCGGCTTCGTCAAGGCGAACGGCGACTACCAGTCCGAGGTCGGCTGGCCCGCCTACGAACGCCTCGTCGAGCGGCACTCCACGGGCGCCGACGTGATCCTGGCGGACAACTACGGCGAGGCGGGAGCGCTCGAGCTGTTCGGCCGCGACCTCCCGCCAGTGGCGTCGGCCGATGTGACGATGCGCTTTTGGCGTCCCGACGTGGCGGGACGGCGAGCGCTCGTGATCGGCTACTCACGGCGCGCGGCCGACTTCTGCACTTCCTATCGTGTCGTCGCCCGCATCTCAGCGGCCAACGACAGCAACGAAGGCGGCGAGCCAATCGCAACTTGCACCCTGCGCAGCAGCCTCACCAAGCTGTGGCCGAGCCTCATCGCGACGCACGACTGACGGCGCGCCGTCCGCCGCGGGCCGGTCAGGGCAGAGGCACCTCACCTCGACCGTCGATGCAGTCCGCCAGATACAGCGCCGTGCCTGGATCGCCCGTCCAGAGCGAATAGCGGCCCTGGCCGAACTCCGACCGGCTCTGCTCGACCTGGCCAACCGCATGCGTCGCGAAGGTTCGCGCTCGCTCGAGCCACCGTTCGTCGCCGGTTCGCTCGGCCAGCGCCAGGAACGCGTAGCCGTTCCCTGCCGTTCCATGGCAGAGGTTTGCGCCCTTGCGCAGCGGCCCGGCGCGCCACGTCAACTCGCCGCCCGCGACGGCGAGGTCTTCGTCGATGAAGTGGCCCAGCGTCGCGACGATCCCGGGCGCGCCGTGGCAGAACTGCGTGCGAATCTGCCCGTCGCCGGCTGCGTTGAGCGGCTGCCCTGCGAGGCCGGACCAATTGGCGAGGCCGTCCTCCTCGACCGCCTCGGCGCGGAGTGCCTCGGACACGCCGCCAGGCTCGCCGAGTGCGAGCGCACACCCCGCGAAACCGTGCACGGGACCGAGAAAGCGCCTGGTGTGCCCGTACAGCTGCTGGGTCCACAGTCCATCCGGGTCACGTGCGCTGCGCAACCACTCGACGCTCGCCGTCACATCGAGCCCGAGCTCGCGCCCGGCGAGGATCGTCCCGGGGCTCCCCCACATCAACTCGCAGCGCTCGTCTTCCGCGTTCGCGGCGATGAGCTCCGAGAGCCGCGCGAGATTCGCGGCCGACGGCGCGAGCCTCTGCAGCACAAGGCGAATCCCCGTTTCGCCCATCCACAGGCTGCGCTCGGGATCGTCGTCGGGAAAGTCGGCCGGAGGCTCGAGCGACCGCTCGAGGTAAGGAACGTAGTCCCGCCGCAGCTCGACGAAGCCTCGGCGTTCCAGGCGCTGGAGCGCATCGACGACGCCGGCGCCACCGAGATACACCGTCCGGAAGCGCTTTTCCGGATCGTCGTCCTCCGACTTGTCGTGGGGATGCAGCCGCCACCCGTCGTCGAATGCGCGCTCCACGTCGGCGACGATCGCGACGATCGCGGCCCGTGCCCGGTCGGCGCTCCAAGACTCACCGGCGAGCGCCTCGTGGGCTTTGGGTTCGAACAGCACCAGGCCGGTTCAGTGCTTGGGCTTCGTGATCCGCAGCAGCTCGGTGGACTTGGCCGTGGAGCTGCCGGCGGTGGCGCTGATCGCGATCTTGACCGTGCGGATCGGCGCCGTCTTCTTGATCCTGAAGATGAACGCGAAGGGGAAGTTCCCGGAGGCGCCAAAGGCCTTGTGGACCGAGTGACAGAGGTGCCCGCCGACCGACGCCGGCAAAGTCGCGCAGACTGTGAAGGCACCTGACAGACCCGCCGGGCTCTGGAGGACGACGTGCACCGTGATGTCCTGGCCGCGCTTGGCGGTGAGGGGCGCCAGCGGCTCGATCGATGCGTGCGGCGCAGCCGCGACACTCGAGGTCGACGTCGTCCTGACGATCGTCGTTCCGCCCGCGTCGGTGACCGCGATCTGGCAGAGGATCTCCGTCCCGACGGCGCTCGCCGGCAGCACGTATGTCGGGGCCGGGCCGGTTTGGAGCACCGTTCCGGTGCCGGCGTTCACGAACGAGTAGACCGACTGGACCGGCTCCGGCCAGCCCGACGTCGAGCACGTGAGCGTGTCCCCCACGACGAGCGGATCGCCCCAGCCGAGCTTGTACGACGTCGTCTGCGAGGTCGGTCGGGGCGCCGTCGGAGGCTGGTCGTTGCCCTGGATGAAGCTGAGCAGCTCGGGCGCGCCGACGTAGGCGGAGATGTTGTCGTGGCCGGCCGGGCAGCCGGGTTCGGCGGCATCGGCGACCCCGATCAGCGTCGGCGTCCCGGTCGTCGTCACCAGGCCGCTGCCGCTGTCGCCGCTGCAGAGCGAGCTCGACGGTGAGGTCGTGCACAACATGACCGCGTTGTCGTACTGGATCAGCAGCGTCTGAGTGAACTCACCGCACTGAGCCTGCGGCTCGACGGTGGTCGCCATCGTCACGAGCGGCCCCGTGCTGGTGTTGTCCGCGCCATTCTGCAAGCCGAAACCCGAGATCGAGACGGCCGCCCCAACCGGATACGGCGCGTTGGGAGCAGGGAGCGCGACCGCCTGCACGGCGGGACCGCTCAGGTCGAGCGGCGACGAAAGCGTGAGAACCGCGATGTCATCTGGCAGGCCTGTGTCCTGGTAGACGTAGCCGGGATGGACCCGGAACGTGCTGACTGTTCGATCCTGGACGACGTCGGTCGAGGACGGAGCCGAGTAGTTCGAGATGCCTGCCTGAACCGCGAGGGCCGACGGCGAGGCCAGGTTCCCCGAGTAGTCGTACAGACAATGTGCCGCGGTCAGGATGTGCGACGCGTCGATCACGGAGCCGGTGCACTGGAACCGCCCGTCGGCGACCTCGTACGTGACGAACACCGACCAGGGAGCCGACTGCACCTGGATCGGAGTGCCACCCACGACCCGCGCCGAAGACGAGGCGTTCCCCACCACGACCCCGGCCACCAGGGCCGCAAGCACTACCCCCCGGATCAGCCGGTGCGCCACACGATCACGGTAGCCACGACCCCGGGTGGCATCAGCCGCATTGTCACGCGTCACGAGGTACCGCAAGCCGCCGCCATTCTCACTCCACCGTGAGACGACCGCTCAGGCGGCGCATCGCCGTTTCGGGTGAGATTCGCCGCTCGCGCACGTGTGCGCTCAGCCAGGGCATAAAGTCGGAGCTTCAGCAACGAGAGGGGCAGACCATGGCCGCCGGCATCCGCAGCAAGCTTCCCGATTGACGATTCCCGATTTCGACGCGATCCAGGTGCGGGTGGCGCGCCCGGCTCGGAACTTCGAGGGGGTCAGCGCGTTCTACGGAACGGCGCTCGGCCTCCCTGTGATCGCGTCGTTCGGGGATCACGACGGCCACGACGGCGTCATCTTCGGTCTCCCCGATGCGTCGAGGCAGCTCGAGATCCTGCAGACCGACAACGCGGTTCCTGCGCCCAGCAGCGAGGATCAGCTGATCCTCTACTTGGGCTCGCCCGAACGGGTCGAGGACGTGGCGGCCAGGCTCCGGCGGCACGGCCACGTGCCGCAACTCGCGTCGAACCCCTATTGGAAGCAGAACGGCGCCGTCTGCTTCGTCGACCCGGACGGGTACTGGCTGATCCTCTCCCCGCAGACCTGGTGAGCGATCAGAGCGGCGGTAGGCCGACCGGATCGTCGCCGCTGCGCGGCCCCGGCACGTTGGGGAAGCGGAACGGAGACGGCTCGCGGCCCGGCTGGACGAACCAGGCCTCTCCTGTCGCGCCGCTCGTCGCCGCGCGCCACACGGCCTCGGCGACGTCCTCGGGGGCGAGCAGCGGAAAGCCGGCGGCCGCGAACGCGCCGCGCTGCGCGTCGATCATCGGCGTGTCGGCGATCCCGGGGCACACAGCGTTGATCCGGACCGGCTCGAGGTGCGGCGCGACGCTGCGCACGAACCCGACGACCGCATGTTTGGTCAGCGAATAGACGGCGTCGCTGGGCATCCCGACCAGGCCCGCAAGTGACGCGGTCGCGACGATGGAGCCGCTCTCCATCACGCGCGCCAGGCGGCGGACGCCGAAGACCACCCCGTCGACGTTCACCGACACCGCCCGCCGGTACTGCTCGTCGGACAGGACACGGATGTCTGCTTCGCCGGTGAGGACCCCGGCGTTCAGACAGGCGAGGTCGACCGGGCCGACGCCCTCCCAGGCCGCGGGATCGGTCACGTCGAAGCCGGTGGTGAGATCAAGCGACTCGATGTCGTCGTAGCCCTCCCGCGCAAGCCGCGCCCTGATCGCCCGGCCGAGCCCGCCCTCGCCGCCCGTGACGATCGCCTTCACGGTTCGAGCACAACCTTGCCGACGTGGCGCCGCGACTCGATCAGCGCATGCGCGTCATCGGTCTGGGCGAGCGGAAAACGCGAGCCGACGAGTCGGCTCGATCCGCCTTCCGCCCACTGTGCCAGCAGCTTGTGGACACAGCCGCGCACGAACTCGGGCTCGTGCCGGATCAGCCTGCCGAGGTAGACGCCCTGGACGCCCGCGTTGCGGCCGACGAGCCACGGGACGTTCAGATCCGTCCAGAGACCCGCGGTGAAGCCGATCGCGACCAGCTGCCCGAGGGGCCTGAGCAGCGGCAGCGACCGCGTGAAGATCTCGCCGCCCACCGGGTCGATCACGACGTCGACGCGCAGGTCGTCGATCTCGTCGTAGCCCACAGCCTCGTCCGCACCGGCGTGCGCGGCGAACGCGCGCTTCTCGTCGCTGCTCGCCGTCGCGATCACGCGCGCGCCGAGGTTCTTCGCCAGCTGGATCGCGGCCGAGCCGACCCCGCCGGATCCGGCATGGACGAGCACGGTCGAGGCGGACGTGACGCGCACCTGGCGATACAGCGGGATGTACGCCGTCAAATACGTGAGCAGAAACGCAGCGCCTGCCTCGAACGACGCCGGCTCGGGCAGCGGGAACACCCAGCCTGGATCGACGGCCGCGCGCTCCGCATAGCCTCCACCCGTCGCTGCCGGGAAGGCGACGACCCGGCGGCCGTCGAGGAGCCCGGCGATCTCGCTACCCGGAACGAACGGGAGGTCGGGCATCTGCGGATAGAGCCCACGGCGGATCAGGACGTCGGCGTAGTTCACGCCGGCAGCCCGCACCTCGACGATGTGCTCGCCGGTCGGCTCGGGCACCTCCTCGAGCGTCAGCGGGCCGTCCACCTCCTCGAGGACGACCGCCTTCACGTGCGCCTCACGACGCGGCGGGGGCGTGCTCGGGTACCGGCGCGAACATCTCGCGGAGCTCGGTCTTCCGGAACTTGCCGACGCTCGTCTTCGGGATCTCGGCGATGAACTCGAACCGGTCGGGCAGCCACCACTTGGCGAAGTCCGGCGCGAGGAACGCGCGCAGCTCGTCGCCCGTCGCCGACGCGCCCCTCACGCAGCACGACCGCCGCGAGCGGCCGCTCGTCCCACTTCTCGTCGGGCATCGCGATGACCGCCGCCTCCGCGACCGCGGGATGCGCCATCAGCGCGTTCTCGAGCTCGACCGACGAGATCCACTCGCCGCCCGACTTGATCACGTCCTTCGAGCGGTCCTTGATCTGGATGAAGCCGCGCGGATGGATCGTGACGACGTCGCCGGTCTTGAACCAGCCGTCGTCCGTCCAGCGGTCCGCCTGCTCCGGCGTGTCGTAGTACGCCGCCGCGACCCACGGGCCGCGCGATCTCGAGCTCGCCCATCGCCTCGCCGTCCCACGGCAGCATCGTTGCCCTCGTCGTCGCGGTGGCGCAGCTCGACGAGCGGCAGCGGGAGCCCCTGCATCGCGATGTAGTCGAACTGCGTCTCCTCGTCGGCGCTCGCGAGATCGCCCGGGCAGCTGCGGCGGTCGACGCGACCGGCGACGTCTCGGTCATGCCCCAGCCGTGGACGACGTCGAGGCCGTGCCGCTGCTTGAAGCCGGCGATCATCGCGCGCGGCGCGGCCGAGCCGCCGACGAGCATGCCCTTCATCCGCGAGAGATCCCAGCGCGCCGGGCTCGGCGTCGAGCATGCCGAGGATGCCCGAGCCAGATCGTCGGCACGCCCGCCGTCCACGTGACGCGCTTCGGCGACGAATGCGTCGAGCAGGCTCTGCGGGATCGAGATGCGGCCCCGGATAGACGAGCTTCGCGCCGAGCATCGTCGCGATGATACGGGTAGCCCCACGCGTTCGCGTGGAACATCGGCACGACGGGCAGGATCGCGTCCTGCTCCGAGATGCCGAGGCCCATCGGGTTGCCGGCGGCAACGCCGAGCGTGTGCAGCACCGTCGAGCGGTGCGAGTAGAGAACGCCCTTCGGCAGCCCCGTCGTGCCGCTCGTGTAACACATCGCCGCCGCCTCGTTCTCGTCGAGCTCCGGGTCGACGCCAGGCGTCCGGGTCGGCACCCGCGAGCAGCTCCTCGTACGAGTCCTCGACGACGAAGACGTGCTCGATCGCGCGTCGGCTCGACGAACTGCTCGAGCAGCGGCAGCAGGCTCCGGTCGACGATCACTGCGCGGTCGTCCGCGTGCGTCGCGATGTAGGCGAGGTCGTTCGGGATGGAGGCGCAGGTTGAGCGTGTGCAGGACGAAGCCGCCGCACGGGATGCCGAGGTAGGCCTCGTGATGGACGTGGTGGTTCCAGCAGAGCGTCGCGACGCGGTCGCCGCGCTCGAGCCCGAGATCCTTGAGCGCGACGGCAAGCGCGCGCGCACGACGGCACGCCTCGCGCGTGCGTCGAGCGGTGAAAGGTCTGGTCGGGAAGGCGGGTGACGATCTCCTTGTCGCCGAAGTACGACTCGGCGCGGCGCAGCAGCGTCGGCAGCGTGAGCTGGTAGTCCATCATCAGGCCGTTCACGACATCTCTCCTTGGACATGGCCTGCCTGCTTGGCGAGATCGACGTCCATCGTCGACGAGGTGCCCGTCGCGCTCGACGTAGCCGTCCTTGCCGCCGACGACGAAGCAGCACGAGATCGTCGTCGCCGCGTTCGAGACGACCGGTGCGTCGTCGACTCGACGTGCACGAGGCCGCCCGCGGCCGACGATCGTGCGCCTCGCCGTCGACGTGAACTTCGCGGTGCCGCGATGCACGAAGTAGAGCTCGTCCTGTGTGTCGTGGTAGTGCGTACGGCCCTCGTAGCGCCGGGCGGGAAGACGACGCCGTTGACGCCGAACGCGGTCACGCCGAGCGGCGCGCGCACCTTGCGAAAGCCGTAGTTGTCGCCGAGCGACTCGAGTGATGCAATCTTGTAGGCCATGGCCGGACTCTAAGCGGCTCGAGCCTCGCTGTCGAAAGCTCATGAGCCGAACAGAAAGCGCGTCAGCACCCGGTCGCGCAGGCGATCTGGCAGCTTCTGCACCCGGGCGCGGCGTCTTGGCGTCGGGCCCGACGAGGTAGCGCGTCTTCGGCTGCTTGGCCGTGAGGCGCGCTGCTCGACGGCCTTCGCCACGTCGACGGCCGGGACCGCGTGGCGCCGCAGCGCGCTCCGCGGCGAGGCGCCGGAACCGGTCCAGCCGCTCGCCGTAGAGCTCGGCGGCCTGCGGCGAGAGGTCGGCGGCCGAACGCTGCGGCTTCGTCCAGATCGGCGTCGCGATCGTGCCCGGCTCGACGATCGCGACGTGGATTCCCCAGGGTGCGAGCTCGACTGCGAAGCGCATCGGCCATCGCCTCGAGCGCGAACTTGCTCATCGCGTACGCGCCGAGGAACGGCAGCGCTGAGCGGCCCGAGATCGAGCCCATCATCACGATGCGGCCGCGCCGGCGGCGGAGGGCGGGCAGCAGCGCCTGCAGTCACGCGCAACTGCCCGACGACGTTCACGTCGAGCTGCCGCGACAGCTCGTCGAGCGGCAGGACCTCGAGCGGGCCCGCGATCCCGATGCCGGCGTTGTCGACGAGCGCGTCGAGCTCTTCGATCCCCGCCGCCGCGCGTCCGACCGCGGCGGGTCGGTGACGTCGAGGACGAGCTCGCGCGTCCCGGTCGGCGCATCGCCCGGCCGGCGGACGGTCGCGTAGACGTCCCAGCCGCGGTCGACGAAGCAGCTCGGCCGTCGCGCGGCCGATGCCAGTGGAAGCTCCGGTTATGAAGACAGAAGGGATTGCGCCACCTCGTGCGCGGTGCTCGCGGCCGTAGCCGAGCGCGCCTTCGAGCCAGAGCGCGCGCTTGTAGTAGCGGTGCAGCGGGTGCTCCCAGGTGAAGCCGATTCCGCCGAGTGCCTGGATCGACTTCTCGCACGCGAGCACCGCAGCCTCCGTCGCCTGCGACTTCGCCGCTGCGACCGCCAGGTCGGTGTCCGCGTCGCCCTCGGCGACACACCAGGCCGCCCAGTAGGCGAGCGAACGGCCGAGCTCGACGGCGACGTAGCCGTCGACCAGCGAATGCGAGATCGCCTGGTAGACGCCGATCTGCTTGCCGAACTGCTCACGCTCGCTGGCGTACGCGATCGCGAGCTCGAGCGCCTTGGCGCCGATCCCGACGGCCTCGAGCGCGAGTGCTGCGAGCAGGCGGCGCCGCACGTCGTCCCATTCGCCCGCGGCCGCCTCGGAACCATTGGCGGCCAGCTTGCCGAGCCGGAGCGTCTCGTCCATCGTGGTGACCGACTCGCCCTGGGCCGTCGCAGCCTGCATTCCGGGCAGGAGCACGCGGCCGACGGACGCGAGGTGCGGCACGAACCCGTCGATCTCGATCGACCAGACCTCATCGCCCGGTTGCGCGGCGACCTCGTTCAGCACGAACGGCCCGTCGTAGAGCACCCGGCCGAGCTCTTCGAACAAGACGGCGGCATCCAGGAACGTGAAGTCCTCGCTCTGCAGGATCCCGACCCAGCCGAGCTCGGCCGAGCTGGTCGAGCGTCGGCGACGGCGTCGCCTCGAGGAACGCGCGCGCCTCGCGGCGGAGGTCGTCCTGCTCCGCGCTGAACGAAAAGTCCATCAGCGGCTCCTGGGCAGGCCGAGCACGCGCTCGGCGATGATGTTGCGGAGGATCTCGCTCGTCCCGGCCTCGATCGTGTTGCCGCGCGAGCGGAGCTGCTGGTACTGCCAGTAGCCGTCCTGGTAGCCGCCGCCGTCGGTCAGCTGCGCGTGCGAGCCGAGGACCTCCAGCGCGAGCTTCGTCAGCCGCTGGTTCGCCTCCGACCAGACGAGCTTCGAGATCGAGCCCTCAGGCCCCGGCACGCCGGTCTTCGTGCAGCGTCGTCAGCGCGCGGTAGTTCGTGTACTTCAGCGCCTGCAGCTCGACCCACTCGCGCGCGATGCGGTCGAGCAGCACCGGGTCGGTGACATTCCGCTCCTCGCGCGAGCGTGCTCAGCCGGCGCACAGCGACGTCCAGGGTCGCGGCGAGCGCGAACCCGAGAGTGCCGCGCTCGTGCAGCAAGCGTCGTCATCGCAACCTGCCAGCCCGTCGCCGACCGTTGCCGAGCAGGTTTTCCTTCGGCACCTGCACGTCGCTGAAGAAGATCTCGTTGAACTCGGCGTGCCCCGTGATCTGCGTGAGCGGCCGCACCTCGACTCCCGGCGCGTGCATGTCGGCGATCACGTAGGTGAGGTTGTGGTACCGGCGCTCGTCGGGGAGCGCCGAGTCCGACGAGAATGCAGTGGTCGGCGATGTGCGCGAACGACGACCACACCTTCTGGCCGTTGACGAGGAAGTGGTCGCCCGGTCCTCGATGCGCGTGCGGACGGCAGCCAGGTCGCTGCCCGCGTCGGGCTCCGAGAAGCCCTGGCACCAGATCTCCTCGGCGCTCAGGATCTTCGCGAGGTAGCGCTCCTTCTGCGCCTCGGTGCCCCACGACATGATCGTCGGGCCGGCCATTCCGAGTCCGATCACGCCGAGGTGCTGCGGCGCCTCGGCGCGCGCCGACTCCTCGAGGAAGATCGCCTGGTGGCTGTACGGCGCACCCGACGCCGCCGAACTCCTTCGGCCACGTCAGGCCGGCGTACCCGGCCTCGCCGAGGCGGCGGCTCCACTCGCGGTCGGAGTCCTCGAACCGCCGTCCGCTTCGCGCGCTTCGAGCTCGTCGGGGACGTTCTGCGCGATGAACTCGCGGACCTCCTGGCGGAACGCCGCTTCCTCGGGCGTGTCGCGCAGGTCCATCGCCCGCGCATCTCTCACTTCCCGACGCGCCGCGCGACCTACCGGCCCTCGGCGGCCTCGCCGCGCAACGTCATGCAGGTGGAGGTCGCGTAGGCGACCAGCGAGCCGCCCGCGTCGGTGACGCGGCACTCGGTGAGGCCGATCGTGCGGCCGGCTTTGACCACCGTGCCGACCGCGGTCAGCCGGCCCGCCCACACCGGCTTGAGGAAGTTGATCTTCAGCTCGATCGTCGCGAATGTCTCGCCCTCGTCGAGCAGAGAGGCATGCGCGAAGCCGAGGGCCGCATCGGCGACGTCGCAGATGATCCCGCCGTGCACGGTGCCGAGCGGGCTCGCGTGCTGCGGCCCGGCGTCGAGCACGAACACGGCGCGGCCCTCGTCGATCTCGACCATCCGCATGTCGAGCAGCCTCCCGACCGGCGGCCCGTCGATCTCCCCGGCGATCATCCGCCGGAAGATGTCGATCGTTCACGGCGTCAGCACCGTCCGGATCACGTCGCCGCCCTGCATCGCGCTGAGCGCGTCTCGCCAGCCGTCGAGCGGCGCGGTGCGCGTCACCATGCCGGCGAGGTCGAGCGTCCCGTCGAGCGCCCACGCGGCGAGCCGCGGGAAGTCCTCGCGCGCGCACGTGGTCGCCGCCGTGCGAGACGAGAATCCGCGCGCGCTTGTTGAAGAGCTCGGGCAGCCCGAGCTCGGCCCGCTCGCCCGCGGGCGACAGGCCGATCAGGACGTACGTGCCGCCCGAGCGCGAGCAGCGAGAGGCCGAGCTCGAACGTCGCGCGGCGGCCGACGACGTCGAAGACGAAGTCGACCGGGCCGGGTCGAGCATCGGTCGCGCCGAAGCGCGCGCGCCTGCTCGACCTTGCGCTCGTCGAGGTCGATGCACGCGGATCTCGGCAGCCCCTGCGATGCGCGCGCCCTGGACGACCGACAGGCCGACGGCTCCGCCCCGATCACGGCGACGCGCGCGCCCGGCCAGACGCGGGCCGTCTCGAGCACCGACATCACGCCGGTCGCGACGGCGCAGCCGATCAGGCAGGCCTGCTCGACCGGCAGCTCGCGCGGCACGATCGCACCGCCGCCTCGACCGGACGACCGTTCGCGTCGCGAACGTCCCGGTGCGGAGGACAGGTGTCAGGTCGGCGCCGTCCGCGCCGGTGCAGCCGGCCCGGCGCCGCCGGCGGACGCCTGCACTGGCGTGGCTCGCCGCGCTTGCACGGCGCGCAGGTCCCGCACGCGGTCTTCCAGCCGAGCACGACGCGGTCGCCCGGCCGCAGCGCTCGTCGACGCCCTCGCCGACCGCCTCGACCGTCCCCGCGCCCTCGTGGCCGAGCAGCACCGGGAAGGGGTGGCCCCAGCCGTCCTCCTCGATCACGTGCAGGTCGCTGTGGCAGACGCCGGTCGCCTCGATCCGGACGAGCACCTCGTCCGGCCCAGGCGGGTCGACGACGATCTCCTCGAGCGCGGCGCGGCCCGGGCGCGGCGAGAACTACGCCGCGGTCAGCCAGGACCGGTCGAGGTCGCGGATCGAGGTGGCGCCCGCCAGCGCGAGCGTCAGGTCGATCTCGGCCATCAGGTTCTGGATCGAGCGCCTCGACCCCGCGCTGTCCCGCCGACGGCAAGCGCGTAGGCGTAGGGCCGTCCGAGCAGACACGGCGTCGGCTCCGAGCGCCATCGCCTTCACGCACATCGGCCGCGCGGCGGATGCCGCCGTCCATCAGGACGACCGCGTCCGGCAGCGCGTCGCGCACCTCGACGAGCGCATCGAGCGCGGCGACCGCGCCGTCGACCTGGCGGCCGCCGTGGTTCGACACGATCACGCCGTCGACGCCGTGCTCGAGCGCGCGCCTCGCATCGTCGGCGGTCAGGACGCCCTTGACGAGCAGCGGCAGCGTCGTCTGCGCCGCGCAGCCAGTCGAGGTCGTCCCACGTCAGCCCGAGGTTCGAGAAGGTCGCGAGCATCGTCGCGGCCGCGGTGAGCAGATCCTCGGCGGGCGGCTTGTCGAGCCTCGACAGGAACACGGGGTCGCTGAAGAACTGCCCGCAGCCCTCGCCGCGGATGAACGGCAGGTAGGCGTTGCGCGAGGTCGCGCGGCCGCCAGCCGAGCGTGAGCGTGTCGAGCGTGACGACGATCGCGCCGTACCCGGCCTCCTCGGCGCGCGAGACGAAGCTGGCGCAGATGTCGCGGTCCGAGACCCAGTAGAGCTGGAACCAGCGCGGGCACCCGGTCTCGGCGACCTGCTTCGAGGGAGTGCGTGGCGGCGCTCGACACGATCATCGGCACCTCGAGGAAGCGGCTGCCTCGCGCGGCGCCGACCTCGCCCTCCGTCGGACGCGATCGAAAGCACGCCGACCGGCGCGAGCAGGAACGGCGCCGGCGAGTGGGTGCCGAGGACGTCGACCGAGATGTCGCGCTCGGCGTTGCCCGTGAGCATGCGCGGCCGGATCCGCCAGCGCTCGAACGCTGCGAGGTTCGCGCGCATCGTCGCCTCGCCGCCCGCGCCGCCCGCGATGTAGCCGAACGCGCCGGCATCGAGCTTCTCCTCGGCAGCGCGCTCCCAGTCCTCCGGCCCGATCGGCCATTCGGGCGGCTCCTGCGCGATGTAGATCGCGTTCTGCACGCTGGCGCCCGAGAAGCTCATGCCGCGATCCTAATCCGACTCGCACCGGACTCCCAACCGGGTCACAGCGACCTCACAGCGCCGCGCGGTCTCCTTCGCTCGTGGGAGAAGCGGCGTTCTACTCGGCGACGTTCGCCGCGATCGGCGTCACCAACCAGGTGACGGTAACCGAGCGCGGCGCGCTGGCGGACGCCCTCGCGATCGCCGAGGCCGAGGTCGCAGCGCTCGATCTGGCGTGCAGCCGCTTCCGTGCCGACTCCGAATTGGCGCTGTTGAACGGCTCCCGAGGCCGACCTGCGACCGTGTCGCCGCTCCTGCTGGCGGCAGTGCAGGTCGCACTCGGCGCAGCCGAAGACACCGGCGGCCTGGTCGATCCGACCGTCGGCGCCGCAATGCGCGCGATCGGCTACGACAGCGACTTCGCGGTCGTGGTGGAGCCCGGCGCGCGGCCGCGGTTCACGCTCGTCCCCGCCACCGGCTGGCGGTCGGTGCAAGTCGACCCGGAGCACTCGCTGGTGCGGCTGCGGCGTGGAACCGAGCTCGACCTCGGCGCAACGGCCAAGGCTTTCGCCGCCGATCGCCTCGCAGCCTTGATCCACGAGGCGACGGGCAGCGACGTGCTCGTCGGCCTGGGCGGCGACATTGCGGTGCACGGCGCGCCGCGCGGCGGCTGGCCGATTCTGGTCACCGACGATCACCGCGGCGGAGGCAGCGCCGGACAGACGGTGGCGATCACCGAGGGCGGCCTCGCCACGTCGAGCACCACGGTCCGACGCTGGCGGGCGGGCCACATCGATGTCCACCACATCGTCGACCCCGCGACCGGAGCACCGGCCGCCGAGCACTGGCGCACGATCAGCGTCGCCGCTCCGACGTGTGTCGAGGCGAACACCGCGGCCACCGCCGCAATCGTCGAGGGTGCCCGCGCCGTTGACTGGCTCGAACGCCGCGGCCATGCCGCACGCCTCGTCGCCGTGGATGGTTCCGTCGTGCACCTGGGCGGCTGGCCCCTCACAGCCGACTCACAGGCGACTCGAAGGCCGCTCCCACCCCGTGCGGGTCTCATGTCCTCGAACCCAATCGAGAACCGGAGACACCCATGAGACATCACCACCCCGAGATTGAGAAGCGCACCGCCGGCCGTCGTTACGTGAGGACGGTCACCGGCATCGCCGCCGCGGGAGCCGCTGGCCTCACAGCCCTGGTCGCGGGCGGGATCGCCGCCACGAACGACCAGACCGAGGCCGTCAGTACCAGCGCCGTCGCGGCCAAGACCACGACGGCTGCCGCTGGAACGACCGTGACGACCGCGAAGCAAGCCGTCAAGAAGTCCGTCACCGCGGCCACCACGACGACGACGACGGCCGCTACGACGGCCGCCTCGGCACCCGCAACGACCACGGCCGTGACGACCACCACGAGCACCCCCGTCGCTACCTCGGGCGGCTCGTGATGATCGCCGCGGCGAATTCGCTCCTGGCCTCGAAGGCCGACTGGTACCTGATGCGGGGCACCGGAGTCGTCTCACTGCTGCTCTTCACCGCGGTCGTCGTGCTCGGCATCGCGACCGTCAAGCGGTGGCGTCCCGGCCGGCTGCCGCGCTTCGTGACGCCGAGCCTCCATCGCAGCATTTCGCTACTGGCGGTGCTGTTTCTGGCCGTGCACGTGGCGACCGCAGTGGCCGACCCGTACGCGCTGGTCGGCGTCACTGCCGTCTTCGTCCCGTTCGTCGCGGCGAAGAGCGCGTTCTGGGTGGGTCTCGGCACGCTGTCACTCGATCTGCTTGCCGTGCTGATCGTGTCCAGCCTCCTGCGGCGTCATGTGGGACCGCGCCTGTGGCGTGGCCTGCACTGGGTCGCGTACCTCTCGTGGCCGGTGGCGCTCTTCCACAGCCTCGGCATGGGAACCGACGCCTCGACCATCTGGCTTCGGTCCCTGGCCGCGGGTTGCATCGCGCTCGTCGGGGTCGCCCTGGCGTTCCGGCTTCGCGTTCGCCCGGCCGGGAAGCACCTCGAGCCGCAGACGGTTCCGCTCCCGGCCGGTGCTCGTCGCGAAGCTCGGACGACGTATCGCGTGCCACGCAACCTCAAGGTGCCGGCATGACTGCCACGGTTGAACGGCCCGCGGCCGGAATCGCTGCGCCTGAGCGCTTGCTGCCCGGCTTCCCCACAACCTCGCTCACCGCGCATCTCGAGCGGTACGGAGCGCTGCCGGGAATCGCAGGCCGGAGGGAGCAACTCCTGGCCGAGGTCGAGGCGGCCGGGCTGACCGGCCGCGGCGGCGCCGGTTTCCCGACCGCGAGGAAGCTCCGCACGGTCGCGGGCAACCGACGGACGGTGGTCGTCGCGAACGGCACCGAGGGCGAGCCCGCGAGCGCGAAGGACAAGACCCTGATGGCGCGCAACCCGCATCTGGTGCTCGACGGCGTGCTCGTCGCCGGTGAGATTGTCGGCGCGCGAGAGCTGATCGTGGCGGTCTCGCACGAGGCCGAGCGAAGCCTTGGCGCACTCCGCGAGGCGCTCGCGCAACGCTCGGATGCGGGCCGAATCCGGATCGAGGCCACCCCTGAGCGGTTCGTGGTCGGCGAGGAGACGGCGCTCGTGCACTGGCTGAACGGCGGCGAGGCGAAGCCGACGTTCGCACCGCCCCGCCCGTTCGAGCGCGGGGTCGGCGGCCGGCCAACGCTGGTGCAGAACGTCGAGACGCTCGCCAACCTGGCGTTGATCGCACGCCGCGGGCCTGACTGGTTCCGCTCGCTCGGCACAGAGGCGGAGCCCGGGTCGGTGCTCCTCACCGTTCGAGGCGCGGTTCGGCGGCCCGGGGTCGTCGAAGTCGCGTTGGGGACTCCACTGCGCGCCGTCGTGTCTCGCTGCGGTGGCCTGACGGGATCGCCTCAGGCCGTGCTGGTTGGCGGGTACTTCGGCGCCTGGATCGCGCCCGATGCGGATCTGCCTCTGTCGAACGAGGCGCTCCGCCCCTTGGGTGCCGCGCTCGGCGCACGCACGATCGTCGTGCTGCCCGAGTCGATCTGCGGTGTCGTCGAGACGGCGCGCGTCGCCGCCTACATGGCAGCGCAGAGCGCCGGCCAGTGCGGCCCCTGCGTCTTCGGCCTCGCCGCACTTGCGGAGTGCCTGCAGGAGCTCGCCGGCTGCAACTACGGCGCGGCGGACGCGCTCGAGCGGTTGCCGCGTCTCGAAGCCCAGATCGCTCGCCGCGGTGCGTGCGCCCATCCCGACGGAACGCTGGGGTTCGTCCGGAGCGCTCTCGACGTCTTCGCGGACGAGCTCGACGCTCACCTCGCCGGCAGTTGCACGGCAACCAGCCATGAGGCGCTCCTGCCGACCCCGCAGCTCGCGGGCGGGTGGAGGTAACCGTGGCCGAGCGCCTTCGAGTCAACCCCGTGCTGTGCGACGCGTACGGGCATTGCGCCGAATTGCTGCCACAGCTGATCTCCCGGGACGAATGGGGCTACCCCATCCTGCCGTCCACCCCGGTCCCCGACCACCTTCGCGCCGGGGCGAAACACGCGGTCGCGATGTGCCCGAGACTTGCACTGCTGCTCGAGCGGGAGGCGCCGAAGAGTACGTAGAAACCCCGATGGCAACTGGCGCGGCCGGCGTTATCTTCGACGAACCTTGGCTCGCAACGCGCCAGCACGGAGCATGGGAGCCGACGCGGCAAGCGGTCTGGCGGTGCTCCTCGCGGTCTCGCTCGCGATCGCCGGCGTCGTCGGCGGGTACTACTTCGGGCGCAGCTCGAAGCATGCGACGGTGGCGGCCACGACCGTCGCCGCCACTCCCGTAGCCTTCGACCCACACGTGGCAGCGGGCGCGCACGTGTTCGTCCAGTTCGCGTGTGCCCAGTGCCACGGCCCGCAGGGCAAGGGTGGCATCTCGCCGGATGTACCCGACCTCGCTCTGGTTGCGACGACGCTCAGCACCGCCACGCTACGTCACATCATCAACCACGGGCTCGGCGAGTCGGCGAATCCCACCAAGCCGTACATGCCGGTCTGGGGCGCGGTGATCTCGGATCAGCAGGTGAGCGATCTCGTCGCGTACATCCATGCCAAGCTGCCCAAGGTTCCGACCGCAACGCCGCCCGACGTCCCGACGGGCCAGGGCCTCGCGGTCGCCGGCTCCGTGCTGTACATCAAGGACGGGTGCATCAATTGCCACGGCCCGAACGGCCTCGGCGGCGTCCCGAATCCCCTCTCGGCCGACAAGACGATCCCGGTGCTCTCGGGGCTCGACTTCCGCAAGCAGTTCAATACCGAGGCGAAGATCGAGGCAGTCATCAAGAGCGGCAGCGTGATCGGCAAGGCCCCGATCGTGAGCATGCCTCACTGGGGCGGGATCATCTCCCAGCACGACCTGCGCGCGCTCGTCGCGTACCTCGACACGCTGAAGTAACGAGCCGGGCCGCAGCCCGTAAGGCGCCTAGCAGATTCGAACTGCTGTAAACGGCTTTGCAGGCCGCTGCCTAACCACTCGGCCAAGGCGCCGTGCGGGCGCATCGTATCGACCGGTGTACTAGAGTCTTCCGACCGTGTCGTTGCAAGAACAAACGGCGACAGCGCGCGTCCGGGAGGCCCGCGAGCGGTACGTCTCGAAGGGCGTCTCCACTCCGTCGCTCGTCGTGGCGCGCGCCGAGGGTGCGCGCATCTGGGACGTCGACGGGAACGAGTACATCGACTTCGCCGGCGGAATCGGCTGCGCGAATCTCGGCCATTCGCCGCACGCGGTCGTCGAAGCCGTGCACGCCCAGGTCGACCAGTACCTGCACCAGTGCTTCATGGTCGGCATGTACGAGCCGTACATCGACGTGTGCCGCCGCCTCGCTGAGCTGTCGCCGTGCCGCGGCGAGCGAGCAGAAGTCGCTCCTGGTCAACAGCGGCGCCGAGGCGATCGAGAACGCCGTCAAGATCGCGCGCACCGCGACCGGGCGGCCCGCGGTGATCGTCTTCGACAACGCCTTCCACGGCCGGACGCTGCTGACGATGACGATGACTGCGAAGGTCGTGCCCTACAAGAAGGGCTTCGGCCCGTTCGCGCCCGAGGTGTACCGCACCCCCGCCCCGTACGTGTTCCGCGGGATCACCGAGGACGACGCGATCGCCGGGTTGAAGAGCCTGTTCAAGGGCGATGTCGACCCCGAGTCGGTGGCGTGTGCCGTGCTCGAGCCGGTGCAGGGCGAGGGCGGCTTCATCCCGATGACACCCGACTTCCCGAAGCGACTGCAGGAGCTGCTCGACGCACACGGGATCCTCTACGTGAACGACGAGATCCAGAGCGGCATCGGGCGCACCGGCCCGGTCTGGGCGATCGAGCACTACGACACGCAGCCCGACCTGCTCGTGAGCGGGAAGACGCTCGGCGGCGGGCTGCCGCTGGCTGCCGTCACCGGCCGGGCCGAGCTGATGGATTCGGTGCCGCCCGGAGGCCTCGGCGGCACGTTCGGCGGCAACCCCGTCGCGTGCGCGGCGGCCCTCGCGATCCTCGACTCGGTCGAGGAGCTGCGCCCGCAGGCCGATCACCTCGGCGAACGGCTTGTACAGCGCTTGCAGGCGATGGCGCCGGCCGGCTCCGACGTGCGCTCGCTCGGCCCGATGGTCGCGATCGAGCTGCCCGAGCAGACACCGCAGGAGGCTTCTCGGATCACGACCGAGGCGCGCGAGCAGGGTCTGCTGCTGCTCTCGTGCGGCATCTACGGGAACGTGATCCGCATTCTCGCGCCGTTCACGATCGACGACGCCGAACTCGAGAAGGGGCTCGACATCCTGGAACGCTGCCTTGGCAGCTGAGGTCGAGAGTCGAGGGCATTCGCAAGCAGTTCGGCGGCGTGACGGCCGTCGACGACGTGAACCTGCACGTCGGGCGCCGGCGAGTTCTTCACCCTGCTCGGCCCGTCGGGATCGGGCAAGACGACGACGCTGCGGGTGATCGCCGGGTTCGAGCAGCCCGACTCGGGCACCGTGTCGCTCGACGGCGAGGACATCACGCGCGAGCCGCCCTACGCCCGCGACGTCAACACCGTCTTCCAGGACTACGCGCTCTTCCCGCACATGACCGTCGCCGAGAACGTCGGCGTACGGGCTGAAGGTGAAGAAAGTGCCGCGCGCGGAACGGGCAGCGCGGGTCGGCGAGGTGCTCGCAACGCGTCCGCCTGGCGGAGTACGGCAGCCGCAAGCCCGTGCAGCTCTCGGGCGGCCAGCGGCAGCGGGTCGCGCTCGCCCGCTCGATCGTCAACCGGCCCAAGGTGCTGCTGCTCGACGAGCCGCTCGGCGCCCTCGACCTGAAGCTCCGCCAGGAGATGCAGGAGTTCCTGAAGGGCCTCCAGCGCGAGCTCGGGATGACGTTCCTCTACGTCACCCACGACCAGGAGGAGGCCCTGACGATGAGCGACCACGTCGCCGTCTTCAACCAGGGCCGGATCGAGCAGATCGGGACTCCGACGGAGATCTACGAACAGCCGGCGACCGAGTTCGTCGCAGGATTCGTGGGCACGACGAACATCCTCGAGCGCAACGGCCGGCGCTTCTCGGTGCGGCCCGAGCGCATCGAGTTGCACCTCGCCGCGCGACGGCACGGGCGAGCCGGCGACGATCGCCGACGCCGTGTTCGTCGGGGCGTTCACCCGCTACCTCGTCGACACGTTCGCCGGGGAGCGGCTCACGGTCGTGCGGCAATACGACGGCTCGCGGATCGAGCCGGGCACGCGCGGTCCATCTGGGCTGGCGGGCGGAGGACGCATACGAGATCGAAATCCCCCAAGGAAACGACCATCAGGAGGTCCGATGAGGAAGGGAATGTGGTCGGCGCTCGCCGTCTTCGCGATCCTGCTCGCCTTTCCGGCGGCGGGAGTCTCGAAGGCGACAAGGCGGAACGCTGAACATGATCGCGTGGGAGGGCTACTTGCAGCCTCAATGGGTGAAGCCGTTCGAGAAGGCCAGCCGGCTGCACGATCCACGCGAAGTACGGCGGCTCGTCCGACGAGATGGTGACGCTGATGCGCTCGGGCGGCGGCGACCAGTACGACATGGTCTCGGCCTCCGGCGACGCCAGCCTGCGCCTGATCTACGGCAAGGACGTGCAGGCGGTCGACCCATCGAAGGTGCCGGACTTCAAGAACTTCGGCAAGGCCTTCCAGTCGCCGCCGAACAACACGGTCGGCGGGAAGCACTACGGCATCTCGCTGCAGTGGGGCCCGAACACGCTGCTCTACAACACGAAGCTCGTGAAGCCCGCCCCCACGTCGTGGTCGGTCATCTACAGCACGAAGTACAAGGGCAAGGTCACCGTCCCGGACAACCCGATCCAGATCGCCGACGCCGCGCTGTATCTGATGAAGACGCAGCCGTCACTCGGGATCAAGGATCCCGTACGAGCTCACCCAGAGCCAGTTCAACGCCACGATCAACCTGCTCAAGCAGCAGAAGCCGCTGATCAAGAAGTACTGGGCGCTGGCCTCGGACGAGATCAGCCTGTTCAAGAACGGCGACGCCGTCGTCGGCGCCTCGTGGCCGTACCAGACGAACACGCTGCAGGCGGCGAAGGCCCCGGTGAAGGACCTGATCCCGAAGGAAGGCGCGACGGGCTGGCTCGACACGTGGATGGTGTCGTCGCACACGAAGAACCTCGCGTGCGCGTACAAGTGGCTCGCCTACGTCTCGACCCCGAAGGTGCAGGCCGAGCAGGCCATCTACTTCGGTGAGACGCCGGTCAACTCGAAGGCGTGCCCGATCATGGACAAGCTGTCAGCCGGCTCGTGCGAGCAGTACCACGCGAACGCGCCGCTGGCGTACTTCAAGCAGATCTACTTCTGGAAGACGCCGATCGCGCAGTGCGGTTGGTCGTCCCAGACCTGCATGGACTACACGCAGTGGCAGCAGGCCTGGACCCAGCTCAAGGGCTGAGTCCCGAAGGCATCGAGAGTGCGTCGCCGCAGTCTCGGCGGCGCACTCTGGCGCCGTCCGTGGCTCAAGGCGATCTCGCTGCTCGCACCGCCCGTCGGTGCGTTCATCGCCGTGTACATCGCCGCGCTCGCGGCGCTGTTCATCACTGCGTTCTGGACGACCAACTCGTTCACGGGCGAGCTGGTCCACGCCTGGACGACGACGAACTTCTCGCAACTCTGGCATGCAAGCGCCTACCAGACGATCGCCGCGCGGACGATCGGCATCGCAGCCGCCGTGACGCTGACCGACGCGATCGATCGCGATCCCGTTCGCCTACTTCATGGCGCGCCTCGCAACCCCGCGAACACGGGCAATCCTCTTCGTGCTCGTCCTGCTCCCACTCTGGGCGAGCTACCTGGCGCGCGTCTACGCCTGGCAACTGATCCTGAACCACGACGGCGTGCTGAACTGGTCGCTGCGCCATCTGGGGCTGCCGGCGGCGAACATCGGCGAGACCAACGTCGCCGTGTGGGTCGTGTTCTCCTACATCTGGCTGCCGTTCATGATCCTGCCGGTCTACGCCGCGCTCGAGCGGATCCCCCACTCGTACATCGAGGCCTCGCGGGATCTGGGCGGCAAGGGGCTCCGAACGGTCCGGAGCATCATCCTGCCGCTCGCGCTGCCCGGCATCGTCGCCGGCTCGATCTTCACGTTCTCGCTGACCCTCGGCGACTACATCACGCCGCTGCTCGTCGGCGGTGCGTCAAGCCAGTTCATCGGCAACGTCGTCTACTCCAGCATCCTCAACTCGCAGCAGCCGTTCGCGTCGGCGTTCGCCGTCGTCCCGGTTGTCGTCATGGGCGTGTATCTGCTGCTCGCGCGGCGACTCGGCGCCTTCGAGGCCCTCTAGATGGAATCGCGCAACACGGCAATCGCTCTGCGGATCTGGGCCGCCCTCGTGCTCGCGTTCCTTTACGTCCCGATCGCCCTGATCTGCGTCTACGCCTTCAACTCGTCGAACGTCGAAAGCTGGCCGATCGCCGGGTTCACGACCAAATGGTTCTCGTCGGCGATTCACAACGGCGACATGCAGCAGGCACTCCTGCTCTCACTGAAGGCGGGCGGGATCGCGACCCTCGTCGCCTTGATTCTCGGCTCGGCGGCCGCCTTCGGCGTGCACCGCTTCCACTTCTTCGGCCGCGACGCGGTGTCGTTCTTGCTCGTCCTGCCGATTGCGCTCCCCGGCATCGTCACCGGGATGGCCCTCAACTCGTACTTCACGTTCTGGAAGATCAACTTCGGGCTATGGACGATCGTGATCGGCCACGCGACGTTCTGCGTCGTTGTCGTCTACAACAACGTGATCGCCCGTCTGCGGCGGGTTCCGGGCTCACTCAACGAGGCCTCGATGGATCTCGGGGCGAACGGGCTGCAAACGTTCCGTTACGTGATCTTCCCGACCATCTCGACCGCGTCTGATCTCGGGCGGACTGCTTGCGTTCGCGCTCTCGTTCGACGAGGTGATCGTGACTACATTCACCGCCGGCGCCCAGAACACACTGCCGATCTGGATCTTCGGGCAGATCCGGCTCGGCCAGCAGCTGCCGCAGGTCAACGTCGTCGTATTCATCATTCTGGCATTCACCATCATCCCCGTCGCGCTCGCCCAGCGGCTGACCCGCGAGAGCGGGATCCTGCGCACCGAATAGGAGGCACCCTCGAATGGCAACAACCGAACTCAGCCACCAGGTTCTGATCGGCGGCACGTTCACCGACTCGGTTTCCGGTGCGACGATGGACGTCATCAACCCGGCGACCGGTGAGACGATCGCGCAGGTGCCGAGCTGCACCGCCGAGGACGTCGACAACGCCGTCCAGGCGGCGAAGGACGCGCTTCCCGAGTGGCTCGACGCCACGCCGGGCGAGCGCGCCGGGCTGCTCCATTCGCTCGCCGATGTGATCGACGAGAACGCCGAGGAGCTGGCGCAGATCGAGTCGCGCAACGTCGGCAAGCCGATCGGCCTCGCCCGCGAGGAGATGGGCTTCAGCGCCGACAACCTCCGTTTCTTCGCGGGTGCGGCCCGCCTGCTGGAGGGCAAGTCGACGGGCGAGTACATCAAGGGCTACACGTCGATGATCCGGCGCGAGCCGATCGGCATCGTCGCCGGCATCTGCCCGTGGAACTACCCGCTGATGATGGCGGTCTGGAAGATGGGGCCGGCGCTGGCGGCCGGGAACGCGCAGATCCTCAAGCCGTCCGAGCAGACTCCGCTCTCGCTGCTTCGCTTCGCCGAGCTGGCCAAGGACGTGATCCCCGCCGGGGTGCTGCAGGTTCTGACCGGCGACGGCGTTCCGGTCGGCGACCGGCTCGTCAAGCATCCGGACATCGGGCTCGTCTCGCTCACCGGCGACGTCAACACCGGCAAGCTGATCGCGCGAAACGCGTCCGACACGTTGAAGCGCGTGCACCTCGAGCTCGGCGGCAAGGCGCCGATGGTGGTGTTCGACGACGCCGATCCCGAGGCGGTGGCCGAGGGCATCAAGATCGCCGGCTACGCCAACTCCGGCCAGGACTGCACCGCGCTCACACGCGTGATCGCCGGGCCCGAAGATCTACAACGCCCTGCTCGAGGCGCTCATCCCCGCCATCGAGTCGATCAACGTCGGCGACCCGGCCACCAGCGAGGACATCGAGATGGGCCCGATGATCTCGAAGGATCAGCAGGATCGCGTGCTCGGGTTCCTCTCACGGGCGAAGGGTGCGACCGTGCTCACGGGTGGCACGACGATCGGTGACCGCGGGTTCTTCGTGAAGCCGACGGTGATCACCGGGGTCGAGCAGACCGACGAGATCATCCAGGACGAGGTGTTCGGCCCCGTCGTGACGGTGCAGGAGTTCGCCGACGACGCGCAGGCCATCGCCTGGGCGAACGACGTGCGCTACGGGCTTGCCGCCTCGGTCTGGACGCGCGATATCGGGCGGGCGCTGAGCGCGGCCAAGCATCTGCAGTTCGGGACGGTGTGGATCAACGACCACCTCGTGCCGATCTCATCCGAGATGCCGCACGGCGGGTTCAAGCAGTCCGGCTACGGCAAGGACATGTCCGCGTACTCGGTCGAGGACTACACGCAGATCAAGCACGTGGTCGCGAAGCTGAGCTAGAGCAGAAGCTACAGCGCGAGGAGTTCCGCGAGTTCGGCGGGCGAGGGTTCCCACTCGCCCGCCTTCGCGTTCGCGCGGACCTGCTCGGGCTTGGTCGCGCCGGCGATCACCGATGCAACAGCCGGCTGAGCGGCCAGTCCGCCGATCGCCACGTCGAGAAGCGAAAGACCGTGCGCCTTCGCCCAGGCGGTCAACGCCTCGACGCGCGTCAGTTCCGTCTCGTCGATGTTGCGGCCGTGGAGCCGGGTGCCCGCCGCCGGCGGCTGCTCGCGGGTCACCTTGCCGGTGAGCAGTCCGCTCGCGAGCGGGAAGTACGGGATGAAGCCGAGCCCGAGCCGCTCGCATGTCGGCAGAAGCTCTGCCTCCGCGCTGCGCTCGAGCCACGAGTACTCGCTCTGCTCCGAGGCATACGGGACGCCGAGGCTCGCGGCGAGCTCGGCCGTACGAACCAGAGTCGCGGGCGCATAGTTCGAGGTGCCGAACGCGCGGATCTTGCCCTCGTCGTACAGCTCCTTCAGCGCGCCGACTGTCTCCTCGAGCGGCGTGTCGGGATCTTCTTCGTGGTGCTGGTAGAGATCGACCTGCTCGACCTGCAAGCGCGCGAGGGATGCGTCGAGCGCCTGCCGGATGTAGTCGCGGCGGCCGCGGCGCTCGGCGCCGTCGCCCATCGGCTTCCCCCACTTCGTCGCCAGCACGACGCGGTCGCGGCGACCCTGCAGGACGCGGCCGAGCAGCGTCTCGCTCTCGCCGGTGCCGTAGATGTCGGCCGTGTCGAGAAACGTCACGCCCGGCGTCGAGCGCTGCGTCGACGACGGCACGCGTGCCGGCTTCGTCGACCCGCCGGCCGAAGTTGTTGCAGCCCAGCCCGACCACACTCACGGTGAGCTCGCTCGTTCCGAGACGGCGCGTACGCATGCAAGGAGGCTATAGGTTGGCTCCCATGCTGCACTGGGAGGACTTCCACGTCGGGGATGTGACCGAGCTCGGCACCGTCGAAGTGACAGAAGAGGACGTGATTGCCTTCGCGACGCGCTTCGATCCGCAGCCGTTTCACATCGACCCGGAAGCGGCCAAAGAGTCGCCGTTCGGCGGCCTGATCGCGAGCGGCTGGCACACGACCGCCCTCTTCATGGGTCTCTTCGTGCGCGGGATCCTGCTCGACTCGGCCTCGCTCGGCTCACCCGGCGTCGAGGCGATCCGCTGGACAGCCCCCGTGCGCCCCGGCGACACGCTCACCGGCCGCGTCACCGTCACGGACTCGCAGCCCGTCGGAGACGAACCCGCGTCGCGGCACCATCGTCACTGCCAGCGAGGTGTTCAACCAGAACGGCGAGCTCGTACTGACCCTGCGCGCGTACGGCCATTTCGCCCGCCGCACCCCGGCCGGCGAGTAACCGACCTCCCTCAAATAACTACTTGTGCCTGAGACCTCTCTGAGAGGTCTCAGAGACCGAAGTTCAACTCGCGTCGCCCTTACCGCCAGGTCTCCCCGAGCACGCGCAGCCAGTTCTCGTGCGTCAGCTTCGCCAGGGCCTCGTCGCCGTAGCCACGGTCGGCGAGGGTCGCGACGAGCTTCGGGAGACCGGCGACGCCGCCGAGCTCTGCCAGGCACCAGAGCACCGTCGAAGTCCGAGCCGAACGCGACGTGGTCGATCCCCATGCGCTCGACGAGATAGTCGACGTGGCGAACGATCTCCGACAGCGGCGTCTCCACGATGTTGAAGCCGTCGGCGCGCAGGAAGCCGCACGCGAAGTTCACGCCGACGACACCTCCCGTGCGGGCGACCTCGTCGAGCTGTGCGTCGGTCAGGTTCCGCGTCGACGGGCTCAGCGCGTGGGCGTTCGAGTGGGTCGCCACGAGCGGCGCGCCGCTCATGCGCGCGACATCCCAGAAGCCCGCCTCGTTCAGATGCGAGAGGTCGACGAGGATGCCGAGGCGGTTACAGGCGCGCACGAGCTCGAGTCCCTCTGCGCGTCAGGCCCGGGCCGGTATCGGGCGAGGCGGGGAACTCGAACGGGACGCCGTGCGCGAACGCGTTCGGCCGCGACCACACCAGCCCCACCGAGCGCAGCCCTCGCTCGTACCACCGCTCGAGATCCGACAGGTCGGAGGCAAGCGCGTCGGCCCCCTCGAAGTGCACGATCGCCGTGACACGACCTTCCTGAAAGTCGTCGACCGACGTCGCCCGCGCGACCGGCAACGCACAGAGCGTGGCGAAGAGCTCCTCGGCGATGCGCGCCGCCTCGGCCTGGGGAATCGGCTCCGGGAGCGGCACCTTGTACGGAATCGCTGTGGGATCCGGGAATCGCGGCGACGGAACATAGAGCGCGAAGAAGCCACCCGCGAAGCCCACGGCGAGCGCCGCGTCGAGATCCAGGTGGTCGGTCGGCACGCCGCGCCAGGCGTGCAGGACAAGGTCGTTGTGCCCGTCGATGATCATGCGCGCTACCCCGCGTCCCACGGACTCGGCCGCCCGGTTCCGGGCAGGCAGCAGTCCGGGGCGCAAACGTCCGGGCCGACGGCCAACCGGCCCAAAGAGCGCTGAGGTACGCCTTCGTCGAGCCGCTCGGCGATCAACTCGCGGATCATCGAGACGAACGCCGGATGCGTACCCGGGGTACCCGCCCGCACCAGCACGAGGCCGAGCTCGTCGGCGACCTCACGTGCCTCGTGGTCGAGGTCGTACAGAACCTCGAGGTGATCCGAGACGAACCCGAGCGGGGCGAGGACGACCGCCCGAACCCCGCGCTCGGCGACTGCCCGCAGGTGGTCGCAGACGTCAGGCTCGAGCCACGGAACGTGCGGCGACCCGCTTCTGCTCTGGTAGACGACGGCCCAATCCGAGACCCCCACCGCCTCGGCGACGAGCCGCGCCGTCTCGCGCAGCTGCGCCTCGTAGGCACAGCTCTTCGCCATCGCCGCCGGAATGCTGTGCGCCGTGAACGCGACCACCGCCGTGCCGCGCAACTTCGCCGGCAGCTCGGCCAGCGCGGCACGCACACGATCGACGTTCGCGTCGACCAGCCCGGGATGGTTGTGGAACAGGCGCAGCTTCAGCACCTCCGGGGCGTCGGGCCCGACCTCCTGCTGTGCCTCGAAGATGTTCTCGCGGTACTGGCGGCAGCCCGAGTACGAGCTGAACGGAGATGTGAAGAATGCGAGCGCCTTGCGGATGCCGTCGTCGCGCATCTGCCGCAAGGTGTCGGGGAGCAGCGGTTCCCAGTTGCGGTTGCCGAAGTACACCGGCAGCTCGATCGCATGCTCTGCGAGTTCCCGTTCGACCGCCGCGATCAGCGCCCGGTTCTGCGCGTTGATCGGACTGACCCCGCCGAACAGGTCGTAGTGCTTGGCCACCTCGAGCAGGCGCTCGGTCGGAACGCCGCGTCCGCGCGTCACGTTCTCGAGGAACGGCAGGACGTCGTCGGGCCCTTCCGGACCTCCGAACGAGACGACCAGCAGCGCGTCGAACTGCCGCTCCGGAAGCCGGCTGAGCGCCCGGTCGGCGGGAGGGCGGCGTTCGCTGACCGGAACCGTCACGGAGGGCATGGTGCCTACCGGAAAGCCGTTTAGGATGGCGACGTGCGCACGCTCGGACTCGCAATCGTCATCGCCGGTCTCGCGGTCGCCGCTCTGGCGGCCACTGCGGCGTCACCGTCGGGCCACCCGACCGCGCTGCCGGACTGTCTCGGCAAGCCCGTCGCGCAGCCGACGACCGTGATCCTGGCCTGCGCCGATGCGAACTTCGGGGTGAAGAAGCTCGCCTGGATCGGCTGGGGCGGCGCCCGCACCGCGGCAACCGGGGTTGCCTACGCCAACGACTGCACGCCGAACTGCGCGGCCGGGCACTTCCACAACTACAGCGCCGTGATCGTGCTCGACGGCTCCCAGAAGTGCGGCAAGACGACCGACTACCGGCGCTTGACGATCGCCTTCGTCGGCCCGACGCCGTATCCGAAGGCGAAGCCGGCCGACCTCGTCTATCCGCTCCGCTGCGTCTGACCTAGATCAAAGCCGACGCCGGCGTGCCTCGAACTCGGCTTCGAGCTCGCCTTCGACCGCATCGAGCGTCTCCTCCGGCGTGCCCGGCCGCTCGTCGGCGTCGCCCCAGCGCCACTCCTCGAGATAGGCGTCGCTGCCCGTCAGGCCGAGGCGCATCGCTTCGCGGTCGATCTCCTGCTGAAACCACGGATCGAGCTGCCGCGACACCGAGGTGCCGTCTTCGGCGAACGCCTTCACGACCGACGGGATGTCACCCCAGAGCAGAACCTGGAAACGCGCCATAAGAGGAGCCTAGTGCTGCGACAGGGTGTCGGACAACGCGCAGCGGTGTCTGACACTTCTTCCGACGACCAACGCGCTCAACGGAAAAGGTGTCAGACACCAAGAGCGGGTGTCTGACACTTCATACCCACTTGTCGGCCGGCTCCTGTTCGACGAAGCGGTTGGCGATGTCGATCCGCCGGGCGAACCACACGTCGCCGAGCGACTGGCCGTACTCGATGAAGCGCGCCAGGGCGTCCGACCGCGCCGGGTTGCCCGTGATTCGCGGATGGAGCCCCACGGACATCATCCGCGGCACGTCGTCGCCGTCGTTGCGGAGCCGGTCGAGATGAGCCTTGGCCGTTTCGAGGAAGTGCTCGGGGCTGCCGAAGCCCTGCTGGCACACGTAGCGCACGTCGTTCACGACGAGGCCGTAGGGAACGACCAGGTGCGGCCGGTCGAGGATCCGCGTCCAGTACGGAAGGTCGTCGTTGTAGCAGTCCGAGTCGTAGAGGAACCCGCCCTCCTCGACGACCAGCTCGCGGGTGTTGACGCTCATCTCGCGGCAATACCAGCCGAGCGGACGCGAGCCGGTCGTGCGCTCGATCGACTCGATCGCCAGGCGGATCGCCTCGCGCTCCTCGTCGCGCGTCATCTCGAAGTGGTTGCTCCAGCGAAACCCGTGACCGACCGCCTCGTCTCCGCGGCGCACCAGCTTCTCGGCGACCGCCGGGTTGCGCTCGAGCGCGACGGCGACCGCGAAGAACGTGACCGGGATGCCGGCGTTGTCGAACACCCGCAGGATCCGCCAGATGCCGGCGCGGCTGCCGTACTCGTACATCGACTCGATCGCCAGGTCGCGCTGCCCCTCGAGCTTGAACGGCAGCTCGAAGAAGATGTCGTTCTCGCCGTCGCCCATCGCGAACGTCTTCTCGGAGCCTTCCTCGTAGTTGACGACGATCTGCACCGCGACCTTCGCGTCGTTCTCCCAACGCACCTTTGGCGGGTGCTCGCCATAGCCGACGAGCTCGCGCGGCGGGCCGTCGACCGGGATGTCGGTGGTCATGAAGAACTGCGGATCGAGCGTCATGCCGGCTCCTCTCTGGATGGGGTCAGGGTTTTGGAAAGCACGCGCCACAACTCGGCCCAGGCGGCCATCCCCTCTTCGAGGCGGTCGAGGCGGAAGAACTCGTTCGGCGCGTGCAACTGCTCGTCGGACGTCGAGAACGAGAAGAGCAGCGTCTTCACGCCGAGTGCCCGCTCGAAGACGACAGCCGCGGGCAGGGTGCCCCCGATGCGCACGAGCAGCGGCTCATCGTCGCGGGTAGACGGCCTTGAGCGCGCGCACCGCCGCGAGCACCGCCGGATGCTCGGTGCCGATCGCATATGCGCGCACCCCTGCCGGGTGAGCCACGACACGCACCGAGACGCCCTGCGGCACGTGCCGTGCGACGTGCTCCTCGACCGCCCGATAGATGCGCTCGGGATCCTGATCCGGCACGAGACGGCACGTGATGTGAGCGCGCGCCTCGCCGGGGATCACCGTGAACGGGCCGCCGCCGCGCAGCTCGTTCACCTCCAGGGTCGGCCGCGTCCAGATGCGTTCGAGGGTCGAGTAGCCGGGCTCGCCGTACAACGCGGTGCACGCCTGCGTCGTGGGGTAGACGACCTCGTCGAACGGGATGCGCGCGAGCGCGTCGCGTTCGGCAACCGTCAGCGCGGCGACATCGTCGTAGAAGCCGTCGACAGCAATCGTTCCGTCGTCGCGGTGCAGGCTCGCGACGATGCGGGCGAGAGCGTGGTTCGGATTGCTGCACGGCGCCGCCGTGCCGGCCGGAATGCAGATCGTCGACGCGGTCCGCGAACGATCACGTCGAGGCCGACGAGCCCCTTCGCGGCGATCGCGACTGACGGGCTCGCCCGGGCCGCCACATCGCCCCGTCGGCCGAGACGACCAGGTCGCACGCGAGCTCGTCTCGCTGCTCCTCGAGAAACGCGGGCAGGCTCGGGCTGCCGATCTCCTCCTCGCCTTCGATCAGGAACCGCACGTTCAGCGGCAGCGCGCCGTTCGCGGCGAAAGCGCCTTCGCCGTCTCGAGCGCGACGACGACAGGCCCCTTGTCGTCGGTCGCGCCGCGCGCCGTAGATGCGGCCGTCGCGCACGGTCGCAGCTCGAACGGCGGCGTCGTCCAGTCGGCTCTCGTCGCCCGGCGGCTGCACGTCGTAGTGGCCGTAGACCAGGATCGTCGGGCGCGCCGGGCGCGCCGAGCCACTCGGCCAGCACGGCAGGGTGGCCGTCGGTCTCCACCACTCTGCCGCCCGCGAACGCGAGCTGGCCCGCCACCCACTCGGCTGCGCGGCGCATGTCGTCCCGGTGCGCGGGATCGAGGCTGACACTCGGGATCTCGATGAACGCCGCGAGCTCGCGCACGTAGCGGTCGCGGTCGTCAAAAGATGGAGTGGCCGCCATCGATCGAGATCACCTGCCCGGTCACCCACGACGACTCCTCCGCAACGAAGAAGAGCACGCCGTTCGCGATGTCGTCAGCCGTTCCGAGCCGCCGGGTCGCGATCGACAGCAGGAGCCGCTGCTGTCCCTCCTCGCCGTAGCTCTCGTACTGGGCGATCGACGTCGGGATTCGAGAGCACGAACCCCGGGGCGATCGAGTTGACGGTGATTCCGTGCGGGCCGAGCTCGTGCGCCGTCTGGCGGGTGAAGCCGATCTGGCCCGCCTTGGCGCTCGCATACGCCTGGATGCCGGTGAGGCTGACGCTGCGGCCAGCGCCGGACGAGATGTTCACGATCCGGCCGTAGCGCGCGCTCCTTCATCCCCGGCACGACCGCGCGCGTGCAGAGGAACGTGCTCTTCAGATTCGCGTCGACGACTGCCTGCCAGTCGTCCTCCGAGACCTCCTCGAGCGGGCGGCCGACCTGGCCGACGACGCCGCCTGCGTTGTTCACGAGGATGTCGACGCGGCCGAGCGAGTCGACGAACGCGTCGACCTGCGACGGCGTCGGTCACGTCGACGGTGTCGCGGTCGCACGCCGTGGACGATCGGCGCCGTGCGCAGCCAGCGCGTCGGCGATACCCGAGCCGATGCCGTGCGCCGTCCCGGTGACGATCGCGACCCGCCCTGTCAGATCAGGCACGCGACCAGCCGGACTCGATCAGCTCGCGAACCTCCTCGACTCCCGCCTGCCACACCTGCAGGACGTCCTCGTCGGGCCGCTCGTAGAGCGCCGCCGAGCGAGCCGTCGCCGAGCAGCTCGCGCACCTGCTGCGGGTCGAGCTCGCGCATCGTCGAGATGTCTGCCATCGGCTTCTTCTCCTGCGGCTGCTCGACGCCCGGCAGCCGCGTCCACGGGAAGTTCTCGAACCAGCGACGCGTGCGACGCGTCGGCGTCGATCGCGTCGACCACGGCGCGCGTACGGGCGCCGGCCCACCAGTTGTGCCACAGCACCTGCGTGCCCGTCGTGCTCGGCCTGCCACGGCCCGATCACGTCGCGGCCCGGATCGTTGCCGCCGTGGCCGTTCACGAAGAGGAAGCGCCGGAAGCCCTGGTCGGCAAACGAGTCGAGCAGGTCGCGCAGCACCGCCTGGTAGGTCTCGACGCGGAGCGTCGGGCTGCCCGGATACGCGGCGAAGTACGGCGTCAGGCCGTAAGGCAGCGACGGCAGCACCAGCACGCCCAGCGGCTCCGCGGCCTCCTCCGACACGCGCTCGGACAGGATCCGGTCGACGCCCAGCGACAGGTAGCCGTGCTGCTCGACCGAGCCGAGCGGAATGACGATGCCGGTCGTCGGTCTCCAGGTAGCGCTCAACCTGCATCCAGTTGCAGTCCTCGATCCTCAACGGCGACTCCTCTCCTCGTAGGTCTGGGCAACAGCCAGCAGCAAAGCGTCCTCGCCGACGGCAGCCGCGAGTTGCAGCCCGGCGGGCAGGGTTCCTTCGGCGAGCCCGCAGGGAACGGAAACAGCGGGGTTGCCGGCGAGGTTGTACGGAGCCGTGAACCGGCCCTCCACCTCGCCCTCCGGCGTTCCGAACGGCGGATCCTCGGGCGGTGCGGGATAGGCGACGGTCGGGCCGGCGAGAACCGCCACCGTCTCGAAGACGCGTGCGAAGGCCGCCGCGACGCGTGACTGATCGGCGAGTCCCTGCCGGTAGTCGTCGTCGGAGATCGTCGCTCCCAGCTCGAGGAGCGCGCGCGTGCCCGCCCCGTATTTCTCGCCCTCGCGCTCGTAGAGCTCTCGGTGGATGTCCCAGGCCTCCTTCAGGACGACCGCGCCGAGCGCGGCGTCGGCCAGCTCGAGCTCGGGCACCTCGACGTCGACCACCTCGAACCCGCACTCCTCGAGCGCGGCCAATGCCTCCACGACCCTCGCGCGCACGCCCGTCGGTCAGATCCGGGTCGTCGAGCTGGCTCCGCAAGACGCCGACGCGCAGGCCCGAAACCGGTGGCAGCGCGACCGGCCGGCCGGAAAGCACCCCAAGAAGAGTTGTCGTCTGCGCAACGGTGGACGTGAGGGTGCCCACGTGATCGCACGACCCCGAGAGCGGGAAGACGCCGTCGACCGGCACCAGCCCGAAGCTCGGCTTCAGTCCGACGATGCCGCAGTACGCGGCCGGGATCCGGATCGAGCCGCCCGTGTCAGTGCCCAGGGCGTAGTCGCAGACGCCCGCGCCGACGAGAGCCGCCGAGCCACTGCTCGAGCCGCCCGCCGTGCGCGACGGATCGCGCGGGTTGAACGTCATGCCGAAGGCCGCGTTGACGCTGCCGGCCGCGTACTCGAGCAGGTTCGTCTTGCAAAGGAGATCCGCGCCCGCGGCTCGCAGCCGTGCAACGACCGGCGCATCCTCGCGGCGCCGGGAGGCGGCGTCCCGACGGTCGACGCGTTCGTCGTCACGACGCCCTCGACGTCCGATGTTGTCCTTGACCGCCACGGCGACTGCCGTGCAGCGGCCCGCGCGCCGCCCGCGCGCCCGGCGGCAGCTCGACGATCACAGCGTTCAGTGCCGGTCCGCGCTCCTGCAGACGCTGGTACGCAGCCAGCAGCTCGAGGTTCGCGACCTCGCACGTGCGCCGTCCTTCCTCGATCTCCCCGATCAGCTCGAGCGTCCGCTGCCAACAGCGGGCCATCGATGTCCTCGAGCATCGCCTTCTCCGTCTTGCGCTTGCGCACCATCAGGTCGCGGTAGATGCCGGAGTGCGTCTTGGCCGAGCGGCGGTTGAACTCGACCAGCCGGTCGACCGACCCGTCGAGGTCGTCGGCGTCGAAGCCGTCGAACGGCTCGACCGGAACCGGCGCCGCGGCCAGCACCTCGCGGGCGAGTGTCACGAAGACGCCCGCGGTAGCGCGGCTCGGACAGCGCGTCGACGATCGACAGGTCGGAGACGGCGGTGGCGAACAGCATCGCGCCGTACGCCTCCTTCGCCCACAGGAAACCGAGGATGTTGGCGGTCTCGCGTGCGCATCGGCCAGGTCGGCGAGCAGCCGCGTCGACCCGGGCGCTCGGGCCGTCCGTCGAGCTCGCCGACGTAGAGCGCGCCGCGACCGCCGACGAAGATCCGCCCGGGCACCACGTAGTCGGCTCCGAAGTTGACGAAGGCGCCGACAGTGCGCTCCTCTCCGACGATCGATGCGATCAGCGGCTCGTTGACGCCGTTCTGCAGTGAGACGACGAAACCCGTCCGGGTCGAGGCGCGGCGCGATCGGCTTCGAGAGCGGCCGCCGTGTGCTGTGACTTCACGGCCAGCAGCACGGCGCCGAGCCGCTCGGGCAAGTCCGTCCGGCAGTGACGGCGGGCGCCGCGACAATGAGCTCCTCGACAGGCCCTTCGATGCGCCAGGCCGCGCTCGTTCATCGCGGCGACGTGCTCGGGATCGGCGTCGCAGAACAGCACCGAGTGGCCGTCGCGGACCAGCCGGGCGCCGACGGCGCCGCCGATCGCACCCGCGCCCACGACGACGTAGTCGAAGCGTTTCGTAGATGGTTGAGCGGAGCTTGTCAATCTCGGAGTTTGTGGGTCGCGCTGCAAAGTTGTCGCGACGGATCGCGGCTTGTATACAACACCCTGACGCCCCTCAGCCCTGGCCCGAAGGAGTGACCGTGAAAAGACGCACAGCTCTCGTGTCGCTACTGCATCCTCGCTGTCGCGGTTGTCGCGGCGACGGCGGCTCTCGCAGCCCGCACGGGCCACGCAACCTCGAGCGCCGACACGCCGAA
Organism: uncultured Thermoleophilia bacterium; assembly: GCA_963812995.1. GTDB lineage: Bacteria > Actinomycetota > Thermoleophilia > Gaiellales > Gaiellaceae > PALSA-600. The sequence goes on from CAWEXL010000006.1 coordinate 337,998, forward strand.
GCGCGGCGGCTCGATCACGATCGCCCGGATCGAGGACTCCCAGTCGTTCGACAAGACGAACGTGTTCCAGAACGAGTCGATCTGGCTGGCCGAGCAGATCATGGAGCCGCTGTACACCGTCACCGCCGACGGCAAGGGCGTCAAGCCGTGGCTCGCGACGAGCTACACGAAGTCGGCCGACGGGAAGACCTACACGTTCAAGCTCCGCAAGGGCGTCAAGTTCTCGAACGGCAGCCCGATGACCTCCGCCGACGTCAAGTTCTCGATCGACGACGCGCGGGTGCAGTCGAAGGGCTGGGGCTATCTCGACGGGGCAATCAAGAACATCACGACGCCGGACGCGGACACGGTTGTCTTCCACCTGAAGTACAACTGGGCGCCGTTCCTCGCCGACATCGCGCTGTTCGCGAACGGGATCATTCCGAACAACTTCGCGGGCCAGAAGCGTGCCGACTTCTACAAGCACCCGATCGGCACCGGGCCGTTCATGTGGGACAAGCGCGTGATCGGCCAGTCGGTGACGCTGAAGCGCAATCCGTTCTACTGGCAGGCGGGCAAGCCGTATCTCGACTCCGTCACCTGGACGTTCGTGAGTGACGACAACACCCGCGAGCTGCAGTTGCGCGGCGGCCAGATCCAGGTCGACGAGTTCCCGCCGTTCAACTCGATCACGAAGCTGCAGCACACGTCCGGAATCACGATGAGCCTCTTCCCGTCGACGCGCACCGACTACCTCACGATCAACGAGCAGTATCCGCCGCTCGCCGACGTGCACGTGCGGCGCGCGATCTCGTACGCGATCGACCGGAAGTCGATCGTCAAGTCCGTGCTCTTCGGCTTCGGCACGCCGGCGAACTCGTTCCTGCCGCCGCAGGTGCCGTTCTACGCCAAGAGCACGCCCGGCCTGCAGTTCAACATGGCGAAGGCGAAGGCCGAGATGGCGCTGTCGAAGTACCCGAAGGGCTTCCCCGTGACGCTGCTCGTCGGCGCCGGCGCACAGGTCGAATCGACGACAGGGCAGATCCTGCAGTCTCAGCTGGCCCAACTCGGCATCAAGGTGACCTTCAAGCAGCTCGACACCTCGACCGAGTTCAACGACATCGAGGCGCAGAAGTACCAGCTCGGGTTCAGCTACTGGACGATGGACATCGCCGACCCGGACGAGCTCGTCACCTTCGCGGTCGATCCGAAGGGCGGCGCCCATTCGTTCTACACCGACTACAACAACCCGACGGTGATCGCGCTCTCCCACGCAGCGCAGCGGGAGACCAACGTCGCCAAGCGTGCGGCCGACTACGCAAAGCTGCAGTCGATCGCGGCACATGACGCATTCATGGGCTTCCTCTACTACTCGCCGTACCGCTGGGCGTACACGAACAAGCTGCACGGCTTCTTCGTCTACCCGCTCGGCAACTACCACCTGGAGGACGCCTGGCTGGGGTAGGACCTGAGTAGGAACCGGCTGGAGGGGGCGGCATGACCCTTGGCGCGTACGTGGCTCGCCGCCTCCTCCATCTGGTGCCGATCGCGCTCGGCGTCACGTTTCTCTGCTTCTTCCTGATTCATCTCGTACCGGGCGACCCGGCACAGACGATTCTGGGAAATCAGGCAACGCCGGCGCGTGTCGCGCTGCTCCGGCATCAGTGGGGGCTCGACCGTCCGCTGCCCGTCCAGTACGAGAAGTTCCTGGGCCAGATCGTGCACGGGAACCTCGGCACCTCGCTGATCTACGACGTCTCGGCGGGCCATCTCGTGCTGCAGCGCCTGCCGGTGACGCTCTGGCTGATCGGCTTTGGCACGCTGCTCTCGGTGCTGATCGCCGTGCCGCTCGCCGCGATCGCGGCGACCCAGCGCGACCGGATCCCCGACCATCTCGTGCGCGTGATCCCGCTGGTCGGGCTCGGCTTCCCCCCGTTCTGGGTCGGGATCGTCCTGCTGCTGATCTTCGGCCTGAACCTCGGCAGCCTCTTCCCCGTCGGCGGCTACGGCAGCGGCTTCACCGGCCATCTGCATTCGATGTTCCTGCCCGCGCTGACCGTCGCGTTCGGCATCGCACCGATCCTGATTCGCAGCCTGCGCGCGAGCCTCCTCGAGGTGCTCGAGTCCGACTACGTGACGACCGCGCGCTCGAAGGGACTGCCCGAGCGGCGCGTGCTCATCCGCCACGCGCTGCGGAACGCAGTCATCTCGACCGTCACCGTGCTGGGCGTCAATATCGGCTATCTCGTCGGCGGGACGCTCGTGATCGAGCAGGTCTACGCCTTGCCCGGGATCGGGCAGCTGATGATCAACTCGATCAACGGCCGCGACTTCACCGTCGTCCAGGCAGTCACGCTCGTGTTCTCGGTGATGGTCGTGCTCGTCTATCTGCTCTCGGACGTGATCCACGCTCTGCTCGATCCGCGGGTGAGGTTCGAGTAGTGGCGATCACGGTCGACACGGCGCCGGCGGGTCAGGTCATCGCACAACGCCGCGGCTTTCGCGGACGCTGGTATCGCACGCCGAGCTTCGTCGCCGGCGTGACGATCCTCGGGCTGATCATCCTCGGTGCGATCTTCGCGCCGCTGATCACGAACCACGGCCCGCTCAACCAGGATCTGAACAACATCCTGCAAGGCCCTTCGAGCAAGCACTGGCTCGGAACGGACGAGATCGGGCGCGACGTCTGGTCGCGGCTCGTCTACGGGGCGCGTACCGACCTGCGCGTGGCGTTCCTCGCGGTGCTGTTCCCCTTCACGATCGGCACGGTGATCGGCCTGTTCGCGGGCTACTACGGCGGCTGGTTCGACACCCTCACCAACTGGCTCGTGAACATCGTCGTGGCGTTTCCGTTCTACGTGCTGATCATCGCCCTCGTGTTCGTGCTCGGCCCGGGCACCCGCAGCATCTACATCGCGATCACGATCGTCGGCTGGGTGTCGTATGCCCGGATCGTCCGCGGCGAGGTGCTCGTTGCGAAGCGGCGGGAGTACGTGCTCGCGGCGAAATCGGGCGGGCTCTCCGACGTCCGCATCATCTTCCGGCATCTGCTCCCGAACGTGATCACCCAGGCGATCGTCTTCTCGATGTCCGACATCGTTCTCGACATCCTGGCGATCGTCACGCTCGGTTATCTCGGCCTCGGCGTGCAGCCTCCCACGCCCGACTGGGGCACGATGATCGCGGACGGTCAGACGTATCTGACGACGCACTGGGAGCTTTCGACCGTGCCCGGCATCGCGGTCGTGATCACCGCCCTTGGACTCTCGCTGCTCGCCGACGGGCTCGCCGACTTGCTGAGGCCTGAATGACCGAGCCGCTCCTCCGTGTCCGCAACCTCGTAGTCGAGATTCCGCTCGCACGAGGCGTGCTGCGGGCCGTCGACGGGGCCTCCTTCGACGTGCTGCCCTCGGAGGCACTCGGCATCGTGGGCGAGTCGGGCTCCGGGAAGACGATGGCGCTGCGCGCGCTGCTCGGGCTCCTCCCCCGCAAGGCGCGGATCACGGCAGGCTCAATCGAGTTCGGGGGTGAGGATCTCGTGCTGGTCGGCGAGGACCGCCGGCGGGAGTTGCGCGGCACGTCACTGGCGATGATCTTCCAGGAGCCGATGACCGCTTTGAACCCCGTGATGCGTGTGGGCGAGCAGATCGCGGAGATGCCCCAGGTGCGGCTCGGCGAGAGCAGAAGCGCCGCGCGTGACCGGGCGCTCGAGCTGATGCGGCGGGTCGGGATCCCCGATCCCGTGCGGCGGGCGAAGGCGTATCCGCACGAACTCTCGGGGGGCATGCGACAGCGAGTGATGATCGCGATCGCCCTGTCCGGCAATCCGAAGCTGATCCTCTGCGACGAGCCGACGACGGCACTCGACGTGACGATTCAAGATCAGATCCTCAAGCTGCTGCAATCGCTGCAGGAGGATCTCGGGGTCAGCCTCGTGTTCGTCTCACACGATCTCGCGGTGATCGCGCAGACCTGCCGCCGCGTCGCAGTGATGTACGCCGGGCAGATCGTCGAGACGGGCGAGGTCGAGCAGGTCTTTCGCGAGCCGCGCCATCCGTACACCCTCGGCCTCCTGCGCTCGGTGCCCGACTTCGACGCGATCCGCACGCGGCTCTCGTCGATCCCGGGGACGCCGCCCGACCTCGCGTCTCCTCCGACGGGCTGCCGGTTCCACCCGCGTTGCGGATTCGTCCAGGACGACTGTCTTCGCGACCCCATCCCGCTGATCGAGCTCGGCGACGGACGGGCGACGCGCTGTCTGCATCACGAGGCGTGCGCGGACGACGTGCAACGGGAGCCGGTGATCGCCGGTGTCTGAGGCAGCCGTGGCTTTGACGACGCTCGAGCCGCTGCTCGACATCCGCGGTCTCGAGATGCAGTTCGCCCTGCGTGGCGGCGCAACACGGCGGCTGCGCCGGCTGTCGCCCGAGGTACTGCGAGCAGTCGACGGCGTCGACCTGACGATCGCCAAGGGCGAGACCCTGGGCCTCGTCGGCGAGTCCGGCTGCGGCAAGTCGACGCTCGGACGCTGCATCGTCGGCCTCTACGAACCCACGGCGGGCGAGATTCGCTACGACGGCGACGTGCTCGGGATGAAGCGCGAGCGAGCGGAGCGGCGCCGCATCCAGATGGTCTTCCAGGATCCGTATTCGTCGCTGAACCCGCGCATGACGGTGAAGCAGACGCTGGCCGAGCTGCTGCGGGCGCATCAGATGGTGCCGAAGAACCGCGTCGACGAGCGCTGCCGGGAGCTGCTCGACCTGGTCGGGCTCGGCTCTCGCGCGCTCGATGCCCACCCGCGGCAGTTCTCGGGCGGCCAGCGGCAGCGCGTAGCAATCGCGCGTGCGCTCGCGCTCGAGCCCGAGCTGCTCGTGGCAGACGAGCCGGTGTCGGCGCTCGACGTCTCCGTCCAGGCGACGGTGCTGAACCTGCTCGAAGACCTGCGCGACAAGCTCGGCCTGACCGTGCTGCTCATCGCACACAACATGGCGGTCGTGCGGCACGTCGCCGATCGCGTCGCCGTGATGTACCTCGGACGGATCGTCGAGACAGCGCCGACCCAGGAGCTGTTCGCCGACCCTCGTCACCCGTACACGCAAGGGCTGCTGAAGGCCGTTCCCCGGCTCGTGCCGGGCCGCGCCTCCGAGGCCGTCGGCGTGATCGGCGACCCGCCGAGCCCCATCGACCTGCCGACCGGCTGCCGCTTCCATCCGCGGTGTCCCATCGCGCAGATGCCGCTCTGCGCAGCGGAGGATCCGGCGCTCCTGCCGGGCCCCGCGCGCCCCGACCACCGCGCCGCGTGTCACTTCGCGTGGCAGCAGATTCGAGAGGGAGCCACATGATCGAGCGTCGCACCATCGTCTATCCACATCTGCAGCTGGCCGGGCTCGAGCATCCCGCGTTCGAAGCACGAGGGGCGAAGGACGGGCCGCGGCTCTCGCTGATCGGCGGCATCCACGGCTGCGAGTACTCGTCGATCGCCGCGGTCACGCGGTTCATGAACGAGCTCGACCCGAACGAGCTCGCGGGCACCATCACCGCCGTTCCCGTCGTGAGCATGCAGTCGTTCAAACGGCGTTCTCCGTTCGTCATCCCCGAGGACGGCAAGAACCTGAACCGCTCGTTTCCCGGCTCTCTCGACGGCAGCTACACGGAGGTCCTCGCTCGCTCGATCTTCGACGAGCTGATCGCGCCGGCCGACGCGTTCATCGACCTGCATGGCGGCGACATGGTCGAGGATCTCGAGCCGTTCGCGATCTACGAGGAGTCGGGCTCGCCGGACGTCGATGCCCAGGCGCGGGGCATCGCCCTCGCGTTCGGGTTGCCGCTGGTCGTGCGCGAGCAGCGGCGGGAAGGCGGCCTCGGCGGAATGACGATCGGCGGCGCGGCGCAGGCGGGCGTGCCGGGGATCATCGCCGAGGCGGGCGGTCGCGGCCAGCTCGAGGAGGGCGCCGTGCAGCTGCTCGTCACCGGTGTCCGAAACGCGCTGCGCTATCTCGAGATGCTGCCGGGCGAGCCGGAGCCACCTGCTCGCCCGATGCGCACCGTTGGCAGCTTCGTCTGGCTCCGCTCGGCGGGTGAGGGCTGGTGGGATGCGGCGGTTCGCGCGGGTGACGAGGTCGCGGAGGGCAGCCTGCTCGGATGCGTCCGTAACCTGTGGGGCGACGAGCTCGAGGAGATCCGCGCCCCGCGCGAGGGCGTCGTGCTCTTCAGCACCACGAGTCCCGCGGTGGACGCCGACGGGATTCTGCTGGGGCTCGGGGCCGACCTCGCAGCCGTCGCTCCGCCTCCGTCGTAGGGTTTCGAGCATGGCCGGAAGCGTCCGAGTGTTCATCGCCTGCTCCCTGGATGGCTTCATCGCCGGCCCGGGCGGCGATCTCTCCTGGCTCCCGGCACCGGAGGACGGCGAGGACTACGGGTACGCGGCGTTCATGGCGGAGACAGCCGCGCTCCTGCTGGGCAGGGCGACGTACGACGTCGCGGCGGGTTTCGCCTCGTGGCCTTACGGAGAGCTGCCGGTGTTCGTGGCGACCTCTCGCCCACTCCCCGCCGCCCCCGCCACGGTCAGCGTGGTCGCGGGCACACTGTCCGAGCTGCTCGACGCGGTTGGCGCACGCACCAGCGGCGCGATCTATCTCGACGGCGGCTCGCTGATTCGCGCGTTCCTCGACGCCGACCTGATCGACGAGCTCACCGTGACCATCGTGAACGTCATCCTCGGCGACGGCGTGCCGCTGTTTGCCGGCGTCGCAGAACGTCACCGTCTGAGGCTCACGGCGGCCACGCCGTATCCGAGCGGGCTGGTGCAACTGCGCTACGCCGCGACCCGAGCTTGAGGCGCGGTTCGCGGTAGGTTCCGCCCGTGGCGACGGCCGAACAACTTCGCGATGCGGCGCTCTGGCCGAACTGGGATCTCCCTGATCCACCGCCCGGGCATCCCTTCCAGCTGACCAGGCGCGGCGGCTTCTGCGTGGGCGCCTTCAGCGGCACAGCCGATGCCACCGTCTTTGTGAAAGACATTTCCGCTGACGTCGATCGCGTCGTCACCGAAGCGCGAGCGCTCGTCGTGGAGCGAGGCGCGCGAACCGGAGCGTGGATGGTCCCCGAGGCGGCGAAACCCAACGGGCTTGCTCACGTGCTTACGGCGGAGTACGGGATGACCCCGTACGACGAGCTGCCCCACGAGCCCCGATTCGCGGCGTTGCTCCTCACGAGCCCACCCCCGGCGAGCGATTCGCCCGGGCTGGAGGCACGCCTAGCCGAGAGCCTCGACGAGTACGAGGCTGCGGCGTTCGTCGGGATGGAGTCGTTCGAGGTGAGCGAGCAGGATCGGGAAGCCCATCGCGCTCACAGCCGGCAGCTCTGGGACTTCGAGGTCGCAGGCGACTCGGGCTTCCGAACGTTCGTCGGAGTGCTCGACGGCGAGATCGTGGGCACCGCCGCAGCGATCTTCGGCACCAACGCGGTGTATCTGGTCGGGGGAAGTACCCGCTCCGACGCCCGCGGCCGCGGCGTCTATCGGGCGCTCGTCAGGGCCCGCTGGGACGCAGCCGTCGCGCGCGGAACGCCCGCGCTGACGGTGAGCGCCGGCCGGATGTCACGACCGATCCTCGAGCGGCTCGGCTTCAGCCACGCGGGCTGGTTCGACGTGCTGCGCGACGACGTCAACGGCTTCAAGTAGCCAACGTGGCCATCGCCAAGGCGTATTCGGCGTCTGGGCGTAAGAAGGCTCGCGCAAGCAAGTCCCGTCTTCCCTGGTAGAACGTGGCGGTGGCGCGAGCACAGTCTCCGACCTCTTGCTCACAAGCTGTTGCCATCAGTGTCGTCTGACCTCTACGCGATCGGCATTGGAATTGTTGTCGCCGTGATCGTTCGGGTTGGAACGCATGCGCATTCACTTTGGAAGGCGAGGCGACAACCTTCGAGGATGGTGCGCCGCTACTGGGCACTCGACTGGTTCGCTATCGGGCGCAAGAATCCGCCAGAGTTGCGAGGACAGGTGATCCGGACCTACACGACCCTCCTGTTCGATCTCGTGCTCGTAGTGTTCGCGCTCCTGTTCCTGCACAACCCGCTGCGTCTCGTCGCGATCGCCTCGCTGAGCTACTTCCTGGCGCTCATCGTCTCGATAACGATCCGGCTGATGGTGATCAGATGGCGCGCCGCATCGCCGAGCCTCCCGCCCCCGACGAACGACTAGGCCGCAAGCGGTCGTTCTGACCTCATGGTGCGTTCCGGGACGCTGGCGATCCAGATGATCTGATCTCTAGGTGATGCGCCGAACGACGACGAGTTGACGCCACTCTGGGCCAGGGGGTCATTCGCGAACACGCGCGCATCCAAGCGAATCCGTGTCTGACACCTTTCCCACTGCTCGATCCGCAAGAGGTGTCAGACACCGCTGCGCGATGTCAGACACAGCCTGTCGTCGGACGTCGTTGCGAAACGCTCGCGCCGGCAAGCTCCGTTACGCTCGCGGCATGAGCGTTGGCGTGCTGAGGGGGCGATGCGCGTGCCGTGTCGTCTCGTTCGAGGTCGCTGACGAGTTCGTCGAGGCGTACAACTGCCACTGCTCGAACTGCCGTGCGACGACCGGCTCGGCGTTCAGTCCTTGGGGCGAGATCGAACCCGAGAAGATGAGGCTGACGAAGGGCGCCGATTCGTTGGTCGTGCAAGGCGATGCGGAGGGGCGCCACGCCGTGCGCTGCAAGGAGTGCTTCTCGCTGCTGCACTGGACGGGCTACGAAGGCAAGATCCGCATTCCGTACGGGACGCTGATCGACGAGCCGACGCTGAAGCCAATGGCGCACATTTTCGTCGGCTCGAAGGCCTCGTGGTACGAGATTCTCGACGATCGCCCGCAGTACGACGAATCTCCCTGGTCAGGGTCGCCCCCGCTGGTCGGTCCTCCGGCGTAGTCGCGAAGCGCTGGCACAGCTGGGGCGTGCTCAGACCGGACTCCCGAAGAACATCTCTGCCGGCGTGATGACCTGCCAAGACTCGACCCATGGCAGAGGGGCGACGTGGAGCGTGCTGGCGTTGTCGAAGCGCACCGTGAGATGGCCCGACGCGTCTTCGGCATAGGCCACGATTTCGCCGAGCCAGTTGAATCCGCCGTACGGTCCCGTGCTGCCGTCTGAGTGCACGACTGCTGCTGCCGCGGGTGCAAATGACAGCTGCGCTTCCATCGCTGTCCCGCCTGAGTCTCAACGTCACATCCGAATCGCCGTCCTGGCCGGCAACCGCATAGCCGACGATCGGGATCTCATATTTCTCGTCCGTCACGTCCCCGGAACGGTACGTGCGATGGGTCGCCTCGTGACTCCGCCCGGCGCAGCACGGAGGCGCGAGGACACCCAGCGCCGTTGCGAAGGAAGGTGGCGGTCTACAGTCCTTGTCCTCGTGATGAGGCCGCTGTTGTTGCTGCTCGTCGGGTCGCTGGTCGTGGGCGGCTGCGGCTCGTATACGAGAGCACGCTTGCGGCTAACGCATCGGATCCGTTGGACACGAACCCTCATCACCTCCAGCTCTCGCTGACGATCTGGTGGAGCGATGCTGCGGCTGCCGACTTCGCGAATCCGAACAGGCGTGCGGCAGAGTCGAGGCAGTTCGACGCCGCCTTGGAGGCCTTAGGGTTGAAGCCGAGTGACCCGCACGACCGCACGATGCGCGTGGACAGCGTCGTTGCCGACTACTACGACGACGTTTACACCGTGAGGCTCGTTGCGCGACTGAAGGCGACGATGGCCGCGCTGTCCTCGGCACCGACGGTTGCGCCCCCGTGTTCCCACAACTTCTGCACTGATTCGTCGTGAGGGCGCTGTCGAGTTCGCGCGGAGCAAGAGGCTCGGCACGCTCGGGGGTCATGGCGGGACACTGGTGCATGCGGGGTTGCCTCGGTCTCACCATGCCTCGGGGGCCGGTGAACGCGCGGGGCACGAATACCCCTGCAACGATCAGACCTTCGGCCAGTTGCCATCGATCCGAGCATCGGACAGGCTCTGAGCGCGCCGATGACTCAACCGCGCTCAAGCGTCTCTGTGGCACGCCTGTGGGTTTCGCGTCGTCCCCGCGTCACGGCTGCGGCTGCAATGCTCACCTTCGCCGTAATGGCAGCCACGGTCATGTCCAACTTGACCCACGCGGCCATCAGCCCGGCAGACCAGCGGAGCGCGGAGAGGCTTACGCTGCATCCGAGCGACGTCGGTCCTGGTTGGACGATCACCAGGAAAGCCTCGACTTCTCCTCGCCTCAACTCTTGTCCAAGCGCCCCGGTCAAGGTCGAACTCGCGATGACGGGTTTCAGCGACTCGGCCAGCTTTGAAACAAACAACAAGGGAAATGACGCCAACTCGACGACCAGGGTGTTTTCTTCGGACGCTCTCAGCCACGCCTGGTTCAGATGGGCCACCGGGCCTAAGGCACCTGCTTGCATCGCGGCGTTCCAGGTAGGCCCCTGGAACCAGGCCGGCTATCAGGTAAAGACCATCAGCCGAGCGCGTGTGCCGTTCTCGATCGATCCACACTGTCATGTCGGCGCGGCTCGTTGCTTTGACCAGCTGACCGCATGGCGGATCAGAGACCTGGTCGCCAAGGGAGCCTCGAGCTACGAGGTCGACTACGACTATGTCGTCATCCGCTCCGGGGCCACAGTCGTCGATTTCGTTTTCGAGGGAGTCGGTGGACCAATGCCCAACTCGAAGTCCATCGTCGAGGCCGTGCTCTCAAGGACGCGAATCACCGACCTCGGCTGACCCGCGTACAGAGATCCTGACTATCGTCTTGAGCGTGAGCTCGGCTCGTCTGATCGGCTCGATGCTCGCGGTGGGCGTGCTCCTGACCATGATCCTGGCCGGTGCCGCCTCCGGCCAGGGCGAGAACGACGGCGCGAGGGTGGCGTCGACGACGGTCGCGCCGTGGGTCGTGCTGATCGAGTCCGACTTTGCAGATTGTTCCGGGTCGATCCTCGACGCGACGCACATTCTGACGGCAGCGCACTGCGCGCCAAATGGGCCTGTCCCGCCCGGCCAGATCAAGGTTGTCGCGGGTGTCGTCGATCTGAACGCGGGAGCTGACCGCTCGCAGCGGCAGGACGCGGTCGTCGCGTCGGTCGAGTGGCATCCTGGTTATGACCCGAAGACGTTTGACGACGACATCGCCCGGCTGACGCTGAGTACACCGCTGGACATCAGCGGGCCGTCCGTGGCGCCCATCGCGGTCGTCACGGCGACGAAACCGCTCAGCATTGCCTCCCCCGTCGCGTTGTACGGCTGGGGACAGATCGCCGACGGCAAGAGCGACAACGCCGAGCACTACCTGCCCGAGAAAACCATTCGCGTCTACGACTGCGACAGCGGCCGGGCCGCGATCTTCTGCGCCCAGACCCCGGCCGGGACGGCCTGTCATGGAGACAGCGGCGGCGGACTCGTCGCACCAGGCGCCAAACCCGTCCTGGTCGGCGTCTTCTCGCGTTTCCAAGGGCCTTCGTGCGCCGCAGGCAACAAGAACATCTACGTCGATCTGACCTCGCCGGAGATCGCAAAGTGGCTGCACGGAGCACCCGTCGCCACCCTCGCGCCACGTGGCCGAACTGCCGTCCGATTCAGCGATTCCTTCACCGGAACACTGACCTGCCACAAGCCGGCCTGGACGGGAAACCCGCGCATCACGATCGAGATCGTCGATGCGACGAAGAACGCCGTACTCACACGGACCGCCACCTACCGGCCGGGCCGACGCCAAGTCGGACATCTCATCGAGTGCGTCGTCATCGCTCGGAACAGCGGCGGAACAACCTACGCCAACTCCGGCTCGTTCAGAATCACACAGCCCGCAGAAAAGCCGAAGTAGCCGACGTTCTCACCCTGGGCCGATGACGCTCTCGATGCGAGAGCGTAAATCGTCCGTCGCACCGACTTCATCGAGCAGCCTGCGAGCGAAGCTGTCGTCGGTTTGGCGCGTCATGGCAAGGAGAACGTGCTCCGTGCCGACAAATGCATGTCCTCGTGCCTCCGCGATCTCACCAGCTTCGCGTAGCAGCTCTTCGACCTTCCCCGAAAGCTGTGTCATGCCGGGATCATGATGGATGCTCAGGTACGGCCAGACGAGCGGTCGAGGGCCATCGCCGGACGCTGGCCTGGTCTCAGTCCAGCACCCAGACGGCGGTTGCGACGTATCGATAGCCGTCCTGCTCGAAGTCGAGCGGCCCCTTGATCCGAGCCTCAACCCTTTGGCCCGGCCGCAGAGATCTGTACCCGTCCGCCTGAATCGCGGAGAAGTGGACGAAGACTCCGCCGGGCGTGTCGTCGGATGGGGCAAGTGCACCCCAGCCCTCGTCGTCACTCCACCAATCGACGGTTGACACGACACGCGGCTTCGGCACGCGGCAAGGGTAACGCGGCGTGATCAGACAATGTCGTCAAGGGCCCTAGTCCCTCGGACGACTGCTCGAACCGCACGCGGGATAACGGGCGGCTGTGGCTTACACGGCGTGGCGCGGCATAGACCCACTCGCGTTGAGCGCGGGATCGGAAAACGAGAAAAGCAGCACAGGACGCGCCTACGACTCCGGCGCAAAGATCGCTCAACGTATCGGTGTACGCGGCCCGTGTGTCGTTCGAGCTATGGATGAACGCCGCGTATTCGCCGAGTTCCCAGAGAACCGCTCCGAGCGCGCCGGCACCAAGTGCCAAGGCCGCGTCTGCCCACCGGGGCAGCGTTCGTATCGCAGGGATCAGGCTCATGAGAGTTGCGAGCGCGAACCAGCTCACCGCATGATTCATCGTGTCGTATTGAGACCACGAGTGGTACAGATTCAACACGTTGCCCACGGCGTCGAGCGCGAACGGAAGCGCAAGAATCGCGTCAACACGCCATGGATACGAGCGACCGCGCTGAGCAAGAAACAACACAAGCGGCGGAATGACTACCCCGAACGGCCACGCAATTTCCCGTGCCCGTGTCGCCGCATCGTGGAGCTGAGGCAACGAGGGATCGGCGAGCGCGTAGACGAAGCACGCCAGGATCGCCAGTCTGAGGGCAACGGAAGCGCCTCTCCAGATCGGGTTCTCCATCTTCCCAGCCTAGACCGTTCAGGAGTGACATTTACCGATGCTCGTGCACCGGAACGCTCGCGCAGGCGAGGGCTCTGGCTAGACGCTCGCTTCCCAGCCGTCGTACTCCGCTCCGTGGCGGTCGGCCAGCGCCTGGAAGAAGTCATCTGCTTCACGAACGAAGTCAGGTGAGGTTATGGCGTACTTCTCACAGACGACCGCCCACTGTCCGGGAAACTCGGGCAGTGGCTCCCGGATGTCTGCGGTGAAGTGATCCGCCTCCGCTTCCAGTCCCGTCGCTCGAGCAGCGGCCTCGCTCGGCGCGTAGGAGAAGTAGATGACGTGTCTGCTGCTTGTGAATCAGCCCCGTTCTTGATCAGGCTGTCGAGAACGGCCAAGTCCTTGTACTTGACACCGAGCTGGGGTGACCGCTCGTTCAGGTCAGCTGGCTGGTCGTCGCGCTTCTTACGGAAAAGACCCATGCGCTGATCATCGGCCGTCTCCTTCTGCCCTTTAGCCACTCAGGGTGCATGGCGGAGCGCGTGCCCAGCAATCATCGCTTCGCCCGAGACCACACCCAGAGGTAGACGGCGAGAGTCAGCACGGTCACGATGAAGCCGGTCACGAGCGCCTGAGCAAGTCCGTCCTGGGCGGACAGCGCAGCAACGACGCCGCCGAACACGAGCGAGTAAACAACCGAACGCTGCGGCGAACGCGGATAGACGGGGAACCTCCTCACGACCCCTCACCGTACTCAGCGCTCAGGGTGCATTCCGGAATACTCGGGCAGGCCATCATCCTCTTCCATCTCGCTGAAGGACGGGCTAGGTTAGCGGCGTGATGGTCGTCGTTCTTGCGCTGGTTCTTTCGGCTGCCTTCGGTGCTGGCGATCAGTACCTCGGCAGCCTCTCGGCGCTTCCCTGGGGAGCGGATGTGAGCTTGCTGTCTGCTCCGTGGCTTGTTCTTCCGTTTCTCGCTGGCGCGACGCAGCGGGAGAGGCGCCGCGCTGCCCTGCTCGGTCTCGCTTGCACGTACGCGGCGCTGCTCGGGTACTTCCTACTCACTGATAGTCCGATCGAGAATGCCCACTACTCACTTGCAGGGCTCCGCGGGTTTCTTATCAGCGACCCCTCCGTCGTCGTCGGTGGACTCGTGAGCGGCCCGCTATTTGGCTGGTTCGGCCAGCAGTGGCGCACAGGACGTACGCTGGCAGGGGCTCTTCTCACCGCCGGGGCGCTCTGTCTCGAGCCGCTCGCCCGCCGGGTCACCGTGAACCCGATTCGGTTTCGGGATGTCTGGCTTGCTGAGGTCGCTGCTGGACTCGCGCTCGCCGCCTACGCAGTCCTTGAACGGTCGCGGGAGCGTCTGACGCGGACCCCGTCGGGTTGACTCCCAGCGTCGCGTCCTCAGGCGGCATTCCCGCACAGTGGGGCACTGCAGCGAACTGCCGCTCGATTGAGGTGAACACCGATCAGCCACCCCAACCGTTGTAGGCATCGGCGTGCCCTGAAATATCGAACCAGTACTGGCGGAAATGGATGCACCGCCCGGCGGCGTTGAGTTGGGCAATGAAGCAGCCGATCAGCGTCCCTCGTTCTTCGCCGTTCGTCATCGTTGTCCAGAATTCACCGGCCACCCGATTGCCGTCGATGATCGGCTTGCCCATGCGAACGCTCGCCACTCCCTCCGCGGCCTGCTCCCGAACGATGTAGTCCATCATCCCTTCTCGACCGACAACCGTTTCATCAGTCCGGTCCTGAGCCTAGGGTGAGATCTCGGTTTCTCGCCGAGTGCTACCCGCCCGTGCAGTTGGCGGTCTCCTTTTGCATCAGGCGGGCTGCGATCGGAGCGACGATCGAGCGGAAGCGTCCCGGAGGTACCTCCGTTGCGAGCAGCCTGACGTCGGCCACGAAGAAGTCCGCCGGCCAGCCGACATATCGGTCACCGTAGAGATGGTAGATCCGAGCGAAGCCGGGGCGGTCGCGTGTGGCGAGCGTGAACGAACGAACAACACCCGGAACAACCCCGTCCATCCCGAGGGTCGTGAAGTTCGCCTGCCCGAACCACTCAAAAACGGTCAGCTCCGAATAGAGGCGCCCGCGATGTCCGCTCGTCCAGCGGCAGGTCGACCGGTCGCCGCTTGCGACGCAGATCACTTGGCCGATCGCAGGGTGTTGTTCCGGGAGCACCCGTTCGCAGCGGGCAACTGACCAGTACTTCGGTGCCGGCCTCGGCACAGCACTTGCAGGATCGACCACCAACAGGCCGAGGCCGAACAACACGAGCATCGCTGCCCGGAAGCCGACCACGTTCATCATCAACCTCCTTCGCCTCGACGAACCAAGCCACGAGGCTGCGCCACGACACTGAGGAGACGCTGAGGCGGCACTGAGGGAGACGTGTTCTCCAGGCGTCACCCGCGAACACTGGCGCGCTGCGTCGTCATCGCAGACTGAGAGCGTGTCACTTGCCGATTTGGAAAGTACCTGTCATACTTTCCACTATGGAAAATAGTATTGGACCTCACATTCCCAGCGCAGCCGAGGCTTCAGCAGCGCTGAACGACGCTGACGCGGCGCGGGCGACTCTCGCACGGAGCACCACGATGCCGTCATGGTTCTTCACTTCGATCGGCGCTGCGATCGCCGTGCAGATGGCCTCGACAGCCGCTGGTGTCGCAGACCCTTCCCCGTTGACGCTGGCAGTCCTCGCCTCGGGCATCGCGGCCCCGGTAGCCGTCGCCGCACTCCAGCTGGCGCGCTTTCGGAAGCTCAACGGAGTCCGGCTAGGCGGCCTGCTGAGCCGCGTCGTGCTCGGCACCGGGACTCTCGCATCGGCGTCGTACGCCGTCGCGGCTACGGCGGCAATCTTGGGGGCCTTCGACAAGCAGTGGTGGCTGGTCGCGACCGCATCGAGCGTCGGCGGCGCCCTGTACGCGCTGAATGGGCGCCTATGGCTCCGTGCCTACCGGGCCGAGCCGGCATCGCACGCGCGCGGCGAATCGCTCACGTGGCTGGCACTGCTCACGGTCGCAGCCCTCGCCGGCCTAGCTCTGCTCCTGCTCCACCACTGATGACCGAGCTCGACACACACGTACTCGCGCCCGCGCGACTGAAGCTCATGATCACGCTCACAGGCGTCTCCGAGGCCGAGTTCACCACGATCCGCGACACCCTCGAAGTCAGCGACTCCGTCCTCTCCAAGCACCTCGCCGCACTGGAGACCGTCAACTACGTCCGACGTCGCAAAGGAGTCCACCACGGACGGCGCACCACCTGGATCTCCCTCACACCCAGAGGACGCAAGGCACTCCATTCGCACGTCGCCGCGCTACAGGAATTGATCCGCGGCATGGCCGAGGATGTCCAACACTGACGTCGAGCACCAGCGAGCGGCGGTTCGCGTCTGGCAACGCAAATTCATCGCACGCGCGAAGAAGGGCCACCACTCTCATAGCGCAGACATGTACCCGGGAAGGGAACCGCCGGCGCTAGCCCGCCCGGCGATACCGGATGTGCGTGGCCAGCGGCGAATGCAGCACCTCGACCGGCTCCATGCCCAAGGCCTCGACGCCGTCGAAAATCCGCTCGCCGGATCCGAGCAAAACCGGAGCGATGTCAAGCGTGAGCTCGTCGACGACCCCAGCGATCAGCGCCTGCCTCACGGTCCAGGCGCCCCCTGCGATGTCCACGCCGTCAGCGCCAGCGGTTGCGCACGCCTGCTCGTAAGCGGCGTCAAAGCCACCGGTCACGAAATGGAACGTCGTCCCTCCGTCCATCTCGATCGGCTCGCGAGCGAAATGGGTCAGCACGAACACCGGAGCGTGGTAAGGCGGCTCAGGCCCCCACCACCCGCGCCAGTCGCCCGCCCACTCACCGCGGATCGGCCCGAACATGTTGCGACCCATCACGTAGGCACCACGTCGACGCATCAGCCAGCCGGCCGCCGTCTCGTCGGCCTCATTGGCACGCGGGTCGCCCAGATGCCAGCTGTGCAGATCCCTCCCGCGCTTGCCCAGCGGATCCTCGCGACTCTGCTCTGGCCCGGCGACGAAACCGTCAAGCGAAATCGACATATGGCACGTCGTGTCCTGCACCAGTACCAACACCTTTCCAAGTAGTTGCGACCTACAAGCGCCGGCCCACCGTAAGCCAAGTGGTAGCCAACCGCAAGAACGATCGTCGCGTGACCATGAAGCGGGTGCGCAGATTGGTGGCCGGCATCCGAAAACACAGGCTCAGCGACCATTCCTGATCACGCGCGCAATCGAATCGCATTGTGCGTCGAGGCCTGGGTAATCTCGGCGGCATGGATGAAGAGGTGGTTCCCGTTCTCCACGTCGCAGATGCAGGTCGGGCCGTTACCTGGTACCAGCGCCTCGGATTTCAGAAGGAATGGGAGCATCAGTTCGAGCCAGGCTTTCCCTGGTTCGTTTCCGTCGCGCGCGGCCGGGTGCGTCTCTACCTCTCCGAACACAAGGGTGACGCACGCCCGAATACCCTGATCCACCTCTACGTCAACGACATCGACGCCGTCTCGGAGGAGTTCGGCGTCCCCGTGGATGAAGGCGGCCTCGCCGGGCGCCAGTGTGACTTCGAAGACCCCGACGGCAACAGACTGCGGGTAGCGACTCGGCGCTCCTGACCTCGCCGCTCAGGGGTCGTTCCCGCACGCTCGCGCATACGGTCGCCCCCGCCCTAGTAGCGTTCCCGGTTCCCACTACGGCACGTGAGAGGACTGAGGCGCGTGGCTGACAAGCGGGTTTGGTTCATCACTGGCGCGGGCCGCGGGCATGGGGGTCGACATCGCTCGCGCCGCGCTTGCCGCAGGGCACGCGACGGTCGCGACCGGCCGGAACACCGACCCAGTGACCGACGCGGTCGGAGAGGCTGAGAACCTCCTCGTCGTCGAGCTCGACATCACGAGCCAGACGTCCGCAGAGACGGCGGTGCAGAGCGCGTTGGACCGTTTCGGACGCATCGACGTGCTCGTCAACAACGCGGGCAACTTCTTCGCCGGCTTCTTCGAGGAGCTGTCACCGGAGCAGTTCGAGGCGCAGTTGACGACGAACCTGCTCGGCCCCTTGAACGTGACCCGAGCCGTACTTCCCGTAATGCGGAAGCAGCGCGTCGGGCCACATCGTCACGATCTCCTCGACCGCAGGCATCGTGGGTCAGGAGTTCTGCTCGGCCTACGCCGCTTCCAAGTTCGGCCTCGAGGGTTGGATGGAGTCGTTGCGGTTCGAGGTCGAGCCATTCGGGATCCACACCACGATCGTCGAGCCGGGCTTCTTCCGCACCGACCTCCTCACGAAGGAGTCAACCGCTTACGCCGCCCTCTCGATCGACGACTACGCCGAACGCACCGCACAGACGCGGCCCGCGTGGGAAGCGATGAGCGGCAAGCAGACGAACGATCCGGCCAAGCTCGCGGAGGCCCTGCTCACGGTCGTCGACCAGGAGCAGCCGCCGCTGCGCTGGGTTGCGGGTGCCGATGCGGTCGCAGCCGTCGAGCAGAAAGCGCACGAGCTGCTCGCACAGGTCGACGCGTACCGCGACCTCTCCTCGTCCCTCGCCGTCGCGGAACCCTGACCGGGCGAGCGCGAGCGGGATCGTCGACCGTCAGGCGTCATTCGCGGACACTCGCGCAGCCAAGCGTGCTGCCTTACGACGAACTCGGCCCGCCGGCCAACTCTTGCGTGATCTCCCAGGTGTAGCCGCCTGGATCGGCGAGCGTGAGCGTCCGCATGCCCCACTCACGGTCCGCCGGGCCGCTGATCGTGGCCACCTGTGCCTGTTCCAACTCTGCGCGTACCGCGTCGACGTCATCGACAAAGATGACGAATTGCCCGACGCCCTTCTGCGCGAGTCTGAGTGTGTCAGCTGACGGGCTGTCCTGATGAGCCGCACCGCGCTGCAAGAAGACGTATGTGTCGGTGAAGCGAAACATCGCCGTGTCTTCGTCTTCATGCTGTAAGGGCAGTCCAAAAACCTCCTGATAGAACGCCTTCGAGCGATCCAGGTCGCCGACGATCAGGTTGATGGCACCGATCTGCTTCGCCCATTCAGCCACGTCACACCCCTTTCCGTTTCACGCGTAGGTCGATCTTGTCGGAATGTTGGACCGTTCCGTGACCCGCAACTCATCGTGAAGACGCCGGTCCCTGGCGTCCGAGGTGGTTAGACGCGTTCTTGCGGGTAGATGGTCTCGCCCCGGGAAAGCATCTCGACGAACGCTTTTATGCGTCTCTGTCGCGTCTCCGCCCGCTTGGCGGTGGCTATCCGATAGAGGATGGCGTAGCGGTTTCGACGGCTCAGCCGCTCGAACATCTGATGTGCATTCGGATCGGCGACCAGCGCGGCCTCGAGATCGGGCGGCACCTCGATGGTCGCAGAACCGGCGTAGGCGGCTTCGGACCGGCCATCTGCCCGCGCGCGCTCCAACTCAGCGATCCCGGCGGGATGCATACGACCTTCTGCGATGAGCCGCTCGACCAGTTCGATATTCCGCCTCGACCACGCGCTGCGCGGCCGGCGCCGAGTAAAACGTTGGTAGTAGCGTGCCCGAGTCGCGACCGCGGAGCTGGCCGTCGATCCAGCCGTGGCAGAGCGCTTCCTCGAGGGCCTGCTCGTGGTTGAGGGTGGTCGGTTCGAATGTCTCCTTCTTCGCGAGCACGAGCCAGACGCCGGCCGGAGAGTCATGATGCTGCGCCAGCCAGGCCCGCCAACTCGCGACGTCTGGCAGCAGTAGTTCCGCGGTACCTCCCACGACCCCAGTCTTTCAGGGACGCTCATCCGCGGCTGAGTGCTTGCGCCGTTCATCCTGCGGATTCGCGCTCGGGGTCGGGAGTGACGGAGCACCCAATGCTGGATACTCGTCCGATGGCACGGTTCGTGCTCGTGCACGGAGGCTGGCACGGCGGCTGGTGCTTCCGGTGGCTCGCCCGGCAACTCGAGGATCGTGGCCATGAGGTCACGGCCCCCGACCTGCCCTGCGAGGAGGTCGGGCTGACGCCGCTCGACTACGCGGAGGTTGTCGGGCCGCAGCCGGATGCGATCGTCGTCGGTCATTCGCTCGCTGGATTCACGATCCCGCATATCGAGGCCCGCGCCCGCGTTTACCTTGCCGCGCTTCCACCCCTTGAGCGCCGCGAGGTAAACGAGGCCTTCGTCGAGACTTTCGGTGGAACGCTGCGCGACACCAGCGGGCGCTCCTACTGGCCTGATGCCGATACGGCCGCGGCGCGAATGTATCCCGACTGTTCGCGCACGCAATCCGACTGGGCCTTCCCGCAACTCCGCCGCCAAGCTCGGCTCGAGCCGATCCCCGCACCATTCGGGCCCGGCGACATCGTCATCGCGACCCTGCGAGACGCGGCGATCGAACCCGACTGGCAGATTCGCACGGCTCGCACCAGCGGCGCACATGTGATCGAACTCGACTCGGGGCATTCACCGTTCCTCACGCAGCCGGCCGAGCTCGCAGCCATCCTCAGCTCGCTCGACTGACTCGCAGACCCGCTCGGGCGAGCACCCGCGCCGACCCGCCGCTCGGGCGTCAGACGCGAACGCTCGCGCAGCCGGGACTGGTTGCCGAGGTAGCGGATCAGCTTTCGAGTGAAGAAGGGCCCGACGTGCCCCCAAAGAGGCTGCACTGAGCCGGATTCGCGCAGCGCGGAACGGGTTACCTTTCTCGAGCTGCGAGAAACTGGTCGAGGCCCTCGCGGATGTCCGAGCTCGATTCGCTTCATGGGTCATCCCGTAGACCGCCCAAACGATTCGTCCAGGGAGCAGCTGGAAACTCCCGGCGCACGGAACTATCGTGGCTGGTGTATGGGATTGATCGATCGCTTGAAGAGGCGGCGTGCGGCCAAGAAGGAGGATCGGGCAGCTGTCGCTTACGCGCTTCAGCAAGAGCGCCGGAGCGGGCGACGAACCCCCGAAGTCGATCAGCGAGACGGTCGGGGACGTTGCCGGGGAATTCCCGCCGCCGGGCTGACGGCCCGAGCACCCGTCGGCAGGCTGTCCAGCTTCAACTGTCGATTTGCAGCAGCGCCTGCGGCGCTTTCCCTTCCCAGGCGTCCGCGAGCAACTCGCGCAGATAGCTCCGGTCGGCGCGGGGCAGGTTGACGCCGACGGCTGCCAACCGCTTGCCCCACCAGATTGGCTCGCAGCACTCGGGAGCGTGTTCGACGGCCGTGCGGATGCCGTCCTCGTCGAGCATCACGTTCATGCGGATGTCGTCCCAGAGCGTCGCGAAGATCTTGCCGCCCACGCGAAACGATGGACGTCCATGATGATCCTGCTCCACGGCCTCCGGCAGCGACAGCGCCAGCAGCCGCGCCTCGTCGGGCGTGACAGCCATGGGCCGATTCTCGCAGTCCAGTCACTACGATTCGCAACCGAAGAGCGTGGCTGCAGTTTCACATC
This sequence comes from uncultured Thermoleophilia bacterium, assembly GCA_963812995.1. Lineage (GTDB taxonomy): Bacteria > Actinomycetota > Thermoleophilia > Gaiellales > Gaiellaceae > PALSA-600. Next base: position 359,458 of record CAWEXL010000006.1, read on the forward strand.
GGGTTGAGGCACGGGTGAGGCGCGACTTCGGACCCGCCGATGCCGAGCGGGTGCTGAGCCGGCTCGAGGAGCTCCGGGCGGGGAAGCAAGCCCCGGAGCGGCTTCACGCCGCCGTCGTGCTTCTGGCCCGTGGGGACGTGGCTCGCGTCGAGTGGGCCACGGCGATCGACTGGCGCGACGCGTTCGTGTGGAGCGGTCTCGGTAGCGACTGGGAACGGCAAGTCGACAAGGAGTTCGGACCCACCGTGACCCACTAGGCTTCGGGCGCCAATGGCAGGCTCTGCGCAAGCGCGACTCACGGTTGGCCGGCAGGAGATCCTGGCGTTCCGACGGCACGTCGGCGGACTCGACGAGCGACTGCCGGCCGGTGCGCAGTCACTGCGACGGGCGGCGTGGGCAGGTTTGCAGGACAGCATGCCCAGAGCCGCGTCGCTCTCGTTACACGCGCGCGTCGCGGGGGTGGAGTCGTCGACCTGGGAGGATCCCTCGCTCGCCCAGCTGTGGGGCCCCCGCTACAACGTCTACGTTGTGGCGAAGCGCGACTTTGCGCTGTTCTCGCTCGGCAGGCTCCCCGACGGTGGCACAGGGCGCGTTCGGGCCGAGCGCATGGCCGAGCGGTTGCACGCCGAACTCGGCGGGCGGCGGCTGACCGACCGTGAGGTCGGCCGCGCCCTCGGCATCGGCAACGGACTCAGGTACGCGGCGCCGACAGGTTCAATCGCAATCCGCTGGGAGGGCGCACGGGCGCCGACGATTTGGACCGTCCCTGCGGCCGACATCGAACCGGCCGCGGCACGTCTCGAGCTCGCCCGGCGCTACCTCCACATCTTCGGACCGACCACGGCGGATCAGTTCGCCCGGTGGGCGGGCATCTCGCGACCGTCCGCGAAAAGCGCCTTCGCGACGCTCGAGGGTTCGCTGCTGCCGGTCCGGTCGCCGCTTGGCGACGAGTGGCTGCTCGCAGAGGACGAGCCGGCGCTGCGCGCTGCCGCGAAAGTCGCCGCCACTCCGCGCCTCTTGCCGAGCGGCGACGCGTACTTCCTGCTCGACGGCGCACAGCGCGAGCTCCTCGTCCCCCGCGCCGACCACCGAAACCGTCTTTGGACGCCCCGCGTGTGGCCGGGCGCACTCCTTGTCGACGGTGAGATTTGCGGAACCTGGAGACGAGCGAAACACACGGTGCGGATCGACGCGTGGACGCGGCTAACGCGGGCAACCCGCGACGCGATCGAGACCGAGGCCAACATGCTGCCGCTTCCAGGTCTCGACCGGCCGATCGAGTCGGTCTGGGAGAGTTCGTGATCTAGGAAGTCGGGCCGGTGGCCGCGCCAAGTCGCACAGCGCTGAAACGTCGCAAGCGTTAGCGACGAACGCCGAAGTCGGTCGTGATGATGGTGACCGCCCCGCCCTTGTAAATACCGGGCGCCGAGTCGGAATGCCGCGCGGAGATGCCGATCTCGCGCCACGTGGGATCCAGGATGTTCGCGCGGTGGCCGGGCGAATGCATCCACAAGCTCATCGATTCGGTCGCACCGATGCTCGGCCTGGCGTAAAGCAGGTTCTCGCCGACCGACCAGTAGGTGTAGCCCGCCGATGGGTACACGTGGTCGATCCGCGTGGAGAACACCCCACCGCCGAGCGACTCGTGCGCGAAGTATCCGGCTCGCGCCATCTCGGCCGAATGCTCGTCGGCGCTCTCGGACAAGGCGGCCGACACCTTCAGCGGGACGAGGTCGTGCGCCCGGCGAACGTCGTTGATCTGCACGAGAAGCGCGCTGTCGAGCGTGTCCACCGCGGCTGACGTACTGGTACGGCGCGCACCGGCGATCCCGGCGGTTGCGAGTGCCAGGACCAACAGGCACGTGGCCAGAGCGATGATGGGCGTCTTCTTCATGGAGACCACATCGGGTCACCAAGACGCGCCGAATACCGGCCGGCCACCGATCCGATCCGCGGTTAATTACGGTCGCTCCGGCAGCGGGTCGCTGACGATTGAGAGCCATGGACGACAACACGACTGCGACGGCCCGGCGAGTGCCCAATGATGCGACCGCCGGCCTGGATGCGCACCACACCTTTTGCAACGGGCTGATGACGTTGCAGCCGGGCGGCGTCCATATCTATCCGACGTGCGTGCCGTGCGACGGCCGCTGCTCCACCTGGACTTCCAGCTAGCCGAAGCCAGATGCGGAGGCCAGTTGTCAGCCATCCGTTCACCTTCATGTAACCACGGCTGACCGTAGGCTCAGGCCTGGTGAGGCCGGTCCCGCAACGCGTCTTCGAGGCGTCAGGTTCGTTCGTCGTCGTTTGGGGGAATCGGCGGCTTCGGCTTGTCGCCGCGGCACGCCTCGCCTCGGTGACGGGACGCTGGGCGACCACGGTGGCGCTCGCGGTCGTCGCGTACCGGCGAGGCGGCGTCGAGGCAGTCGGCCTGCTCGGCATCGTGCGAATCCTCCCGGCCGCACTGGCCGGCCCGCTTGCGGCCGGGCTGCTCGGCCGCGTGCGCAGCGATCGGCTGCTCCGTGTAGCCGGCGTGGCGCGGACGGTCGCCATCGCGGGAGCGGGCATCGCACTGCTCGCCGGGATCGGCCTGGGGCCCGTGTTCGCGCTGGTGGGTCTCGAATCGCTGCTCTCGACGATGGTCAGGCCGCTCCAGACTGCGGCCCTCCCGTTCCTGGCCCAGAGCCCCGGCGAGTTGGTCGCGGCCAACCTCGCACTGACGACGATCGAGAGCTCCGGCATGCTCTTCGGCCCTCTGTTCGCCGGGCTCCTCTTGACCCTCGCGAGCCCCGGCGTGGTACTGCTCGCCACGGCCGCGGCCTACGCGCTCTCCACGCTGCTGATCGCCCGCATCCCGGCATGGGAGCCCGTCGCCTCGCAGGCGCGGGCCGGCGATGCCCTCGCGTACATGGTCGCGGGCATCCGCGTGATCCAGGCCGACTCGCAGCTGCGGCTCGTCGTCGGGCTCTACTGCGCCGAGAACCTCGTGGCGGGCGCGCTCAACGTGTTGATCGTGGTCTCGGCGCTGCAGCTGCTCAACCTCGGCAATTCCGGCGTCGGAGTCCTGAACGGCGCCGTCGGCATCGGGGGCGTCATCGGCGCGATCGTCGCTGCGGCTCTGCTGGGCCGCCGCCGAATCGCGTCGGATCTCGGACTCGGGCTCGTGCTCTGTGGAGCGCCGATCATCCTCGTCGCTGCCATCCCGGGCACGGCCGCGACGCTCCTGCTGCTGGCGGTACTCGGTACCGGCGTGACGATCGTCGACTTCGCGGCCGTGACGCTCTTGCAGCGCGCGATCCCGGACGATGTCCTCGCGCGCGTCTTCAGCGTGCTGCAGAGCGTCTTCGTCGGCACGATCGGACTCGGCGCCCTGCTCGCGCCGCTCCTTGTCTCCTGGCTCGGCATCCGCGGAGCGCTGCTCACGAGCGGGGCGATCCTGCCGATCCTGACGGCGCTCCTCTGGCGGCGCCTCGTCCGGCTCGACGCCGCCTACCTCGCGACGAACGAGGCGGTCGAGCTCCTGGCCGCGATCCCGATCTTTGCGCCGCTCGACCTGGCGACGCTCGAGCGCCTCGCCCGCGGACTCGAGCCTCGCCAGGCTGCGCCGGGAGAAGTGATCATCCGGCAAGGAGACCCGGGCGACGTCTACTACATCATCCGCAGCGGCGAGTTCGAGGTGACCGTCGATGAACAGCCGGTCCGCGCGCTGACAGCGGGCGAGGGCTTCGGCGAGATCGCGCTCCTCCGCGACGTACCACGGACGTCGACGGTCGTCGCGACGAGCGCTGCGCTGCTTTCTGTCCTCGACCGGAGCCAGTTCCTCGACGCAGTCGCCGGGAATCCCTCGAGCCGCGACGCCGCAGATGTGCTGATCGACACACGACTCGGCTCGTTTCGTGCTGGGCTCGCGAGTGTCTGATCGAACCGAAGGCGCTGGGGCCGCCGCAGCGGCTCGATAAGCTCGACCGGCCGATGAACCTGGGCGGGATCGAAGCGGGCGGCACGAAGTGGGTCTGCGCCGTCGGAACCGGGCCCGACGACGTTCGCGACTCCGTCGTCTTCGCAACAGGCGCGCCCGGTGAGACGATCCGGCAGGCGGTCGAGTTCCTGACCCGCAACGGGCCACTCGACGCGGTCGGCATCGGGTCGTTCGGCCCCGTCGACTTGCATGCCGGCTCGCCGACCTGGGGCAGGATCACGACCACGCCGAAGGACGGGTGGCGCAACACCGACCTGGGCTCCGCGATCGCAGCCGCACTCGGCGTGCCGGTCGCGTTCGACACCGACGTCAACGCGGCGGCCCTCGGCGAGAACCGGTGGGGTGCGTCCCGAGGGCTGCACACCTTCGTCTATCTCACCGTGGGCACCGGCATCGGCGGTGGCGGCATGATCGACGGTCGGCTGCTACACGGCCTGGTGCACCCCGAGATCGGCCACATGCGCATCCCGCACGACCGCGCACGTGACCCGTTCGACGGAGTCTGCCCCTTTCACGGCGACTGCCTCGAAGGGCTGGCGTCGGGCGAGGCTGCCAAGCAGCGCTGGCCCTCGGTGGCCGCCGACGCCTGGGATGAGCAGATGCTCGAACTGGAAGCCGAATACCTCGCGCTGGGCCTGACGAACGTGATCGCAACGCTGTCGCCGCAGCGCCTGATCGTCGGTGGAGGCGTACTCAAGCAGCCGACCCTGCTCCCCCGCATCCGCACCCATGTGGAGCGGCTCGCCGCCGGGTATTTCGACGCTCCCGAGTTCGGCGACCAGATCGACGGCTACATCGTCGCTCCTGCGCTCGGGGACATGGCGGGCGTCCTCGGCGCCCTTGAGCTGGCCCGCGGCGTCGCGGCCTGAGCGCCACCAGACCAGGCAGGCGGCTACCGGTTTCCGGGGGTGCGCAGATTCACCCATAACGGCCGACAGGAGACACCGCGGAGGGACGCCTCTGTGCGCTGAGGCGCATAGATCCGAGGCAATGGAAATCGCATTCCTCTCCCGTGACGACTTGCTCGTCGATCTCGACACCGCCGTCCGGTCGGACGACCGGCTCCGGCTGTTCTTCGTCTTCCGGCTTGCCGGAACCGATCGCCTCCACGACCTGATCGGCGATGCGGTCGCCGAACTGCTCCTCGCGGAGGCCGCGAGCTCGATCGCACAGTCGATCGGCCCTCGAGCCGTGTACTACCGGCCAAGACGCGACGAACTCTGCGGTCTCGTCGCCGGCGACCTGCTCGACATGGAACAGACACTCGTGAACGTGCTCCGACTCCATAACGCCGAGTACGCCATGGTCGGACTCGCGGCCGGACTCGGCACCGTGGTCGTGCCGCGTGAGGCCCGAACGGCGGGCGACGCGATCGCGCTCGCCGATCTCAGAGTGGTCGGCGTCATGGATCGCCGGACTGCCGTCGCGCGGGCCGGCTCAGAGCGCGGCCGGCTCTTCTCGCGCAGCGCAACTGCCGCCTGACGCGAAACTCGAGCTCCGACCTGGTGTTGCGTCTGCTTCGTCGCGACGAATTGTGAAGTGTTCGTGAGGATCGCCGCCAGGTCCGAACCGCAAGAGCGAGATCGGCGAACTCTGCTCGTCTAAGACGGCTGAACTGAAGTAGGCCGTCGGCTGCGAAGGAGTTGTTTCTCTCTCATGAACGACGTTTCCGGATTGCTCGGAGAATTCGACGCGGACTCGGCCATCGCCGAAGCCGCGGACCGGGTGAGCAAGCTCGACACCCGGTCCGGATTCTTGAAGAAGGCCGGCCTCGGCGCAGGTGCCGTGCTCGGTGGCGGTGCGCTGATGGGTGCCCTGCCGGGGATCGCGAGTGCAGGAGTGGCGGCAAGCGATGTCGCGATCCTGAACTACGCCCTGACGCTCGAGTACCTCGAGTCGGCGTTCTACGCGGAGGCCGTCTCGAAGGGACAGATCCACGACATGCACGTGCTGGCGTTCGCGAAGGTCGTTGCGAAGCACGAGGCACTGCACGTCTCGTTCCTGAAGGGCGCCCTGGGCAGCGCAGCCGTCAAGAAGCCGAAGTTCGACTTCAAGGGCACAACCGCGAACCAGGCGAAGTTCATGGCGACCGCGCAGGTCCTCGAAGACACCGGGGTGGCCGCGTACCTCGGCCAGGTCGGCCTCATCAAGTCGAAGAAGATTCTCGGCGCGGCCGGCGCGATCCTCCCCGTCGAGGCACGGCATGCGGGCTGGATCCGCGACCTGAACGGCGTCAGCGGCGCTCCGCAGGCGTTCGAGGCACCGAAGAGCAAGGCGCAGGTACTGGCCGCCGTCAAGGCGACCGGCTTCATCGTCGGCTGACCCCGACTGTTGTTCTGAACGGCCGGGGTGGTGTCAAGGCGCCATCCCGGCCATCCGACTTCCACCGACCAAAAAGGAGTTCTGACCATGCCCGGATTCATCGGTTTGCCCGAGATCATGTTGCTCGCACTGCTCGCCTTGCTTCTCTTCGGCCCGAAGCGACTGCCTGAGATGGGCCGGGGCCTCGGCAAGGGAATGCGCGAGTTCAAGGAATCGATCGGCGGCGTCGGCGGCGAGCACGGCTTCGATATCCACAAGCTGGTCGTGCCCGACGAGTCGACCAGCGCGCCCGTCGAAGCGGTCGCCGTCCCGACGGTCGTTGTGACCACTGAGCCGGTAGAGCACAAGGCTGCCTGACAATGCTCTCGCTCCCCCACCGGCTTCGGCACGGCCAAGAGACGGCCATCGTCGACCACCTGGAAGAGCTCCGCTCGCGACTGTTCGTCGCGGGCGGAGCCGTCGCCGCCGGCAGCGCGGTCGCCTACGCCTTCCACCGGCGGATCGTCCGCTGGCTGATCTTGCCGCTCCCCCACAACCACCAGCATCTCGTCACCTTCGGCGTCGCCGAGCCGTTCATCACATCACTCAAGGTCAGTTTCGCCACCGGGTTCGCACTCGCGCTGCCGATCGTGATCTGGCAGCTGTGGTCGTTCTTCGCGCCGGCCCTCGAACCGAAGTCACAGCGCGGCATCCGCGCGATGGCAGCCTTCGCCAGTGCGCTCCTCGTCGGCGGCCTGGTCTTCGGCTACCGCGTCGCCCTCCCCGCAGCGCTCTCGTTCCTCGTCAACTACGACAAAAGCGTCTACATCATCCAGCTCCGCGCAGCGGATTACATCTCGTTCGCCGTCCTCGTGCTTGCAGCATGCGCGGCCGTCTTCGAGCTGCCGATCGTCGTGCTCGGCCTTGTCCGGATCCGTGCCCTGAGCTCGGACAAGCTCCGAAAGAACCGCCGCATCGGCTACATGATCGTCGCCTGCATCGGCGTCGCGCTCCCCGGCGTCGACCCCGTCACGACCTGCGTCGAGACGATTCCCCTCGCCATCCTCTTCGAAGCGTCGATCTGGCTCTCGGTGATCCTCGAAAAGCGTTGGCATGCAGAGGCGGCGCCACTGCCGGCCTGAGCGGGTTTCCACCGCTGTTGACTCGAGCCTGGTAGGTTCAGTCTCAGCAGCGGCAGGCGTTGACGTTGCGAAGTTACACGTCGATGTCTCAGGACAAGTGGCACGACGGCTCGTCCTCCCCATACATGTCGCGGGTTGGAGCACGTTGTCGGCGACCAGCAAGAGCGGTCGGCATGCTTCGATCCAGCGGGAGGGGACATTTGAACGATCGGCCGGAACGCGTCGGCGTGGGCGTCGTGTCGGAACGCTTGACACCACCCGATCTCCAGCACCTGCGCGTATTGATCGCAAACGAACGGCGTGACCGTCTCGAGCTACTGGCGGCCGTGATCACCGGGCTCGGCCATGAGGTGATCGCACGCGAGATCGACGTGAAGGAGGTCGGGCCGGTGACGGCGCGTGAACAACCCGACGTCGCACTCGTCGGGCTCGGAGTTAGCTCCGACCACGCACTGGAGTTGATCTCGGAGATCGTCCGGAAAGCCTCGTGCCCGGTGATCGCAATCCTGAACGCAGATGACCCGGCGTACATCCACGAAGCCGCGAAGCGCGGCATCTTCGCCTACATCATCGACGGCACGCCCGAGGATCTGCAAAGCGCGATCGACATCACCCTGCGGCGCTTCACCGAGTACCAGTCGCTGCAGGGCGCGTTCGGCCGGCGAGCCCTGATCGAGCAAGCCAAAGGGATCCTGATGGCGCGTCACTCGATCGACGCCGACACGGCCTTCGAACGGCTCCGCGCTCACTCCCAGGACAACGGGCGGAAGCTCAGCGACATCGCCTCCGCCGTCGTCGACAGCCATCTCCTCCTGCTCGCACCGAAGGCCGACGCGCTCGACTCGCCGCCCGCGTGACCGCCAAATCGCAGATCTCTTCTGAGGAGAACATGCCTACCGCCATCGGCACCCGTGAGGAGCTCACCACTGCCGTCGAAGGTCGCGAACACCCGAGCCAGGGCCAGAGAACGCTGGTGGTGTTTCGAATCGCCGGATTCGAGGACTTCACCCACCGGTTCGGCGATACCGCGATCGGCACGATGACGCGCTACATCGACCTCCACCTGCCCTACGGCACGAACGATTCGACGTTCTACTACCGCCCCCGCAAGGACGAGCTGTGTGCTCTGATCGACGGCCCGGTCATCCCTGTCGAACAGGCGCTCGCCAGCGCTGTCTTCGAAGCAAACGACTACCTCGGGCCAGACGGAATCAGGATCGGCTACGCGACGACGCTCCTGGCTCGCGGAACGAACGGCTTCATCCCCACTCTGGCTGCCGTCGACCGCAACATCGTCGATCCCGACGGCAAGCCGATACCCAGGGTTCGACGCTGAGGTTCACCCTCCGCCGGTGCAGTCGGGCACGTCGAGCTCGAGCTCGAGGCGCCCGGCAACTTGCCGCAATGGGTCAGGTGCGTGCACGAGCTTCTCGAGGCGTCTGGGGAGAGTCGCCTGCTGTGCCGGCGTGTGAGCGGCGTCGATGGTGTCGTAAATGCGGACCCACGTTTTTGCAAAGAGCGCCGCGAGTCGGCGTTGTGACGAGATCCAGTCGCTCTCGGCGCGCCTGAGCTCGGGTGGGACGGGAAGGGCGGTGACGCGGGTGAGGCGTCGAGCGGTCGAAGCCCGGATGTCGCGTGCGACGGAGCGGGCGTCGGATCGTGTGCCCATCTGATGCACACCATCGAAGAGCAGCGCGCCGGCGCAGATCCGGGTGACAGCAGCGGAGTACTCGGCCGCCGGAGAGCTGGGCGTTGCTCCGAGCGCCCCGCCAGGCGTCCGCGGCGGCGCTGCGCTCACTGGTGTCGCGGCGAGCGTAATTGCAACGAGTGCCGTGCCGGCAATGAATGGGAGAGTGCGCATGACTGAAGGCTTGCGCGGGCCGGTTTAGGCTTGGTATAGCGCGAGACGCGCGTGGGCGAAAGCCTGATGAGATGGAGGTGAGGTGGAGGTTCGCGTGCTGGGGCCGCTCGAGCTCGCCGGACCGGAAGGCGTCGTCGCTGTGCGCGCGCGCAAACAGCAACGCCTCCTCGCCGCGCTCGCGATCGGCGTCGGCGACACGCAGTCCGTCGACACTTGTTCGAGGCCGTGTGGGGAGAACGTCCGCCTCCGTCGGCACGGAAGCTGTTACAGGTGTACGTCTGGCAGCTTCGCAAGCTGCTGCCTGCACCGGCCGCGATCGGAACGCGCGGAGACGGCTACGTGCTGGAGCTTCCCGATGGCTCACTCGACAGCGCCCGGTTCGAACAACTGATCCACGAAGGGAAGGACATGCTCGCGGCCGGCAATCCGAGGCTCGCCGCCTCGCGATTCTCGCGCGCGCTCGACCTCTGGCGCGGCGAGGCGTTCGGCAGCCTGGGCTACGAAGCGTTTGCGCGTGAGGAAGCAGAGCGGCTCGCCGAGTTGCGAATCGTCTGCTTGGAGGAAGGCTTCGAAGCGGAACTGGCGCTCGGCCAGGCCTCGGCAGTCCTGCCCGACCTGCGGGCATTCGCCGGTCTACATCCGCTGCGCGAACGACCCCGTGCGCTCGAGATGCTCGCGCTCTATCGCAGCGGACGTCAATCGGAAGCGCTCGAGGTGTATGCGGCGGCGCGCGAGCATCTTCGCGAGGAGCTCGGACTCGAGCCGGGTCCGGCGCTTCGTGACCTTCAGGGCCGGATCCTCAGACACGACGCCGAACTTGCGGCACCACCGGGAGAGCCCACGCGTTCGTGGCGGCTTCCCGTTGCGCCGAACCGTCTGATCGGGCGCGCGCGGGAGCTGGACGAGCTTCACGCGCTCCTACTACGCGACGACGTGCGACTGCTCGTGCTGAGCGGCGCCGGCGGGACCGGCAAAGACACGGCTCGCTCTCGAGACAGGGCGCGTGGCCGAGAGCGACTTCGCGAACGGCGCGGCATTCGTCCCGCTCGCGACGCTTCGAGATCCAGGGCTCGTCACGGCGACGATCGCCCGTACCCTCGGAGTCCAGGAGCTGCCGGGACGGCAGCCACTGGCCGCAATCGTCGAGGCCGTGCGCGCCCAAGAGCTGCTGCTCATCCTCGACAACGCCGAGCATCTGCGCGACGCCGCTCCTCTGTATGTCGATCTGCTGGCACAGGCCCCGCGGCTGACTTTGCTGGTGACGAGCCGAGTCGTCCTGAACGTTTCCGGCGAGCATGTCTACCCGGTCGAGCCGCTTGCGGAAGCGGACGCCGTAACCCTCTTCGAGGAACGCGCGCTCCAGGCCGGCCCGCTACCGCAGAGCTCCAGTCACGAGGGCGCAGTCGCGGAGATCGTCCGACGCCTCGACGGCCTTCCACTCGCGCTCGAGCTTGCTGCCGGGCGAACACGCAGCCTCACGCCCGATGAGTTGCTCGCCCATCTGGAGCCTCGGCTTCCGTTGCTGACCGGCGGCCAGCGCGACCTGCCGGCCCGTCAGCGGACGCTGTACGCGACGCTCGACTGGAGCCACGACCTGCTCGCACCGGACGAGCAACGACTCCTTGCGGGGCTTTCGGTCTTCGCCGGGGGATGGACCATGCCGGCAGCGGTCGACGTCGTCGACGCCACACTCGACACGCTGCAGGGACTCGTCGAGAACAACCTCGTTCGGCATTCGAACGGCCGCTACTCGATGCTCGAGACGATCCGCGAGTACGCAGGCGTCCGCCTCGACGAGCTCGGGGCTACGGCGGAGACTTCCCGACGCCACGCCGACCATTTCCTGGCGCTGGCCGAGCGCGTCGAGCCAGAACTCGAAGGCGAGTACCCGACGGAGAGGCTCGGCACGCTCGAGCTGGAACTCCCGAACCTGCGCGTAGCGCTCTCGTGGTGTGCGCGATCGGACGCGGCCGCCCTCGGCGTCCGCCTCGCCGGCGCCCTGCGACCCTTCTGGTCGAAGCGAGGGCACCTCACCGAAGGTCGGACATGGCTCTCGGCCGCGCTCGACGCAGACGAGTCGAGGAGTCCGGCGCGGATGAAGGCGTTGTTCGCAGCCGGGCTGCTCGCGACCCATCAGGCGGATTGGCCGGAGGCGATCCGACTGTGTAGGGAATGCCACGAGCTCGGACTCGAGCTCGGAGACGAACGATTCGCGGCGATCTCGCTCGTGCCGCTGGGCCGAGCGACACTCGGCGCCGGCGACCGGGATGCGGCGGCTCGGCTTTTCGAAGAGGCGACCCAACGGGCCCAAAGGAACGGCGACCCGGCAACTCTGGCGATGGCAAGGCTCAACCTCGGCTACCTGGCACTCTCGGGCGGTGAGCACGTGCGCGCAAAGGTTGCGCTCGGAGCCGCCCGCGACGGCTTCGCAGAGCTTCGCGACGACTACGGCGTCGCGCGCTCGCTCGCCGGACTCGGTTCGGTGGCGATTCACGAGGGACGCATGGCCGATGCCATCGGGCACCTGCAGGCGAGCCTCGAGCTCGAACGAATCGCCCAGGACGCGGAGAACGTGGCCTGGCCGCTGCAGTTGCTCGGCATCGCCGAAGCCGAGACGGCGCCGGTGCGCGCCGCCACGCTGCTGGGCGCGGCCGACGCAATGCGGGAATCGCTCGATCTCCCGCTCCAAGGGGTCGAGCTGGCTTTGCATGAGCAGGCGCTGACGCGGCTCGCGGCCTCACTCGACGCCGAGACGCTGTCCGCGGCCTGGACCGACGGACGCGCCCTCCCGGTCGCGAAAGCGATCGAACACGCGCTCGCCGCAGAGGAGTAAGCCCGTTGCGGCTATACCGCCGCTAAACCGACCTACACGACGCTCTTCCGATCCACGAAGGAGGAGTGTATGAAGCGGTTGATCTCGATCATGATTGCCGCCGCGTCGCTGGCAGGGGTGCTCGCGTCCACCAGCACGTCGGCAGGAAGCACCTGGACGGTCACACCGGTCACGAACGGGCTCGACAGCCCGCGCGGGCTCGCGGTCACGCCGAACGGCACCCTGCTCGTCGCCGAGTCCGGCCACGGCGGCGACGTCTGCGTCCAGTCGTTCTGCATGGGACTGACGTCTCAAATCTCCAAGGTCAACACGACCACGGGCGCGCACTCGCCGCTCGTCTCGGGGCTGTACTCGAGATCGGTCGCGATGGAGGGCATCACCGGCGTCGACGGCATCTCGGCCGGCGGCGGCAGGCTCTACGGAGCCATGACGGCATTCCCGCAGGAGCTTGCGAGCTGGAGCTGTGCCGGGCAGCCGTCGGACTGCTCGACAACGCTGACGGCGGCTCGCGCCCAGGCAGGGCAGGTATTCACGTTCACACCCGGTGGCACGTTCAAGCTCCTCGCCGGCGTCGGCGCTCATGACTACGACTGGGCGGGAGCCGGCCATCCGTACTCGACCGAGCCACAGAACGCGAATCCATACGGCGTCTTCGCGCTCCCCGCCGGGGCGTTCGTCTCCGACGCTGGTGCAAACTCCCTCGACTACGTCGGCGACGACGGCTCGATCACGATCGCCTCGGCTCTCGCCCCGCCCGCCCCAGGTGGATTCCCTGCCGATACCGTGCCGACGTGCGTGACGGTCGCGCACGGCAACCTCTACGCCGCGTCGCTCTCCGGCAACCTCTGGAAGCGAAGCGGCAGCTTCACGCCGACCGACATTCCCGTGACGGACGCGAGCGGCAAAAGCCTGATCCACCATGTGACCGGCTGCGCCTCCGACAAGGCGGGAGACCTCTTCCTCGTCGACATGTGGGGCACGCCGGGACCGCCAGTTCCGGCTGGACCGGCGAGCGCCGCCGGAACCGGCTCCGTGGTCGAGCTCTCCGCCAAGGGAGTCGCGTCAGTGCTCGCGGCCGGTCTCGACTTCCCGAACGGCATCGCGGTTGCTGCCGACGGATCCCTCTATGTCACCGTCGGGAGCACGTGCACCGCGACAGGCACGCCGTTCCCGTACTGCGCGAAGGGCGGCAGCATTATCCGCGTGCATCACTAAGCCAAAACCGTGGAATCAAGGGCCTTGGCAGGCCCATATGGGATTCGAACGCGCGTCGACGTACGAGATAGGCGTTCGAGCGCCTCGCCTGAGAAAGAGAAAGCCCTCTGTTGGAGGGCTTTCTCTTGATGAAGCGGATGAGGAGACCCGAACTCTCGATCGGTGCCTCGGTCGCCGTAACGTTCTCGGAACGGGTCGGGGTCTAGATTCCAGGAACGTGAACCCGCTGGAGCGCCTGAGAGGCGTCGTCACGAGGTTGGCCTTGCCACGCCTCGCGGTTGGACTCGGCTGCCTGTACTTGACGTTGCTGGTGGCGGTGCTGCCATTGTCGGCGCTGGCGAATCAGTTCACGCTCGGGACGGTGTCGCTGCTGATCTTCGCGCCGTTCGCGGCGGTCGGCCTGCTGGTCGCGTTCCGGCAACCGCGGAACCCGATCGGCTGGGTCATGTTGCTGCTCGCCCTCTCCTTCATGGTGAGCGCGGACGCGAGCGCCTACTCGGTTGCGGCCTACCGCGCCGGACACCACGGGCTGCCACTCGCTCGGCTTGCGGTGTTTCTGACAGCAGGTTGGATTGGGTTCGTTCTCTTGCTTCCGTTGCCGATCCTGCTGTTCCCGGACGGCCGCCTGCCTTCGCCGCGTTGGCGGTGGACGCTGCGTTTGTACCTCGTTTGCGCAGCGGTATTTGTCATCGGTGCCGGAGTCTCGGAGCGAGGCGCGTTCACCGCCCGACGCGTCAGGGTTGACTCATCCGGAGCACTTGCGCAGGCGAGCGGCAAGAGTGGACTCGTCTCGGTCGGGGTAGCGGCCCTCTTCATCGTCTACGCACTGCTCAGCCTTTCCTGGGTCGTGAGGCAAGTCCGCGCCTACCGCCGTTCGACCGGGGAGCGGCGCGAGCAACTGAAGTGGCTGATGAGTGGGGGCGCGACCGCGATCATCGGGCTGGTCGTCTCGGCGGCCGTAAACGGCAGTCACTCTCCTGTGCTGTCGGCTCTTGAGGGGGTCGCCACCGTCGGGGTTGCGGCTCTGCCAGTCGGGATCGGCGTCGGCATCCTCAAATACCGGCTCTACGACATCGACCGACTGATCAGCCGCACCATCTCCTACCTGATCATCACAGGCCTGTTGGCCGGGGTATTCATCGGCATCGTCGCGCTGGCGACGGAGGTCTTGCCATTCTCGTCGCCGGTCGCGGTCGCAGCCTCCACGCTGGCGGCTGCTGCCTTGTTCAACCCACTCCGCAGACGTGTGCAGCACGCTGTGGACAGGCGCTTCAACCGCGCCCGCTACGACGCCGAAGCGATCGTCACGGCGTTCACGATGCGGCTTCGTGATGCGGTCGATCTCGACACGGTACGCGGCGAGCTTCTCCAAGCGGTGAACGGGGCTGTCCAGCCCGCGCACGCCTCGGTCTGGATCAGACCGCCGGAACGGTCCCGCCGATGACCGTCGAAGCGAGGGGAGTTCGGCACAGTTTTCGCGACCCGCTCGCGGCGATCTCAGCGTAGGTTGCCGTTGACGAAGACGAACGTGTTCTGGCCACGCTTCGGCAGCGTGCCGTAGTACCAGGAATCAACCCGGCCGCCACCGTCACGCCGCAACCTGGCGGCGGCAGGCGGCCCGAGCGGCTCCGGGCGTTATCGAGGTTGCCCGGGACGGACACTGACCTACTTCGCGACGCCTTCGGGTCAAGCGCAAGCTGTCCTTTCTGGTGCCCTCGGCGGTGTCCACGGGCGCAGCAGTGAGGCGCTGAAGACGGCACGACGGCTGGGCGCGATCCCCTCGACGCCGAGTTTCACTGCGACTCTCGGCGACACAACGGGGACACACGTAGCCGAAGCAGAAAACGAGAAAGCCCCGTTTCCGGGGCTTTCGTGAAGAAGCGGATGAAGAGACTCGAACTCTCGACCTTCTGCATGGCAAGCAGACGCTCTAGCCAACTGAGCTACATCCGCCAGTCGCACAATCATAGCTCGGCTTCACGACGCCTCGACTTGAGCCCCACTTTGGACGTGAGCCGTCACCGCAGCCGCCAGTGCCTGCAGGCCGGAGAGGGGCCTGACCAGCACCGTGAAGCTCTGCACCAGGCCGTCAGTACCGTCCTCGAGGATGTCGATTCCCTCCAGCTCGCGGTCGCCGACGCTCGCCTCGAAGCAGAGAATCGTCGTAGAGCCGTCCCGCCATTCGTTGACGTAGCGGAAGTTCTCGAACACCTCGGCCACGACGCTGAGCAGCGCCACGACCACTTCACGCCCCTGGTAGGGCCGGTAGACAGCAGGGCTTTTGAAGACGACGTCCTCGGCGAGCAACGCCGCAACCGCTTCGATGTCGTGCGCCTCGATCGCGGCCCTCACCCGGTGGCTCATGCGGCGTCCAGAGCCTGGTTGACGAGGCTGTCGGCCAGCTCGTTCTCGTGCCGGCGCACATGCCGATACCGGACAGCGGGCAGCTTCAGTGCGAGGCGGCCGGCCTCCGCCGCGAGCTCGCGCAGTGCTGCGTTCTTGATCCGGTACTCGCCGCGCATCTGCTTCACCATCAGCTCGGAGTCGGAGACGACCTCGAGGTCGGACACATCGAGCTGCACCGCCTCCTCGAGGCCCGCAATCAGCGCCCGGTACTCGGCGACGTTGTTGGTCGCGACGCCGAACGCCTCGCCGCGCGCTGCCAGCACCGAGCCGTCCTCGGTCTCGAGGACGAACCCGTAGGCCGCCGGGCCCGGGTTGCCGCGGGCGCCGCCGTCGGTGCTCAGACGCGCCTTCAAACCGGTCATTCTGAGCTGTTGTCGATCTGCGCGCGCTGAAGCTTGCCCGAGTAGTCGACGTAGATCGACTTCCACTCGGAGAACACGTCAAGCGCAGCCTGGCCCGCCTCGCGGTGGCCGTTGCCCGTCTGCTTCATCCCGCCGAACGGGAGGTGCACCTCTGCGCCCGTCGTGCCGGCGTTGATGTACGTGATCCCGGTCTGCAGGTCGCGCATCGCGGCGAACGCCTTGTTCACGTCGCGCGTGAAGATCGACGACGACAGGCCATAGCGCACGCTGTTCGCCGCCGCGACGGCCTCCTCGAACGTGTCGACCGGCAGCAGCGCCGTGGTCGGCCCGAAGATCTCCTCCTGTGCGATGCGCATCTGCGGGTCGACGTCGGCGAACACGGTCGGGCGGTAGTAGAAGCCCTGGCCGTTGACGCGCTCGCCGCCGGTGAGCAGCTTGGCGCCCTCTCCCTGCCCGATCTCCGTGTACGAATGGATCTTCTCGACGGCAGCCTCGTTGATCACGGGCCCGATGTCGGTGTCGTCCTCCCACGGCGGGCCGATCCGCATCGCCTCGGCGCGCTTGACGAGCTTCCGCTGCAACTCGTCGTAGACGCCGCGCTGCACGATCACGCGCGACGCGGCGGTGCAGCGCTGGCCGGCGGTGCCGAACGCGGACCAGACGATCCCGTCGACGGCGAGATCGACGTCGGCGTCGTCCATCACGATGATCGCGTTCTTGCCGCCGAGCTCGAGGTGCACGTGCTTCAGGTTGTCGGCGCCGGCCTTCGTGACGAGGATGCCGGTCTCGCGCGAGCCCGTGAACGAGATCACCGGAACGTCAGGGTGGCGCACGAGCGCGTCGCCCGCCTCCTCCCCGAACCCGTGCACGATCTGGACGACTCCTTCGGGCATGCCGGCCTCGTGCAGCAGGTCGACGAACCGCTGTGCCAGAAGCGGCGTGTCCTCGGCCGGCTTCAGCACGACGGTGTTCCCGCAGACGAGCGCCGGGCAGAGCTTCCAGGCGGGGATCGCGATCGGGAAGTTCCACGGCGTGATCGCGCCGACGACGCCCACCGGCATGCGCACGCTCATCATGAACTTGTCCCTGAGCTCCGACGGCGTCGTCTGGCCGTGCAGGCGCCTGCCCTCGCCGCCCATGTAGTAGCTCATGTCGATCGCTTCCTGGATGTCGCCGCCGGCCTCCGCCTTCACCTTCCCCATCTCACGGGTCATCAGGTCGGCGAGCGAGGCCTTGTCGCGCTTCAGCAGCTCGGCGAAGCGGAACAGCATGTTGCCGCGCTCGGGCGCGGGGACCAGGCGCCAGTCCTCCCAGGCGGCACGGGCCGTGGCGACGGCCCGCTCGACGTCGGCGGCCGTCGAGCGCGTGAACGTCTCGATCAGCTCGCCGGTCGAGGGATTGCGCGATTCGAAGGTTGCGGCCGCCATGCGGCGATCGTAGCGCCGCGTCTTGGCCTCTAGTCGACCGGCGGTTCGGTCGTCAGGAACACGCCGGTGGGCCGCGCGCGCCTGCGATCGCGGATGACGCGCTGGCTCTGCACCTCGGCCGTCGGCTTCAGTTGGCGGCGGTTCGGGCCTGCTCGCCGGTCGATGATCACTGTCACGTCGGGGTTGTCGCTGTAGTACGCGACAAGCCTGTCGTACAGCTCGGCCTCGAGCTCGGGTGGGACGACGCAATAGATCACAGTTTCGGAAGCATACGAGCGGGAGCGGCGGGTAGCGAGCTTCCCTAGAGGCGGGCCAGGTCGGGGACGATGCGTCCGTCGTCCTCCATGTGCGCGTTCCAGTCGGTGAACATCGCGTCGAGCTCGCCCGGATCGTGCCCGCGCTCCTCCAGCCGCACCGCGTGCTCGAGGTCGAGCGAGACGCGGTACTGGTACCACGAGATGTCCCATGCGACCGTTACGACCACCGCGGCGTTCGTGCCGGAAAGCGGCACGATCGACACCCGCGGGGAGCCGAGGGACTTGCCGACGCCGCCGACCGTCCGCCGGTACTGCGACGTGTTGAACAGGTCGGAGGCCTCGACGATCGCGCGCTCGCCGTCGGAGAGGCGGCGCAGGATCGGCTCCGAGGTGACGGTGCTCTCGAACCCACGCTGCCTCGGCTTCAGCAGCGACCCCAGCGAGAAGGTGCGCTGCCGGCGCTCGTACGGCACCGTCGGGCTGGTCGGCGAGCCTTCCTTCGTCCAGCCGTGCGCGAGCGCCGTGTCCTGGCACAGCAGGCAGACGTCGACGAACTCGCTCCCGCCGTTGGGCGAAAAGCGCATCGTCCGCTCGCCCATCAGCAGCGTCCGCTCGCAGATCGCGCACGTGTGCAAATCGGTAGACCGCGTGACCCGAGTCATCGAGCTTCGAGGGTAGCGATTCGGCGCGGTGCAGGTATTTTTCCGCGCCGGTGCAGGACGGCCCGCGGGTTACGCGGGAACGGCCTCTTTGTCCTTCGTCGCCGCCTCGATCAGCTTCTGCGCGATGTGCGCCGGAACCTCTTCGTAGCGTAGGAAATGCATGCTGTGCTCGCCCCGGCCGCCCGTCATCGACGTCAGCGCCTGGGAGTACGTGAGCACCTCGGCCATCGGCACTTCGGCCTTGATCGTGGTCAGGCCGCCCTTCGGCTCCATCCCGTGCAGTCGGCCACGGCGGGAGTTGAGATCGCCGTTCACGGCCCCCACGGCCTCGTCGGGAACGGTCACCTCGACCTCCATGATCGGCTCGAGCAGCGTCGGCTCGGCCTTCTCATATGCCGTCCGGAAGGCGATCGAGCCGGCGAACTTGAACGCCATCTCGGACGAATCGACGTTGTGGTACGAGCCGTCCACCAGGCGCACCCGCACGCCCTGCACCGGCGCTCCGGCGAGGTTGCCGTGGTGCATCGCCTCCTGGATGCCCTTGTCCACCGCCGACCGGAATCCCGCCGGGATGGCGCCGCCGACGATCTCGTCCTTGAACTCGTAGCCGACGTGCCCCTCGATCGGCTCGATCACGACGTGGCAATCGCCGAACTGGCCGCGCCCGCCCGTCTGCTTCTTGTATCGACCCTGCGCCCGCGACGACGACTTGATCGTCTCGACGTACGGGACGCGAGGCTGGTGCAGCTCCATCTCGACGCCGAACCGCCGGCGGGCGCGCTCCACCGCCACCTCGACGTGGATCTGGCTCATCCCCGAGAGCAGTTCCTCGCCGGTCTGTGAGTCGCGCCGCAGGCGCAGCGTCGGATCCTCCTCGCCGAGTCGCCGCAGCGCCTGGGCGACCTTGTCCTCCTCGCCCTTGATCTTCGGTGTGACGGCAAAGTTCATCACCGGTTCGGGATAGCCGAGGGCCGGCGGCTCGAGGTCATGCTCGGCGTCGACCAGCACGTCGCCCGTCTGCACCTCCTTCAACTTCGCGACGGCGCCGAGGTCGCCGGGTCCGAAGCCATCCGCGCGCTCGTGATCCTTGCCCTGCATGACCATCAACGAGCCGATGCGCTCCTTCGAGTGGTCACGGTGGTTGACCAGAGTGGTGTCGGGCTTCACCTCGCCCGCGTAGACCCGGAAGACGGAGATGCGACCCGCGAACGGATCGGCGACCGTCTTGAAGACGAAGGCGGCGACGTTCGCGTCGGTCTCGATCGGCGAGCCCTTTTTCGCCGGGCTCGGCACGCCCTCGACGAGCAGGTCGAGCAGCGCATGGCTGCCCAGATTCTTCGTCGCGACTCCGCAGGCCACGGGGTAGATCTCGTCGCGGGTGACAGCGTTCTTCAGGGCTGCCGCGATGTCCGCGGCCACGATCTCCTCGCCGCCGAGGTAGCGCTCCATCAGCGCCTCATCGG
Source organism: uncultured Thermoleophilia bacterium (assembly GCA_963812995.1). GTDB lineage: Bacteria > Actinomycetota > Thermoleophilia > Gaiellales > Gaiellaceae > PALSA-600. The sequence continues at coordinate 379,366 of CAWEXL010000006.1, forward strand.
TCTCGACGACGGCGTCGAGCAGCTTCGTGCGGTACTCCTCGACCACCTCGGCCATGCTCGCCGGGATCGCGACCGGCTCGCCCTCGCGCGTGCCCTCCGGATCGGTGTAGGCGCAGTTGTGCAGCAGATCGACGACGCCCGAGACCTCGTGCTCCGACCCGATCGGCAGCTGAATCGCGATGCAGCGGTCGGAGAGCTGCTCCTGCAGCGACCCGAGGACGCGGTAGAAGTCGGCGCGCTCGCGATCGAGCATGTTGACGAAGAGCACCCGGGAGAGCTCGAGCTCCTCGGCGCGGGCCCACACCCGCGAGGTGTTCACCTCGACGCCCATCACGCCGGAGACCACGACGAGTGCGCCCTCGACGACTCGCAGGCTGGCAACCGTGTCCGCCTGAAAGCCCGAGTCGCCGGGCGTGTCGATCAGATTGATCTTCCGGCCCTGCCAGTCGAGATGCGCGAGCGAGGCCGACAGCGACATCTGCCGGCGGTGCTCGTCCTCTTCCCAGTCGCTGACCGTCGTCCCCGCGTCGATCGAGCCGAGCCGGTTCGTCGCCTCGGACTGGAACAGCAATGCCTCGACGAGCGACGTCTTGCCCGTTCCGCGATGTCCGACGACGGCGACGTTGCGGATCTTCCCGGGCTCGATGGGCATCGTGGCTCCTCCTAGGACGGCGGGTATGGGCGACGCAAGCTCTGTACCCGGAATCCTATGCCGCGACGCGAGCCGGCGTCCCCACGACGTCGCGACGCGAGAAACGGGCACCGAAAGCGCCCACCACGACGAGCGCCGACGACCCCACGAGCGCCAGGAACCACAGGTCGTGCCGGTCGGTGCCGCTCAGGAAGGCGTGGCCGGTCGCGCCGAGCCACACGGCGAGCGTGGCGTAGTGGGCCCGCCGCCAGAAGCGGTAGGGCAGCTGGGTGCGCAGCGCGTTGGTGAGCGCGACCGCGGCAAGGAGATCGGCTGCCGCCACGCCGAGCCCCACGGTGAGCGGCCGGTACGACGAGGTGAACGGCACGACCACCTGCGTGAGCGAAGTCGGGACGATGCGGTCGAGGAGCAGCGACCCGCCGTGAATGACGATGAACAGACCCGTCAGCAGCGAGAGAAACCGATGCAGCTCCTCGACCGCGAACCGCGGCCACTCGAGCTTCCGCTTCGACGACATCGACAGACCCACGACCACCGAGCCCGACAGCAGCAGATACGCGACGATCCCCGCCGCCCGCGCCGCGTACCAGGCCGCGGGGCTCAAGCAGCTGCCTCGAGCGGCACGGCGTCGAACCAGGCGTCGTTGACGCGCACGCGCCCCGCTGCGTCGACGAACCGGCCGGCCAGTCCGCGCGCGTCGAGCCAGGCCGGCCCGAGCTCGCCCAGCAGGAGCGCTGCCTTCGCAGCGACGTCGGCGGCGACGCACGAGCCTGCTGCGACGGTCACGTCGTGCCAGGGCGTCCGTGCGGGGCGTCCGGTGGCGGGGTCGATCAGATGATGCTGCTCGACCCCGCCGCGAAGCCAACGCCTGTGCCCGACGCTGCTCGTCGCCAGACCTCCGGCGGTCACCGTGACGATGTCGCCGCCCGGGAGGCCGACACGAAGCGGGACGCGAGTCGCGAGGTCCCCGCCCGCGTTCACCCAGTCGGCGCCCGACTCCGCCAGCGCGTCGTCGACGGTGCGCCCCTTCACGACGCTGTTCAGGTCGAGCACGAGTGCTTCGGTCCGGAACAGGAGCCGGCCGTGCAGCGAAAGCGTCTCGAGCGACGGCACGCGCACGGGCTCGACATCGGGGCCGTCCTCCGGCAGCTTGGCGAAGTCGCGGTCGTAGCCCGCTGCGACGACGGCGGCGCCCACTGCGGGCGTCACCAGTCCGCCGGTGGCCCGTGCCGCGTCGAGCGCAAGCCTCAACATTTCGGCGAGCTCGTCGCTCAGCTGGTCGGCGCCGAAGGGCCGCGCGTTGACGCGGTTCAGCTCCGAGTCGGCGAGGAAGCGGCTGAAACAGGCATCTCGGCGGGCGAAGAGCGCCCGCGCCGCGGCGATGTCACCATCCTGGACCGTCACCTCACAGCCCATCGCGCTGAATGTCTCGGTAGTGGTCACGAGCCGCGGCTCTGTGTCTGTGGACCCGAGTTCTGGTTGGGGTCGCTGCTCGAGATCCCTGGATCGCCGAAGAAGAAGCCGGATTGGGAGTCGTCGGGAGCGGTCGTCGCGGGCGCGGTCGAGGTGGCCGCACCCGCACGTCCGGGATGCGCCGCGCGCGCCAGCAGGGCGAACGCGGCGAACGCGATGACCGACCCCGTGCCGATGACACGGCGCGTCGTCCGCAGACGGCGTCGACCTAGCTCGAGACGGGACGGTTGGGTCATGCCACCACCGTGCCGCGCCTGGCTGAGCGTTACCTGAGAGCGTCCTAAGGGACGCCTTAGGTTTTAAACCCGCGCTGAGGCGCCGGCGAGCCGCGACTTGAGGCGCAGAATCGCCTTGGTGTGCAGCTGCGAGACCCGTGACTCGGTGACGCCCAGGACCTCGCCGATCTCGCGCAGGGTCAGCTCCTCGTAGTAGTAGAGCGTGACCACCAGCTTCTCGCGCTCGGGCAGCCGGGCGATCGCGTCGGCCAGAGCCTCGCGGGTCTCGGTCTCGTCGAGCACTTCGGCCGGCTGCGAGATGTTGTCGTCCTCCAGCGTGTCGAGCAGTGAAACCTGGTCGCCGTCGCCCGAGACCGACCAGAGCTCGTCGAGCGCCGCGATCGAGGAGCGCGAGATGTCGGTGAGCGAGTTGTCGAGCTCGTCGACGGTGACGCCGACTTTCGCGGCGATCTCCTCGTCGGTCGGCGCGCGCCCCAGCTTCGCCTCGAGCTCGCCGATCGCGCGTTCGATCTGGCGGGCGCGCGAGCGCACCGAGCGCGGCACCCAGTCGAGCGCGCGCAGCTCGTCGATGATCGCGCCTCTGATCCGGGCGATCGCGTAGGTCTCGAACTTGATGTCGCGGTCGGGGTCATAGCGTTCGATGGCGCCGATCAGGCCAAGCAGCCCGTAGGAGACGAGGTCACCCTCGTCGACGTGGGCAGGGAGGCTCGAGCCGAGACGGCCGGCAACGTATTTGACGAGCGGTGCGTACGTGAGGATCAGGCGATCGCGGACTGCTTTGTCGCGTTTTTCCCTGTATTCCTGCCACAGCTCTTGCATATCGTCCCGGGCCACCCAGGGAGAATACGACCTATCGACGTGTTTTCCTCAGAGAAGCCCTCGAAAGTGATGCCAACCATCCTGCGAGAACGGCCGCGCAGGCCGCGATAACCCACTGTCCGGCGCTCGCGCTGGCGATCGCCACACCGGCGAGTGCGAGGGTCAAAACGGCGAAAAGCACCCCCAGCGGCACGGACGCGATGCTACTTGCCGGTGCGAGCGATCTTGCCGCTAGGCGCAGTCGGCGAGAAAGTCCGGCGGCAGCCTGAGCGACCTCGCGTGTCCCTTCCGGGCGATGTGACCGCTGAACGTTCTCTCCGCGAGGCGTTCCGCGTGAGCGCGGGCTGCGTCCTCGTCGAAGGTGGGATGTCTGTTGAGTACGCGAACCCGGAGCCGGTGTCCGTCGTAGGGGCCGCCTCGGATCCTCAGCAGCAGATACAGCACCCAGCGCCCGATGTCGTTGTGGGCCTCGGCGTCTTCCACCTCGAAGTCGTACAGGCTGGGTGGTGGCGTCCAGGGGAGTTGCAGGGTCGAGAGGAGCTCGCCCTCAGAATCGTGTTGGTGCACCGCAGTAGTTCCTCCTTCGTGTCCACCACGTCGTAGTACGCCGCAGGCCCGAGCCGCTTCCCCGTTTCGGGTACTTCGAACGCAAGACGGGGCGGATTTACTCGGAGCGAAGTCGCAGCGCGTGCAGATCGCGCGCCAGAATCTCGGTACTGCGGTCCGCGAGCGTCCGCCAGTCGTCCGCCGCTGCGTGGATGTACCGGCCTGAGAGGGCGTCGAGGGCCCCCGAGGCGATGAAACCGACGAGCTCGGCAGCGAGCTCGGGAGGCGACCAAAAGTCCGGGTCGTCCCAGTTGCCGGCGAAGATCGAAGCGGTCATGTCCGTCTTGACCGTGCCCGGCGAGATCGCGAAGACATGCACACCTGAGGGGCGCGCTTCCGCTGCCAGCGCCTCGGTGAGACGGATCACGGCGGCTTTGCCGGCCATGTAGGCCGAGCCGATCACCCCGGCGAAGTCGTCCTCGATCCGGAAGAACGCTGCGTTCGACGAGACGTTGACGATTCGCCCGGCGCCCCGGGCAACCATGGACGGCAGGACGCCACTGCTGCAGAGGAACGTCCCCTTGACGTTCACCTCGACGACCTTCCACCACTCCTCGTCGTCCATCTCCCACGACATGCCGCCCGGGCCCGAGACTCCCGCGTTGTTGACCAGAAGGTCGATCGGCCCGAGTTCCGACTCGACACGGGTTATGGCGTCGGCGACGGCCCGCCGATCGGTCACGTCGAGAGGAAGGGCGACAGCGCCCGTCTGCGCCTCCAACTCCTGCAGGTGCTCGAGCGAACGAGCCGCAGCCGCAACCCGGAATCCCGACGCCGCCAACTCGCAGGCGACGACGCGGCCGATCCCCTGGCTCGCGCCGGTGACCAGCGCAACGCGGCTCGCAGAGGTCATCGACCCCGCACGCTAGCGGCAGGGAGACGAACACATGACGAAGCCGCGCAGAACGAGCGGCTAGCGGGGCGGAAACTTGTTCGCTGCGATGCCGGAATTGATCAGCTGGAGCAGCTGCTCACGATCCTCCGGGGCGTCAGCGCTTGCTGGTTGATCGCGCGTGACCGGCTCGGTACGACGGCGAAGAAGCCACCTCAGGAAGCGGTTGCGCAAGGCGGTTTCAACTGTAGTTGAGCGTGGCAGATGACGTGTGTCTGACATCGCCTAGCGGTGTCTGACACGACTTGCGCAACGAGATCGGGAAAGGGTGTCAGACACGTTTCAGTCAGAAACGGCTCAGCAGGGGCGGAGGGACTCGAACCCCCGGCCTACGGTTTTGGAGACCGCCGCTCTACCAACTGAGCTACGCCCCTGTGCCGTCGGGAGTGTATCGGGGCCTCGGTCCGCTCACGCCTCGGCGACCGCTCTCGTCGCGCCGGTCGCGAGGAAGCACCCGGCCAGGACGAGCACCAGCCCGACGCCCATCCCGGCGGTGATGTTCTCGCCCAGAATGGAGACGCCGAGGAGCCCCGCGACCACGGGGTTCACATAGGTGATCACCGTCGCTCGGACGGGGCCGACGTCGGCGATCAGCGCCAGGAAGATCAGGAAGCCGAGGGCGGTGCAGATGACACCCAGGCCGACGACCGACAGCACCACGCTCAGCCGGGGCAGCGAACCGGGTGCCTCGGCGATGCCGACCGGTGCGTAGGCGAGCGCTGTGAGCCCGAGCGAGGCTGCGACAACTCCGAGCGCCGGAACGTCGGCCAGCGAACGCGAGAGGATGATCGGCCCGATCGCGTAACACACTGCGACCGTGCCGACCTCGGCGACCGGCAGGGCCGACACGCTGCCGAGGTCGAGGCCGACGAGAGCGGCGACACCCAGGAGTCCCACCAGGAGGCCGAGCCAGCGGCGTGCGCCCATGCGCTCGCGCTCGCCCGAGATCCGGACGATGACTGCCCCGACGAGCGGGACGCCGGCAATCAGCAAGCCGGTCAGCGAGCTCGTCAGCTTCGTCTCGGCCCGCGCGAGCAGGAGCCACGGCACGCCGATTTCGATCACGGTGTAGAGCAGCAACGGCCACCAGACCCGCAGCAGCGGGCGGAGCTCACGCCGCCAGGCAGCCGCGGGAACCAGGAGCAGCGCGCCCAGAGCCGTCCGTCCGAACACGAGCGTCGCCGGTGTCAGCTCCCGGACGGCGACACGGATCATCAGGTACGGGATGCCCCAGATGACGCACATGGCCGCAAAGAGCAGCCACCCCCGCTGGGTCATCTTCGCGCCCGCCCCCACCGCTTGTGTCTATCAGGACGAGGCGGGTTCGCGCAGGAAGCGCATCGAGCAGAGCACTGCGAGCAGCGCCATCGCGACGTCGTTGCCGACGCACCAGATGCAGATCGCATGGATCCGTTCGAGCTGCGCCCACAGCAGATAGCCGCTGAAGACGGTTCCGGTGAGCGCGAGGAACGCCCCCGCGAGCGCCGCGGTAGTCCCCCGCAGCGCGACCGTCGCGAGCAGGAGCACGTAGGCGATCAGCCCGAGCACGGCCACGGGAATCCCGGCGAGCTCGGCGTAGCTCGAGCGCTGCACCTTCTCGCACCCGCCCGACGTGCAGATCGGAGCGACGTGCTCGTAATGCACGGTTGTCAGATAGACGGCGATCCCCAGGCCGACGAGCGCGACAATTGCGATCGCGACTCGCAATCTCATGCGACGGGCGGTCTCAGCCGATCGCGGCCGAGAGTGCCTGGACGAAGCCCGCGGGCGCGAGCGAGGTCTCATGCAACTCCTGCGGCACGGCGGGCGGATTGATGATCTCGAACGAAGGCGTTCCCTGGACCTTGTCCTTGGTCGCCTCGGCGGCGGCTGCCTCGAGAGCCTTCGTCGTGGCCTTCGAATTCGCGTCCTTGACGAGCTTCTTGCCGTTGATCCCGAGATCGGCCGCGAGCGCCAGTACGAGATCGGACGTGATCCAGCCGCTGTTCTCCTTGCCCTGGTTCGCATACAGAGCCTCGCTCATGTTCCAGAGCTTGTTTTGCATACCGGCCCCGACAACGGCGCGCAGGCCCGCCCCCGAGTTGGGCCCGATGATCAGGATGCCGCGGTAGACGAGCTTGATCTTCCCGGTGCGCACGAACTGCTTGAGCACCGTGGGCAGGGTTCCCAGATTCCACTCGTCGCAGTAGGGGCACTGCGGGTCCTCGAACACGACCATGGTCACCGGCGCGTTCGGGTTGCCGAGCGTGTCGCCATGCTGGGGGATCCCTGCGAACAACGCGGCGATCGCCGCAGGCCCGTTGATCGCCCCCGACGATGTCGTCGTCGGGGTGGTACCCGTCGCCGTCGTCGATGTCGATGTCGACGCGAGCGTGGTCAGCGCCTTGGCCGGACTCTTGCCCGAGCTGTGGCCGAGGACGGCCGCGGCGATCCCGCCGACGACAGCGACGACGATCACCGCGCCGAGCAATTGGATCCGGCGAGCGCGACTCATAGGCACAGCATGCCGATCGCGCCGGAACCCCGAGTAGGCTCTGTGCGTGGCTGTGCTGGGAAGCCCGCTCGAGCAGACCGACGACGTCGTACGCCGGCAGGCGCGAATGCAGGCGCTGGTCGCCGAGCTGCGCGAACGCTCGGAGCTGGTCGCCCGCGGCGGCGGCGAGCGCTCGCTCGAGCGTCACCGCTCGCGGGGCAAGCTGCCGGCGCGAGAGCGGATCGACCGCCTCGTCGATCCGGGAACAGCGTTCCTGGAGCTGAACCAGCTTGCCGCCTGGGACGTGTACGACGGCGACGCCCCGGCGGCGGGGATCGTGACGGGAATCGGCGTGATCGAGGGTCGCGAGTGCGTGGTCGTCGCGAACGACGCGACCGTGAAAGGCGGCTCGTACTTCCCGCTGACGGTGAAGAAGCATCTCCGGGCACAGGAGGTGGCCGAGCAGAACAGGCTGCCGTGCGTGTATCTCGTCGACTCGGGCGGCGCATTCCTGCCACTCCAGGCCGAGGTGTTTCCCGACCGCGACCACTTCGGCCGGATCTTCTTCAACCAGGCACGGATGTCGGCGAAGGGGATTGCGCAGATCGCGGTCGTGATGGGCTCGTGCACGGCGGGTGGTGCGTACGTCCCGGCGATGAGCGACGAGACAGTGATCGTGGCCGGGACCGGGACGATCTTCATCGGCGGGCCACCGCTCGTGAAGGCCGCGACGGGGCAGGACGTGACGGCCGAGGAGCTGGGCGGCGCCGACGTGCACACGCGGCAGTCGGGTGTGGCCGACCACTACGCGACATCCGACGAGCACGCGCTCGCTCTGGCGCGGCGCATCGTCGCGAACCTGCAGAGACGCAAGCCCGCGCCGCCCTGGGAGGTCGCCGCGGCCGAGCCGCCCGCGTTCGACCCGGCCGAGCTGTACGGCCTGATTCCCGACGACCACCGGACGCAGACGAGTGCGCGCGAGCTGATCGCGCGGATCGTCGACGGGTCGCGCTTCGACGAGTTCAAGGCGCTGTACGGCGAGACCCTGGTCTGCGGCTGGGGGCACATCGAGGGCTACCCGGTCGGCATCCTCGCCAACGACGGCGTCCTCTTCGCCCAGTCGTCGCAGAAGGGTGCGCATTTCATCGAGCTCGCCTGCAAGCGCAAGGTGCCGCTCGTCTTCCTGCAGAACATCACCGGCTTCATGGTCGGCAAGGAGTACGAGGCCGGCGGTATCGCCCGCGACGGCGCCAAGCTCGTGACGGCGGTCGCGTGCGCCGACGTGCCGAAGTTCACGGTCGTCGTGGGCGGCTCGTTCGGCGCCGGCAACTACGGCATGTGCGGCCGCGCCTACTCCCCACGCCAGCTCTGGATGTGGCCGAACGCGCGCATCTCGGTGATGGGCGGCGAGCAGGCCGCGACCGTCCTCAGCATGGTCGGCGACTCCGACCCGGACGAGATCCGCGCCAAGTACGAAGCCGAGGGGAACCCCTATTACTCGACGGCGCGTCTGTGGGACGACGGGATCATCGATCCGACCGACACGCGGCGTGTCCTCGCGCTCGGCATCTCGGCGGCCTTGAACGTCCCGATTCCCGAGACGACCTTCGGCATCTTCCGCATGTGACCGCTACCGCGGTAGGCTCGCGGGGGATGGGATATTCGATCGTTGATGTCACTGCGCTCGAGGGCGCCGGGCCTGGTGGCGCCGTCCGGTTCGTGCGGCGGGCGCTCGGCGTCGAGGCCTTCGGCATCAACTGGTTCGACCTGCCGCCGAACTCCGAGGGGCGCGAGCACGACGAGACCGGCACCGGCCAGGAAGAGGTCAACATCATCGTGCGCGGCTCCGGCGTCTTTCGGATCGACGGCGAGGAAGTGCCGTTCGAGGCGCCCGCGGCGTTCCGCTTCGACCCCGAGACGGTCCGCCTGGCAATCGCCGGCCCCGACGGGCTGACGATGATCGCCGTCGGCGCCCGTCGCGGCAACTACGAGCCGCACGGCCCGTTCTAGTGGTTGCCCGCCTCGTCCTGTGGAGCCTTGCCGATTCGGACGCCGACGTCGAATCGCTGCGCGTCTACCTGCGAGACGAGTCTGTGGATGCGTTTTCGGAGATCGAAGGACTGCTCTTCAAGGCGTGGATCTCGGACGCGAACAGCGACCGCTGGGGCGCGTTCTACGTCTTCGAGTCGCGGGAAGCCGCCGAACAGCCTCTGCCGTCACGCGCCCGTGAGCTGATCGGGAAGGATCCCGATCTCGTCGAGATCTTCGACCTCGAGGCGACCGTGTCGATCGCCCCGCAGTTGAAGTACCTCGGCCTCGCGTTCGCGACGTGAGCGCCCTCCGCGTCGAGCGCGACGGCGCGGTGCTCAACGTGACGCTCGCGCGCCCGGAGCGGCGCAACGCCTTCGACGCCGCGCTGATCGACGCACTGGGCGCAGCGTTCGCCGACGTCGGCGATGCACGTGCGGTCGTGCTGCGAGGCGACGGCGCCTCGTTCTCGGCGGGGGCAGACGTCGAATGGATGCGGGCGTCCGTCGACCTCTCGTACGACGAGAACGTCGCCGACGCCCTGCGGCTGCGCGCGATGCTGGACGCGATCGACGGGTGTCCGGCCCCGGTGGTTGCTGCCGTGCAGGGACACGCGCTGGGCGGTGGCTGCGGTCTGGTCGCGTGCTGCGACGTGGCGATCGCGGCACCCGACGCGGAGTTCGCGTTCAGCGAGGTGAAGCTGGGAATCGTCCCTGCAGTCATCTCGCCCTTTGCGCTCGCCAAGATCGGCCCGAGCGCGGCACGCAGGTGGTTCGTGACCGGCGAGCGATTCGACGCCGCGGTCGCGCTGCGAATCGGTCTCACCCACGAAATCGCCGCCGATCTCGAGACTGCCGTCACCCGGGTCGTGGCGGAGATCCTCACGGCCGGCCCCGAGGCTGCACGAACCGCGAAACAGCTCGCCCGCGCCCCACTCCCAGCCGCCGAGACGGCCGCCCTGATCGCCGGACACCGCACGAGCGACGAGGGCCAGGAAGGCCTGCGCGCGTTTCTCGAGAAGCGCCGCGCCTCCTGGCACGACGACACGGCTTAAGCAGCCTGGAGCTGGGGACGCCCTAGACTCGGCTCGATGAGGCGGGTTCTCTATTTCACGAGCGCGGTCGTGTTCTTCGACACGATGTTCTTCGCAGCGCTGACGCCGCTGCTCCCCCACTACGCCCACACCCTCGCGCTCGGCAAGAGTGGAGCCGGCCTTCTCTCGGCGGCGTATCCGGCGGGAGCGGTGCTCGGCGCGATCCCCAGCGGCATCGTCGCGGCGCGGTTCGGGGTCAAGCGCACCGTTCTCGTCGGACTGACGATCGTCGCGGTCTGCACGATCGTGTTCGGGTTCGGAACGCAGATCTGGGAGCTCGATCTCGCCCGCTTCTGCCAGGGCACGGCAAGCGCATTCTCGTGGACCGGCGCACTCGCCTGGCTCGTCGCTGCATCGCCGGCGGGGCGACGGGGCGCGCTGATCGGCCAGGCGTTCGCGACCGCGATCGCGGGCGCGCTGTTCGGCCCCGTCCTGGGCGGAACAGCCTCGGTCATTGGGATTCGCTGGACCTTCGGCGCCGTCGGCGTTGCGTCGTTCGGCCTGGTCGCCTGGGCGGCACTGATGCCCTCGCAACGCCCCGAGGAGCCGCAAGGCATCGGTGCTCTCGCCCGGGCGTTCACCGACCGGCGCGTTCTGGCCGGTTGCTGGTACGTCGTGCTCCCGTCGCTGCTCTTCGGGGTCGTGTCCGTGCTCGGCCCGCTGCGGCTTTCGCGCCTCGGCTTCGGAGCGATCGCGATCGGGGCCGTCTTCCTGGTCTCCGCCGCGATCGAAGGGTCGAACAACATCCTGATCGGCCGGATCGCCGACCGCGTCGGCTCGATGGCGCCGATCCGCGGCGGGCTGGCTGCGGGGATCGTCGTCGGAGCGGTGCTGCCCTGGGCGCACGACCGCTTCGTCCTAGCCGTGTTGATCGTGTGCGCCGAGCTGGCATTCGGCACCCTGTTCACCCCCGCGATGACGCTGCTCACGCACGTCTCGGAGGAGGTCGGCCTCGACTACGGCTACACGTTCGCACTGATCAGCCTCGCTTGGGCACCCGGCCAGGCAATCGGCTCGGCGGGCGGTGGTGCGCTGGCCCACGCGACCAGCGACGCCGTGCCCTACACCGCACTCTCGATCGCGTGCCTCGTCACGCTGGCCGTGCTCCTCCGCTCGCACCGCCGTTCAACCGTGAGCGTTGCGGCTCCATGAGGAGGGTGCTTGTCGCCAACCGCGGCGAGATCGCCCTGCGCGTCTTCCGCGCGGCAGAGGCCCTGGGCCTCGAGACCGTCGCGGTCGCGGCACCGGACGACGCCGGGTCGCTGCACGCGCGCTCGGCCGGCCGGATCGTGCCGATCGCGTCATATCTCGACGCTCGCGAGTATCTGCGCGCGGCCGCCGAGTCGGACGCCGACGCGATCCATCCGGGCTACGGCTTCCTGGCCGAGAGCCCAGAGTTCGCCGAGGCCGTGGTGGCAGCCGGCCTCACCTGGATCGGCCCGCCGCCGGCCGCGCTGCGCTCGGGCGGTGACAAGCTCGAGGCGAAGCGGCTCGCAGCCGCCGCTGGCGTGCCCACGATCCCGGAGGGCGACGAGCCGCCCCTGATCGTGAAGGCGGCCGCCGGCGGCGGAGGCCGTGGCATGCGCGTCGTCCGCACACGCGGCGAGCTCCCTGCAGCCCTCGAAGCCGCCAAACGCGAGGCTCAGGCTGCCTTCGGCGACGACCGCGTCTACCTCGAGCGCTACCTCGAGCGCCCGCGCCACATCGAAGTGCAGCTGCTGGCCGACTCACACGGGCACGTGCTCGCGCTCGGCGAGCGCGACTGTTCGGTGCAGCGCCGCCACCAGAAAGTGCTCGAAGAGTCCCCCGCTCCGGGACTCGACCCGGCGCTCCGCACCGAACTGCTCGCAGCAGCGGTGCGCTTCGCCGAGGCCATCGGCTACAGCGGCGCCGGCACCGTCGAGTTCGTCGTCGACGGAGACGAGTTCTTCTTCCTCGAGCTGAACGCGCGCATCCAGGTGGAGCACCCGGTGACCGAAGAGGTGACCGGAGTCGATCTCGTGCAATGGCAGCTTCGGATCGCACAGGGCGAACCGCTCGACCTCACCCCGGCGCCACACGGCCATGCTGTCGAGGTTCGGCTCTATGCCGAGGATCCGCGGACGTTTCTGCCCCAGGCGGGCCATCTCACGCGGCTGCAGCTGCCGACGTCGGTGCGGGTCGACACCGGTGTGGCCGAGGGCGACACGATCGGGACGTCGTACGACCCGCTGATCGCCAAGCTGATCGCCTCGGGCGCGTCACGCGACGAGGCACTCGACCGGCTCGGTGACGCCTTGGCCGGCACAGAGGTCGAGGGTGTCACCACCAACCTGCCGTTCCTGCGCTGGCTGGTGGCCCACTCCGAGCTTCGGGCAGGAGCACAAACGACCGCGTTTCTCGTCGAGCACCCGCCGCTCTCCACCCCGCCGCCCGCTCCTCCCGCGAGCGCCTGGCGCGGGCCGTTCCGGCTGAACCTGCCCTCCCCGCCTCCCGCGGCCGCCCCGGACGAGGGAGCCGCGTCGCACCTGCGCGGGTCGGCGCGACCGCACTCGAACCTGGTCACGGCCCCGATGCCGGGGACGGTCCTCAAGGTGCACGTTCAGGAAGGCTCGGCCGTGACAGCCGGCGAGCCGCTCCTCGTGCTCGAGGCGATGAAGATGGAGAACTCGCTGACGGCGCCCTACGACGCGACGGTGCAAGCCGTGCACGTGGGCGTTGGCGACCGAGTGGCGGGCGGTGCCGTTCTGATCGAGCTCGACGCTGCCTCGACTTAGAACAGCTTCTGCAGCTTCATCGCTGCGCCCATGTCGCCCTTGATCTTCAGCTTCCCGGTCATGTACGCGGTGGTCGGGTTCTGCTCGCCGGCGACGATCTTCGCGAAGGTCTCGCTCGACGTGGAGATCGTCACGTCCGCGTCGCCGCCGCCCTCGGTGACGGTGACCTTGCCGTCGCGCACGTCGACCAGCCACTGGCCGTCACTGTCGATGTCGAAGAGATACGAGTTGCTCACACCGGCGATCTTCGCCGGGTCGGCCTGCCCCTCGAGGCTGTCGAAGAAGTCCTTGGTCGCCACTGTCAGCCCTCCTGTGCTCGGAATCGGAACCGCCGCAACGGTATCTCAGCCCGTTCGGAGAACCCTGCTCAAGCGGTACGGCCGTGGCGCAGGTGCCGCTCGATCAGGAGCTGCGAAAGCGCGGACTGCGCGGCGGCCAGCCGGCGGCGGTTCTCGTCGAGCGCCGCCGCATCCGCACCGGCCGCGCGCAGCGACTGCCGCTCCGCGACGACACGTTCGATCTCCGCGTTCAGCGACTCGACAGTCGGCGGAAACAGTCTGCGGGGCACGCGCGGTGTCTTCGTCGCGGACAACGCGATTCCTGGCGCCCGGCGACCCGTAGCCGCATCTCGGATACCATCGCCCACCGAGATGCGGGTCGAACTCAGGGAGGCCACGACGGGAGATGTCGTCGCCCGGATCGACCGCGATCTGCCCGGCGGCGAGGTCGTGCGCGACAGCTCGCAACTGTTCGTCGGCCACAGCGCCGAACTCGGTCTCGACGGGCTCAGGCAGTCCGCCGCCCTGGCGGCGCGTTCGCTGCGCCGGACCGGCGGGACGATCGCCTGGCAGGTCACCGACGCGCTCGACCTTGCACCCTCCGACCAGGTGCGGGCGCTCGTCGAAGGCACCGCCTTCGGCGCATATGACCCCGGCGTGCGCAAGAGCAGCTACGCGGATCGCCCGGAGGTCGTACTCGTGCTCGATGTCGATCCGGCGCTCCATGCGACCGCCGAGCGCCAGGCCGTCGTCTCGGCGCACCTCGATCGTGCCCGCGACCTCGCGAATCTCCCGCCGAATGAACTGACTCCGGCCGCGCTCGCCCAGCACGCGCTCGACCTTCGACACCCGCATCTCACCGTCGAGTCTCACGGGCGCGACTGGATCGAGGAGCAGGGCATGGGCGCGTTCGCAGCGGTGACGGCCGGAAGCGCCGAGGAGCCCCAGCTGATCGTGCTCCGCTACGACCCGCCGGGCGCCGACGAGACGATCACGCTGGGCCTGGTCGGCAAGGCGATCACGTTCGATTCGGGCGGCATCTCGCTGAAGCCCGCCCTGCGGATGCAGGACATGAAAGGCGACATGTGCGGCGGGGCCGCGGTGATCGAGGCGACGGCCGCGATTGCCGCGCTCGGGCTGCCGATCCGCATCGTCGACGGTGGTGGCGTCGACCGAGAATCTCCAGGACAGTCGCGCCTATCGGCCCGGCGACATCCTGCGCGCGGCGAACGGGAAGACGATCGAGATCATCAACACCGATGCCGAAGGGCGTCTCGTGCTCGCCGACGCGCTGCACCACGCGCGCCTGTCGGGGGCGACCCACATCGTCGACTTCGCAACGCTCACCGGCGCGATGGTGACCGCGCTCGGAGACCTGTACGCCGGCTGGTTCTGCAACGACGAGCCGTTTGCGGCCGAACTCGACTGCGGCGGCGGAAACGAGCGGCGACCTCGCCTGGCGGTTCCCGCTCCATCCCCGCTACCGGCGCTACGTCGACTCGGACTTCGCCGACATGAAGAACGCGTCGGAGCTGAAGGAGGGCGGCGCCGATCCTGGCCGCCGAGTTCCTGCGCGAGTTCAGCGGCGAGGGGCCGTGGGCGCATTTCGACATCGCCGGCCCGGCGTTCATCCAGCGCCGCCGCCCGGACTATGCGCTCGATCAGGGCGGCACGGGCTACGGCGTGCGGCTGATCGTCGAGCTCGCGCAGAGGCTCGTCGGTTGAACTTCGACCTCGACGACGAGCACGAGCTGCTGCGAGACACGGTGCGGCAATTCGCGGTCGAGCAGGTCGCGCCGGTCGCCGAGGAGCTCGACCGCGAGAAGCGGTTCCCCTACGAGATCGTCGCGCAGCTCGCGGAGCTGGGCGTGATGGGGATGACGATTCCCGAGGAGTACGGCGGCGCCGGCGCGGACACCCTCTCGTACGCGATCGCGGTCGAGGAGCTCACCCGTATCGACTCGTCGGTCGCGATCACGGTCGCGGCGCACCACTCCCTCGGCACGCTGCCGGTCTACTACTTCGGCTCGGAGGAGCAGAAGCGCGCCTGGCTGCCCGAGCTCGCCTCGGGCCGGAAGCTCGCCGCGTTCGGCCTGACCGAGGCCGGAGCGGGCTCCGACGCCGGCGCGACCGCGACGACGGCGCGGCTCGAGGACGGCGAATGGGTGATCGACGGCTCGAAGATGTTCATCACCAATGCCGGCACCGACATCACCTGGGGCATCGTGATCACGGCGGTGACGGGCGAGGCCGAGATCTCGAACCTGGTGATCGAGAACGGGACGCCCGGCTACGTGATCTCCGAGCCGATGCAGAAGCTCGGCTGGCGCGCCTCCGATACCCGTGAGCTCTCGTTTCAGGGCGTTCGCGTGCCCGAGGGGAACCTGCTCGGCCCGCGCGGAGCGGGCTTCCAGCAGTTCCTGCAGATTCTCGACGGTGGCCGCATCTCGGTCGCCGCCATGGGCGTCGGGCTCGCGCAGGGCTGCTACGACCTGGCGCATGCCTACGCGCTCGAGCGGCAGCAGTTCGGGCGCTCGATCTCGCGCTTCCAGGCGGTGCAGGCCATGCTCGTCGACCTGGCGACCGAGCTCGAAGCGGCCCGCCTGCTCGTGTACCGCGCCGCGTGGGAAAAGGATCAGGGACGTCCGTTCGCGCGCACCGCAGCGATGGCCAAGCTCTACTCGGGCGAGCTGTCGCACCGGGCCGCCAACTGGGCTCTCCAGATCCACGGTGGCTACGGCTTCATGGACGAGTACCCGATTTCGCGCCTCTATCGCGACCAGAAGATCCTGGAGATCGGCGAGGGCACGAACGAGGTGCAGCGCATGGTCATCGCACGCCAGCTGGGGCTGTAGGTCAGCCAAATCCGCCCGGAGCCGCTGGTACGCTCGCGGTCGTGCTGTTCAGGCAGTTCGTCGATGAGGACCTGGGGTGTGGCTCCTATCTGATCGGCGACCCGGGCACCGGTGAGGCCGTCGTCGTCGACCCGGCCCTGGCGATCGAGCAGTACGTCGGTGCCGCCGCCGAGGCGGGCGTGCGAGATCCGGCGGGTGCTCGAGACACACACCCATGCCGACCACCTTTCCGGGCACGGGCGCTTCGCGCTCGAGCATGGCCTGCCCGTCTCGATCCATCCCGCTCGCCGAGCCCGAATACCCGTTCGCGCCGCTGGCCGACGGCGACGTTCTGCAGGTCGGGTCGGTGCGCATTCGCGTGGTGCACACGCCGGGCCACCGCCCCGAGCATTGCGCGTTCGTCGTCGAGGACGAGCAGGTCGTGCTCACAGGTGACTCGCTGTTCGTCGGAGACGCTGCGCGGCCCGACCTCGCCGTCGCCGCGCGCGAAGGTGCCCGCGACCTGTTCCACTCGCTCGCGCGGCTTAGCGAGCTCGACGATGCCGTGCAGGTCTATCCCGGACACGTCGCGGGCTCGCTGTGCGGAACGGCGATGAGCCCCGACCATTCCTCGACGATCGGCCGCGAGCGCGGCGACGAATCCCGCTCTCGCCTTCGACGACGAGCAGGAGTTCGTGCTCGAGACGTCCTCCGTCTCGACGCCGAAGCCGCCGACCACCGAGCGGGTCGTGGCCCTCAACCGTGGCCCGTGGGTCGCCCTCCCCGCCCTGCCGCAGAGCTCGCGGACGTCGGCGCAGACCCGTGCTCGACGTGCGCCCGTTCGCGGCCCACGCCGCCGGGCATCTGCCGGGTGCGCTGAGCGTGCCCGTATCGGGGTCGTCCTTCGGCACGAAGGCCGGCATTCGTGGTCGACGCCGGCGAGCCGATCGTGCTCCACGCCTCCTCACCCGAGGAGGCGAACGAGGCGGCCTGGAAGCTCTGGGCGGTCGGGCTGCTCGACGTCGCGGGCTACGTGCTGCAGGCCGACACGACGGAGACGCTGGCCACCGTCGACGTCAAGGAGCTGAAGCGCCTGCTCGACGAAGGCGACGTGCAGCTGGTCGACGTCCGAGAGGCGAGCGAGCGCGATCTCGAGTACATCCCCGGCTCGACGGAACATCCCGTACCGGCTGCTGCGGAGCGCCGGCTCGGAGAGCCTCGACGCCGACACGGCCGGTGGTCACCATCTGCGAAGCGGGCCCCCGCGCTGCAATCGCGGCATCGCTACTGCAGAGCAAGGGCTTCGACGCACGGCCCGTCGTCGACGGCGGCATTCCGGACTTCGACGGCGAGATCGTCTCGTTCCGCCGCTGCGGCAGCTAACTCAGCCGTTCCAGCCGGTAGCCGTGCGCCTCGAGCACGTTGCAGAGCTCGATGCAGTGCTCCTCGTCGCGCGTCACTACCGTCAGCTGCACCTCGGTCTCGGCGAGATGGATATTCATCCCTTCGCGGTGATGCTCGACGTCGACGATGTTGCCGCGTTGGGCTGCCACGAGCTCGAGCAGGCTGAGCAGGCCGCCCGGGCGGTCAGAGACGTAGGTCCGCACCACGAGATAGCGGCCGGCCGTGGTCAGCGCGTGCCGCATCACCGAGATCAGCAGCGTCGCGTCGATGTTCCCGCCCGAGAGCAGCGCGCACACCTCGCCGTTCCCTCCCGCCTTGCCCGACGAGCAGGGCGGCGATGCTCGCGGCGCCCGCCCCCTCGACGACGAGCTTCGAGCGCTCGAGCAGGAGCACGATCGCCTGTGCGATCTCGTCATCCTCGACGTGGACGATGTCGTCGAGCAGGTCGTCGAGGATCGACATGGTCAGCTCGCCCGGGTGCTTGACGGCGATCCCGTCCGCGATCGTGCCCCCCCGGTCTTGCCGGCCTGAACGCCGACGAGCCTGCAGCCGGGCCGGAGGCTGCGCAGTGCGATCGCGATGCCCGAGGCGAGGCCGCCGCCGCCGATCGGGAGCAGAAACGTCTCGACATCCGGGAGCCCCTCGGCGAGCTCGAGCCCGATCGTTCCCTGTCCGGCAATCACCGCAGGGTCCTCGAACGCGTGCAAGAAGGTCGCGCCCGTCCTCTCGACGCTTGCCTGCGCCTCGGCGAGCGCCTCGTCGAAGCCCGCGCCCGACGAGCACGGTCTGCGCGCCGTAGTTCCTGGTCGCCTCGACCTTCGCCATCGGCGCGTCCTGCGGGCATGTAGACCGTGGCCTTGACGCCGAACTCGCGGGCGGCCCAGGCGACCGCCTGGCCGTGGTTGCCCGCGCTGGCCGCGACGACGCCGGCGGCCCGCTCGGCTTCGTTCATCGTCGCGAGCTTGTTGACGGCGCCGCGAACCTTGAACGAGCCGGTCCGCTGCAGGTTCTCGGCCTTCAGCCACGTCTTGCGCCCGGTCAGAGCCGCGACAGGGTCTCGGAGCCGTAGATCGGGGTCACGCGCGCGCGGCCCGCAACCTGCTCGCGGGCGGCCTCGATGTCGGCGAGTTTCGGTGCCTGCAGCGTCATGTGCGGATTCTGAACACCTGCTCGAGGATCTCACGGACGGCGGTGAGCGGGTCGAGCTCCCGGCGCTCGACCGCCGTGAGCAGCGCGAGCAGCTGCGGGATCGTCGCGAACCGCGTCCTCGAGATGCCGGCGGGCGCGCACGCCCGCCACCTCGAAGACCTCGCTCGCGAGGTTCTCGCTGCGCCTGCGGTCGAGCTCTCCCGTGGCCTCGAGCCGGGCGTGGTGGTCGCGAATCTCCTGCCAGAGCTCGGGGATCCCGTCCCCGCGCAGCGCCTCGGTGAGGACGATCGCCGGGCGGTTGGCGTCGTGCGGGCCCAGCGCAAGCACCTGGCGCACCTCGTTGAGCATCGTCTTCGCGAGCGGGTGGTCGGACTTGTTGATCGCGATCACATCCGGGATCTCCATGATCCCTGCCTTCAGCGCCTGGATCGAGTCGCCCGAGCCCGGCATCAGCACGAGCACCACGGTGTCGGCGATCGACAGCACCCCCACCTCGCTCTGCCCGGTCCCGACGGTCTCGAGGAAGACGGCGTCCTTGCCGGCCGCGTCGAGCACGAGCAGCGCCTGCAGGGTCGTCTCGGCCAGGCCGCCGTGATGGCCG
Source organism: uncultured Thermoleophilia bacterium (assembly GCA_963812995.1). Taxonomy (GTDB): domain Bacteria; phylum Actinomycetota; class Thermoleophilia; order Gaiellales; family Gaiellaceae; genus PALSA-600. The sequence goes on from CAWEXL010000006.1 coordinate 398,660, forward strand.
CGCGTCCCCATCGAGCGGATGAAGACCTCGGGATCGAGAAAATGGTCGGTCAGGCGAATCCGGTCGCCGAGCAGCGCGCCCTGCGTGAACGGGCTCGAAGGGTCGACCGAGACGACGCCGACGGCCTGTCCTTCCGCGCGGGCCTGACTGACGAGGGCCGAGATCAGCGTCGACTTGCCGACGCCGGGCGGGCCCGTCAGCCCGACCGCGTGCGCGTGTCCCGTGTGCGGATAGAGCGCGGCGACGAGGGGGAACGAGAGCGGATCACCGTTCTCGATCAGAGTGATCGCTCGCGCCAGCGCACGCCGGTCGCCGCCGCGGACACCGGCGACGAGCTCATCGAGCGTCCACACCTGGCGCTTGCTCATGCGGGCTCCAGCATGCGGATCGAGACCAGCGCGGCGACGAGCACCGAGCCGGCGGCAATCCCGTAGACGGGACGCGGCCCGACTGCGTTTGTGAGCGGCCCGGCGACGAGGAACGCGACCAGCATCATCGAGTAGTTCGCGCTCATGATCGCGGTGAGAGCGCGGCCGCGAAGCACGTCCGGGGCGCCGCGCTGGACGAGCGTGATGTTCTGGACGATCGCGATCGCGTTCCCGATGCCGCAGACGATCATCGCGACGCTGCCGACCCACACGTTGGGTGCGACCGCCGCGCCGGCGGAGCCGACCGCGAGCAGGAGCAGCGCGCGCGGATACAGCATCCTCACGCTGAACCGCGCCGTGAGGCCGCGCATAAGCAGGCCGCCGGCGACAGGCCGACGCCCGTGGCCGACCAGAGCAGGCCGAAGCCGAAGAAGCCGGAGTTGTACGCGCGGTTGGCGAGGAAGATCTCGGCGACGTTGACGAAGCCGAACCAGACCTGCGCGATCGTCCACGCTACGAGCACCGTCATCAGGATGCGCGACCGGCCGATCGCGCGGAACCCGTCGCCGAGGTCCTCCAGTGGCCGCGGCCGATCGAGCGTGCGCTCTGCAACAGGCTGCCCGGGATCCAGCCGACGAAGGCCGCGGAGACGGCAAACGTCGCCGGCGTTCAGCAAGTAGGCGAGGTGCGGGCCCGACGCGGCGACGATGAGGCCGCCGAGCAGGGGACCGACAGCGGTCGTTGTCCACTCGGCGAGCTGCAGGAGCGCGTTGGCGTCCGCCAGCTCGTCGTCGTCGACAAGGTTCGGTAGACCGGCGAGAACGGCCGGCCGGAAGAACCCGTTGCCGATCCCCGCCACGACCGCGAGCGCCGACGATGACGGCGGGGGCCGAGCACGAACGGCAGCACCGCGAAGACGACGAGGCGGCCGAGATCCGAGGCGATCATCAGGCCCTTGCGGGAGAGCCGGTCGACGAGCGGGCCGAACAGCAGCCCGATCGCGATCGCGGGCAGGACGCTCGCGACCAGCACGGCGCTGATCCACCAGCCCGAGTGGTTCGTGCGGATGTAGAGGTCGGCGGGGAGCGCGATCAGCGCGAGCCAGTTGCCGATCCCCGAGCCGAACGTCGCGAAGAACAGGAGCCGGAAGTGGTCGTGCCGCAGGACAGCCGCGCGACCGCGAAATCCCGAGGTCGTGCCCGCCGCGGCGGTCACCGGCGCGCGAGGACGTTCCCGAGCGCTGCGGCGAAGAAGTCGAGCTCTTCCGGCGTCCCGACGGTGACGCGGATCGCCGTCGGCGCGCCGAAGCCCGGCGAGCGGCCGGACGATCACGCCTTCGTGCAGCAGCGCATCGAACAACTCGGCGCTCGCGAGCTCGCCGGTGTCCGCGAAGAGGAAGTTTCCGACGGCGGGCACCGGGTCGAAGCCGCTGTCGCGGAGCAGCTCCTCGAGCCGCAGCAGGCCTGCGGCGTTGACGGCCCGGCGCCGTGCGAGCTCGGCCTCCTCGCCGATGCTCGCGACGGCTGCGAGCTGAGCAGGGGTGACGATGTCGAACGGCCGGCGCACCTTCGCCATCGCAGCGCAGACCTCCTGAGGCCCGACGGCGTAGCCGACCCGCAGGCCGGCCAGGCCGTAGATCTTCGAGAACGTGCGCAGGACGATCACCCTGCCGCGCCCGAGGTACTCGGCAGCGGCGTCCGGGTAATCCTCGCGGTCGATGTACTCGAAGTACGCCTGATCGACGACGACGAGCACGTGCTCCGGCACCCGGTCGAAGAAGGCGTCGAGCTCGGCGCGGGTATTCATCGTCCCGGTCGGGTTGTTCGGGTGGCAGATGTAGACGATCTTCGTGCGCTCGGTGACGGCGGCGAGCAGGCCGTCCAGGTCGTAGGTGTGGTCACGAAGCGGCACCAGCTGTGCGGTCGCACCCTGCTTGCGCGCGTAGATCACGTAGCTCGGGAACGACGGCCAGCCGCAGACGATCTCGTCGCCCGGATCGAGGATCGCCTGGCTGAGCATGTCGATGCACCCATCCGCCCCCGCACCGACGCAGATCTGCTCGAACGCAACCCCGTGCCGCCCTGCGAGCGCGGCATGCAGCGCGTGCGCGCCGCCGTCGGGGTAGCGGTTCAGATCGCTGATGCCGCGCTCCATCGCCTCGAGCGCCGCGGGAAACGGCTCGAAAGGCCCTTCGTTCGACGCGAGCTTCACCACGCGGGCCAGCCCGAGCTCACGCTGCACGTCCTCGACCGGCTTGCCCGGCTGGTAGGGCGACAGGCCCTCGACGCTGGGCCGGAAGAACGATTCGCCGAGATCGGAGAGACGTCCATTCACCAGAAGGACCCTACCGCGGTGCCAAGACGGCCGGTGCGTGGTTGGCTTGGGGTAAGGCGTTCCCAACCTCCTCCCCACCGCGATCGTATCGCCGAACTCGTGACGTGTCCGTCACGGGTTCGAGTCATCTCCGTCAATCCGGCGAGCCATTCATCGTCGCGATTTCCGAACAGCCTGCTGATCGTTCTGCCACATGAACCCCGTAACGTCGCCCGTCATGAGCCGATGGGTCGTGCTGAAGCCCGTCGCAACCTCGCGGCGCGGGCTGCTGGTTCTCGTCGCCGCAGCTGCGTTGGCGATCTCCCAGGCGACCGCCGCGGGCGCCCCGCTGCACCCGGCCGCATCGACCAGCGCGCCGGTCATCGTCGAGCAGGGATCGTCCGAGAGCGGCTATCCAGTCGTCGGCAGCGGGCCGAGCGGCGTCGCGATCCGCTTCATCGACCACGGCACCTTCTGGATCGCCGTCGCCCTTCGCAACCGATCAACTCACGCGGTCACGGTCGCGCGGGTAGACACGGTCGAGCCGCCGGGGAGCCTTGTCCAGGAGACGGGAGCCGTCTTCGCGCGCTACCACCCGTGCACCGGGCGCCAAGCCTGCCCTTTCCCGGACCCCGGCCTGCCGGGCAGCACGGCACCGCTCACCCTTCAACCCGGTCAGACGGCAGCGGTCAAGCTGAAGTACCGCCTCGTCACCTGCACCGAGGCGCTCCATTCGACCACTGCGAGCGCGACCGACCTGACCGTTGCCTACCGCATCGGCAACGGTGCGGAACGGGTCGCGAATCTGCCGCTGGGTAGCGCAACGCTCCGGCTCCGGAAGCCCGCGGGCATCGAATGCGTCCCTCGTCCCTATTAGCCATATCGGCCTCGTGGGCTCGTTCACCACCTCCCCCGGCCACCAACCGATCCCGGGGAGCGACGGCGACACGTGCACCAGAACGACGGCCGGCCTGACATTCAGGAGCCGCTTGTTCCTGGATCGGAGCGGCGTCGAGTTCCGAATCAGCATCGATCTCGTCCATTACCGCGGCCCGGGCCGCTACGAGCCGGCGAATCGACCGGGTGGGCTCGGCCCCGCAGACGTCACCGCGACCGGCGGCTTCGGTCTGCATGGCTGGACGACCTTCCACGACACAGGCAGCACGGTCGATGTCACGACCGCCACCGGAACCACCCTGACCGGCCACCTCGACGCCGTCTTCTCGGGCCGCCGGCGATTCTTCCACGCCTACGGCACGTGGCGCTGCACCCTGCTCGGCTGAGGCCCGGCGGACGGGTCAATTCCGGCCGAGGCGCCGCGAACTCGTACGCTTGCAGCCGTGTCGGAACCGCTGGGACTCTTTCCGCTGCCGCTCGTTCTCGTCCCGACGGAGCGAATTCCGCTCCACATCTTCGAAGACCGCTACCGCGAGCTGATCGCCGAGTGCCTCGAGGAGGGCACCGAGTTCGGGTTCGTGCTCGCGACGGGGGACGGAGCCGTGCACGAGATCGGCACGCGGGCGTGGGTCGCCGAGGTACTCGACGAGCTCGACGATGGACGCATGAACATCGTCGTCGAGGGCCGCGAACGTTTCCGCCTGCTCGAGCTGACCAGCGGTCGATCCTTCACCACCGGGCTGGTCGAGGCGGTGGTCGACGACGAGCGAGCCGGCCGCGCTCGCCGACATCGAGCAGGCGCTCACGCTCTTCGGCACGCTCGTCGAGATCTCGGACGCCGATGTCGACCTACCCGGGCCGGAGACCCCGCAGCTCGATTTCGAGCTCGCCGCCCGTGTCGACTTCGGCGTGGACGCCAAGCAAGAACTCCTTGCCACGACATCTCCACGCAGGCGCATGGAACGGCTCGTCGCGCTGCTCGACCAGGCGATCGAGCTGCTACGGATCGAGCAGACGATGCGTGAGCGCGCCAGCCGCAACGGCAAGATCACGCACGCCGATCACGGCTCCGACTCCGAGCCCGACTGACCCACGACGATGCCCGCGCCGCCACGACGCGGGTCGCCCGCCGCCGCCAGCGAGCCGTCGGGCCGCATCTCGACGGCGTTCGTGCCGCCGAAGAACAGGTTGCGGCGGCGCCAACGGACGACGTCGTAGCCGAGCGCCTCGAGCTCATCGAGCGTGCCGGCGTCGAACCCGCCTTCACAGTGGACGTGCGGCTCGTCGACGTGGACCCGCGGCCGGTCGATCGCCTCTCCCACGGGCAAGCCGTGCGTCACGACGTTGACGATCGTCTGCATGATCGCGCCGCGCAGGCGCACCGACCCGGCGCTGCCGACGACGAGACGCGGCTTGCCGTCCTTGCCGAGCACCAGGGTCGGCGACATCATGCTCGTGAGCCGGCGCCCCGGCGTCGGCGTGCCGCCGGATGCCAGGTCGTATTCGCCGAGCATGTTGTTGAGGTGGATCCCGGTGCCGGGCACGATGACGCCCGAGCCTGAGCCGGTCGAGCAGGTCAACGCCGCGGCATTTCCCGCAGCGTCGACCACCGAGATGTGTGTCGTGCCGCCGTACGGGGCCGGCTCGAGCAGGCTCGGCGCCCGTTCCACGATCCGCTGCCACCGCGTCTTCGAGGCGCGAGTCACCGAGCAGCTCGCGCGCCAGCCCGCCGCGGCGGAGACCGGCCAGGAAGCGGTCGTCACGCGCGCGTGTCTGCTCACGCATCACCTCGATCAACGCTGCGACCGCGCCGACACCCTCGGTGCGTGCACCCGGCAGCCGCTCGAGCAGCGCCAGGCCGTAGAGGATCAGGATGCCGCCGGAGGACGGCGGCGGGTTCGAGACGACCTGGTGGCCGCCGAAGCCCACGCGCAGTGGCCGTCGCCACACGACGCGGTAGGCGGCGAGATCGTCGCGCGTCAGGTTCCCGCCGCCGTCGGCCACCGTGCGCACGATCGCCTCCGCGAGCTCGCCGCGGTACAAGGCGGCAGCGCCTTCGCCGGCGATTTGCTCGAGCGTGTTGCCGAGATCCGGAAGCCGGAGCTCATCCCCCGCGACGAGCCGTGATCCGTCCGGCCCGCTGTAGAGGCGGCGGCCCTCGTCGGTGTGCCGCAGGATCAGGTCGAGAATCGCGTGCAGATGGGCCTGCGGGCGGGTCATCTCGACTCCGCCACGTGCGAGCTCGACCGCAGGCGCGAGCAACTCCGGCCAGGGCAGGGCCCCGTAGGCGCGATGCAGGGCCTCGAGCCCTGCCGCCGCTCCGGGGACCGCGCACGAGGGCTCGCCGATCCGGAAGACCTGGGTGGCCGGAGCGTCACCGCCGAACTCGACGTCGATCGCGTGCATCTCGGCGTCCCGGGCGCCCTCGTTTCCTCGCCCCGGGGTGGCCACGAAGAAGTCCGCGAGGCGCTCGGGACGGCCGTCGGCCGAGTGCACAAGCGCAAAACCGCCTGCTCCCGGGCCGGTCAGAGGGCTCTCGGCGACCCATGAGGCGAATGCCGCTGCAACGCAGGCGTCGACCGCGTTTCCGCCCTCTTCGAGCACACGCGCCCCCGCCTGCATGGTCAGCGGGTGCCCGGCAGCGACAGCTCCCCTCATCCCGCGCTCACGTTTGCCGATGACCATTCCTATGGATGCGCATGTCGCACGACATCTTCACGCTTTTGGAACACGTTCGAGGCCAGGGCTTCCGGGCATGGTCGTGAACGCCGGAACATGACGCCTACGCGCTCGGCGGCTGGCCGTCTTCCTCTCAATCGGTGCAGTCGGCGTGCTCGCCGCCGCTGCCGCCTCGCCTGGGCTGCTCCAGGCACGAGTCTCGGCCGGGCTTGGCGCACTCGGTGGTGCGAGTCCCCACTGGCTCGCGCTCGCCGGACTCGGCTTCCTGGTGGCGTTCGCATGCACGGTCGGGGCCTGGCGTGCCGCCCTCGCCGCCGCCGGCGGCACAATCTGCGCACGCCAGGCGGCGGCACGGCTCGGGATCGGCTCGCTCGTGAACGCCTTTGCCCCCGCCAAGCTCGGCGACGCACTGAAGATCGCCCTCTGCGCCCGGGCGATCGACGACCCGGAGCGCCTCTGGACGACCGGCGGCGTGTACGCCGCGCTGGCGGCCGCACGCGCGCTCGCGCTGGCTGCCCTGGTGGTTGCCGCGTCGGCAACCGGCGCGCTGCCCCTGTGGCCGGTCTTCGCCCTGTGCGGTGCGGTCGGCGTGCTCGCTGTGGTCGCGGCATCTTCTCCACGCTGGCGGAACCACCCGCGCCTCGCGTGTCTGCTCGAAGGGTTTGCCGCACTCGAACGCTCCCCGCGGGCCCTCGGCGCGGTGCTCGGCTGGACGTTCGCGATGGCGGCAGCCCGCCTGCTTGCGACGGTTGCCGTCACCCTCGCGCTCGGCGTCCCGCACCCGCTGCTCGCTGCCCTCGTCGTCATGCCCGTGCTCGACCTCGCAGGTATTGCGCCGATCACGCCCGGTGGCTTCGGGATCGCGACGGGCGCCGTGGCGATGGCACTCGCCAGCCGCGGCATCGGCGGCTCGCAGGCGCTCGGAGTCGGCCTCGCGATGCAGGCGGTCGAGACCGTTGTCAGCCTGGCCGTCGGCGGCCTGGGCACGCTGTATCTGCTCGGGCCGCGCTTCTTCGCCCGGCAGCGTGTCTCGCTGAAGCGACGGGCCGTGCCTTTGACGGCCGCACTCACCTCGGTCGGACTCGCCGCAGCACTCGGCGCGGCCGTGCTGCGCCTGTTCTAGAGCCGAGCCTCTGCTCGCGCTAGTCGCCGCGCAGGAACGACGGCGTATCGAGCGAGCTCGAGCCGAGGCTGCCGCGGCGGGCCGTCTTGCCGCCGAGCCCGGTCGCGACGACGGTGATCCAGAGCTGGCCGGTCAGACGCTCGTCGATCGTCGCGCCGAAGATGATGTTCGTGTCGTCGGTCGCCGCAGCACGCACGGCCTCGGCCGCCTCGTTCACCTCGTAGAGCGTCAGATCGTCGCCGCCTGCGATCGAGAGCAGGATGCCGCGCGCACCGGTGATCTCGGTATCGATCAGCGGGCTGTTCAGCGCCCGCTCGGCCGCCTCCTTGGCGCGGTTCTCACCGGACGCGTAGCCGATGCCCATCAGCGCCGAGCCGGAGTTGGCCATGATCGTGCGCACGTCGGCGAAGTCGAGGTTGATCAGGCCCGGGTTCGTGATCAGGTCGCAGACGCCCTGGACGCCATGCCGGAGCACGTCGTCGGCGATCCGGAACGCGTCGAGCATCGAGGTCGACTTGTCGAGCACCTCGAGCAGCCGGTCGTTCGGGATCGCGATCAACGTGTCGCACGCCTCGCGGAGCGCGCCCACGCCGTCGTCGGCCTGCTTCTTGCGGCGGCTGCCCTCGAACGAGAACGGCATCGTCACGATCCCGACGGTCAGCGCGCCGAGCTCGCGCGCGATCCGCGCGACGACCGGCGCGGCGCCGGAGCCGGTGCCGCCACCCTCGCCCGCGGTGACGAAGACCATGTCGGAGCCGCGCAAGCGCGCGCTTGATCGCGTCGTAGCCCTCCTCGGCTGCCCGCCGGCCGATCTCGGGGTCGGCGCCGGAGCCGAGGCCCTCGGTGAGCTCGCTGCCGATATGGATCTTCGTCGACGCGTCGCTCGTCTGCAGCTGCTGGATGTCGGTGTTGACCGCGATGAAATCGACCTGCGTGATGCCGGCGTCGATCATCCGGTCGACCGCGTTCAGGCCGGCGCCACCGACGCCGACGACGCGGATCACGGCGAGGTACGAGACGCTTTCGCGGGCGCGCTCGAGGCGCGGCGGCTGCTCGGGCAGCGGGTCGAGCCAGCGGGCGACCGGCCGCGTCGGCGGTGCTTCCGCGGCCGGCTCGACAGCGGCGGCCTCATCGTCGATCGTCGCCTGGACTGCGGGCGTCTTGACCGCGCGCAGGGCGTTTTCGGCTCGTGCTTCGACTCGGCGGCCTAGATCGGCAGCCTCGTATTCAGCGGTGTCCTCCGAAACCGGAGGCTTGGCGGCCTTGCGCCTTCCGTTTCGGCTCCTCTTCCTCGCCGGCCTTGCGCTGGGCGGCCTCGGTCGCGCGAAAGAGCTCAGCCAGCGGGCCTTCACGCATGCTGGCGCGATTTCTTGCCACTGAGCACCTCCTTCGCCAGGTCGCGGTACAGCTCGGCGGCCTCGCCGTCGGCTCGTAGGCGAGGACGGACGAGCCCTTCACGGGCGCCTCGGCGAAACGGATCGTCTTGCGGATCCGCGTGTTGTAGACGAGGGAGCCGAAGTTCTCGCGCAGGATCTCGTCGGCCTCGCGCGAGTGCGTGAGCCGCCGGTCGTACATGGTCGGCAGGATCCCGACGATCTCGACCTTCGGGTTCAGGTTCTCGCGCACCATGGCAGCGTGTTCTCGAGCTGGACGAGCCCGCGCAGCGAGAGGTACTCGGTCTGCACCGGCACGATCACGCCGGTGGCCGCGACGAACGCGTTGATCGTCAGCAGGCCGAGCGACGGCGGCGTGTCGATCAGGATGTAGTCGTAGCGATCCTTGATCGGCTCGAGCGCCTTCTGCAGCGCGCGCTCGCGGCCGATCTGGCTCGAGAGCGCCATGTCGGCGCCGGCGAGGTCGATCGACGGCGACGGCGATGTCGACCTCTCGCGCTCGATCACTTCCTCGATCGGCATCCGGTGCACGAGCACGTCGAACATCGACCGCTCGATCGTGTCCGGGTTGAGGCCCTGCGACATCGTCAGGTTGCCCTGCGGGTCGAGGTCGATCAGAGCACGCGATAGCCGCGCTCCGCGAACGCGACGCCGAGGTTGAGCGTCGTGGTCGTCTTCGCGACGCCGCCCTTCTGGTTCGCGAGCGCGATAATCTCCACGGGATCCCGTGCAGCTTCGAGAGGTGGCCGCAGGTTCGGGCGCGGGAGCAAACGAGCGAGGCCCATTGTAGGACGCCACTTCGTGTTCGGCTCAGCGCATTCCTGCAGCCCCCTCCCGAAGATTCGCTGCGCGGAGTTCCGGAACCGCGCCGAGTCTTGAGGCAGCAACCTGCGCTCGCGCGTCGCCTTCGGTCCGCGCCCAGTCCTCTGCCTCGCGAACGAGCGCACGCAGCTCGTCGAGGAGCAGCGGCAGCGGAGGCCTCGCCCGCGCTCGAGCCGCTCGATGCGCGCAAGCCGCTCCAGCACCCGGTCCGCTTCCTCCATGCACTCGACGGTAGCCGCGAAAAACGCACGCGACTGTGCCGCCTTCGTGACAATTCAGGCGACGCTGCTCAGGCGACGCGCAGGAGCGACGCCGGCCGCGGCCGCAGCCCGAGCAGCGTCTCGTCGAGCGCCTCGACGAGCTCGCGCGCGGTTCCCGTGCAGCAGCGTCTCGACGAGCGCGCGGCGAACGGCGTCGCGCGCATCGCCGGCGGAGGCGCTCGTCGCGCAAGCGCTTCGAGCAGCACCGCCCGGTCACGGGTCTTCTCGTCGAGCAGCACCGCCGCCCGCATCGACGCGGCCCAGAGACCGCCGTCGCCGCCGAGCAGGGCAGGTCAGCGCCTCGCGCACCTGGGCGCGAGCGGAACGGCTCGTCGGAGAAGAGCGAGAGCTCCCAGCGGTCGAGCGCCTCGCCGAGCTCGCGATCCGTCGTCGGCGAGCGGCAGCCGCTCGCGCAGGTCGGCGGCGAGCTGGCCGCGAAGCGTGTCGAGCCGGGTCGCCTCGCCGCGCGGCTGCGTCGCGGCGATCGGCAGGAGCGGCGAGATGCGCAGCGGGCGGAAGTCGAGCCGCTCGAAGACGACCGGGCCGGCCGCGATCGCGCCGGCGGTCGCGAGCCGAAGCGCGGTGACGGCGTCGGCGAGCTCGGCGGCCGCGTCGGGCGGCTCGGCCTCGCTCGCCTCGAGCTCGCGGTGCGAGCTCGAGCACGAGAGGCGGTCGACGTCGCGCCCGAACTCGGGCGGCATCAGACCGCGCGCCTCGGGCCAGAGCTGCGAGATCTCGCCCGCCACGATCGGGCGCAGCGCGGATCTCGCCGAGCTCGACGTCGGAGCCGGCCGAGAGGCCGACGAGCGGCGCGATCGCCACGTAGGAGCGCGACGTGCCGAACAGCGTCTGCTCGAAATCGAGGTACGCCGCCTCGAACGCGTCGTCCTGCCAGTCGAACCCGCCGCAGCGCTCGGCCGTCCACGCGAGCATCGGGAGCAGGATCGAGCGGAAGAGCGCGTCGTCGCCCGCTTCGCCGATGCCGGAGTGCGCGTGCGCGAAGATCGCCGCGGCCGGCTCGCGCCGCAGATCGTCGATCGCGTTGCGCGTGTCGGGGAGCCGGCGCAGGGTCGGCGCCTGCTCCTCGACGAAGCCACGCACGAGCGGCCGGTACTCGTAGAGCGACGGGCCGTCGCGGGTCGGGTGCTCCTCGAAGGCGAACGGCACCTGCGCCCCGCGCTCGGCCGCGAAGGCGGCGAGGCAGAACGCGCGCAGGGACTCGTAGAGGTGTGGCGCGCGAAGGCTCACACAAGGGAGTTACGCCCGCGGCGGATCGTCTCCTTCCTGACAGACCCGGACACCAGTACGTCATGCGGTTGTCGTCGCCCTGCCCCCACGAGCGGATCCGGCCACCGCAGCGGGGACACGGCCGCCCCGCCGCCGGTAGACCGTTCCGGCCGGGCTCGCGGGCGCGGCTCGACCGCCGCGCGCCATCAGCCGTGCCGCCGTGTCGAGCACGGCGCGCCGCTCGGGCTCGGCGACGTCGCCGAGCCGGCGCCACGGCGACAGCGCCTCGTGCCAGAGCACCTCGGCCAGCCACATGTTCCCGATGCCCGCGACCAGACTCTGGTCGAGCAGCGACTCGCCGAGCCACCGTGTCTGATCTGCGTGGCGCAGCCGGAGCGAGCATCGCGTCGATCTGCGGCGGCGTCGGCGAGGATGTCGGGACCGAGCCGCTGCAGCGCCCGCGTGTGCAGCTCGAGCACCGGGCCGTTCCAGAGCACGCCCTCGGCCGACTCGCCACGCAGCACGAGCCAGGGCAGACCCTTGCGCGCCGTGCCGCGCGGCTGCACGACCCAGCGGCCCGACATTCGCAGGTGCGACCGCAGAACGACCCCGCCCTCGAAGCGAAACACGAGGTTCTTGCCGACGGCCTCGACGGACTGGAGCCGCCGCCCATCGATGCGCTCGGCGACCCGCTCGGCCTGCGCACGCGGATGCGGCGCCTCGACCTGCAACTCCTGTCCGGCGAGCACCTGCAGGCGCCGGGCGGCGCGGTGGAGGGTGTCGCCTTCGGGCACTCGTCGACCTACTGGCGCAGTACCGCCCGGCGCGGCCCGGCGAGGAAGCCCGCCTCGACGAGCAGCGGCAGCGCGTCGGTCTCTGCAACGGGCTCGCCGTCGAACCGCTCGACGGCGAGCCGCTTCGGCCCGCCGGCGCGGACGTGTGCCACGAGCGCGGCAAACGCAGGCCGAAGCCACTCTTCCTCGGGATCCCGCAGGGGAACGAGCGAGCGGCCTCCCCGCTCGACGTACAGGACGGGCTCGCCGCCGAGCGACACCAGGTACGCGCCGGCCACCCGCGACGCCCGTGCGCCCGCTCGCTTCGGCCATGGCAGCGCCGCGCCGTAGGGCTGGGCCGGATCGGCCGCCGCGAGCACGAGCGTCTCGGCCTCGAGGCCCGCTTCGCGCACCTCGCGCACCCGCTCGACCGCCCCGCCGAGCGCGAACTGAGCGCCGCCGAGCCCCTCGACGAAGTAGCCGCGCCGGCAGAGGCCGAGCGTCTCCAGCGCGCGCAGCTCGAGATAGACCGCGCCGTAGCCGCCCGGAATCCCTTCGCTGCGGACGCTGTCGCGCGTGACGATGCCGTGCCGCTCGAGCAGCAGCTCGGCGAGCGCCCGCCGGTCGGGAGCACCCGCGAACAGACGCTCGGTGAGCGACCAGCGGCCCGGCGGTCGCCGAGCCCGCCGACGCGCGCCGGCGCGAGAATCGGCGCGGGCGGCGCTCCTGGCGAACCGGCGTCAAGCGTCGCTGGGCCCGCAGCGGCGTCCACGCATCGTTCGTCGCCTCGCCCGCCCAGACGAGATCCCACAGCGCGGGCAGCGCCACCGCCTCCTCGAGACCCGTCTCGGCGAGCAACTCGTCCCAGTGGAGCGCGCTGCGGAGAGCCGTCGCGGATCAGATCGTGCTCGGCACCCTCGGGAGCCGGTGCGGCCGGCGGGCGGCCGAGCGCCGACGCATCCTCGCGGAAGAACAGCGCGACGCGATCGGAGCCGGCGCCGACCCAGGCAACCTCGCCGGTCGCGCACAGTGCGTCGAGATGCTCGGGGCGATACCCGGGAACGCGTCGCGGCAGCACCTCCGACTCCCACAGCGCAGCCGGCAGCGCCAGCGCCTGCAGGGGCACGAGTGCTTCGCGCAGCGACGCGCGGCGGTCGATGCCGTGCCAGCCGGGCAGGAACCGTGCGAGCGCGGCTGGCTCGACCGGCTCGACCTCGCGCCGGAGCGCGGCAAGCGATGCGCGGCGCAGCCGCCGCAGGACGTCGGGCTCGCACCACTCCCGCTCGGTGCCGCCCGGCCGAAGCTCGCCCCGGACGAGCAGGTCGCCGCGCTCGAGCTCGATCAGCACGTCCTGCACCTCGCGGCCGAAGCGCTCATTGGCCTGCGCGGTGGTGAACGGGCCCCGCCCCTTGGCGTAGCGGAGGACGATCTGCCGGAGCGATTCCGGGCCGCCCTCGAGGAACGCATCGGGCAGCCCCGACGGGGGCATCGCACCGAGCGCGTCGCGGTAGCGGCCCGGCGTCCTCGGCGGCGATCAGCCGCTCCTCGCCCGCGAGCCGCAGCAGCACGGCCCGCCGCTCGTCGATCAGCGGCGCAGCCAGCGCCGGGTCGTACTCGCCGGGACGGAGGTCGCCGCGGAGACGGAGCTTGTCGTGCAGCGCGTCGGGCGTGCGTGGATCTCCCTGCAGCTGCCGCTCGACGTCCTCGACGGCGACCGGGTCGAGCAGGTCGCGGAGCTCCTCCTGGCCGAGCAGCTCGCGCAGCAGATCGCGGTCGAGCGACAGCGCCTGCGCTCGGCGCTCGGCCGGCGGCGTGTCGTCCTCGTACATGTACGTGGCGACGTAGTCGAAGAGCAGCGACGAGGAATACGGCGACGCACTCTGCGTCTCGACCTCGACGACGTCGAGCTCGCGCGTCCGCAATCCCTGCAGCAAGCTCTTCAGCGCGGGCAGGTCGAAGACGTCCTGCAGGCACTCGCGGTAGGTCTCGAGGACGATGGGGAACGAGCCGTACTTGCGCGCGACCTGCAGCAGCGACTGCGCTTTCAGCCGCTGTTGCCACAGCGGCGTCCGCTCGCCGGGACGGCGGCGCGGGATCAGCAGGGCGCGCGACGCGTTCTCGCGGAACCGCGCGCCGAACAGCGCCGAGTCGCCCACTTCCGCGACGACGAGATCCTCGATCTCGGCCGGGTCGATCAGCAGCTCCTCGGCCGCCGGCGGCACGTCCGAGTCGGGAAAGTGCAGAGCGATCCCGTCGTCCGACCAGATCGACTGCGCCTCGACACCGAGCGCCTCCCGCAACCGCGCCGCGATGGCGAGCGCCCACGGTGCGTGCACCCGGCTGCCGAAGGGGCTCAGGATGCAGACGCGCCAGTCGCCGATCTCGTCGCGGAAGCGCTCGACGACGATCGTCCGGTCGGAAGGCACAGCGCCGGTCGAGGCGTGCTGCTCGCGCAGGAAGGTGAGCAGGTTCGAGGCGGCGCGCTCGTCGAGGTGGTACTCGGTGCGTAGCCGCTTCGTGGCCTTCGCATCGCTGAGCGCCGAGAGCTCGCGCGAGGCCGCGCCGATCTTCTGGCCGAGCTCGTACGGGCGGCCGACACCCTCGCCCTTCCAGAAAGGCACTGCGCCGGGCAGCCCCGGTGCGGGCGAGACGAGGACGCGGTCGCGCGTGATCTCCTCGATCCGCCAGGTCGAGGCGCCGAGCAGGAACGTCTGGCCGGCGCGCGCTTCGTACACCATCTCCTCGTCGAGCTCGCCGACGCGGCCGCCGCCGTCGACGAGAAAGACGCCGAACAGGCCACGGTCGGGAATCGTGCCGGCGTTGGTGACCGCCAGCCGGAGCGCCCCGTCGCGCGCGCGGATCAGCCCGCCCGTGCGATCCCAGACGATGCGCGGCCGGAGCTCGGCGAACTCGTCGGACGGGTACCGGCCCGCGAGCATGTCGAGCACGTTCTCGAGCTGCTGCCGCGAGAGCTCGCGGAACGGGTGTGCTCGGACGACGAGTGCGTGCAGGTCGTCGACGCTGATCTCCTCGCCCGCCGCGATCGCGACGATCTGCTGCGCCAGCACGTCGAGCGGGTTCCGCGGAATCCGCGTCTCCTCGATCTCGCCCTCGCGCATCGCGCGCGCCACGACGGCGCTCTCGAGCAGATCGGCGCGGAACTTCGGAAAGATGCGGCCCTTCGACACCGCGCCGAGCTCGTGGCCCGCACGGCCGATCCGCTGCAGGCCGCGGGCCACCGACTTCGGCGACTCGACCTGGATCACGAGGTCGACGGCGCCCATGTCGATGCCGAGCTCGAGGCTCGAGGTCGCCACCAGGCACGGGATGCGGCCGGCCTTCAGATCCTCCTCGACGATCACACGCTGCTCGCGCGCCAGCGAGCCATGGTGCGCACGGGCGATCTCGCGCTCGGCCAGCTCGTTCAGGCGCAGCGCGAGGCGCTCGGCCAGCCGCCGGTTGTTCACGAACACGATCGTCGACCGGTGCTCCTCGACGAGGGCCAGGATCGCGGGATAGATCGAGGGCCAGATGGAGCGCGCGCCGTGTTCGGTCCCCGAGTCCATCTCCTGGCCGTCGAAGGGAACCGGCTGGGAAAGGCCCGCCGTTGTTCCGAGCTCGCGCAGATCGTCGACCGGGACGACGACCTCGAGGTCGAGCTCCTTGCGCGACCCGGCGTCGATCAGCTCGATCGCGCGGCCGCCGGCGACGAACCGGCCGATCTCCTCGAGCGGCCGCTGGGTCGCGCTCAGACCGATGCGCTGAAAGGGTTTGTCGACGAGGCGCTCGAGCCGCTCCACCGACAAGGCGAGGTGAGCGCCCCGCTTCGTGCCGGCGACGGCGTGCACCTCGTCCAGGATCAGCGTCTCGACGCCCCGCAGCGTCTCCCGCGCCTGCGAGGTGAGCAACAGGTAGAGCGACTCGGGCGTCGTGATCAGGATGTCGGGCGGCTCCTTGATCATCTCGCGGCGCTCCTTGGCCGGCGTGTCGCCGGTGCGAACGGCAACCCTCAAGCTGGACTCGAGCCCTGCAAGCGGGCCGCGCAGGTTGCGCTCGATGTCGTAGTTCAGCGCCTTCAGCGGTGAGACGTAGAGGACACGCAGGCCCTGCCCGGGCGTCGCGGTGAGCCGGTCGATCGCCGAGAGGAACGCGGCCAGCGTCTTCCCCGACCCGGTCGGCGCCTGGATCAACACGTGCGCTCCCGAGGCGATCGCCGGCCAGCCTCGTTCCTGCGCGGGCGTCGGCCCGGCGAACGTGCGCTCGAACCAGGCCCGCGTCGCGGGCGAGAATGAAGCTGGAGAACTCACCCGGACCTACGCTACCGATAGGTGGCGGGCTGCCGAGAGCCCGGCCGTGAGTAACATCGAGTCATGCCGAAGGCTCTCTACTTCACCGACGATCCCGAGGCGTGCAAGCTGCTCGCCGAGGATCCGTTCGCACTGCTCGTGGGGTTCGCGATCGACCAGCAGGTGCCGGTGCCCAAGGCGTTCGCCGGGCCGTACGTCCTCCAGCAGCGCGTCGGGACGCTCGACCCGCGCGAGCTGGCGAAGTTCGACCTGCAGCCGGCTTTCAGGACGGTCCCGGCGATCCACCGCTTCCCCGGTGCGATGGCCGAACGCGTCCGTGAGCTCGCCGCGGTCGTGGTCGAAGACTACGACGGTGACGCCTCACGCATCTGGAACGAGGCCGCCGACACGGCCGATCTGAAGAAGCGGATCGGGGCGCTTCCCGGCTTCGGGAAGATGAAGGTGACCGCGCTCGGCTCCGTGCTCGCCAAGCAGTTCGGCGTGAAGCTCGCCGAGCCGCTTGTGCCCGCACACGCCTGTCTCGGTGAGGTCGACTCGCCGGAAGCGCTGCAGCGATACCAGGCTGCGAAGCGCGAGCATAAGGCGAAGCTCCGCGCCGAAAAGGCCTGAGCTACTCGCCGCCGGCCTGCACGACGACCGC
Organism: uncultured Thermoleophilia bacterium; assembly: GCA_963812995.1. GTDB lineage: Bacteria > Actinomycetota > Thermoleophilia > Gaiellales > Gaiellaceae > PALSA-600. The sequence goes on from CAWEXL010000006.1 coordinate 415,463, forward strand.
CGCGACGACGACCCCGCCGCCGACGAGCGTCGCCGTGCTCGGCCGCTCCGACAGCGCGAGCCACACCCAGAGCGGGCCGAGTACGACCTCGAGCAAGGTGATCAGTGCGACCTCGGCCGCCGGGATCAGTCTTGCGCCGATCGTCAGGAAGGCAAGGCCGAGCGCGATCTGACCCGCACCGAGCGCGACGATCAGGAGCAGATCTTGCGCCCCGATTTCGGCGGGGTGAGCAAACGGCGCGAACGCGACGAACGCCAGAAGTTGTGACAGACACAGTGCGGGCGCCATCGAGATGTCCCGGCGGTGCCGGGTGATCACGACGCCGAGCGCGAAGCACAACGTCATCAGCACGGAGAGGCCGAGGCCCAGGCCCTCCGACCCGCCCGGCCCGCCGACCATCAGACCGACCCCGGCCAACGCGACCACCATCGCAACGCCCGTCCGGCGCGACACCGCTTCGTGCAGCGCGCCCCAGGCGATCAGCGCCGCCGCGATCGGCGAGACGGCCTGCATGAAGAGCACGTTTGCGACCGTTGTGTGGTTGAGCGCCACGATGAAACAGGCCGAGGCCGTGGCGGTCGCGACGGCGACGGCGATCCCGGTCCACCCCATTGAGGTGAACGCACGAACGAGCCCGCCGCGCTCCGTGAACCAGACGAACGCGAGCAGCGCGAGAACCGCGAAAAACGCGCGTCCGGCGACCTGGGTCGCCGTTCCGACCGACAGCTCACGCTGCAGCACGCCTGCGCTCGACCAGGCAAGCGCGGCGAATGCCACGTACATCTGCCCGCGGCGGCGGACGCCGCGGACGTCCATCGCCACCGATGAGACCACGCCTGCAGTCAATCAGGTGGGACCGGGAACGTGACCGGTTGTAGCCTGAGCGGCGTGTGGAGCCAGCGAAGGCGTTGCGCGCTGCCGGTCACGGCGCTGTTTTTGGTCGCAACGTGCTTGGTCGCAGCCGGGTGCGGGTCGCACGCCGAGCCGAAGGCCGTTCCCGGCCAAGGCGCCCGCCGTCAACACCGTGTGGCTGTGCCGGCCCGGCCTGCCGGGCGATCCGTGTACGAGAAGCCTGACGACCACGAGCGTCGCCGCCGACGGAGCCCGACGCACGCTGGATGTCCAACCGGCGACGAGTTCCCGGTTCGACTGCTTCTACGTCTACCCCACCGTGAGCAACCAGAAGACCGCGAACGCGAACCTGCACATCGACCAGGTCGAGATCGACGCCGCCGTCGAACAGGCGTCGCAGTTCTCGCGGGTCTGCAGGGTCTGGGCGCCGATCTACCGGCAGCAGACCGTCGCCGGGTTGCTCGACGTCACCGCCTACAAGCAGACGACCGACATTGCGTTCAAGAGCTTGCTCTCCGGCTGGCGCGACTACCTGGCGCACGACAACCACGGGCGGCCGTTCGTGCTGATCGGCCACTCCCAGGGAGCGGCGATGCTGATCCGCCTGATCCGTAGCCAGATCGATGCGAATCCCGCGCTGCGGAAGCAACTGGTGTCGGCGATCGTCCTGGGCGGGAACGTCCAGGTGCCTGTCGGCAAGGTCGTCGGCGGCAGCTTCCAGCATGTTCCGGGCTGCACGGCCGCCGCCGAGACCGGCTGCGTGATCGCGTATTCGTCGTTCCCGAGCAGGCCGCCGGCACTCACGCTGTTCGGCCGGCCCGGCACAGGGGTCAGCCTGCTCTCGGGCCAGACGTCGACGGCGGGTCAGGTGCTGTGCGTGAACCCCGCTGCGCTCGGCGGCGGCACGGGCGCCCTCGAGCCGTACTTCACGAGGGCCGTGCTAGGCCCACCCGGCGCGCCCGTCGCGACGCACTGGGTCACCTATCCGGGTCTCTACGCGGCGACGTGCAAGTCGGTCGGCGGCGACACCTGGCTCCAGGTGAACGACGTCGGCAGCTCCGCCGACAAGCGGCCGCGTGTGACGGAGGCGGACGGCGCGAGTTGGGGCTTCCACGTGGCCGACGTGAACCTCGCCCTCGGCAACCTCGTCGAGGACGTGCAGCGCCAGGAGACCGCGTTCCGCGCCGCTCAGAAGTAGATCGGCAAACACCGCATTTGCGGGGTAATCGCTCATACTCGAGTGATGAGCCTTCGCTGTTCGAAACCGCTGGTCGATCCAAAGTCGCCCGGAAACACACGCGTTGGTGATCCGGCTTGAGATGGCAGTGGCCGCTCATCCTGCTGCTCCTTGCGCCGGTGCTGGTATTGGTGAGCCTGTACCTGCCGTGGCAGGAGGCGTCCTGCGCGAGTGGCGCCGGGCTCTCTGTCTCGGGGTCGGGCGCTTCCGCGACCCTCCCGGATCTTTTCGACTGTTCGCTCTCTCACATCAACGGCTGGTCATCTGTCGGTGATGTTGCGGCCCTCGCATCGTTGCTGCTCGCGGTTTTGGCGAGTGCGGCGTTCGTCTGGCCGACGACCCGCGCTCGGCTCTCGCTCGAGCAGGGTGCCCTTGCCCTCGCGTACTTCACCATTGCCGTTGCTGCACAGACACGCCTCGAGGGTCGTCAGAGCTCGTTCGTCGGCCAGGCAAGCGGGGAAACCGCCGGAGGTCATTTCCACCTTGCCTACGGCACGTACGTCGGCCTCGCCGCCGCGGCGTTCGCGGTGCTGGGTGGAGTGGCGGCTGCGGGCGAAACGCTTCGTGCCAGGCCTCCTCTCCGCCGGATGCTCGGGATCGTTTTCGCCGGTGGCTTGCTCGTTGCGCTCCTGCTGCCGTGGCAGCGTGTTGGCCCGCCGCGGTCGGGGCACCTCTCCGAGCTCGGAGTCGTCAACGCCCCGGGCGTCGTTGCTGCCGTCCTGGCGATCCGGCTGCTCGTGGTCTGCTGGAAACGCGGAACCACGGGCCGCTTCGAGCAGACCGGGCTTGCGCTCGCCTCGTTGCTCTTTGTCGGCGCGGCGGTCACGCCCAGGGTCGAGGTAGCGCACGCCTACGGCGCCTGGGTCGGACTCGCAGCCGCTGTTGCACTCACGCTGGTGTCGCTGGCGGATCGTTCGCTGCTGCGAACGATCAAGCCGGTGCCGCTGTACCCTGCCGCGGCCGCGATTGCCGGCATCGTTCTTCTCGTCAGCCTCTTCCTTCCCTGGCAGACCGACTGTTACGGGCACACGGCGGATCTGAAGGCCTTGGGCCTCTCTGGACGCTGTGTTTCCTCGAACGGGTTCGGGCTTGTGGGTTCAGCCGCCGCGGTCGTCGCGATCGCGCTCGTTGTCGTCATGCTCGTCCCGGCGATCCGGTTCCTCGCAACGCTCGAACTCGCGATTGCTGTTGGGCTGCTCGTGGCCACGCTCGGCTTTCAGCTCGAGACCGGAACGCAGTTCGGCGGGCGGCTCGGCTTCGGCTACGGCTCGTTCGTCGGCTTCGTCGCCGCCGCAGCTCTGGTCACCCTGCCGTTTGTCCGCTCACGCCCGCCCGCCCTCGATCTGAACGCGGTCGTGCCGACGGTGTTGCCGATCATCCTCGCGCTCGCCTATGTCGCCGTCGTGTTCGTGCCGTGGTGGCGGGTGCTCCCGGTCGAGGTCTGGTCGACCTTTCTGCCGCGGTACGCGGACATCTCATGGCTGACTCTCGCCGGGGGCCTACTCGGCGTCCGCGTCCTGCAACTCTGGATCCACGAGGCGCGCGACGTGTCGACACACGCTCGCGAGCTTGTCGGCCTCTCGCTCACGATGGTCGTGCTGGCCGTGCTCGACTCCACACCGCTTCCCACCGTCCAGCTCACGTGGAACAGCGGCGTCCTGCTCGGCCTCACCGTTCCCCTGACGCTCCTTGCCGCACGACGAGAGCGTGGCGGCCTGCGCAACATTCGGATTCCAGAGATCCTCCGCGTCGACCGAATCTAAGAGCTCGGGGTGGCCGAGCGCGGCGGTGGGAACTCGCGCAGCAGATCCGGCGCGTCGACCTGGAACAGCGTCACAGGGTCGCGCAGGCCGCGAAACCGCCAGTCGCCGATGCCCGTCAGGCCGATGCCCTCATCGAGCGAGTCGGCGACTGCCGCGTGCACTGCCGAGGAGAGCACGATCTGGCCGCCGTGGGCCGACGCGCCAATGCGCGCCGCGGCATGCACGGAGAGGCCGACGTAGCCCGTGTCGGTCAGCGTCGGGCGGCCGCGGTGCAGGCCGATCCGCAGCCGCACGTCATTTTCTCCGGGCCAAACGGCATCGCGCATCGCTCGCTGAATCGCCAGCGCCGCTCGGACCGCAGCCGGCGCCGGCTCGAACACCGCGAAGAGATCGTCGCCGCGCGAGTCGACCTCGCGGCCGCCGGCCCGTCGCACGGCGGCCCGCACCAGGCGCCGGATGTCGGTGAGCATCGGCGCGTAGTCGTCGCCGAGCCGCCCGAGCAGTTCGGTCGACCCCTCCATGTCGGTCAAGAGAAACGTGACCCGGCCAGTTGGCAGCTTCCGCTGCGGATTCAGCTCCGCGCTGACGAAGCCGATCGGGGCGATCCCGTGCTTGCTGGCCGCTCGCAGCAGCCGGGTACGAGCGCGATCGCGCGCGGCCTCACTCTCGAACACGACCTGGCTGAACCGCGCGAGGGCGTTCCGGATGCGCGTCGCATCGTGGATCGGCAGGCGGCGGCGACCCTGTGAATCGATGTAGGCGAAGGCGCTGTCGGGAAGCTCCGCACGCTCTTTGGCCCCGAGCGGTGGCATACCCGCATGATCGCAGGAACGTGGTGGCTGACTACGCGAGCAGGCCGTGCTTGTAGCCGATGCCGACGGCATGCGCCCGGCTGCGAGCACGGAGCCGCTGCAGGATGTGCGTGACGTGGGTCTTCACGGTTTCGAGCGTCACGTCGAGCTGTGCGCAGATCTCCGGGTTCGAGAGGCCGTTGGCCAGCAGCGTGAGCACCTCGAGCTGGCGCTCGCTGAGGTCTTCGATCTCGGTTTCCGGAGCTGCAACGGTGTCGGTGCCAGGCACGCTGTCGACGATGCAGGGCCGCCGGGCGGCGATCCGGTCGAAGCGCCGGGCGTGTCCCTTGTACGCGTCGAGAATCTGGGTGCGGCGGATCGCGTCCATCACAGGAGGATCCGCAGTGCGGTCTCGGGCGGGCACCCACGCTCGCGCAGGTGCGTCGCAAGGTGCAGGTCGACGTGGGTGCAGGTGGCGAGCAGCCCGGCGTCTTCGGCCGGGTAGCCGGCCCGCTCGAGCACGGCGAGGCGCCAGCAGAACACCTGCTGGGACTCGCCGACGTCGCTGTCGATCACGGTCGCGCTAGAGGTTGTTGACTCCATGACTGGTTCCTCGGCACGCCGGAACCGGCCACCGACGGGGTTAGACCCCACCAACCCCGTGGAAACTACGCGCCCGCCGGCGGGCCGGTCAGGAACTCGTCGCGAAAGGGCACGTCGGGCGCCGGCCGTGTGAACCGCGCATACGCCTCCTTCGGGTGGGGCGTCTCTTGCTCGACACCGGCGCCGTGCTTCAGCGCCGTCTCGTCGCGCGGGTAGACGATGGCGTCGGAGCCGACGCGGTTGCCCACCGCGAGCAGGAGCGAGGTCGTCGTCCCGTCGCCCGCGCCGACGATCGCATGGGGTACGTCGGCCGGGCAGTGGAAGTAGTCCCACTGCCGCAACGGCAACTCCTGGCCGTCGACGATGAGCAAGCACTCGCCACGAAGCACGAGGAAGCCCTCCTGGTAGCCCTCGCGGTGATACATCGTCATCGGCTGCCCGGCCTGCAGGACGGTGAGGTTGATCCCGAACTCGGGGAACGCCTCGCGATGCTTGTCGAACTCGCAGCTCGCACCGAGTTCGTTCTCCTGCCACCGCAAGTCGCGGACATTCTTGACGAACCAATCCGGCACGGCTTGATCCTAACCGGCGCGATCGCGACCGCCGTCGTCAGGTCGAAAGAGCTGCCACCCCTGTCGCCGTAGCGCAGCTTGCCGCCTGCACGACACCGGTCTTCCAGGGCCCGAGCGGCGTGGCGACCCCTCCGATGTAGTCGAACGAGTACACCCCGTTGGTGTCCTCGACGCAGTAGCCCGCGCCACTGTTCACGGAGACCGCCTTGATGTTCGGGTCGGCCGCCGGCAGCTCGCGCAGCAAGGTCGAGCGCGACAGACCGGTGTAGCTGCCGTTGCCGCCCGTCTTGTCCGTGTTCCAGAAATAGGCGCCGGTGATCGCCGAGCGCACGTTCGACTGCGCCGTCCCTTGCTGAGCGCGATCGCGGTAGTTCAGGTAGGTCGGAACGGAGATCAACGTCAAGATCCCGATGATCTGCAGGACGATCAGCAACTCGATGAGCGTGAAGCCCTGCTCAGCCGCCAGCCGGTCCCGGATCGTCTCGCGCGAGATGAGCCTGAGGATTCCCACGGATTCGGTGGAAATCGACCTCTCCGGCGGCAAACAAGAGACTCTGCCGAGGGATCCGGCGCCACCTGCAACCTTCGCCGTCGCCGGATATCGGTCGTCACCTGTTCGAGACATGCCTGCTCGAGCGGGCGAGCTCGCTGTCCGAGGATAAGCTCGGCCCTGCGTTGACGGCCCCGACTTTCCGCGAGCTTGTCGGTCGTTTCGAGTCCGAAATGCGGGCCTCACTCGTCTCGCAGGGGTTCAAGCACGCCTACGGCTCCTACACCAGACCCGTCAGCGGGACCGAGGTACGAGGGTGGGTTGGTCTGAACCGCGAAGTTGACCGGGCCTCCCGACGGCTTTGGATCCAACCCCATGTCGGCGTCCTCGATCCGCCGGTGCAGGCCCTGATCGGGCAGTTCTTCCCGCAGGCGAAACCGGCAGGAGCTGCGACGGTAGGTGTCGACATCGGCCTGGTCGGAGATCCCGGCACGCCTTTGAGTTGGGCGATCACCGACGAGACTCTGGGCGAACAGGTCGCCGAAATCGCCGAGACGATCGACCGCATCGGCGTCCCCTTCTTCGAACGACTCGCCCGCGATCCGCTCCTGACCGACGAGGCGATCGCCCGATTCCATCCGCAGAAGGAAGGGCTTCTCCCCGCGCACCGTCTGGTTTATGGCCGCCTCGACGAAGCAGAGGAATACGTCCGAGGTGTCATCGACACGATGGACTCGACCTCCCCGCCCTCAGGACCGAACTCGTATCGGGAGTTCGCTACACGCGTGCTGAACGAGATCGATGCACGCCGTCGACTCACCGCTTAGCGAACTGCACGGCGGACGTACTGACATACTCGGCCGCCGAATCGCCCACGGAAAGGAACGAATGCGCGCTCGCCTGTCGGTACTGCTCGCCGGCACTCTCTTTGGACTTGCCTTGGGAGCCGTCACAGCTTCCGCTCACGTGACGGAGTTCGCTGCCAAGACTTGTCTCCACTGGAACGTGACGGGCCGGTGGGCTTCGGCGCAGTCGAACAACTACCACGTCACCTTCCAGCTCAAGCAGGTCGGGACGAAGGTGACCGGAACCGCCACAAACCCGCCCAGCGAGGCTGCGTCACTCGGGTACAAGACCGGCCCGATCACCGGCACGGTCAAGGGCAGCCAGATTGTCCTCACCGTTCACTGGCAGAAGTCATCGATCACAGGCATCACCCATATCGGCCGCTATCCCGGGACGATCACCAGCGGTCACATCGCGGGGAACCACGCCACCGATCTGGCGTTCCCGGGACCACATGTCTCCTGGACGGCACACGGCCCAACGAGGTGCGTCTCCTCCTAGACCGCTGCGGGGACGCCTGCCGACCCTGGAGGCGCTGGTCGCCCTAGCCAAACGATTCGTATGGGTAGCTCCCGTCGGCGTGGCCGGTCGCCAGGTTCACGGCGAACTCGTCGTTTCGATTCGACGGGGCGTTGAACCCGGAGGCGATCAGTCGATCCCCTTCGACGCGGACGATCGAGAGGTCGTCCCAGACGAGTCGGTCAGTCGTCCAGCGCAGGCCGCCGGCGCCGTACGACGTGAGATTGGTGAAGCCGGCGAAGACAATCAGCTCGTGGCTCGGGACCACCCGCAGGTCGGTGATGGGGAAACAGTCGATCCCGTAACTCTCGTCGGGGTTGTCCGTGCGAACGACCGTGCCGCTACCGGCATAGACCACGCAGAGCGACCGCCCGTCGGGCCAACCGATGAGACGTCCGGGTGCGGCAGGCGGGACCCCGTAGGTGTCACTTCCGTAGAAGACCCCGACCCACGGGGCAGCATCGGCGGGTTCGACTCTGAGAATCCGGCCAGCTGCCATCTCCAACTGCGCATCCACCTCGACCGCACCGGGAAAACCGACCACCCGGATCCCGCCGGCACGCTCGATCCGTTCGAGCTGCTCGATCTCGTATCGCCGTGCGAACTCGAAGTGGGAACCGATTTGCCTCGCCACGACCCGACGATAGCCGCGGCCTTCGCCCCCGGTTCTCGCGTCGGGCCCCAGGCGTCCGTCGTCGAGACGCGTGTCCGCGCGAGGGGCTAGCCGTGCGCGGCGTAGACGTCGTTGCAGAGGCTGAGCAGCCGCCCCGCATACGTCCGGGCAGCGGCCAGAGCCGGCCCGGTCGGAACTGCGAGCCCGGCCGTTCCGACCGGGATCAGCGTGCACGTGAACGAGCCGCGGCGTGCGTCGACGACCGATGGGAGCCGCCCGCCCTGGTAGCCCCACTTCGCGAGGCCGTAGGTTGTCGCAAGTCGGCGAAATGTCCCGTATGACCGGTCGCCGCGATGCGTCCAGAGCATGCGGTCGCCGTCGTCGATCCGTAGGAAGACTTTGACGCCCGCAAGCTCAGGGTCGCCGCCTCGCGGCGAGAAGGCGCAGTCGGCGTCGCCGCCGAGCCGGATCGGCGCGACCGCGCCACTGAAGAGGGCACGAACGTGTTGCGGCCGAATCGAACGGCACAGCTTGCGATAGACGGCCTCGCTCGGGCTCTTCGCCGGCGCAGCCGCCACCGCGGCCGCGGCAGAGGACAAGACGAGCACTGCACAGACCAAGGTCAACAGCGAGTGGAGTCTCGGCACATTCCTTTCGACGTGCGCGCGCGTCTTCGGTTAGCCGTCGAACGTACCCAGGCTGTGTCCGACATCGCGCAGCGGTGTCTGACACCTTTGCGTGCCGAGCGGCGCGGAAAGTGTCAGACACCTCCGGTGTCAGACACGGGGTTCGCTCACCTGCGGGGCTGCGCTACTCGCGAAGAGCTTCCTCGAAGCGCGAGTCATCGGCCACGGCAGCGAAGTCGGTGTCCCTGCGGGCCTGCTCGCGAAACGGAGGGAATAGTTCCACAGACCGTCGGAGGTGACTGAACGTCTCGGCGCTCGTGTCGCCGGCGAGCGTCGCGAAGCACGCGTAGTTGTAATTGAGGCCGGGATGGTCCGGGCTGCGCTCGAGGCCTGCGCGGACCGCTTCGACTGCATCCGCGTAGCGCTGCTCGTTGTACGCGCGCATCGAGTCGCTGTGGAACGACCACGCGTCGCCCCAGTCGAACGCCTGGTACGGCTCGTTGGGCGAGGCGCCGACGGCGAGGACGGTTCCGTCCCCCGTCGCCTTGCGCCGCGACTCGGGCCGGATGAACACGAATGACCCTGCGGGTGCATCGACCGTCTCGCCGTCGATCTCGAATGTCGCAGTGCCGTCGAGCACGATGTACAGCTCCTCCTGGCCTGACCCGGCTTCGTCATGCTCGCCGATCAACGTGCCGTTTTCGCCGGGCGTGAAGGCGTTGACTCCGAACGCCCGGATCCCGAGATGCTCGCGCACCGGGATGTCTCTACCGCGCCGCTCGATGTCACCGAGACGCACGACCTCCCACTTCGGTCTGTCGCTCATCGAATCTCCTCCTGTCGCGTCGCGTACTCCACGCCGCGGAATGGCCAGTCCGACACGAGCCACTCACTCACGGTGTGCCAAAGGGGGATGTCCAGTTGTGCGTGGCTCTCCCGCACCCACGAGAGTACGTGGGCGTCGTTCTCGCCGTCGCTGTCGCGCAGCGGGTAGATGTAGACGCATCCGATCACGTCTCGGCCGGCCGGATCGAGCACCGTGTACGTGAACCCTTTCCGGGTGCGGAAATCCCCGGCGTGGCGTTGCAGGTCCGCGCGGTTCTCGTCCCGCGTCATCTCTCGCGGCCAGGAGCCGTCGGGATACCCCGGCGTTGCCGTGATGTGCTCCATCGACGACGTCCAGGCGTCGTAGTCCAGTTCGTTGTGCTCGGGGCCGAGCGGCTCGAGGATGAACTCGGACGTCTCGAGCCCGAGCGGCACAGCGAAGTCGGGCGGGACGAACTCGGCCACGCGAGCAATCGTAGAACTTCGACTCATGCAGAGCTGAGACGGTGATCGTCACGGGCGCGAGGCGATCGCGATCAAGTCGGCCACGACTTGATCCAGCGGGCGGCCGGCATCCAGCTCATGCGTGCAGCTCGCTCGGAGCAGCGGCTCGATCGTGGCGAGATCGTCCAGGATCATCGCACGTTCCACCGGCGTCTTCCCGTAGTCGTTCGTCGTTCTGCGCGCGACCCGATCGAGGATCACCTCGACAGGGGCGCTGAGCAGTACGACCGCGTTGAAACGGTCGTAGAACTTCGACTGGTTCCTCACGCACCCTTGCACGAAGAGCGAGCGACCATCATCGGACTCCAGCAGCAGCTCACTGATCCTTTCTTCGACCCAGAGCCACTCCCCGCGCCGCACCTCGTCGGACGACTCAACATCTTCGCGATACTCCCGCCAACCCGGATCGTCGGTATCGACGACGCGATAGCCACGTCGGCCAAGTTCGGCGAGCGCTGACGACTTGCCCGTTCCCGACATGCCGGTCACCAGGATCTTCGACATGGCGACAACGCTACGGATTGTCGAACGACGGCGCCCTGCAATCAGGTCGACCTTCGGCCGTCCCTGTCTTGGTCAGCGCCGACCGCCGAACTCCCAGTCGTGGATCTGGAGCTCCAGCACGCCAAGCCCGGCGCGCTCGTTCTTCACCAGCCCGCCGACAGCTTCGGGATCCGGCGCCTGGAGGCAGAGCGCGACTCCGGCCGGCTCAGAGCCGTCGAGCGTGCTGAGTGCCCCGTAAACGATCAGCCGCTCGACCAGCTCTGCGGGGAGAGTCTCCGCTGAAACGGGTCGGCGAAGCTGCGAATGACCGATCGCGAGGAACCGCGGCTCTCCCGTCTGACCAGGGAACTCCCACATCGAGCGTCCGAGCAGATTCTCGAACCGCCACACCAGGTGCTCCTCGTAGACCCCCGCACGGTTGTTGGGCTCGAGGGCAACGAACTCGCGCACCGCCTCGACGCCGGGCAGCGCGAGAACGTGAACGCTGCCGGTCGCGGTCTCGCGGCCCCTGTCGAGCGTCGGCCCGCGGGCGATCATCGAGTCCGCGAACCCGTCCATGTACGACCAGTGCTCCTCGAGGAGTTCCCGGTCGTCACGAAGAGCTGCCGAGTCGGCCGCATCGCGGCTGTATACGAAGAAGTCCAACTGCAGCAGAACCCTACGCGGCACAAACCACCACGCTTGCGTCACTCGGCGCGAGTCCACCCGAAGCATGACCTAACGGCTTGCTTCGTTTGCCGAGAAGCGAGTCTTGCGAGCTGCGCGAAAACCAGCCGAATGTCGCGTCGCGCAGACCGCGCACAGCTGCCATCGTTTGTGTGTGCCCGCGGATGTCCTCTTGGCTAAGCCGGCACGGCTGCGTCGGAGAAGAAGGATTCTTGCTGCGCTCGGGGTTGTGGCAGTCGCAGCCGTTGCGGCTTGGGCGTTTTCGACGTCGGGGATCAGCGTGTCCGCAGCCCGTGACGCGCGCGATTCGTCAACGGTTGGATCGGGGTTCGGCCCCCTCGGCGGGTACCTGTGGGAGGGACAGATGCACTCGATTGGCGCCTCGTGGGCGGTTCCCACTATCGCCAAGGGTTCGCGCCAAGGCTATGCCGGCACATGGATCGGGGCACAGGCGACATTTGGCCATTCAGCCTTCATTCAGGTCGGGACGAACGAGAACAAGGAACTGTTCGGAACAACGGTCTATTACGCGTTTTGGACAGACACAGCCCGGCAGTTCCATCCTGTCCCGCTGTTTCCGGTGGAGCCGCACGCGAGGATGACGGCCAGTCTCAGACTTGCACATGGTCGGTGGACGGTCTTCATCCGGGACGCCGGATCCGGGAAAGAGGCTCGGTTCAGTACCGGCGAAGAAGCTGACGCGTCTTTCAGTCTCGCTGAATGGTTACAGGAGGATCCACGGATTGGCTCCAGTGTAGGTCCTTATCCCGCGCTCGAGGGCGTGAAGTTCGAGAAGCTGTCGCTGAACGGCGCCGTCCCGGAATACGCTCGTCTGCACTCTCAGTGGATGACCGTCAACGATGAGAATCTCGGGCCGAGCCCGCTCATCCACGACTCGTTCCTGCTGAATCCTGTGACTCTCAGCGCAGCCGGCGCGCACTATCTGCGCATCGCAGACGAATTCAACCCGCATCTCGACGCCTTCCGCGCGGCGTTGAACTGGAAGACCGCTCCTGACCTGGCGCAGCTGGAATCTGCCCGGCGAGCATTGGTCATAGCGCTGACAAGAAACATCAGCGAACTCAAAACCACCACCTGGCCGGCAGCATCAGTCGGCTACGTCCGCGCTCTCATAGAAAGAACGCAGCAACTGCTCGCCAGTGCCGAGAACATGCCAACCAGCCCCCAACAGCTCAATGCGTGGCGACAAACCTGCAACGCGATCCAGCAAACGATCGGCGTAGCGGGACAGGCGGCGCGACGCGCACTCGGCGTCCCGCAACTCTCCCCTCACGCGCAGCAGGACAACTCACACGTGCGCTAGCCGATCACCGTTTTTCGGAATCTCGCCCCTGCGGGGAAGGGTCGCACGGCTGCAGCGGTCGCCGTCCGAGTCGGGCGACCCAACCAAACGGCGAGAGACACCGCTGGGACGCATCTGCCATCGTGAGATGAATGCTGACACCCTTGAAAGAGCGGCAGGCGCCCGTGGCAGCGGCGGGATGGGCCTTCGGGGTCAACGTAGCTCTCTTCCTTGGGGTGGCGTTTGGCGCAGCGCTGGTACCGGGCAAATCCGATCTCGAACGGGTCGCGCTCGGGGTCCTGGGACTCGTATTGGTCAGTGGGGGTGGTGCCTTTCTTCTGAATATCGGGAGGTGGTCTGAGGCCGCGGCCGGGTGGTGGGAAGGTTCGGTTAGGTCTCCGTGGGCTGCCGCGGCCGGAGTCTGGCGTTTCAGCGGCGCGGTTCTGATCGTGGCGGGAGCGGTATACGTTGCTCGAGCGTTCACCGGGCCCGGAGCATGGTGACGCCAACGAGAATTACGGTGACTGTTGCGAGGACGCAGGCGT
>CAWEXL010000007.1:0-626100 GCA_963812995.1 uncultured Thermoleophilia bacterium
GATAGGAAGGGTCGCGTCCTGATGATCGACTGTTCCGCCGGTTTCGAGCGCAGGGAAACGAAGAATGTGCTGACTGACGAGGCGATTGAGCGCATTACGGCGACGTTCGTCACTGGGGCCGAGGACAGTGGCTTCGCTCGTTGGGTCGCGAACGAGGAAATCGTCGCGCGCCAATACAACCTAACGGTGCGCCGCCACGTCGGAGGCGACGCGGTGGACGCGGAAGTCGTTGATCTTCCGGCCACCGTCGCTGACCTTCGGGCCGCCATCAGCCGGAGTCAGCGCGCCGACGAGGAGGTTCTTGCGTTGTTCGATGAGCTGGAGGCTGCAGACGCATGAGCGAGTCCGAGTGGGCATTGATCACCCTCGGCGATGTGGCTGAGATCGACATCCACCGAGTCTCTGTCGAGTCGGCGGGTACCTACAAGATCGCTGGGGTTCTCAACGGCGGAAAAGGACTCTTTGCGCGAGAGACGATTGTCGGTAGTCAGACGAACTACCCGTCTCTCCAGCTCCTTGAGCCGGGACAGCTCGTCTACCGGAAGCTGACCGCGTGGAGGAGACTTGATCACAGTCGTCACGCCTGATTTCGAGGGGATGTGCGTCTCAAGCGAGTTTCCGACGTTCAGACTTGATCGAGCGATGATCGACCCCGATTTCATGCGTCTCGTCTGCCAGCGACACTGTTCCTGGTACGAGACGTCGGCGCTCGGCAGGAACCCCGGAGAGGCGCAATCGACTGAAACCCGACGAGCTCCTTCAGGTCACGATTCCGCTTCCTCCGCTAGATGAGCAGCGACGGATCACTGCCGCTGTGCAGGTGGTTGATGTCGCTCGACTGCGGCGCGGCTGCTCCAGGAACGGGCGGACGCCTTCCTGGCTGATCTGCGCGAAAGCCGGCTGGTTAGAGGGGGTGAATGGCGCTGCGATGCAGGGTGGGAGACGCTGACGCTTGCGGAAGTGACCGATGTCAGGCTCGGCTTCACAAAGGGCCGGGAAGCTATCGGGGCCGACGCGGATGTTGCCCTATCTCCGGGCCGCAAACGTCCAGGACGGGTTCATCGCACTCGACGACGTCGCCGAGATCGAAGCCGACGCAGACCTCGCGAAATGCTCTCTTACAGTGGACGACATCCTGCTCCTCGAAGGCTGCGGAAGCCTCGACTCGTAGGCCGCGCGTGGATCTGGACGCCTCGATCGAGCCTTGTATGTACCAAAACAGCACACTGCGAGCGCGTGTTCGCGACCCTGATCGCCTCCAACCTCGCTTCTTGGCATGCGCTCTGTGCCTCGCCAGCTCGCCACCACTGCCACGAGTCGATGGAGCAGATGAGCGTCGCGCATCTCGGCCTCGCGGGAGCCCGCAATATCCCCGTCCCGGTGCCGCCGCTTCGGGTGCAGCGTGGCATCGTGCGGAACTCGACACCGCGCGAATTCTCGCGAGTGCGCGGTCAAAAGGTGGCGACTTATCGGGAGCCGAGCCGAGGTCGTCGAGGCCCTAATCGCCGGCGGGCTTCGGTAAGTCGTGAAAGAGTTGCCGCTGAGGCGGCCGACCGAGCTACACCTCACCGGGCCGTGCTCGGCACTGAAGCCCGCCAGTTCAGGAGAAGATCGTCACTGACCTAGCCGCGATCGGCTGGGCGCCCATGGCGCGGGCGGAGATGACGGAGCTGCGGGCGGGGCGGATGGGAGAGCCGATGGTCGAGCCGCTGCTCGTGGACGCGCTCCGGCAGCTGAACGCGGGCTTGTCGGAGCAGCAGGCGATTCAAGTCGCCGAGCGCCTCCGTCACACACCGGACTCGGAGAGCTTCCTGCTGGCGGTACGGGATGGGGTGGATGTCGCCTTCGGCGCTGAGGAGGCCGCGCAGCACATCACGATCGTCGACTGGCGCGAACCCGTGCGGAACTCATATGTGGTCACGAGCGAGTTCGAGCTGAAGACGGGAGCGATGCGCGAGCCGCGCCTCGATGTCGTCTGCCTCGTGAATGGGATCCCGCTCGGGATCGTCGAGACGAAGGGCTGGACACACGACTGGAAGGAAGCCGCGCGCGATCTGCGCAACTATTGGTTCGATGCACCCGAGCTCGAAAAGTACTGCGCGGTCTGTGTTGCCTCGAACGGCTGGCGCTTCCGGATCGCGCCAAGCGGCACCGGGCGGAGCCGCGACTACGCCGAGTGGAAGGACACATGGCCGCACGAGCTGCCCGCCGATAGCTCGCGTCGCGAGCTCGAGGTCGGGCTGCTCGGGACGCTCGCCCCGCACACGCTCGCGGATCTCGCCGCGAACTTTGTCGTCTTTGAGAAGGCGCCGGCGGAACGAAGAGGAAGCTCGCCCGCTACCAGCAGTTCCGGGCCGCGAACAAGCTCGTCCGTCGCGTACTCGAGGGTGACTACGACCGCGGCCTGATCTGGCACACGCAGGGATCCGGGAAAAGCCTGACGATGCTCTTCGCCGCGCGGAAGCTCGTGAATGTAGGCCTCGAGAACCCGACAGTGTTCGTCGTAATCGATCGGGTGAACCTCAACGACCAGATCAACCGCACGTTTGAGGCGGCGTCTTTCGAGGGCGTGAGCGGGCGATGACGCGGGCCCATCTGCTCGTCTGCTTGCGGGTGATCGCCGCGGCGTGATCGTGACGACGCTGCAGAAGTTCGACGAGAAGATGACGGAGCTCGCCGATCGCGAGAACGTGATCGTCCTGATCGACGAGGCACATCGCGGCCATCTCGGCAAGAGCGTGAAGGGGATCAGATGCGCGGCGCACTGCCGCAGGCGAAGCTGTTCGCGTTTACGGGCACGCCGATCGAGATCGACGACCGCTCGACCCGGCAGGCGTTCTCGCCGGAGATCGACGGCGCCTACGAGAACTACCTCGACTGTACACCTACTCGCAGGCGAACGCGGACGGCGCGACCGTGCAGGTGCTCTACCAGTCCGGGGCGACGAGTGGGGCTTCGAAGTCGGAGGTGGACCGAGCTTCGACGCACTCGCGGACGACTTGGACGAGGACGAGCGGGAGAAGGTCAAGGCGGACGCGGCCCGCCTGTACGTGATAGCGAAGGCGCCCGAGCGGATGCAGGCGATACGCCGAGGACGCTCGGCTACGTACGCGCGCGGACCCGGCCGGATTCAAGGCTCAGCTCGTCGCGGTCGACCGGGCCGGCTGCGCGCTCTACGCGGAGGCGCTGATCGGGCTGGGCTGCGCCGGAGGAGATCACAGTCATCTTCACCCCGAACGTAAAGAAGGATGACCAGGCTCTTCGACGCTGGTACGCGGCCGACCAACTGAAGCGGCTCCGCGCGGCCGAGCAGAAGGGCGAGGAGATTGAGCTCGACGAGGACTCGCCGCTCACACTCGACGAGGCGCTCGCGCGCAAGGCGCTGATCGAACTTCAAGAACCCCGAGCACCCGCTGAAGGTGCTGATCGTGACCGACATGCTGCTGACTGGCTTCAACGCGCCGATCGAAAAAGTGATGTTCCTCGACAAGCCGCTGAAGGGCGCGAAGCTGCTACAGGCGATGATGCGTACGAACCGCCCGTACCAGAAGAAAAGGACAACGGGATCATCGTCGACTATTGGGCGTCTTCCGCCGGCTCCAGGAAGCGTTCGCCGAGTTCGCGCCGGAGGATGTCGCGGTGGTCGTCATTGACCTCTCCGAGCTGAAGGAGCAGTTCCCGGTCAGGCTCGCGGAGGCGCTCGCACTAGTCGCGGGGATGCCGAAGGGGACGAGTACGAGCAGATGATGTGGCTGGTCAAGCGCTTCAGCGACGACCCGGCCGCAGCGGAGCTGTTCGAAGAGCGCTTCGACGCCGTCGAGGCGGCGTTCGAGACGCTCGCTCCTGACCCGTTCGTCTCGCCGCATCTCGACGGCTACCGTCGCCTCGTTCGGGTCCGGGCCATCTGGCGCCGCGGCGCTCGCCTCGACCAGCGCGACAGCGGCTTCGACCTCGCGAGTACCGGCCGCAGACCTGGGCGCTGGTCCAGGAAGCGGTCGAGATGAAGCTCCGCGACGATCTGCCGGTCTACCGAATCGACGGCGAGTATGTGAGACGGCTCGACGAGGCGCCGGGATCCCCCGAGGAGAAAGCTGCGGAGATCGAGGCTGCGCTTGAGTATGAGATTCAGGTCGGTGGCGGCGAGAAGAACCCGGTCACGCGCTCGCTCGCCGAGCGTCTTGAACGCATCCGTCTGAAGAAGGCGGAGGCCGACGCGGACATGTTGTCGCTTCTCGAACAGCTCGTCCACGACGTTGTCACGGAGAAGGAGGCACGCGAGGCACTCGGTCTCTCGGAGCGTGCGCAGGGCTTCCTGACCCTCGCGCACACGCACGCGCCTGGTCTCGCCGAGGACAAGATGGTCGAGCTCGCTCGCCAGGTCGACGCGATCGTCGACAAGAACGCCACCTTCCCGGAGTGGGCCGAACGTGACGACGTCCTCCGCGATATCCGTAAGGACACGATCAAGCTTCTCCTAGCCGAGGAGGCGACCAAGCCGCTCGTCTCGGGTGGGTTCATCGACGAGGTCTTGCAGGTCGCCACGGCCCGTCAAGGCGCCGCGGCATGAGCCGTGCGCAGACTGTCTCGCCGAAGGGCTACGTTCGCGAGCGGAACATGAACGGGTTCCGGGATCGAAAGCCGCGTCGGTTCGACTTCGGCGACGAGACGCTGATCGTCCGGGTCCGCGAGTCGGCGCGGGCGAAGACAGCGCGGATCATCGTCGGCCCACGGCGCCCGCTCGAGGTAATCGTTCCGCGCGGGATCAAGGACGGTGAAGTCGACGACTTCCTTGAGACGAAGCGGGGCTGGGTCGAGCGGAAGGTCGCCAAAGCGCGCGAGATCGCCGCGCGGCCTGCGCAGCTCGGACTCGGGCGGCCCGGATCCGTCTGGCTGGCAGGTGAGGAGTTCCCGTGGACATCAGAACGGCAGAGGGCGATCGCCACTCTCCGCGAAGGTCGACTGTACGTCGCCGGCTCCGAAACTAGCGCGCCAGGAGCCGTCGAGCGCTGGTATCGACGTGAAGCCCGTCGCCGCATCGAGGACGTCCTCCTCCGCGAGGCGACCCGCCTCGGGCTCGAGTACCACTCGGTGGGCATCCGGAACCCGCGCACGCGCTGGGGCTCATGCTCGCGGAAAGGCAATCTCTCGTTCTCGTGGCGACTTGCCGTGGCGCCGCCCGAGATCCTCGAATACGTCGTTGTTCACGAGCTGTGTCACCTGCGGGAGCCGAGCCATCAGAAGCCATTCTGGCGTTTGCTTGGGACCGTCCGCCCTGGCTGGCCGGAGCAAGCGCGGTGGCTGCGCGAACACGGACAAGAACTCCACGACTACGACCTCGTTCGAGTCCTGGCCCAGCCGCACGCGCACGGACAGGCGTCCGATCAAGTGGTCACACCGCGCAGACACGCTCTGACACGATTGGCGATGCCGTGAAAGCCGTCGAGGCCAACTTCCTGAAGTTCCTCAAGAAGAGTGATCAGCTCGCGATCCCGATCTACCAGCGCACCTACAGCTGGACAAGACCGGAGTGCCTGCAGCGGTGGAGCGACATCGTCCGTGCTTCTCGCGGAAATGTCGAAGCCCACTTCGTCGGCTCGATCGTTTACATCGACACCGGTATCTAACGGTCTCGCTTGCGAACCCGATCGAGGTCATCGACGGGCAGCAGCGCCTCACGACAATCTCGTTGCTCTTGCGGCACTCGTTGACGCGCTTGCTGCTGACGGCGATGGCCCGGCTGGCGCAGCGCGGAAGCTAATGAAGGACTACCTGCTCCAGGATGAGGATGAGGATCAGGGCGTCGAGACGCGCTACAAGGTGTTGCTTGCCAAAAGCGACCGCGACACGTTCATGCGGATCATCGACGGGCGCGAGCTCGGGGCTGCCCGCGCCGCGGCTGGTCGACAACCACAGTTCTTTGTCGATCAGCTCGACGAACGATGCTATCCCCGAAGGAATCTTGGCGGGAGTCGAGAAGCTCATCGTCGTCGACATCGCGCTCGACCGCGACCACGACAACCCGCAGCTGATCTTCGAGAGCCTCAACTCGACCGGGCTCGACCTCTCGCAGGCGGATCTGATCCGCAACTACGTCTTGATGGGGCTACCGCCGAAGGAGCAGGCCGAGATCTACACCAACTCCTGGTACCCGCTAGAGCAGTCGTTTCCCGCTGAACATCAAGACTGTTCGACCGCTTCATGCGCGACTACCTGACGATAAAGACGGGACAATCCCGAAGATCGACCGCGTCTACGAGAGCTTCAAGACTTCTCGCTCAGGGAGCGAGAGCACCAACGCGGAACTCGTCGCCGACGTCTATAAGCACTCGAAGAATTGGGTCACGGCTCGCCTTCGACCGCGCCGACAGATTCCGCTCCTGCACGGGCGATTGCCGACCTCAACCAGCTCAAGGTCGATGTCGCCTATCCGTTCCTGCTCGAGGTGCTGACGACTGCGAGCAGGGCACGATCAGTGACGCGCAGCTCTCGGAGGTCATCCGTCTGGTCGAGAGCTACGTCTTCCGGCGCGCGATCGCCGGGATCCCGACCAACACGCTCAACAAGCACGTTCGCCGCGCTCGCCCGCGAGATCGATAAGGCGAACTATCTCGAGAGCCTGAACGCGGCGCTGCCTCCTGAAAGAGTCGTACTCGCGGATGCCGACCGACGAGGAGTTCCGGAGCGCGTTCCTCGTCAAGGACGTCTACAACTTCCGCAGCCGCAACTACCTGCTCGCGCAAGCTCGAGAACTACGACCGCAAGGAGCCGGTCGACGTCGAGGGCTACACGATCGAGCACGTCATGCCGCAGAACCCGGACCTGTCGCCAGAGTGGCAAGAGGATCTGGGGCCTGACTGGGAGACGGTGCAGGAGCGGTGGCTGCACACGATCGGGAACCTAACCCTGACGGGCTACAACTCGGAGCTGAGCGACAAGCCGTTCGGCGTGAAGCTGACCAAGCAACCCGGAGGTTTCCGCGACAGCCCGCTGCGGCTGAACCACTACCTGGCCCAGCTCGAGCACTGGAACGAGAGCGAGATCCAGAAGCGCGCGGAGCAGCTCGCAGATCTGGCGCTCAAGGTTTGGCCGGCGCCGAAGCTCGCCGAGGAGACGCTGGCGAAGTACCGCAAGACGGGGCCGCAAGGGCGGCGCGGTCTACACGCTCGACGACCACGCCACGCTAGCCGGGACGATCCGTCCGCTCTTCGACGAGTTTCGCAAGCGCGTGCTGAACCTCGACGCCGGCGTGCACGAGGAGATCCGCAAGCAGTACATCGCCTACAAGCTGACAACGAACTTCGTAGAGGTTGTCGCCGCTTGCCCAGCGAACTCAAGCTCTACCTCGACATCGCCATCGACGAGCTCAACGACCCGAGCGGTGTCGCCCGCGACGTCAGCACCGTGGTCGGTCACTGGGGTACGGGCAGCGTCGAGGTGAGACTCGCGGCGTTCGACCGGCTCGAGGACGTGATGGCGCTCGTGCGGCAGGCGTTCGAGCGGCAGGGCGAGGAGGGCTACGAGGAGCCGCAGTGGTCGCAGGCCGGCGTCGAGCGCGTCGTCGAAGTAGCCGCGGACCCGGCCGTGCAGAGTGGGCTACTGGGCGGTCGTCGAGGCTGCGGTTCGCAACGGCCTCTACCCGCGACCGTGGAAGCGGAGCCTGATGTTCGCGCCGTCGGCCAACCGTTCGCGGGCACTGATCACCCTCACCATCCGCGACGACAACCGAGTCGACCTGTGGTGGGCGGCCGACGCCTTCCAGACGTTTTACGCGCTCGAGCCAGCTGAGGTAGAGCGCCAGCTGGGGCCCTCACGGCCGACGACGCTCCAGCCAGAGGAGGTCATCGCGCTCGTTGACCGCCTCGACGAGCTGATGGCAGACGCAGAGGCAGTCACGGATGGGAGCGAGCCGAAGTCGCCGTGGAACGGGCGAGACTTTTACGTGACCATCGGCGACAGATCATGGGAGGACGCAGAGCGCTACGGCTACCTTGCTGCGGGCGGCGGCGCCTTCTATACGAAGCCACTCGAGAAGCTCTTCCCTGGCGCTCGCGTCTTCCTCTACAAGCCGTATCCGGTCAAGGGTTACGTCGGCGTCGGCCTCGTCAAAGAGCCGGTGCGGTTAGTGAGCGAGTTCGAGGTCGTCGTCGCCGGCCAGAAGATACCGATCCTCGATGCTCCTCTGGCCGACCCAGAGAAGGTCACTCACGACGCTGATAACCCGGAGCTCTGCGAGCAGCTCGTCCGCGTTGAATGGCTTGTGACGCGGTCACTCGAGGATGCGATCTGGCAGACAGGCCTGTTCACGAACCAAATGCCGGCGTGCAAGCTACGTGACCGCGAGACGATCGAGTTCCTCGAACAGGCCTTCGGCGTCGAGCAGTCCGTGATCGGCGCAGCGGATCCAGCGTTGCAATCCGGCGCCTAGCTTTCTCCAGCCTGGCCCGAATTTCTCGTAGAGGCAATGCGTGCGCGGCTTCGCTGCCGCGTAACGTCGCGGCATAGCCGGCTCCAAGACGCGGACACTCCGGTGATGGTCGCTGATGTCTTCAATCTGAACCGCCGTCCTGGCGAGATCTACTTGGCGGTCTGAGGCTCGGTGCGCGGATGCATGAGCACGCTCGCTCTGTAGTCCGTTTCAGGTCATGCGGATGCTTCCTGGAGTTCATTCGAGTTAACCTGTGTGCGTGCGGATCGACGCGCGGACGGAACTCGTGATCGCCGCGGACATCGCCGAGCGGCTCAGCATCTCCCGAGCCCGCGTTTCGGTTTTGGCGAATCGCTCCGACTTCCCGCGTCCAGTCGGGCGGCTCGGTCGCTCCGATGTCTGGCGTTGGACGAGCGTTGCGCGGTGGGCACGCGACTCACGCCGCATGACTCCAACCGAGTAGTTCGAGACACAGAGCCACCGAAGGTGAGGACCGCCAGGACGACGGCGGTGTTTCTCGGCCCGAGGGGTTAACTCGGATTCACATCGGAAGGAGACGCAATGAGGTATCGGATCGATCAAGACCAGTTGTGGGAGTTCCTCGCGCGGCAGGCGCGACTCGTCGAGCGGCTCCCAATCGAGGCAGCAGAAGCAGCCGCAGACGGCTACAGCGACGGCCTCGACGATTCCGAGCGCGAGGCGGTCTGGCTCGCGGCTGGGGTCGCAACGTTCATCGGACAGGCGATCGCGGACGAGCCGGAGCGGTTCATCGTTCCGGCGTGCGACCGCGCCGCCGCATAGCGAAGGGAGGAAGAGATGACGACAACAGAGACAACGAGCTACCGCGTCCAGGACGCAACCTCGCCGCTTTGGTTGGGCAGCTGGCCGGGTGGATGGGGCCGCGTCGTGCACGGTGTGGACAGCGGACAGGCGCGCACGGCGGCGGCGATGATCGCGACGGCCGGCCTTGCGT
Source organism: uncultured Thermoleophilia bacterium (assembly GCA_963812995.1). GTDB lineage: Bacteria > Actinomycetota > Thermoleophilia > Gaiellales > Gaiellaceae > PALSA-600. The sequence goes on from CAWEXL010000007.1 coordinate 9,399, forward strand.
GGAGGGTGGAGCAGCACCCGCTGGAAGCGGTACTCGTCAGCCCCGACGAGGGCGAGCCGACGCGTGTAACCGCGCCGCGCGTCGTCGCGAACGTTCGCAGCGACACGCGCGCTGTGCTCGGCGTCGTGGGCGAGGGATACGAGCCGTTGCAGAACGGCGCTGCCTTCGCATTCTGCGACGGGATCACCGACTCAGGCGAGGCGCACTGGCTCGGGGCGGGCGAGACGCGAGGCGGCGCGCGCGTGCACGCGCTGATGCAGCTCGACCGCTCGATCCGGATCGGGAACGCGGAGGGGGAAGACGTGTTGCCGCTGCTGTGCCTCCGCAACGGTCACGACGGCGGTCTCGCTGTCACGATCAGCGTCGCGCCATTCAGGCTCGCCTGCCTGAACGGAATGATGCTCCCGCTCGACGGCGCCGCCCGCACCTGGAAGGCGCGCCACACGGCGAACCTTGACGCACGCCTGACCGACGCGCGGCGCACGCTCGGAATCGCCTGGCGCTACTACGACGAACTGGAGCAGATCGGCGGACGGTTGATCCGCGAGTCGATGAGCGCAGCCGAGTTCGGCCGGTTCCTCGCGCAGCTTGTCCCGATGCCCGAGCGGCGCTCCGACGCGACGAACGGCGGGCGCGCAGTGCGGAACGTCGAGCGCGTCCGCGAGGCAATCGCGACCGCCTACCGAACGACACCCGATCTCGCCAACATCACCGGCACCCATTGGGGCGCGCTGCAAGCCGTAACCGCGTACGTCGACCACGTCCAACCCACACGCGCGACCGCGAGCCGCACCCACCAGGAGGCGCGCTTCGAACGCGCGACCGAGCCAGCCGCGCTCAAAGACCGCGCGCTCGCGCTCTTGACCGAAGGGATGCAGTCATGACCGCAACGCTAAGCATGGTTCCACTCGCCCAGATCCGGCCGAGCAAGGCGAACCCGCGGACGGACTTCGACGACGACCGCATGGCCGAGTTGATCGAGTCCGTGAAGCGCCACGGGATCATCAGCCCGCTGACGCTCTCGCGCGACGGGGAGGGCCGGTACGCGATCATCGCCGGGGAGCGGCGCTACCGCGCGGCACGCGCGGCGAAGCTCCGCGAGGTGCCTGCCCAGGTTCGCGAAGTCGACGGCGACGCGCTCACGCTGGCCGTGGCGGAGAATGTCATTCGCGCCGACCTCAGCCCGCTTGAGGAAGCACGCGCCTACCGCCGTCTCGTCGAGGAACACGGCGACCCGGCCAAGGTGGCGAAGCTGGTCGGCAAGAGCGAGCGGCTCGTCTCCGACCGCCTGGACCTACTGCGCCTGCCCGAGCAAACGCAGGAGCTCCTCGCTGCGCGCAAGGTGGCGCTTGCCTGCGCGACCTGCCCTTGTGCGGATCGCGGAGCGAGAGCCACTTCTTGCGGACATCGTTGCCCTCTGGCTCGTTGGCCGGCCGCACGACGCGTCGGCATTCCCTGCTGCGCCGGGGGAGATCGTGGACGACGTGCTTCGCGGCGAATGGACGGACGACGGGTCGCCGGTTTACCCGGTCGCCTACAGCGTGGGCAGCCCGCGCGGCCCGCTCGCGCCACAGACCGAAGACAGGCTCGCCGCGGTGACGGCAAAGCTCGGCGAGCACGGGCAGCCCGTCGAGACGGCTTATCGCGAGTTGCCCGCGATCCCGCAGTCGTCCAAGTACGACTGGCAGTCGCGACAGGCCGAGGAGCGACGCGAGTGCGAGTGTTTTGCGCTCACCGACGAGGACGCGGACGCGGCCCGGGCGTTCGGCTGTCTGCTCGAACTTCCGGGGCTGCGCGGCCGCGATCACTGTTACGTCATCGATGCGGAGTGGCTCGCGGATCGACTCGTCCAGAAGATCGCGAGGCACGTGGCGAGTGCGGTCGAGAAGAAGGAGCGCGAGAGCGACGCGCGGGCTGCAAGTGCCGCGCAAGACGACCCGGCGAAGGAGGAGCGCCTCCGCGAGCGTGAACGGCAGTACGAGGCGCGCGTGTCTGGCCGATCGCGAAACCTCGACCTGGGGGCGGCGCTCGCGCGCTGGCAGCCGAAGCTCGACACGGACGCCGTCAAGCTCCTCGGCTCACTCGTGCTCGAGCAGCACGGCCGTGCGGCGGCGTGGGCGTACAGGCTGTGCGTCGACCAGCCGACAACGACGAACAAGCAAGGAAAGGTGACCGTCCGCTACCCCCGCGGTGCCGAGGCCGAGCACGACCACCAGGCCGCAGCGCTCGCCACCCTAGCGCGCATGCGGACACCCGAAGAAGCGCTCGCGGTCGTGCTGCGTCTTCTCCTGGCGCAGCGGCTGGTTGACACCGAGGGCCTGCCGAACGCCGACCGCCAAGGCGTCTACGAGCCCCAGCTACTCAGCGACTCCAAGGTCATTGGCAAGCTCGCCAACCGCGTCGCACCCGCCTCCGTCAAGAAGCACCGCATCGACAGCCAGGCCGACGACGACCAGCCCCAAACCGACCAGGAGGCCCAAGACGAAGCAGCGTGAACAGCAACGTCCGCCCCAGCTACTACCCTCGATAACAGAGGAGACACAGATGCATCATTCGACCCATAAATGGGTCGAGATGCTATAGTCGGCTTCGCAATGTTGAGCATCGCGAAGCTCACGCCGGGTCAGGAGAACTACTACGAGCGCTCCGTCGCGGCCGGCCTGGACGACTACTACGCCGGCCGAGGCGAGTCACCCGGCGTCTGGACAGGACGAGGCGCCCAGGCTCTCGAGCTCGAGGGAGTGGTGCACGAGGGCGAGCTCGGAAAGCTGATCCGCGGCATCCACCCCCACAGCGACGACCAGCTTCGAAAACATCCGAGCGCGCGGCGGATCACGATCGAACGGATCGACCCGATCGCCGACGGGCGGCGTATCGAGACCAAGACACTCGCCCCCGTCGCCGGCTTCGACCTTGTCTTCTCGCCGCCGAAGAGCGTCAGTCTCCTTCATGCGCTCGGCAACGAGGACGCACGCCGAGCAGTGAGCGAGGCTCACCTGTCGGCATGGCAGGCGGCGCTCGCCTACCTCGAGGACGAGGCATGCGTCACCCGCCGAGGCCGCAACGGCGTCTACCGTGAGCACGCTTGCGGCTTCGTCGCGGCCGCGTACCAGCACCGCACGAGCAGGGCGCAGGATCCCCACCTACACACACATGTGATCGTCGCGAACATGGCGATGACGCCGAGTGACGGGGAATGGCGGGCACTCGACGGCGAGCCGATCCTGAAGAGCTACCGACTCGCCGCCGGCTATCTCTACCAGGCGCAGTTACGAGACGAACTCACTCGCACCCTCGGCGTTGAATGGGAGCAGCCGCGCAAGGGCATGGCCGAACTCCGTCACGTACCGACCGGGGTAATCCGAGAGTTCTCGACGCGACGGGCGCAGGTCGTCGAGCAACTCGACCGGCTGGGCGGCGGGTTCTACGCCGCACAAGCCGCTGCCGTCGACACACGCGACAAGAAGGAGCACGTCGACCTGGTCGGGCTCCGCAACGACTGGCGTGCCCGCGCCGCCGAGCACGGCCTCGGCGATCGAGAGCTGCAAGCAATCCTTGGACGCATCCACCAGCGAGAGGTTCCGAGCGACGAACTCCTGGCGATCGCCCGGCGGATGCTTGGCCCGACCGGGCTGACCGAAAAGCGGACAGCGTTCTCCGATCCCGACGCGGTGATGGCGTGGGCGGAGGCTCACGGCTCCGGCGCGTCGGCCGACCGCGTGCGCCAACTCGCAGCGCGGCTCACTCAGACGGACGGCGTCGAACAGGTCGGCGAGAGTGCGAGTCCCGGTCGCCCGGCCCGATATTCGACCGCCGAACTCGTGGCGGTCGAGCGCGCCGCCCTTGCGCTCGTTGAGCGCGGACGCGACGCCGAGGCGCCGTCAATCACTGAGCAGCATCTCGACGAAATCGAGCGTGCCGACAGGATCGTTCTCTCCGAGGAGCAGGAGGCGATGGTGCGCGAGGTCGTGACAAGCTTGAGCCGGGTTGTCTGCGTCGTCGGGCTGGCGGGCGCAGGCAAGACGACGGCCACTAACGCCGTCGCCCAGGTGTTCGCACAGGCCGATATCCCGGTGCTCGGTGCCGCACCGTCGGGCGTCGCCGCCGAGAAGCTCCAGGACGAGACCGGCATTCGCGCCACAACGCTCCACCGTTTGCTCGATGAGGGGCGCCGCGACGGCGGCCTGCCCTTCGCGAACCGTCCTCATCATCGACGAGGCCGGGATGGCCGAGACGCGCATCCTTGCGCCCCTGCTCGACCTTGTCGAGCAGGCAAACGGCAAGGCAATCCTGATCGGCGACCCGCACCAACTACCAGCCGTCGGCGCAGGCGGACTCTTCGCCGGCATAATTGAGCGCGAAGGCGCCGTCGTCCTGACCGAAAATCGCCGCCAGCACGACGATCTCGAACGGGATGCACTCGCTCGTGTCCGGGCGGGAGTCGGGCGCGACTACCTCGCCTACGCCGAGAAACGCGAGCGGCTCGTCGTCTCCGAGAGCCCAGTCACGACGCGAGCACGCCTGCTCTCGGACTGGTGGAAACACGCTCGCGACGACCTCGCCGGCAACGTCATTCTCGCCCTGCGCCGTCGGGACGTCGCCGACCTCAACCAACTCGCCCGATCGCTCATCGACGCCGACGGCCGACTCGGCAAAGAGCGGCTCGCAGTTTCAGACCTTGAGTTTGCCGCCGGAGATCGCATCGTGTGCCTCCGCAACTCCGACGTCCTCGGAGTCAAGAACGGTACCTGCGCAACCGTCGACCGGGTCGACCTCGAGAATCGAACGCTGATTGCAACCACCGACCGCGGCCCGACCCTCGAGCTCAGCCGGCGTTATCTCGAAACGGGCAACGTCCGCCATGCGTACGCGCTGACGGGCCACGCCGCGCAGGGCCTCACGGTGGAACGGGCCTTCGTTCTCGGAGCCGGCGAAGCGCGACTCCAAGAATGGGGCTACGTCGCCCTCTCCCGTGCCCGGGCGGAAACCCGGCTCTACGTGACCGGGGACCCGCGCGAGCATGAGAGCCACTTCCACGACCTCGATGACCGCGACCCACTCGCCCGGTTCGGACGTGCTCTCGAGGAATCCGCAGTCGAGCAGTTGGCCGTCGATCAACGCCCACTGCCGGCAGGCCCGAAGCATGAGGCCCGACCAGAAATCGAGCGGTCGAGCCTCAGCCCCGAACAGCGGATGCGTCGGCGGCTCCTCGAGCAGAAGCGTCGGGCGCTGCTGAAGACGCGCGACGCAGCTGAGCGAAAGCTCGAAGCCGCCGAACGCAAGCTAGCGGGCCGTGGCGTATTCCGGTCGCGGGATCGCAACGAACTACGCACCGAAATCGATCTACAACGGCGTGCGGTCGACCTGGCAGACGAGAGACTCACGGAGACCGCAGCGCTTCTCCAAGAGTCGAAGCTCACCATCCGGGGGCCGGATCGCACGTTGGATCATCGTGCACCGGCGCTCGATTCTCCCGTCCAGACGCACCCACGAGTCGGGTTGACCCTCGAGAGGTAACGATGAATGAGCCGGCGCTGACTGGGCCTGAAAAACGACTGGCGATGAGTTCAAGTGGTGTTGGAACGCACAGACCGTAGCCGTCGCGCTAGTGATGGTGCTCGCCGTCAAAACCCTGGTGTCGGGTTGCGGCAACGGCCATGCCGCCAACTCCAGCACAACCACTACGACGATGCTGACGATAATCGGGCCATCAGTGTCGACGCCGAAATGAGAAAGGCACGGTTCTTCATACGACTGTGAAGCGACCAGAGGACGAACGATGCATCCTGTGCGGCCAAGACGTCGATCTCTGGACCGACTACGAAATGATTGTCTCGTTCGGCGAGGTGTTGCCTCGGGGAGCTCGGAGGCCGATCGGGATGTCTTGGGCGCACGAGGCATGCGTGGCTGAAGCACGACGGCGCCGGAGTGAAGAGTCTCAACCGTAAGCGCGCACAGACAGTCTCAGCCCAAGAGCCGATAGTGCCCGTATCACGGACGCGCGAAGAGGGGGTTTGCACCCTTCATCAGGCGCCTGGAACGGACACGCCGCGACGAGATCTATGGCGCCTATGCAGCGATGAAGGAATCGTGCCCCGGCGCGAAGTCCGTCGTCGAGCCCGGTTCGGTCACACGCCACTCGACCTCGCACCGGGTGCCGGCGACGGGCTCGAGTCCGCTGAACTGGAAGCCGGCAGGAACGCCGACCGCATACCGGTAGTAGCCGTCGACCAGGGCTGCGGGGCCAAACTGCGACTTGCGTGTTACACGCTCGGCTAGTCGAGTTCCTTACACCGGTCACACCGAGGGTGACCACCTGTTCCGGCAACCTGATTGCCGTCCCGCTTGATCTCCTTTCCATAGTGGCACTCAGATTGATCGTGGTACACATTGCGGTGATCGGAACTCTCCTTCGACGTGTGAAACGGTGAGACCTTCACGCGAACCCCTCCCGGATCGAGAACTCGTTCGTACGATCATACGTTCGCTGGCGGACGCACTTCCGCGCAACGAGGTGACGTCCGCACCGGGCCATTAGGGCGAGGTGGGTAGCGTCGGAGGCGCGGTCTTCGCGCTCACCGCCGATTTCCGGCCTCCTTCCAACCGACTGACCGCCGAGCCTGGTGGGGCCGAGTAGCCGAAGGTGTCGACATAAGGGTTACCCGCGCATGATGATGTCGGTGTCGCCATCGCCGAGCTCCCATCCGGCGATCATCATGGGTCAAGCGAGTCTGCGCCTCAATCTCAGGAGTTCGACTGCCAGCCAGCCGGCGTAAGCGGTCAGGGCAGCCAGGAAAACAACAACGATGACGATCGAAAGCTTGACTGGATCGTAGGCTTTCACCTCACGCCACAACCCATGTTGGTCGACGTTACGGCCCCACCGGATGATCAACTGCAGCGCCTCTGGTGTGAACACCACCAGCAAGACCAGTGAGGCTAGTGCCAGGGGTGCCGCGCGGGTTCTGATGGCCGCAATGACTTGCCGTCGTTGCGGGCCGGCGTCCTCAGTGTGAGTGGGTATCTCCACGCGAAGTGCCGCTGCGATATCGGCGTACCAGAGACTGAAGAGCACAGCGAGGATCGCCAATAAGAGACTCGCGGCACCGAGGACATTGCCGGTCGTCGGCGCCGCGGTCGTCATTCGGGTACCGGAAGGTCGAATCGTTCACAGAGGCGTGAATAGGACGAACGTCGGAGAACGTAGTTCGAGACGGTGCCGCGCTTCTTTTCGATCTGGGGGAGCGATCCGTCGATCGAGCCGATGACGCGGTTCAAGGATTCGACGAGATTCTCGGAGTTGACCGTGACCGTCCAATCGTCGCCTTCGGCCTCGGCAGCTTCAACCGTTCGTTTCAAGCTGGCGTTGATCGCTTCCTGCAGTTCGTATTGATACTTCGACATCACCGAACGGATTAGCGAGCGACTCTGGCTTGTCGTGGTTTGGAAGAGGTCTGAAACCTGTTGCTCGTCCGGTATGCGGTTGGCGAGTGGCTGCTTGATCAGCAGAAAAAGGCGGTACTCCTGGATGTCCGCTCCGCGCGTGAAGACACGCTGGCCGATGAACATCCGCGCGTACTCCTCCAACGCGGCGCTAGCGAATGGGGCCAGCACGGCGTCAAGCTCCTCCGGCTGACAGCGAAGAATCCCAGCCAGCTGGGTCTTCTCCTCGTTACTCAGCGGCAGATCAATAGTGATCGCCATCTCTCCTCTTTCGGCGGGTCGCTATGAGGTCGGCCCGAGGATCGCCTGCCGGATGCCGGAAGTCAATCTCCGGTTACGCTGAGAGTGGCGACGCACACGATCATTCGAGGGATTGCAGATGCGCTCACCTATTGGAGCGATTGCCTAGAGGCAGCAGCCGCAGGTATTGATGCGGCATCCCCGTGTGGCCTCTTGGTGTAAGGGCGTGACCGCTTTACTCGTCGTCGCCGAGACACGGCTTGATTGCGATGTGTTGAGCGCGGCGCTTGCTCAAGATGTTCGCTTCCGAGTCGTCGGAACTGCGTTCTCGCATGGTGACGCTGTTGCGGCGGCCCGCAGGAACGAGCACGAGGTGGTTTTGCTTCGGATGCCGCTGGTGGTCGGTCTAGGTGTGGTGCGTTCGCTTAACGCGATTGGCGTGGGGGCGAGGATCGTCGTACTCGCTGTGGCCGGGGATGAGCGAGAGATTCGAGTGTGGTCGGAGGCAGGGGTGCTGGGTTTCGTGGGAGGAGGCGCTTCGATGACGGCGTTATGCGACGTGACTCTCGCGGTGGCACATGGAGAGGTGAGCTTCTCTTCGGATGTGGTGGGTGTGCTCTTTCAACGAACGGTTACGGGTGACTCGAGAGGTGAGAGTAGGCAGCGAGCGGGACCTCGTTTGACTCAGCGTGAACTCGAAGTCCTCGAATTGCTGAGCCGAGGAATGTCGAACAAGCAGATCGGGCAGACGCTCGGCGTTGAAGTGTCGACGGCGAAGAATCACGCCCAGAACATCTTCCGCAAGCTCGGCGTTCATCGGCGCGCGGAGACGACCGCCTGGGCCGACACGCGGCGCGATTCGTAAAACGTCGACGATCTTCCGTGTCACGTTCCGGGCTGGGCTCGAAATGGGGCACGCCGTCGTAGGCACTTTCCAGTCCCTCATGCCCATTTACGGTTTAGCCGACCGCCGGTAAACCTCGGCAAGCGGTTTCGATCTCGAGGCCGCGAGGGACGTTATCGCGCATTCCGATTCTGGTCTTGGGGCAATGCGGCAGTTCTGAGCTTGGATCCTGACACGAAGGGGACCAGCCGTGCTCCGCACCGCCCGTGCCACTACCTGCATTAACAGCAATCCGCGGGGCCTTGTCGCCGGTCGCCGTATCGGCATTCGGATTGCGCGGCCGCCCCTACTACCTCTGCGCGTCCGCCTCGAGCCGATCATGCTGGTCGCTCTGGTAATCGGCATTGCGATCGGCTGGGCGACGGTGGTTCCCTCGAACGCGAGCGCGGCCGGCCTCTATCCTGCGAGCGACGTCCTCGGTCAACCAGTCAGTAGTGCGGTCGGATTCGACGACCCGGTCGGGACAGCCGTCGACCCCGCCCATCACCGCTTGTTCGTGGTCGACGACTCGAATCGTGTCCTGGTCTACGCTCTGACATCCGGAGGTGCGTTCGCGTCGCGGTCAGCGGCGCACATCCTCGGCGATGTCACGGAGGACCCATCCGGAGGCTCATCTCCCTACAATTCTGTCCCGACGCAGAGCTCCATGTTTCGCCCCGAGGCGATTGCCTACGACTCGACGAACAATCGTCTGTTTGTTGCGGATACATCGAACAATCGCGTTCTAGTCTATGACCTAAGCGGCGGCATAACGAACGGGATGAACGCCACATATGTGCTCGGCCAGCCGGGGTTTTCAACCAACGATGCGAATACAACGCAAGACGGAATGTCGTTCCCGCTTGGGCTTGCTTACGACGCCACGAACAACCGCTTATTCGTAAGTGACAATTTCAACGCACGCGTTCTGGTTTACGATCTCGGGTCAGGCATTAGCAACGGGATGAACGCGGCGCACGTTCTCGGACAAGCCGACTTTACCTCGGTTGCAGACGGGTGCTCTGCGAACACTCAGGACACGATGTGCGCACCGATGGCGCTCACATTTGATGCGACCGACCAACTGTTGTTTGTCGCTGACCCGTACATGCAGCGCGTTCTCGTCTTCGACCTATCCGGCGGCACTTCCGATGACATGGAGCCCTCGCACGAGTTGGGGCAGGAGGACTTCACGTCGGATGACTACAACACAGACGCGATGGGAACGCCGTACCCGAGCGGCTTGGCATACGACAGCACTACAACTGCGCTCTATGTGACCGACGCCTACACGAACCGAGTTCTAGTTTTTGATTTGTCGAGTGGCATTAGCGACGGGATGGATGCCGCACACGTTCTCGGCCAATCCGACCTTTCGTCGAACGCCTTCGCGACCTCACAGGCAGGAATGTGGGCACCCGGCGGAGTCGACATCGACACCGGGAATCAGACGCTGTATGTCGTCGACGAGTCCAACTATCGAGTTATGCTCTTCGATCTCTCGAGTGGTATCGATGACGGCATGAACGCAAGTGATGAAGTAGGTCAGACGGATGGCAGCGGTGACCCAGACTTCAGCCGCCGTGTCCCCGACGACTTTCACCCGAACAGCCGCGACTTCCGGAGTTCCGCAGGCACCGCCATCGATCCCGCCCACCATCTCCTCTTCGTGGCCGACACAGCAGACGCGCGTGTGCTCGTCTTCCAACTGAACGCCAACAACCAGCTCGTCGATCACACCGCTGACTACGTGCTCGGGCAGAGCAACTTCACCGACACGTACAAAGGTCACAGCAGCTCCAACATGACTGCCCCGACCGGCGTCGCGTTTGACCCGATTCATGACCGACTCTTCGTCTCTGACGGGGGCCTGGCGAGAGTCGGCGTTTACGATCTTTCCGGCGGCATCACGAGCGGAATGTCCGGAAGCTACTGGTTAGGCCGTTCCAGCGCCTTCGGCTCGATCAACAGCCACGATCACGAGATGTACCCTACCGCGCTGGCATACGACCCCACCAGCAACTACCTGTACGTCGTAGACGACGACAGCGACCGGGTCCTCGTTTTCAACGTCAATCCGTCGACAATCAGTACAGGGGAGAACTCAAGCTTCGTCCTCGGTCAGCCAAACTGGGCTACGAGTGACGAGGTGGTCACGCAGAACGGACTGTTCTACCCGGTCGCGGTCGCAGTCGATGGCCCCAACCACCGACTCTTTGTCGCCGATGTCGCGAATCGTGTCCTCGTCTACGACACCAGCAGCCTGAGCAACGGAATGGACGCCAGCAACGTCCTTGGTGCCTCCGACTTCACGACCTGGACCGCACTCGGCACTCCAGACGCGAGTACCTTCGAGCCGAGCGGGCTCTCCTACGACGACGCGCACGAGCGGCTGTTTGTCACCGATGACTACGCGAACCGCGTCCTGATCTATGACACCACATCGATCAGCGACGGCATGGATGCAAGCGGCGTCATCGGCCAGGCGGACTTCGCGAGTGGCACATGCTCGAATTCATGGGCGAGTATCTGCAGCTCCTCGCTCGCCGGCTCGAATGCCTACGACTCCGCCAGCAACACCCTCATCGCCTCCGAAGGCGACCGACTGATGATCTTCCACCCACCGCTCGAGGACGCGCCCGCCGACACAGCCACCATCACCGCCTGCGGCACGACCCCCGTGCTGCGCGCGCAGCCGGTGCCTGGCGCCACGGTCGCATATGAATTCCAGATCGCCACGAGCTCCGGGTTCGGCAGCGGCACAATCGTCGCCGATTCCGGAATGATTCCGGCCACCGACACCTTCACCCCTGACTCTGGCGTGCTATTCCCGGGGACGACCTACTACTGGCGGTGGAAGACCGATAGCACGGACTACGGCGATCCGCGGAGTTTCACGCTCAGCCCACTGCATCTCGGCGGCGGCCAGTCCGGCGACAACTCGCCGCAATGGTCCGACGGCCCGCTGGCAGTGAACGAGGTTAACGGCAACCTGCTTGTCTCGCTGCCCGGCCCCAGCTTCGCCACCGACACCGGCTCGATGGGCGTGAGCGTCTCCTATAACTCGCAGTCGAGCGCGGACATGGGACTCGGAGCCGGTTGGCTGCTCGACCCCGGCCTCTCCGACTCTGGTGCGCCGACCCGGCTCGTCAACCTCAACCTGCTGACTGGGAGCGACCGGCTGGACGCTGTCGAGGCCCAGTACGGCGATGGCAGCTCGGTCTGCTTCACCCACGTCGGCGACACCAACAACTATGAACCCCCACCGGGTAGCAACGCGATTCTGACTCAAACTCGTGACGGTAGCTTCAGCTACACCGGCAGCGGCACTGTTGCCACCTACGCACCCGACGGACAATCGGATGCGATCGCCGAGCCGAAATCGATCCAAGACGTAACCGGCCAGCCCGGCAAGGGAACCCTCACCTACTCCTTCGACACGGCCGATCCCACCAAAGTGACCTCGATCACCGACGACTCAGGACGCACGGTCACCTTCGCGTGGCACAGCATTGACGCCGGCGATTGTGCCTCGGCGATCGTCTGTGTCACTGGCCCTGATGGGACGGTGACGTGGCAGTACATTGGCGACGCAGACAGCGGCACTGGAGGTCGCCTGCACGAGATCAACGACGGTGCGCGCTTGATCGCGGAGCTTGGTTACAACGAGGGCGGCCTCGTCAACGAGCTGCAGAACGCTAACGACCTGGACCCCGGCGACGCCAGTCCCGGTTACGACGGCGATCACTCACTGACCGTCTCCTACGATGGATCGAACCGAGTCGAAGGCATCGAGAACGGCCCGATCACTGGCCAATCACCATCGACCTCAACCTGGACGTTTGCCTACACACCGGGCAGCGTCTCCACGACCGCAACCAGAGCCGCACATGGCGCTCTCGATGCCGACACCGCGCGCACAGCTGCCGGCTACACAACTGTCACGCCGCCGAACCAGCAAGGGGCTGAGTCGCCAAAAACGATCACCGTCTACTACGACGCCAACGGCAACCCAATCGAACGGGACGACCTCGCCGATCGCATCACCATGGCCGGTTACAACGCGCTCAATCAATTGCTCTGGAGCGAAGACGCCGACGGCAACCCCGCCGACTACAGCTACGACCCGATCACGAACGCGCTGCTCACAACGACAGGCCCGGACCCCGACGGCGCCGGTCCTCTAAGCCGCCCCGTCACCAGCTACCGCTACGACGAGACTCAGATCGGCGACGCAAGCACCCCCGGCGCGGCGCTCACAGGCCTGCAGGGCTACTACTACGACAATCCCGACCTCGCCGGACAGCCGAAACTCGTTCAGAACGACGGCGCCGTCGACTTCGACTGGACCAGCGGCGGCCCCACGGGCCTCGGCGTCGACAACAGCTTCTCCGTCCGCTGGACCGGCTACCTGAACGTTAGCCAAAGCGGCGACTACACCCTCTCTACTAGCGCCGCCGACGGCACCCGACTCCTAATCAACGGCGCAGTCATAGTCGATAACTGGGTTGACCAGCCACAGACCGAAATCAGCTCGGCGCCGATCGCGCTCACTACGGGCTCCCGATACCGGATCGAACTCGACTACCAAGACCACACCGACGCCCCAGCGATCCAGCTCACCTGGGCCTGCAGCGGCTGCAGCACACCGATCAGCGACCAGGTCATCCCAACCACCGCTCTAGTCCCCGACTGGGAAAACCAAACCTCCATCGTCTCGCCCGGCGGCCGGGTCTCTTTCAGCCACTACGACCAGCCAGCGACCGGCAACCCTGACTACACAGAGATCATCGCACCCGTCAACGGCACCGACACACCGCTTATCACGAGTTACACCTATGACGACTACGGCCGCCTGAGCGGAAGAGTTCTCCCTAACGGCAACACCTCCGGGACCCTCACGGACGGCGTACTCACCGATGCGGGCGATCCGACAACCAGCGACTACGGCACCGTCTACACGTACTACGCGTCAGACGACACTGCCCCACCGCCCGACGCCTGCACCAGCGGCGGCGCCGTCAACCAAGGCGGACTGATCGAGACCAAATCGATCCACGGCACGCACGACCAGACGTTCGTCTACGACGTTGATGGGCGGACGATTGCAAAAACGAACGCCGCCGGAACCGACTGCATGACCTACGACGACGAAGGACAGCTCACTACCGACCAAGCACCGGGCGACACCAACCCGACCCTCTACAACTATGACCCTGCCGGAAACGTCCTTTCGATTAGCCACACCAGCGGCGACGACACCGTCGGCACGATCACCTATAGCTACGACGAGGATGGCCGCCTCACCGACACCGTCGACGCCAACGGCGCCGAGGCCGCCTACACCTACGACGCTGACGGAAACAGAATCAGCCAGACGACAGCGACCGGATCCCTCGGCTCGAGCACCAATTACACGACCAGCTATAGCTACGACGGAGCAGATCAACTGACAAGTGAAACTGACCCCGCCGACAGCAGCTACAGCTTCTTCTACGACAGTCGGGGCGACCTGCAGGGGACCCAATACCCGAACGGCACCTTCAACTGGACCGACACCAATCCCGACGGCTCAATCCTCCACAACCTGAACCGCCACGGCACGATCACGAGCGAAACCACCGCCCCTCCGACTGACTCCGCTCCCATCGCCGACTACAGCTACACGTACAACCAAGACGGTCAACGGACCGAACAAGACGCCACCTTCGGCAGCGCATCCGTGGCCGCCACTCTCTACACATACGATCGCCTTGGTCGTCTTGAAACGGTTGTCTACCCCGATACAAGCAGTGAAAGATACTGCTACGACCCGGACTCGAACCGCAGCTACCTGATGGCATCGGCCACGGACGACTGCGGCGAAACCGACGCCACATCGACCTACAGTTACACCGCCGGTGCCGACACGCCCGTCGACGCCATCACAGCTCAAACCGGGCCGAGCCACAGCTTCACGTACGACGGCGGAGGAACCGCGCTTGGCGACGGAATGCTCACCGTCCGCGACTCAGACACCTACACCTGGGACGGAAACGGCCGTCTCGAAGATTCGACGGTCGGTGACAAGACAGCCTGCTACACCTTCAGCCCCGACGGCTCACTCAAAACCCGGATCTACGACAGCGGTGGAAGTTCAACCTGCACCACCGCCCTGAGCACGGTGAACTATCTCCTCGGCGATCTATACGAAACCGACGCCGGCGGGACCGTTACCACCAGTTACACCAACGGCCCCGCCGGTGACCTCGCGAGCTACGACGGTCCACCCACTGGCGACTCAACTGTCGACTATCTCTACTACGACGGACACGGCGATCTCACCGCCGAGGCCGACGACAGTGGTGCCGCAACCGCTACGCACACTTACTCACCCTTCGGCGTGCCAATCGACACTCCACCAGTCGACACAACGAGTCACCGCTACACCGCCCGCTGGGACAAACAATATGACAGCACCACAAGCCTCGTCCTTATGGGCGCACGCCCCTACGACCCGTCGATCGGCCGCTTCCTGGCCGTCGATCCAATCGACGGCGGCTCGCTGAACAACTATGACTACGCGGCACAAGATCCAATGGACGAATACGACCTCACGGGCAGGAGTCTTTGGTGCTACAAAAAGTGTAAGAAAGTCAACGACGGTAGCTCGAGCGTCTGTGAATGGCAGACGGTGTCTTACTCATGCGCGACCGGTGTGCCGCTGACCAAGGCGGAGAAGAAAGCCGGTGGACTGGTGGCATATATCGTTACGTCGCAACCTGTCGGCGGTAGCTGGGGCTGGGGCATGCCTAACGGAGGTTATGTTCACACGGTGGTTTATCCGAGCGTCGACGGTTCGGATACGTTCGACAGTTCATATACGGTTCCACCGAGCGGGCACGTTGGGTCAGCCATCAATCCAGTTTCATGTACTGCGACTGACTTCATCCCGGCCAAACTACTCTGGGGCGTTGTAATCGGCCTCGCGACGGAGCTGGTATGTGCAAAGCCAGCGGGATAACGGAATGGATCTAGTTGCTGCTTTTTTACTTAAGAGTGATTATCCCTGCGCAGATTTTTCGACATGACGCCGCATTATTTCGCTTTGAGTCGGACGGCAGTCGCTGGTGCAACAACAGCGTTGCGTGTGGGCGGACGTCTGACTGCCCAACGTTTCACCAATCTCACCCCTCGCATCGCCGATTGCGGTACTTATCATGCGCGGCATGAAAGTCTTGGCTGCGGCGTTGCTCGTCGTTGGGTTTGGCGCGGTGTTCACCGCACGGTGGATGGCCTTTCAGAGTTGGGGCGGCCTCTGGTGGCTCGCGGGGCTCGGAATCGCGGCCGCGTGCATCGTGGGTGCCCCGGTGCTCTGGCGGCTGGGCGACCGGCGTTCTGCGCGGCGGTCGGCCGAATAGGCCGCTTCCCGGTTTCCGAGCATGGCCGAGATGTCCGTGGGCGCCTGCATGTCACGGAACGTCGCACGCGACCTCTCGCCGCGTGTTCCGAGTAGCCTTGGGGCGATGCGGTTGGTCATCCCCCCAGACGGCGACAATCCAATCCAGCATTTTCGCCACGCGGCGGCGGTGGTCTTCGCGATCGTGATGTGGTTCGTCGGAACGATCGTTGCGCTCTGGTTGATTATCGGTGGAGACGTTCCCGGTCGGATCATCGGGTCTGTCCTGGTGATCGTGTTGCTCTTTTCGGCTCGCCGCGGATTGTCGTACCGCAACAAGGCGTCAAGTTAGTAGGAAGCCGGCTCGAAATCCGCGTACGTCGCTACGGGCTCGGTCCTGTGCTTTTCCTCAGGAAGCGGCACGTTTTTTCCTTGGTTGTTCGGTTTTTCGCTTAACCATGCGGCGAAAGCTCGGTTTCCCAAGCCTAGGGGTCATCATTTCCTCTAGCTCGAGTAGCTGGGGGTGTACCCGTGCCGCCCTGAACAGGGTGAGTATCCAGCCTTCAGTCCGAGGCGACGCTCGTAGTTTGACGGAGTAGTCGCGGCCCGTCATCTGCCGATGACGTCGTAAACGCACTCTCTCGCGGCCGGTGCGGCGATCCAGACAAGCGGGAATTCGGGGTCGCGAAGGCCATCGAATTCGAAGACGAAGCGGTTGGCCGCCAACAGAAGCGGCAGGCTCTCACGAAGTGGGTCGTGCGTGTGTTCGCGGATGTCGATGCCGACCGTGAAGGCACATGAGGCGGGACGTTCGAAGCTCACGCGGAGGAGCAGGCGCGAGAAGGGATGCCGCTTGCTTGGAGCGAGGAGGGACCACCCACACGAAGCGTGAACTGCGGCGTCGTCCTCGACGACGCGCGCAAGATCGCGGACATCGCCTCGGCCATGAGAGTCGACATGGAGAGCAATGGTGAGACCTTCGGCGGGGGAGCCATCGAACACTGTTGCCGCGTGGCAGGGGAACGCGTCGCGGGCGAGTTCTTCCAGTCGTTTCTCGAGGCGCTTGGGTGGAAGTGTCGTCAGGTCCTCAAGGATGGCGTTCACGGTAGCGCGGCCTCCGCGTGGGGAGCCGGTCGCTTCGCGAGTTGGCGGAGCCGGCGGTCCTTGAACCAGGGCCGCAGAGCGAGCCGCACCGGGGCAAGGTGGCCATAGACAAGAACGCCGTGCCCCGGCCGCATTTCACGGAGTACGTTCGCGGGCGCGAGGGTGCGGTATCCGACTGACTCCGTCGTGGAATGACGTCCCTCGGCGCCCGAAGTTGCCGATACGTGGCGTACCTCCTCGTCGCCGAGGAGACGAGCGAGGTAGTCGAGCGTCTGCGGGTCGGCGATGCCCGAGAGGATCACCTTCGCGCGGTGGTTCGAAATGATCGTGGGCGCCCGGTCTCGCCCGTACACGGCGTCGATCTGGGCCATGTCTTGAAAGACTGAGACGAGTTGGATGCCTTGGCCGGCCCCGGTCGATGCGAGGGTCGCGAGGTCCCTGAGCGGTGCGATGTTGGCGCACTCGTCGAGGACGAGCAGTAACGGTGGGTCGAGTGGCTTACCTGTCTCGGTGTTGCGGTCGTATGCGTGGGCGACGATCTCCTGGACGAGCGTCGCGAATAGTGGTTGGAGGCGGCGTTGCTCATGTGCGGGAGCGCACAGATACGCGGTATGGGAGCCGCCGTCGAGCAGTCGTTCGGCCCGCAGCTCTGGGTTCATGGCGGAGGCGAGGACGCCCGGGTCTGAGTACGCGATGAGGACCGTCTGTGCCGTCGCATACGCGCTGCCGCGGGTCCTGTCGTCCCAGAGCGCGACGGCCTCAAACCCGTTGACGGCCTCCTCCTCATCGTTCTGTTCGAGCGCGAAGCGAACTCGCTCGTCTTCCTGCGAGTCCACCCACTGGACGACCTGTGCCATCGTCCCGCCGCTGCAGACAGCGGCGAGGAGGATTGGCGCGAGGAGCTTGGCCGTGGCTGCGTACCAGAACTCGGCGGCGTCGCTTGTTCCGCCGCCTGGTCTCGCGGAGCGAACGAGCCATTCCGCGACGCGCTGCGCGCCCTGCCAATCGAGCGACTCGATCAGCGGTGTCCAACCGGCACTCGGAAGCCCTGTGCTTCCGGTCGGGTCGTAGACAAACGTGCGTGCGTTCGTGATCGCTGCGCGCGCTGCGATCGTCTCTCGCAAGAGGTCGGTCTTGATCGACGTAGCGACCACCGGCCCTTGCCATTCGAGTATCGCCGGAATGGCGAAGCCGGTCGTCTTGCCTGTCTGGGTGGGGCCGATCACGATTGCGGACTGCCTCGATTCGGCTGCCAAGAGCCGCCCTTCCGCACGGCCGAGGATCAGACGGCCTGGCTCCTGACGACGAACGAAGAGGGAGCGGAGGTCGCGAGATCGCGCCCAGCGTGCGGCTCTCGCTCCGTTGACGCGGTTCCGAGAGCGCACCACAAACACGACGGCGATGGCGGTGATGGGGAGGACGAGGGCGGCGAACGTCCCGTAAAAGGCGACCGGACCCGGTATCAGCATGCGCGCATCCAAAGGCCATGCTTTTGCCGGGTCGCCAGGGTGGCGGGGAAGTCCTGCCAGGACCGAGCTCATCTCCGAAACGTGAACGGGAGGCCAGGATCCCTTGAAGAGCCGACCAGAGAGTTGACCCGCTGACCACAGGACGCCTGCGACCATGATCAGCGCTCCGACGGCCCAGAGCGCAACGGTCTCCAGCGGGTGCGCCTGCGACGAGGGGTTCTCGCTGGCCGGGAATCGAGGCCCGCCCCATCCGTTCATGTGACAGACCTCACGGCCATGCGGGCGTCCGTGTCGACGACTGCACGCTCGAGTGATGAGAGTCGGTGTTGAACGAGGAAGGAGCGCTGGCCGACCTTCCACAGCGCCCAGCCGCGACGCAAATGCGGCAGCAGCTCGGCTTCAGTGTCGGACAATCCGAGGAGTTCCCGTGCCTGCGCGAGTTGATCGGGCGGTTGCGCATACACGATCTTTGTCTCAGCGTCAGCGAGGAGACCTTCGGCAAGTCGCACCTCGCGTGATCCTTCGGCGCCCGCGGCGCGAAGGTCGGAGAGGCGGTGCATGACGACCACGTTCTGCGTGCCGAGGCCGCGCGACAGCTTGAACGCTTGCTGCAGCCACTCCCCGATCCCGAGATTCGACAGGATGCGCCAGGCTTCATCGACGACCACGATGCGCTTTGCCGACCGTTCGTCGCTCTCGGCCTCGATCTGGGCCTGCAACCAGGCCGTGGCGCAGGTCATCAGGATCCCGAGCGCCGTTGTGTGCGTATTTAGGACAGCCCGCAGGTTGAGAACGACGAGTGGGGCGTCAAGATCGAGACCAGGTGTCGTCGGACCGTCGAACATGCCCTTCAGGTTTCCACTGCAGAGCTGATCGAGCGAGAAGGCCATCGGGCGCACCGCGTCAGCGATCTCGTCGACTGCCATCGCGAGCGCCTCGGCCATCTCGCCGGTTGGATGGAGAAGTACGTCGACGACATCGGGGAGTGTTGGCTCGCGGTCAGATCGGCGGGCGAGGACCGATAGGGTTTCTTGGCCCGCGCGCTTTTCTTCCGGCGTGAGGGGTCGTTCCAATGCGGCTGCGGCGACGGAGTAGAGGAGATTGAGCTGCCTCTCGGGGCCGCCGCGCGGGGTGAGCGGGTTGAGCCTTATCTGCCCGCCGGCGGAAAGCGAGATTGGGCGGACGCCGAGGGCTTCGGCGACTCGGTCGTACTCTCCCTTCACATCGACGATCCAGGCCTGCCGCCCGAAGACCGATTGGCGAAGCACGTACGTCTTGATGAGGCTCGACTTAGCCCGCCCGACGATGCCGATTACGACCGCGTTCGGGCTCGTCAGTTCCTTCCCGTAGAGCTCCCACGGGTCGTAGCAAAAAGATCCTCCGTAGACGTCGCGGCCGATGTACACGCCGCGTCCGCCGAGACCGCCCTCAGCGACGAACGGGTAGGCAGCCTGCACATGGGCTGTCGTGCCACGATGCCCCGGCTGGCCTTTCGCGTTCATCGAAGCCCTCGACAGAGCGGCAGCGTGTAGGTGAAGACCTCCTCCTGCTGCCCGTAGAGGCGCAAGAGCTCGAGTCGAGCCATCTGCGCGGCGTGCTCGATCTCGGAGCAGTGCCGCTCGAGTCCTTCCAACGTGCGGGCCGAAACCGTGACGTAGCCCGCGAACCGGACCGCCGCATGGCCGTCCGCGAGCTCCTCCTCGCGGCGAACGACGGCGTCGCTCTGGCGCCTGCCTCTGGCGGTCTCGATGAAACCCATCCGACCCCGGAGATCGCGGTCGGCGAGGTCCGTCGTGCGAGCTGCTTCGACCTCGCGGATGGCCTTCAGCGGCGAGATCGCCTCTATCGTGACGGATATCGCGCGCACCATCTGGGCCTGTAAGAGCAGGGGTGAGAGGAATGCCGCGCCGACCTCGATGCGCGGCCAGCCTGAGATCCAGTAGGTCGCGTGGAACGCCCCGTCCGTGC
This sequence comes from uncultured Thermoleophilia bacterium, assembly GCA_963812995.1. Classification (GTDB taxonomy): domain Bacteria; phylum Actinomycetota; class Thermoleophilia; order Gaiellales; family Gaiellaceae; genus PALSA-600. The sequence goes on from CAWEXL010000007.1 coordinate 29,884, forward strand.
GGTAGCTGCTCCACGTGGTCTCCGTCCCGACCGGCCAGGCTGCGGCTTCGTCGATCCCGTCGCGGCCGGGGTCGGCGGCCGCGAGACGTGCCAGGCCAGGGCGCGACCAGGGATCGAACGCCACGCGAAAGGCAGCTGCGAGCATTCCGGGGCGTAACGCTCCGACGACCTGGACGTCCGCGGCGGTCAGGCGCTCGGCGAGCGCTTCGAGTTCACGCAAGAGCACGCCGCAGGCGCCTGCGTCGACGCCTTGCTTGCCGCCGGCTCGCTTGATCTGCCTCCAGGCGAGCTTCGCATCGACCTGAAGACAGACAAAGAGTTCGTGTTCCGTGGTCGTCGCGGGTGCGGTGCTCGTAAGTTCGAGATAGGACTGCATCGGCAGCGAGTCCACCGGAACCGAGTCACGTTCCCACGCTTCGCCGAGGTAGCGGCCGATCTCGTCGCCGTCAGCCGGCACCGTGCGCTCGATCCACTGGATCCGGCTGACCGGGGATCCTTCGCGAGCCAGCCCGGCGAGCACACCGCCCCAGCCGGCCTGGCGGCTCTCCTGCTCGGTCCGATCAAGGAGTCCGAAAGACGTCACCCGGACCGCGAGCGCCGCCGTATAGGTTCGCGCACGCGTGTCCTTCATCACGCCGACTTCTTCGCCCTGGAAAGGAGCGGCGAGCAGTTCGAGATCGCCTACAGGCCCACGGAGAGCGACGATCGGCTCGGGCCCGCCATCCGCCGCTGGTTTCGCTCCGGCTTGCGGCGCGGCTGATAATCGAACCTGCTGCCCTCGAACTCGACGGAGGAGATGGCGGCTGACGATCGGCAACCACTCCTCCGCCGAACGGCCGCTGATCGGCCAGAAGCAAAGCACCACCGCCATCAGCGCGAGTGCAAAGGCCGCTGCGATGCCCGCTCCGGAGGCGAGCAGGCGCATCAGGACAACCCCGGCGGTGAGGCTCACCGCGATAACGACTACCTGCGGCGCGCGGAGCGAGCCGACCAACCCGCGTCGCTCCAGCGGACCGAAGCGGTACCTCTGCTGCCCGCCCGTGCTCACGCGACATCTCCATCACGAGGCGGGCTCTTGTCAGGCGGCGGCTCGGATGGGGTCGGTCGGCGGGCGGGAGGGGAGGATGGAGGCGTTGAGCGAGCCGGCGGCGCCTCAGTCGCAGTCGATGAACCGGGCGGCTGTTGGCTCGCCGGCGTCGCGCCCGGCTGCCGTGGGGTCGGATAGACAGTTCCGCCCGAAGAGTGGGAGGTCTGTCCAGGGCGCGTGGCCGGGCCCGAGTCGCTCTCCGACCGCGCCCGGCCTCCCGGTGAGGCGCTGCTCGTCCCGTTCGTGGCGGTGGGTTCGGTGGCACGGGCATACGTTGTCCCGCCTGTAGTCGCGTACGCGGGTGAGGTCGATGGCCGAGAGTTCCTGTCCATCGCCTGACGCATGTAGGCGGCAGGGCTCTGGATGCCCGCCGATCCCGCAGCTGCGGTCATGGACGAGCGCTGACTGCCGACGCTCGCTGCCGCGACTTCCATCATCGGTATAAGCCGCAGGAGCGCGAACGGCGACCATGCGGCGAGAACGAGCAATGCTGCCCCGGCGATCATCCGCTCGAACGTGTTGCCGTCGCCCGTCGCGATGTCGGTGTTGGCGATCGCCGCCGTGGCAAGCGTCAGGATCGACACGATCACGAACTTGGCGAGAATGATCGCGATCAGCAGTTCGACCAGCCGGCGCGCCCACCGGCCCGTCGCTGGCCAGATCATCGCGACGAACGTGAGAGGAAGGAAGAAGACGCAGATGTAGATTGCTGCGTCTCGGATGATCATCTCGAGCCACAGCACGAAGGCGCCGATCGCGAGAATGATCGCGCCGAGGAAGACGCCGAACAATGGGATGCCGGAGTTCTGGTCGAGGGCGCTCTTGTACGCATCGCCGACCGATTGCAGGAGATTGCTGGCCTGCCCGGCTCCGAGGCCGCTGACGACGGTCGCCGATATATCGTCGGTGACACGAATGAGAAGGCCCGCCCCGGCGACGGCGACCGCGGCAAGGATGAACGCCATCGGCAAGTAGCCGAAGGCCGAACGAACCAGCATGCTCATGTCCTGGCGGATGAGCGACTGGATCACCGCGAGCATCAGCATCAGCAGCGCCAGCGCTCCCGCGACCGCGAGCATCGTTCCGTACTCGCCCTCGAACCAGTTCGCCGTGAGATCCGGGCTGGTCGTCTGCTGGACGAGGTCACCGACCTTGCCGGTCACCCACACGGCGGCGTCCGTCACCCATTCGGTCACGCCACCCATCACGAGCGCGCCCGTTGCGGACGCGACGCCACTCGCGGCGCTTCCGACCGCATCGCAAACCGTCCCGACGACAGGCAGCTCGCATGGGTCCGGGACCGAAACGGCAGGTTGAGCACGAGCCGATGTAGCGAAAGGCCCAGCGAGGATTGCGACGCAGAGGAGCAGCACCAGCATTCCGCCCATCCGCCTGCGGAGCGGCAACCCTTTCTCAAGGCTCAGCATGCGCGAACTCCTTGAACTGAGGGATCGCGGCAAATAGCTCCCCCGGTGTTCCAGCGACTTCAGTCGTCGAAAGCGGCGGCGTCGGTCCCGGCGAACTCTCGAAACCGGTGACCTTCCAGGCGTCGTTCTCCCAGACGAGGGAGACCACTTGCGTTCGCCACGATTGCTGCGGTTGCACGGTGGCGCCGCTGCCAACGACGCCGACGTACCAGACCGCGACCGTTGCCTTGTCGGGCGAGAGTTGCTCGATGCGGTAACCCACCGGCACCGAACGCAGCACGATCACCGGTCGAGGTGCTGTATCGGCGCCGAGTTTGGCTTGTGTCTGCGAGCTGGCCTCGTCGAAAGCATCTACGAGACGGGCGCGCGCCGAGGCCGAGGCGATGCGCGCCACGACTGCTCGTAGCCGCGCCGGGTTGAGCAGCACGCCGCCATCGAACGCCGTGATCGACTGAGCTGCCGCGGCGACCGCGCCCGCCGATGTTCGCGCGCTGGGCACGATCGTCGGTTGGGGAGTCGTTGGCTGACTGCCCCCGAGGGTTGATGTGACGCCGACGGGAGGGAGGAGTCCCGTCGCGAGGCGATGAGGCTACCGATCGCGACGCCAATCACAAGCATCACAAGACCAGTCGCGAGCAGCGCCAGAACCCGCCTAAAACGTTGCTGCTCGGGAGCGACCGTGCGCGTGCTGACGTCGCGGCCGGGCATGACGACTTGACCGTCTGCCCGAGGTTCTGGAAGAAGGTGATGATCGCGGGCGCCGCTCCCACGAGGAACGCGGCAACCGCCGAGATGAGGGTGCCTCTCCGACCCACCGATGAGTGGTGGTAATTGCCCGAGTGCGATGAGAGCGCCCAGACGGCCGCCGAGATGAGCAATCCTCCCAGAGCGGCAAGCAGAGCCCAAAAGGCAATGCCGGAGATCAGTGACTGGAGCGCCGAGCTACCGGGCAGGCCGTTCGGGTCGGGGGTTCCGCCGATCCCGGAGACGGCAAGAACAATCGTGGTGGCGAGCGGCATGGTCATGTCCTCCGTTCGGTCGGTCCGTGGAAGCCAGAGGCGATGGCGGCCGCGAGTTCGAGATACGCGCGCACCGTCTCTGGCCGGAGCTCAGCGAGTGCTGCTTCCGCACCGGTTTCCAGGTGGGCGTCCCATGGGATGCGCACGAAGGCGCGGCAGCGATCGGCAAAGTGGCTCTCGATCCGATCGAGGTCAACGAGGCCGCCGCGACGCCGGACACCGTTGAGAACAGCGACCGCGCCCGCGGCAAGCTGGCTGTGCCCGTTCGCTTCGAGCCAGTCGAGAGTCGAACTGGCGGCGCGTGCCCCGTCGAGGCTCGGTGCGCTGATGACGACGATCTGGTCGGCGGCGTTAAGGACACCGCGCGTCGCGGCATCGAGGACGCCGGTGCCCGTGTCGAGGCAGACGAGGTTGTAGTGGCGCTCGATCAGTTCGATCGCCCGCCCGACCTCGCTCTCGCCGATCGCCTGCGTGATCCGCGGGTCGTCGTCGGAAGCCACCACCTCGAGCCGGCTCGACGCCTGCGACGTGTAGCCGCGGATATCGGCATAACGCTCGATCCTTGCGGCGTCGGTGAGCAGCGATGTCAGATTCGCGGTCGTCTCGCGCGGCATACGGTGGCCGAGGGTTCCGCCGTCCGGATTGCCGTCCAGCGCGATCACCCGGTCGCCTCGGTGCGTCGCGAACGTGTGGCCGGCCAGCAGACAGGTTGTTGTCTTACCGACACCTCCCTTGCGTGAGATGAACGCGACCTTGCGGCACCCCGTGATCGGAGTCTTCGCCTCAGCGATGAGTTCCCGCTCCCGCAACTCGGACCGGCTCGGCCCGTTCGCCAGGGCGCCGCCCGAGACCGCCGACAGCAGCCGGCGCCACCATCCGTCGGAGGTGCGCGTCGGAGAACGAAGTATCCGCTCCGGCGTGAAATCGCCGGGCGACTGGCGAGCTAAGCGAGCCGTCTTCGCGCTAGCCGTCGTTCGGCCCCCATTGATTGACCCGTTCGCCACCACGGTCGAAGCGATCGGAACAACGTCATCCTCAAGCGACCAGAGGCCGAGCAGCAGTTCCCTGTTGTCGTGACCCACGAGACCTCTCCTTCCGTAGATGAACCGGAATAAGGTCTAGCAGTAGTTCAACTGGAATACAACTAATCAACCGTCTTACGCAGGGTGGCAGCAGATGGAAGGAGTACGCTTGACATCTCCGCACATCCGCTGAAGGAGAGTCATCGGCCAATGCCTCTCGACCAGAACAGCCTCGCCCGACTCCTGCAAGCGCGACGCGAAGCGTCTGGTTACTCGCGCGCCAGGCTCGGCAAGATCGTCGGCATCAGCCCCGGAACCATCGAAGGCTGGGAACTGGGGCGTGTCGAACGTCCACCGTTCCACGAGGTCACACGCCTCGCCTCATTCCTACGAATCCCAGCCGAAGATCTCGAACACGCGGTGTTCGCCGATGCCGGAACGATCCCCGATCGGGAACAGCATCCCGGACAACCTCCAGGGAAAACAGTGGGCAGGAAGAAGCGACTCGCTGCCGTGCCGTTACTCGAGGCAGCCTTCCGGCTATACGGGTGGGACGAGAGCGACGCAGCGGCGGCGCTAGCGAGCACCGCCGAACGGGTGCGTTCCTGGCGCCGCGGCAGCGAGCGCATGGACGTCAGCGACTACCTGGCGCTCACGACGATCGTCAACGTCGGACTCGTAGACGCAATGAACGCAGGAAAGGCGAGTAACCCCGAGATTGCCGCCGCGGCCGAGGTACTCGGCGTACGAGCCGACTTACCAGCCTAGTGTCATCACGCAGGCCAGGCCGCTGCCTCAACTCAATCGTCGACCGCCTCGTCGACAAGCGCGACGAGATCATCACCTGCTTCCTCGACGAGTGCTCGCAAACGTCCCTCGGTCCGCTCGTCGATAAGACTAAAACCCTGCGTCATCGCGATATGAAGAGCTTGCAACTCGATGTTCGTTCGTTGCAGCCCTTCGTTCGCAGCGCTCAACTCTTCCTGCGCCCTTCTCGACTTGACCAGCGCGGCGTCGAGTATTCGCGCGTGCACCCACCAGCCAAGCAGCGGAACTGGAACTAGCACCGCGCTGAAGACGAGAACTAAGGCCCCGCGGGATACGCCGGCCACAGACGCGACAAGCCACACGACGAACACCGCCAGAACCGCCGCACCGAGGAAGCGAAGTCGGCGCCAATGAGCCGCGCGACGCGCTCGCCGCCGAAGCAACCCTGCCCCGACCATCCCGTCGTGCCCCCTCACTTCGCAACCTCCGATCCGATCCCCCTTGTAGATCTAGTCGACCCCACTGCTGAGACCATTAACCAAAAGGCGTATAAGCATGGGTCTGGCCAAGCTGCCCGCGGCTGCTTCCAACGAGCCCGACTACCCAAAGATGACGTGATATGTACTGAATTACAGTTGAAACACTGTTACAGTGATCGATATGGCGGCCGGTTCGGTCGTGGGGCAACTTCGAGGCGGTCGGCACGGGGCGCGTACGCCCTTCCTCGGCGCGGCTTCTCTGCTCTTGCTGCTTGTCGTCATCGTGGGCGCCGTCGCGGGTTGGCAATCGACCTCGGCGCCCTCCGTTCCCTCGTCCGTCGCGATAGCGGACATCCCAGGCGACTATCTGGCTCTCTACCAGCAGGCCGCGAGCCGTTACGGGGTCGACTGGGCCGTCCTTGCTGCGATTGGCAAGATCGAGTGCGACCACGGGCGGAGCAAGGCAGCCGGCTGCGATCCACCCGGCACGGTCAATCAGTCCGGGGCGACGGGTCCGATGCAGTTCGTCGGCTCCACCTGGCGTACGGGCACCCCAGCGATGACTGTTCCCGACATCGGACCTCCGACGACGACAACGGCCGAGGGTTACGCAAGTGATGGCGACGGCGATGGCTTCGCCAACGTGTGGGACCCGGCGGACGCAATCGCCAGCACGGCCCGATTCCTCCGGGCCAACGGAGCGCCAAAGAATTACACGACGGCCCTCTTTGCGTACAACCACAACAACGGGTACGTCGCCGCAGTTCTCGCGAAGGCGACCGACTATCGCGCTGCCTTCGCTCCAGCCGCGTCGGACGGCGATCACCGCGTCCTCGCCTGGGCGCTGGCTCACGTCGGACGGTTCAGCTACAACCTGGGCGCCCCGACCGATCGCGGCGGATCGGTACAGGACATGCAGAGCCGGGAGCCAGCCGGCTCGACCTGCGACTGCTCGATGTTCACACGCTGGGCGTTCGCGCAGGCAGGCGTCGACATTGGACTCACCACATCAACACAATGGACGGCCAACGGTCTTCTGCGCGCGGGACAGACCCCGCAGCAGACGGACCGCGTGACGCGCGGCGTCGGCCCTGACCCACCTCCCGGTGGGTACCAGCCCGGCGACCTGATCTTCTTCGGCGTCGACGACGGCCCGAACGGTCACGTGGCCCTCTGGCTCGGAGCTGACGCGATGATCGTTCAATGCTCCTCAAGCGGCAACGGCTCGAACATTCGGCCACTCGCTGGCTACGTCGCCCCGACCGGGTGGGTGCGGTGGCGGTTGGGGGCTAGGACTTCGATCTCCGGCTCGGCGGGTTGACCGAACCTCGGGGCATCCGGAACTGCAGAAAACATGGATCGTGGGTCAGCGCTCGATCGACCGTCCGCGGCCCCTCTCGAGCGCGGTAAGGCGGCGGAGCTGTCGAACCTCCTCGGCGTGTCGCTCATTCCCGAGTGCTGAGGCCATCCGTGCCAGGTCGCCGATCGAAGCGACGGATGGTCGAATGCCGCGGCCAAGAGGTTCTCGATTCGCTCCGCGTCGTAGGTCGTCATAGCCCCGGGTGCCTTCGGGTGTCGGCACGACCTTCATTTCGCCGTGGTCCGTCACGAGACGGAAGACGGGCTGTTCCGCAAGGTCGGTTTCGCTCAGGTCGAGGTCTTGCCCATCGGCCCGCTTCCCACCGATTTCTAGAAGGGCGCTGTCAAGCCGTCGTAGGTTGTCGCTGCGGGTCGAGGGAACGATGTCGATGCTCCGCGTGATCTCTTCGGTTCCCTGCAAGACCCGTGCAAACCCCCCAATCACGACGTACTGGACGCGATGGCGATCAAGCGTCTTTAGGATGCCGTAGGGATCAAACTTGGGCGGCTCCTCAGCCATCCTGCTCACTCTCCTTCTCGAGTTGAGAGAGCAAACGACGGGCTCGTCGTTCCGGCGAAAGCTGTCTGTTCTTCTCTAGGCGAGAGTCGAGCGTGGTGTCGCGCTCGACTAGGACGAGCGGAAGCTCGAAGCCGCAGGCCTCGATGATCTCCAGGAAGTTATCCACGCTCGGCGAGACAGAGCCCTGCTCCCAGCGGGCGATGAGCGACCGCGGACGCTTACTGAGCTCGGACAGTTCGTCTTGCGTCAAGCCGGCCCGCGTCCGGGCCTCCCGTATCAGATCCGAGCCGCGCACGGACTCAGCTTACGTCACGCAATACGTGAGCGAAAGAGTCCAAGGCACAGATAGGTGACTACATCAACCGATACCCACTTGAGATATAAGACCCATATATGGTACAAACATCGGAAACAGTGTGAGGAGGTTGTACGTGGCAGCGCCGCACTCGTCTCAACAGCAGATCAGAGACTTCTATCTCGACGTCGTGCTGCCCGCCCTCGCAATGCGTCTCGACGCTGCGTTCCCGGAGTTCGGCTGGCAGCAAGACGCCCGCGGCTGGGTCGCAACCAACCAGGAGATGACCCACCGCGTACTCGGCGTCCGCGCCGACCGCGTCGTCGCACACGGACCCGCACCCCGAGGGTTCCTTATCCACGGCGCCGATCCGACCCTCTGGACCGCTTACCTGAACGGAGGAGATGTCCCCCGCGGCGAAACCTTCCGATCAATCGTGGAGGAACTCGCGACCCGCGCGGGGGTGGATATCTCGCCCATCGAGCGTTCGCAACCGCGAGACCGGACGGCCGATCTTCTAAGTGACTTCTTCAGACTCTGCGAAGAAGAGCTTCGCGGGGAGACAGGCGCCCTCGCGCGCTCTTATCTGGAGAGCCGAGGCTTCCCCGCCGAGAGCATCGACCATCTCGGAGTCGGGGTCGTTCCCGGGGAGCTCCTCACCAAGAACGCTCTGCAAGCCAAGGGCTACTCGGAACTCGACGTCGCACAGTCAGGCGTAATCGCCGACGGTCGCTGGCCAGGCCGCCTCTGTGGAGCATGGCGCGACGAGCAGGGAAGGGTCGAAACCCTCTGGGCTCGCTCGCTCCGAGGCTCGGACTCTTCGACGCGCTATCTCTACCTCCGTGGCGCCAAACGATCTGACTTGCCGCCATACGGCCTGTCCGAGGTGCTCCGCCTGCCGGCGCCTGAGCGGCGCGAGTTGGTGCTTGTCGAAGGCTTAATCGATGTCCACACACTTCGCTCAGAAGGAATGCTGAACGTAGCTGCGGTAGGCGGCGCACGTGTTTCCCCTGGCGCCCTCACGCGACTTTCTCGGCTCGGTTTCGACTTGGTCGTGTTGGCGTTCGACAACGACATCGCCGGCCGCGACGGGACCTCCGCCGCCGTCGACATCGTCAGCCGATCGTCTACGGCACCAGCTCTGAGCGTGCTCGACCCGGATCTCCTCACGAGCTCAAAGGACCCCGATGCGTTCGTTCGAGAGCACGGCATCGCCAGATTCCGCACTCTCATCGAACAGTCAGACTGCGCGATTGGTTGGCGCGCTAGCGCACTGATCGGCGACGTAACGCCCGAGTCTGACCCGCGAGACCGTCGCGCCGCGCTCGCCCGCGCCGGCGAATGGCTCGGAACTCTTCCCGCAAGGCTCGCCCTCCAGCAAGAGGACGCCGTTCGACAAGTCGCCAACCAATGCGGCTACTCGAGCGCCGCAGTTGAACGCGCCTTCCGAGCTCGGTTCTGGGACACCCACCAGCAAGAAGCGCCGCAGCGACGTGACCGGACGGCGACGGCATGGCAGCGATAGCGGGTCAGGCGGCGAGGACGGACGGTCGCCCTCACCGCAACGCGGACGACAGCTTCTACCTCCTGGTCGAAGACGTCGCCGCACGTCTTCACTGCTCGAGGCGAACCGTTCATGAACTCACTCGTACCAACTCGATCCCACACCGGCGCCTGCCCGGCTCAAGACGCTGTCTCTTCCGGTCTGACGAGCTCGAGGCATGGGAGAACGGATCCGTGCTTAAGGTCACCCCCCTTCCGCGCGGGGGCCGCGTCGTAACTCCCGTGACCGTCCTCAGCTCGAGCCGATCCCTACTGCGCGATCAAGCGCGCGTAGACGCATGATCGATGGGGGCGCCTCGTTTGCGCCTAGATCGGAAAGGCGCGGGCAAGCTTCTTCGCGGTAGCCTTCTCCGCCTTGCGCGACCACGACCCATACGTGTCTCGGGTCAAGACGATTGAGGCGTGGCCGAGCTGGGCCTGGCACCACTCGAGCGGTGCCCCTTTCTCCAGCGCGATCCGCGCAAACGTGTTCCTAAACGAATGGAACGTTCGTTTGCCACCGCGCTCTGAAATCCGATCGATCCCAGCCCGCGCCATCGCCGCGTAGAGCGCGTCGAGCACCTGGCCTCCCTCTAGGTGGCCGCCGTGCTCGCGCTCGAACACCAGCCCGTCCCCGGACGTGCTCGGAAACCAGTCTTCGAGGATCTTCCGCGCCTGCGCGCCGAGGTCGACCGTCCGTGGCTCGGCGCTCTTCGTCGCCTTCTCCCCGACCCCGGTCGCGTACGACCTCGCGACGAGGATCTCGTGTTCGAGCAGCCGCACGTCCGACCAGCGGAGCGCGGCGAGCTCCCCGAGCCTCATCCCCGTCGCGACCGCCGTTTTGCAAAGCGCCGCTAGCAGCGGCCGTTCGACGAGCTCGGGCCAGAGGCCGCGCAGCTCGGCGTCCGTGAAGTAGCTCGGCCGCTTCTTCGCCGGTCGCGGCCGCGCGCTCGACGGCAGCATCCGGACAGGGTTCTCCGCGACGAGCCGTTCGATTTTCGCCGCCTGCAGGCATGCGCCGAGATGACGCAGATGCTTCGCGAGCGTCGTGGGGGAAACGTCGCGCGGTTTCTTCCTCGCACGGTTCGTCCGCTCGATCTCGTCCAGGAACGCGCGCACGTCCGTGGTCGTTAGCTTCCGCATCTGCTTCTCCCCGAACACCTTTCGCGCATAGTCGAGACTCGACTTGTACGTCGCCTTCGTCGTCTCCTCACGACGGAGGCCGGCCAGCCACCGGTCAGCCCACTCCGCGAACTTCAGCGTCTCGAGTGGCAGGTACTCGTCACGATCAACGGCGACCTGGACCGCCCGGAGCCGGCGCTCGGCCTCCTTCCGGTTATGGCCGACCGGCTCCCGCACGAGCTTCCCACCGGCCCGCTGAACCACATGAAACATCGGCCGGCACGTGCACCCAGATGCCGCCTCGAACGTTGTCCACGGCCTACCGAGAGCGCATCCGCGCGTGTGGCGGGTCTGCAGAGAAGCCATCCGCAACCTCCGTTGGATCGAACATCACGAGGCCGACGGTACGTCACAGCGTACGCGCGGGCAAGGCGCCGCGGGATGATGTCTCGAGAAAAATGTCGAAATTGCAGGAAAGTTCTTGATGGGCCGGGCAGGGCTCGAACCTGCGACCTTGGGATTAAAAGTCCCCTGCTCTACCAACTGAGCTACCGGCCCGGGAGTACGCTGGTCCCGTGGGTAAAGGGTACGCGGAAGGATCGGCCGTCGAGGAACGGATGGCGGCGCTCGAGCGTGGGGGCGACGATCTGCTGACGCAGCTCGACTCCGGACGCGCCGCGGTCTACGGCGCGACCGACACGAATTCGGAGCCGCACTTCCTCGGCTGGCTCGACGACGTCGATCCCGACGAGTTGTTCGCGTCCGGCAAGGCGTGGGGGCTGCAGGTCGTGCGCCGCCCGTCTCGCTAGGACCCCGCGCCTCGCTCCCAGGCGTCGAGCATCGACTCGACGTGGTGCCGCTGCGAGTCGGAGAACGCCACCCGGGCGACGATGCGCCGGGCCTCTTTCGGGTCGTTGTTCGCGATCGCGGCCTCGAGCCGTTCGCGGTCGGGTGTCGGCTCGCGCAGCTGCCGGCGCAGCCAGCGCAGCAGAGAGACGGTCGCGGCGTTTGTGGTCACAGCCGCTTCAACCAGATCTCGTAGCGCCTGTCGGTGACGAACCCCACGCGCTCGTACAGTTGCCGTGCGCCGGTTGGATTGTTGGCGTCCACCTTCAGGCCGACGCGCGCCGCGCCGCGCTCGGCGTAGGCGCGGAAGCCCTGGTGCAGGAGCGCCTTCCCGAGCCCGGCCCCGCGCTCGTCGACCCGAACGACGAGGTCCTTCACCCATCCGCCGGCCTGGATCGGCTTCCAGTGGAGCGCGCAGCCGACCAGGTCGCCGCCCCGCTCGGCGAGAAACCAGAGCGCGGGGTCGAAGTCGTCGTGGTCGGTCATGAACGCGACCCACTCGTCGTGCGGGAGCACGACGTACTCGGCGTCCCAGCCCGCATAGGCGTCGTCGAGGAACGCATGCACGCGAACAGCGTCGGTTGCGTCGTAGGCTCGCACGCTGACCCCGTCCGGCCAGCGCGGTTCCGGCAGGTTGCCGTTCAACGGTCGCCACATCCGCAGGATCTCGCGGTCGTGGTCGAAGCCGGAGCGGCCGAGCAGCGACTGGAGCGGCGCGTCCTCCGGCGCGGCGGTGACGGTGATCGTCCTGAAGCCCCGCTCGCGCGCGCGTTCTTCCGCGCGGGTGAGCAGTGCGTCGCCGACGGCCGCGTCCCTGGCGGCATGCTCGAGCTCCTGCGCGGCGCTGATCGCGGCGTAGCCGACGATGCGGCCGTCCGCGCGCGCAACCCAGTTGTCGCGTCCGACCGCAAACGCCGGCAGCTTCCAGCGATCGCGCAGATGTTCGAACTTGAGCTCCGACATGCCCGTCGTGGCGCGACTGCGAACGTCGAGCAACTCGTACACGTCGTCGAGGTCGTCCCAGGCCGCGCCATTGATCTCGGCGGCATTGATTTCGGCAGCGCCAGTCTCAGGCATGTCCCGAACGGTACTTCGTCCCCAGCCGGGCGCCAAAAGCTCCTGCACGTACACTGATCTCAGGTGTCGCGTATGTCCCCGCTGCATTCCTGTTCGATCTGCAGCGCGACGTTTGCTGAGGGGGAAGGGCTGACCCTGGACGTCTCGAGCACCGGGTCGTCGCGGCGCATCGGCGGCTACTGCCGTATTCGCTGCCGGGACGCCGCCCGCGCCTTGCTGGCGCTGGGCGCGCTCGAGGTCGGCGCCTCGCCCGAACGGCAGGCGCAGCGCGACCAGGTCGCACAGGCGCTGCTCGTCAAGTGGCGGCGCGGTGAAGGGCCGGAGCCTTCCGCCGTGCTCGCCGCCGCGCAGCGCGCAATTCTGAGTTAGCCGTTACTCGGCGACTGCTGCGTCGGTCGACGCTGATTCAGTCGAAGCAGCCGCTTCGCCGGCAGCCGACTCGCTCGAGTCGTCGTCGACGCCCTGCTCGCCGTCGAGCTCGTCCGTCGGTGCGACGTCTCCTGCGAGACGCGCTGCAGCGGCGGCCGCTTTCCGCTCGTGCTTGCGTTCGCGCTTTTCCTTGACCGCCTGCTCGCGCGCTCGCTTGGCCATCGTCTCCGGTCTCCTTGAAGCCATCAAACCCCCTCTTTCCAGTCGAAATGGCGGGCCTCGAGACGCGAGAAAACGCGGTCATCGGGCGTGTATCAAAACAGTGCGGGGGAGTTGAACCCCCCGCACTGTGGCGCGGCTCTAGGCCGACGCCAGCGAGACGTTCTTCGCCTCGGGGCCCTTTTCGCCCTGGGCGGCGTCGTACTGCACCTTCGCGCCTTCGGGGAGCGACTTGAAGCCATCGCCCGTGATTGCGCTGTGGTGAACGAACAGGTCCTTGCCCGACTCGTCAGGGGTGATGAAGCCATACCCCTTCGAATCGTTGAACCACTTCACGATTCCGGTTGCCATAAAAGAAAACACCTCCTCTACCACTCAAGAACGGGTAGAGAGAGGCGCTACGCGCATCCGTTACTCGCTCAACTAGCCGTCGACGGTAGCAGACTTGCCCTGCGGGTCGGCCGCACGGAGGCGGCGCGCCCGCGGGCAAAGTCGCGACGTCCCTAGCGCGCCTGCTCTTTCGCTTTCTTCTCGCTGCGCTTCTCCTTCAGGGTCTTCTGCGCAACTTTCTTCTGCATCTTCTTTGGCTTCTCAGCGTTCTTCATGCCGACCTCCTGGTTGATGGTGTCGGGTCGCTCAGGCTGTCGTCAGCCGTCGAAGCCTGTCCCTTCGATCTTGTCCGGGCGAACACGGACCGTAACTCGCTGCTCGCCGGGCTGGCGGTAAGGGTAGTCCTTGCCGAGGTACTTGTTCGAAAGACTGTCGATGTGCGCGTCGGCGCCGTCGGTCGTCAGCTCGCCGGTTCCGCTGACCGCCACCCACTGATAGGCGTTCGCCGGGTTGAGGACCATGACCGCCACGCGCGGGTCGTTGCGCAGGTGCTGCTCCTTGGCGCGGCCGATCGACGTGTTGAAGGCAAGGCCCTCGTCGTCGACGTCGACCCAGACGACCGTGTTGTGCGGCGAGCCATCGGGCCGCAGCGTCGTCACCACTGCGTAGTACGGGTTATCGAGAAAGTCGCGGTAGTTCTGCGGCAGATCTGCCACGGTCTGGCCTCCCGTCGGGAAATGACTTGATCGTGCAAGTTTCTCAAACCTACCGCGCGGGCTGGTCGTGGGGGAGACGTTTTCACTGCGTGTTCGGTTCGAGCCGAGTCAAGCGGCCGTGGCGTCCGGAATCGTGCTGAACAAGGATTGCCGAACGGCCAGATCGTCGAGCAGCGGCGCGAGCAGCGGTGCCGGCAGAGGCCGCGAGAGCTCATAGCCCTGCACGAGGTGGCAGCCGGCTGCGGCGAGCAGCTGCCACGTCTCCCGATCCTCGACGCCCTCGGCCACGACGCGCTTTCCGAGGCGGTGGGCGAGCTGGATCGTCGTGTGCACGATGGCCGAGTCGGCGGCCGTCGTTGCCATCGCCGTGACGAATGACCGGTCGATCTTGATCTCGCTCACCGGCAGGCTCTTCAGGTGGCCGAGCGAGGAGAAGCCGGTTCCGAAGTCGTCGAGCGAGAGGCCGACTCCGAGCTGGTCGAGACGCACGAGGACGTCATGGATGCGCACCGGGTCGGTGAAGACCGCACTCTCGGTGAGCTCGACGACGAGCGCCGACGGTGGCAGTGCGTGCCGCTCGAGTTCGGCCGCGACCTGGAGGGGCAGGTCGACGTCCAGCAGGTCGGCCACCCCGAAGTTCACCGACACGTGGAGATCGAAACCGGCTGCGCGCCAGGTCGCGCACTGGGCAAGCGCCATGCTCAACACCCTGCGAGTGAGCGTGCGGATCAGTCCGGTGGTCTCGGCGAGCGGGATGAAGACCTCCGGCAAGAGCAGGCCGTGCACCGGATGCTGCCAGCGGGCCAGCGCTTCCACGCCGACGATCCGACCCGTCAGGAGATGGGCCTGCGGCTGAAAGTACAACGCGATTTCGTTGCGCTCGAGCGCCCCTCCGAGCTCCGCGGCAAGCGCCAGCCGCTCGCGGGAGTGGGTATCCCGCTCCCGCACATAGAGCTCGCTCCCCGACTGCGCTTTCTTGGCCTGGTACATCGCGACGTCGGCGCGCTGCAGCAGCTCCTCGGCGGTCGTCGCGTGAGCCGGAAAGACAGCGATCCCGACACTGGCGTCGACCCGAAGGGCGATGTCCTGGACATCGAATGGACGGGCAAGCGACTCGCGAATCCGGTCGGCGACGGTGAGCGCAAATGTCTCGCTCGCCGGTGCGTCGAGGACGATCCCGAACTCGTCGCCGCCGAGCCGCGCCAGGGTGTCGGTCGGCCGGAGGACGCTCGCAAGCCGCGGGCCGATCTGGCGCAACAGCACATCACCGCTGTGGTGACCGAGCGTGTCATTCAATTCCTTGAAGTGGTTGAGGTCGACTATGAGCACGGCAAGGCTCTCGCCGGCACTCCCGCGCCGCCCGATCGCTTCCCCGAGACGGCGATGGAAGAGGCGGCGGTTCGGCATGTCGGTGAGGTCGTCGGTCACCGACTGGCGACGCGTTTCGTTGAACGTGCGCAGGTCGCGGAAGGCAAGCGCGGTGCGGAGGAGCGCCGCGAGGACGGTGAGGAGCGAGAGGACGAACGCGAGGTCGCCGAGGTGCTTGAAATGATCGTAGGCCAGCACGCCGACCGCGGTCAGCGCGAACGCACCCGGGACGAGCAGCGTGGACAGTCCGTCGGTGTGCGGCAGCTCTGTCCGCTCGGCGGGCTGCCAGGCTGCGAGCGCGAGCATCGCGACGCCGGCCATATAGAAGAGGTTCGCCACGTTGCTCGAGGCGGCCGAGCCGCCGACAACCTGTGTCAGATAGATCGAGTCGGCCACGGTCAGGACGAGGAACCCGCCGCCGAGCAGCGCCCATTTCCGGTCGAGACGCCAACCTCGGAGCGAAAGGACACCGACGACGAGCGCGGCAAGCAGCAGGTCGGCGATCGGGTAGGCGAGGTTCGTGGCCACCGCGACCGGGCTACCGGCGGCGTCCGCGAGCACCGGCCCGAAGACCAGCGCGGCGCCGACGGCCGCGATCGCCAGCCCCGCCACGATCCCGTCGAGCCAGACGCCCGCGGGGATGCCCCGCCAGTGGCGGCGGGCCAGCATCGCGACCCCGAGGTAGCTCGCCGGGTAAAGAGACAGCCACAATGCATCGCAGATCGACGGGATCGGCGGATTGGCAACGTGCTCGAGCCAGAACGACCAGACGAGGTTGCCCGCGCCGTACAGCGTGATGCCCACCGCGATCACCGTCCAGGCGGCGCGCGACTCCGAGACGCGGATCGCCCGCGTGATCACGATCAGGGCGACCAGGACGTAGACGGCGGCCGTCGCCCAGTCACGGATCGGAATGTCGAGACCGCTGCCGCCGGCCCCCGTCAGCGTGTGCACCGCGGAGAACGCGATGATCGCCGTCGTCGCTGCAAACGCGGCGACCAGGCCCTGCCTTTGACGTCTCGGCAGTGCCCTGGAAAGGGCCAACATCCTCGTCCATCGGCAGAACGCCGGGATTGCGCGAGCGGGCGGGGCGAACGGGGGTTTCGGTCCGCGGCCCTCTCGGGTGGTGGAGCGCCTTGGCCTGTCGGCGCGGGCGGTACTCTCCGGGGGCAGGCCCCCATCGTCTAGTGGCCTAGGACGCCGGCCTTTCACGCCGGTAGCGCGGGTTCGAATCCCGCTGGGGGTATGAAACCTCGAGCGCAGATCACCCTTTGTGGGGTTTCGCGTCCGACTCCGATGAGGATGATGGGTTGCAGAAGCTCGGGTGCAGCGAGGCCCGACAGCCGAAACATCGGAACGACATTTCTGCAGTGACTGTGGTTCTGCCGCGCACGGCTCGTGCGCGCTCGACAAGTTCTTCCTCGACCCGCGCAAGGGGCACTGACCCCCGGCCCAGCCCAGGGTGGAGATGGCGCTCACTGCGGCCGCGCCGTCTCCACCTCGCGGGATTCGACTGACTGACGAAGGCGATCGCGTGACGCGGTCGCCTTTTCTTTGTCCGGTTTCCTGCCGCCTTTGACCCCGCGAACCGCCTGTGTATGATCGCTGAACGGTGTGTAGACGCGACTCGTCGCCCCGTCTGAGCCGGTTTGGGCGACACGCGTTGCCCGGCCTGGGACTCCCTCTCGATCAGCCTGGAGGTTAGGCATGGCAGCTGCCGCAGAGAATGGCGGGACGGCCGAAACATCTGCCCGCCCGATGAACCGCGAGGAGTACCTCGACAGCCTCCGCGACGGTCGCGAAATCTGGATCTACGGCGAAAAGGTCGAGGACGTGACGACGCATCCGGCGTTCCGGAACGGCGTCCGCAGCGTGGCCCGCCTGTACGACGGGCTCCACGATCCGGCGACGAAGGACGTGCTGACCACGCCAACCGACACCGGCAACGGTGGCTACACCCACCCGTATTTCAAGGCGCCGATGTCGGCCGAGGATCTTGTCAAGGGGCGCGACGCGATCGCGGCCTGGCAGCGCATGACGTACGGCTGGATGGGCCGGAGTCCCGACTACAAGGCCGCGTTCCTCGCGACGTACGGGCCGAACGCCGACTACTACGCGCCGTATGCCGACAACGCGCGGCGTTGGTACAAGGAGGCCCAGGAGAAGGTCTTCTTCATGAACCACACGCTGGTGAACCCGCCCGTCGACCGCAACAAGGACATCCACGAGGTCGACGACATCTTCATCCACGCGGTCAAGGAGACCGACGAGGGCGTCGTCGTGACCGGCGCGAAGATGGTCGCCACCGGCTCGGCGTTCTCGAATTACAACTTCGTCTCCTACCACGGCGCCATGCCGATCAAGAAGAAGGAGTACGCGCTCTCGTTCTTCGCGCCGATGAACCAGCAGGGGACGAAGCTGATCTGCCGGCCCTCGTACGAGTTCATGGCAGCCACGATCGGGAGCCCGTTCGACTATCCGCTCTCGAGCCGCTTCGACGAGAACGACGCGGTCCTCGTCTTCGAGGACGCGCTGATCCCGTGGGAGAACTTCCTGATCTACGGCAACCTCGAGATCGCGAGCACGTACCACCTGACCGGATTCATCTGGCGGGCGCTGCTCCAGGGCTGCACGCGCCTCGCGGTCAAGCTCGACTTCCTCGCCGGCCTCTTCATCAAGATGGTCGAGGCGACGGGGACGATCGAGTTCCGCGGCATCCAGGCGTCGATCGGCGAGATCCTCGCGTGGCGCAATATGTTCTGGTCGCTCACCGACGCGATGTGCCACAACCCGGTGCCGTCCGCCAACGGATCGGTGCTGCCGAACATCGAGGCCGCCTCGGCGTACCGAGTGCTCTCGAACCAGGCGTATCCCGCGATCAAGGCGATCATCGAGAATCAGACGGGTGGTGCGCTGATCGTGCATCCGTCGAGCTCGTTCGACTGGAAGCAGCCCGAGCTGCGGCCGCTGCTCGACCAGTTCTACCGCGGCTCGAACGGCTACACGGCTGTCGACAAGATCAAGCTGGTGAAGTTGCTCTGGGATTCGATCGGCAGCGAGTTCGGCGGGCGGCACGAGCTCTACGAGCGCTCGTACTCGGGGAGTCACGAGCTGACGAAGCTCGAGTGCTACTGGATGGCCCAGGGCGACGGCACCGTCGACCGGATCAAGGGCTTCGCGGAGCAGTGCCTGGACGAGTACGACCTCGACGGCTGGACGGTTCCGGACATGATCGATTCAGCCGACGTGAACGTGATCGGCAAGGGCCGCAAGTAGCCGAGGCGCGCTAGAAAACCTCAGGCGATCGGCTCGACCGCGGCGTTCGCGGGCATCTGCTCGCCGCCCGGCCAGGGGGCCAGGAGCAGCAGCAGCTGCGCGTCGGTGAGTGCGCGGATCGTATGGTGCTCGCCCGGGTCGAAGGCCACAAGCGTGCCGGTGTCGCACTCCGCGGTTTCGCCGGCCGACTCGATCGAGACCCGGCCGGACACCACCTGGAGCACCGCGCGCTCGCGTACGTGATGCTCGCCGAGCTCCTCGCCGCTCGCGAGGTCGATCACGACTGCGCGGCATTCGGGAGTCGAGAACAACACCCGTGGCATGTGGTGGCCGTCCCTCGGCACGCGCGGCGCGTCGGGTCCGGGCTCGCGCGGCGTCTGCTTCTCCGAGGAGGGGGCCAACGAGCGCAAGTCCCAGCGCTTCACGCCGACAGCTTCGCAGAGATCGCCGTGCGGTGCGAAGCGCAGGCCGGATTCAGCGGGTCGGCCGCGCTCCGAACGGCGCCCCGCCGAGCGATCCCGCCGAGCCCGCGTACCACAGCGCGGCCTCGTCGAGCTCGTCCGCATGTGCATCGCGGATCGAGCCGAAGCCGCTGCGGAAATACAGGAGCGGGCGCCGGCCGGGCTTCGCGCCGCACTCGCGCACGAGGCCGGTGAAGATCGAGTGGTCGCCGCCGGGGAAGCGCTCGTGGACGTCGCAGACGAAGTACGCGATCGCGTCGGCGAGAACGGGCAGCTCGTGGTCGTCGCGGAGCGCGATGCCTGCGAACTTGTCGGTCGAGGGCCGCGCGAAGTGCAGGGCGAGATCCTGCTGGCCTTCGCCCAGGACGTTGACGACGAACCGGCGGCTCCCTTCGATCGCCTCGTGCGCGGGGAGACGGTTGTTGATGCAGACGAGCAGCAGCACGGGGTCGAGCGAAAGTGACGAGACCGCGCTCGCCGTCATGCCCGACTTCTTTCGCCGTGGTCGTCGTGATCACGGTCACGCCGGTCGCGAAATGGGCGATCGCCTCGCGAAACTGCGTTCCGTCGACGCTCAGGAGGGGCCGCCTTCGAGGAACCGCTCCCAGTCGCCAACGAACCGGGCCTGGTAGCGCGACGGCGGCTGCGGGACCTGGGTCTCGAGCCAGCGCACGATCCCGTCCGAGCGGTTGTGCAGTGCGTGCATGCTGCCGACGCTGCTCCAGCAGTAGTCGCCCGCCTGCAGCACGTGCGTGCTGTCTTCGAGGCCGGCCTCGACCTCGCCCTCGAGGAAGAAGAAGCCCTCCTCGAACGCGTGGTCGTGCTCGTTGATGTAGCCGCCCGGCGCGTACTGCACGACCATCAGGTTGAACTGGCTGGCGCCGGTGTTCGGGCCGACGATGATCTCAGCGACGCGCGGCCGACGTTGGCGCCGCCGAAGCCCGAGAGGCCGATCGACTCGCTCGGCGGCGGTAGCGCCGCAACGTCGAAGTGGCTGCGGCGATAGGGAATCTCGACCGGTCACCGAGGGCGGCGTGCCGTCGATGAAGGCCGTGTCCTCGAGCGCCGCTCCCGGCTGGGGCGCGCTGACCTCGAACCAGCGGCAGAGCTCACCGGACTCGTTGACGAGGGTGTGGGCAACCCCGCGGTCGATGAAAACGTAGTCGTCGACGGCGAGCTCCTCGCGCTCGCCCGCGATCTCGAGCGTCAGCCGCCCGTCGAGGACGTAGAAGGCTTCCTCGAATGCGTGCAGGTGCTGCGCGACGCTCCCGCCGGCGACGAGCTCGGCGACGACGACCTCCTGGTGCGGCGAGCCGCAGGCCCGGCCGATCAGGGTGCGCCGGGTGTGGCCTTCGCTGTGCCCGGCGTACGCACCGGCGTCTCCGGCCGTCTCCGTGATCCTGCCGAGGTGGTACACGCGCATTGCTCCTCTCGGGTGTTCAGAGGAGATAAACACCACCGGTCGGAGGCGTCAAGAATGAGTCACCTCGTGGTCGGGCGGCTAGTAGCGGTCGATCTCGACCAGGCGCTCGTCGCTGATCCCGAAGTGATGCGCGACCTCGTGGAGGACGACGCGCTTCACCTCGCGCCGTAGCACCGCGGGGTGCGCGCCGTAGAGGCGTTCGAGCGGCCCGCGGAAGATCGTGATCTTGTCGGGCAGCACGCCGCTGTAGTTGGTCGTGCGCCGCGTGAGGGGGATGCCCTCGTAGAGCCCGAGCAGCGGCATGCCCCGCGGCGGCTCGTCCTCGGTGACGACGGCCACGTTCGAAAGCTGCGCGCGGATGTCGTCGGGCAGCGCGTCGAGGGCGTCCTGGACGAGCTCTTCGAAGGTCGCTTCCGCGGGCTCCACGGCGTGACCGTAGCGCGTGCGGAACGGGTGGCTGCAAGATAGGCAGCATGGTTGACTATCAACCGTTATCATCCAGACATGACGAATGAAGCGACGACCGCCGAGCCCGAGTCCTTCAACGATCTGCTGGCCATTGCCCGTCTGCGCTGGCTGAACCGCATGCGCGCGGCGCTCGCCGAGCGCGGCTTCACGACGTTCCGCCGCGGGGACGGCGCGTGGGTGCGCATCCTGGGCTTCGAGCCGCAGGGTCTGGGGGAGATGGCCGAGTTCATCGGCATCAGCCGGCAGGCCGCAACCAAGATGGCCGACTCGCTCGAGAGCCGCGGCTACGTCGAGCGAAAGGACGACGACGCCGACCGTCGCCGAGTTGTCCTGCACCTCACCGACCTGGGCCGCCGCTATGAACAGGCGATCATCGAAGTGGTCGACAACCTCGACAAGTCGTTCCGCGCGAGCGTCTCGCCTGCCGACCTCGAGGCGGCGTTCCGGGTGCTGCACGTCGCCGCCGGGGACGCCGACATGCCGGCCGACGTCTGAACAGACACAATGGAATGCTCGGGCGGTTAGCTCAGCTGGGAGAGCACTTCCTTTACACGGAAGGGGTCGGGGGTTCGAGCCCCTCACCGCCCATGGAGATCCATGAGTAAGTAGCCGCGCGCGAACGATGTTCGTATTTCGCGTGGATGGGAAGGAACGTTCGCGTGTCGGACGGTCGGCTATTCGCGATCTATCTTCGTGACCACTACGCCGGCTCCGCTGCGGGGCTCGATCTCGTGCAGCGATTGCAACGGCAGAATCGCGACGAGGCCTACGCCGATGAGCTCGCTGCACTGGCGGTTGCAATTGCTGCCGACCGGCAGAAGCTGGCCCGACTCATGGATGTACTCGGTGTCAGGCCCGATCCTGTGAAGGTGATCATCGCTCGCGTCGGCGAGCGACTGGCGCGGTTGAAACGAAACGGCCGTCTCCTGTCCTATTCGCCACTAAGCCGGTTGATCGAGCTCGAGACGCTGCTGCTCGGCATCACGGGGAAGCGGGCTCTGTGGGCTGCGCTCAAGACGACGGACGGTAGGTTGCCTGAGGGGCTCGGAACGATGGAACTCGATCAGCTGCTCGCGTCTGCCGAGACGCAGCTCGAACAGGTAGAACGTCTTCGCCTTCGGGCAGCCGGAGCGGTGCTGGCCTAGCTCGAGCCTCGTGCGGCGGCAATCGCCGCTTGTCCGTAGCTGATCCCGCCGTCGTTTGGAGGGACTTGCCGGTGCGACATGGGACGGAGCCCAAGCTCCACCAGGCGATCGCGAGTTGAGGCGAGCAACCGCAGGTTCTGGAATGAGCCGCCGGAGAGGACGACGAGGTCGCCTCCCGCCTCGGCGCATGCTCTTGCTGCGCCCGCGGCGACGCCTTCGTGGAACGCCGCTGCGATCTCCGTTGGGGGACGTCCTGCCGCCATGTCCTCGTGGACGGCTCCGATGAGCGCAGAGCCGTCGCCGAAGCGCCACTCGTATGGAGCGGCGCTCGTTGTGCCTGCCAGCTGCTCGAGCTCGATCGCGGCCTGGCCCTCGTAGGTGACCGACTCGCGGACACCGAGGATCGCCGCGACCGCGTCGAAGAGCCGACCCATGCCCGACGACAACGGTGCGTTTACGCTCAGGGCTGCGCGTACCTTGCTCCAACCCGGCCACGGCACAGGGCGTCCCACACGTTCGAGGTAGGCAGCGGCGACGCGCCATGGCTCGCGAATCGCGGCTGCGCCTCCTGCCAATGGAATCGGCTCGAGCCAGGCAAGCCGCTCGAACCCGGCCAGGTCGCAACGTAGGAGCTCGCCACCCCAGAGGGTGCCGTCGGGGCCGTAACCCGTGCCGTCGAAGATGAGTGCGAGCGCCGGACCTGTCCGCCCGTGCTCGGCGAGGCATGCAGCCGCGTGGGCGTGGTGGTGTTGGACGCCCACAAGTTGAGCGTCCTGCTCGAGCGCCCATTTTGTCGAGAGGTACTCGGGATGGAGGTCGTGGGCGATCACCTTCAGTTCGACGTTGAGCATCGCCAGGTAGAGGTCGATGTCGGTGCGAAAGGCATGGAAGGCAAGCTCGCCTTCGAGATCCCCGAGGTGGGGAGACAGGAACGCTTCGCTGCCGCGGACGACGCAGAAGGTGTTCTTCAGTTCGGCGCCCGTGGCGAGGATGGGGGTTCGCGCTTCGGCGGGGAGTGGTAGGGCCCCGGGCGCGAACCCGCGTGAGCGCCGGATTGGAAACGCGGTACGAACGACGGAGTCCTCGCAACGGCGGTGGATCGGGCGATCGTGTCCCAGAAACGCGTCCGCGATCCCGTGCAGGCGTACTCGTGCCTCGTCGTCGTCGTAGGCAATCGGCTCGTCCGACCTGTTGCCGCTGGTCATCACGAGCGCGGATCCGACCTCGGCGAGCAGAAGATGGTGAAGCGGCGTGTAAGGGAGAAGGACGCCTACCCAGGGGCTTCCGGGGGCGACGGCCTCGGCGAGCGGGGCTCCTTCCCTCCGACGTAGGAGGACGATCGGCCGTGCACGCGACTCGAGCAGCGCCGCTTCGGCGGCTCCGATCTCGGCGAGGAGCTCCGGCTTGGTCGTCATGACGGCGAACGGCTTGTCCTCTCGATGCTTGAGCGATCTGAGCTTCGCAACCGTGTGTTCGTCTGCGGCCGTACAGGCGAGATGCCAGCCGCCCAGCCCTTTCACCGCGAGGATCGCGCCGCCCTGAAGGAGCTGAGCTGCGTCGGCGAGCGGAAGTGAGAGTCGTGGCCCGCACGCCGGGCAACAGATGGGCTCGGCGTGGAAGCGCCGGTCGCTCGGATCTTCGTACTCCCGCCTGCAGTCGTGGCAGAGAGGGAACGTGCTCATCGTCGTGTTCTGGCGGTCGTACGGGACGGAGCGCACGATCGTGAACCGGGGTCCGCAATTCGTGCAGTTGACGAACGGGTAGCGGTAGCGGCGATCGGCCGGATCGAACAGCTCGCGCAGACAGTCGGAGCAGGTCGCGGCTTCTGGCGGGATCAGGGCGTTGGCTCCCGCGGCAGTGCTCGCTGCGATCATGAACTGTGTCTCGCCGAGAACAGCAATTCGTTCCGACTCGATCGCATCGACGCGCGCCAGTGGCGGCAGGTCGGTGCTGAGCGCGTCGGCGAAGTCGTCGAGTGCGGCGCCGGGGCCTTCAGCTTCGATCGTGACGCCGGCGCCGTCGTTCAGGACCCAGCCTGCGAGCCCGTGCGATCGCGCCAGTCCGTAGACGAACGGGCGGAAACCCACTCCTTGCACGATTCCTCGGATTCGGAATCGGCGGCGTTCCATGCGTGGGTCCGATCGGGCCGCTACCGGCGGTGAGCGTCGATGAGCAAGCGGCCGAGCTCGCGTGCCCGCGTTGCCGCCTGTCGGTCGCCTTCGCCGGCGGCGACGATGGAGCCCTTCATCAGGATGTGCCATGAGTGGGCGAAGTTGTCGGGGTCTCGCAGACCGGCCTCGTCGGCGAGAGTGCGGATGATCTCACGGATGTTCGCGAGATGGGCCGCGCTCGCGTGTCCGACCGGGTGAGCGAGGTCGTTCGTTTCCAGGAGGACATTGATGAACGAGCATCCTTCGAAGTCGTCCTGCTGGAACCAGCCATCGAAGAGATCGAAGATTGCGAGCAGGGAGCCTTCGGGCGTCGAACCACGCCGACGCGCCTCGGCTTCGACCCAACCCTTCGTCCAGCGTTCCTCCCGTCGCTCGAGGAACGCGAGCACGAGGTCGTCCTTCGAGGGAAAGTGCCGGTAAAGCGTCGCTTTCGCGACCCCCGCCCGCTCGATCACCTCGTCGATGCCGACCGCGCGGATACTGCGGCGTGAGAACAACTCATACGCGGTCTCGAGGATCCGCTCGCGCGCGTCGAGCGATGCACTGGTCTGAGCCTGACCGGGCATTTGAGCATCCTAGACCGCGTTGACAGACAGTTCTGTCTTTTGATAGGACGTCCGTGCTCCCGCAATCGCTCACCGCTGGGGAGGTTGGTCAGCGTTTCGAACTTCCGCTTTCGTGGGTATGCCCGTCGTGGATGCGCTAGTGGGGGCGGCCGGTGAAGTGAGCGAGCGGATTCTTTTGGCGGATTCGACGCCCGAGTCGCGGGAGACAATCGGGAGCATGCTGCGGCGCGACTGCTACGAGGTCGAGCAGGTCGGCGACGGTGAGGCGGCGCTCGCGGCGGCCGTGCGCGGATCGGTCGATCTTGTGCTGCTCGATCTCGACCTGCGCAAACTCTCGGGCCTGGACGTGTTACGCCGGCTGCGCGCACTCAGCACCGTGCCTGTGATCGTGCTGAGCGCGCGAGAGAGCGAGGTCGACCGCGTGCTTGCCCTGGAACTCGGCGCCGACGATTGTGTGTCGGTTCCGTGCTCCCTTGCGGAGCTCGTGAGTCGTGTCCGTGCGCTGCTACGGCGCTGCGATTACGAGCGAGCCGCGACTCGCGGGCCGCTCCGGGAGATCGGTGGCTTGCGCGTCGACCTGGGCCTTCGTCAGGTCGTGGTCGACGAGCGGCTTGTCCATCTCACGGTCTCGCAGTTCAAACTGCTGTCGCTACTGACCGAGGATCCGGGACGGATCGTTTCGCGCCGCGAGATTCTGCACCGGCTCTGGGATTCGAGCCACCAGGCTGACCAACACCTCTGTGATGTCCACGTCGCGAACTTGCGTCACAAGATCGAGCGCGATCCGCATAACCCGGAGCGGATCGTGACGGTGCGCGGTCTGGGTTACAAGCTCGTCGCCGCCTGAAGGAGGCTTTGCGAGGTTCGTCAAGAGATCTTGACGAAGCTTGCGCTCGCCTTTAGGCCGACTCATCAAGACTGGCCAAGGTCCGGTTCCTCCGACCCAGGAGGGTTCCCCGCCTGTGTGCCTCGCGATTCCCGGCCAGGTGATCGAGTTCGTCGACGAAGCGAACCATCTCGCGAAGGTCGACGTGGCGGGCGTGATTCGCACGGTGAATGTCGGTCTGCTCGACACTCCGTTGCCGGGTGACTGGGTCCTGATCCACGTCGGCTTTGCGCTCTCCAAGGTCGATGAGGAAGAAGCTCAAGCCACCCTCGGTCTTCTGCAGCGAATGGGAGATGCGTTCGAGCAAGAGCTCGAGGATTTGAAGGCCAGCGCCATCCAATGAGCTGCGACGAGCACCACTGCATCACGTGCTCCGACGAAGGTGTGGCGATGCGCGTCGTCGAGGTCGGCCGCGACGGGCTCGCGCGCTGCGACGGCGGCGTCGAGGTGATGACCGACCTCGTCGGTGTGGTTGCCCCCGGCGACGAGGTCCTGGTGCATGCCGGCGTCGCCCTGGTGCGGCTCACATGAGGTTCGTCGATGAATTCCGCGACGCCGATCTCGGCCGCGTCCTCGCTTCCGACATCGTCGCGACGGTCGAGCCGGGCCGGCACTACAAGTTGATGGAGGTCTGCGGCGGGCACACGCACACCATCTACAAGTACGGCGTCGACGATCTCCTCCCCGAGAACGTCGAGCTCGTTCACGGGCCGGGATGTCCCGTCTGCGTCATCCCGATGGGGCGCGTCGACGACGGGATTGCCGTCGCGCACGAAGATGGCGTGATCTTCACCTGTTTCGGCGACATGATGCGGGTGCCTGGGAGCCATGGGACACTGCTCGAGGCGAAGGCGGAAGGCGCCGACGTGCGGATGGTCTACTCACCGCTCGACGCGCTGCGGATCGCGCGCGAGAACCCGGATCGCCAGGTTGTGTTCTTCGCCGTCGGGTTCGAGACCACCGCGCCGTCGACCGCGTTGACGCTGATGCGTGCGAAGGCGGAAGGCATCTCCAACTTCAGCTGTTTTTGCAACCACGTCACGATCGTGCCGCCGCTGAGGGCACTCCTCGAGTCACCTGACCTGCGGCTCGACGGCTTCATCGGGCCCGGACACGTCTGCACCGTCGTCGGCGCGCGCCCGTTCGAGTTCATCCCCGCCGACTACACGAAGCCGATCGTGATAGCCGGCTTCGAGCCCCTCGACCTGCTCCAGGCAGTGCAGATGCTGCTGCGTCAGATGCGCGACGGACGGTGCGAGGTCGAGAACCAGTACAAGCGCGTCGTCCCGTACGACGGCAACTCGGAAGCGCTCCGCGTGCTCGAGGAGGTATTCGAGTTGCGGCCGCACTTCGAGTGGCGTGGTCTGGGCTTCATCTCCCACAGCGGGCTGAAGCTCAACGACAGCTACGCCGACTTTGACGCCGAGCTGCGCTTTCCCGTGCCGGGGATCCGCGTCGCGGATCCTAAGGCGTGCCAGTGCGGTGAGGTGCTGAAGGGGGTGATCAGCCCCTGGGAGTGCAAGGTCTTCGGTACCGCGTGCACGCCCGAACGGCCGATCGGCACCTGCATGGTGTCCTCCGAGGGTGCGTGCGCGGCCTACTACAACTTTGGCCGTTTTGCCCGCGAGCGTGAGGTTGTATGAGTCAGACCGAGGAACGTGCACTCGCGATGATCGAGCGCGTGCGGGCGAAGCCGCTGCGCTTTCGCGACGAGCGCATCACGATGGCGCACGGTGCGGGTGGCAAGGCGACACAGGCACTCGTGGAGGGGTTGCTCGCCCCCTCGTTCGGTATGACCGAGCTCGCCGACGCCGGGATGGTCGATGGGCTTGCTCTCACCACGGACAGCTTCGTCGTCAAGCCCATCCGCTTCCCAGGCGGTTCGATCGGGGAGCTTGCCGTCAACGGCACCGTCAACGATCTCGCCGTCTCGGGTGCGCGTCCGCTCGCGCTGGCGTTGTCGCTGGTACTCGAGGAAGGTCTCGGTGCGGACGAGCTGCGCGCTGAGGTCGACGCGATCGCCCGCGCGGCAGCGATCGCCGGCGTGCAGATCGTGGCCGGAGACACCAAGGTCGTCGAGCGGGGCCGGTGTGACTCGATGTACATCTGCACGACCGGGCTCGGACGAATCGACCCGCGCGCTCAACTCTCGCCTTCGGCGATCTGCCCGGGGGACAGGATCATCGTCTCGGGATCGCTCGGCGAGCACGGCACGGCGATCATGCTCGCCCGTGGCGAGTTCGAGCTGGCGGCAGAGATCGAATCAGACACACAATCGCTGTGGCCGGCAGTCGACGCGCTGCTGGAGACGAGCGGTTCGTCCCTGAGATGTATCCGAGACGCGACCCGCGGCGGGGTCGCCTCGGTGTTGAACGAGCTCGCTCGCGCGTCGGGTGTGGCGATCGTCGTCCGCGAGGCTGCGGTGCCGGTGCATCCGGCGGTCGTCGGCGCCTGCGAGATTCTTGGCATCGACCCGATGTATGTCGCGAACGAAGGCCGGCTCGTTGCCTTCGTCGCTCCCGATGCGGCGGACGATGCACTTGCCGCGTTGACTGCCGTGCCCGGCTGCGGCGACGCGTCGGAGATCGGCGAGGTGAAGACCGACCCGGCCGGGCTCGTCCTGGTCGAGACCGCCTTCGGCGGCCGCCGGGTCATGGACATGCTCGTGGGAGATCCGCTCCCGCGCATCTGCTGAAAGGAGCACGGATGGCAGCGGTCGAGTTCGTCCCGAACCAGAATGCGACCGAGGCGGTGACGGCGCACGTCCTCTGGATCACGTGCGGCCTCTCGTGCGAGGGGGATTCCGTCGCCATGACCTCGGCGACGAATCCGAGTCTCGAGGACATCGTCCGCGGGATCATTCCCGGCATGCCGCGGGTCGTCGTGCACAACGCGGTGCTCGCCTTCGAGAACGGCGCCGAGTTCATGGAACCCTGGTGGCAGGCCGATCGCGGTGAGCTCGACCCCTTCGTCCTCGTGATGGAGGGATCGATCCCCAATGAAGAGATCAACGGCGACGGGCACTGGAGTGGGCTAGGCCTCGACCCGTCGACCGGCCAGCCGATCACGACGAACGAGTGGATCGACCGCCTGGCACCGAAGGCCGCGGCGGTCGTGGCCGTCGGCACGTGCGCCACCTACGGGGGCATCCCCGCGATGAAGAACAACCCGACGGGGGCGATGGGCCTGCGCGACTACCTCGGCTGGAACTGGAAGTCGAAGGCCGGCATCCCGATCGTCAACGTTCCCGGGTGCCCGGCCCAGCCCGACAACATGACGGAGACGCTCCTGTATCTCGTCCTTCAACTCGGCGGGATGGCTCCGATGATCGACATCGACGACGCGGGACGGCCACGCTGGCTCTTCGAGCGCACCGTGCGCGAGAATTGCAACCGCGGCGGGTTCTCCGAGATGGGCAACTTCGCCACCGAGTACGGCGACGACTACCGCTGCCTCGTCAAGCTTGGCTGCAAAGGCCCAGTCGTCAAGTGCAACGTCCCTCTGCGCGGCTGGGTGAACGGGGTCGGCGGCTGCCCAAACGTGGGCGGGATCTGCATGGCCTGCACGATGCCGGGCTTCCCCGACAAGTACATGCCGTTCATGGAGGAGGACAAATACGGCGGGCTGGCGGCAAACGTGGAGAAGTTCACGATCGGCCCGGTAATCCGCTGGGGCCGGAACCGCAACATCAAGAACAAGTACGACAAGGAGCCTGAGTGGCGGCGCAAGGGCCGTACGCTCGATTCGGGCTACCAGCCCCGGCACTACGCCAAGACAGGAGCATGAGATGGCGATCGACGTCCAGGCTCCCCAGGAGCGCAAAGTCGTGGTCAAGGAGATGTCGTGGGATCCGATCACCCGCATCGTCGGGAGCCTCGGTATCCACACCGAAATCGACTTCACGAACCAGGAAGTCCTGAAGTGCTACTCGACCTCGATGGTCTTCCGTGGCTTCGACATCTTCATGAAGGGGATCGATCCCAGAGACGCCCACTTCATCACCAGCCGGATCTGCGGCATCTGCGGCGACAACCACTGCACCGCGTCGTGCCTGAACCAGAACATGGCCTACAGCGTCAAGCCGCCCAAGCTCGGCGACTATGCCTTCAACCTCGCCGAGTCGGCCGACTTCATGTTCGACCATGCGATCTTCAACGACTGCATGGCGAACGTCGACTTCTGTGAGCAGATGGTGAAGGAGACGAACCCGTCGGTCCTGGCAAAAGCCGAGACTACGGCGTCGCCGCAATCGGATATCCACGGCTTCAAGACGATCGCCGACATCATGCGATCGCTCAATCCATTCACCGGTGAGTTCTATCTCGAGACGCTCGAGGTGGCCCGCTATACGCGCGAGATGTACTGCCTGTTCGGGGGCCGTCACACCCACCCGTCGACGATCATGCCGGGCGGCTGCAGCGCCCACATCACGCATCAGACGATCACCGACTACTACGTGCGGCTGATGGAGTATTTCGACTACTGCAAGCGGTCGATCACGCTCCACGACGACCTGTACGACTTCTTCTACGAGGCGCTTCCCGGCTACGAGCAGGTTGGGTTCCGGGAGACCGACCTCGTCTGCTGGGGTTGCTTCGACGATCCCGAAGTCGTCGACTACGACTACAAGACGATGACGGAGTGGGGCAGGGCGCGCATGATCACGCCCGGCATCGCCATCGGCGGCGAGCTCGTGACTACAGACCTCGTCGAGATCAACGGGATGATCCGGATCATGCTCGGCTCGTCCTATTTCGAGGACTGGGACAACGAGACGACCTGGGTGACGCAGGATCCGCTCGGCAACCCGATCGACAAGCACCATCCGTGGAACAAGACGACGATCCCCAAGCCGCAGAAGCGGGACTTCGCGGACAAGTACTCATGGGTCACCTCGCCTCGGATCTACGACAAGCGCACCGACCGCCACGTCGCCTGCGATACCGGTGGCGGCCCATTTGCCCGTCAGTGGGTGACGGCTAAGGCCGGCCTGGTCAAGCTCGGGGATTACCTCGAAGCCACAGGTGAGTCGATCAAGATGGTTCTGCCGCGCTCGAAGACTCTTCCGCAGATGGAGTTCGAGTGGAAGGTTCCGCCGTGGTCGAACGCGATCGAGCGTGACCGGGCTCGCGCCTACCACGAGGCGTACTCGGCGCTCGTCGGGCTGCATTGCCTCAATCTGGCTCGAGCCGAGCTCATCGCGGGCCGGACGAAGAGCTGGCGTGACTTCAAGGTGCCGGAGGAGGCGGTCAGCGTCGGCTTCCACGAGGCCGCGCGCGGAGTGCTCTCACACCACATGGTGATCCGCGAGGGGAAGGTCGCGAACTACCAGCCATATCCGCCGACGCCGTGGAACGCGAGCCCGCGCGATGCCTACGGGACACCCGGCCCGTACGAGGACGCGGTGCAGAACACGCCGATCTTCGAGGAGAACGGGCCGGACAACTTCAAAGGCATCGACATCATGCGCGCCGTGCGCTCGTTTGATCCGTGCCTGCCCTGCGGGGTGCATATGTACCTCGGCGGCGGCAAGGTGAAGAAGGTGGTGCACACACCGACCGGGCTCTGCTGACCGTGCTCGACACGCCCGCACAGGAGAGCGTCGACAATGTCGAGCTGCTCCTCGAGCAAATGCTCGAGCTACACGGCGAGGGGCTTACGCGCGTCCTCGGGACACTTGATCCCGAGGCGCGCGAGCGCCTCGCTACCGATCCGGTCGTGGGGAGCATGCTGCTCGTGCACGGGCTTCATCCGGTGCCTCTCGAGGCACGGGTCGACAAAGCGCTCGCCAGCGTGCGGCCGTATCTTGCGTCGCACGGCGGAGATGTCGCGCTCCTCGGCATCGAGAACGGCGTTGCGCAGCTGCTACTGAAAGGGAGCTGCAACGGGTGCTCTTCATCGGCTGCGACGCTGGAACTGGCGATCGAGAGGGCGCTCGAGGAAGAGGCTCCCGACCTCGTTGCCATCGAGGTCGAAGGCGCCGTCGACAAACAGCGCGCGCCCAGCAAGTTGTTGCCGTTGGTCGGATGGGCCGAGCTCCGTTCGATCCCGAAGCCGGGCCAGCTCAGGCTCGGCGTTCCGGGCCTCGTCGTTGCGAATGTCGCGGGCACGTTGCTTGCCTACCGCGACGCCTGCGCGGGCTGCGGCGGCTCGTTGCTCGGCGGGACGCTCGACGACGGGTTGCTCGAGTGTCCCGGCTGTGGCCGCAGCTACTCGCTGCCCCTCGCCGGCCGCCTCCTTGGAGACGAGGAGTTGCAGCTTGTCCCGGTGCCCCTGCTCGAGACCGACGGGCACGTGAAGGTCGCGACATGACCCTCGTCGGTGACCTGCGGCGGGTTGCTGCCGCGCAGACCGTCGCGAGACCCCCGCGGCAGGTTGAGCACTGCGACCTCTGTGGCGGCGAGGTCTCCGCGGAGCATCGGCACCTCCTGCACCTCGAAGACCGGCAGATCCTGTGCGCATGCGAGAGCTGCTTCGCACTTCGATCCGGCGATCCCGAACTGCGGCCGACAGGACATCGGGTCGTATCTCTCGACGACTTTCGGCTCCCCGACGACTTGTGGGCCGAGTTTCGGATTCCGATCGGACTCGCTTTCTTGTTCGTCAGCTCAGTGGCAGGCCAGGTGACGGCGTTCTATCCGAGCCCGGCCGGCGCGACTGAAAGCGAGCTCGATCTCGGGGCCTGGCAGGAGCTCGTCGCCGCGAATCCGGTGCTCGCGACCCTCGAGCTCGATGCCGAGGCGCTGATCGTCAACCGCCTGGCCGATCCGCCGCAGTTCCTGATCGCGCCGATCGATCGCTGCTACGGACTCGTCGGGCTCGTCAAGCTGCGCTGGGAGGGAATCAACGGCGGCTCGAACCTCCGTACCGCGGTCGTCGCGTACCTCGACGCGCTCCGCAGTGAGGCAGCATGACCGAAGTCGCCGTTGCGTTGCCGGCCCCCGAGTTCGCCGTCACCGGGGTGGAGGTCGTTCCCCATGCGGCGGCACCGACTCTGGACTTCGCGGTCGCTGTCACGGACAACAGCGGTTGCGAGATCTACACGATCGCGCTGGCCGCGCAGGTACAGATCGACGGTGACCGGCGCGCCTACGATCCGGAGAGCCGCGAACGGCTCCATGACCTTTTCGGTGAGCCTGCTCAGATCCCGCAAACCGCGGGGCCGGTGCAGATCGGCCGCATCGAGATGCTCGTGCCCAGTTTCTCCGGAACGGGCCACTTCACGCTCGCCGTGCCGTTGAGCGGCGACGTCGAACTGGCAGCGACGCGCTATCTCGCCTCCCTGTCCGGGGGCACGGTGCCCCTGAGCTTCCACTTCAACGGATCGATCTTCTACTGCGGCGTCGCCGATCGGCTTCAGATCACGCTCGTGCCTTGGAGTTGCGACGCGCGCTACCGCCTGCGCGTCACCGATTGGCAGGAGTTGATCGAGCGCCGCCACAGTGCTGCCGGCTTCGTGCGCGTGCAGGCCGAGACGCTCGCCGCGCTACGCAAACGACGCACCGAACGCGGTTTGCCGACCTTTGACGCCACGATCCAGGACGCGTTGCGTTGAGTGCCCTGGACGATCTTGTCACGACGCTCCTCTATGAGGGCTACGCCCTCTATCCCTACACGCCCGGAACGGCGAAGAACGCGACACCCACGCCGTTCGGGATCGTCTACCCGCCCCGCTACGCAGGCGGATCGACCTACGACCACCTGCGCCTCGAGTGCCGCCTTGGCGCCCAGGGCGAGGTCAGCGCCGAGGTGAGGTTCCTGCAACCGACGGGGGAACGCCACCGTGCGGCCGAGCGCCGGATCGAGCTCGACCATCCCGGGCAGCACGACTTCCACTTCGACGGGTTACGAGCCCGCGCCACGCTGCGGATCGACGGTGACGCCGTTCGGGTTTGCGTGCACAACCTGACCGAGGTTGCCGCAGGGCTCGGCCGCGCCGACGCCCTCGCCTCGTCACTGATCTCCACACACGTCGTCGTTCGAGTTCGCGGCGGCCGGTTTCTCTCGCCGCTCGAGTCCGGGTGCACGAGCATCAACACGTACCCGGTCCTGGCGACGTCAGCCGACGACGCGGTGCTCGGCGCGGCGATCATCCTGCCCGACCATCCGCAGCTCGCTCGCGCCAGCCAGGGGAGTCTGTTCGACGGGACCGAGATCGAAGAGGCGCTCCTGCTCCACGTGCAGGCACTCTCGAACGACGAGCGAGAGGCGATCGCCGGCGGCGATCCGAAGGTGGCCGAGATGGTCGAGCGTGCGGCTTCGGTGACACAGGAAGATCTCCTTCGGCTGCACGGCTTGCTCGCACCTGCGCCGGAGGTCATCCCCGGCGAAGAGGAGGCTGTTGTGGCAGGGGCCACCGTCCGCCGTGGAGCAAAGCTCGTGCTGCGTCCACGAGCCGGGGCGGACGCGCAGGACTTCCTGCTCGCCGGCCGGACGGCAACTTTGGAGCGGATTTACGTGGACTACGACGACGTCGTTCATCTCGGCGTCACGATCGACAGCGACCCGATGCAGGAGATGCTGCGAGAGAGCGGGCGCTTCCTGTTCTTCAAGTCCGACGAAGTGGAGGTGAGCGCGTGATCCTGGTCGCTGCTGTGGGCAATCTCTGGCTCGGAGATGACGGCTTTGCGGGCGAGGTCGCGAAGCGTCTGCGCGCGCGCGAGCTGCCGGCGGATGTCGCCGTCGCCGACTTCGGCAGCGGCGGTCTCGACCTCGCATACGAGGTTCTGCGCGGTTACGACGCCCTCGTCCTCGTCGACGCGACTCGGCAGGGCGGCGAGCCCGGGACCCTGTACGTGATGGAGGTCGATCCCGACTCGATCGATGCGAGCATCGACGACAGCGTGCAGATCGACCCGCACGGGATGGATCCCGAAACGGTGCTTCGCTTCGTCAAGTCGACGGGCGGCTGGCCGGGCAAAGTCGTCGTTGTCGGGTGTGAGCCCCAGGAAGTCGAGGAGGTCGGCATCGGCTTGACACCGCGCGTCGCGGCCGCGGTCGATGGTGCAGTCGACCTCGTCGTCGAGACGGTCGAGGAGCTCAGGTGCATGAGCTCTCTCTAGCGAGTGCCATCGTCGACACGGTTGAGCGCCACGCGGATGATCGACCGGTGCGAGCGATCACGTTGCGCGTCGGAGCGCTGCGGCAGGTCGTGCCGGACTCGCTCGAGCTCTACATCGAGATCGTCGGTCGCGGCACGGTCTGCGAGGGCGCGCGAATCGAAATCGAGATCGTGCCCGCGCGGCTCGCATGCTGTGGCGCGGAGTGGGAGCCGCCGAGCTTCCGTTGCCCCGCGTGCGGCGGCGGCGGAGCGGTCGTGGCAGGCGACGAGTTTCTCGTCGAATCAATCCAGGTCGAGGAGGCGGAGTCATGCATCGCACGTACGTGAAGGTCCTCGAAGACGTGCTCGACGCCAACAGCACGATCGCGGCCGCGAACCGCGACGACTTCGACCGCACGGGCGTGACCGCGGTGAACCTCATGAGCGCACCGGGCGCCGGCAAGACGACGTTGCTCGAACGTTCGCTGCGCAACCTCGACGGTGTACGGGTCGGTGTGCTCGAGGGCGACGTTGCCTCGACACTGGACGGCGACCGGATCGCGCACATGCATCTGCCGGTCGTGCAGATCGAGACCGATCCGAGCTTTGGCGGGGAGTGCCACCTCGACGCGAACATGGTCCGTTCCGCGATTCCTTCTTTGCCACTCGACGAGCTCGACCTGCTCGTGATCGAGAACGTGGGCAACCTCGTCTGCCCGGCGGAGTTTCGTGTCGGCGAGCACCACCGCGTCATGGTCTCCTCGGTCGCCGAGGGCGAGGACAAGCCGCTCAAGTACCCCTTGATGTTCCGCGCCTGCGAGCTCGTGATCGTGAACAAGATCGACCTGCTGCCACACCTTGATTTCGATCTCGACCGGTATCTGCGAAACCTTGACGCGGTCCATCCGGACGTCGACCGCTTGCTCATCAGCGCCAGGACAGGCGAGGGAGTCGACGCGTGGCGCGACTGGCTCGTGCGTGTGGCGACGCGGGAGCCAGTCGCGGCGTGATCGACACTCGCACCGCCGTAAACGAGCAGTTCTTCGCCGCCGAAGCAACGCGGATCGCCGAGCTCTCGTTGCGGTTGGCCGAACGGTTCGTCCAGGGAGGACGGCTGCTCGCCGTCGGCGCTTCACCGCAGGACCGCTCCGACGCGCATCATGTCGCGGTCGAGTTCGTCCACCCCGTGATCGTCGGGAAGCGCGCCCTGCCGGCGCTTGCGCTGAGCGCAGACCAGGTCCGGCTGCTCGCTGAGCCGAGCGACGCGTTGATCGCGTTCGGGATGAACGCCGCCGCTCCGCAAGGCTGCCTCACGATCGGATTCGCGGCAGGCGCGGCGGACTGGGTATTCGATCCTCCGACCCACAACCCGTTCATCCGTCAGGAGCTGATCGAGACGCTGTATCACGTGCTCTGGGAGACCGTGCACGTCTTCCTCGAGCATCTGAGCTCGAGCACGACCGGTGCCGGCGGCTCCGCCTTCCTCTACCCGTTTCTCGACCGCCGAGACGTCGACCTCGCTGTAGTCCTCGCCGATGTTGCCGCCTCTGTACGAATCAAGGCGCGGGAGACCGGCGGACTGCGCGAGCTCACGTACGGAGACGGCGCCGCGCTCAGGGGCGCTGCGGAGGCTCTCCACGAGCGCCTCGCCGCCGGTGGGAAACTCCTGGCCTTCGGCAACGGCGGCTCTGCGACAGACGCGATGGACGTCGTGGCCGATCTGCAGAGTGCAGGACGGCGTGCTCTCGACCTGACCGCCGACTCCTCGATTCTCACCGCGCTCGCCAACGACGTCGGCGCCGAGATCGTCTTCCAGCGTCAGGTGATCGCGCACGGTTCTGGCGCCGACATTGCACTTGCGATCTCGACGAGTGGCGGCTCCGCGAATGTCCTCGCCGCGCTCGAGGAGGCGCGGAAGCGCGGCCTTCTGACGATCGCCCTGCTCGGTTACGGCGGCGGCCAGATCGCGGAAGCCGGACTCGCAGATCACGTAATCGTTGCGCCGTCGGAATACATTCCCCGGATCCAGGAGTCGCACGCAACCGCCTATCACCTTCTCTGTGAGTTGGTCGCCGCGGAGAGTCGAGGCTTCGTAGAGGTTGCGTACGCATGAGCGTGAGCTGGCTTCGCACGCTCACCCGCCGCGAGTGGCTACGGCTCTCGAGCTTCGCGAGCGCCGTCGGCCTCCTGCACATGCTCGGTTGGGGCCTCTTCGTGTACTACTCGCGTGCGTACCCGGCTCTCGCGGGGCTGGGAACTCTTGCCTACACGTTCGGATTGCGGCACGCGTTCGACGCAGATCACATCGCGGCGATCGACAACACGACGCGTCGGCTCCTGCAGCAAGGCAAACGCCCGCTCGGAGTTGGCTTTTTCTTCTCGCTCGGCCACTCGACGATCGTTTTCTCGCTCGTCGCCGGGCTCGCCCTGGCGACGCAAAAGGTCGGCTCGGCGATTCCCGGCTTCACCAGCTATGGCGGCTATGTCGGAGCCGGTGTCTCAGGGACGTTTCTCTGGATCATCGGTGTGCTCAACCTGGTCGTACTCATCGACATCGTGCGGATCTTCCGGGAGTTGAAGCATGGCAACTACGACGCAGAACGCCTCGAGCAGCGGCTGCTCGAGCGCGGTCTCATGAACCGCCTTTGCCTTGGCCGGTTCTCCCGGCTGATCTCAAAGAGCTGGCACATGTACCCGCTCGGCGTGCTCTTCGGTCTCGGCTTCGACACGGCGACGGAGGTGGGATTGCTCGCGATCGCCGCCGGCGCCGCGACCCACCAGACGCCGGTTCTCGCGATCCTCTCGCTGCCCATCCTGTTCGCAGCAGGCATGTCTCTGATGGACACCGCGGACGGCGCGTTCATGAGCCAGGCTTACGGCTGGGCCTTCTCGAGCCCGATCCGGAAGGTCTACTACAACATCACCGTGACGAGCCTGTCCGTGACCGTGG
Organism: uncultured Thermoleophilia bacterium; assembly: GCA_963812995.1. Taxonomy (GTDB): domain Bacteria; phylum Actinomycetota; class Thermoleophilia; order Gaiellales; family Gaiellaceae; genus PALSA-600. The sequence continues at coordinate 67,835 of CAWEXL010000007.1, forward strand.
CACTTGTCGTGGGCTCGATTGAGTTGCTGCAGGTCGTCACCGGCGGGGCAAACGGGATCGATTTCGAACGACTCGGCTATGCGATCGTCGCCCTCTTCGTGCTGACCTGGGCCGGATCTGTCGCGATCTGGAAGGGGCGACGGATCGAAGAGCGGTGGCGTCCATTCGTTGACCACTGATGCCGGTCATGTGGGGCTGCGTGGGGCCGCGTCACGTCGGGCCGGACTGAGCCGTGATCAGGCTCGGTTCGTAGCCGAGATGTCCTTTGGTAGTCCCGACCGGCCCGGGTCAGAGCTCCGCACGGAGCGCCTCTAGAAGAGACGGCAGGTCGTAGCCGCCGTTGTGGCGATAGCGGTTGATGGAGAATGTTGGCGCGGAGGGGAGGTCGGATGCCGACAGGTAGGGGGAGCGGAGGATCTACGAATCCTGCAACCGATGAGGCTGGTAGCTCGGGAGCGCGGCTCTCCCGGAGCGACCGCGTTGCGCGTGGGAAGGCGGCGCGTGAGCGGTCTCCGCGTTCGGCCCATGCGGTCTGGGAGCGACCGTCCGAGAGGCGGGATCCGGTTGAGGTACTCGAGGAACAGTCCTCGCTCCGAGTGCCCGAGCTTGTGCCTATCCGCTACGGGAGGATGCTCTTGTCGCCGTTCACGTTTTTTCGAGGCGCAGCCGCCGTGATGGCCGAGGATCTTGCCGGCGGTTCGCGCACAGGGCTTCGCGCCCAGCTCTCCGGCGATGCGCATCTCTCCAACTTCGGAATCTTCGCAGCGCCCGACCGTCGCCTGGTCTTCGGTGTAAATGACTTCGACGAGACGCTTCCAGGCCCGTTCGAGTGGGACGTGAAACGCCTGGTTGCGAGCTTCGCCGTCGCCGGGCGCGATCGGGGGTTCTCCGAACCTGAACGGCGGGTGATCAATCTCTCAGCCGCACGTGCCTACCGGATGGCGATGCTCGACTTCGCGGGGGCGCGGACGCTCGACGTCTGGTATGCCCGCCTCGAGGTCGACGAGATCGCGGCGCGCTGGCGTCAGGAGGTGCGAGCTCGCGACCTCAAGCAAATCGAACGCAGCATCGCAAAGCGGCGTGCCAAGGACCACCTGCGCGCGTTCAGCCGGCTGACGGAAGTCGTCGACGGGGAGCCTCGAATCATCAGCGACCCACCTCTGATCGTTCCGATCGAGGAACTTGCCTCTCGCGTCGAGTCCGACCGGATCATTCAGTCGATCCGCTCAGTCTTTGGCTCTTACCGTCGCACACTCCCTCATGACCGCCGGCTCCTGCTCGAGCGCTTCCGCTACGTCCACGCTGCTCGTAAGGTCGTCGGCGTGGGCAGCGTCGGCACGCGCGTCTGGATCGTCCTGCTTCTCGCCGATCGAGACAGCGACCCGCTTTTTCTTCAGCTCAAGGAGGCCCAGGCCTCGGTTCTCGAGCCGTTTCTCGGGAAGAGCGAGTTCGCACACCACGGCCAGCGCGTCGTTGAAGGCCAACGCCTCACTCAAGCGGCCGCCGACACCATGCTCGGCTGGACACGCGCCCCGGACGTTGACGGAAGTGGGGAAGAGCGCGACTACTACGTCCGTCAACTCTGGGATGGCAAGGCCCGCGCGGACGTCGAGCGGATGGACCCGCGCATGATGCGTGTCTACGCCCAGATCTGCGGCTGGTCGCTCGCTCACACCCACGCCCGATCCGGCGATCCCCTCGCTACCGCCAGCTATCTCGGCCGTAGCGGCGCCTTCGACGAAGCACTCGCGTCATTCGCCGAAAGCTACGCCGACCAAAACGAGCTCGACTTCGCCACGCTGCAACAGGCCGCCGCCGAAACGCGAATCGCGGTCAACAGCGGCTTGTAGGATCGCCCGACCCGGCGTTGACCATGGCTCAGACACCGTCCCTCTGATGGCCTCGGGTCTCGTGGCCGACTAAGCCATAAATCGCCGAGTTGGCCGGAGCGAGCTAGAGCCACCCCCATTACCGTTCCAGATCCAGGCCGCAGACCCAGGCCCACTGCGCGGCGAGATCTTCGCGACGAAGGAGAAGACAAATGGCCATGGCCGAACGGGTGAGCTCTGGGCGGTTCGACTTGAGCAGTCGGACGGCCCTTGTCACCGGAGCTGCGCGCGGGCTCGGGCGGGCGATCGCACTTGCCTTGGCGGAGGCCGGCGCGGATATCGCCCTCGGCCTGCGGGATGGCGCCAACGACGGTGGCCTCGCCGATGAGATCCGCTCGTTGGGTCGTCGGGCAATGCCCGTCCAGATGGACATCGGCCGACTCGACCAAGTCGAATCAGGGGTGCGGGCGACAATCGAGGAGTTCGGCGCGCTTGACCTGCTCGTGAATAACGCGGGCGGTGGCGCGGGGCATGTCGCCGTCGAGGACGTCTCGGTTGCGGCGTTCCAGCAGACGTTCGACATCAACGTCAGGGGCACGTTTTTCGCGTGTCAAGCCGCGTTCCCATCGATGCGCGAGCAGGGATTCGGCCGCATCGTGAATGTCTCTTCTCAGGCAGCGCTGGTTGCCCTGCCGGGCGAGGCGGTCTACTGCGCCGCCAAGGCGGCGGTTTCGCATCTGACTCGTTGTCTCGCGGTCGAATGGGGTCAGTACGGGATCAACGCTAATGCAGTCGCCCCGACCTTCATCCGTACGCCAGGAACAGAGGCCGCGCTTTCCGATCCTGCTTTTCAGGCCGACGTCGCGGAGCGAATCGCTGCACTCCACCGGATCGGGGAGCCTGAGGAAGTCGCCGGTGCGGTTGTTTTTCTCTGCTCGCCGGCTGCAGCACTGATCACCGGCGAGACGCTGGTCATCGATGGCGGCTGGACGCTCCGCTGAACTTGTCGAATGCGGTGAGGCTCGGCTCGGCGAGCTTCGCGGCCCTGGCGATGTCGCGGCGGACGAGGTTGTTCAGGGCGGCGATTGAAGTCGCCTGCCCGGCGTGCTGAAAAGCCGACTCCAATCCGACCCGGACGAGGCCGGCGATAACGAGCGTTGCGAGCTGAACCTCGGGATCGTTTGGGTCGGCGTCGATTCGTTGCGCGAGGGCGATCGATAGCTCGTCGACGAAACGTTGGAGATCGGCGAACCGCGCTGCGACAAGCGTTGGTGATCGGGTGGCAGCGTCGCTGAAGAGTCGGAACAGGCGCAGCTGGCCGGATTCATCGAGAGCCTCCGTTTGCCCGAGTTGGATCCCGCCGTCGAGCGATTGCACGACTGCGTCCACGAGTGAAGCGTTCCCGGGCTCCCGCACGGCATCGGCAACTGCGGCGATCATCGATTCGGAGCGGTCGAAGAACATCGACTCCTTGGTGGGGAAGTAGTTGAACACGGTCTGCTCGGAGACCTCGCAGGCCGCCGCGATCTTGGCGACCGTCACGTTGTCGAAACCGTGAGCCAGGAACATCGCGGTTGCCATGTTCGAGATCTGTTGACGAGCTCGCCGCTTCTTGCGTTCGCGGAGGGACTCGTTCGGGTCGGGCGCCTCCTCGGGGTGCCTCGCGTAGATCTCGAGGATGGCGTCGACGTCGAGGTCGCCGGTCGTGTCCATTCGGGTCAGTGTAGCTCGGAGTTTTGTGTAATACTATATTTAGAGTGACACCAAACATTTTGAGAGACTCATGACTTCAGTGGCCACACCACAGCCAGAACGATCCGATCGCAGTGCAAGCCGCGGCGCGGACGCCGCCGAGCCCGTCTTGCGCAATCCGCTGCGCTGGTGGGTGGTGGCGGTCGTCCTTGCGGCGAACATCATGGATCTGATGGACGCGACGATCGTCAACGTTGCCGGTCCGTCGATCCGCTCCGCGATCGGGGGAAGTACGGCGACGCTTTTGTGGCTGAGCGCCGGTTACACCCTCGCGTTCGCGGTGTTCCTGATCACCGGTGCTCGGCTCGGGGACATGTTCGGTCGCCGCAGGTTGTTCCTGATCGGCTCCGCCGGCTTCACCCTCATGTCGGCCGCGTGCGCTGCGGCCCCCTCACCATCGGTGCTGATCGCCTTCCGGGTGCTACAGGGGGCGTTTGGAGCGCTGATGATCCCCCAGGGATTCGGGATGCTGAAGGAATGCTTCGAGGAAGACGAGATGGGCAAGGTGTTCGGCGCGTTCGGGCCGATGATGGGCCTGTCCATGGTTGCCGCGCCGATCCTCGCGGGCGGGCTGGTCGAGGCGAACCTCTGGGGGATCGGATGGCGGCTGGTGTTTCTGATCAACGTTCCGATCGGCATCGCCGCGTTCGCCGGAGCGGTGCGCGTCCTGCCGCGGACCGTCGCCCATCCCGGAGTCCGGCTCGACGTCGGAGGCACGATCCTCGTCGGACTCGCGCTGGTCGCGATTCTGTACCCATTGATCCAGGGGCGGACGGACGGTTGGCCGGCGTGGACGTTCATCACGCTCGGCGCCGGAGCGGCTCTGCTCGGCGCGTTCGTCATCTGGGCGCGCCATTACCAGGGCGATCCGCTGATCGAGCCGACGCTGTTGGGCAACCGCACCTACGTGAGCGGACTCCTCGTTGCGCTCGCCTTCTTCGGCGCGTTCGGCGGCCTGCTGCTCTGCGTCTCGCTGTTCGCTCAGCTCGGTGAGCACTTCTCGCCGATCCACGCAGGGCTGACCCTCATTGCGATGGTCGTCGGAATGATCCTCGGGATGGTCGCTGGGACGACGCTCGTCGGACGGCTCGGCCGTCACCTGTTGCACCTCGGTGTCGCGATCGTCGCCGCTGGGGCCGTCCTGCTGGCCATGACCGAGACCGGAGCGCAAACCGCCTCCACCTGGGATCTCGCGCCGTCGCTTTTCCTGATCGGTCTCGGCGCCGGCTCAAGCCTCGGCCAGCTGTTCGACTTCATCCTCGCCGGAGTCGGGATGGACGAGATCGGCTCCGCCTCCGGCGTGTTGGAGTCCGTGCAGCAGCTTTCGAGCGCGATCGGGGTTGCCGCCCTCGGGACGATCTTCTTCTCCGCCTTCGCCGGCCATCTACCCACGCACGCGCTGGCGATCACCGCCTGGGCCTGCCTCGTACCAATCGCGCTCGCGTTCGCGTTGATCTTCCGGCTACCGATGCATGCCCGCGAGGCGGTCGTCTAGAGGCGGCGTGGCCGTTCGCGCCGGCCGTAACGTTCTCGGAACGGCTCGGGGTCTAGGTTCCACGAATCGCTGTGAACGCGAACCCGAGCTTGCCTCGTCTCCGGTCGCCGTCGCCGAAGGTCGCGCTCGCGGTCGGAGGCGTGGCGTTGGTGTTTGCGGCCGCAGGCGTGCCGCCGGCGGCATGGGCGAGTCAGTTGAACTTCGCGAACGCCGGCATCCTGCCGGTCTGCGCGGCCTTCGCGGTCGTCGGGGCAGTAGTCGCACGTAGTCAGCCTCGGAACTCGGTCGGCTGGCTGATCCTGGCATTCGGGTTGTCGGTGCCGCTCGGACTCGACGCCGGTATGTACGCCGTTCTGCGCTACCGGCTGGGCCACACGAGCTTGCCGTTGGGACCGCTTGCCGTCTTTCTGGCCCCGTACTACTTGCCATTGGTCGTCTTGCTGCCGTTGCCGATCGCGCTGTTTCCGGACGGTCGCATGCCGAGCAGGTCTTGGAAGGTGACTCTGCGCGCGTACTTCGTGCTGATCGCGGCTCTCTCGATCACCTTGACCGCGCTGCAAGTGGACGGACTCGTCTTTCGCCGGATCCAGGTGGACGACGCCGGAACCCTGACTGATCTCGATCACGGGACGGGAGCTTGGGGGATGCTGCTCCACGCGAGCAACGCCGCGATCATCCCCTACTTCGTGATCAGCCTCGCCTGGGTGGGGCGACAGATTGTCGCGTTTCGTGGTGCGGATGGGCTGGGCCGTCGACAGCTCAAGCTGTTGATGAGCGGCGGCGTCATCTGTGTGCTCGGATTCCTTGCGGCAATCGCCAGTGGCGGCAAGAACGGAATCTGGGGTCTGATCGGCGACGCGGGCGTCCTTGCGATCGCGGCGTTGCCGGTCTCGATGGGCGTTGCGATTCTCCGCTACCGCCTGTACGAGATCGACCGGCTGATCAGCCGCACCATTTCCTACGCGATCGTGACCGGGGTGCTTGTCGGCGTGTTCATCGGGATCGTCGCGCTGACCACCGACGTCCTGCCCTTCTCGTCGCCCGTCGGCGTCGCTGCGTCGACACTGGCGGCGGCGGCCTTGTTCAACCCGCTGCGAAAACGGGTGCAGCATCTCGTCGACCGGCGGTTCAATCGAGCACGGTACGACGCCGAGGCGATCGTCGCCGCGTTCACGCTGCGGCTCCGCGACGCGGTCGACCTCGACACGGTGCGTGGAGAACTGCTGCTGGCAGTCGATCGGGCGGTCGAGCCAGCCCACGCGTCGGTGTGGCTAAGACCACGTGAGCGATCGGTGTGACAAGCAAATGGGAGTCAAGGTGGCTTGATCAAGGCACCTTTGGCGATTGTCCTCTCAAGCTGCCAATGCCGAGTGACCCGGAATCGTTCGAGGGCAACCCGTCTCCGACCGCCGTCGCCGTTATGGAATCGGCTCGTTCTGTCGGCGGGTCGTCGAGAAACTCGAGGCTCGGAACGAAGAAGAGGTTGCCGGTTACCGCCGTCGAGAAATCGAGAAGCCGGTCGTAGTTGCCGGCCGGCTTGCCGATGAACATGTTGCTCAGCATCTGCTCGATCACGTCCGGGTCACGGGCATAGCCGATGAAATACGTCCCGAACTCTCCCGCGCCGACGGCTCCGAACGGCATGTTGAAGCGCAGGATCTGACGTTCCTCGCCGTCCTCGCCGACGATCGTATTCAGGGCCACGTGTGAGTTCGCAGGCTTGGCCTCGTCCGCCAACTCGATGTCGCTGAGCTTCGTGCGGCCGACAGCTTGCTCCTGCTCCTCGACCGGCAGGGCGTCCCAAGTCTTCAGGTCGTGCAGGTACTTCTGGACGACGACGTAGCTGCCTCCCGCGAACAGCGGATCCTCGTCACCGACCACAACCGCGGTGCGCGCCGCCTCGCCCTCCGGGTTCTCTGTTCCGTCGACGAATCCCAGCAGGTCGCGCTCGTCGAACGACCGGAAGCCATGTACCTCGTCAACGACCTGTGCAGAGCCGGCGAGGCGGTCCATCAGCCGCTGGGCGAGTTCAAAACAGAGGTCGAGTCGGGCGGCGCGAATGTGAAAAAGCAGATCTCCCGGAGTTGCGATGGCGGCGTGGCGCGTCCCGGCGAACCCGGGAAAAGGGTGCAGTGCGGCCGGTCTCGGCATGCCAAAGAGTCGGTCCCAGAGCTCTGAGCCGAGACCAACGAGACAGGTCAACCCCGCCTCGGGATTACGAAACCCAACCGAGCGTCTCAGCCCGCTGACATCGGCTAACAGAGCCCGGGTGACATCGTCCGCAGCCGAATCCACGGTCAAGACGAGAAAGATCGCCGCCTCGGTCAGCGGCGTCAGGATCGCTTGGGGCTCGCCCGGGTTCGACAAGGTGCTCGCATTCTGCCGACTGCAGGATGGTGTCTTGCCTGGCGAGGCCCCGTAGCGCCGTCTAACGCTTGATGATGTTGTGAACTTCGAACACCTCGGGCTCGCCCGGGTCGATCCCGAACTCTTCGAGGATTGGCATCAGACGCGCAGCAAAGGCCTCGAAGTGCTCCTGGGAGTCCCAAACCAGGCTCACCTTGAGTTGATCACCAGAGCCGAAGGCAATTTCGTAGTCGAGCCCGTCGGCCGGAGATAGGCCCTGCTCCTGCAATCGACTTACCACTTCGTCGTACTGCTCTGCCGTCAGCGACGGAGGGGCAAAGCGGGCGAGCAGGGTCACGAATGTCCTCTCTTTGGGGTCGAGGTCACCATACGGCAACGGGGTAGCAGGTGGGGATCCCGTGCCCGGCCTTCAGCCGCTCCCTGAACACGGATCGTGGGATGCTGCATAGTCGATGGCGATGGCTTCCCAAATGTCGTGAGCGAGACCTACCTCGTCGAATGAGCGTCGAGCTTCCCGACAAGGTCGCGATCGTGACGGGCGCCTCCCAGGGCATCGGCGCGGGCATCGCGCAGGCTTTCCGTCGGGCGGGGTACGCGGTTGTCGCGACCTCTCGGTCGATCGAGTCCTCTGACCCGGCCTTCATCGCTGTGCCCGGTGACATCTCGGAGCCAGAGACCGCCGAACGCGTGGTGCAGCAGGCACTCGAGCGGTTCGGACGGATCGACACGCTGGTCAACGACGCCGGAATCTTCATCGGCAAGCCGTTCACCGATTACACGTCCGCCGACTACGCGGCGATGACCGCGGTGAACCTGGCCGGGTTCTTCCACATGACGCAGCGCGCCATAGGTCCGATGGTCGAACAGGGCGCCGGCCACATCGTCAACGTCACGACGAGTCTCGTCGACCACGCGAGGAGCGCGGCCCCCGCGGCGCTCGCGATTCTCACCAAGGGCGGGCTGGACGCGGTCACCCGCTCGCTGGCGATCGAATACGCCGCGCACGGGGTGCGCGTCAACGCCGTCTCGCTCGGGGTGATCAAGACTCCGGAGCACGACCTCGCTTCGTATGACGGCTTGGCCGCCGTACACCCACTCGGGCGCCTGGGGGAGATCGGTGACGTCGTCGCCGGGATCCTCTACCTGGAGCGGGCCACCTTCGTCACGGGCGAAACCCTCCACATCGACGGCGGCCAGGCGGCCGGGCACTGAGCCGACCACCGAGGTCGTTATTACGTCTTGCGTTAGTACGTTTGACGTAGTAGAATGGGTTCCATGGATGAACACGTGAAGAGCAAGGCGGCTGGCGGGCGAGAGAACGATCCGCCGGTTTTGATCCTGACGAGTCTGGCTTCTGGATCGAAGCACGGTTATGGGTTGCTTTTGGACATCGAGGGGTTCGCCGGGGTGCGGCTCGGGCCTGGAACGCTCTATGGCGCGATCAGCCGATTGGAGGAGCGCGGCTTGATCGAGCCGGTGGCTTCGGAGGGTCGGAAGCGTCCCTACCGGCTGACCGCTGAGGGTGCGCAGGTGCTGGAGGCGACGCTGGCCGAGTTGCGGGCGATCGTCGATGAAGGCACGGCCAGGTTGCGCACACGGGTGGGACCCGAAGCTATCGGGATGCGGTTCGCATGAGGCTTCTCCGGGCCTATCCGTCCGCCTGGAGGGCGCGCTACGGAGACGAGCTTGCGACCCTCGTTGAAGAGCTCGACAACAACGCGCAGATGTCATGGCGCGACCGGCTTGATGTCGTCCGCTCAGGCATCAGCGAACGGGCACGGGTGTTCACGGCGTGTGGGCTGCCACCGCGTGAGCAGGCTCGCGAGGGTTCGCTGCTCGTGCTTTTCGCCTGGACGTTATTTGTGCTCGGCGGTTTCGGTGTGGAGAAAGCGTCTGAGCATTGGCAAGCCGTCACGCCTGCCGGTAAGCAGGGGCTCCCGGCCGCCGCGTTCGACGTGCTCTTCTGCACCGCCGGGATCGGCTCGGCGCTCGTCCTGTGCGGCGTCGTCCTCTCGCTTCCAGGATTCGCGGCTTTGCTTCGCCGAGGCGGTTGGACGAATATCCGCCGCCCGATCATTCGTGCGTTGCTGCTCAGCCTGCTCGGCGTCGCTGGAACCATCGGACTCGCCAGGTGGGCACACTCGCTCACGCCGGCGGCGCGCAACGGTCACGACGGCCTCTATAGCGGCGTGTTCGTGGCATGGGTTCTGCTGTTCGCTGCCTGCCTTGTCGCCTGGGCGGTAGCCGCGAGAGCAACCGCGCGTGAGCTGTCCTGGCCGCAGCGGATGTTGCGTCTGGAGGTCTGGCTCGGCGTAGGTGTCAGTGCGGCGATGGCCGTGATGACGGGCGCGACCGCGATCTGGTGGGGAGCGTTGGCCAGCTCGGCGCCCTGGTTCTTCAGCGGACGCCCGGTCGGGTCAAGCGCCTCAGCTCTGACACTGAACCTGGCGATTCCATCGGTCCTGATGGTTGTCGCAACCCTGCTCGGCCTTACCGGCGCGCTTCGGGCGCTCAAGGCGACCGCAAACCTCACCGCCTAACTCCTGCCCGGGCACGGAGAGCGTTGTCGATGAGACCGTCGGGCAGCGCGCACTCATCGTGCGCGCCGCCCGCGGGCGAAATCAGCGCAGTGTCCTGAACGCCTTTCGCAGTTCCGACGAGAAGAGCTCGGGCTCTTCCCACGCGGCGAAGTGGCCGCCCTTGTCGACCTCGTTGAAGTAGCTGACGTTCGGGTAGCTCGCATCGACCCAGCTGCGTGGGGTCCTCCAGATCTCGCCCGGGAACGTCGTGAACCCGAACGGGATCGTCGGCGGCGGCAAGGGCTGAAGGGCGGCGGCCGGGGCATCGGCTCCGTAGGCCTCCCAGTACGAGCGAGCCGCGGACGCACCGGTAGCGGTCAGCCAGTACAGCGTGATGTTGTCGAGGATGTGGTCGCGCGTGAGGTTGCCCGAGGGCTGCCCGTCGACGAAGGCACGCGTGATCTTGTAATACGCGTCCGTGTCGTGGTCGATCATCCAGGCGGCAAGGGCGATGGGGGAGTCGAGCAGGGCGTAGCCGATCGTCTGCGGCCGGGTGGCCATCTCGACGAAGTAGCCGTTGCCGGTCTTTCCGAAGGTGGCGATCTGCGTGGCCGCAGCCCGCTCCTCGTCGGTGTCCGTCGGCATCGGGCCGCCGAGTGCCGGCACGAGCAGGTTCGTGTGGATGCCGACCAGGCCGCCGGGTGCCTGGCGCGCCAGCGCGTCGGTGACGCCCGCGCCCACGTCGCCGCCCTGAGCCACGTAGCGGGTGTAGCCGAGCCGATGCATCAGCTCGGCCCAGGCCCGTGCCGTCCGGCCGAGGTCCCAGCCGATTTCGACCGGTTCGCCCGAGAGCCCGTACCCCGGCAGGGAGGGCAGCACGAGATGGAAGGCATCCTCGGCGCTGCCGCCGTGTGCGGTCGGGTCGGTCAGCGGGCCGATCGTCTCGAGCAATTCGATGATCGAGCCGGGCCAGCCGTGGGTCATGATCAGCGGCAAGGCGTTCTGGTGCTGCGACTTCACGTGGATGAAGTGGATGGTCGCGCCGTCGATCTCGGTCGTGAACTGCGGCAACGCGTTGAGCTTCGCTTCTGTCTTGCGCCAGTCGTAGTCGGCTTCCCAGTAGCGCGCGAGCGCCCGGATCGTGGCCAGCTGCACGCCCTGCGACCGATCCGCGACCAGTTCTGAGGAGGGCAAGCGCGTCGCCGCGATGCGATGACGGAGCTCGTCCAGAGCCTCGCCCGGAATCTCGATGTTGAATGGACGGATGTCGGTGGCGGTCTGAACGATCGTGCTCACGATTACCTCCCCGTGACTAGGGTTGCCTGCCGGCGGCTCACATGACGGTCGTCCTGGTTCATTTGACCGCGGGCGAACCGTCCTCAGCCGGTACCAGCAGGGCTTCGCCGGCGCAGGCGAACGGCGGCCGAGGGACTCTGACTTCGCGCTGCAGGGCGATGTGCCAATGCGCTGGTGCCCGCCGCGCAGTGCTGTCCATCTCCACCCCCGTGATGACCCGTGCCCACGTCGCCGACGAATGCGGCCGATGGCGACCTTCGACAAGCAGGCTAGATGGAGACCCTGCCCGATTGCAAGCGCCCGACTCGTCCTGAGACGATTGCCTCGGCGTGTTGTTCCTGTTCGGTCCGCGGTCGTACGATGAGGGCGCGGACAGATCAATGGCCGAGCGAAAGGTCGAAGGGATGAATACCGAACGGATCAAGCAATGGTTCCGGGGAACCGTCGGCTCCGTCGAGGGCGCCGTGCAAGGAGAGGCACCGGTCGCTACTCCGCCACCAGGTGTGGATCTTCTCGACGAGGGTGACGACCAGCGGGAGACCTCGACGGACGCGCAGACGGAAGGCGCCGACGGCCAGCCGTGGCCCGGCAACACCTGAGCTCCCTCCAGGAATCGAGCTTCCAAGTTCCGGGCAACCGAGTGCGCCCGTTTCGCGGCGCAAGCCACGTACTTCAGGATCGAGCGTCCCGCAGCGCAACAGGACTGCTCGAAAATACCGATGCGGGGGCCATGTCCAGGAGTACCGTTCGATGAAGAGTCGAAGGGAGTATGCGATGTCAGCTGGAAGCAAGGAGCCACGCACCGGCACGTTTCTTGGAGTGCCGTACGACTGGCGGCGACGCGGTTTCACCGCGCGTCTAAAGGAGCGCTGGTGGAACCCGGCAGAGCCGCGACTGATCACGCCTAGAGCGTTCGGCTGGGGTTACGCGCTCAACTTCGCGCGGTTGTTTCGGCGCCGCTCGTAACGCCTTCGCCTGACGAACGTCGTTAGAGCGCCGGCCCTTCGACGGGTATTGGTCACATCCGCCTCGTCTTGCGGGTCAACTCCCATGACACGCTGCGCCGGAGGTATGTGACGTGCATCAGGAGGAATGGCTCGCCGAACAGTTCGAGGACCAGCGCCCGCATCTGCGCGCGATCGCGTACCGGATGCTCGGTTCGCTATCCGAGGCCGATGACGCCGTCCAGGACGCCTGGCTGCGGCTGAGCCGCACCGACACGAGTGAGGTTGAAAACCTCGCCGGCTGGCTGACGACGGTCGTCGCGCGAGTCTCGCTGAACACGCTTCGCACGCGTAGAACTCGACGCGAGCAGCCGCTCGACATGCGCGTGCCCGACCCGATCGTCGACTCCGCCGACGGCAGCGACCCGGAGCATGAAGCGCTTCTCGCCGACTCGATCGGACTCGCGCTGCTGATCGTGCTCGAGACCCTCAGCCCGGCTGAACGTCTGGCGTTCGTCCTGCACGACATGTTCGCTGTCCCGTTCGAGGAGATCGCTCCGATCGTGGAGCGCTCGGCCGCGGCGACGCGCCAACTCGCCAGCCGGGCGCGTCGCCGTGTGCGTGGCGCCGCTCCCGTTCCAGACGCCGATTTGACCGCCCAGTGGGAGGTGGTCGAGGCGTTCCTTGCCGCCGCGCGCAATGGTGACTTCGACGCGCTTGTCGCTGTGCTCGACCCCGATGTCGTCCTCCGAGCCGATGGAGGCGCCAGAGTCAGGTCGACCCACGTCCGCAGCGCCGAGGCAGTCGCCGGGCAGGCACTGATGTGGTCGCGTGTCGATTTGACCATCCGGCGCGCGCTGATCAATGGGGCGGCCGGGATGGTCTCCTTTCTGGACGGGCAGCCGTTCGCGATCGCGGCTTTCACCATCGTGGGCGGGGCGATCGCCGAGATCGACTTCCTCGCCGACCGCGAACGCATCGCCCAGCTCGACCTCACCGTTCTCGACCCCACGGTTCTCGACCCCACAGCGCTCGGCAATTAGCCCTCTCCGTCACATTCGTTCCTTGCGAAGGGTCATCCCTCTAGACCACAAGCAACTCGACGCAAAGGAGACTGATGATGGAAACCGAGACCGTGGCCCTGCAATCCCGGATGAGCCACCCGGCGTTCGCCGTTCCCGGCGCCTTCGACGCATTGCAAGCGCTGGCGAAAGCAGTCAACGAGACTGACATCTCGCCGAAGCTGCTCGAGCTGATCTCGCTGCGCGCCAGCCAGATCAACGGCTGCGGCGTCTGCGCGGTCCAGCACCCTCGCATCGCGCGCAAGCTCGGGGAGACGGACGACCGCCTCTTCGCCGTCGCGGCGTGGCGCGACGCGCCGTACTTCAGCGAGGCCGAGCGGGCAGCGCTGGCGCTGACCGAGGCCACGACGAGGATGAGTGACCGCCCCGACCCGGTGCCCGACGAGGTCTGGGACGAGGCGGCCCGCCACTACGACGAGACACAGCTCGGAGGGCTGATCCTCGCCATCGCCTCGATCAACGTCTGGAACAGACTGAACGTGGCGACACGGCAGGTGGCCGGCCAGGAGTGGTGAGCGGCTTCCGCTGCCGGGCTCGCCCGCGGTTCCGCCGAGATGCCGGGTCCGCCATCATTGCGTCATGGCATATGACGAGGATCTCGCCGAGCGAATCCGCGGACTCGTCGACGGCGAGCGCGGATTGAGCGAGAAGAAGATGTTCGGCGGCATCGCGTTCCTGATCGGCGGCAACATGGCGGTTTCCGCGAGCGGGCAGGGAGGTCTGTTGGTTCGAGTCGACCCGGCGGAGTCGGCAGCGCTCGTTGCAAATACCGACGCGTACGTCGCGGTGATGCGCGGCCGGCCAATGGCTGGCTGGCTGCGCGTTGGCGGCGAGCACCTCGGACGAGCCGGGGAACTCGCCGCCTGGGTCGAGCGTGGGGTTTTATACGCGCGTTCGCTGCCGGCGAAGTAGCAGCGCGTGCTCGCCTGTTACATCGCGATCGCTTCATAGACGTCGACCGCACCGCCGATCTCCAGGACGGGGCAGCCCTTCGCCAGCTCGACCGCCGAGTCGAGGCTGTCGGCCGACACGATCGAGTAGCCGCTCAGGCCACGCGAGCCCCATCGCTGACGCTGCCGCCCCTGCCGACTGTCTTTGCGGCCGCGTTCACCGGTCTCCACCTATCTCTGGTGCGTGCCGGCGATGCGTGCCGTGGCGACGCGCTGTGCAATCCGGTGAACCCGTGGGTGGTTCGTCAGGGCTGTCAGGAATTGCTCCTGCCCGATAGCCAGTAGGTGGGTGTCCTCGATGGCACGCACGGTGGCTGTGCGGGGAACGTTGTGGAGCAGCGCTATTTCGCCGAATCCCTCGCCTCGGGTGAGCCGTCTGAGTTCGAGCCCGTCGTGGAGGATGGCGACGGTGCCGTCGCTGATCGCGTAGTACTGATCGCCGGCGTCTCCCTGTTCGAAGACGTCGTCTCCCGCGCGAACTACCACCTGTTGGCTTTCGCGGGCGAGCGTCTCGAGCGGGGCTGCCGGCAGCGGGGCAAAAACGGGAACGCTCCGCAGAAGCGTCATCTCGACCACCGGGATCGTCGCGTCGGAATCGATGAGGCGCAGGCGCCGGGCCGTCGCCGCGATCACGACCGGGGCGATCGCGGCGAAACCGATGAAGGCTGTGCGCGTGCCGCCGACCGCGATCAGGAGTGGGGTGACGAGAGCGCCGATGGCCAATCCCATGTCACGGATGCTCTCCATCAGCGCGAAGACATGGACGAGGACGTCGAACGGCGTCGAGCGTTGCAGCAGGGTCTGGGCAGAGACGGCCTGGACGGTCCGGGAGGCGCCGACGACAACGAGCAGCGCGACTGCGACGGTTGCCGAAGTGGCTCCCGCGAGTGCGGCGAGTGCGGCACTTCCACCCAGCGAGGCGGCCATCAGGATCGGGGCCAGACGGCGTCCCATGAGCCACGCGGCGACCACGCCGCCGACCAGGCCGCCTGCCCCGAACGCTGCCGCGAAGTAGCCGGCTGCGCCTGGGCCGACCGCGAGGATCTTGACGGCCAGCACGACGACGAGGAGATCCATCGCCCCCTCGACGGCAGCGGCGCCGCCGGCGAACGCCGTCAAGGTTCGCGTCGACGGTTGCGCGGCGACGACGCGGATCGCCTCGATGACACCGGGAACGCTGTCCGACCCCTCGTCGAGATCGTCGGCGTGTGTCTCCTGGGATCGACCCGTGGCTGCGACGAGGGGACCGGCCAGGACGCTGATCGCTGCGAACACGATCACGGCTGCCGTTGCGCCGCCGGTCGCCAGGAGCACGCCGGCGAGGCACGGCCCGGCGAGCGCTCCCACGCCGTCGGCCCAGGACGATGCAACGTTCGCGGCGGTGAGCTCCTCGGGGATGCGCACCGCGGACGGAAGGAAGGCCGCGTGCATCGGGCGCGTCGCACCGAGCGCCACCGCGTAAACGATTGTCGGCAGGGTGATGACCGCCAACGGCGCACCGCCCGCGACAAGGGCCGCCTCCGCGGCGAGCGCAAGCGTTTGAATCGCATAGCCGAAGACGAGACCGCGCCTCAGGCCCGGGCGCGCCAACCTGCTCGCCAGAGTCGGTCCGAGGGCGATGCTCGGGAGCAACCCGGCGAGAGCGACCAGGCCCGCTGCCGTCGGCCCTCCTCGCGCATTCGCAATGACGAGCAGCGTGATCCACGAGCCGTACTCGACGAGGATGACAACGAGGTACGAGGCGACAAGCCGCCCGAGTGCACGGCTGCCGACAACGACGCGAAAGACGGTGGTGGTGTTCCCGGAGCCGGGCATCGGCTCGGATGCTATGACCCTGGCTGCCGGGGAATCCAGTGCGGCGCCGTGCCGGGCCGCCTTGGCTAGATGCCTGCGGTGGCCTCGAGCTTTCCTGCGGCGACGGCCTCGGCAAAGGCGCGATGGTCGCCTTCGTTGAGATCGGCGTAGTCGGACGCGAACCGGCGAAGGGCCCGATCGAAGCTGTCTCCCCGGCCGGGATAGGAGGCAATTGCGACCGCATCGCCCGACCGCGCGTGCGCCCGTGCGAGCGTCCAGCCGCAGGCCGTCGCGTAGAGCGCGACCGGGTCGCGCGCACCGTAGACGGCCAACGTCACATGGCTCGTGCGCGGCGCCGTTGCTCGGACGGCCTTCCCGGAGTCGGCCCTCTCCGACACAGTGCGGCGCACGACTTCCGGAACGGCGGCCGGGCCGTTGTCGCTGCGCGCCGTCACGGCCGATCCGCCTGAGCAGAGTCGGTCGTGTGCGAAGCAGAGGCCAGCGCGACGGGTAGTTGCACCGCGACGCGGAGCCCGCCGGCGGCCCGAGACGTGAGGGTGAGCGTTCCGTCGTGCGCCTGGGTGATGCTCTTCACGATTGCCAGGCCGAGGCCGTCACCGGTGTGGTCGCTGCGCAACCGTTGGCTGCCGCGAAGAAACGGCTCGGCGAGTGTGGCGACGAGTTGCGGGGTGAGTTTTTCGCCGGTGTTCTCGACGGTGAGGACCACACTCCCGGGCTCAGTTCTGGTCGTGAGCCACACGGTGCCTTCTTCGGGCAGGTTGTGGACGATCGCGTTGTGCAGGAGATTCGTGGTCAGCTGCAGCAGGAGCGCATGCGAGCCGAGGGTGGGAGTCGTGTCGCCGGAGATCTCGATCGTGAGGTCGTGTTTTTCCGCGAGGGGGAGAAGCGTTTCGTTGGCCTCTTCCGCGATCAGGGACAGGTCGACCTGTTCCGGGGTGAATGACCGTTGGTCGGCGCGGCTGAGCAGGAGCAGTGCTTCGGTGAGGTCGATCGCCCGGGCGTTGACGGCGTGGAGGCGGCCGACGAGCTGGTCGTTGTCGCGGTTCGGATCCTTCCGGGCCACGTCGAGCAGGGTCTGCGTGATCGCCAGCGGCGTGCGCAGCTCGTGCGAGGCATTGGCTGCGAATCTCTGCTGTTCGGCGATGTGTGCCTCGAGGCGCGCGAGCATGCTGTCGAAGCTGTCGGCGAGCTCGCGGAACTCGTCATCGCGGCCCGGTAGCCGGATCCGGTGGGAGAGCGATCCGGTCGCCGCGATCCGGGTGGCGTCGGTGATGCGGCTCAGGGGTGCGAGCATGCGACCGGCGAGCAGCCAGCCTCCGAGCAGGCCGAACAGCAACAGGAACGCCAGGACGATTGCGGCGACCGAGCCGAAGCCGTGCAAGGGGTCCGAGCGGTCGAAGAGGAACCACCACGAGGGGTGCATGTGGGCGAGTACCCCGTCGGGCATGTAGCGCAAGATGACCGCCCAAACGGCCGCGAGCATCAAGACGCCGGCGAGCATGAGGAAGCCCGCGTAGCTGAGGGTGAGCTTGAGGCGAACGCTCAAACCAGGCGCTCTAGCCATGCTCCTCTCCTTCGCGCCCGGCATCCGTCCCTGCGTCGATGCGATAGCCGACGCCGGCCACGGTGGCGATGAGCCAGGGTTCGCCGAGGCGCTTGCGCAGCCCCGAGACCGTGATGCGTGCGGCGTTCGTGAACGGGTCCGCGTTCTCGTCCCATGCCCGCGCCAGCAGCTCTTCGGCGCTGATCACACCACCTTCCGCGGCGACGAGGACTTCGAGCACTGCGAATTGCTTGCGGGTGAGCGCGACGTAGCGGCCGTCGCGGTAGACCTCGCGGCGGAACGGATCCAGCCGCAGGCCTGCGATCTCACGCACGGGTGGCCTGTTGTGGGCGCGTCTGCGGTCGAGTGCCCTGAGGCGGAGCACGAGTTCCTGGAGCTCGAACGGCTTCGTGAGGTAGTCGTCGGCGCCGAGCTCGAACCCGGTGGCCTTGTCGTCGAGACGGTCGGCAGCGGTAAGCATGAGGATCGGCATGCCGCTCCCGGAGGCGACGATGTGCCGGGCGATCTCGTCGCCGGTGGGGCCGGGGATGTCTCGGTCGAGGACGGCGATGTCGTACGCGTTGACCCGAAGCAGCTCCAGGGCGTCCGCGCCGTCACCTGCGATGTCGGCGGCGATCGCCTCCAGGCGCAGGCCGTCGCGGATGGCCTCTGCCATGTACGGCTCGTCCTCGACAATCAGTACCCGCACGCTCCGATGCTAGGCGCTGGCGTGTGTCGTCGGCATATCGAAAACCGGATACGTGCCGGCAACACCCTGCTCCCCAGACTGGAGGCATGACCTATAGCGAACCAGCACGAGCGCCGATCCGCCGCATTCGGCTTCGCAAGATCCGGCTCGCCGGCCTGTTGGTCGTGATCGCGTCGATCGCCGCAGGCCTTGCCTCCCAGTTGGCGGCGGCCCCGTCCTCTGGCGAAGCGCTGGACCGCACGGTGTGGCCGCCAGATGGCCAAGCTGCCCTCCAGATCGGTCAGTCGCAGGTGCAGGTCGGCCCGAACCAACACACGGCTGCCATCGCCAGCGTCGCGAAGGTGATGACGGCCTATGTCGTGCTCCGTGACCATCCGCTACGGCTCGGCCAGGACGGCCCGACGATCGCGCTCACCGCCGCTGACGTCGCCGATACCGACCGCCGGCGCCGACAGCAGGAGTCGGTGGTGTCTATCGCCGCCGGAGAGCTCTTGACCGAACGGCAGGCGCTGCAGGCACTGCTCCTGCCGTCGGCGAACAACATCGCCGCGGTTCTGGCGCGATGGGACGCGGGCTCGGTGAACCAGTTCGTTGCCCGGATGAATGCCACCGCACGGTCGCTGGGCATGACTCAAACCCGTTACACCGACCCGAGCGGCTACGACGACGCAACCGTGTCGACTGCCGCCGACCAGATACGCATCGTCGATCGGGCCATGCTCCTGCCGTTGTTCGCGAGCATCGTCGCCACACCGACCGTGACGTTGCCGGTTGCCGGCATCGTGCACAACACCGACAGATTGCTCGGGCAGGACGGGTTTGTCGGCGTCAAGACCGGCTCGGACAGTGCGGCCGGCGGCTGCTTCGCCTTTCGGGCGATCCGCTGGATCGACGGGAAGCTGACGACGATCACCGGGGTCGTGTTGGGGCAGCTCGGCGACGACAGTGTCGGAGCCGGTCTCGCGGCCGCGGACGCCATGGTCGAGCGCATCGCCGGTCAGCGGGCGGTGCCGGGGCTACAGCAACGAACCCTGCCACGACCAATTCCGCCACGAACTCATGGACCACGGCTGCGCTCGATCAGCACACACGGGGGAAACACGTGAGTAGAACAGCGTGGCCCCTGGCCGCTCTTGCTCTGCTCGCCATGCTCGTCACGGGCTGTGGGAACGGCTCTGTTCCCCGGCGCAACGGCACCGCCGCAAGCAGCGGCAACAGCACCAACTCGAATCATGAGAAGGCGGTGAGGTTCGCCGAGTGCATGCGCGCCCACCGTGTCACCGCGTTTCCGGACCCGAACGCGTCGGGCGAGTTGACCATCGACGGGATAGCGAACGGCTCGTCGTTGGACACGAGCTCCCCAACGTTCGAGCAAGCCCTCGGCGCATGCAAGGACCTGGAGCCGCCAGGGTTCACGGGCACTGTGGCGACGCCCCAACAGCGGACGGCGCGCCTCGAGTTCGCCCACTGCGTGCGCCACAACGGCGTGCCGGACTTCCCTGATCCCACCCCAAACGGGCCTCTCGTCGACACGAGGCGAATCCCGTCCGCGGCGACCAACGGTGGCATGAGCATGCTCAACGCGGCGATGAAGAAATGCCGCGGCTACGCCTCCGCAGCCGGTGTGCGGGCGAGCCGGTGATGCGGAAGAAACCGTGAACGGACAAAGCCCGAAGGCGCCGACAATCGACGAGCGGGCAGCGCTCGCGAGGTTCGACGGCCGTGCGCGCTTCGCGGCCTACGTCGCACATGAGCTGCGAACACCCATGGCGACCCAGCGCGCGCTCCTCGAGTTGAGCCTCGCCGACCAGCACGCAGACACGACTAGTTGGCGAGACGTCGCGGAGGATGTTCTCGCGGCGTGCCTCCAACAGGAACGCCTGCTCGAGGCGTGCCTGACCTTCGCCCGGAGCCGCTGCGCGCTCACGCGGCGCGATCGGATCGACCTGGCGACCATCGTGTCCGAGGCGCTTTGCGCCCACGACCCGAACGGACTCGACTGCGTCGTCGCACTCGAGCCTGCCATGATCAGCGGCGACCGAGCTCTTCTGGAGAGGCTTGCCGCCAACCTCGTCTCGAATGCAATTCGGCACAACCTGGCGGACGGTCGGATCGAGGTCGAAACGCGCGTCGAGGCAGGACGCTCAGTTCTCTCCGTCGCCAACAGCGGCCCTCTCATCCCACCCGCGGTCCTCCGGAGACTCTTCCAACCCTTCCAACGATTCGAGAACCGGCGAGCCAACGTGTGCAGCGGACTTGGGCTCGGCCTTTCCATCGTCGACGGCATCGCCACAGCGCACAACGCAACGCTCAGTGCACGCGCGCCGGCCGACGGCGGCCTCCACATCCAGATCAGCTTTCCTGGCGACGACGACTTACCGGTGCACCGATCCTCTGGACGACGGCACGCGTTGTCGGTCGCTCGGCGGAGGTGACCGGTCAGCTCAGCACCGATTGCCTCGTCGGTGCGCGTTTGGAAGCCATCGAAACCGAGCGCTGGGCGACTCAACGCCGCTGTTCAAAGTGAAGACGGGAATCGTCGCGGTCAAGGTTCCCTTCTAGGGCTTGATCTGGAACTTGAGAACTTCGCGGTCGTTCATCGCCCGGTAGCCGTCGGGCACGTCCTCGATCGAGCCGGTGCGGTCGAACACGCGGCCGGGCTCGATCCGCCCTTCGAGGACGTCGGGGAGCAATTCCTCGATGTAGGCGCGCACAGGTGCCGGGCCGCCGGCCATCGACGCGTTCTTCCAGAACGCAACGCCGCTCGGCGTCGTGTCGTGCTCGGGCACACCGACACGGCCGATGGCTCCGCCGGGACGGGCGATTGCCAGAGCGGTATCAACGGCTTGCGCGAGGCCGACGCATTCGAGCACCGAATGCGCTCCATGCTCGGTCAGCTCGCGGAGACGCTCGACCGCTCCCTCGCCGCGCTCGCGCACCACGTCGGTGGCGCCGAACTCCTGCCCGAGCGCGATCCGCTCCGGGTTGCTGCCGAGCAGGATGATGCGGTCGGCACCGAGCCGCTTTGCTGCGATCACGCCGCATAGTCCGACTGCTCCGTCGCCGACGACGGCGACGGTCTTGCCCGGACCGACGTGCGCTGCGAGGGCAGCGTGGTGGCCGGTGCCCATCACGTCGGTGAGCGTCAGGAGAGACGACAGCAACGCGTCGTCCGCATCGACCGGCAGCACGACCAATGTGCCATCGGCCTGTGGGACGCGCACCGCCTCGCCTTGGCCGCCGTCGACATCGTCCAAGCCGTACCTGCCACCGTGCAGACACGAGCTCTGAAGCCCTTCCCGGCAGAAGGCGCAGCTGCCGTCCGACCAGAGAAACGGCGAGACGACGAGGTCGCCGGCCTTGACCGTCGCGACGTCCGAGCCAACAGCCTCGACGACGCCGATGAACTCATGGCCCATGCGGCGGCCGTTCTCGCTCTGCTCCATCGACTTGTACGGCCAGAGGTCACTGCCGCAGATCGCGGCGCGGGTGACGACAACCAGGGCGTCGGTCGATTCGATCAAGTGGGCGTCGGGAACGGTTTCGATCCGAACGTCACCGGCGCCGAACATCACAGTTGCGCGCATCAGGCAAGCCTCCGATCGCTGAAGAAAGAGGGGAAGACGATGGCGGGTTCGGCGTCTTGCAGGTCGCCGTTCCCGTCGTGGACCCCACTCAAGCACGGGAGGTCTCAGCGTGACCGGCCCTGTTGATCCAGGTTGGTAGGAGTCACGCCCTCCGCGCACATCGGAAGGACTCCCCATTTCGGGTCGCGGCGCTCCCGGTTTTGATGAGCGCGCAAGTAGCTCGGGCCGCGGCGATACGATGGGTCGACTGGCACGGCGCTCGGGGGCTGGCCGAGGACAGAGGGGGAGAAACGAATGAGACGCATGTTGCTCTTGGTGTGCGCCGCGCTGATCGTCGCGTCGCCTGCGTTCGGCGCCGGCACCGCACGGTTCTATGCCCCGAATCTGGCGGCAGCGCTGCGCAAGCAGGTGGCCAGCATGGATAACGGCGGTTTCTATTTCGGCAGCAAGTGCCAGGCGCTCGGCGGCAACGCCAAGGTCGGCTGGCTCCACATCACGTGCGTCGGGAAGTACTCCCTCGAGGGAGACCTGCATCCGTACAAGGCGGTCTTCACGCCGAAGGGCTGCAAGAACAAGACGCTCGACCTCAAGATCACCGGCGCCTACGACGACGGATCGGCCTACGAATCGATCTCGACGCAGGTGTGGATGCACGACATCTTCACCTGCAAAGTCACGTAACGCGGGACGGGCTCGGCTCGGTCGGCAGGCGGATCGCCGCCGATTTGGGCGCCTCCGTGTCAGTGACAGTTGTCACCGAAGTTACCCGAGGGTCCAGAGTCGGACCAGCCAATGGTCCGGGTGGCCCCATTGCCGGATCCAATAGGTTCGAGCGGCGATGAAGCCTGAGACGTTAGTTGACATCGCTTGTCTCTGGGCGAACACAGGCACAGGCTCCGCGATCGACCGGGTACCAGTCCTCGGTAGCCAGTGATCGCGTAGCACGCGTTCGTCTGTCGCGGTCTGCGGCACCACATCCGACTTACTCGCACCCCCGTGCGAGCAAGAAAGGAGGCCTTCAGTGCCTCTTCGTATCACCACGGTTGTTCTCGCACTGGCCGCCATCCTGGCCGCAGTCGCGACATCGACGGCGTCGGGCTATTACCGGCCGTGCCGGGCATCCCTCGCCATCGGAGCGGCCTCGTCGGCCATTCCGGGCACGGATGCGACCACGTCGGTCTCGTACCGGCTGTCGGGATGTTCGCGCGACACGCTCTCTGTTGTCACACCCACCGAAGGCACCATCACCTCGACGGTGTCGGGCAACGGCAGCAAGACCGTGACGTACATCGTTCCCGGCGGCGGCTCGTACAAGCTGAGCGCCACACTCGCGAACAGCGGCAGAGTCGTTGCCTCGGCGACCAGGAGCTTCACAACCACCGCGCCGTAACGCGCGTCCGTCAGGGGCCCGCGGCCGGCCCACCTGGCTGAGCCGCGGGTCCACGCGCATCACCCGCGCGCTCCGCCGGAATGCGCCCGCGGCCCCATCTGCTCCAGTCGTGGAACGCCGACAGGTCGTCGCCGGCTTCCCATGCTTCGCGAAGGCCGGGCGCGCCGATGTCCCAGTCGGGGCGGATCTCGCTCGTGGCAGCTCGCAGGTCGCGGCGTATCCTCGACCGACGGGCGGCCCCAGAACCAGGATGCATCTGAATCAGGCAGCGCCTGCAATCAGTTCGCTCACCGCTGAGTCACCGGCGACGAGGACGCTTCCGAGGAGCGCAAGCAGCAAGCCGGTCGCCAGCGGCAGGCCGTAGAGGGTCGCCGAGGCCCACCGCTCACGCAAGAAGAGCGGTTCGAGAACGATCGGCAGAAACGTCTGCAACGCGGTCGAGACGGGCACCACCGTGGTGGCCGCCCGGCGCTGGAAGGCAGTCATGTTCGTGACCGTCGCCGCCACGCCCATCCCGATACCCACGAGCGCCCAGAGCACGGCGTTGCCGTAGTGCGCGACGTTGAAGTCGTCACCGACCAGCTTCGTCGCGATGTTGGTCGCACCGAACCCGCAGCCTGCGGCGACGATCACCAGCATCGCCGCGTCGAACCGCGTACCGCGAACCAGGAACGGCGCGAGACCGACGAGCGAAAGCGCCCCGACCACGACCAGAACGGCGAACCAGCCCCGGTGGGTCTCGGTGTGCGACGGTGCTCCCCACGCGACCAGCAAAACCCCGGCGATGATCGTCACCACGCCGACGACGTCCCGCCGCGTCACCCGCTCCCCGAGCACGCGGACGCCGAGGGCCAACACCAGCAGGAGCCCAACCGAAAGAGCCGGTTGCACGATCACGAATGGCGCCTTCGCGTACGCGAGGATCTGAGGCCCTACGCCGACGACTCCGAGCAGCCAGCCGACGACCCAACGCGGACGCACCAGCAACTGCCGCAGCAAGCCGAGACGCAAGCCAAGCGCCCGCGGCACGGCGCGCGCGTCCAACGCCTGCAGCACGATCCCAACGTTGAAGAGCACCGACGCCAGCAGCGCCGCACCCAAGCCGAGCAAGAGCATCCGACATCCTCACGCTACGGACGCTGGCCCGCGGCGATCGTCATTTTGGCAGACGTATGCAAGCGCCTTTCGCATCCAAAGGGAGCCGGGCCAATTCCTCTCCGCGCATCTCGCCGGTCCAAGGCCTGACCGTCGTCATACCCAGGAATACTGCGGTACAAGTCCTGCGCTCCGCTCGCACCAGGTCGGCCCAGGTCAGGGGCGGCGGTCGGGCCTTCGCCGTTCGTCATGACCTCTTTCATCACGAATCACGGTCTCCCGGTGCTGTTTGCCGCGGTGGGAGTCGAGTCGTTCGGGATCCCGGTTCCCGGCGAGACGGCGTTGATCGCCTTCGCTGTACTCGCCTCGCAAGGCCACTACTCGATCGTGGTTGTGATCGCCGTCGCAGCGGCGGGTGCGATCATCGGTGACAACCTTGGCTTCTGGCTGATCGGCCGGCGCGGTGGCCGAGCCCTCATCGCCCGCTACCCATGGATCGAACGCCGTAGCGAACGCGTCCTGCCGCGGGCGGAGATGCTCCTCGAGCGGTACGGGGGCCGGGCGGTTTTCTTCGGCCGGTTCGTCTCCGTGCTGCGTGAGACGATCGCCTGGGTCGCCGGCCTCGCCGGCATGTCGTGGCCGCGGTTCCTCTTCTGGAATGCGTTCGGTGGAATCGTCTGGGCAAGCGGGGTTGGCCTGGCCGCGTACTTCGGCGGCAAGGCACTTGCCGACGCGGTCAGCCGCTATGGGCTGGTTGCTGCCGGCGCGATCCTGGTGGTCGCCGCGCTCGTCGTGACCGGGCGGAAGGTCGGTGCCCGAATCCCGCGGTAGCGGGAGCATCGGGGACGTCGCCGCTGTCGATCGAGGAGGCTGGGCGTGGCCGCTCCGCCTGGCACCCCCGGAGCTCTAGGCTTTCGAGGTGACCGAGCGCCCCACCGACGACGAGTCACGCCGGCTCAGCGACGGAGCGGTGATCCCGTTGCTCGGGCTTGGTGTCTGGCAGGTCGAGAACAGCAGCGAATGCGTCGACGCGGTGCGCTGGGCGCTCGAGCTCGGGTACCGGCACATCGATACCGCCCAGGCCTACGGCAACGAGGAGAGTGTCGGCAAGGGGCTGCGCGAGAGTGGTGTCTCGCGCGAGGAGGTGTTCATCACCACCAAGTTCTTCCCGCGGCGGAAAGACCCGGTTGTCGAGATCGAGCGAAGCTTGCAGCGGCTCGGGCATCGACTACGTCGATCTGTACATCGTCCATTGGCCCGAGGGCGGGCCGACCTGGGCCTGGCCGGGGATGGAACAAGCGCGTGAGTCTGGCTTCGCGCGGTCGATCGGCGTGTCGAACTTCGGCGTCGACGAGCTGCGGCAGTTGTTCGCGATCGCGAAGGTCCCGCCGGTTGTGAACCAGGTGCAGTTCAGCCCCTACGAGTATCGCAAGGCGCTTCTGGACTCATGCCAGCAGTACGGGATCGCTCTTGAGGCCTACAGCCCTCTGGGAACCGGTCGCCACCTCACGAGCGACACCGTCACGCGGATCGCCGAAGCTCACGGGCGTACTCCCGCGCAGATCCTGCTGCGCTGGTGCATCCAGCGCGAGATTCCGGTGATCCCGAAGTCGACGCACCGCGAGCGCATCGCCGAGAACGGTCAGCTCTTCGACTTCGAGCTCTCCGATCAGGACATCGCCGAGCTCGACACGCTCGACCGTACCGGCGGCACCGACCGAGCTCTCGAGCGCAATTGGTGGTGACTTCGGGCGCACTCGCGTACGACGCCGACGGCGAGACGATGATTGGCCGGCTGGCACTTCCGGCAGGCGATAACGCCAGGCACCGCTTCACCGATCCCGAGGCGGCATCGGCTGGCAATCCAGCGCTGGCATACAACGCGCTCGCTGCCGAGCGAGCCTGGCACGCGATGCTCGACCACCTCCGGGACAGCTTCGCGTAAGCGTCCGCTCGTGTTGACGGCGTCGCGTTCGCCCACGTACCACTTGGGCGAACCCACAGGACCCGACCATGGAATCAATCCCGACACTGGAGGTCGGCATGAGCAGCAGCGACCAGGAGATGGTCCTGGCTCACTTCATCGTTTCCGACGATGTTGAGCGTTCTCGTCGTTTCTACACCGATGTTCTCGGGGGCAGGACCGTCATCGGGGGCGAGGCGGGCGACGAAGTGACGTACGTCGCGCTCGCCAACAGCTGGATCATCATCAATGTCGGAGGAGGCCCGACCGACGACAAGCCGACGGTCACACTCGAGACACCGCCCGACCCAAACCGGGTGAACAGCTTCCTCAACATCCGGGTCGCGGACATCCACGCGGTGTACGAAGAGTGGAGCGAGCGGGGCGCCCAGTTTCTGACGCCGCCGGTGCAGCACGAGACCGAGCTGCGCTGTTACATCCGCGATCCCGACGGCTACCTGATCGAGGTGGGGCAGACGACGCTGGCCAGGGGTTGGCGTCCGCCCTCTTGACCGCGGGCGTTCGCGGACCTTCGGCCGCAGCGGCCCTGAACGCGGGGCCGCTGCAGCGAGTCGGTCGAGGCCTTACGGCGTGTGAACGCTGTGCAGTGCGACCACTTCTTGCGTGATCTCGCCCGGGACGTTCGGCGTCACGTTCGCGTCGAACCAGGCGTCGTGCTGCTCCTGCGACTCCCACACCTCGGCGACCACGAAGCCGGTCGCGTCCTCATAGGTGACGTGGAGCAGGAAGCCCGGCTGCCGCTTCAAGACCTCGATGAGCGGCGGGGCGACCTCGTCGTACTGAGCTGCACTCATCGCGGCGCGGTGCCGAATCAAGACCGACATTGTTGTGCTCCCTCTGCGGATATCCGAAAGCCGATGCTCGCACATCCGGACTGCCTCGAGCTGGGGGCGGGTCAGGCGCCCGGGACGACCAGGCCGGACTCGTACGCGGCGACCACTGCTTGGGCTCGGTCGCGCAGCTCGAGCTTGCGGAGGACGTGGCTGACGTGCGTCTTCACCGTCTCGTTGCTGAGCACGAGCCGGTCGGCGATCTCGTGGTTCGAAAGGCCGGCTGCGACCAGAGTGAGAATCTCGACCTCCCGCTGGGTGAGCACGTCGAGGTCGGCGGGACGGGTGCGCTGCGACGGCCGCAGCCGGGCGAACTCGGCGATCAGGCGACGGGTGACCACCGGTGCCAGCAGCGCCTCCCCGGCGGCGACGACGCGCACCGCTTCGAACAGCGCCTCGGGCGGAGCGTCCTTGAGCAGGAACCCGCTGGCGCCGGCCTGGAGCGCGTCGTAGACGTATTCATCCAGGTCGAATGTCGTCAGAACGAGAACCCGCGGACCGCCGTCGCCCGCCACCGTGCAGATCTGCCGGGTGGCGGCGATCCCGTCCAGCACCGGCATCCGGATATCCATCAGGACGATGTCGGGCCCGTGCTCCGCGCTTTGTTGCACCGCCTCTTCGCCGTTTGCGGCAGTTGCGACGACGGTGATGTCACTCTGGGTCTCGAGGAGCGCAGCAAACCCGGCGCGGACGGCCTGCTGGTCGTCCGCGATGAGTGCGCGGATCATGCCGCCGTCTCGGTGGTGGGCAGCGTCACGTCCACCTCGAAGCCGCCGCCCACTGCCGCGCCCGAGCGGAAGGTGCCGCCGGCCAGGGTTGCGCGTTCGCGCATTCCCAGCAGTCCGTGACCTTCGTCTGGCTCACCGTGGGGTGTGCCCGGACCGTAGTCCCTGACCCGCAAGTGGAGTGCCTCGTCTCCATAGGAGACTTCGACATCGACGTCTGCGCCGGGCGCATGGCGTCGTGCGTTCGTCAGCGCCTCCTGCACGATCCGGTAGGCGGCCAGATCGATGCTCAGCGGTAGGCGGGCGCTCTTCCCTTGCCGGATCGAGACGGATGTGGGTTCCGGTTGCCTGCGCCCTGTCGAGCAAGTCGCCGAGCTCGTCGAGACCCGGCTGCGGGGCTCGATCGGCCTTGGCCCCATTGTCGTCGCGCAAGACTCCCAGCAGCCGCCGCGTCTCGGTGAGCGCCTCCCGGGCGGTGGAGGCAATCGCCTCCAGACGAACGCCGGCGTCGGCAGAGAGCTCCGGCGAGGTCAGCCGGGCAGCCTCGCTCTCGATCGCGATCACCGACAGATGATGCGCGACGATGTCATGCAGCTCGCGGGCGATGCGGGCTCGCTCCTCCATCACCGTGCGGGCGCGGGTGCTCTCGGCCATCGCTTCCTGCGTCTCGTCGAGGGCCGCGACTGCCTGGCCGCGCTTGCGCATCGACTCGCCGACAACGAGCGCCGCGAGGAAGAGAACGAGCGGAGAAGCGCTCGGAAGGCCTGCGATCTCCCCATCGAACGGTGTCCTGGCGTTGATGACGAACGGGACGAGGAGCGGGAGCGCGAACAGGAGCCCGCGGCGGATCACGAGGTATGCGACCAGGAAGAGCAGCACGCAGACGCCGGCCGCCGTCACCGGAGCGTTGTGGGTGTTGAGGACCCCCACGGTCGCGAGAGTCGATGCGGCGGCGGCGATGAACGGCCATCGCCGCGCCAGGATGAGCGGCAACACCGCAAGCACGTTCCAGCCGGCCGCCGACCTCGTCTCGAGCGCGGCCGTCAATGCGAGTGCGGCAACCACGGCCACTCGGCCGGGGAGGCTCGAGAGCAGCCGCCGTGTCACCGAAGCCAGCTGCTCGATGTCGTTGACGAGCACCCGGTCATTCTCGTCGCAACCTGCGGTCTCCGCGTCGCGCCGGCAAATGATCTTGGACCTCACCCCAGAGGGTGACAGTGGGGGCAAAACTCACCGCCAGGCTGCACTCCAAAGACAGCGCTCGGGCGCGATGCGCTGGGGCGGCAGGCGCTCTACCTTCAGTGCCATGGAGTTGCGTCATCCCCGTCCGCTCTTGCTCGCCTCTCTCGTCGCCGGTGGTGCGTTCTCGCTGCTCGCGGCCGGCTGTGGGGGCGGGGGCTCCCCGCGAGTCGCAAGCGTCGCCTCCTCGACCACCACCGCAGTGATCGCGCCCGCGAACGGAACGGTCGCCTACTCCCGCTGCATGCGCTCGCACGGCGTATCGACATTCCCGGATCCCGACAGCAGCGGACAGCTCGAGAAGTCCCAGGTGATCAGCGCTAGATCGGTTGATCCCTCGCGGTTCGACACGGCCGACAATGCCTGCGGCCATTACCTCCCAAACGGGCCAGGCGGCGCGTCACCGCCGATCCCCCGCGCCGACCGGGTCGACTACCTCAAGGCTGCCGCCTGTATGCGCCGGCACGGAATTCCGAACTTTCCCGATCCGACGTTCCAGAACAACAGCGTCAAATTCAACATTCCGAAGAGCATCAACCCGAACTCTCCAACGGTCACAAGCGCGCTGCCGATTTGCCGCAAGCTGATCCCGGCGGGTCTGCCCTACAGCGGTACCAACTAAGCGGACGACCTCCCGCTGGAGCGCCGATGACCGCCGACCCGACCACACTCGCCGTACCGTGGCCGGGGCGCCTATCGGACCGGGCGCCGCTCAGAGTGGTGCCCGAAAGCGAGTCCGTCGAGTCGAGTGAGCCTGACGTCGAGGAGCGCTTTGCCGCCTATATCGCGCACGAGCTGCGCACGCCTTTGGCGACACAGCGCGCTTTGCTCGAGTTGACCCTGGCGGATCCACTCTCGAGCACCGTCTCCTGGCGAGAGGTTGCCGAGGATGTCCTCGACGCCTGCCTCCAGCAAGAACGACTGCTCGAGGCGTGCCTCACCCTCGCCCGGAGCCGCTGCGGGCTCGCGCGTCACGACCGGATCGACCTTGCGGTGACCGCGCACGATGCAATTCGCACTCACGATCGCAGCGGACTCGAGAGCGTCGTCGTGCTCGAGCCGGCAGTGATCCGCGGCGACGTCGTTCTCGTCGAGAGGCTCGTTGCGAACCTCGTTTCGAACGCGATCCGGCACAACGTCCCCGGCGGCCGGATCGAGGTCGCGACCTGCACGAGCGCTGGACGAGCTCGCCTTGTCGTCGCCAACAGCGGCCCGATCATTCCGGCCAACGAGCTCGGCCGGCTCTTCCAACCGTTTCAGCGACTCGACGCTCGCGCGCAGCCGGCCTGTGAAGGGCTCGGGCTCGGACTCCCGATCGTCCGGGCCATCGCCGGCGCACACAACGCGAGTCTCGGCGCCGAGGCGCTGAGGGGCGGCGGCCTGAGAGTGGACGTTTGCTTTCCCGCGGGACCGCCCATCTAGGCAGCGTCGGATGGTGCGCTCCGGAGCGTGAGGGTGACGGCTGCACCGCCCGCCCGGTGGTTCTCGACGGTGATCGTCGCGTGCTGGTGTTCGAGCAGACGCTTCGCGATCGTCAGGCCGAGCCCGGCTCCGGTGTCGACGCTGTCGGCGGCCGGAGCTCCGCGGATGCCGGGTTCGAAGATGTGGGGAAGGACGCCGGGACCGATTCCGGGCCCGTGGTCTCGGACGGTGATCTGGACGGTCGACTCGTCCGCGGCGAGCCAGCTCACGTGGACGGCGGCGCCCGGCGGGCTGTAGCGAAGCGCGTTGTCGAGGACGTTGGTGAGAACTCGCTTGAGCCGGTCACGGTCGACGATCGCGCCGAGTGTCTGGTCGCCGTCGAGGTCGAATGAGTTTTGCCGGAGCCGTGCCGTGTGCTCCAGGCCGGTTGTGACCTCCCGGACCAGATCGGCGACCGGCATTGCTTCGAGCTGGGGGGCCGGCTCGGCGTAGTCGTCGCGGGTGTAGGCGAACAGATTGCTGATGAGGCGTTCGAGCGCGTCTGCTCTCGCTTCCGCCCGCTCGAGGTGCAGCGCGGGGTCGCCGAGTTCGGAGCCAATCGCCTGGAGGTGCCCGCGTAAGGCGAAGAGCGGGCGTGCGCAGGTCGTGGGCGACGCTGGTGACGAGGAACCGTCTGGCCTCTTCTGCTTCGGCTCCGCCGCTGCTCGGTCTCGCCGAGCGCGCCGGTCATGCCCTCCGACCGCCTGCGCGATGTTCGCGATCTCGCCGATCCGGCTCCGCGGGACCGCGATCGTCAGGTCGCCGCCGGCGACCTTGTCGACCTGGGTGCTCAGTCGCGCGAGCGGCGCGACCATCCAGCGGCCCGCGAGCCAGATCGCGACCGCGAGCCCGGCGAGCAGGACGATGATCCCGCTCGTGAGCGCGACGAGAGCGCGCGTTGCGCGGGAGGCGGGGTGGTAGTAGAGGTCGGCGACGAGCATCGCCTGCGTCTTTCGCGCAATCCGGATGACTCGATGATCGTCGCCGAGGGACGGGCTACTCGTTCCGGCCGGCGGGCCGGCGCCCTCTCTGGCCGCCGCGGCCTGCTTGTGGCCCGACCGGCCTGCGATTGGAGCAGCGCCGGGCTGAGGTAGAGCTGGTTTTTCTCGGACGAGTCGACGATGACCAGTTGCCCGAGCAGATCGAGGCGGCTGAGCAGCCTCGCGAACTGCTGGGCGGACGCCGGCTCTTGCATGTTCGGCGCGATGCGACGCCAGATAGGCGAACGCGGAGCTCAGCCGACGTTTGATGTCGGCCTGCTGGTGGTCGCGCTCGATCAACCAGGCCGCGCCGCCGGTCAGGGTCGGCAGCAGCAGCAAGACCAGGAACGTGCCGAGAAGGAACGTCCGGATGCGGATCGGGGGTCGTCTCATCTGCTTCCCGGATCGAGCCGGTAGCCGGCGCCCCAGACGGTGACGATGTAGCGCGGCTTGGCGGGATCGCCCTCGAGCTTGTGGCGTAGGCGGCCGATATAGACGGCGACCGCGCTGCGGTCGCCGAACGAGCCCCAGACCAACTCGAACAGCTGATCGCGGCTGAACACCTGCCGCGGATGCTCGACGAGGACGCGCAGTAGTGCGAACTCGCGCGCAGTCAGCTCGACCTGGCGTCCCTCGCAGCTGACCTCGTGCGCGGCCAGGTTGACCTCGAGTTCGCCGAAGCGAAGTGTTGGGTGCCCGACGGTTGGGGAGGCGCGCCGCAGCACCGCCTTGACGCGGGCGACTACCTCTGCCGGTGTGGCCGACTTGACGATGTAGTCGTCGCCGCCGAGACCGAGCCCGCGGATCTTGTCGGCGTCGCTGTCGCGCGCGCTCAGGAAGAGCACCGGCACGTCGAGTCACGGCGCAGGCGACGGCAGATCTCGAAGCCCGACTCGTCGGGCAGCATCACGTCCAGCAGCACCAGGTCGGGACGGCCTTGCTCGAGCTGCTCGCTCGTCTCGCGCCCGCTTCCCGGCATGCCGCACCCGGAAGCCCTCCGCCTCCAGGAAATCGCGCATCAGCTCGGCGATCTGCTCGTCGTCCTCGACGACGAGGATCGACGCCCCTCTGCTGTCGTCGCCGCTCACGCGACGCAGTGTCGCCCAAGCACGGGCCGCAGAGGGCTTCGCGGAGTCGCTTTCATCGACTTTTCATCGCCGGCTCCGGCCGCTGTTATCGCACCGAGCGATCATCGAGAGCGTGAACCGGCTCGCCGATCGCATCCGCGGCTTCCATCGGCCGCGGAGACCCTCGGCTCCCGACGGTTGCCGGCGGTTGCGCGCGCCGCTCCTCGCCCCGGCACTCGCCGGGCTGGCGGGCCTGTCGCTGCTCGTGTCCGCATGCGGCGGCTCGTCCGGGGAGTCACGTGGCGCAGCTCGGCTCGACCACGACAGCGACCAAGGCGGCACGGCGGTAGTTCCTCGACCGCCTCGGCCGGGTCGGCGCAAACGACGCTTGCCTCGTTGCTTGCCTACTCGCAACTGCATGCGTTCGCACGGGGTGGCGAACTTCCCCGACCCCGACGCTCAGGGACAGTTCCCCCCGTTCCACTCCGATTCGGCCGCTTCGAAGCAGGCCTCGTTGGCGGCCAACGACGCCTGCAAGGGCCTGCTCGTCGAGCGGCGGCGATGCAGGGGACCGCCACAGGACCGCCAGGAGAAGTTCGCCTTCGCGTTGAAGGTCGCACGCTGCTTGCGCTCCCACGGGTTCCCCAACTTCCCCGATCCGCCAAACCAGAACCTCAGCGGCACCGGGATCGATCCGAACTCGACCCAGTTCCAGGCGGCGGAGACTGCCTGTGAGAACGCAGGCGCGGAAAGCGCTCGGCCTGCCATGAGCTCTTCATTCGCCGCCCCGATTGTCGTCGCGGCCGGCCTCGCTCTGCTGGCGGCCGGCTGCGGCGGCTCGCCAAGAAGCCACGTGGCGCAGCTCGGCGCGACTGCGACGCAGAGCTCCTCGACCAGGCAGCCGCCGGCGTCGACACTCCAGGGTGACGAGGTCGCCTTCGCCCGCTGCATGCGCTCCCACGGCGTGCCGAAGTACCCCGACCCGACCGCAGCGGGGCTCGTCAAGGAGAGCGTCGCAGCAGCTCGGGGTCAGCAGCTCCGGTTCCAGACGGCCCAGAGCGCGTGCCGGCACCTGCTCCCGAACGGCGGCAGCCCGCCGAGCCCCGCCCGGGTGCAGCAGGTGAGGGCGTTGTCGCTGCACTTCGCCCAGTGCGTGCGCAGCCACGGCGTCCCGAGCTTCCCCGACCCCGGCAGCGACGGCCGCATACCCGACCCTGCCACGGTCGGCATCAATCAGGGCTCGCCGAAGTTCGAGGCCGCAAACCAGGCCTGCCGGAAGTACCGGCCCCCCTACATGCCCTCGAATGCGGCCTACAACGCCTACGCCAGGGCACACGGCGGATGAGTGTCACGCGCCGAACTGGAGTCTCGGTCCGACCTTCCCTTGCAGAGGGGCACAGACCTTGAACGCCGACTGGAAGAGCGATGAGGTTGGATCGAGTCCTTTGATGCTTTCCGGAGAGAACAGTCCCTGGCCGTTCGGATCGGGGAAACCCGGCACACCGTGCTTCCGCATGCAGGCCGCGAAGCTCGCCATCGCTTTGGCGTGCTCGGCCCGTTGAGCGGGCGTCATGGCCGGAGGGCCGCCGCCGGGAAGGAACTTGCGGCACGCCTGTAAGGCGGACTGGAATTGCGGCGAGCTCGGGTCGACGCTTCCGCCGATCACGACCCCGAAGATCGAGAGGGACTTCGTGCCTGTGGCCGCCCCCGAGCCGACTGAAGCCTGGTAGCCATGCGAGCTGAGGCACGAGGCGAACGCAGCCCGGCTCGGCTTGCTCGGCGAGGTCGTCGTGGCACCGGCGGTCGAGGTTGTCCCGAGACTCGCGACCGAAGGCGCCTTCGAGCCCCCGCACCCTCCGGCGAAGAGTGCGAGAGCCACCAGCACTGCAACCACCGGCGCACCCATCCTCATCTGCCCAGAAAAGCACCCGTTTCTAAAACCGGTCTAACGTTTGCGTCGGCGCCGGCACCGGGCATTTAGGTTGGTTTCACAGTTCTGGAGCACACTGTGCGTGGTGGCGATTCTCGTTGTCGACGACGATGCCGGGTTGCTGAGAGCGCTGCAGCGCGTCCTCGTCTCGCACGGCTTCGACGTCGAGGTCGCGGCCGGCGGTGACCAGGCGCTTGCGTGTCTGCGAGCGCGAGCATTCGATGCGGTCGTGCTCGACGTGACGATGCCCGGGGTGGATGGGATCGAGGTTTGCGAGCGGCTCCGTGCGGGCGGTGACCAGCTCCCGGTGTTGATGCTCACCGCGCGGGACGCGGTGCGCGATCGCGTCGTCGGCCTCGAGGCAGGCGCTGACGACTATCTCGTGAAGCCGTTCGCAAACGAGGAGCTGGTTGCCAGGCTTCGGGCGTTGCTGCGGCGGGCTGCGGGCGGAGTCGCCGATTCGGCGAGTCTGGCGTTCGCCGATCTCGAGCTCGACCTGTTGACCCGTGACGCCCGGCGCGGGGAGCGGGAGATCGAGTTGAGCCCGGTCGAGTTCGAGTTGCTCGAGTTCCTGCTCCGGCATCCGCGTCAGGTGCTCACGCGCGGACTGATCTACGAACGCGTCTGGGGGTATGACTCGTCGCTCTCCTCGAACTCGCTGGACGTGTTCGTCGGCCATCTGCGCCGGAAGCTGGAGGCCGGGGGAGAGTCGCGGCTGATTCAGACCGTGCGCGGAGTTGGCTTCACGCTGAGGGAGCGGTGAGCTTTCGGCTGCGGCTGACGGTGCTGGCGTCGCTGGCAGTCGCGGTGGCTCTCGTCGGTGCGTCGTTCGCGATCTACTACGCGGATCGTGCAGAGCTGATCCGCCAGACCGACGTCGATCTCACTGCTACCCGGTCGCTCCTGCCCCCGCTGGGCGCGGCTTTCGTCATGGATCGTGGCCGCCGGTCCCAGGTGATCCCGGCACAGCAACTGCTCGCGCTCGGCACCCATCAGATCGTTCTCCCCCGGTTGCTGAAGGCCGTGCAGGTGAAGGTCTCCTCCCGAAGGCAGTGCCAGGAGCGACGAAACCGGCCTCGTTCAGCACGCAGACGATCGGCCAGGTGCATTCGCGCGTGCTCACTCTGCTGACCGCGAACCGGAAGGTTCTGATCTCGACGTCGCTCGTCGATGTGGATCGGAACCTCGCCCAGCTGCGTTGGCTGCTGCTGTTCATCTCGTCTCGGCGGTATCGGGGCCGCCGCTCTGCTCGGCGCGCTCGTCTCAGGTCGGGCCGTGGCGCCGCTCCGGCGACTGGCGGAGACGACCGAGCGGATCGTGCGCACCGGCGATCTGAGCGAGCGGACCGGCCAGCGAGGGCGGGACGAGGTCAGCCGGCTCTCCGCGCGTCTCGACGAATTGCTCGGGACACTCGACGGGTCGCTGCGCACACAGCGACAGCTCGTTGCCGATGCGTCCCACGAGCTGCGCACGCCGATCGCGACCCTCCGAGCGAACTTCGAGCTGCTTGCCGGCGCCGAGCCACTTGATCGCGAGACGCGTGAGGAGTTGGCGGCAGATGTCCGAGACGAGCTCGAATCGATCACGGTGCTCGTCGGGGAGCTCGTCGAGCTTGCGCGCGGGGAGGAGCTCGAGATCGCGCCGAGCGAGTTTCGCCTCGACGACGTCGTCCAGGCGGCTGTCGACCGTGCGGCGAAGCGTGGCCGAGGCGTCACGTTCCGGACGCGGCTCGAGCCGACGGTTGTCTCCGGCGTGCCGGAGCGGGTCGAGCGGGCGGTCGCGAATCTACTCGACAACGCGCGCAAGTGGAGTCCCGCGCACGAGACGGTCGATGTCGCGGTGCACGACGGGCTGGTCGAGGTGCGCGACCGCGGCCCCGGGATCGCCGCCGAGGACGTCCCACTCGTCTTCAACCGCTTCTACCGCTCCGCGAAGGCACGCGGGATGCCAGGTGCTGGCCTGGGCCTTGCGATCGTCAAGCAGATCGCCGACGCTCACGGTGGCACGGTGACCATCGATCAGGCTCCCGACGGCGGCGCCATTCTCCGCCTCCGGCTTTCGCCGAGCCGTTAGGCCGTCGGAAAGCTCACCTCGACGGTGAGGCCGCCCTGCGGCCGGGTGTGAGTCGTGACGGTGGCGCCATGGGCGATCGCGATCGCGTGAACGATCGAGAGACCAAGCCCGAGGCCGTCGTCGCCTGCCTCGCGGTCGCCGGAGAGTCGCTGGAACGGCTGCAGCAGACGCTCTGTTTCGGCCGGTGGGACGATCGGCCCGCTGTTCGAGATCGAGAGGAGCGTCGTACCTGCCTGACTTGTGGTCGTGATCTCGACCTCGCCGCCCGGATGGTTATGGCGCAGCGCGTTGTCGATCAGGTTGGCGACAAGGCGTTCACCGAGGGCTGCGTCGCCCGCGACCGGCGCGGGCGCGAGGTTCGAGTCGAGACGAAGGTTTCTCTGCTCCGCGTCGGGGCGGCGTGTGACCAGCACATCGGCGGTGACGGCTGCCAGATCGAATACCTCCCGGTGGTCGAGGCCGCGCTGGCTCCGCGAGAGGGTGAGCAACGCTTCGATCAGTCTTTCCTGCTGTTCGCCGGCGGCCAGGACGCGTTCACATGTGGCGCGCAGCGGCGCGACCGTCGCATCCGGGTCGGCGAGGGCGACCTCGACGAGCGTGCGCTCGAGTGTCAGGGGCGTGCGCAGCTCGTGCGAGGCGTTGGCGACGAACCGGCGTTGCGCGTCGAACGCTCCCTCGAGCCGGGCGAGCAGATCGTCAAAGGTGACCGCGAGCTGCGTGAGCTCGTCGTCGGGGCCGTCGAGGGCAAGCCGCTTGTGCAGGCTCGAGGCGGAGATGTCGCGCGCGGCATTCGTGATCGTTCGCAAGGGCCGCAGCGCGCGGCCGGCGATCAGCCAGCCAAGCCAGATCGAGAGCGCCGCCATGATCGCGAGTGCGATCCCCGAGTTGATCAGCAACCCGTGCAACGCGGCATCCGACTGGGCCTGTGCCTGGGCGCGCACCTTGGCCGGTGTCGGCACACCCTGAATCGCAGACGGGTTGATGAGCTGCGCCGCCGCCGCTGCTGGTGACGTGGACGAAGGACTCCGCCGGAACCGCTGACCCTGCTGCTCGAGATGAAGAGACTGGTCCGTTCTGCGTGTACTGACGCTGGACGAGCAGGTAGGTGACGGTGAGGAGCGCCGCGCCCGAGAGAAGAAAAAGCGCGCCATAGAGGAGCGTGAGCCGCAGCCGGATCGTCCGCCGCGGCAGGTGGAGCCAGCCGCGTGGAACGAGCCGGTCGCTCATTGGCTGATGCGGTAGCCGCCGGGGACCGTGTCGATCACAGGCGGGCTCGCCGAGCTTGCGCCGCAGGCGGCTGATCGTGACCTTGACGACGCTCGAGTAGGTGTCGAGATATTCGTCCCAGGCGCGTTCGAGCAGCTGCTCGGCCGAGACCGAGTTGCCGTCTGCGGCGAGCAGGAGCTCGAGGACGGCTAGCTCCTTGAGGCTCAGTTCCAGCCGCCGGCCGGCCCTCGACGCGACCCGCTGCCCGGTGTCGAGGCGGATGTCGCCCTGCTCGAGGACCGGTGGCAGGGCGGGTTGGCTGCGCCGCGCGAGCGCGCGGATGCGCGCGACGAGCTCGGCGAACGCGAACGGCTTGGGCAGGTAGTCGTCGGCGCCGAGACCGAGTCCGTCGACGCGGTGCTCGATGGTGTCGGCCGCGGTCAGCATCAGCACCCTGCTGCGCGAGCCCTCGCGCGACGAGCGTTCTGCAGACGTCGTCGCCGTGGAGTTTCGGCAGGTCTCGATCGAGCAGGATGCACGTCGTAGCTGCTGCGCGACGTGTGCTCGAGCGCCGCCGTCGCCGTCGAAGGCGACGTCGACGGCCATTCCTTCGCGGCGCAGGCCGACCGCGATGGTTGTGGCGAGTTCCTTCTGATCTTCGACGACGAGGACGCGCATCGTTCAACTCCCGGTTCTCCGCAGCATGCCGTACCTCGGTTACAGGCAGGTAACAGGAACCGTTATCGGTTTGTAACCGGCCGGCCGCTATCACTGAGGGCATGAGCTATTTCGTCGCCTCTCGGGTCGTGGTGCTCGCCGCGCTCGTCGCCGGCCTGGGTCTGCTCGCGGCCGGCTGCGGCGGCGGCAAGCCGAGCCCCTCGGTCGCGAGCCTCGGCACGACGTCGACCGGCACTGGCAGCACCAGCACTGGCAGCACCAGCACGACGAGTGGCGGCGCCGGCGAATCGAGTCCGCCCGCAAGCGGCGGCGGGCGGCGCCTCGATGTCGATGGTCGGTGGCAGCGTCCAGCAGATGACGAAGTTCGCCGCCTGCATGCGCAAGAACGGCGAGCCGAGCTTCCCCGACCCGAATGCGCAGGGCCAGATCACTGTGAACATCGATCCGGGGTCGGCGCAATTCCAGAAGGCTCAGCAGGCCTGCCGGAAATTGCTGCCGAACGGCGGTGCGCCAAGCCCGGCCCAGCAGGCGAAGGCGCGTCGCGCGTCGCTTGCCTTCTCGGCCTGTATGCGCTCGCACGGCGAGCCGAACTTCCCCGACCCACAATTCGGACCGGTGGCAGGGTCAGCCTGAAGATCTCCGTCGGATCCGGCCTCGACCCTCGTTCGGCGCAGTTCCAGGCTGCGCAGAAGGCCTGCCAGAAGAGCCTGCCGGGCAAGTTGGGTGCGATCGGCACGAAGACGGCCGGCGGCGGTTCGAGCAGTGGCTAGCGAGCCCGCCGTTTCGAGCCTCTGTCGCTGCGCGCCCGT
Organism: uncultured Thermoleophilia bacterium; assembly: GCA_963812995.1. Classification (GTDB taxonomy): domain Bacteria; phylum Actinomycetota; class Thermoleophilia; order Gaiellales; family Gaiellaceae; genus PALSA-600. Next base: position 107,190 of record CAWEXL010000007.1, read on the forward strand.
TCGGTTTCATCGAACTGTTAGCCCGCCTTTAGAGCCGTTTTAGAACACGCTGGTTTCTTTGGAGATGAGTGATCCTCGAGAGACAGATCGTCGGCCGGCTCGGCGTGGATCGAGAAGCCCAGTGAGCCGGCGAGCGCTGGTCGGACTCGCCGCGATCGTCATCGTCGGCGCCGCGGTCGCGATCGCGTACGCGAGCGGCGCGTTCGGGGGTGGCACCGCGACGGCCGGCGGCGCCCAGGCCGACAACGCATTCTCGACCTCGCTGGCGACCGTGACGCGGCGCTCGTTGACTTCGCAGACCCAGGTGAGCGCAACCCTCGGCTACGCAGCACCGGCGAGCGTCGTCGTGCCCGCAGGGACGACACCTCAGGAACTCGCGCAGGCGACGCAGGCGGCGACCGCGGCGCAGAGCCAACTGCAAGCCGCCCACGCCGCGCTCACGACCGACACGGCGGTCCTCGACCAGGCAGAAGCGAGCCTGGCGGCCGATCGGGCGAAGCTGACGGTCGACTGTGGCGGTGACAACGCCGGTGAGAGCGCCGCCGCCGCCTCCTCCGCCGGTGGCGCGGGGGGCGGGGGAGCCGGGCCGTGCGCGACCGACTCGCAGGCCGTCTCGGCGGACGGGCAGAGCCGAACGCAGGCGGCGGCGAAGGTCGCAACCGACCGGCAAGCGGTCTCGTCGGCCACGACCGGGCTTGCAACGGCGCAGGCTGCCCTGACACAGGCGCAATCGTCGGCGACCGTCTACGGCCAGAGCTCCACCTACACGGAACTGCCCGCGGTCGGGCAAATCGTCAACCGGGGCCAGACGCTCTACGAGATCAGCGGCCAGCCGGTCGTGGTGCTCTACGGGGCAGTCGCGCCGTGGCGGGCGTTCCTGCCCGGGATGTCAGCGGGCAAAGATGTGGCGGAGCTGAACGCGAATCTGCGTGCTCTCGGCTATGGCGCAGGTCTGAGGGGCGACGCATTCGGCTCGGCAACCGAGTCGGCGATCGAGGCGTTCCAGGCGGCACACGGCTTGAGCCGGACCGGTGAGCTGCTGCTCGGCTCGGTCGTGTTCTCGCGCGGGCCGCTGCGCGTGACGAGCGTGACGCCGACCGTCGGCGCGACGGTGCAGGCAGGGCCGGCACTCGCTGCGACCTCGCTGGCCCGCCAGGTCACGATCGAGCTCGACGCCGCCCAGCAGTCCGACCTGAAGGTCGGCGACCCGGTCACGATCACGTTGCCCGACAACAGCACGACGCCGGGGAAGGTCTCCTACGTCGGCACGGTCGCGAGCGTCCCATCGGGCTCGGACCAGGGGGGCGGCGGTCCGAGCACGCCGACGATCGAGGTCGATGTCACCCCGACCGATCCGGCCGCGACGGGCCGTCTCGATCAGGCGCCCGTGAACGTCGCGATCACGACCGGCAGCGTCAGCGACGCCCTCGTCGTGCCGGTGAACGCCCTGCTTGCGCTGGCATCGGGCGGTTACGCCGTCGAGGTCGCCGGCGCCGGCGGTGTCCATCATCTCGTCGGTGTTCAGCTCGGGCTGTTCGACGACGCCGACGGACTCGTTCAGATCACCGGCAGCGGAGTTGCCGCCGGCGCGCGCGTGGTGGTTCCGAGCGAATGAACGCCGCGTCCGATTCCTCTTCGACCCTCACCCTGCCTCGGCCTGCACCTGACGCCGACCGCGAGGTGGTGCTCGAGCTTGATGACGTAAGCAAGGTCTATGGCGCCGAGCCGCCGGTGGTCGCGCTCGACGGCGTCAGCTTCAACGTTCATCGCGGGGAGTTGCTCGCGATTGTCGGCCCGTCGGGCTCCGGCAAGTCGACACTGCTGCATCTGATGGGGACGCTCGACCGGCCTAGTTCCGGAACCGTCCGTGTCACCGGGTTCGACGTCGCGAGCTTGTCGGACCGGGAGCTGGCGTCGTTGCGCGCGACCCGAATCGGCTTCGTCTTCCAGCAGTTCTTCCTCGCCGAGCACGCGACCGCTCTGGAAAATGTGGCCGACGGGTTGCTCTACGCGGGCGTTGCGGTCGACGAGCGGCGCGAGCAGGCAGCGGGCGTGCTCGCGGCGGTCGGTCTCGGCGACCGGCTGACGGCGCGGCCGACGCAGCTTTCCGGCGGCGAGCGGCAGCGCGTCGCGATCGCCCGTGCGCTCGTCGGCCGGAAGGCGATCGTGCTTGCCGACGAGCCGACGGGCAACCTCGACAGCACGACCGGCGCCGCGATCCTGGCCCTCCTCCACGAGCTGCATGCGGGAGGAGCGACGATCGCGGTGATCACCCATGACCGCGACCTCGCCGCGGGCTTGCCTCGGCAGGTGGAGATGCTCGACGGCCGGATCGTCGCCGACACCCTCAACATGGATGAGAGGCCTCGATGAGCAACACCCACCGCAGGCTGACGATCACGCGCACCCTGGTCGCCCTGGCGCTCGCCACCTGCGCCGCCGGAGCAGCCGGTTACGTGAGCCGAGGCGCCGCGGCAGCGGACTGCCCCACCTACAACCCGCCGAACGCGCTCGCACTCGTCGGCGGCACCCCGCAGAGCGCGCAGCTCGGTACGCCGTACGCGGAGCCGTTCCAGGTGATGCTCACCAACACGAACGGCTGCGCGATCACGACACCGCTGGCCGGGATCGCCGTCACGTTTTCGGCGCCCGGGAGCGGGCCAAGTGGCACGTTCTCGTCCAGCGGTGCGAACCAGGTGCTCGTCGGGACGGCCGCCTCCGGCGCCGCGGCCGCTCCTCAGTTCACGGCCAACCGCCTGGCGGGCGGGTACCTGCTGGTCGCTTCATCGGACTACGGCTCTGTCACCTTCTCGCTGGTGAACACCGCCAGCGGCATCGCCGCGGCGATCAAGCCGGTCTGCCGGCGAGCCAGTCAGCGACCGTCGGCAGCCGCTACGCGCGGCCGCTGCAGGCGACGGTACTCGACGGGAACGGCAACCCGATCGCCGGCGCGACCGTCACGTTCACACTCGGCGAGGCCGGCGGCGGAACAGGCGGCGCGGCGGGGGCGAGTGGGCCGGGGGCGACCTTCGACGGCGCCGGTGCGCAGGTGAACGAGCTGACCGACGCAGCCGGAACCGCGACCTCACCCCTGTTCACCGCGAACACGACGGCCGGCAGATTCACCGCGTCGGCCGCCACGGCAGGTCTGAACAATGTCGCGAGCTACTCGCTCGACAACGTCGCCGGTAAGCCGCCGACGATCACGGCCGACGGAGATGCACATCAGTCGGCAGCGGCGGGTGCCGCGTACGCGAAGCCTCTGCAGGTGCGCGTGCGCGACGGAGCGGGGCGGCCCCTCCAGGGCGCGAGCGTCACCTTTGTCCTCGGTGCCGCCGGCGGTGCCAACGCCGGTACGGCAAGCGGCGCGGGTGCCGCCTTCACCGGCGGCGGCAGCCAGGCAATCGAGACGACGAACGCGGCGGGCATCGCGACCTCGCCACGCCTGGTCGCGAACACGACCGCAGGCACGTTCACCGCGACGGTGACGACCACCGGGACGACAGGGGCGGCACGGTTCGTGCTCCACAATCGCGCTGGGAAGCCGGTGGCAGTCAGTGCAGGTACGGCGGCAACCGAATCGACGACCGTCGGAACCCGCTTTGCAATCCGACTCGCGGTCACGGTCACCGACAAGTACGGGAATCCCGTCGCAGGGGTCGACGTGCGCTTCTCGGCCCCCGCGCGGGGAGCCAGTGGCCGCTTCGACGGGAAGACACGCACGACCAGGGCGAAGACCGACGCCAAAGGCATTGCCGTCGCCCGACCATTCGTCGCCAATCGCACTACGGGCGGCTACGTCGTACGTGCGAGCGTCGCCGGCCACACGGCCGCGTTCGCCCTCGTCAACCAGGCCGCCTAGCGCCATGAGCGCCGGCGCATCGCTGACACCCCTGAAGCTCCGGCCCGGCGATCTCGCTCGAGTCGCCAGCGTCGGGCTCAGGACGCGCCGCGTCCGCGCGGGCCTCTCCGCGCTCGGGATCGCGATCGGTGTCGCCGCGATCGTCGCCGTCCTCGGCCTGTCGGCGTCGTCGCGCGCCGGCTTGCTGACGGAGATCGACCGGCTCGGCACGAACCTGCTCACCGTCACCACCGGGCAGACGCTGTTCGGTAGCACCGCTGAGCTTCCGCTCGCCGCACCCGGGATGATTGCGCGCATCGGCCCGGTCAACCAGGTCGCCGACACCGGCTCGACCACCGCGAACGTCTACCGCAGTCCCCTGATCCCGTCCGTGAACACGAATGCGCTCCAGGTGCAGGCGGCAACCCTGAACCTGCTTCCCGCGGTGGGCGCAACGGTCGCCCACGGCAGCTACCTCAACGCGGCCACGGCGACTGAGCCCGTTTGCGTGCTCGGCGCCCAGGCAGCACAACTGCTCGGCATCGACCGTGTGTACCCGGGCCTGCGGGTCTGGCTCGGCGGCATGTGGTTCTACGTCACCGGCATCCTCACCTCTGCAGCCCTTGCGCCCGAGATCGACAGCTCCGTGCTCGTCGGCTTCCCCGCCGCCGGCACCTACCTCGGCCTCGACGGTCATCCGACCACGATCTACGTCCGCACCGTCACCAGTCAGACCGCGCAGGTCGACTCCGTGCTTGCGGCCACGGCCAACCCTGAATCGCCGAACGAGGTCGACGTCAGCCAACCGTCCGCCGCACTGGTCGCCCGGGCCGATGCCCAGGGCGCTCTCAACGGGCTCTTCCTCGGCCTCGGCGCCGTCTCGCTGCTGGTCGGGGCGGTCGGGGTCGCCAACATCATGATCATCTCCGTGCTCGAGCGCCGTTCCGAAATCGGCCTGCGGCGCGCGCTCGGCGCGACCAAGGGAAACATCCGCACGCAGTTCCTCGCCGAAGCGATCCTGCTCGCCCTGCTGGGAGGCATCGTCGGCGTGGGCGCCGGCGCACTCGCCACCGCGATCTATGCCCACACGAAGAACTGGGCGACCGTCATCCCGACACTCGCGTGGGCGGGTGGGCTCGGTGCCGCCCTCGCCATCGGAGCAATCGCCGGTCTCCTGCCCGCGATCCGTGCCGCTCGGCTCTCACCGACCGACTCGCTCCGAACCGTCTGACGCTAACCCCCGTTCGGAATGAAGTGCTTGCACGCGGCGTCGGCCTGCTTGTACTGCTCGGACGCCGGGTCGACGCCGCGCGGGAGGCTGATCCCGACGCCGCCGTTCGGCCCGTTGAACGGGTTGGCCATCGGAATCGCGCGTTGTCGCATGCACTTGACGTATCGGGTCAACGCCGCAAGGGCTTGCGCGTGTTGGGCGGGCGTCATGCCACTGCCGCCGGCGCCTTCCGGCCCGAACTTCTTGCAGGCAGTCTGGGCCCGCTCGTACTGAGCGGAGGCCGGGTTGATCCTGGCGTTCGGCGCGATGACGAGATTGCCCCTGCTGTCGGGATCGGGGAAGTTCGGGACCCCGTGTCGGCGCATGCAGGCGGAGTAGGCGACGAGTCGCGAGATCCCCGGACGTGGCGTGCCGGCTGGGGCGGTGGCGACGACACGGGGCTCGGAGGGCGTTTTCGGGTTCGCGCCACAACCCGCTACGAGGAGGCTTACAGGCGTAAGGAGAAGAAGCCCGATTCCGGAACGCATCCGGTCAGTACAACAGCGAACTCTGAAGCCGGTCTAAACCTTCCGCCTGCGGCTCTACGACTGAGTTTGGGCGTGTCTCGCGACGACTTCGTAGGCGTGGCTGTCGCCGCCGCTGCTCCGCCGTGTCACCTGGCCGAGTGCCTCGTCCCGGTAGAGAACGGCGATCCCTTGCACCTGCGCCGCCCGGCTCTCCCACTCGGCGAGAACGGCCACCTTGCCCGTCCCGTGTTCGCGCAGCACCGCGACCTGGCGCAGGCCCTCGATCTGGTCGTGCAGACCCTCGACCGTCGCCGTGAGATCGACGACGAACTGCTCGTAATCGGCGCCGCCGACGCTGAAGCTGTGCACCGTCACGATCTCCGCTTGCGTCGTTTGGGCCGGTGAGCCGGGCTGATTCTGTGCGTTCACGTGGGCTGGCGACCCATGATACGCGCGGCCGGAATCGTCCAGGCTCCAGTCGAGGGCCTCAGAGATCGAGCACGATGTCGTCTCGGGGCTGGGAGCAGCAGATGAGTGCGCTCCCCTCGGCCGGGAACTCGACGGGGGCCGGGTTGTAGTCGAGCTCGCCGGCGATGAGGGCCGTCTCGCAGGTGTGGCAGACGCCGGTGCGGCACGACCACCGGACCGGCACGTCGCAGGCTTCGGCGAGTTCGAGCAGGCTGGCGAACTCGTCGCTCCAGGGGACGCTGAGATTGCTGCGGGCGAACTCGATCGTCGGACCGGTTCCGGCGCGTCCGGTGGGCGCGTGTGGCGGCCGGGACGGGGTTGCCGCAATGCCGGGCGTCACCGCGGGCGCGGGCCCGAACGGCTCGGTGTGGATGTGTGGCGCGTCGAGCCCGGCCGCGGCGAGGCCGGCGCTGATCTCGTCCATGAACGTTGCCGGTCCGCACAGATATGCCTGAGCAGCACGCGGCGGCTCGAGCCCGGCGAGCGCCGCCGGAGTGAGACGGCCTGCTTCGTCGAAGTCGCGGCCTTTGCGATCGTCCGGGCCGGGAGCGCTGTAGAAGATGCGGCTGCGGGCGTTGGGGAGCGAAGCGAGTAGCGTGCGTGCCTCGTCGGAAAACGAGTGGTCGGCGCGGTTGTGCGCTCCGTGGAGCCACCAGATCTCCCGGTCGGAGCGCTGCTCTGCCAGCTCGTGGAGCATGGCGAGGAGCGGCGTCGCGCCGATGCCGGCGCTGATGAGCAGCACCGGATCTTGTGTCCGGTCGAGGATGAACGTGCCACGCGCCGCTGCGACGTCGAGCAGGTCGCCGACGGCAAGCCGGCTGTGGAGGTAGCTACTGGCGGCGCCGTTGCGCTCGCGCTTGACCGCGATCCGGTAGGAGCCGGCCTCGGGCGGCCCGCAAAGCGAGTAGTTGCGGAGCACCGACTTCTGCTCGCCGTCGGGATGGATTCGCACGGTGAGGTACTGCCCCGGGCGCGGCGGTGGCAGCGGCACGCCGTCCGTGTCCTCGAGACGGATCGAAATAACCGATTCGCTCTCGCGCTCGATCGCCGTCACCCGCAGCGAGCGAAAGCCAGGCCAGTCGGGCGGCGGGCTCGCGGCGGTCAGGCCGGCGTTGCCGCTTCCCGGCTCCCCCTCGAGCAGGGCGTGGAACGACTCCTGCCAGCCGGGGCTGAGCGCCGGGATTCGCAGTGCCCGGAGGAGTTGCTGGCGCGCGTGCCCGGGCAGGTAGAGGAGGCCATCGACCTCGGCAACCGTCATCTGCTCGGGTCCGGAGCTGAGCCGGAGAATCTCGTCTCCGGCCTCGACGTCCCCCTCTTCGAGTACGCGAAAGTAGAAGCCCGGGCGGCGGTGAGAGACGAGCAGGGCCGGGATCCGTGCGTCGTTCATCCTGAGGCCGACGCGGTAGCACGTGACGCGCGGCTGCGTGACCTCGAAGACGGCGGTGCCGATCCGGTAGCGGTCGCCGATGCAGACCTCTGCGTCGTTCAGCCCCTCGACGGTGAAGTTCTCGCCGAACTGTCCATAGACGAAGTCGTCCCGGTCGAGCTCGCGTTCCCAGTATCGGTAGGAGTCCATCTGGTAGACGAAGACGGCCCGTTGCTCGCCGCCGTGTCCCGCCAGATCCCCTTGACCGTCGCCGTCGATGTTGAGCTTCCGTACCCGGCGAGGGCCGGTGACGGGCTCCTTGAAGACGCCGGTAAAAACCGTCTTCCCCTGCCATGGCACGTCTCTCGGCAGGCCGACATTGACGGAGAGCAGCGTGCTGCCGGCCGCCGATCTGGTGGACGCCGCTCCGGCGTCGGGCGTTGTCGAACTCATGCTCGCGATGTCGAGGGAGGCAGTGTTGTGAGAATACGTCGATGAGCGAGATCGAGGTACGCGACAACGGCGCGGAGCTTCGGTACGAAGCACTCGCAGACGGCGAGCTGGTCGGTGAGATCCGCTATCGCAGGGAGCCCGGAACTGTCGTCCTGGTTCATACGGAGGTGGCCCCTTCGGCCGAGGGGCAGCACGTCGGCTCGAGACTCGTTGCAGCAGCTCTCGACGACATCCGGGCGCAGGGCCTTCGCGTCGTGCCGGTGTGCCCGTTCGTCGCCGCCTATCTCCGCCGGCACCCCGAGTACGCCGACCTTGTGACGACCGATCCCGCGATTCCCACGTAGGAGCACCTTTCGCGCTGCCGGCTGATCGCGTCGTATAAAACAGAGGCGTCTACACCGAGCCACCCAAGCGAACGGAGGGCGAGATGAGCAGCGTCCAGTCCAACACCGAGCCGGCCACGGGGATGTCGAAGGCGGCGACGGTCGAGATGGGGCTCGAGGCTGTGGTCATCCCAGTCTCCGACGTCGATCGCGCGAAGGGCTTCTACGCCGGCCTCGGGTGGCGGCTCGACGCGGACTTCGCCACCGGGCGACGACTATCGCATCGTTCAGTTCACGCCTCCGGGCTCGGGGTGCTCCGTCCAGTTCGGCACCAACGTCGCAGAGGCGGCGCCCGGGTCGGCCGAGGGTCTGTACCTGGTCGTCTCCGACATCGACGCCGCGCGTGACGAGCTGATCGCGCACGGCGCGGACGTCAGCGAGGTGTTTCACGAGGGGGCCGGCGGCGCTCGTTTCCACGACGCGGGGCGGGTAGCGGGGCCGGCCGCCGACCGCAAGAGCTACGGCTCGTTCGCCACGTTCAGCGATCCGGACGGCAACGGCTGGCTGTTGCAGGAGATCACGTCGCGGCTGCCCGGTCGTGTCGATCCGGCTGCAACGTCCTTTGCCTCGGCGAGCGAGTTGGCGGAGGCGCTCCGGCGTGCGTCCGCCGCCCACGGCGAGCACGAGCAGCGGACGGGTGAGGCTGACCCGAACTGGCCCGACTGGTACGCCGAGTACATGGTTCGCGAGCAGGCCGGAGAGGAGCTGCCGACATGAGCAGCGACTACGACGTGATCGTGATCGGCGGCGGCTCGCCGGGAGAGCATTGCGCCGGCGCCCTCGCTGAGGGCGGTCTTCGCGTTGCCCTTGTCGAGCGCGAGCTCGTCGGCGGCGAATGCTCGTACTGGGCCTGCATTCCGTCGAAGACGCTGCTCCGCCCGGGCGAAGCCGTGCACGCGGCGCGCGACGCGGCCGCGACCGCAGAGGTCGACGTCGCCGCCGCTCTGGCGTGGCGGGACTTCATGGTCTCCAACTACTCCGATGCAGGGCAGGTGGAGTGGCTGGCAGGTCAGGGCATCGACCTGATCCGAGGCAGCGGCCGGCTGGCCGGGGTGGGCCGGGTCGACGTGGACGGCGTCGATCTATACGGCCGAGAACGTCGTCGTCGCCGCCGGAGCCGATCCGATCGTGCCGCCCGTCGAGGGCCTGGCAGACCTGGAGGGAATCTGGACGAACCGAGAGGTCACCGGCATGAAGGCGGTCCCGCGTCACCTGCTGATTCTCGGCGGCGGCCCTGTGGGCGTCGAGATGGGGCAAGCCGTGCGGCGATTCGGGGGAGCGGTGACGATCATCGACCGGAGCGAGCATCCGCTCGCGGCTGAGCCGGCTCCCCTGGGTACAGCACTCGGAGACGTTCTGCGCGCCGACGGAATCGAGCTGGTTCTCGGGGTCCAGGTGAATGCGGCGCGGCGCGACGGAGAGGACTATGTCCTCACCATCGACGGCGGCCGCGAGCTGAGAGGCGATCGCGTGCTCGTCGCGACAGGCCGTCGCCCACGCGTCAATGACCTGGGCCTGGAAACGGTCGGCATCGAGCCCGACCGTCATGGAATCCCCGTCGACGCGAACCTCCGTGCGGGCGAGCGCCTCTGGGCGCTCGGCGACATCAACGGCATCTGGCCACTGACGCACGTCGGCAAGTACGAGGGAGAGGTTGTGGCCGCCAACATCCTCGGCGAACCTCGCGAAGCGAGCTATGAGGCGGTGCCGCGCGTGGTCTACACCGATCCGCAGGCTGCCGCGGTCGGCGCCACCGAGGCACCGTTCAGCGGCACCGCGCGGCTGTCGGAGATTGCGAAGACCGAGACGTACACGCGCGCCTACGCCGAGTCGAACGGCTTCCTGACTCTGCTCAGTGACGGCGAGCGGCTCACCGGCGCGTACGCGCTCGGTCCCGAAGCGGGCGAGTGGCTGCAGCAGGCGACACTCGCCATCCGCGCCCGGGTTCCGCTCGATGTCCTGCGGGACACGATCCAGCCCTTCCCGACCTTCTCCGAGATCTACGTCTCCGCGCTCAAGGCGCTCCGGGCCGAGATCACGGCGGCGCACGCCCGGCCCTAGCGAGAAAGCCAAAAGCGACAGGTGGTAGCCGATGGCCGCGGTGTATTGTCTTGATTTCCTTATTCGATAGATAAGACAGAAAGGGGCGCGAGACGCGATGACAGCCATCGACAACGGAGTCAACGTTCAAGCCTTGCTTGACGCGCGCGAAGTGCTGGCTGGGGCACCGGAGGCCGCGCAGTTCACGTGGCGCGCATCATCCAGGTGGGAGAACGGCGTCCACAGCACGACGAGCATCCAGAACTTCTTCGGTCTCGGCGAGGAGCAGAGCCACAAGACCGAGACCGTGTTCGACGCCGATCACCCCGCGGTCTTCGCAGCTGAAGACAACGGCATCACACCGATCGAATATCTCCTGGTCGGCCTGGCGAGCTGCCTGACGGCCGGCGTGGCGTCGGTGGCGCAGAACCGCGGCATCCAGTTGCGCTCGGTTGTGTCGACGGTCGAGGGGAACCACGACATCCGGGGAATCCTCGGCGTGGACAGCGACGTGCGGAACGGCTTCAACGACGTGAAGGTGACGTTCGCGATCGACGCAGATGCCACCAGGCAGGAGATCGAAGCGCTCGTCGCTCAGTCCCAGAAGCGCTCCGCCGTCTTCGACGCGCTGACGAATCCGACGGAGGTCACCGTCGAGGTCGCCTGACGGGTTTCACCATCGAGCGCTTCACCACCGTTGTCATAGGCGGGGGCCATGCGGGCCTCGCCGCAAGTCACTTCCTCACTGAGGGGTCGATCGACCACGTCGTTCTCGAGCGCGGCGAGGTGGCGAACTCGTGGCGGTCCGAGCGCTGGGATTCGCTGCGGCTGCTCACTCCCAACTGGCAGAGCCGGCTCCCGGGCCTTCACTACGAGGGGCCTGACCCCGACGGGTACATGACGACCGCGGAGGTGGTCGAGTTCATTGCGCGCTTCGCGGACCGGGTGGGAGTTCCGGTTCGGACGCGCACGAACGTCACCTCGGTCAGGCGAACCGACGGCGGCTACGCGATCACCACGACTGACGGTGAGATCGAGTCACGCACGGTGGTGCTCGCCAGCGGCGCGTGCAACCGGCCCTCGGTGCCGGTGTTCGCGCACACGCTGCCGGCCGAGGTCGAGCAGTTGACCCCGTTTGACTACCGAGACCCGAGCCGGCTCCCGGACGGCGGCGTGCTTGTCGTCGGTGCGTCGGCGACCGGCGTGCAGCTGGCGGCCGAGCTCAGGAAATCGGGGCGGCCGGTGACTGTGTCGGTCGGGGAGCATGTGCGGCTGCCGCGCACGTATCGAGGCCGCGACGTCCTGTGGTGGATGGAGGCGGCCGGCGTGTGGGGCCAGCGGTACGACGAGGTCGACGATCTCGTACGGGCGCGGCGGTTGCCGTCGCCACAGCTCGTCGGAACTCCGGAGCGAGCGACGGTCGACCTCAACGCGTTGACGGCGCTCGGGGTCGAACTGGTGGGCCGCCTGGCGGCTGTCCGTGACGGTCGCGCGCTGTTCTCCGGCGGTCTGCGGAACGTCTTCTCGCTGGCCGACCTGAAGCTCGAACGGCTGCTCGACGGCTTCGACGAGTGGGCTCGGCGCGACGGTGGGGCCGCCGACATGGCCGCCCCCGAGCGCTTCGCAGCGACCGAGGTGCCACAGTCAGCGAGGCTGGAGCTCGACCTGCGGAGCGGTCAGATCAAGGCGATCGTCTGGGCAACCGGGTTTCGCCCCGACTACCAGTGGCTCGACGTGCCGGTCGTCGATGCGAAGGGCCACCTCCGCCACGACGGCGGGGTCGTCGACAGCCCCGGTCTGTACGCGTTGGGGCTGCCAGTTCTGCGGCGGCGCAACTCGACGTTCATCTGCGGCATCGAGGACGATGCGCGTGAGGTGATCGAGCACCTCAGCGGGTATCTGGCGGGCGACAGAGATTCGCCTGTTGCAATGCAAAGATAATTATGCAAAGATATCTTTGCGATGGCGAAGCGAGTTCCGCAAGCCGAACAGTCCGAGCGCGACGCTGATGCCGGCGCGGTCCGCGCGCTCACCCATCCGCTGCGGTTGGAGCTGCTCGACCTCCTGCGCTTCGAGGGGCCTTCCACGGCAAGCAGGCTGGCTCGGCGCGTAGCCGAGTCGAGCGGCGCGACGAGCTACCACCTGCGCCAGCTGGCCCGGCACGGCTTCATCGAGCGCGACCCACGGGACGGCGGTCGAGAAGTGTGGTGGCGGCACCGCGAGCAAAAGCTGGCGCTTCCCGATGCGGACGGTGACGGCTCCGGCGATCGCGCGGCAGCCGCCCAGCTGCTGGCCGAGCTGCTGGCCCGCGAGGCTCATGCGCTCGATCGTTACCTCGCCGCGCGGAACGACGTGCGGCTCGGGGGCTGGGACGACGCTCCGTTCTTCTTCTCGCGTGCGCTGCGCCTCACTCCGTCCGAGCTGGCCGAGCTGAGCCGTGGGGTGGAGAGCCTCGTCGCCGGTCTCCGACGGCCGGATGCGGCTGACCCGCCCGAGGACGCGTTGCCGGTTCGCGTTCTCGCGTTCGGCTTTCCGACGCCCAGACAGGAGGCTTCATGACCGACGCTCCGGGATCGTCACTGGCTGCGCGCCTACAGGCGTACGCCCGACTCGTCGTTCGCACGGGAGTCGACCTCGAACCCGGCCAGGAGCTGCTGGTCGAGGCCGATCTCGAGTCGGCGCCGCTGGCGCGCGCGATCGCGGCGGAGGCGTACGAGAGCGGCGCGCGGCACGTCGACGTTCTCTACAGCGACCGGTGGGTGAAGCGCGGCCTGATCGCCTCGGGCCCCGACGAGACGCTCGGCTGGACGCCCCAGTGGATGGTCGACCGGATGGCTGCCGCGATCGAGTCCGGCGCCGCGGTGGCTTCGATCTCCACCGGCTCGGGCGCCGACGTCTTCGCGGGGCTCGACGAACGCCGGCTTGTCCGCTCGCGTTTCCGGGAGCTCGACCGGGTCTGGATCAACGGCGTCCTTGGGCGCCGGCTTCCCTGGACGATGGTCGGCTATCCGACCGAGCGTTGGGCGCGCGAAGTGTTCGGCGACTCCGACATCGACCGGCTCTGGGACGCAATCGCACATGCCCTGCGGCTCGACGACGTCGACCCCGCAGCGGCCTGGAAACGTCGCCTCGACGACCTCGATATCCGGGCCAGGGCGCTTACCGATCGAGGCTTTTCGGCGCTGCGCTATCGCGGCCCCGGCACGGAGCTCGAGGTGGGGTTGCTGCCGGAAGCGCGCTGGCTTGCCGGATCCATGCGCACCATGAGCGACCGGTCGTTCGTGGCGAACCTGCCGACCGAGGAAGTCTTCACCAGCCCACACCGGGGCGGCGCCAACGGCACGATCCGGAGCTCCCGGCCGCTCGTGCTCAACGAGACACTCGTGGAGGGTCTGCACCTGCGGTTCAGCGACGGTGTGATCGTCGAGATGCATGCGGAGCGGGGTGAGGATGCCGTCCGCGCGGAGCTCGCGATCGACGAAGGTGCCCGCCGGCTCGGCGAGCTTGCCCTCGTCGACTCCTCCTCGGCCGTCGGCGAGACGGGCCTGACCTTTCACAACACCCTCTTCGACGAAAATGCCACGTCCCACATCGCGTGGGGCAGCGGACTGCCCTGGGTGCTCGAGCACCTGCCGGCCGAACAGCGCGACGGGCTCGAGCTGAACGAGTCAGCCACGCACGTCGATTTCATGGTCGGGGCCCCGGAGCTCGAAATCGACGGTGTCGAGCAAGGCGGGAGCTCCGTCCCCCTCATTCGCGAAGGACGCTGGCAGCTGCAGAACTGAGCTCGACCGGCGCGAGTCTCGCGAGCGCCCGGTGATCTAGATTCCTGGTGCCGCCCGAATTGAAGGGTCGCGGTCAACCTTAGGGGGACGGCTTTGGAGACACGGTTGCTCGGGAGATCCGGTCTGAGCGTCAGCTCGGTCGGGCTGGGTGCGTGGCAGCTCGGAAACGGAGTCGTTGCACGGCCGGCCTGGGGCGCTGGACCCGACGAGGCTGCGTCGCACGCGATCGTCGACGCGGCGCTCGAGCTTGGCGTGAACTTCTTCGACACCGCGCCCGGGTATGCGTCGGGGCGCAGCGAGGGGCTCCTGGGCGAAGCGCTCGAGGGGAGGCGCGCAGATGTCGTCGTCTGTTCCAAGTTCGGACACACGGCCGAGGGCGGAACCGACTGGCACGCGAGCTCGATCGAGGCCTCCGTCGAGCAGACGCTGAAGCGACTGAGAACCGACTACCTCGATGTCCTGCTCTTGCACAGCCCACCTCCGGAGCTGCTCGACGGAGCCTCTCCTCACTGGGCCGAGCTCGCCCGCCTGCACGCGGCGGGAGTGATCCGCTCGTACGGTGCGTCAGTCGATTTCGGGCCGGACGTGGACCGGTTGGTCGAGACGACCGACAGCCAGGTGCTCGAGATCTGGTTCAACGTCCTGCACCAGGAGCCGTTGCCTGCGCTGGAACGCGCGGCCGCCAAGGGGGTCGGCGTCATCGTGAAGGTGCCGCTCGACTCCGGGTGGCTTGCAGGCCGCTATACGGCGGAGAGCGTCTTCAGCGACGTTCGCCGGCGTTGGACGCCCGAGCAGATCGCGCGCCGAGCCGAGCTCGTCAGGCGCTTCGGGGAACTGCTGCCGGCCGGCCTGCCGATGGCGCGCGGGGCGCTCGCCTTCGTGCTGTCGCAGCCGTTCGTCTCGACGGTCATCCCGGGCGCCAAGTCCGTCGACCAGCTACGCGACAATGTCGCCGCTGCCGACGTCGTGCTCCCGCCGGAGACGGTCGACGCGATTCGGGCGCTCTGGGGGGACGAGATCCGCAGCGCACAGCTTCCGTGGTGAAGGCTTGAGGGCGGCTGCGGGAGAGGGCTACGGCACGAGGACGTACTTGATCCCGGTGCCACTACGGGTTGCGGCGAACCCCTGCTCCCAGTCCGCAAGGGGAATCGCGTCCGTAAAGAGCGGTTCCAGCTCTATTCGCCGGTCCGCGATCAGCTCGAGCGCGCGGTCCCACGACACCGGCGTCGAGGCATTCCCGGATGTGACGGTCAGCTCGCCGAAGCAGACCAGGTCGAATGGAATTGCGACCGGCTTGCCCGCGATCCCGATCTGTACGTAGCGCGCGGCGCGGCGAGCCGACTCGAGGGCGAACGCGATTCCGGCCTCGTGTCCGGAGCACTCGACGACGACGTCGAAACTGCCTGGGGTCGCGTCCTCTGTCGTCGACGTCGCGAGTCCGAGACGGGACGCGACCTCGAGACGAGCGGCATCGCGCGGCGTGCCTCGGACATGGACGTCGCCTCCCGCCGCACGGGCCACCTGAGCCGCCAGGAGACCAATGGGCCCAGGACCAACGACGAGGACGGCGTCGCCCGACTCGATGCGTTCGGGGTTCAGGAGCGACTGGCAGCAGCAGGCAAGAGGCTCGGTCATGGCGGCGACGCGTCCGTCGAGCCAGTCGGGGATGCGGTGCAGGTTTCGTGCCGGCACGTGGACGCGAGAGGCGAAGCCGCCGTCGACGTAGGAGCCGATGGAGCGGCGCTCGAGGCACAGGTTGCCCCGCCCGCTCAGACAGTGGACGCAGCGCTCGCACGTCGAGAAGTAGGTCTCGGTCACGACGCGCGCCCCGCGCCAGGCCTCGTCGACGCCGTCGCCGAGCTCGGCGACGACGCCCGAGATCTCGTGCCCCATCGTGACCGGCGGGCGGGCAGCGAATTCGCCGTCGTAGATGTGCAGGTCGGTGCCGCAGATACCCGTCGCGGTGACATTCAGGACGACGTGGTCGGGTGCGGCCGACGGATCCGCCCGCTCGCTGAGGCCGACGTTGCCGCGGCCGGGCGCAAGCTTCGTCAGACCGAGCACAGGTGACCCTCAATCGGCGGGGGCATGGCCGACGGCGCCGTTGATCGTGAGCCCGCCGTCGACGACGAGCTCCTGCCCCGTCACGTACCGGGCGGCATCGCTCGCCAGGAACACGATCACGTCGGCCACCTCAGCGACGGAGCCGATGTGACCCAGCGGGATGCGCTCCTCGTAGACGCGGCGTACGGACGGCGTGTACGCCTTTGCGTTGAGCGGCGTCTCGGTCGCGCCAGGCGCCACGGCGTTCACCGTGATCGAGTACGGAGCGAGTTCGAGCGCCAGCGTCCTCGTCAGCGCCTCGATCGCGCCCTTCGCCGCGATGTAGGCGCCGAATCCAGGCACGGCCAGCGTTCGCGCCGCCGAGGTGACGTTCACGATGCGACCGCGGCCGGCGGTGATCATCCGTCGCGCCGCGGCCCGGCAGCCGTAGAAGTAGCCGTGCAGGTTCGCCTGGAGCAGCCCGTGCCACTCGTCATCCGTCGTCTCGACCAACGGCTTGACCAGCAGCCGGGCGGCGTTGTTCACCCAGACGTCGATGCCACCCCAAGCGGCTTCGACACGCTTTGCGAGCGCTTCGACGCTGACCGAGTCCCCCGTGTCGCCGGCGACAAAGATGCCGTCGCAAGGTGCGCCGCCGTCCAGAGAGATTCCCGCTACGCGAGCGCCCGCCTCGGCGAACCGTTGCGCGACCGCCTCGCCGATTCCGCTCGACGCCCCTGTGACCACCACGCGGCGTCCGCTGTGGCCGTTGCTCGGGCCCTCCATTCGCGGAATGTATCGCCGTCCAGACGTTCACGCCGCGTGCGTTCGAGTCCGGCGTTTTTCGCGTGGCATAGTCCTGCTCGTGAAGCCCGACCGCATGATCGCGTTCACCGACGGGGTCGTCGCGATCCTGATCACGATCCTGGTACTCGAACTGCGCCCGCCGTCGGGGCGCCACCTCTCCGACATCCTCGACGAGAAGAGCCGGCTCCTCGCGTACCTCCTGAGCTTCGTCTTCGTCGCGATCTACTGGGTCAACCATCACCACCTGACGCAGGTCGTCCAGCGGATCGACGGCCGGACGCTGTGGGCGAACATCCATCTCCTCTTCTGGCTGTCGCTGACGCCGATCGCGACTGCGTGGCTGGGGGAGACGGGGGTGCACCCAGGCCCGGTCGCGGCGTACGCGATCGTGCTGCTCGGCTGTGCGCTCGCTTACACGTTGCTGACGCTGGCGCTGCTGGCCGTGCACGAGCCCGGGTCGCACCTGCACCGGGCTGTGGGCAACGACCGGAAGGGAAAGATCTCCGTTGTCCTCTACGTCGTCGCGTTCGGGCTTTCCTTTTTCATCCCGTGGATCTCGGTGGGGCTGTTCGTCACGGTCGCGCTGATCTGGTTCATCCCGGACCGCCGGATCGAGCGCGTGCTCTTCGACAAGCCCTGAGCTTCAGCCGAGAGCGCTGCGCGTTCTTCGCAGCTATGCGTTTTTGACCAGGATGTTGCCGACCCGGTGCGCCGCGGTCTCGCAGGCGTCGACGGCATCCTCCAGGCCTTCGTAGATGTCCTTCCAGCGGATGACGATCTTCGGGTCGATCCGGTCGTCCTTGAACAGGCTCGCGCGCGCGGCGCGGGCGACGCGATCGGCGCGGTCTTCGATGTCCTTGATCTTGCGGATCTCGTCGGCCGAGCCGTGGAGTCCCTTCAGTCTGCCGAGCAGGGTGGCGAGCTCGCCGGTCGCCTCGACGAGCAGGCCGCACAGCTCGATCGACTGCCGGGTCGTCTGCTGGATGTCGTAGAGCCCGAGCAGCTCCGATGCGTTCTCGATCGCGTCGGGCACGTCGTCGACGGCGAAGGCGAGCGCGACGAGATCTTCCGGGTCGAACGGGGTGATGAACTGGGCGCTGATCGACCGCATCAGGTCGGCGACCAGTTGATCGCCGATGTGCTCGAGATCTTTCACGTCTTCCTGGGTGACTGCGGAGCTCGGGTTCTCGCGGAAGCGCTGCTCGACGAGGGCCGCAATCGCCGCGGCGTTCTCGCCCGCCCAGCCGAACAGGTCGTAGATCTCCTGGTTCCCGGGGCCGAGACCGAAGCGCATGGCTAGAAGATCGCCCGCACGGGGAAGTAGAACAGGGCGGCGACTGCCGCTGATGCCGGGATGGTGAGGATCCAGGCGATCACGATGTTGCCGGCGACGCCCCAACGAACGGCCGAGAGGCGCCTGGTCGCTCCGGCCCCCATGACCGCTCCCGAGACGACGTGGGTGGTCGAGAGCGGGTAGCCGTACTTCGTGGAGGCGAAGAGGACCGCGCCGGCGGTCGCCTGCGCGGCGAATCCTCCCGGCGGATCCATCTGATAGACGCGCTGGCCCAGCGTCCGGATGATCCGCCAGCCGCCCGAGTACGTCCCGGCCGCGATCGCCAGCCCGGCGGCGAGCTTCACCCAGGTCGGGATGTAGAAGTGGCTGAGATTGCCGTGGGCGTACAGGGCGAGCGCGATCACGCCCATCGTCTTCTGGGCGTCGTTGGCGCCGTGCGCGAAACCAACCCAGGTGCCGGTCACGAGCTGGCCGAGGCGGAATGACCGGTTCGCGACACCGGGCGTGAGCCGTTGGAACGCCCAGTAGATCGCGAGCAGGAGCACGAACGCACCGGCGAACGCGAGCGTCGGCGCCCAGACCGCCGGGATCACCACCTTGTGGACGATCCCGTGCCATTCGACGCCCTTCGACCCCGACTGCACGAGGGCAGCGCCGACGAGTCCCCCGATCAGCGCGTGGGAGGACGACGACGGCAGCCCGAGCCACCAGGTGAGGAGATTCCAGACGATCGCGCCCAAGACGGCTGCGAGGACGGTCTTCTCGTTTGCGAGCCCCGAGTCGATGATGCCCTTGCCGACCGTCTTCGCGACCGCAGTCGTGGCGAACGCTCCGGCCAGGTTCGCGATCGCTGCGATCAGCACGGCGAGCCGCGGCGACAGCGCGCGCGTCGAGATCGACGTGGCCACCGAGTTCGCGGTGTCGTGAAAGCCGTTGGTGAAGTCGAAGACGAGAGCGACGACGACGGTGATGACGAGCAGCGTCACCGGTTCTTGACGAGAATCGCCTCGAGCACGTCGGCCGCGTTCTCACATGCATCGACAGCGTCCTCGAGCTGTTGATGAATGTCTTTCCAGCGGATGATCACCAGCGGGTCGTGCTCGGCACGGAACAGCTCGGCGATTGCTTCACGCTGGAGCCGGTCTCCTTCGTCCTCCAGCTCACGCAAGGCAAAGAGCTGCTCGGTTGAATCCTTGAACCCCTCGAGCAGCTCAACCGCTTCATGCAGCCGGGACGCGGCCCGGTAGATCACATCGGCTTGCTCCCGAGCCTTGGCGGGAATCTCCTGAACCTCGTAGGCATCGATGTTGTCGGCGGCCTCGTCGATGTAGTCGCACACATCGTCGATCACGGTGATGAGGCGGTACATGTCGTCGCGATCGAGCGGCGTGACGAACGTCCGGTTCAGGAGATTGATCACCTCGCGGGTCAGCCGGTCGCCCTCGTGCTCGGCTTCGCGAATCGCGTGCAGCCGCTCGGGGCCGGCAGGCCACTCGGCCAGCAGCTCGACCAGGAGGCGCGCGATCTCCCGCGCGTTCGCCGAAGCCTGGACGAAAAGCACGAAGAACTCGCGCTTCTGCGGCATCAGGCGAAGCGGGGCCATCTCCCGGGGCTTTTACCAGATCGTCACACCTGCCTCGTCGAACGGGTGTCCGTAACGATCTCGGAACGGCGCCGCGTCTAGATTGACGCGAAGCTCGTGATCGCGCATCTGACCTTGGTTGAGGCGGCAACCGGGCGGATCCGCCGCGTGTCCCCCCGGACCGCGGTGATCCTCGGGGGCTTGACGCTGCTCCTCTTGCTGGCAGGGGTGCCGCTCTCGATCCTGGCGGACAAGCCCGTCGACGACGCGTTGTTCGTCCCCGTGCTCTGGGTCGTGCCGTTCGTCTCCCTCGGCCTGCCCGTGGCGAGAAGACAGCCTCAGAACCCGATCGGCTGGGTCGTCCTGACGCTCGCGCTGGCGGTGGCGCTCTGGCAGGACGCCGAGCTGTATTCGCTCGCCGTCTACGGAGCCGGTCAGCACGACCTGCCGCTCGCGCGGCTCGCCGTCGCACTGACGGGAGGTTGGCTTGCACTGCTGCTGCTCCTGCCGTTGCCGATCCTGCTCTTCCCCGACGGGCGGCTGCCGTCGCCGCGCCTGCGCTGGACGGTGCGGGTGTATCTGGCCCTCGCCGCCGTTGCGATCGTCGATGTGGGGATCGAGCAGGGTCGGGCGTTCACCGAGACGCGCATCAAGCTGACCTCATCGGGAGATCTCGTCAGCCCGAGCCAATCGACCGCGGCGACCGTCGTGTTCGCTGCCTGGTTCCTCACCTACATCGCGGTGTGTGTCTCGTGGGTGATCGGCCAGGTGATCGCCTATCGCCGCTCGACCGGGGAGCGTCGCCAGCAGGTGAAGTGGCTGATGCTGGGCGCGGCGACCTGCATCGGCGGTCTCGTGATCGGCCTAGCGCTGTCGAACGCAAATGCGCCTCTCCTGGCCGCCGCGTCGAGCGCCGGCTTCGTCGCGATCGTCGCCCTTCCCGTCGGGATCGGCGTCGGGATCCTCAAGTACCGGCTGTACGAGATCGACCGGCTGATCAGCCGCACGCTCTCCTATCTGATCATCACCGGTCTGCTTGCAGCGGTTTTCGTCGGGGTGATCGTCCTGACAAGGGTCGTGCTGCCGTTTTCGTCGCCCGTCGGTGTTGCCGCCTCGACATTGGCCGCGGCCGCGTTGTTCGCTCCGCTGCGGCAGCGCGTCCAGCGGGTCGTCGATCGCCGCTTCAATCGCACCCGGTACGACGCCGACGCGATCGTCGCGGCCTTCACGCTGCGGCTGCGCGACGCGGTCGACCTCGACACGGTGCGCCACGAGCTGCTCGCGACCGTCGACGCCGCGGTCCAGCCCACGCACGCCTCGCTCTGGCTCAAGCGGTCGGCCCCGCGCCTCCGCTCCTGACCTGACTGTCCATCCCGGCGGTGCCCGTTCGTCGTTCGGCAAAGCGACGAGGGAGGCACCAGGATGTTCACGCCGTTCGACAGCTACTTCCTGAACCAGGCCGAGCGCCTCAGGACACGTACCGAGCAGCTCGCAGACGACCGGCGGGCGGCGGAGCTCGCCGCAACCCTGGCGCAGGGCCGGCGCTCAATCCGTCGAGCGTGGGATCGTGCAGTGCGAAAGCGATGACGACAGACGCCGAGACAGCGGTCGCGCAGACCTACCGGGACGAGTGGGGCCGGATCGTGGCGTCGTTGATCCGCATGTTCGGCGACTGGGATCTCGCCGAGGAATGCGCGCAAGAGGCATTCGCGCAGGCGCTCCGCTCCTGGCGCCGCTCGGGCGTTCCCGACAGCCCCGGCGCATGGGTCACGACCGTCGCCCGCAACCGCGCGCGTGATCGCCTGCGGCGCCGGGCCAATGAGCGGGTCAAGCTCGAGCAGGCAGCGCGCTTGCCCCACGCGCCTTCCGAGCCGCCCGAGGACGACGGCGGCGTGACCGACGACCGGCTGCGGCTGATGTTCACCTGCTGCCACCCGGCTCTTTCCCTCGAGGCGCGGGTGGCGCTCACGCTGCGCTGCCTCGCCGGCGTCACGACGGCCGAGATCGCGCGAGCCTTCCTGGTCAGCGAACCGACCATGGCGAAGCGACTCGTGCGGGCCAAGCACAAGATCGCCGCAGCCGGCATTCCCTATCGCGTGCCGCCACGCCACCTGCTCGCCGAGCGCACCACAGGCGTCCTCGGGGTGCTCTACCTGCTGTTCAGCGAGGGCTATGCGGGCGCGGGGGCGGCCTTCATTCGCGACGACCTCTGTACCGAGGCGATCCGGCTCACGCGGCTGCTCGTCCAGTTGCTGCCCGATGACACGGAGGCACAGGGACTCCTGGCGCTGGTGCTGCTCCAGCATTCACGGCGCGACGCGCGCCTCGACGACGAACAGGGCCTGCTCCCCCTCGAAGAGCAGAATCGTGCGCTCTGGGACAGGGGTGAGATCGAGGAGGCAGTCACTCTGCTCGAGGACACGCCGGTTGCCGGGCACGGCGGTCCCTATCAGCTGCAGGCGGCCATCGCCGTCTGCCACGCAACGGCTGCCTCGGCCGCGACCACCGACTGGCCTGCGGTTTCGTCCCTCTATGGGCGGCTCTTGGAGGTCTCTCCGTCGCCGACCGTCGCCCTGAACAGGGCGATCGCGTGCGCGATGGCTGACGGCCCGCTTGCCGGGCTGGCGCTGGTCGAGGAGCTGGAAGAGTCCGGCGAGCTCGACGGGTACTACCTGCTGCCGGCGACACGTGCCGACCTGCTCCGCCGCCTCGGGCGGCTCGACGACGCGGCGGCGAGCTATCGCGAGGCGCTGTCCCTGGCGCCCGCCGCTGCCGAGCGCCGCTACCTCAGCTACAGGCTGGCGAGCATCGAGGCGCGGGGCGCGTAATCAGGGCGCGACGTGACGGCTGAAGGCCGGCGGCCCCGGCGACGTCCGCCAGGGCCGCCGGCCGGCGATGTGCAACGCGAGCGGCTACAGGTCGAGAGGCCAGAGTTGGCGCACCTCGACCGCTCCGAAGCGGGCCACCGGGTGCTTCGCCGCGATCTCCAGCGCCTCGGCCTCGTCTGCGCAATCGATCAGGTCGAAGCCGGCGATGACCTCCTTCGCCTCGGTGAACGGGCCGTCGCTGACGAGAGTGCTGCCGCTGCGAACGCGCACCGACTTGGTCTCCTCGACCGGGCGCAGGCGATTGCCGATCAGACGCACCCCGCGTGCGGCCATCTCCTCGAGCCATGGCTCGACGTCGGGGTCATCGTCATCGCTGACCTCGACGTCCGGGTCGACGCGGATCAGGAACAGAAACTGCATCGGATGCTTCTCCCTCCTCGTGATGTGAACGCTGTTGTCGTTGCGACGAACGAGGTCGGCGAGATGGACAGTTGCCCGGTCGACGGAGGCAGGCTCAGTCGCGGGAGCCCTTGCGGGCTCGCCTCCGGGTTGCAGACGGCTTCTTGACGGCTGCCTTCCTGGAGGTTGTCTTCTTCCCGGCCGCACCGCTCCGTTTGGTTGCCTGAACCGATTGCCGAAGCGCGTCCATGAGATCCAGCTCACCGCCGTCGGGCTCGCTCGAGGGCGCGGGCAGCGGCTCGCCTTCGGCCTTCTTCGTCAGGAGGTCGAGGAGCTCGTTGCGAAACTGGTCGTGATACTTGCCCGGCGTCCAGGGTGCTGTCGAGGTTCTCGATCAGCGAAATCGCCATTTTCGTCTCGGCTTCGCGCAGCCTTGGTGCCGGCATGTCTTCCGGCAGGCGTAGCTCGTCGGCGTAATACATCGTCTCGAGCAAGAGCACGCGCTTGCCAGGCCGGACGCAGGCGAGGTGCTGCTTGTCGCGCACGACGATCTTCGCAATCGCGACTCGACCCGTCTGCTCGAGGGCTTCGAGGAGGAGGCGATAGGGCTTCTCGGCGCCGCTCCGCGGCAGCAGGTAGTAGCCCTTCCGGAAGAACAGTGGGTCGATCTCGTCGATCGAGACGAACTCGCAGATGTCGATTGCGTGCGTCAGCTCGACGTCGAGCCGGTCGATGTCGTCATCGCCGACCTCGACGAAGCGACCTTTCTCGAACTCGAAGCCGCGGATGATCTGATCGGCGTCGACGTGCTCGCCGGTCGTCTTGTTGATCTTGTCGTAGCCGATCGGGCTGAGATCGCGCCGATCGAGGAAGTGGAAACGCAGCTCCTTCGATTCGGTGGCCGTGTACATGGTCACCGGCACCGAGACCAGCCCGAACGAGATCGTGCCACTCCAGAGCGACCGAGGCATCGAGTCGATGCATACCCCAAAACAGGCTTGGGCGAACCTTCATCTCTTACTCGAGTCGCGTTTCGGTGAGGCGGCAAACGGGTATCCGGCGCCTGATGGGCGACGATCGTGAAACAGACGAGGTTGGCACCGAGCTCGACGACGGTGCCGAGCCCTCCTACGAGGACGGCTCACCGGTTGAGCCTGAGTCGCCGCCCGATCCAGACTCCAGGATCGGCGGCTCGGAGACCCTGCTGCGGCGAAATTCGTATTGCCTCGATCGAGCGACGTCGGGCTTCGGGACCCGCCAAAGGGCTAGTGACAGTCGCAAGCCTTCCCGGCATGGTGCGCGCATGTGGAGCGACGCCAAATGATGGTTCGTACGCGGTTGATGCTGCAGTGCCCGCATTGCGGCGAGTCGAAGCTGATCAACGTCACGATTCTCGACGACGTTGTCGGCCCGGTCATGTGCGAGAGCTGTGTCGCACAGACCATCCTCGAGCGCAGACTCGCCAAGCTGGCGGAATCGGCGACACCTCCCAGCGAGCCGACCCCTGAGGCGCCTCGACTCGAAGTGGTGCGTCCCCCCGGCCAGTCGCTGAATCCCGGGCGCGCGGCCTAACCACTCGGCGGTCGGACCGGCCCGATCCGTCACCGGCGGGTCAAGGCCGCATGCGTTACGGTCGCGGTCGTGGAACCGAGCGGCGCAGACCGAAGCGAGCCCGACCAGAGCGATGCAAAACTCGTCGCTGCTCTGAAGGCGGGCGACGAGGCAACCTACCGCCTCCTGGTGCGCGAGTGGAACGCGTCGCTTCTTCGCGTCGCGCAGATGTTCGTGCCCTCGAGGGCCGTGGCCGAAGAGGTCGTCCAGGAGACCTGGCTGCGCGTCCTCGGCGCCGTCGACCGCTTCGAAGGGCGTTCATCGCTCAAGACCTGGGTCTTCCGGATCCTGGTCAACACGGCGAAGACCCGAGCCCAGCGGGAGGGGCGTTCGCTGCCGTTTTCGGCGCTCAGCGATCCGGCCCGGATCCCCGAAGCGGCCGTCCCGGCGGACCGGTTCCTGCCCGACGACCACGAGCGCTTCCCCGGCCACTGGTCGTCGCCGCCGCGCGCCTTGCCCGAAGAGCGGCTGCTCGCTGCGGAGACCAGAGATGTCGTTCGCCGTGCGATCGAGCAGCTGCCCCCGGCGCAGCGCGCGGTGATCTCGCTCCGCGACGTCGAGGGTTGGGATGCCGAGGATGTGCGTAACGCTCTCGACGTCAGCGAGGTCAATCAACGAGTGCTCCTGCACCGGGCGCGGGCGAAGGTGCGGCGGGCCCTCGAGGACTATCTCGCCCCGGAGGACGCATGATCGACGCCGTCGCGCTCGGCTGCCAGGAATTCGTAGAGCTCGTCACCGCCTATCTGGAGGGCGCGCTCGACCCCGGGGACCAACGCCGTTTCGACGAGCATCTCGGCGCCTGCGGCAACTGCGCCCAGTACCTCGAGCAGATCCGCCAAACCATCCGGGTCACCGGCTCGTTGCAGCCGGAAGACCTGTCGCCGGAGGCGGAAGAAGCCCTGCTCAAGGCGTTTCGCGACTGGCGTCGAAGCTAAAAAGCGTCCCTTACACCACCCTCAATTCCGCCCGCTACGTTGGGCGAACAAGCGACAAATGACCCAGAACAGGGAGGTTTTCCCCGTGCAGAGAGGCATCCGCCTGGCGCTCATCGCGCTCGTTGCCCTACTCGCCGTCCCTGCCGCAACCGTCCGCGCAGCGACGCAGATGCCTGTCGGCTTCTTCGACGATCCAAGTTTCCGCTGGTCTCCGGACCGGGGCGCGAATCTCGCGGCGGCCGCAGCTGCCGGCGCAACGATCATCCACACCACGGCCGACTGGGCCAAGATCGCGCCCACGAAGCCGGCGTCGGCCGGCGACCCGAACGACCCCGCCTACAAGCTCGGCGACCTCGACGAGCTCGTTGCCGACGCGGGCCGGTATGGCCTCCGGGTGATGATCAACATCACGGGCTCTCCGAAGTGGGCCAACGGCGGCTTGTCCGAGAACCACATGCCCAAGAAGCTGAGCGACCTGACGACGTTCGCCCAGCTGCTTGCCGTGCGCTACGACGGCGAGAACCCGGGTGAAGGATCGGTCGACCTGTGGTCCGTCTGGAACGAGCCGAACCTCCAGCAGTTCCTGACCCCACAGTACGTCGGGAAGAAGATCGTCAGTCCGGCCAACTACGCCAAGCTCTACAAGGCCGCGTACGCCGGCATCAAGGCGGGGAACCCGGCGGCGAAGGTCGCGATCGGAGAGACCTCGGCGCAGGGCCGCGACAAGCCTGCGACGGGAGTCAGCCAGACCGTCTCGCCGGGGATGTTCGCGCAGCTCCTGGCCAAGCAGCCGGGGCTGAAGTTCGACGCGTGGGCACACCACCCGTACCCGACCTCGCCGAGCGCCAAGCCGCTCGAGGCGGTGCGCTTCCCGAACGTCACGCTCTCGACGCTCCCCACGTTCGAGCAAGACCTGAAGAAGTGGTTCCATCACACGGTGCCGATGTGGATCACCGAGTACGGCCATGAGACGAAGCCGGGCGAACCGCACGGCGTCACGCTGGCCCAGCAGGCGACGTACGCGAAACAGGCGCTGACCGTCGCGAAGAACGATCCGAACGTGCAGATGTTCATCTGGTTCACGTTCCGGGACTCGGCGGGGAACCCGTGGCAGAGCGGTCTCGAGCAGCCCTCGGGGGCACACAAGCCCGCCTATGCCGCGTTCTCGTCACTCGCGCGGACGATCGACGGGACGACGCAGGCCGTGACCGCCGGCAAGCAGCCGACGCTGAAGCTGTTCGTGCCGTATCTCTCGTTCCGTGACCCGGTCGGATCGGTCCTGGGTGTGACGTACCACGTCTACGACGGTGCGGTGCAGGCGGCCGTCGGCCAGCCGACAGTGATGCTGGCACCGGACCAGTCCGTGACGGTGAGCCTCACCGGGCTGGTGCCCAAGAAGGGCCACACCTACCGCGTGACCGCCTCGGTCAACGACATCAACGGCAACCTCGTCACCCGCACGGCGACGCTGACCGTCGCGTAGAACAACCTCAGCGGCCGGCCCCGGCGACGACCGGGGCCGGCCCGTTTTCTCCGAGAGCTTCTAGCCCGCCCGGGTCAGGCGGACGACGAAGCCGATCGCGGCGACCGCGGCGGCGACGCCGGCCGCCGCGACCAGGACGCCTCCGCCGCCGGGGAGCGACGCTGTGCCGAGCAGAGCCAGGTCGACGACGAGTGCGCCCGCGGCGACACAGGCCAGGGTCAGCGCCCGCCGGACGACGACCGCTCGCTCCGCCCGAATCCTGCGGTCGTGCTCGATCGACCAGGTCGCGAGCTCGGCGCCGAGCAGCAGGAGCACTCCGACGACCGCCGCAGCGCCCGTCGACGCCGAGCGTGCCCTGCTCGCCCGACAGAGATAGGACGCCGCGCCGAGGACGACGCCCACGGGATGAGCCCGCGGCAGCGCAGGACGAGCCGCGCCGCGAGCACGGCGACCGCCGCGCGCGCCGCTAGCGCGACCGCGAGCCCGGCCAGACGCCCGCCCGGTCGTCGCGGCATACGCGACCGCGCCGCCGAGCGCGGCGAGCGCGGCGACGCCGGTGATCAGACGCGTGCGCGACGGGCGTAACGCCGGAATTCCCGCACCTCCTCCAGAGTGCGACTGCAGCGGACGCATCAGCTGTGCCATTCCGCGACGGCGATGCCTGCGTGCTGCAGGCGGTGGCGCAGCGCGTCGCGCCGCAGCGCCCAGATGTCGTAGGCGAGCGCGTCGAGGCGACGCGCTCGGGCCGCGTGCGCGAACGGAAGCGGCGAGACGTCGACCACCGCGAGGTCGAAGCCGCGCGCCCGCAGGTCGAGCAGCGCTCCCACCGAGCGCGGGTCGAGGAGCGGCGTCAGCGCGATCACGAGCGCGCTCGGCGGCAGCGTGCGCCGCGGGATCACGTCGATCTCCTTCCAGTAGTACGAGAGGATGGATCTCGCGTGTCGAGCAGCGCGTCGAGCGATCGCGGTAGAGCTGCACGAGACCGCTGCCCGGGCACCAGCCAGCGCAGGATCCCCCCGAAGCCGATCAGGCCGACGCGGTCGCGGCGCCGCGACGTAGGCGTCGGCGAGCGACGGCCGTCGCCCGCACGGCGAGGTCGAGCGTGCCCTCGCCGCCGATGCGCGCCTCGGCGAACGAGTCGACGAAGAGGATCACGTCGGTGTTGCGCTCCGGATGGCTCTCGTTCACCCAGAGCTCGCCGCGGCGCGCGCTCGCGCGCCAGTTGACGCGCTTCAGCGCGTCGCCGCGGCGCCCACGGCCGGATGTCGGCGAACTCGATCCCGTCGCCCTTCGAGCGCGCGACCTCGTTGCCGCGAGTACACCTGCGTCTCGCGCGGGCTGGAGCGACACGCTGCAGCGCCTCGCTCGCGCGGGTAGGCGCGCAGCTCGCGCCGTCGTCGGTACCGTCTGCTCCCAGACGAGGAAGCCGAGCGGGTCGCGCGCGCGCGACGAAGGTCGGGCCGAGCACGTGGCCGCCGAAGCGCTCGACGTCGGAGGCTGAGCGTCGAGCTCGCGGCGCTCGCGCGCTGCCGCGAAGCTGCAGCGAGATCGGGTTGGCGCCCGTCGGCGACGCTCAGCCCGTCGGGGAGCCGCACGTAGAGGTCGAGCCGGTCGACGGCGCGTCTCCGACTCGACGAGTCGCGAGCGCGTCGACCTCGCTCGCCTTCGAGCGCGCGCTCGACTCGGAGAGCTCCAGCCGACGACGGTCAGCCGCGGCGGCGCCGCGAGCGCGAGTCCCGAGCCCGAGCGCGAGCAGGAACGGCGCGGCGAGGGCGACGAGCTCGGGGCGGCCCGAAGACGAGCGCCGTCAGCAGCCCGAGCGCCGAGAGCACGGCGTAGCGCCGTGAGCTTCGGCGTCGCGGTAGCGGCGTCACCGGGCCGGCGCGAGATCCTCGGCCGACCGGCGTCGGCACCGCGTCGAGCCGCTCGCGCACGACGTCCTCGGCCGAGATCCGCTGCACCCACAGCTCCGGGCCGGAGCGTCAGCCGGTGCGCGAGCGCCGGCACCGCGATCGCCTTGACGTCGTCCGGCGTCACGTAGTCGCGTCCGGCGAGCGCGGCGCGGCAGCGCGAGAGCTTGAGCAGCGCGAGCGAGCCGCGCGGCGACGCGCCGACCTGGATCGACTGGCGCCGAGCGGGTCGCGGCGACGAGATCGACCATGTAGAGGCCGACCGGCTCGGAGACGTGCACGCGTCTCGCACGGCCGCCTGCAGCTCGAGCAGCGTCTGCGCGGTCGAGCTGCGGCTCGAGCGTCGACCTCGTCGCGCCCGCGCTCGGCCCGGGTCTGGCAGCATCTGCCACTCGTCGTCGCGCGCCGGGTAGCCGACCGACATGCGCAGCAGGAAGCGGTCGAGCTGCGCCTCGGGCAGCGGGTAGGTGCCCTCGTACTCGATCGGGTTCTGGGTCGCGAGCACGAGGAACGGCGGGCCGAGCGGCCGCGTCGTCGCCCTCCGGACGTCACCTGGCGCTCCTGCATCGCCTCGAGCAGCGCCGCCTGCGTCTTCGGCGGGGCGCGGTTGATCTCGTCGGCGAGCAGCAGGTTGGCGAAGATCGGGCCCGGCCGGAACTCGAAGTCGGCCTCGCGCTGGTTGAAGACCGACGAGCCCGTGACGTCGGAGGGCATCAGGTCGGGCGTGAACTGGATGCGCGAGAAGTCCATCGAGGCCGCCTGCTGCGAACGAGCGCGCCATCAGCGTCTTCGCGAGGCCCGGGTAGTCCTCGATCAGGACGTGCCCGTCGGCGAGCAGGCCGAGCAGCAGCAGCTCGAGCGCGTCGCGCTTGCCGAGCACGGCGCGCTCGACCTCGTCGAGCAGCGCGGTTGGCGAGACGGGCGACCTCGGCGAGCTCCACGGTCACATCCTCGCAAGGTCGGCGACGAGCGCGCGGAGCTCGCGCTCGGAGATGCCCGTGCGCGCGCCGGTCGAGCGGCGCGTCGCGTTCGGGATCGAGCAGCGGCCACCAGCGGCCGAGCGTGTCGGGGCCGGGCTCGCGGCCGGACGCGCTCGAGCGCGCGCCCAGGCGATCTCGCGCAGCGTGGGACGAGCCGCAGCTGGAAGTCGTAGTCGGAGGTCGCGGTCGCGAGCGTCACCTCGCGGATCAGGCGCTCGAGCTCCGCGATCGGCGGCGGCTGCTCGCGATCCTGCTCGTCGAGCGCCGCCGTCGAAAGCCGACGCGCCGGCGCCGCTGCGACTGCGCTCCGCACGAGGCCGCACGATCGCGAGCATCGCGAGCCCGCCGAGCGACGAGCACGTAGACGTGCAGCGCGATGCGAGCGCACAGCCCGGCTGGGCGAGCGAGGAGGTAGACCAGCGACCGGCGGTTGCGAGGACGAAGAGCACGGCGAGGTCGAACGCGTGCCGCCTCATGCGACGGCGCCCTGCAGGTCGTCGCGAATCGTGCGCAGCGCGGCGATCGCGTCATGCTTCATCGAGCGCGTCGATCTCGTGCCGGCTGAACTGCGCCAGCTCGAAGAGTTGGCCGTCAGGCGACTCGACGGCGTCGCCGCGCGCCGTCACGCCGAGGAGCACGCGGCGCAGGTACTCGACGGGCGTCTCGCTCGGCACGCCGCTGCAGGCCGTGTCGGCGCGAGCACGCGTCTCCATCCGCGCGTAGGCGGCGATCACGGCCCGGCGCGCGTCCGGCTCGGCCTCGAGGTCGTCGATCGCCTCGTCGATCGGCCCGCCACATCGGCGGCGAACGCTTCGTCGTCCAGGGCGACGGAAGCCGGGTCGCGCTGCGGAGCCGCCGCCGCGCCGAGTACCAGGCGAAGCCGAGCGCAAGCGCAGATGAGGCCGGCGATGACGGCGACCGGCCACTTGAAGGCCGGCGCGCGATGAGTCGTCGCCGTGCCGGCATGCGTGTCGTGCTGCACGCTCCGCAGGGCGTTCGGATTGAGGGTGAAGAGGCCGCCCGAGTGGTGGCGGCGGAGGTAGACGATCAGCCGTGATCGCGATCAGGACGAGCGCGACCCCTGCGAGTTGCTGCAGGACGCGGGCACGGAAGCTCTTGCGCTTGCGCCGGACGAGCTCGCGCGCCTGCGGCAGGAAGCCGAGACGGCGACCGGGGCACGGCCAGCACGAAGAGGACGAGGAAGACGCTGAAGGCCCAGTCGGCGAGCCCCTGTGACGGAGCCGCGTTCGACGAGTGGCCGCTCGAACGCCGACTCGGCTCGCGAACGCGACGAGCGCGAGCAAGCGCCAGCAGGGCGAGCGCCCACGACCACGAGCCGCGCGTTGCGGCGGCGAGCTGGGGTCGGGCGGCTGCATCTGCACTGCTGATTACGTTAGACGCGTGGTTCGGCTGCTGGTTCGCGGCCGAGTTCGACTAACGTGCCTGCCGTGGGCGCACTCGAAGGCAAGCGGGCGATCGTCACGGGCGCGTCGAGCGGGATCGGCGCCGAGACGGCGCGCCGGCTCGCCGCCGAAGGTGCCCGCGTCGCGGGCGGAGCGCGTCGTGTCGAGCGTCTCGAGACGGAGCTCGCGCTCTCCCTCGACGTCACCGACGCCGGCGAGCTGCGAGCGGTTCGTCGACCAGGTCGTCGAGACGTTCGGCGGCATCGACATCCTCTTCAACAACGCCGGCCTCGCGCTCGGCCGCGACCCGGTGTGGTCGTCGGACCCGGAGGACGAGCGCGGTGTGATGGAGACGAACGTGATCGCGCTGATGCGGATGACGCGCCTGTGCGTTCCGTACCTCGAGGCCGACGGCGGCGGGCACATCGTCAACATGGGTTCGGTTGCCGGTGTCTGGTCGTACCCGAGCGGCGGCTCGATACGTCGCCTCGAAGTTCGCCGTGCACGGCTACACGCGTGCGCTCCGCGACGATCTTCAGGGCAAGCCGGTTCGCGTCACGAACATCGCGCCGGGAATGGTCGAGACCGAGTTCTCGAAGGTGCGCTTCCACGGCGACGAGGAGAAGGCCGAAGCGGTCTATTCGAACGGTCGCGATGGGCGGGCGCGCTGACGGCCGAGGACGTCGCCGACTGCATCATGTTCGCGCTGACGCGCCCGCCGCACGTGAACATCGACGAGATCCTCCTGATGGCGCTCGCGCAGACGTCCGGCGCGAACATCCTCCGCACGAGCTAGGGGTCAATCGGGCGCCGTCAGGCGACGGCACCGGCCTCGAGCCGCTTGTCCCAGTAGCGGCGCAGCCCGAACCAGGACTGGGCGAACGGTGCGACGCGGTCGTAGACCTCGGCCTCGGCCGCCGAGGTCAGCGCGCGCGGCGGCGACGAACTCGTCGGCGTCCATGCCGGAATGGACACGGTCGGCCCAGCGGTCGAGCTCGGCCTCCAGGCGGTCGAGGTGCGCGGCCGGGTCGGTGTGGACGCCGAAGTGGACGAGGGCGAGCCGCTCCGGCTCCCGCTTGCGGATCTCGGCGATCGTCGCGTGCCAGGCCTCGACGTCGATGTCGGGGGGAGGGGAGACGGGAAGAACATACGACGACGGTGCGACTCGTACGCCCGCGGCGTCGCCCGCGAGCAGCGTCCCGTCGCGGAAATACGACACGTGATGCGATGCGTGGCCGACGGTCGGGAACGCCTCCCAGCCGAGCACGTCGCCGGCCGCGATCCGCACGTTCGCCTCCGGCACGGGCAACAACTCCCCCCACAGCGGATCGAACAGCTGTCCGTACAACCTTCGCGCGGATCGCTCGAGCCGTGAGGGGTCGAGCAGGTGCGGAGCCCCGACCTCGGAGACCCAGACCGTCAGGTCGGGGTGCTGCCGGACGAGCGACCCGGCGGCGCCGGCGTGGTCGAGATGGATGTGCGAGAGCAGCAGATGGCGAACCTCGGTCAGCTCGATCCCGTACTCGTGGAGGCCCTCGACGAGCCGCGGCAGGGTCGACGCCGGACCGCAGTCCTGGAGAGCGAGCCCGTCGGGCGTCTCGAGCAGATACACGCCCACCGAGTGCTCGCGGCCGCCGAAGTGCAGGTCGACGAGGCGAAGCGACGTCATCGCGGGATCTTCTAGCAAACCGCGTGTTGTACGCGGAACTGCCTTAGCCAGAGAGCAAGGATCGCCGGAGCTGCGCGACCGTTACTTGCCCTGGCCGCGCTACTAGCCGACCCAGCCGAGCTGATCCGCGACAAGGCTGGCGAGCAGGAAGGCGCCTTGTGCGTTCGGGTGAGTGCCGTCGACGTAGAGCGTCTGAAATGCATCTGGCCCGCTGAACGAGTCCCACGGGTCGACGAACGTGATCCCGTTGGCCGAGGCGTAGGCCGACTCCGCGGCGCGCAGCGTCAGAAGACATGGATCGTCCCCGTCGCGCGGGAGCGGGCCGATCAGCACCGGCCGGCGTCCTGCCTGTTCGGCGGCGGTCGCCATCGAGCCGATGTTCGCAACCGCCTGGTCGACCGGAAGGCCGTACCCGCAGTCGTTCGTTCCGCCCATGATCGTGATCACCTGGGCGCCGGTCGCGAGGGCGTCGCCGAAGTGCTCGGCCATCGTCGCGGTCGTCCAGCCTGGGTGACCGAGGTTCGTGATCGTTCCGGAATCCCACGCCGTCATCAGTGTCGGCCACGACACGGGGGCGAGGTAGCCCGCGGTGATCGAGTCGCCGACTGCGGCGACGGTCTGGGACCCCTCGACCGTCGGATCCTGTGGCATGCGGTAGCCGACGCCGGCGATCATCAGCACGGCGACACCGGCCAGCAGGAGGAGCTTTGTCCGCTTCATGGGGTTTCCGTCGGGTCGAACCGGTCGACGCCGTATCCCTCAGCAGGGGGTCTTGTCCCCACATCCGGGCAGGCACCCAGCCAACAGTCTCGGAAAAACTCCCTGCACAGGGAAGCGTTCTTTGACACCATTTGGAGACATGCGCTTCCGTGCCGCACCCGTAGCGCTCGGCGGGCTGCTCTTGCTCCTCGCAGCCCCGGCGTCGTCTCTCACAGCCCCGTCAGCCCGGGTCGGCAGCCCGCCGGCGTTGCCGCGGGTGACGTTGATCTCCGACTCCGTTGCCGGCTCGATTTCGTTCGACATCGGCGCGGAGGCGGTTCTCTCCCAGGGGGTCGACCTGTTCCTCGAGCCGGGAGAGGGTCGCCGCCTCGGAGGCGACGATCCGCCCGGCGCGATCGCGCCGCCCACTGCACTTCAGCTCATCGCAACGCTCGGCCACGAGCTCGGGCCGACCGTGATCATGTCCGTCGGCTACAACGATGCCTTCGGCCAGTACCAGCAGAACGTCGACGCCGCAGACGCCGCGCTGCACAGTGCCGGTGTGGTGCACATCCTCTGGCTGACGCTGCACGTCACCCCCGACCACACGAGCTACCTGGCGATGAACGCGGCCATCGAGGCCGCGGCGGCGCAGGATCCGGAGCTCTCCGTCGTGGATTGGAACACCTATGCAGCTGACCATCCGGAATGGTTCCAGGGCGACGGTGTGCATCTCACGGGGGACGGCCCCCGGGCGCTGGCGAACCTGTTGCACGTGACTCTCGTGCAGCTCGGGATCCCGGCTCAAACGGCGTCCTCCTAGGCCCGCGCTTCCCGGGCAGAGCTCAGCCGCGAAAGCCGACGCTGGTCCGGCTGCGCTTGCCGCTCGCGGCGACGGCGTCGAGCACGAGCTGGTAGCTCCGTCCCCGGACCAGCTCTCGCGGTGCGAGCGCTGCGACGACGACGAACGCCTGCGGGCGAGAGAGCGATGTGCGGACGGCGGTGGCAGGCTGTCGAAGGACCGTCGTGGCGACCTTCGTGCCGGCCTCCAGGGCGAGGTTGCGCCCGGTTCGAGGGTTGTGCACGGTGAGTGTCAGCGAGGCGGGGCTGTTGACGCGGAGCGAAATGCGTACGAGCGCGCGGGTGGCGGAGCGGATCACCGAGGCGGTCGCGGTCGCGGGTGGGCCGACCGTGACGAGAGGAGTGGGTGCAGGTGGCTCGATCTGGAGCCGGCCGATCGAGTTGCCCGTGTAGTTGGTGAACCAGATGGCACCGTTGCCGCCGGCGGCGATCCCGGCGGGGAACTGCATCGAGGTTGCCGTATAGCGCGTGATCTGGCCGCCGACCGTGATCCGGACGATCGAGCCACCGCGGTCGGTGGCCCAGAGTGCTCCGTCAGGGCCGGTGGTGATGGCGTCCGGGTGGCCGACGGTGGTCGACGTGCCGTAGCTCGTGACAGCTCCGGCGACCGTGATGCGTCCGATCGATCCCGAGTCGTCGGTGAACCAGAGCGCGCCGTCCGGGCCGGTGGTGATCCCGGTGGGATACCGGATGCTGGGAGCGGTGAAGGCAGTGACGGTCCCGTCGGGGGCGAGGCGGCCGATCGAGCTGCCGAGGTAGTTCGTGAACCAGATGGCGCCGTCCGGGCCGGCCGTGATGCCGTACGTTCCGCGCATCTTCGCCAGGTCGGCAAACGTCGTGACCGTGCCGTCCGGCGTCATTCGTCCGATCGCCTTGCCGCCGGTTGTGAACCAGATTGCGCCGTCGGCGTCGGCTGCGATCCCGACCGGGGAGCCGATGCCCGGATCGGTGAACGTGGTCACGACACCCTTGACGGTGATGCGTCCGAGAGAGTTGGCGCCGTTCACGAACCACAAGCTGCCGTCCGGGCTCGAGGTGAGCACGGTGGGAGCGGCGATCTTCGGATCGGTGTAGTTGGTGATCACCCCCTGGAGCGTGATCCGCCCGATCGAGTGGCCCTCCTCGTTCGTGAACCAGATCGCGCCGTCAGAGCCGGCCGCGATACCCCTCGGCCGGTCGACCGAGGTGGCGGTGAACGCTTGAATCGAGGCCGTCGGCGGGGCTGCCCCCAGTACGGTCGTCGAGGATGCGGCCCAAACGGCGCCCACGACGCACAACAGCACCAACGGCCTCCGCATCACAGAGCCGCCGGCGACCGAGCGATGCGAGTCACGAGAGCATCTTCCCATGCCCGTGTGACTTCGCGGAACCCGCCGGTGCCCCTGCGACTCGACCTGTCCTAACGATCTCTCAACGGGAAGTTCTCAATCGCCGGACTAGCGTCGAGCTCCATGCGGATGATCGCGGTCTTCGGGCTCGCACTCGCTTTCAGCCCTGCGGCACATGCGCTGTTCACACCCGCGCAACCGGGGCCGGGAACGGAGAGGCGGCTCATCCACTACCGCGCGCACGACGGCGTGATCCGGGAGGCGTGGCTGCTGCTGCCGGATGGCTACCACGGCCAGCGGATCCCGCTGGTCATCTCGCCGCACGGCCGTGGAGTCGGCGCGCGGCTGAACGCTCTGCTCTGGGGCAACCTGCCCGGTGAGGGCGACTTCGCCGTCGTCAATCCGGCGGGCCAGGGCCGGCGGCTCCGCTACTACTCGTGGGGCGATCCGGGGCAGATCGACGATCTGGCGCGGATGCCTGCGATCGTGCGACGGCATGGTGTGAACGTCGACCCGCGGCGCATCTACGCCTTCGGCGGCTCGATGGGCGGCCAGGAGACGCTGCTTCTGGTCGCGCGCTTTCCGCGGCTGCTGGCCGGTGCTGCGGCGTTCGATCCGGCAACCGACATGAGCCGGCGGTACCGCGACTTCGCCTCGCTGAAGGGTGGGCGAGAGCTGCAGCGCCTCGCCCGCGAGGAGATCGGCGGTACGCCGCGCACCGATCCGCGTGCGTACGAGCTGCGAAGCCCCGACCACTACGTCGAGCAGCTCGCACGCTCCGGGGTGCCGCTGCAGCTCTATTGGAGCTTCCGCGACAAGGTGATCACCGACCAGCGCGAGGAGACCGGGGCGCTCGCCGACGACATCCGTGAGGCGAATCCGCGCGCGCCGCTCTGGGACTTCGAAGGCGACTGGGTGCACACGGCCGAGATGCGGCCTGACCGGCGGCTGCCACGCGCGCTTGCGCGCTTCCATCTATTGCCCTGGTCCGAGGTTCCGCCCCTGCCGGGGCGCGAGGTCAAGCGGGGGCCAGGGGTAGAAGCGTAAGCGTGATCAGCGTAGAAGCGTGATACGCCGTTCGCTCGTGCGTCCCGACCCAGCCGGAGACACGCGCTGGGCTCGGGCGAGAAGGAGAGCAGGTGGCCAGAACGTATCGCTGGGCCTTCGTGGATGCTCCAGGCGTGGTTCAGGGGTGCCGGGGGGCTAGGCGCGCGCGGGAGCCGGCCGCCGGACGAGCGCGGCTTCGAGATCGGCGAGCAGGTCGTCGCCCGATTCGATCCCTGCGGAGAGGCGGATGAGGTTCGCCGGCGGCGCGAACGGCTCGCCTGCGGTCGATGCGTGTGTCATGCGGGCCGGGTGCTCGATCAGGCTCTCGACGCCGCCGAGCGACTCGGCGAGCTGGAAGAGCTTGGTGCGCGCGACCAGGTCGATCGCCTCCTGCTCGGACTCGACGAGGAACGAGACGATGCCGCCGAAGTCGCGCATCTGGCGGCGTGCGACGTCGTGGGAGGGGTGCGACGCGAGCCCGGGGTAGTAGCACGCGCTCGACGGCCTCATGGGCGGCGAGGAAGTCGGCGATCCGACGGCGCGTTCTCGCAGTGCTGGCGCATGCGCAGCGCGAGCGTCTTCAGGCCGCGCAGCACGAGCCAGGAGTCGAAGGGGCCCGGCACGGCGCCCAGTGACTTCTGGAGGAAGTAGAGCTGCTCGCCGAGCGCATCGTCATTGGTTGCGACGAAGCCGCCGATCGTGTCGCTGTGCCCGCCGATGTACTTCGTCGTGGAGTGGAGAACGGCGTCCGCGCCGAGGTCGAGCGGCAGCTGCAGATACGGCGTCGCAAACGTGTTGTCGACGACGAGCTTCGCGCCGACCGCGTGTGTGGCGTCGGCTGCGCGCCGAATGTCGACGATGTTCAGCAGCGGGTTCGACGGCGTCTCGACCCACACCAGGGCGACGTCGTCGTCGAGGTACGACGCGAGGTTGTCGTCGAACTCCTCGGCGGGGACGTAGGTGAACCGGTAGCCCTTCGGCTCGTACACCTTCGAGGTCATCCGGTAGACGCCGCCGTACACATCGGCGATCAGGACGACCCGTTGGCCCGGGTCGACGAGGTGCATCAACGTGGTCGTTGCGCCGATCCCTGAGCTGAACGCAACGCCGTGCGCAGCGTTCTCGAGACTCGCGAGTGCGAGCTGCAGCGCCGTCCGTGTGGGGTTGTTGACGCGCGAGTAGTCGTACCCCTTGTGGACGCCGACGGCCTCCTGCACGTAGGTGGAGGTCTGGTAGATCGGCGTGATGATCGCCCCCGTCGCCGGATCAGGCTCCTGCCCCACGTGAATCGCGCGCGTCTCGAAGTCCATGCCGGGAGCGTATCGCGCGGATGCGCCGGCGCGACGCGCCCTGGTGGACGGTGCGCCGCCGTTTGCTCAGGTGTCGCGCTGGACGCGCTCGAGGTCGAGGATGCGGGCGAGGCGGTCGGCGGCCCGTTCGAGCTTCCCGTCGACGTCGCCGCGGACCTTCGGCTCGCGGGTGAACTTCCGGATGCGGAGGACGCCCTCGGCCCGGTCGGCCTTCACGTCGGCTCGGCCGAGGAAGCGGTCGCCTGCGAGCAGCGGCAGGACGTAGTACCCGTAGACCCGCTCGTGCTCGCGCTTGTACACCTCGATCAGGTGCTGGAAGCCGAACAGCCGCTGCAACAGCGGCCGGTCCCAGACGAGATTGTCGAACGGTGAAATGAGCACGGGCGGGGCGGGCGGCCCGTCGAGCTCGGCGG
Source organism: uncultured Thermoleophilia bacterium (assembly GCA_963812995.1). Taxonomy (GTDB): domain Bacteria; phylum Actinomycetota; class Thermoleophilia; order Gaiellales; family Gaiellaceae; genus PALSA-600. Next base: position 145,865 of record CAWEXL010000007.1, read on the forward strand.
TGGGGAGGACGTAGAACGGAGCCCCGCCGTCGTCGACCTGCAACTCGCGCAGCCGGCCCTCGGCGACGAGTGACGTGAGGTGCCCGTGCAGGCGCGCCTTGCCGCCCTTCAGCCGCCAGTGCTCGCGGATCGCCGCTTCGGTCAGAGCTCCGCGCGCCTCGACCGCGAGCAGCGCGAACGTGCGCAGCGTCTCCGTCTCGGTCGGCACGGGCGCGTCACGCCATTGCTGCGGGATCACCCGCTCCGTGAGGTCGTACGCGCGCTGGAAGCTCTTCCGGCCGGCGATCGTCAGCTCACCGCGATCCCACAGCGCCTCGAGCACCATCTTCGCCGGCTTCCAGTTCCACATGCCCCCGCGGCCCTTGCCCTCGAAGTCCCGCGAGCCGAGCGGGCCCTCGGCGCGGATCCGCTCGAGCACCGGTTCGACCAGGTCGCTGTGCTCGCGCAGGGCGTATTCATGGGTGCCCCAGTGGCCCGCGCCTGCCATCACGGCGCGGAAGTGCGGCCACAGCTCGATCGGCAGCAGGCGACGCCTCGTGCGCCCAGTACTCGAAGATCCGCCCTTCGCGCAGCAGACTGTCGACCGCGTCGCGCGGGAACGACGCCGATCCGCGCGGACAGCGTCAAGCGGTGCGCGCGATCGACGGTCGAGATCGAGTCGAGCTGCACTGCCGACAGCCGGCGAATCGCCGCCTCGACCTCGGCGACGCGTCGCGCGCCTGAACCGCGAGGCGAATCCCTGCCGGGCGACGACGAACCGCCGCACCGTCGCGACGGTCGCGACCTCCCCGCTCGCTGCCACTAACCGCGGTGCGCGAGGTAGTCGAGCAGGTCGGAGCGCGTGACGACGCCGACCGGGCTGCCCGCGTCGGTGACGACTACCGCGTTCGTGCCGCCGGTCAGCGCGGTGACGATCTCGTCGACCGACGCGTCGGCCGTCGACGGTCGCCAGCGGGCCCTGCATCGCCGACGCGACATCGTCGTGCAGCGCGTCCGCGTTCTTGAAGACGCGATCGAGCAGCGCGCGATCCTGCAGCGAGCCGATCACGTCGGCGAGCGACGCGAGCTCTCCGTCGCGCACGACCGGGAGCTGCGAGATCGAGTAGCGCTCCATCACGGCGATCGCCTCGGAGACCTTCTGGTGCGCGGAGATCGTGACGAACGACGGCGTCTCGCCCTGCTTGCCGCGCAGCAGCTCGCGCACGGTCGGCGCCGGAGCGCGCTGCGCTCGAGGAAGCCGTGCTCGATCATCCAGTTGTCGTCGTAGAACTTCGACATGTACGAGCGGCCCGGAGTCGGGCAGGATCGTCAGGATCCGCGCGTCGGGATCGCCGAGCCGGCGCGCGTAGTCGAGCGCGCCCCACATCGTCGAGCCCGGCCGAGCCGCCCGACGAGCAGTCCCTCCTCGCGCGCCAGCGCCCGCGCGGTCGAGGAACGAGTCGCGGTCGGAGACGCGGATCCATTCGTCGACGACGCTCGCATCCATCGTCTCCGGCCAGGTGTCCTTGCCGATCCCCTCGACGAAGTACGGGTGCAGGTCGTGCGTCGCCCTTGGCGGTGTAGACCGAGCCCTCCGGGTCGACGCCGACGATCTTCACCTCGGGGCGGCGCTCCTTGAAGTACCGGCCGAGGCCGCTGATCGTGCCGCCGGTGCCGACCGAGACGACGATCGCGTCGATCGATCGCCGCATCGGTCTGCTCCCAGATCTCGGGCCCGGTCGTCAGGTAGTGCGCCTCCGGGTTCGCCATGTTCGAGTACTGGTCGGGCTTGAAGCCGCCGGGGATCTCCTCCGCGAGCCGCGACGAGACCGAGTAGTAGGACTCGGGCGAGTCATGGTCGACGGCTGTCGGCGTGATCACGACCTCAGCGCCGTAGCCGCGCAGCATCGAGATCTTCTCCTGGCTCATCTTGTCGGGCATCACGAAGATGCACCGGTAGCCCTTCTGCGCCGCGGCGATCGCGAGGCCGACGCCCGTGTTCCCCGAGGTCGGCTCGACGATCGTGCCGCCCGGCCGGAGCTTCCCGTCACGCTCGGCCGCCTCGATCATCGCGAGCCCGATCCGATCCTTGTTCGAGCCGCCCGGGTTCATGAACTCGAGCTTCGCCAGGATCGTGCCCGGGCACGTCCCGCGAGATCCGGTCGAGCCGGACGATCGGCGTGTTGCCGACCAGGTCGAGGATCGTCGGATACTCGCGGCCCATCGGCGAAACTCTAGGCCATCGCGTCGGCCGGCTCGGCTGCGGGGGCGGCGAGCGCCTCGCTGCTGACGAGCGTCAGGGTCGCCAACAGCCCGACGACACCGACGCCGACCATGATCCAGAACGCCCATTGCGAGCCGCTCGTGAACGCCTTCGCGAAGCCCTCCTTGCCGACCACGTGGTTGAAGTGGCTGAGCGACACCGAGGAGGCGACGGCGACGCCGACCGCTCCGCCCACCTGCTGGCCGGTGTTGATGAGGCCCGAAGCGAGGCCTGCCTCGTGGTGCTCGATACCGGCGAGGGCCGCGATCGAGACGGGAATGAACGCGAACGGCAGGCCAAAGCCGACCAGCAGATAGCCCGGGAGCAGGTCGCTCCAGAAGGAGGCGTGCACCGGGATCTGCGTGTACCAGACCATGCCCGCGATCAGCGCGACGAACCCGATCGCCATCACCGGCTTGGCGCCGACCTTGGTCACGAGCGCCTGAGCCAGCCCGGCGAACAACACGGCGCTGCCCGCCGTCGCGACGAAGGTGATGCCCGTCTTCAGGGCCGAGTAGCCGAGCACCTGCTGGACGTACAGCGTCAAGACGAAGAAGTTCGCGTAGACGACGCCACCGAGGAGCACGCCCGCGACGTTCGCACCCGCGACGGTGCGGATGCGGAAGATCGAGAACGGCATCAGCGGATCCTTCGCCCTCGACTCGATCACGAGGAACGCGATCAGCAGGAGCACGGCGACAGCGAGCCGCGAGATCGTCCAGCCCGATTCCCAGCCGTGGTTCGGGGCGCTGCGAGACCGCGTAGACGAGCAGCGCGAGACCGGCGGTGACCGCGATCGCGCCGGGGATGTCCTGCGTTGTGTCGCGGTCGAGGCGGCGTCTCGCGGACGAAGCGCGGGGCGAGCGCGAAGGCAATGACGCCGACCGGGACGTTGACGAAGAAGATCCATTCCCAGCCCAGGTACTTGGTGAGCAGGCCGCCCGCGAGCACCCCGACCGCCGCACCGCCGCCGCCGATCGCGCCCCAGATGCCGAGTGCCTTGTTTCGCTCGGCGCCTTCGTCGAAGGTCGTCATGACGATCGAGAGCGCAGCAGGCGTGATGATCGCGGCGCCCAGTCCCTGGACTGCCCGTGCCGTGATCAGCACGCCGTCCGACCAGGCGAGGCCGCAGACGAACGAGGCGGCGGTGAAGACGAGCACACCGACGAGGAAGACCTTCCGGCGCCCGAGCACGTCCGCCGCCCGCCCGCCGAGCAGCAGGAAGCCGCCGAAGGTGATCGCGTAGGCGGTGATCACCCACTGCAGGCTCTCGCGCGAGAAGTGCAGCGACTTCCCGATCGAGGGGAGCGCGACATTGACGATCGAGACGTCCAGCACGGTCATGAAGAACGCCGCGCAGACGATCGTCAGCGCCTTCCAACGAAGCGGATCCGCCTCTGTCATGTCCCCAACCCCCTCCGGTTCGGTTCGCCTGCCGCGCTCAACGCGAGCGGCGGAGCACGTATTCCTACCTGACGAGCAGCGCGGCGCCGATTGCGCCGCCGTCGTCGCCGAGCTCGGCGGGAACGACGGCCGGATTGCGCTCGGGGTGGAAGAGGTGTTGCTCCATCTGGCTGCGGATGCGCGCCGCGGCGTCGGAACCGAAGCGGGTACCGAGCCCTCCCCCGAGGATCACCCCGTCGAGGTCGAGCAGGTTCATCACGGATGCCGACACGGCCGCGAGTGCTTCGTAGGCGTCAGCGAACAGCTCGCGCGCGAGCGGATCGTCCTGCTCGAGCGCCTTCTGCCACACACTGCTCGAGAGCCGGTCGCGTTTCGCAGCGTCCATCAGCTCGAAAAGCTTCGTCTTCTGGCCGTGCTGGTGCAGCTTGCGGGCCCGCTCCTCCATCGCTGCGCGGCCGGCGTACGCCTCGACGCACCCGTGGCGACCGCATGGACACCGCCGGCCGCCCATGCGCACAACCATGTGCCCGACCTCGCCGGCCGCGCCCTGTCCGTGCCAGCGCTTGCCGTCGAGCACGACCGAGCCGCCGACGCCCGTGCCCCACCACACCGCAAGGAATGACGGCATCGTGCGGCCTGCGCCCAGCTCGATTTCCGCCCCGGCTGCGGCCTCGACGTCGTTCGCAATTCGAACGGGACGGCCGACGAGCTCGCCGAGCTCCGCCGCGAACGGAAACGGGTCGGTCCAGCCGCCCGCCAGGTTCGACGTGTGGCCGACCGTTCCGGCGGCCTCGTCGACGGCGCCGGGCGATCCGACCCCGACGCCGGTCAATTCAGCGACAGTCGTGGCTGCATCGGTCGCCGCGGCAGTGACTGTCTCGGCGATCGCGGCAACGATTGCCTGCGCGCCGCCTTCTGTCGGCGTCGGCCGCCGAGCCCGGCCTAGCACCTCGCTCTCGCCTTCGATGACGAGCACCTCGATCTTCGTCCCACCCAGATCGACGCCGGCGCGTGCCATCTAGTGCCGGAAATGCCGGTAGCCGGTCAGCACCATCGCGGCGCCGGCCTCGCGGACGGCGTCGATCACGTCCTGGTCGCGGCGCGAGCCGCCGGGCTGGATCAGCGCCGGTCACGCCCGCGTCGAGCGCGAGCTGCGGCCCGTCGGCGAACGGGAAGAACGCGTCGCTCGCGAGCACCGAGCCGGCCAGGTCGTGGCCGTGCTCGCGGGCCTTCTCGATCGCGATTCGCACCGAGTCGACGCGGCTCATCTGGCCGGCGCCGATCCCGATCGTGCTGCAGGTCGCTCGCGAGCACGATCGCGTTCGACGAGACGTGCTTGCAGACGCGCCAGGCGAAGAGGAGATCGCCCCACTGGGCTTCGGTGAGGTCGCCGCAGACGACGTTCATCGCCGCGCGGTCCTCGATCTCGATGTCGCGGTCCTGCACCAGCAGGCCGCCGAGCACGCGCTTGTAGTCGCGCTCGCCCGGCGTCTCGCCGCGGCGGTCGTGGCTCCAGAGCAGGCGCAGCGCCTGCTTCGCGCGCAGCACGTCGGTCGCTGCGTCGTCGTAGCCCGGAGCCATCAGCACCTCGACGAAGTGCTCGGCGATGCGAGCGCCGAGCTCGGCGAACACCGGCCGGTTGAGCAGCGCGACGCAGCCGAACGCCGACACGGGATCGGCGGCGAGCGCCCGCTCCCAGGCCTCCTCGATCGTGCCCGCGACCGCGACGCCGCACGGGTTCGCGTGCTTCACGATCACCACCGCGGGCAGCGCGAACTCGCGCAGCAGCCGGCGGCCGCCCTCGAGGTCGACGAGGTTGTTGTACGAGAGCTCCTTGCCGCCGAGCTGCTCGACGTGCGAGAGCAGGTGCCGGCGCGTGCCCGGCTTCGCGGTAGAACGCGGCGGCCTGGTGCGGGTTCTCGCCGTAGGAGAGGTCCATCGCCTTGCGGAAGGTCAGCGTCAGCTGGTCGGGGAAGCTCTCGGTCTCGGCGAACCAGGTCGCGATCGCCGCCTCGTACGCGGCCGTCGGCGCGAACGGCGTCGCGGGCCAGGTCGCGTCTCGGTATCGAGCGGGACCTCGCCGTGCTCGCGCAGCGCCGTCGAGCACCGGCTCGTACTGCGACTCGCTCGAGACGGCCGCGACGTGGGCGAAGTTCTTCGCCGCCGCGCGCAGCATCGACGGGCCGCCGACGTCGATCATCTCGACCACCTCGGCCTCGGTCGCGCTGCGCCGGGCCGCGACCGCCGCGAACGGATAGAGGTTCACGCAGACGAGGTCGAACGGCTCGATCTCGTGCTCCGCGAGCGTCTGCGACGTCCTCGTCGAGGTTCCGCCGCGCGAGGATCCCGGCGTGGATCCGCGGGTGCAGCGTCTTGACGCGGCCGCCGAGCATCTCGGGCGCCTGGGTCACCTCCTCGACCGTCGTCACCGCGATGCCGCGCTCCTCGAGGTGCGCGGCCGTACCGCCCGACGAGACGAGCTCCCAGCCGAGCTCGGCCAGACCGCTGCGCGAACTCGGCGACGCCGTGCTTGTCGTGGACGGAGATCAGTGCGCGCGGCACAGGTCTCCTCACGACCTCAGGCAGCAGCCGGTGCTCGACCGCGTGGAGGCGCTCGAGCAGCGTGTCGCGCGGCTCGACCGGCAGCGCCTCCTGGCTGCAGCACCGGCCCGGTGTCGAGGCCCTCGTCGACGAGATGCACGGTGACGCCGGTCTCGCGCACTCCTGCCGCGAGTGCGTCGTCGACGGCGTGGGCGCCGGGGAACTCGGGCAGCAGCGAGGGATGGACGTTGACGATCCGGCCGGGGAAGCGGTCGAGGAACGGCTTCGTCAGGAGGTGCATGTAGCCGGCGAGCACGACCAGCTCGACGCCGTGCTCCTCGAGCCAGGTCGCCATCATCAGGTCGCGCTCCTCGCGGCCGGCGTGGCAGTCGAGGCCGAAGGTCGCCGGCGGGACGCCTGCCTCTCGCGCGCGGATCAGCGCGTAGGCGTCCTTGCGGTTCGCGGCGACCGCGCGGATCGGCAGCCCGGCGTCGAGCAGCGCCTGCAGGTTCGTGCCGTTGCCGCTGACGAGCACGCCGATCATGGCCTCGATCCGGCCGATCACGAGCTCGCCCGGCTGCGGGTCGGCGACGACGGCGCACCAGCCGATGCCGAGGTTGAAGACGCGCCGCAGCTCCTCCTCGTCGACGTGGCGCGCGAGCCAGCCGAAGACGGGCGGGCGCTCCCACGCGTCCCAGTCGAGCTCGGCGGTGCGTCCCGGGCGGCAGCACGCGCTACAGGTTGCCGAGGATGCCGCCGCCGGTGACGTGCGCGAAGCCCTTCGCGCGGCCGCGCAGCCGGCGGGCGACGTCGAGGTAGAGGCGGGTGGGGGCGAGCAGGTCGTGGCCGTCGTAGTCCTCGTCGTCGAGCACGCTGCGGACGAGCGTGAAGCCGTTCGCGTGCACGCCCGCCGAGGCGAAGCCGATCACGGCGTCGCCCGGCTCGATCGTGCTGCCGTCGATGACCGCCGTCTCGTCGACGATGCCCGACGCACGTTGCCTGCGAAGTCGAGCTCGCCGTCGTGGTAGATGCCGGGCAGCTCGGCCGTCTCACCGCCGACGAGCGCGACGCCGGCCTCGCGGCAGACCTCGGCGGCGCCCTCGACGAGCTCGGCGACATCCTCGAGCCGGACTCGGCTCGACGCCGACGTAGTCGAGCAGGATCAGCGGGTCGGCGCCGCACGTCGCGACGTCGTTGATGCAGTGCGCGGCCATGTCGGCGCCGCAGTTGCGGAGGGCGCCGCGTGGCTTGGCGACCATCGGCTTCGTGCCGACGAGTCCATCGACGAGGCAAGCAGGCGCCCGTCGCCGAGCGGGTGCAGGCCCGCGAAGGCGCCGAAGCCGGTCGCCCCGGTCGACTCGACGGCGGCGCGTAGCCGGCCGACGATCGACTCGGCTGTGGCGAGCGAGACCCCGGCTGCCGCATAGCTGTGTTCTCCCGATGCCAGGACGCTGAGTCTACGGCGCGCCCAAGACGCGACGAGGACTACCTTGTCCTGCTGTGGCGTCGCCCTCGCTGCTCACCCCGTGGAGCTTCGAGCCGCTCCAGATCGCGCCGACGCTGATCGTCGCCGCGCTGTACCTGAAGCGCTCCCGCACGCTCGCCCGCCGGGGGACGCCGGTGCCGCGCGTCCGGCAGGTGTCGTTCTGGGCGGGCATCGGGCTCGTCGTGCTCGCGCTCAACTCGCCGATCGACGCGCTGGGCGAGGAGCACTTCTTCTTCATGCACATGATCCAGCACGTCATCATCGGCGACCTCGCGCCGCTGTGCTTCGTCGTCGGGCATGACGGGGCCGATCCTGCGGCCGGTGCTTCGCCTTGCCCGGCTTCGAGAAGCTGCGCAAGCTCTCGCATCCGCTCGTCGCGCTGCCCATCTGGGCGGTCGACCTCTACGTCTGGCACATCCCGTTCTTCTACGACGGCGCGCTCCACCACAACTCGGTGCATGCGCTCGAGCACTTCCTGTTCTTCACGTGCGGCTGCCTGATGTGGGAGCCGGTGATCGAGACGCTGCCGGCGCCCGAGTGGTTCGGCACGGGCGTGAAGGTCGGCTACATCTTCGCGGTGCGGCTGATCGAGACGGTCATCGGCAACGTCTTCATGTGGTCGAGCTCGATGTTCTACAGCGTCTATCGCCACGCGCCGGAGTGGGGGATCACCCCGGCGCACGACCTCAACCTGGGCGGCGATCGTGATGATGGCCGAGGGCTCGTCGTCACGCTCGCGACCCTCGTCTGGCTGTTCCTGCGCATGGCGGCCGAGGGCGAGATGCGGCAGAAGCTGCTCGAACAGGGACTCGACCCGCGCCAGGTGAAACGCGCCGTCCGCTTCGGGCGCGCGAAGGATCTCGGCGCTCGCGCCGCTAAGCACGCTGTCGGTCTCGAAGCGGTGCTTGGCGTTGTCGGCCGGGATCGCGGTCGGGTAGTCGCCCGGTCAGACAGGCGCGGCAGAGCGCGCTTTCGGGCCGGCGCGTCGCGGCCTGCAGCCCGTCGAGCGAGATGTAGGCGAGGCTCGTCGCGCCGATCGCGGCGCGCACATCCTCGACCTCGGCGTTGGCGGCGATCAGCTCGTTCTCCGACGCCAGGTCGATGCCGTAGAAGCACGGGCCGATCACGGGCGGCGACGAGATGCGCACGTGCACCTCGAGCGGCTCCCGCGTCGAACAGCATCTGCACGATCTGCCGCGTCGTCGAGCCGCGCACGATCGAGTCGTCGACGACCACGAGACGCTTGCCGGCCACCTCGTCGAGCGGGTTGAACTTCATCCGGATTCCCTGCTCGCGCATGCCCTGCTCGGGCTGGATGAACGTGCGTCCGACGTAGCGGTTCTTGATCAGCCCCTCGCTGAACGGGATGCCCGTCGCGCGTGCGAAGCCGATTGCCGCGGGCGTTCCCGAGTCGGGGATCGGCAGCACGAGGTCGGCCTCGACCGGGCGCCTCCGCCGCCAGCCGCTCGCCCATCCGCACGCGCGCGCCGTGGATCTCGACGCCGTCAAGGCGCGTGTCGGGCCGCGCGAGGTAGAAGAACTCGAAGATGCAGAGCGAGCCGTGCTCGACCGACGGGACCGCCTGGATCGATGCGCGTCCCCTGGTCGTCGGCGATCAGCAGCTCGCCGGGACGGAACTCGCGCTCGAAGCGCGCACCGACGAGCTCGAGCGCGCAGCTCTCGGACGCGACGACCGGGTCGTCGCCCGAGCCAGCCGAGCGCCAGCGGCCGGAAGCCGTGCGGGATCGCGGAACGCGAACAGCGCTCCGTCGGCGAGCCCGACGACCGTCGCCGCGCCTTCGAGGCGGCCCATCGTCGCGGCGAGCGCCTCCTCGAGCGGGCGCTCGTCGTCGGCGATCAGCGACCGCGATCACCTCGGAGTCGGAGGTCGAGCCGAGCGGCTTGCCGATTTCGGCGCGCAGCGCCTCGGCGTTCACGAGGTTGCCGTTGTGGCCGAGCGCGACCGTGCGGGCGCGGCCGTGGTGCACGATCGGCTGCGCGTTCGCCCAGGCGTTGCCGCCGGTCGTCGAGTAGCGGTTGTGGCCGATCGCGAGCTCGCCGCGGAGCGCCGAGAGCGACTCGCTCGTCGAAGACCTGCGGCGACGAGGCCGAGGTCGCGCACCGTCGTCTGGCGGCCGCTCTCGCTGACGGCGATTCCGGCCGACTCCTGCCCGCGGTGCTGGAGCGCGAACAGCCCGAAGTAGGCGAGCCGCGCGACGTCGCGGCCGGGCGCGCGGATGCCGAAGACGCCGCACATCAGCCGGCCACTCCGAGCTCGACCGTCGTCGCGGCCAGCGCGGGAGCTTCTGCGCAGGCGACGATCACACCCGGCGCCGTCGGGGCCGGCACGGGGCCGCGCGAGCCCCGACCACTCGGCAGCCTCGCGCAGCGCGACTTCGATGCCGCCGTCCGAGACGTCGTGGGCGAGCGACCAGCGGCTCGCGTTCTGCCAGACGAAACGCACGAGCTCGGCGCCTTCGCCGCGCAGCAGGAAGACACGGTCGCCGCTCCGTCCAGCGAGACGGGATCGCCGTCACGTCGCGCACCAGGCCGACGCAGCCGACCACCGGCGTCGGCGGGATCGGGCGGCCGCCGGTCTCGTTGTACAGCGAGACGTTCCCCGAGACGACCGGGATGCCGAGCTCGTTCGCGGCCTGCGCGATCCCGTCGATCGCCTGCGCGAGCTCCCAGCCGATCTCGGGCTTCTCGGGATTGCCGAAGTTGAGGCAGTCGGTGAGCGCGAGCGGCTCGCCGCCGGCGCAGGCGACGTTCAGCGCAGACGTCGTAGACGGCGCTGTAGCCCGCCGCGAACGGGTCGCGGCAGCCGAGCGGGGGCCCGTCGAGCGAAACGGCGATGCCGCGGGCTGCCGTCGATCCGGAGGACGGCGGCGTCGAGGCCTGGGCGGCGCACCGTGCGCGAGCCGACGAGCTGGTCGTACTGCTCGAAGACCCAGGTCGTCGGCTCGTGGTTGATCGGATCGACGTGCGCCGGCTCGACCGCGTGCGGGGTCTGAGCGACCTCGTAGCGCGGGCACTCGTCGGTGAGCAGCGCGGCGGGGATCGAGCCGACGAGCTCGCCGTCGTGGAACGCGCGGAGCTCGCCGTGATCCGGTCACCTCGCCGATCACAGTGCAGGGCAGCTCCCAGCGCTCGCACACTTCGCGGACACGGTCGACGAGCTCCGGGGCGACGACCGCGACCATCCGCTCCTGCGACTCCGAGATCATGATCTCCCAGGCGTCGAGGTCGGGCTCGCGCAGCGGCACGCGGTCGAGGTGGACGTCGACGCCCATCCCGTCGCGCGCCATCTCCGAGAGCGACGACGCGAGCCCGGCGGCGCCGCAGTCCTGCAGCGAGAGCGACGAGGTCCGGACTCGACCAGTTCGAGCGAGACCTCGATCAGCGCCTTGCCGCGGAACGGGTCGCCGATCTGGACGGTGGGGCGCTTGTCGTCGGAGCCTTCGAGATCCTGCGAGGCGAGCACCGAGGCGCCGCCGATGCCGTCGCGTCCGGTGAAGCGCGCCGTAGAGGACGATCGCGTTGCCGACGCCCTGCGCCTGCGCCGCAGCACGCGCTCGGTCGGCAGCAGGCCGACGCACATCGCGTTCACGAGCGGGTTCGCGTCGTAGGCGGCGTCGAAGGCGCACTCGCCGCCGACGTTCGGGACGCCGACGCAGTTGCCGTAGTGGCCGATGCCGGCGACGGCGCGCGCGGAAGTGCCAGTCGGGCTAGCCGAAGCGCAGCCCGTCGAGCAGCGCGATCGGCCGCGCGCCCATCGCGACGATGTCGCGCAGGATGCCGCCGACGCCCGGTCGCCGCGCCCTGGAACGGCTCGACCGCCGAGGGGTGGTTGTGCGACTCGGCCTTGAAGGCGACGGCGACGCCGTCGCCGAGGTCGATCACGCCGGCGTTCTCGCCCGGGCCCTGGAGCACGCGCTCGCCGGCGGACGGCAGCCGCCGCAGCAGCCGCGCCGAGTGCTTGTAGCCGCAGTGCTCCGACCAGAGCAGCGAGAAGACCGCGAGCTCGAAATCGTTCGGTGTCCGCCCGAGCAACTCCTGGATACGGTCGAACTCCCAGTCGGTGAGACCGAGTGCCTGGTGAAGCGGCTGCTCTGCGACCGAGCTCAGGGCGGCATTGTAACGGCGGCACCCGACGTCGAATCGCGCGCGAGCGGCCGCCGCGCGAGTTCCCGAGTATGGTGTTGCCGTGCCACCAAACATGCAGCGGTTTCTGCCGTTCATCCTGATTGCGTTTCTGCTGCTGTTCGTGCTGCCCGCGATCCTCAAGAAACACACGAACGGGCCGAATTCGAAGACGCGCGCGACTGACACGATCGGGGCGATGAACCTGATCGACCAGGGCGAGCAGACGTTCAAGACCGCGCATGGCCGGTACACCGCTCATCTCGCCGACCTCGTTCCCGGGCACAAGACGCTCGCGGCCGACCTCGCAGTCGGACTGGACGTCACGCTCGACACCTCGACCGACGGGCAGAGCTACCTCGCGCGCGTCTCGAGCGACATCTTCAGCCTGGTTCGCGCCCGGACGGGCGACAAGGTGACCGCCAAGAGCTGCCTTGTGCTGAAGACCGGCTCCGGCGTCGACTGTCCGGCCTGAGCCCTGCCGGCTAGCGCACGGTCCGTGAGTAGGATCGCGACATGACTCGCTACCTCCACACCATGTACCGGATCGTCGACATCGAGCGCAGCAGGCCGTTCTACGAGGCGCTCGGTCTGGAGTTCCGGCGTGAGTCGCCCATCGTCCGCAACGGCGAGCATGAGGCGACGCAACTACTTCTTCGGGGTTCCCGGCCAGGACGAGGAGCTCGAGCTGACCTGGAACACCGACGGGCGCACGTACGAGCTCGGCACCGCGTACGGCCACATCGCCCTCGCCGTCGACGATCTGGACGAGACGCTCGCCCAGCTGAGCGACGCAGGGGATCGAGCCCGAGCGTGAGCCGTACCGCGTCAGCGAAGGCGGGTCGCGCATCTGTTTCGTCAAGGACCCGGACGCGTACCGCATCGAGCTGATCGACCGCAGCGGCAAGTAGCTCGGTGTCCACTCACGCGGCGCTCGGCCCGCCGCGGGCGGGGCGGGAGTGGGCTGCGACGGTCAGGCCGCGTGTCTCGACGACCAGGAAGCGGTCGGCGACGCCGACGAGGGTGTCGGCGTCGGCGTGGGCGATGCACACGATGTAGCGGCTGGGTGAGCGCCGGTGCCGCTCGACCTCGAGTGGCAGCCGGGCCGAGCAGTTCGGCCGTACGCACTCGCATTGGAATTCGAGCGCCAGGCCCCGGCCCGGAGAGTCGCTGACGCGGCTGCGATTCTCGGCGCGTTTGCGCTCCCTCGTCGACGGAAGTCTCCGCATCCGCTCTCCGTGCCGCCGCTCGATCGGCGGCGACGAGCGTTCGACCACGTCGACGTCGTGGTCTTCCACGGGCGGATGGGTATCCGCGAATACGGCGCGCTCTGACAGCACCTGTCTAGGCATGAGCCCCTCCCAGCGATCCGGTCGTGCCGGCTTCGTGCTCCGGCGAACGATTGCCCGCTCACCGGTTTGCTGGGGTGAGCCTTTGCACGACCCGTCGTGCGCTCTTTGGGTCGAGCAGCCACCAACGGTAACAAGAACGGCTTTTCGGGCGCGGAAGCCGCTGCCTCCCGTGGCCCTTCTGCGATAGTCGAGCCGTGCTTCTGTACGACAGCCCGGTGTCGGGCAACTGTTACAAGGTCAGGCTGCTGCTCGCCCATCTCGGGCTGCCGTATGAGCGGCAGACGGTCGACGTCGTGGACCGCTCGAATCGTCCGGAGCTGCTCGGGGGATCTGAATCCCGCGCTCCGCGTGCCGACGCTGGTCCTGGACGACGGGCGGCCGTTGGCGGAGTCGGGCGCGATCTGCTGGTACTTCGCGGAGGGGACGCGGTTCGCACCCGAGGGCCGGTACGAGCGCGCCCAGGTCCTGCAGTGGATGTTCTTCGAGCAGTACGACCATGAGCCGGCGATCGCGGTGGCGCGCTTCTGGCTGACGTACTCCGGCCGTCCGGAGCGAGTACGTCGACCGGCTGCCCGATCGCATCAGCTGCCGGGTACCGGGCGCTCGAGGCGCTGGAGCGGGGGCTGACCGGGCGCGAGTGGCTCGTCGGCGACAGCATGACGCTCGCCGACATCGCCCTCTACGCCTACACGCACGTCGCGCACGAGGGTGGCTTCGACCTCGCCGCGTTACCCGGCGATCCGCGCGTGGCTCGAGCGGGTCGCGGCGCAGCCCGGGCACGTTCCGATCGACGCCTGAGCGTCGTTCCGGCGGTCGCAGGCCCGGCGCAGCGCGAATTGACACTTTTGGCACAGTCGCGTTTCACACCTGTTGCAGGTTCGGGGCTACGGTCGTCTCATGGCATCGACAACCTCGAAAACAGGCAACGGGAAGACCGGAAAGCAGCCGAAGGCGGCGCGAGTTGCGACACCGTGGGGCGCGGCGAACGTGGTCGAGCGGCTGACGCGTTCCGCAGCGGGCGGGTGAGAGGCGGTTTGCGTCGTTCGTCGAACTGCTGGAGATCGGGCGACGGCGAGCGGCTCGTGCGCTTCGCCTACTCGACGGACGGCGTAGGGCGTCGCGGCCCGGTGACATTGCGGGCGCGCGACGTGGAACGGCTGCACAAGGAGCTCGGACGGACGCCGGCGCTGGCGGCTCTCCTCGGCTCGACTCTCGGCGACGCGAGTGTTGATCCGGCAGCAGCCGGTCAGGCGCAACCGCTGGGGCGTGACGCCTAGACGGGCGTTTGACTATCCGACAGCTGCGAGCGACCGCGCGGCGGCGGCATCGACCAGCGAGCCGAGGATCAGCGCGCCATCCGTCGAGCCCAGCAGCGGGTCGACGGCATGCTCGGGATGAGGCATCAGGCCGAAGACGTTCCGTCGGCATTGACGACGCCGGCGACGTCGGCGATCGCCCCGCTCGGGTTGGCCTCGGGCGCGTAGCGCAGGGCGATCTGGTTGTTGCGCCTCGAGCTCGGCGAGCAGCTCCTCGTCGGCGAACCAGCAGCCCTCGCCGTTCTTCACGGGGATCGTCAGCTCGTGCCGGCTCTCGTCGCTACAGCGCGTGGTGAACGGCGTGTCGTCGCGCTCGACGCGGAGCGGGACATCGCGGCAGACGAAGCTCAGCGACGCGTTCGCGCGGAGGACGCCCGGGAGCAGCCGCGCCTCGGTGAGGATCTGGAAGCCGTTGCAGATGCCGAGCACGAGCCCGCCTGCGTCGGCGAAGGCGCGCGACCGCGCGCATGATCGGGCGAGGTGCGGGCGATCGCGCCGCAGCGGAGGTAGTCGCCGAACGAGAACCCGCCCGGGAGGACGACGGCTGCCGTGCCGTCGGGTAGCTCGTCGTCGGCGTGCCAGACCCGCGGGGCGTCGGCGCCGAGCCGGGTCAGCGCGAGCTGCGCGTCCCGGTCGTCGTTCGAGCCCGGGAAGACGACGACCGCGACCACTGGCCGCGGCGCGTCCGAATCCGAGGCCGGCTCGCTCACTGCGCCGTCGCAGCTCGATCGCGTAGCTCTCGATCAGCGGGTTGGTCAGCAGCCGCTCGCACATCCGATCGAGCTGTTCGCGGGCCGTCGCGGCGTCGTCGGTCTCGACTTCGACGTCGATCAGGCGACCGACGCGGGTCTCGCCGACGGCGAACCCGAGGTCGCGCAGCGACGTGCCCGACCGCCTGGCCCTGCGGGTCGAGGATGCCGGGCTTGGGCGGACGAGCACGGTCGCCCTCATCCGAGGACGACCGCCGGGTCGTCGAGGTAGTCGTCGAAGCCGATCCCGGTGAGCTGCGTGAACGCCTCGATGTAGCGGGCGCGCGTGCCCGTCGACGACGTCGGCCGGCAGCTCGGGGCCGGGATAGGTCTTGTCCCAGCCGAGCGACTCGCAGTAGTCGCGGACGAACTGCTTGTCGAACGACGGCTGGCGCCGGCCGGGCCGGTACTCGTCGGCGGGCCAGAAGCGCGACGAGTCCGGCGTGAAGGCCTCGTCGCCGAGGACGAGCGCGCCCGTCGGGGTCGATGCCGAACTCGAGCTTCGTGTCGGCGAGGATGATCCCGCGCTCGAGCGCGTGCTCCGAGGCGAAGCGCGTAGAGCTCGAGCGCCGCCCGCTCCGACCTCGTCGAAGCGCTCTGCGCCGACGAGCGCCGACCGCCGCCTCGCGGTCGATGTTCTCGTCATGGCCGGTCTCCGCCTTCGTGCCGGGCGTGAAGATCGGCTCGGGCAGCCGTTCGGACTCGACGCAGGCCGGCCGGGGAGCCGATGGCCGCACACTGCGCCGGTCGCGCGGTAGTCCTTCCAGCCGGAGCCGGACGAGGTAGCCGCGCACGACGCATTCGATCGGCAGCATCTCGAGGCGCCGGCACTCGGTCGAGCGCCCGTCCTCGCGGAGCGCGAGGAGGTGGTTCGGGACGACGTGCTCCGTCTGCGCGAACCAGAAGCCCGAGAGCCCGGTCAGCACGCGGCCCTTGTCGGGGATCTCGGTGGGGAGCACGACGTCGAAGGTCGAGATCCGGTCGCTTGCGACGAGCAGCAGGCGATCGTCATCGAGCGCGTAGATCTCGCGGACCTTGCCGCTGCCGAGTGTGACGGCGGCGTCAGACATGGACCGATGTGCGTTCCTCCTTTGGGACGAGCCGATGCAGCCGGTCGAACACGGTGTCGATGTTCGCGACGGTCGCGGCGAGGTCGAAGACGTTGTCGAGCGCGGTCGAGTCGAGGTGTGACGCGATCTCGGGCTGTCCGCGCGACGAGCTCGCGGAAGTCGCGCTCCTCTTCCCACGCGCGCATCGCCTCGACCTGGACGAGCCGGTAGGCCTCGCTGCGCTCGGCGCCGCTCTCGATCAGCGCGAGCAGCAGCCGATGGGAGAAGAACAGGCCGTGCGAGGCCCAGAGGTTCCGCTCCATCCGCTCCGGGTAGACGACGAGACCGTCGACGAGCCGGCGGAACCGGTCGAGCATGTAGTCGAGCGCCAGGAACGCGTCGGGAATGACGACGCGCTCGGCCGACGAATGCGAGATGTCGCGCTCGTGCCACAGCGGGACGTTCTCGAAGCCGACAATCGCCGCGGCCCGTACGACACGGGCGAGGCCCGAGATGCGCTCGGCGATCTTCGGGTTTCGCTTGTGCGGCATCGCCGACGAGCCCTTGTTCCCGGCCGCGAAAGGCTCCTCGACCTCGCGCACCTCGGTGCGGGCCAGGTGGCGGATCTCGGTCGCAAAACGATCGAGCGACGACGCGCAGACGGCGAGGGCGGCCAGGAGCTCGGCGTGCCGGTCGCGGGAGATGACCTGGGTGGAAGCCGAGTCGGGCTCGAGATCGAGGCGCGCGCACGCGATTCGCTCGACCTCGGGATCGATCCCAACGTACGCACCGACTGTGCCGGAGAACTGGCCTACCCGGCAGGCCTCGAGCGCATGCCCGAGCCGCGTCCGCGCCGCGGTCGAGCTCGAAGGCCCACCCGGCGAGCTTCCAGCCGAACGTCGTCGGCTCGGCATGGATGCCGTGCGAGCGTCCGATGCAGATCGTGCCGCGGTGCTCCTCCGCCAGTCGCACGACCGAGGCGAGCGACCGGTTGAGGCCGGCCATGATCAGCGCGCCGGCGTCACGGAGCTGCAGAGCGAGAGCAGTGTCGAGGACGTCGGACGAGGTGAGGCCGTAGTGGAGCCAGCGCCCGGCCGCGCCGAGCGGCTCCGAGGCGACGTCGACGAATGCAGCCAGGTCGTGGTCGGTCGTCAACTCGACCTCCGCGACGCGCTCGGCGGACGGAACGACGGCACGCTCGCGGATCGACTGCGAGGTCCTCGGCCGGCACGACTCCGAGCTCGGCCCAGGCTTCGAGAGCGGCAAGCTCCACATCGAGCCAGCGTGCGAGCTTGCCTTGCTCCGACCAGATCTGGGACATCTCCGGTCGCGAGTAGCGCTCGATCACTCCGACCATTCTAGAGACGGGCCAGGCGGGCATCCGCCGGGAACGCGAGCGTGGCTAGAGCAGGGCGAGGATGCGCGCTGCGAGCACCGCCGCGTTCTTGGCGTTGTCGACCCCGACGGTGGCCACCGGGACGCCGGGCGGCATCTGGACAATCGAGAGCAGCGCGTCGAGGCCGTCGAGCACCGACATCGACGATCGGAGCGGCACGCCGATCACCGGCAGCTCCGTGTGCGCGGCGACGACGCCGGGAAGCGCGGCGGCGAGCCCGGCGCCGCAGATCAGGATCTTCATGCCGCGGCTCGCGGCAGAGCGCGCGTAGTCGGCGACCGCGTCGGGCGTGCGGTGTGCCGAGCGCACGTCGAACTCCCAGGCGATGCCTGCTTGCGTCGAGCTCGTCGAACGCAGCCTGCATCCGCGCGCGGTCGGATTCGGAGCCGACCAGGATGCCCACGACCGGGCTCGTCGCGCTTGCCTCAGACACTTGCCACCTCCGCGATATCGGTCCGGAATTTGGCGCCTTCGAACGACACGAGCTCGACGGCCTCGTATGCGCGCGCCCGGGCGTCGCCGACGGTCGGGCCGGTAGCAGTGACCGAGAGGATGCGGCCGCCGTGCGTGACCAGGCGCCCGTCGTGCATGGCCGTCCCGCCGTGGAACACCAGGGCGCCGGTCGCCTCGGCCGCGTCGATGCCGGTGATCGCGGCGCCCGAGTGATCGCTTCGCGCCGGATAGTCGGGTGCGGCGACAACAACCGTGACGGCTGCGTCATCGCGCATCGAGACCCGGGCCCCTGCGAGGTCGCCGTCGGCGGCCGCAGCGAGAACCGCGAGCAGGTCGCCCTCGAGGCGTGGCATCAGCACCTGGGTCTCGGGATCGCCGAAGCGCGCATTGAACTCGAGCACGCGGGGGCCGTCCTCCGTGAGCATCAGGCCCGCGAAGAGACAGCCGACGAACGGCGTCCCGCGGCGCGCGAGCTCAGCGAGCACGGGCGCGATCACCTGCTCGACGAGTGAGTCTGTTTCCCGAAGCCATGGCACGGGAGCATAGGCGCCCATGCCGCCGGTGTTCGGGCCGAGGTCGCCGTCCCCGATCCGCTTGAAGTCCTGCGCGGCGCCGAGTGACACGAGGCTCCGCCCGTCCGCGAGGGCGAACAGCGAGACCTCCTCGCCCTCGAGGAGCTCTTCGACGACGAGGTCTCCCCCCAGCGCCGCCGCCGCGCGCAGCCCCTCGGCCAGCTCCTCCTGCGTCCGGCAGACCCAGACGCCCTTGCCGGCGGCCAGGCCGTCGACCTTGACGACACACGGCGGTTCCGCGGTGGCGAGGCGTCTCGCGGTCGGGACGCCGGCGGCGAGCATCACGTCCTTGCCGAACGTCTTCGACCCTTCGAGCTGGGCTGCTGCAGCGCTCGGGCCGAAGACGGCAAGGCCGTTCCTGCGGAGCTCGTCGCCGATGCCTGCGACAAGCGGCCCTTCGGGGCCGATCACCACGAGATCCGCTCCGATGGTTCGCGCGACGCCGACCAGACCGTCCGCGTCGTCGGTACGGACGGGGTGGCAGTGGGCGACCGACGAGATGCCAGGGTTGCCCGGGGCGGCGTGGAGCTCCGACAGGCTCGGGCTCCTCGAGAGCTGCCAGGCGAGCGCGTGCTCGCGCGCACCCGAGCCGACGAGCAGGACCTTCACGTGCCGAGTCTATGCACGGTGCCCGCGGCTTCGTCAGGGTCAACGACTGCCGGTACGTTCTGCGCATGCGGACGGTGCCGAATGCCACGAGCCGGGTCGATGTCGTCCGGATCCCGGCAGGTGAGCCGGTGGACATCGTCGCGGTCGAGGAGCCGCTCGAGATCCGCATCGCGGGCCGTCCGGTTGCGGTGACCATGCGTACGCCGGGCCACGACGAGGAGCTGGCGCTCGGCTTCGCGCTGTCCGAAGGGCTGCAGCCGGTCGCTGCACGCCTTCCCGCGGATCTGGCCGCGAACACCGTCGAGCTCGAGGCGCCGGGTTTCGACCCGGAACGGCTGCAGCGGAGCTTCTACACCACCTCGTCGTGCGGGGTCTGCGGAAAGGGAGCACTCGAGGCGATTGCGGTCGAGGCCCCGCGGGTGGAAAGTCGACTGCAGGTCTCGGCGGCGCTGCTGTCCGCGCTTCCCGAGCGGCTCCGCGGTGGCCAGGCGGGCTTCGCGGTGACCGGCGGCCTGCACGCGACGGGGCTGTTCGACTCCGGCGGATGCGCTGCTGTGTGTGCGCGAGGACGTTGGCCGTCACAACGCGATGGACAAGGTCATCGGCTGGGCCTTCCAGGCCGGCCTGCTCCCACTCGCCGACTCGATCATCTGCGTCAGCGGGCGTCTCTCGTTCGAGCTCGTGCAGAAGGCTGCCGTGGCCGGGTGTCCCGTGCTCGCAGCGGTGGGTGCTCCGTCGTCGCTCGCGGTCTCGCTCGCGGCCGACCGCGGGCTGACCCTGTGCGGCTTCGTGCGCGACGGCCGTCTGAACGTCTACACCGAGCCGTGGCGCATCGTCCCCTGACGGGCAAGAATCGTCCCCTGACGGGCAAGAATCGTCCCCTGACGGGCGTCCTGCTCGTCGGCGGTGCAAGTCGCCGGTTCGGCTCACCGAAGGCGCTGGCGCGGTTCGGAGGGGAGACGCTGGCCGAGCGGGCGTGGCGGCTGCTCGGCGAGGCGTGCGACGAGCGGATCGCGGTGGGCAAGGCCGGCGAGCTCGAATTGCCGTTCCCGCTGGTCGACGATGCGAGCAATGTCCGCGCTCCGATCGCGGGCGTGGTGGCCGCGTTGCGAGCGGCGTCGCACGAGGTGACGGTGGTGCTGCCGGTCGACTGCGTCCGCGTGACGCGAGAGCTCTTGCTCGAGCTCGGCGAGGCTTGTCGCGACGCCGCGGTCACGCAAGCCGGCCCGCTCCCCGGCGCGTGGGCCAGAAGCGCGCTCCCGGTGCTCGAACGTCGTTTGCGCAGCGACGACCTTTCCTTGAAAGGCGCCTACGACGAGCTCGACGTCGCCCAATTGCTCTTCGACGAGTCCCTCCTGGCAGACGCGGATACCCCGGAGGACCTGGCCAGGCTGATCGCGTCCGTCACCGACCCTTAAGGGGCCTGCAAGACCGGCCAAAGTGGACCCGGCGCGGCGGCCGCCCGTGGACGAAGTGTTCCACTCTCGTCACCCTCGTCTGACCCCAGAACCCGCCCCCGGAGCCGTGTCGCGGCGGGTGCGTGGGGTCGAGCAGCGGCGTATCGAACAGCGTTGTTTGACGATGCAGTACAGCGCCGGAAGAACTCCATTTGCAGGGATTTCGTGCCACTGTGGACAGGTTGTTGCACTTCTGTAACCCTTGTTTGACGACGGGTCACGGCCACAGTGGACGTGGCGCGGCCGGCGGCCCGGCGACGATGCGGCCCAGGTTCGAAGGCCCGGGTTTTCCCCAGAAGTCTCAAAAAGTGGTCTGACCCCAGAACTTGCCTCCCGGTGACGTGTCCAGGCTTTGGTGGGGGGCGGTCAGCGGCGTTCGGTGGGGCGGCGCGCGTGTTCGGCGTCGTGCTGCGCCTGTCGCAGTCGCTGCTCATCGGGGTCGTTCTTGGCGCCGCGCAGGAAGAACCACGCGAGCACGGCGACGATCGTGAGCGGGACGAAGATCGACGACGCGATGATGATCTCGAGGTACGTGTTGCCGCTCAGCGCGAGCATCACGTTCGGCTGTCCTCGAGAAGGGTGAGCTCGAGGACCTTCGCGGCCGTTGCGGCGCTCAAACCAGGACGCGCTCGCGCTCCGCGCCCACGCCGACCAGTTCGATCGGCACGGCGAGCTCGCTCGAGACGAACTCGACGTAGTCGCGCGCGGCGCGCGGCAGCTGCTCGAGTTGGCCGACGTCGTCGAGCGGCGACTGCCAGCCCGGCAGGACGCTCCACACCGGCCGGGCGTGGTGGAAGTCGGATTGGTGCGCCGGGAAATGAGCGGTCTCGGAGCCGTCGCGCAGGCGGTAGCGCACGCACACCGGCAGTTCGGCGAACGCCGAGAGCACATCGAGCTTCGTCAGCGCGAGCGACGTGATGCCGTTCACCCGCACGGCGTAGCGCAGCGCGACCAGGTCGAGCCAGCCGCAGCGACGCTCGCGCCCTGTCACCGTTCCGAACTCGCCGCCGAGCTCTCGTAGCCGCGCTTCGTCGGGCCCCTCGATCTCCGACGGGAACGGCCCCGCTCCGACGCGGGTGACGTAGGCCTTGCTGACACCGATCACCCGGTCGATGCGCGTCGGGCCGATGCCCGTCCCCGTCGCGGCACCCGACGCGACGGGGTTCGACGATGTGACGAACGGATACGTGCCGTGATCGAGGTCGAGCATCGTCGCCTGCGCCCCTTCGAACAGCACCCGCTTGCCGTCGCGCAGCGCTTCGTCGACGAGCAGCGACACGTCGCCGACGAACGGCGCGAGCCGCTCCGCGTAGCCGGCGTACTGCTCCCACACCTCTTCGAGGTCGAAGCCGTCGACCTCGTAGATCCGCTCGAGCCAGAGGTTCTTCTCGGCGAGCGCGACCTCGATCTTCTGCCGCAGGATCTTCGGGTCGAGCACGTCCTGCACCCGAATGCCGATCCGCGACGCCTTGTCGGCGTACGCCGGGCCGATCCCGCGGCGCGTCGTCCCGATCTGCAGGTTGCCGAGCCGCCGCTCCGACGCCTGGTCGATCGTGACGTGCCACGGCATGATCAGGTGCGCGTTTCCCGACAGGACGACGATCGACGGGCTCGATGCCGCGCTCGAGCAGCAGGTCGACCTCGTCGACGAACACCTGCGGGTCGACGACGCAGCCGGCGCCGATCACCGACGTCGTCCCCGAGACGACGCCGCTCGGCATCTGGCGGAGCTTCCAGGTCTCGCCGTCGACGATGATCGTGTGCCCGGCATTCGGGCCGCCCTGATAGCGGCAAACGACGTCCGACTGCTGGGCGAGCAGGTCGACGATCTTGCCTTTGCCCTCGTCGCCCCACTGCGCCCCGACAACTACGGTCGCTGGCACTTGACCCAGTCTAGGTGAGAACCACGTGGGCGCACCGTGGGAGTGCTTCCGTCAGCGAACACGCGTGAGAGCACGGCCCACGCGCCGGATCACGATCCGGTGGCCGCGCCGGCAGCTGATGAACCCGACGTCGACCTCGCGGCGAAGCGTCCCGTGGACGACTGCCGGCTCGACGATCAGCGAGCGCTGCGCCGACAGGCACGCCTCGCAGGGCTCGTGGAACGTCGTCGCCTCAGGCCCGAGCCAGACATGCTGCCGTTCGATCATGCGAGTCTGCAGCTGCCCCTGGTCGTGGCGGGTCAGGCCTGGCGGCCGCTCGACACGGCGGATGACGATCTCGTGCCCGGCCGGGCAGCGCGCGAACGCGACATCGCTGGCGGCCGCGATCGAGCCGCGGACGCTCGCCTCGTGCATCGCCTCGAAGAGCGAACGGCCCTCGACACGGGCCTGCTCGAGGCAGTGCTCGCAGAGGCACGAGTAGGCGGTGGCGCCGGGGGAGACCCAGACGGTCGTCGTCTCGCCCATCAGCCGGCCGCCAGGTCGGCGAACTTCGCGTACCGCTTCTGGAACGCGAGCTTCGTCATGTCGGTCGGCCCGTTGCGGTGCTTCGCGACGATGCAGCTCGGCGATGCCGGCCGACTCGGTGTCCTCCGGGTTGTAGTACTCGTCGCGGTAGACGAACATCACGACGTCGGCGTCCTGCTCGATCGATCCCGATTCGCGGAGGTCGGAGAGGATCGGCCGCTTGTCGTGGCGCTGCTCGACGGCGCGCGAGAGCTGCGACAGCGCCAGGATCGGCACCTCCATGTCGCGCGCCAGCACCTTCAGCGACCGCGAGATCTGGGAGACTTCCTGCA
The DNA here is from genome assembly GCA_963812995.1 of uncultured Thermoleophilia bacterium. Taxonomy (GTDB): domain Bacteria; phylum Actinomycetota; class Thermoleophilia; order Gaiellales; family Gaiellaceae; genus PALSA-600. Next base: position 169,374 of record CAWEXL010000007.1, read on the forward strand.
CGCGGTTCTCGACGTTCGTGCCGCTGGTCATCAGCTGCAGGTAGTCGACGATGACGAGCCCGAGGTCGGGGCACTGCGACTTCAGCCGCCGCAGCTTCGAGCGGATCTCCATCATCGTGATCGAGCCGGTGTCGTCGACGTAGATCGGCGCCTTCGCGAGCTTGTCGCACGCGGCAGTGAGGCGCGGCCAGTCGTCGGCGGCGAGCTTGCCGGTGCGGAGGCGCTGCGACTCGACCTTGCCCTCGGAGCACATGAAGCGCTGCGTGACTTCGGACTTCGACATCTCGAGCGTGAACAGCGCCACGGGCTTGTCGTCACGCACCGCGATGTTTGCCGCCATCCCAAGTGCGAGCGCGGACTTCCCCATCGACGGACGCGCCGCGACGATGATCAGGTTTCCCGGCTGGAACCCGGAGGTGATGCGGTCGAGGCCCTTGAAGCCGGTGGCCGTCCCCGTCGTCTCGCTGCCCGCCTCGTACAACGCGGTGATGCGCTCGAACGAGTCCTTGAGCAGCGAGTCGATGTGGGCGAACTCGCTCGAGACCCGCTGCTGCGACAGCTCGAACACGATCTGCTCGGCACGGTCGACGAGATCGATCGTCTCGCCGGGCCGGTCGAAGCCGAGGCGAGCGATGTCGTTGCCCGCGCGGATGAGGCCGCGCAGCGTCGCCATCTCGTGGACGATCCGGGCGTAGTGGGCGGCGTTCGACGTGGCCGGCACGAGTGCTGCGAGCTCATGCACCCGCTCCTGGCCGCCGACGTCGGCGAGCTTGCTCAGCCGGTCGAGCTCGTCGACGAGCGTGATCGCGTCGACCGGCTCGCCCTTCGCGTAGAGCCCCAGCGCCGCGCGGTAGATCGTCGCGTGCGTCTCGCGGTAGAAGTCGCCCGCGTCGAGGATCTCGCTGACCGCCCCGATCGCGCCGGGGGAGAGCATCATCGCCCCGAGCACCGACTCCTCGGCGTCGAGGTTCTGGGGCGGGACCGGAGCGGTTGCGAGCCCTGGGGTCAGGGCTTGGGCAGGCTGTGCCATGCGGGGTGTAGTCAACTGGCGATCCGTCCCTTCCGAAAGGGTGTTGAAGACGCGGCGGATGGGGCCGGCGACCGCAACGTGCAGGCAGAACAGAACAGGTGTTCTAGCAGGAGCGGTGGACAGAACACCCGCTAAGAGCGGGAGATTCCGCTCACTTTCCCCAACCCGCCAAGACCTGTGGATGAATGGTGGAAAACCCCGCCGCGGTCAGACGGCGGCCCGAAAAACGGCAGGGGAAAAGTTGTCCACAGACCGGTGGAGAGGCTTGTGGAAAGGTCGGGTTACGCCGGGTCTGAGCCGGGCTCTGGTTCGAGCACAGCTTCCGCTTCCAGCACGGCTTCCGAGTCGGGCTCAGCTTCGAGCTCCGGCTCGGCCCAGTCTTCGTCCGCCGCTGCCTCGACCGCTGCCTCGGCAGCCGCACTCTCGGCGGCAGCCGCATCGGCGACTGCAGCGTCGGCAGCCTGCGCCTCGGCTTCGGCCTCTGCGAGCGCCTCTTCGGTCGGCAGCTCCTGCCCTTCGGGCGCGACGGCGAGCTTCAGCTCCGCGACGACATCGGCGAACAGCTCGACGGGCACGGTGTAGCGCCCGACCCGCTTGATGGTGTCCATCGAAAGCTTGCGGCGGTCGACCCGGATCTTCTCCTGTTCCCACAGCCGGTCGGCGACGTTCGTCGCGGTGACCGAGCCGAAGAGCGAGCCGGTGGGGCCTGCGTTGACGTCGAACCGCAGCTCGATCGTCTCGACGCGCCGCGCGATCGAGCGCGCGTCGTCGGTGGTCTTCGCCTCCTGGCGCCGCGCGAGCAGATCGCGCTTGGCGAGCTCGCGGACGAGCGCGGGCGTCGCCGGTTCGGCGAGACCGCGCGGCAGCAGGAAGTTGCGGGCGTACCCGCGTGCGACATTGACGACCTCGCCGCGCAGACCGAGCGCGTCGACGTCTTGCCTCAGGATGACGTCCATGCTGCTTCCTACTTGTCGCCGACGTACGGGAGCAGGGCGAGCTCGCGGGCGCGCTTCACGGCGACGGCGACCTGCCGCTGATGCCGCCGGCACGCGCCGCTGATCCGCCGGTTGCGGATCTTGCCCTTCTCGGAGACGTAACGCCGGAGTTCGTTGACGTTCTTGTAGTCGACCTCGTCGACGTGCGTCTTGCAGAAGAAGCACGACTTGCGCCGGCCTGCGCCGGCGGGCGCCGTGCGCTTGCGAGTACGTTCGGTCTTGGGTGCTGCCAAAGCTCTCTCCTTAGAACGGGATGTCGTCGTCGGTCGCCGTGAAGTCGGCATCGGCACCGGATGCGGCACCGGCCGGTACGAACTGGTTGCCGCCGCCACCGCCACCTTCGCCGCCGGCCTGATCACGTCCGCCGAGGAACTGCACGGTGTCGGCGATGACCTCGACGGCCTGCCGCTTCGTGCCGTCCTGGGCGTCCCATTCGCGCCACTCGAGGCGGCCGTCGATGCCGACCGGGCGGCCCTTCGCGAGGTACTGAGCGCAGTTCTCGCCCTGGGCGCCCCAGACGGTGATGTCGAAGTAGTTCGGCTTCTCGGTCCACTGCCCGGTGGAGTTGTCCTTGCGGCGCGTGTTGACCGCGATGCGCAGGCTGCAGACGGCCATCCCGCTCGGCGTCTGGCGCAGCTCGGGATCGCGGGTCAGGTTGCCGACAAGGACGACGCGGTTGATGTTGGCCATGGGTTTCGCTCCTCTCCTGGAATCCGGTCCAGGCTACTCCGCGTCGCCGTCGCTGTCATCGGACGGCGCAGACGAGGCAACCATGGACGGGGCCGGAATCGGCGACGGGGCGTGGTGATGGCCGCCCTGCACGCGCTTGAAGGCGCCATGGCGCATCACGCCGTCGGTGATCTTCAGGACGCGCGTGATCTCCGCGAGCGTCTCGGCAGAGCAGGTGAAGAGCAGCAGGTGATAGACGGCCTCGATCTTGTGGCCGATCTCGTAGGCCATCCTGCGGCGGCCCCACGGGGCGTGGCCGTCCCATGTGCCCCCGGCAATATCTGCCCCGCCTGAGCTTTCGACGGCGTCGCGGATGCGCTGAATGACCTCGTTCGCGCGCTCTTCAGCAAGCTCGGGGTCCAGCAAAAGCATGATCTCGTACTCGTTCAAACCCGAATTCCTCCTTCTCATGGACTGAATCGGCCCCGCCTCCTTGCGCCGTTTCGGGTGACGACGCGACGGGCGTGGCGAGAAGCTGCGGGAGTGTAGCATCGGTGCCGTGAAGCGCCTTCTCGCCCTGTTGGCCGGGGCCTTCGGCCTCCGTGCCCTGCTCCGTCGCCGCCCCCGCCCCGCGTTCCCGCAGGGCTCGTCGCCGGCTGATGAGCTGCGCACCCGACTCGCCGAATCTCGCACCGCGCCCGAGCCTGCAGTCGAGCCCGAGTCGACAAGCACCGAACCGACCAGCGTCGACGAACGCCGCGCTGACGTGCACAACCGTGCCCGCGGCGCGATCGACGAGCTGAAGTCCTAAACCGCCCCGAACGCCTCGAGGGCGGCGAAGAGGCTCCGCCGCTCCTCGTCCGACAGCCGCCTGAGCGGGGCGCGCATGTCCTCCCGCATCGGCACGCCCTTTGAGGCGACGACAACTTTCAGCGCGGCCAACCGCTGGTAGCGGTCGAGCAGCGCGCGCAGCTCGCCGGCGCGCGTCGAGTCGCCCGTGCGAACGGCCTCGGCCACGACGTCGGGGTACGCCGAGGCCAGTCCGCTGACCGCGCCGGCTCCGCCCGCGGCGAGAGCGTGGCCGATCAACGCTTCGGCGCCCACGAGGACGTCCAGCCCGTCGACGAGGTACGGGCGCACCTTGTCGAACGGCGAGTCGCTGACCTTCAGCCCGGCCAGGTTCGGCGCGAGCTCGCGCAGCCGCTCGATGACCGCCAGCGGCACGGCGTAGCCGGAGATCCGCTCGAACTCGTAGACGTAGAACGGGAGCGGGGCGCAGGCCTGCGCGGCGGCGGCGAAGTGGCGGAGGAGCGATTCGTCGTCGAGCGCGAAGTACGGTGGCCCGATCACCGCCACCCCGGCCACGCCGGCCGTCGCCGCGTGCTCGGCCAGCGCGACCGTGTCGGCCGTTGTCTGAGCGCCGCAGTGGGCGATCACCGGTAGCTCGCCGGCGGCGAATGCCGCGAGCACGTCTTTCCGCTCGGCGACCGAGAGCAGAATCCCCTCGCCGGTCGAGCCGAGCGCGAGGATCCCGTCGATGCCGCCGGCCGCGAGGAACGCGACGTACGGCGGAATCGCGTCGAGGTCGGGGCGCGCGCCGTCGTCGGTGAGCGGCGTGAGTGCTGCCGCGATCGCGCGTGGAGCCATGCGCCGATCTTAGAGACCCAACGTCCACTTCCTCGGCCGCAGATTTCTGCGAAAGTCCGGGCAGTCGAGAAATCGGGGGTTCCGCACGCACGAGTACGAGGATGCCGAGCGGTTCAGGAGCGCGTTCGACCACGCGTCGATCGGCATGACCCTTGTTGCCCCCGACGGTCACTGGCTGCAGTTCAACCAGGCGTTCTGCGAGCTGCTCGGGTACGACGCCGACGAGCTCCTCGTGTTGAGCGAGCAGGATCTCACCCACCGCGACGACCTCGACGAAGGCCTGACCTACCTCGCGCAGGCGCTCGCGGGCGGGATCAGCGCCTATGAGCGCGAGAAGCGCTACGTCCACAAGCTCGGCCACGCGGTGTGGGTGCATATGAACGTCGCCCTCGTGCGGCGCGCCGACGGCTCGCCTCTGCATTTCATCAGCCAGATCCAGGACATCACCGAGCGCAAGCTCGCTCAGGAGGCACTCGAGCTGAGCGAGCGGCGCCTGGCCGAGGCGGAGGAGCGCTACCGCACGCTCGTCGAGCAGCTGCCGCTCGTCACGTTCGTGCGGACGCTCGACCTGTGGCAGCCGAACATCTTCGTCAGCTCGCAGGTGGGGCCGATGCTCGGCTACTCCGCCGAGGAGTGGGAGACCGACCCGGATCTTCTGGCGACCGTTCTGCATCCCGACGACCGCGAGCTGGTGCTGGAGAAAGCCCGCCGCGTGCGCGAGACGGGGGAGCCGTTCCGGGCCGAGTACCGCTACATCGCACGGGACGGGCGGGTCGTCTGGGTGATCGACGAGACCCATCTCGTCCGCGACGAGCAGGGCACGCCGCTCTATGTGCAGGGGTTCCTGGTCGACATCACCGAGCGCAAGCTGGCCGAGGACGAGCGCGACCGGCTGCAGGCCGAGTTGCAGCACACGCACCGGCTCGAGGCGATCGGCCGCCTCGCCGGCGGGGTGGCCCACGACTTCAACAACATGCTCACGGCGATCAAGGGCTACAGCGAGCTGCTGATCGACGGCCTCGAGCCGGGAACGCGCCAGCATGAGGAGGCGCTGCAGATCAAGCGCGCCACCGAGCAGGCCTCGACGCTGCCGCGGCAGCTGCTCGCGTTCGGGCGCAAGCAGGTGCTGGTGCCGGAGCTGGTCGAGATCAACGCGGTCATGTCGCAGACGAGCAGGCTGCTCGGACGGGTGATCGGCCCGGTCGAGCTCGTCGTCGTGCCGTCCCCCGAGCCCGCCTACGCCTACGTCGACCGCGGCCAGCTCGAGCAGGTCATCTTCAACCTGGCGCTGAACGCCCGCGACGCGATGCCGGACGGCGGCACGCTCACGATCACCGCCGGCGTCACGGCCCTCACGTCCGAGCTTGCCGCCGACCGAGGTGTCCCGGCTGGCGACTACGCGTTCCTCGCCGTCGCCGACACAGGCCAGGGGATGAGCGCCGAGACCCAGGCTCGCATCTTCGAGCCGTTCTTCACGACGAAGCCGGTCGGCGAGGGAGCCGGCCTCGGCCTGGCCAGCGTCTACGGCACGGTCACCCAGAGCGGAGGCTTCGTGCGGCTCGATACCGAGCCGGGTCGCGGCTCGACGTTCACGGTGCACCTCCCGCTGGCCGACGAGCCGAGTGCCACGGACGCCCCGGCCGATGCTCCTCGCGAGGTTTCGGCGACGCTCCGCGCGCTCGTCGTCGACGACGAGCAGATCGTGCGCGAGCTCGCAACGACCATCCTGGAGCTGGAGGGGTTCGAGGTGCTGGCCGCCGCCAACGGCGTGGGTGCGCTCCAGCTCCTCGGCCAGGCCCCCGAGGGGATCGACGTGCTGGTGACCGACGTGTCGATGCCTGGCATGGGTGGGCGCGAGCTGGCCGCCAGGATCGGGGAGCTGCTGCCGGGCTTGCCGGTCGTCTTCATGTCGGGCTACTCCGACGAGATCCTCGGCGGCACGCCCGACGACCGCACGCCGCTCACGTTCCTTGCCAAGCCGTTCTCGCCGCGCTCGCTCGTGCAGGCAGTGCGCGACGCGGTCGCCTGGGAACCTGAGCCCGCCGCCGAGCCGGTGGTCGCTGAACCGGTTGCAAATGGAACCGTCGAGCTGGAGGCGCTCGAGCCTCTGGCGGGTGGGATCACGTGCGTGATCGCCGACGACCACCCCGCGGTCCTCGATTCGGTTTCGCGCTACCTCCGCTCGCAGGGCATCAGCGTCGTCGCGCTCGCGGCCCGCGGTGACGAGGCGTTGCAGGCGATCGAGGAGCTGCGCCCGACGGTCGCGGTTCTCGACATCGCGATGGAGCCGGTCGGAGGCATCGAGATCGCGCGGGAGATCGCGCAGTCCCAGCCGGAGACCCAGGTGATCCTCTACACCGGGCACGCCGACCGCGAGTACCTCACCCAGGCGCTCGACGCCGGTGCGCGTGGCTTCGTCCTCAAGGAGTCGCCGCTGGCCGATCTGCTGCGCGCGATCGCGGTGGTCGCCGAAGGGCGGAGCTACGTCGACCCCGGACTCTCAGCCTCACTCACCACACCCGAGGGCGTGGCCTCGCTGTCGCCCCTGACGCCGCGCGAGCGCGAGGTGCTGGCCTGCCTCGCCGACGGGATGACGAACGAGCGGGCGGGCGTCCTGCTCGGGATCACCGCCGAGACGATCCAGTCACACGTCCGAAATGCGATGGCAAAGCTCGAGGCCGATACGCGGACCGAGGCTGTCGCGATCGCGCTCCGCATGTCCTTCATCGCCTGACGGGACGCGGCGGCTAGCGTAGGGCTGTGCAGGCGCGCAGACTCGGGAAGACGAATCGCGACGTCTCGGAGATCGGTTTCGGGGCGTGGGCGATCGGCGGCAGCTGGGGTGAGACGGACGACGACGAGTCGCTCGCGGCGATGCATGCAGCAGTCGATGCCGGCGTCACGTTCTTCGATACGGCCGATGTGTACGGCGACGGCCGCTCCGAGCGGCTGGTCGCCCGGCTGCTGCGCGACGCGTGACGAGAAGCTGACGGTCGCGACGAAATTCGGGCGCCGCGCTGACGAACAGCACGTCGCCAACTACACGTACGAGAATCTGCGCGGCTGGCTCGAGCGCTCGCTCGAGAACCTCGGCGTCGAGACCGCTGACCTCGTCCAGCTGCATTGTCCGCCATGGGACGCCTACTACACGCCCTCGGTCTTCGAGGCCTGTGACCGCCTGGCCGAGGACGGTCTGCTGCGGGCGTACGGCGTGAGCGTCGAGAAGGTCGAGGAGGCGCTGAAGGCGATCGAGTATCCGGGCGTCGCGACCGTGCAGATCATCTTCAACATCTTCCGCCAGCGCCCCGCCGAGCTCTTCTTCGAGCAGGCCCGGCTGCGCGACGTCGGCGTGATCGTCCGCGTCCCGCTCGCCTCGGGCCTGCTGACCGGCAAGTTCGACACCTCGTCGACGTTCGGAGCCGACGACCATCGGGCGTTCAACCGGCACGGCGAAGAGTTCGACATGGGCGAGACGTTCTCGGGAGTCGATTTCGAGCTCGGGCTGGAGGTTGTCGAGGAGCTCCGCACGCTGGTGCCCGAAGGCGCCACACTGGCCCAACTGGCGCTCCGCTGGATCCTCGAGTTCGGTGCCGTCTCGACGATCATCCCCGGCGCCAAGACCCCCGAGCAGGCACGCGCGAACGCGGCGGCCGCAGACTTGCCGGCCCTCCCTCCCGAAACACTGCAGGCAATCGCCGCGCTCTACCGGCAGCGGATCGCGCCGCAGGTCCACCAACGCTGGTAAGGAGCCAAACGCATGCTCTACAGGAAGCTCGGCAAGACCGGTCTCGAGATCTCGACCCTCGGCTACGGCGCCTGGGGGATCGGCGGGACGATGTGGATCGGCGCCGACGACGATGAGTCGCTGCGCGCCCTACGCCGTTCGATCGAGCTCGGCGTCAACTTCATCGACACCGCCCACGGCTACGGCAACGGGCACAGCGAGGAGCTCGTCGGGCAGGTCGTGCGCGACTCGGCCGAGACCGTCTACGTGGCGACGAAGGTCCCGCCGAAGAACCGGCGTTGGCCGGCGCCCGCAGGTGTGCGCGCCGAGGATGCGTTTCCCGCCGACTGGATCGTCAAGTGCACCGACGAGAGCCTGCAGCGGCTCGGCCTCGAGACGATCGACGTCCAGCAGTTCCACGTCTGGTCGGACGAGTGGATGGGCCACGGAGACTGGCTCGACGGCGTCGAGCAGTTGAAGCGCGACGGCAAGATCCGCTTCTTCGGCGTCTCGATCAACGACCATCAGCCGGGGAACGCGGTCAAGCTGGTCGAGTCGGGACAGGTCGACACCGTCCAGGTGATCTACAACGTCTTCGACCAGAGCCCCGAGGACGAGCTGTTCCCGGCGGTCGAGGCGGCCGATGTAGGCGTCATCGTGCGCGTTCCGTTCGACGAGGGCTCGCTCACCGGGCGCATCCGGCCCGACACGGAGTTCCCGCAGGGCGACTTCCGCACCAACTATTTTCGCGACGACCGGCGGCAGCAGGTGTGGGACCGCGCGCAGGCGATCGCGGCCGACGTCGGGGTGAGCGTCGACGAGGTGGCCGACATCGCCTTCCGCTTCTGCGTCACGCATCCCGCCGTCTCATGTGCGATCCCCGGCATGCGCTCGGTGACCAACGTCGAGCGGAACGTCGCATCGGCCGACGCAGGCCCGCTCACCGCCGATCAGAGCGCGCTGCTGCGCGCGCACCGCTGGGTGCGCAACTTCTACGGCTGAGTCAGGAAGCTCTCAGCCCATCTCGATCGCGACCGGCAGGCCCATGCGGCCGAGGCCGCGGAGGTGGCGCTGGTGCGAGCGGAGAGCCACATAGAGCGACGGCTGCGCGGTGTAGCGGACGCCGTGCTTGGCCGCGTTCCGGCGCACGATTGCGGCGATGCGCGGATACAGGGTGTGGGGGAGCTGCGGGAAGAGGTGGTGCTCGATCTGGTAGTTCAGGCCGCCGAGCACCCAGGTGAGCGGGACGTTCCCGGTGCAGAAGTCGACGGTCGTCTCGACCTCGTGCACTGCCCAGACGCGCTTGTGCTCGGTCACCTGGTCGACCGACGCGAAGTCGGCTTCCTCGACGCAGTGCGCGAGCTGGAACGTCGTGGCTGTGATCAGGCTGGCGATCCCGTGAACGCGAGATAGCCGATCACGACCACCCACCACGGGTAGACGAACAGCGGCGCAACGATCGCCCAGCGCGATGAAGATCGCTTTCCCGCCGATCAGGCCGGCGAGCGCCCAGCGCCGCGGCGGCGCGGATCGGGCTCGAGCCGATGCGTCCGCGAACCAGCGCTGCGACGTCGGCGCCCGTCTGCCAGCGCAGCACCATCAGGCTGTAGAGCGGCCAGATGTAGATGTGCTGCAGCCGGTACCAGCGCTTCGGGGCCTGGTTCGGCGTGAGGCGTGCGAACGGTGCCTGGTTGATGTCGTCGTCGTATCCGTCGACGTTGGTGTAGGTGTGGTGCGCGACGTTGTGCTTGACCCGCCAGGCGTAGCTCGAGAAGCCGAGCGAACGCGTCGGACGTCCAGCCCATCAGGTGGTTCAGCCGCCGCGTGCCGAAGTACGCGCCGTGGTTCGCGTCGTGCTGCACGCAGAAGCCGATCAGCACCGTCGCGAACACGAGGCCTGCGAGGCACACGATTCCCAGGACGACGCCGGGATGGGCGAACATCAGCGAGCCGTAGGAGAGCGCCCAGAGGACGAAGGCGACGACCGTCTTCGCGTAGAGCTTCTGACGGGCTCGGCGGCGCACGCGTCCGGACTGCACATAGGCCTCGACTTCGCGCCTCGTGTCGAGGATGAAGTCGCCGCCACTGTCGAACGACGGCCTCTGCCGCACGCTGGTCACCGCCGCCATAGTGCCCGATGCCACGGGCCGCTCCGGGTGAATCGTCATCCGTGGCAAAGTGACCGTTGTGGCACAAGCTCGAGCCGACGCGTTCGTCGCCTTCGGGATCACGGGCGATCTTGCGAAGGTCATGACCTTCAGATCGCTCTACCGGCTCGAACGGCGCGGCCTGCTCGACTGCCCGGTGGTCGGCGTCGCGGCCGACGACTGGACGCTCCCGCACCTCCGCTCGCACATGCGCCAAGCGATCGTGGCGAGCGGCGAGAAGCTCGAGAAGAAGGTGTTCGACCGCCTGGCGGCGCGTCTGTCGTACGTCTCGGGTGACTTCGCCGATCCGGCGACGTACGAGCACCTTCGCGAGGTGCTGAAGGGTGCCAGGCGGCCGGTGTTCTACCTCGAGACGCCGCCATCCCTGTTCGACGTCGTCGTCGCACAGCTTGGCCGCGCCCGGCTGACGCGCGGGGCTCGGATCGTGATCGAGAAGCCGTTCGGGCACGACCTCGCCTCGGCCAAGTCGTTGGCGCGCAAGCTGCACCGTGTGGTCAAGGAGGACCAGCTCTTCCGGGTCGATCACTTCCTCGGGAAGCTCGGCCTCGACGAGTTCCTCTACCTGCGGTTCGCGAACACGGTGCTCGGCCCGGTGTGGAACCGCGAGCACGTCCGCAGCGTCCAGGTGACGATGGCCGAGAACTTCGGCGTCGAGGATCGCGGCCGCTTCTACGACGCGGTCGGCACCCTGCGCGACGTCGTCGTCAACCATCTGGTGCAGTTGATCGCCGCGACGGCGATGGAGGAGCCGGCACGGGGCTGCTCGCTCGACGACGCCAAGCACCGCCTGCTGCGGTCGGTCGCCGCTGCCGATCCGGCTCGCTATGTCCGCGGCCGGTATGCGGGCTACCTCGCCACGCCGGGCGTTGCGGCACGCTCGACGACCGAGACGTTCGCCGCCCTCGAGCTCCGGATCGACAACGAACGCTGGAGCGGCGTGCCGTTCTATGTGCGCGCCGGCAAGTACCTGCCCGTCCGGCAGACCGAGGTGCGCCTCGTCTTCCGCGACCAGCCGCCGCTGCACTTCCTGACCGGCTCGAACCGGCCGCGGGCCAACGAGCTCGTCATTCGCATCGACCCCGTGACCGGGGTCCGGGTCATGCTCGAAGCGCACCGGGCCGACGCGCAGGGGCCGGAGCCCATCACGCTCGACATGCAGTTCGCGGAGGAGGGCGGCGAGGGCCCGACCCCGTACGAGACGCTCCTCGAGGCGGCTCTTGCGGGCGACCACTCGCGCTTCATCCGGCAGGACATCGTCGAGCAGAGCTGGCGCATCGTGCAGCCGCTGCTCGATTCTCCGCCTCGGGTCGCGACCTACCGGCGGGGGACGTGGGGGCCGCCGGCTGCGCGCAAGCTGCTTCCGGCAGACGACCCGTGGCGCGAGCCCTGGCTGCCGTAGACCGCGAGCAAAGCGGCGTTACAGCGGCGCCGGCGAATGATCAGGTCGGCGACGAGGCCGGTCCAGCCGGTCTGGTGCGAGGCGCCGAGGCCCGGTTCCGGTATCGGCGTGGAAGTACTCGTGGAACAGGATCAGGTCGCGCCACGCCGGGTCCTCCTGCAGCAGGGTGTAGTCGCCGAACACCGGCCGCCGGCCGTTGCCGTCGCGCAGGAACAGCGCGATCAACCGGTCGGTCAGCAGGTCGGCGACCTCACCCAGGTCGTGCTGGGTGCCGGAGCCCGACGGGTACTCGACGAGGAAGGTCGTGCCCAGATACCGCTCGTACACGCGCAGGGACTCGATCAGCAGGAAGTTGATCGGAAACCAGACGGGGCCGCGCCAGTTCGAGTTGCCCCCGAACAGGCCGCTCGTCGACTCGGCCGGCTCGTAGTCGAGCGTGGTCTGGACGCCGTCGAGATCGAGCAGCAGCGGGTGAGCCTCGTGCCACTTCGAGAGCCCGCGGATTCCGTGGTCGGAGAGGAACTCGTCCGGGTCGAGCATGCGACCGAGCAGACGGCGCAGCCGGTCCTGGTCGACGATCGAGAGCATCTGCCAGCCCGCGTTGACCGGCGAGGCCATGTGCTGGACGACGTCCTGGGCCTCGGGCCGGTTGCGCATGAACCACTCGGTGCGTGCCCGGAAGTCCGGGAGGCGCGCCATCGTCGCGGGCCCGATCGTGGTCACGGCGACGAGCGGAAGAAGACCGACCACCGAGCGGACCTGGCAGTGACTTCGTCTCGCCGCCGCCGAGCCGCAGACTGTCGTAGTAGAAGCCGTCTTCCTCGTTCCACAGGCCGTGGGTGTTGAGGGCCGAGGCGATCAGGGCGAAGTGCTCGAAGAACTTCGTGGCGAGGTCCTCGTATGTCCGGTCGTGCTCGGCGAGGACGAGCGCGACCTCGAGCAGGTTCTGGCAGTACATCGCCATCCACGAGGTGCCGTCGGACTGCTCGAGGGTTCCCTGCACCGGCAGCGCCGAGCGGTTGAACGGCGCCGATGTTGTCGAGGCCGAGGAAGCCGCCCTCGAACACGTTGTGGCCCTCGGCGTCCTTGCGGTTGACCCACCACGTGAAGTTCAGGAGCAGCTTGTGGAAGACGCGCTCGAGGAAGTCGGTGTCGCGCGAGCCGTCGATCTCGAAGACGCGCAGCGCCGCCCAGGCATGCACCGGCGGGTTGACGTCGCCGAACGCCCACTCGTAGGCCGGGCAGCTGGCCGTTCGGGTGCATGTACCACTCCCGGCCGAGCAGCAGCAGCTGTGCCTTCGCGAACTCCGGGTCGACGTGGGCGAGCGCGACGCAGTGGAACGCAAGGTCCCAGGCGGCGTACCAGGGGTACTCCCATGTGTCCGGCATCGAGATCACGTCGCATGTTGTCGAGGTGGCGCCAGTGGGCGTTGCGGCCGGTCAGCGCGCTCGGCGGGCGGCGGCGGCTGGGCGGGATCCCCGTCGAGCCAGCGGCGCACGTCGTAGTGGTAGAACTGCTTCGACCAGAGCATCCCTGCCAATGCCTGGCGGAGGAGCAGCGCCTCGTCGTCGCCGCAGCCGTCCGGGGTCAGCTCCGCGTAGAACTCGTCGGCTTCGCGCTCGCGGTCGGCGAGCACCTGCGCGAAATCGCGGCCGATGCCGGTGTCGTCGTCGGCTGAGTCGCAGCTCGATGACGGCCGTCGCGCCCGCGGCGACCTCGAGGTGGTAGTGGAACGCCGCCTTCGTGCCGGTCTGCGCGGGGTTGACGGTGGCGGCGCCCTGCGACCACGTGGTCGTTGATCCCGTCCTTGGGGTACGGCGGCGAGTCGTCGGACGCCGAAGATCCGCGCGGCGTTCGTCTCGTTGTCGCAGAAGAGCGCTTCGCGGCGAGCCGCTGCCGACGAGGAAGCGGGTGCCGAGCTCCGGGTGCTGCGCGACGAGGCCGCCGCTCGCCGAGCACGATCGACGGCTTCGGCGCTCCGAGGTCCCACGACCACGTGTTGCGGAACCACAAGCGTGGGGAGCACGTCGATCGTCGCGGTCTCCGGTCCCGGCGTTGCGCACGCTGAGGCGAAGCAGGAGGTCCTCGGGTGAGGCCTTGGCGTAGTCGGCGGTGATCTCCCAGTAGCGGCCGCCGTCGAAGATCCCCGTGTCGAGCAGCTCGAACTCGGGGTCGAGCTTCGAGCGGCGCGCGGTTCTCGTCGAGGAGCTGCTCGTAGGGGAACGCGTCCTGCGGGTACATGTAGCGCCAGCGCATCCAGGAGTGCGTCGGCGTCGAGTCGAGGAACCACCAGTACTCCTTGGCGTCCTCGCCGTGGTTGCCCGTCGGGCCCGCCGAGGCCGAAGATCCGCTCCTTCAGGATCGGGTCGCGGCCGTTCCAGAACGCGAGCGCGAAGCACAGGATCTGCCGGTCGTCGCAGATGCCGGCGAGGCCGTCCTCGTTCCAGCGGTAGGCGCGCGAGCGCGCGTGGTCGTGCGGGAAGTAACCCCACGCGTCGCCGTCGGCGCTGTAGTCCTCGCGCACCGTTCCCCACGCGCGCTCGCTGAGGTACGGGCCCCAGCGCCGCCACGGCGCGCGGCCGTGCGGTACCTCGAGGAGACGGCGCCGCTCGGCACCGGGTTCGGGGGTTCGCCACACCACCTTTCTACAGGCTCAGGAAATACCGTCGAATTGCCGATTGGCTCCAGGGTGAAACAGTCACCCGCTCCCGCCGCCTTCTCCGAGGTTCTGGCCACCCGGCGCGGCAGGCCGACGGACTGGGTCGGGATTGTGGCGCTCGCCGGCCTCGCTCCTCGTGGTGGGCGCCGCTGCGGTGCTCGGTTTCGTGTGGCACGTCGGCCACGCGGCGGAAGGGATCATGGCGGGGTCGGCGATCGCCCTCGCGACGTGGCTCGGGCCTGCACGCAGCGAAGAGTTGGGACGGTCGAACGGCCGAGCTGGCCCGCGGCAAAGCGCGTCCGTGGCCTTCGAGCAGCTCGTCGAGCATCTGCCCCTCGTCGTCTACGTCGATGAGGCTTCCGACAACGCCCCGAACCTCTACACGAGCAGGCAGGTCGAAGTACTCCTCGGCTATCCGGCCGAGCAGTGGATGTCGGATCCGGATCTGTTCGTGACTGCGCTGCATCCTGATGACCGCGAGCGTGTTCTCGAGCTCGTCCGCGAGACCAACGCGAACGGCACCGGGTACTCGAGCGAGTATCGGATGGTGCATCGAGACGGACATACGGTCTGGGTGCTCGACGAAGCCACGCTCGTGCGCCGCGACGATGGCCGAGCAGTGTCGGTCCAGGGGTTCTGGCTCGACATCACACGCCGGCGCGAGGCCGAGGAGCAGCTGCAGACCCTGGCCTGGACCGACGAGCTCACGGGCCTGCCGAACCGGGCTCGCCTGATGGCCGAGCTCGACCGAGCGATCGCCGTGAACGGCTCAGCCTCGCTGGTCTTCCTCGACCTCGACGACTTCAAGACGGTCAACGACAGCCTCGGCCACGCGGCCGGCGACCAGCTGCTGGCGAGCGCTGCGCAGCGCCTTCGTGCCTCGCTGCGTCCCGGCGATCTCGTCGCGCGCCTGGGCGGCGACGAGTTCGCGATCCTCGCCGCTTGGGGATGAGGACGCGGCCGCGATCGCCCGGCGCGCGCTCGAGGCGGTGAGCCGTTCGCATGGCCTGATCGGCTATGACGTCCATCCCACCGCCAGCGCCGGCATCGCGACCGGCACCGACGCCGACGCCATCCTGCGCAACGCCGACCTCGCGATGTACGCGGCGAAGGCGGCGGGCGGTGGTGCGGTCAGCGCGTTTGCGCCCGGCATGCTGGCCGAGGCGAAGGCCCGGCTCACGCTCTCGGGTGAGCTGCGCCGCCCCGGGCTGCTCGACGAGTTGGTTCTGCACTACCAGCCGACGTTCGATCTGCGCACCGGGCGGATCGAGTCGGTTGAAGCTCTCGTCCGCTGGCAACACCCCGTGCGCGGGCTGCTCCTGCCGGGCGAGTTCATCGGTCATGCAGAGAGCACCGGCGCGATCAACGAGATCGGACGGTGGGCGCTCGAGACCGCGCTCGCGCAGCTCGCGGACTGGCAGACACGCTCGGACCGGCCGCCGCGCGTCGCCGTGAACCTCTCGACGATCCAGCTGCGCAACCCCGACCTGCTGGGCGAGATCACCGCCTTCCTGCTGAAGAACAATCTGCCGCCGCAGGCTCTGCGCCTCGAGCTCACCGAGAGCGCCGTGCTCCGGTCGGACGACAACTCGAAGCAGGTGCTCCGCTCGCTCGCCGAAATCGGCGTCCAGCTGGCGCTCGACGACTTCGGCAAGGGCTACTCGTCGGTCGGCAACCTCGAGAACCTGCCGTTCAGCATCCTCAAGATCGACAAGTCGTTTCTCGACAATCCGCAGCCGACCGCCTCGCCGCTCCTGCGCGGCATCATCGCCCTCGCGAAGACGATGGAGCTGACCGTGGTCGCCGAGGGAATCGAGCGCCAGGACCAGCTCACCGCGGTGCACAAGCTGCGTTGCGAGATCGGGCAGGGCTTCTATCTGGCGCGTCCGGCTCCGGTCGAGAAGATCACCGAGCTGCTCGCGGAGGACCGCCTGCCGCGCCGGTTCACGCAGCTGCACATCGTCGAATAAGAGTTGGAGTAAGGGCGGCGTCTTCTAGACGCGGTCGCCAAGGGCGACGCGAACGCGCCGGAGCACTTCGCCCGGCGAGATCCACTCGGGCTCTGTGGCTGTTTCCTCGACCGCGACGACCGGCTCGTGACGGCGAAGCGGGCGGCGCGGCCGCGGCCTCATCGCGTGGGCGAAGCGGAGCTCGTCGGTCTTGCATTCGTCGCACTTCGCGCTGCCCAGCATTCCGTCGTCCGTCAGGGCGACGTCGATCAGTCTGGCCCGTCTGCAGCGCGAACATTCGAGCAACAGGCGTTCGCGAGTGACGGTCAGCACGGTACGCAGCGGATTCGCCGCCTGCCCGGCGTTTCCTCGTCGCGGGGGCTTGCTCGCGTCAGCGAGCCCTCCGATGAAACATGCAGCAAACGACTGGTTTCCTTTTCGGAAACGTGGAGAGCCGCTGTCGTTGCGGGGCCGTCCCGGGTGGCCGAAGTTCGCGGGGCGGCCTCGTAGACTCCTGCTCTAGCGTGCCGCCTGTTCGCGCCGCTCGCAGTCGCGGCATTTCACCGGGCCGATCACGGCACCCTCCGCATCGACGTGCACGAAGATCAGCTTCGTCTCGCCACAGACGGAGCACCTCACGCGGCGGATGTCCTCGGCCATCAGTGACGGTCTACCCACGTTCGCGAATCTCAACGCCGATGTTGCGTCCGGTGGGCCGGAGCCGTTTCTGCTCGAAGAAGCGCATCGTGGTTCGGCAGAGTTACGTACCGGCGTGGTCACATCCGCGCGCCCGCCCGTCGGGAAAGGCGGCCCGTGAGGCGCGTCGTCGGGATTGACGGCTCGCTGCCCGGGTCGATCGCTTCGATCGGCTGACGGAACGGTGCGCTCGCGAGCTCGTCGAGCTGCTGCGGCTCGAGCCTGCCGAGTGCGGCGATGACGTCGGGATCGAACTGACGGCCGCTGAGCGCCTGGATCTCAGTAATCGCCTGTTCCAGAGGCCAGGCGTCCTTGTACGGGCGGTCGTGCGTGAGAGCGTCGAAGACGTCCGCCACGGAGACGATGCGTCCGCTCAACGGGATCTCATGTCGTGCGCGTCGGTGTGGGTAGCCGGTGCCGTCCCACCACTCGTGATGGCTGAGGGCGATCTCTTCGGCGAGCTGGATGTCCGGGGCGCTGCTGGCGGCGAGGATGTGGGCGCCGATCAGGGTGTGTTGATTCATCAGCTCGCGCTCGCTGGGCGTCAGCAGCGCCGGTTTGAGCAGGATCGTGTCGGGGACGCCGAGCTTGCCGATGTCGTGGAGCGGCGCCGCTTCGCCGATCAGCGTCACGAATGCCGGCGAGCAGCCGAGCTCGTGAGCAAGCAGCGACGCGAGCCGTCCGACGCGCGCCATGTGCTCCTCGGACTGGTAGTCGCGATACTCGGCGGCGATTGCGAGGCGCTGGAGGTTTTCGCGGCGCGCCTGGTGAAGTTCCTCGGTGCGCTCTTCGAGCTCGGCCGTCCGTTCGGCGATGAGTTGCTCGAGCAGCTCCTTCTGTCTGGCATCGACGTCTTCGAGGCGCTTGCGGTCGGAGATGTCGCGCGCGACGGCGACCTTTTCGCCGGTATGCGGGTCGGCGCGAACGTTCCATTCCAGCCAGCGATAGGAGCCGTCGCGATGCCGGTAGCGGTTCTGGAACCCGACCAGCTCGGCGCCCTCGGCGGTCACGGCCTGGCCAGAGCGTGACTTCTCGTGGTCGTCGGGGTGGATGAAGTCGAAGATCGATCGGCCCAGGGCCTCTTCGGGCGAGTAGCCGAGAAGCCGTGACCATTCCGCGTTGACGTCGACGAACCGCCCGTCGGCTGAGACGAGTGCGACGAGCTCGAGCGAGAGCTCGTTTCGGCGGGCGAGCTTTTCGACCGCTCGGCGCCGCGCCGTCGCCTGCCAACCGACCAGGGCGCCGAGCAGGAGAAACGCGATCGCCCGCGCCGAATGGGGAACCGAGACGAGTGGCCGGCCGTGATAGACGAAAAGCTCGGCCTGCATCGCCAGCACGACGAGCGCAGACAGCAGTCCCCCTCTGACGCCGAAGACGAACCCGGAGAGCGCGATCGGGACGATTCCCGCCAGACCGAAGGAGCTCGCCCAGCCCACGCTCGAGAAGCCCGCGACGAACAGCGCCAGCATCGGTGCGCTGATGAGCGCCACGATCGCGAAGGCACGAACTGCAGTTGAGCAGCGGAGGTCGTACAGCGCACCCTGTTTGTTCAACACACCCCTGTTTATGGTCGGTGCAAACGGTGCTCGTAGCCCTCGCACGGGTTCCGGTTCGCGCGATTCGGGTGAAGGTCGGCCTACCGGAAATCCGGTACGAACAGCGGCAAGAGGGTGTGAGAAGATGGCGACATGGAGCGCGTGCTTGGCATCGGCGGCTACTTCATGCGGGCCGCCGACCCGGTTGCCCTGGGCGCGTGGTATCGCGATTGCCTGGGTCTTGACGCCGACGAGAACGGCCTGTGGCAGCAGGAAGCCGGACCGACGGTGTTCGCGACGTTCGAGTCCGGCACTGACTACTTCGGGGCCCGCGCCCAGCAGGCCATGCTCAACTTCCGGGTCCGTGACCTGGACGCGACCATCGCACAGCTGCGCGCCAGGGGAGCGGACGTGGCTCCGGAGACGCAGGAGATGGAGGGCGTCGGTCGCTTCGGCTGGGTGACCGATCCCGAGGGAAATCGGATCGAGCTCTGGCAGCCCGCCTGACGGCGGGGCCTCAGCGCAGGGTGGGCTTGACCCCGAGCAACGTCGCCGCCTTGTCGAGGAGCTTCCCGGCCGCAGTCAGATTCTTCGTCGCGAGGGCGGTCTGGCTCGTCGCTCCGGCGTACTGCATGCGGGTCGAGTCCTTGTCGGCGGCGATCTCCTCGGACGCTGCCAGCGATGCCTTCGCGACGCCCTGTAGAGCGAACGTCTTCGCGCTCTTCGCAGCGGCAGAAACCGGACTTGCTGCCCCGAGCGAGACGCGAACGCCCTTCAGCGACGCCTGCAGCGTCGTGCCCTTCTGATGGGCGACCGCGGCGATTGCGCGAACGAGCGCCGCCTTGACCTGCGCGTCGCTCGCCGGTGCTGCGGCCGCCGGCCCCACGGCGAAGAGCGCGATCAGAAAGGATGCAGCCAGCGCGCTACGGCCCATGCCACAAAGCCTACTGATGCCGGCGCCTGAGCCGGCAAGGGGTTTGAACGGAGCGGCCCCGGAGTCGAACCGAGCCAGCGTGGGGTTGCCACACCTCACCGGTTTTGAAGACCAGTTGGGCCACCGGGCCCGTGCCGCTCCAAGCGCGGAACTCTAGCTTCCGGCTCGAGCGCTACCGCTTCTGCGCAGAACGCGGACGTCGCCGCGCCGCAGGGTCAGGCCGTCGGCGTCGAACCGCTCGAGCACGAGCTGCGCCGTGCGCCGGCCCACACCCAGGGCGTCCCGGAATGCGGCGAGCGTGATCGCGTCGAGGGTAGGGAGCAACTCGCGCCCGCGGTCGTATAACGCGGTCGACACGGCATAGCCGTCGCCGACGAGCCGGAGACGCCCTTCGGACTCGAGGAACGCGCCCAGCTCGCGGTCGTCGAGCTTCACGATCTCCTCCGCTTGCAGCTGCGCCTCGAGGGCGGCAGCGGCCTCCGCCCGCTCGCCGAGCTGGGCGGTCGCGCCGGGCAGGTACGCCTTCGCGCCGCGCCGCTCGATGTCGAGCCGGTTCAGCACAAGGGGCGCCCACGGCTCGGGCGGCAGGAGCTCGGCCAGCGGCACTCCCGGTTCGAGGGGGCTGCTTGCCGCCCGGTCTGCGAGCCGGGCGCGGACGGCCGCCTTCAGCTCGTCGAGCCAGGCGGCTGAAAAGAAGTACTCGCCTGCCGACTCCAGCGACGCAAGGCCTTGCGCGAGCTCGGCGGGAGCGAGTAGACCGCGCTGCTGGAGGCCTCTGCCCGAAACAGGGGCATGGACCAGTGTCCGGACGATCTCGACGGGGTCTCCGCGCTCGAGAATGGCCAGGCGGTCGGGCTCGAGACGACGCGGCGGTGCGGGATCGACGACCACGCCTCCGCCGACGGTCGTTTCCGTGCGCAGCACGACCCGATCGCCGCGCGCCGCAACCAGCGGCTCGCTCAACCGGAGCTGCGCGTACGGCCCCAAGCGGGCGACACGCGCCGGTACCGCGTTCGTACCGAGGTGCACGGTGACGGCCGCCGGAACGGTGTCGAGCTCCTCGACGCGGATGTCCAGGCGGTAGCTCAGCGGATAGTGGCCAGGTTCGACCAGCACGTCGCCGCGCCTCAGGTCGCGCCGGCCGACCGTGGCCAGGTTGACCGCCACCCGCTGACCCGCCTCGGCCTGCTCGACGGGGGCGTCGTGCACCTGCACCGAGCGCACCCGAACCTCGCGGCCTTCCGGTTCGACGCGCAGCAGATCGCCGGCGGAGATCGTCCCCGACCAGAGGGTGCCGGTCGCAATCGTCCCGATTCCCTGCAGCGTGAAGACGCGGTCGACATACAGGCGGGTCGCGCGCTCGGCGTCCCGCTCGCCCGGCGTCACGCGCGCGAGTGCCGCCCGCAGAGCCGCCAGCCCGTCGCCGGTCTTCGCCGAGACCGCCACGACCTCGGCGTTCGGGACCAGCTCGTGCGCCTCGGCCAGCGCGAGCTCGAGCGTCTCGGCGTCGGCCAGATCCGTCTTCGTGACCGCGACGACGCCCGACTCCACGCCGAGGAGGCGCAGCACGGCGAGATGCTCGAGCGTCTGGGGCCGGGCTCCCTCGAGGGCGTCGATCACGAGCAGGAACAGATCGATCCCGGTCGCCCCCGCGATCATCGTGCGTACGAACCGCTCATGGCCCGGGACGTCGACGAGCGACAGGCGGCGGCCGTCCGGCAGGTCGAGCGGCGCGTAGCCGAGGTCGATCGAGATGCCGCGCGCCTGCTCTTCGGGCAGACGGTCGGTGTCCTTGCCGGTCAGGGCTCGGACGAGCCACGTCTTGCCGTGGTCGATATGACCCGCGGTGCCGACCGTCAGCGGCATGCGAGCACGGCGGCCGCGACCTCGTCGACCTCGTGGTCGGCGAGCGTGCGGCAATCGAGCAGCAGACGGCCGTCGCGCAGGACCCCCACCACCGGCGGCTCGTGGTGACGCAACGGTTCGGCGAGCCGCTCCTCGACGGCACATGCGAACGACGCCAGCTCTGCGAGCGGCAACGCGCCGCCTCCGACGCGCCCCACGGTCTCTTCGACCTCGCCACCGGTCGCGGCGGCGAGGCGTTCGGCCCGCGCCCGCACGAGCCCGGCCTCCTCGCGCAGCATGCGCAGTACCGGAACCTCGCGCAGGGCTCGCGCAGGGTCGAGATACAGGAGCAGCGTTCCTTCGAGCGCGGCCAGGGTGAGCTTGTCGAGCCGGAGCGCGCGCTGCAGCGGGTGCCGGCGCAGCCGTTCGACAAGATCGGCCCGGCCGACGACGATTCCGGCCTGCGGGCCGCCGAGCAGCTTGTCGCCGCTGAAGCAGACGAGGTCGGCTCCGGCGGCCAGAGACTCTTGCGCGGTCGGCTCGGCGCCGAGGTCGAGCAGCGCGCCCGAGCCGAGATCGTCGACGAGTGGCGCGTCGAGCCGGTGGGCGAGAGCGGCGAGCTCCTTCAGCGCAGGCTGCTCGGCGAACCCGACGATGCGGAAGTTCGACTGGTGAACCCGCAGCAGCAGTGCCGTGTCCGGGCCGGCGGCACGCTCGTAGTCGGCGACACGCGTCCGATTCGTCGTGCCCACCTCGACGAGCCGGGCTCCGGAGCGCGACAGGACTTCGGGAATCCGGAACCCGTCGCCGATCTCGATCAGCTCGCCGCGCGAGACCAGCACCTCGCGGCTCTCCGCGAGTGCGGCCAGGGCGAGTAGCACCGCGGCGGCGTTGTTGTTCACGACGAGCGCCGCCTCGGCCCCCGTCAGGCGGCGGAGCAGCGTCGAGACGTGGTCCTGACGTGAGCCACGCTCGCCGTCGGCGAGCGAGTACTCGAGGTTGGAGTAGCCCCGCGACACGTCGACGACGCGCTCGAGGGCGAGTTCCGCGAGTGGAGCGCGGCCGAGATTGGTATGGACGATCACACCGGTCGCATTCAGCACGCGGCGCAGGGTCGGCCGCCGGGCTGCGGCGAGCTCCTGAGCGACCCGCGCGGGCAGATCACCCGGGTCGGCGCCCGCCCGGATCTCGTCCCGGGCGCGGTCGAGCACCGTCCGGGCGGCGGCAACGGCCTGCGGGTCCTCGCTCCCGCGGACGAGCTCATCCACCGACGGCAGGTCGCGCAGCTCCATCTCGCTGACGATACGCGACCCGAGGAGCCTGCCCGTCGAGGTTGAAGAAAGACCCATGAGTGGGTCGAGACGGGAAGGGGAGAGCGAATTCGTGACGCTCGCCTCACACGAGCTGCGGGCGCCGGTGGCCGCGATCAACGAGATCGCGAGGACGCTGGCCGCGCGCGACGTGCCTCTGGGCGCCGAGCAGACGGCCGCCCTGCACGACGTTCTGCTGAAGAACACGGAACTGCTCGCCCGGCTGCTCGACGAGCTACTCGACCTCTCTCGCGCGGATGCGGCCGGAATCGCGCTTGCCCCCGAACCTCTACCCGTGCGCGCGCGAGTCGAAGAGCTCGTTCACACTCTCGCAGGCGACCGCGGTGCCGAGGTCGTCGTCGATGTTCCAGGAGAGCTGAGCCCGCTTGTCGACCCAGGCGCCTTCGATCGCATCGTCGGGAACCTGCTCGTCAACGCGCTGCTCCACGGACGCCCGCCCGTCACGATCGCCGCGAACGAGAGCGAAGACGGTCTGACCGTGGTCGTCGAGGATCGCGGCGACGGTGTCCCGAGTGAGTTCGCGCCGCGGCTGTTCGAGCGCTTCGCGCGCGGTCCGCGCGTCAACGGCGAGAGTGTGCGCGGTTCGGGACTGGGGCTCGCGATCGCGCAGATGTACGCGCACGCCCACGGCGGCGAGCTGACCTATCGCGACGCGTCGCCGCACGGCGCCCGCTTCGACCTTCGGCTGCCGGTCACATGAGCAGCCTGCAGCCCATCCCGAACCCGGATGCTTCACTGGAGCGCATGAGGCGGGTGAAGATCGGCTTGCTGGTCCTGGGCGGCGTCTTGGTGTTGGCGCTCGTCGCGGGGGTCGTGCGGCTGGTGCAGTACCACGACGTCGCGAGGCCGGGCGTCCATGTGCTCGGCGTCGACGTCGGCGGGAAGTCGCGGTCGCAGATCGCAAAGCTCGTGAGCGACTGGGATGCGCATCCGGTGACGATCACCGTGGGGCCACGCTCCTACCACGTGCAGCGGGGCTGGCTGGTGGCGGTCGACGCCGAGGCGACTGCTGCGCGCGCTCTGTCGGCCGGATCGGCGTTCGCCCTCGTCTCGGCGAAGCGCGTCGACGTCGAGCCCGCACTCGGCCGGGCCGTCAGCGCGCGGAACGTTCTCGCCGCGCTTGCGCGGTCGAACCGCGATCCGGTGTCGGCAACGGTGCGGCTCGAAGGCACGAAGGTCGTGACAACGCCGGGCCACGTCGGCCTCCGTCTCGAGCCCGACCGGCTCCTGGGCCTGCTCGAGCAGAACAACTCCGTCGTGCGGGCACCGTTCGCCGTAATCGCACCGCTGGTCACCACCGCCGACGCGCGGACCGCCGCGAGCCAGGCGAGAGCACTCGTCGCCGCGCCCGTGCTCATCGACTACCACGGCGCCAACCGGGGCTCCCTGACGCCTCGCCAGATCGCGCGGTCTGTCCGGATTGCGCCGGCAGCTCAGGGACTCGACGTTTCGCTCGAGGGCTCGGGGCTTGTCAAGATCCTGCGGCCGCGGCTCGGCAAGTGGATCGTGCGCGCCCAGAACGCGAAGTTCGTGGTGAAGGGGAACATCGTGCACGTCGCTCCGGCGAAGCCGGGTCTCGACCTCGCGCCGTACCAGGTTGCGACTGCTGTCCAGGCCGCCGCCGAGGAAGGTGGCGTCGCCGAGCTGTCGCTGGCGCCCAGCGCGCCGGAGTTGACGACCGCCAAGGCGAAGGCGCTCGGGATCCGGAAGAAGCTCGTCTCGTACACGACGCAGATGGGCGTCTCGTCGTCGAACCGGATCCACAACGTCCATCTGATGGCGGACTTCATCAACGGTACGGTGATCCAGCCGGGCGAGGTCTTCTCGTTCAATCGCGTCGTCGGCCCGCGTACTGCCAAGCGCGGCTTCCTCGAAGGCTCCGAGATCATCGGCTCGCTCGTCCTGCCGTCGATCGGCGGCGGCGTCTGCCAGACGGCAACCACGCTGTTCAACGACGCGTTCGAGGCCGGCCTGCCGATCCTCGAGCGCACGAACCACAACCTCTATCTCTCGCACTATCCGCTCGGCCGCGACGCGACGGTGTCGTGGGGTGGCCCCGATCTGAAGTTCAAGAACGACCTGAAGCACGGCATCCTGATCAAGGCCTCCTACACCGACGCGACCCTCACCTTCACGTTCTACGGAACGTCCGAGGGCCGGCGCGTCGTCTCGCACACCGGGCCGCAGGTGAACTGGACCCACCCGGGCCTGAACTACGCGGTCGATCTGAGCGCGCGCCCGAATTCCGTGCGCATCGTCCCGGGCAGCGGTGAGCTCGGTTTCGACATCACCGTGACCCGCACCGTCTACGACAAGGCCGGGAAGGTGCTGCGCCACAACACCTTCAAGTCGCGCTACATCCCGGACAGCTCCACCGCGATCTACGGCCCGGGCAAGCGCCCGCCAGGACCGTACTTCGTTCTGCCGCCGACCTGAGCCCGGGAGACCGGTTCAGCGCGCGAACGCCCGCGTCCGGTAACAGTCGAGCACGCACTGCACCGCGTGGTCCGGGTCGTCGGTGAGGTGGAGCAGGTCGACGTCGCCCGGCGCGATCATCCCGTTCGCCAGGAGCTCGCCGCGAATCCAGGCCGCCATCTCGCCCCAGTAGTCGGAGTCGAAGAGAACGACGGGGAAGTCGAGGATCGTCTTCGTCTGGATCAGCGTCAGCGACTCGTAGAGCTCGTCGAGTGTGCCGAAGCCGCCGGGGAAGATCACGAACCCCGAGGCGGGTCGCACGAAGCACACCTTGCGGGCGTAGAAGTGCTCGAAGGTGTGCTCGATGTCGCAGTACGGGTTCGGCGCCTGCTCGTGCGGCAGCTTGATGTTGAAGCCCACCGACAGGCCGCCGCCTTCGCGGGCACCACGGTTGCCGCCCTCCATCACGCCGCCTCCACCGCCCGTGATCACGGCCCAGCCGTGTTCGGCAAACCGGCGGCCGACCGCGCGCGCCGCCGCGTAGGCCGGGTGGGTGTCGGGAACACGGGCTGAACCGAAGAGCGAGACGGCAGGCCGGTCGATCAGCGCGACCTTCTCGAAGCCGGCGCGGAACTCGCGCGCGATCTTGGCGACGGCCAGCTCGAGATCGCTCTCGGGCCGATCCATGATCGCGCGATCGTCGGTCATGGGCGTATGAGGGCTAGAGGCGATGCTGTGGAGCGTACGCCGCGTACATCCCGATCGCGAGGGCTGCGATGGTGCCGAAATAGAGCCCGTAGACCACGAGCGCCTTCGAGCCGCCGCCGCCTCGCTGCAGCCATCTCGCCGACCGCCAGATCGCTCCGCCGTCGAAGAACCCGATGGGGATCAGATTCAGCAGGTTCAGGAAGAAGCCGAAGTAGGCGAGCGCCATGACGAGCGCCGAGCCGTTCGCGCGCGCCACCACGTAACAGACCAGCGCCGCGACGCCGCCGAGCATCGGGCCTGCCAGCGCGACCCGCGCCGTCTGCCATGGGTTGCCGCGCACGTACTTCACGTACGCGAGGACGAAGGGGATGAACACCGGCCACTGCGGGTTCAGGCCCTCGCGCTTCGCCTCGATGTAGTGGCCCAGCTCGTGCAGCAGGATCAGCAGCACCAGACCGACCGCGTACTTCCAGCCGAAGAGGAGCGCGTAGCCGCCGACCGCGATGAAGATGCTGCCGAACTTGACCAGCACGAACGTCCACTTGGCCAGGGCGATCGCGCCGCCGACGACGGGGCCCGTGAGCCGGCGCAGCTTGCCGCGCCAATCACCACCCTGCTGGATCGGGTTGTAGTCGTGCGCTGCGTACGGGTCGGGTTCCATCAAGCCACGTTGTAGCGAGCGGCGGTCACGAGCCGTGTCCGATCCACTCCTCGCCGCCCTCGTAGGACTCCTTCTTCCAGAGCGGGACGCGCTCCTTCAGGGCGTCGATGGCGTCCTGGCACGCCGCCAGCGCGTCGGCCCGGTGCGGCGCCGACACTGCGATCACCACCGATGTCTCGCCGATTCCGACGCGGCCCGTGCGATGGTGGATCGCCACCGCGCACAGGTCGTAGCGGCGGCGAATCTCCTCGCCGATCTCTGCCATCACCGACTCGGCCATCCCTTCGTAGGCCTCGTAGTCGAGCTGCAGCACCGTGCGGCCTCGCGAGGTGAGCCTCGTCGTGCCCGTGAAGGTGGCGATGGCGCCGGCGCGCTCGTCACGCACCTCCTCGACCACGCGCTCGAGCGACAGGGGCTCGTCGCTGAGCAGGAACGCCCCGCCCGAGACCGGCGGGATGACCGCCACCTCGTCGCCCTCGGCCAGCACCGTCTCGCGCGGCGCGTAGCGCTGGTTCACGGCATAGAGGAGCCCCGCGGGCTCGTCTCCCAGTCCGAGCGTCGACCAGACGTCGGCGACCGTCGCGGCCTCGATGTCCCGCTGCGACCAGCCCGCCCGCTCTCGTAGCCCGGCGAACAGCCGAACGCTGACCGTCACGCTCCTGCGCTCCACGACGCGCCGAGCCACCAGTCGTGGTGGCCGTAGTAGCCGAGTGCTGTAGCCCAGGCCGACGATCGGGCCTGTGACGCTTCCCGTTGCGCAGAAGCATCAGCTGACCATAGCCCTTGTGCTCGCGGACGAAGAGCAGCGCACTGCCGTCTCGCGACCAGCGCGGCGATTCGTCGGCGTAGCCCGGCCGGCGGGGTGTCGAGAAGCGTACGAGAGCCGCCGAGCGAGACGCGCCAGAGTTGCCAGCGGGTGGAGAAGAAGCCTGAGTCGTTGCTCGCCGGCTGTGAGAGGACCGCGAGACTCTCTGCCGTCCGGCGCGCACGCGACGGAGCCGAAGGCGCGCTTCGGATCGGCCCAGAGCGCGTGCGGCTTCCAGGCGGGCGGATTCGCCGCGACGAGACGCTTGTTCGCCGTCGCGGTGCGGTCGCCACCGGCTGCCAGCACGAGTGTCGACCCACACCACGTGAGGTAGTCGGGATAGAAGAGCATGTCGGCCACCGGCACGACGCGCCCCGTGGAAACCTGCAGCGCGCTCAATTGCAGGCCGTCGGCCATGATCGACGCCGACGCCATCGGGTCGATCGCGAAGAGCAGCCAGCGGCTGTCCGGCGACCAGCCTGCGAGCAGGATCGGGCCGGGCGACGCGTAGTGCTCGACCACCCGGTAGACGGCGCGGCCGTCGACGGTGATGGTGGCGGTGCCGTTCTTCGCGCGAGGATTCGCCGTCTCGACGGTGGCAACGAGCCCTGAGGGCGACCGGAACGACGTCGCAGGCCGCGTAGCTGCCGCCTTGCCCAGCACCTTGTCGGAGCACGTGGCGAGCGAGACGAGGTGCTCCTTGCCGCCGCGCGGGAAGCGCACGGTGCCCAGCGACGCGTCACGCGGGCACGCCGTCGAGATGTTCTCGTTGGCCGACGCCGACAGCGCCGCCCCCGCGGCGGCGAGCACGCACAGCGCGAGCGCGGCGGCAGCGAAGCGCACCTCTCGAGTGTACGCGGGGCGAACGCCCGAATCCCGACCGGGTAGGCTCTGGCCGTGGCGACCACCGGGCGTGAGACGGAGTCCGGGATCGAGGTGCGGCCGGTCGTATGGGCCGGCTGATGTGTTGTCGGCGGATGGAGTCGCCTGGGCGTGTTTCCGTTTACGCGTGGCCCGTACAGGGACATGTATCGGGGTCGGCCGTGGACGATGCGCCAGTACGCGGGGTTCGCGTCGGCGGAGGAGTCGAATCAGCGCTACCGCTACCTGCTGGCGCGCGGCCAGACCGGGTTGTCGGTCGCGTTCGATCTGCCGACGCAGCTGGGGTACGACTCGGATGATCCGCGGTCGCTTGGCGAGGTGGGGCGGACGGGGGTGGCGATCGATTCGCTGGCGGACATGGAGCTGCTGCTGGCGGAGATCCCGTTGGGAAAGGTCTCGACGTCGATGACGATCAACGCGCCGGCGTCGCTGCTTCTGCTGCTCTACGAGTTGGTTGCGGAGGGGCAGGGCGTCCCGGCGAGTGCGTTACGCGGGCACGGTGCAGAACGACATCTTGAAGGAGTACATCGCACGCGGGAACTACATCTTCCCGCCGCGGCCGTCGATGCGGTTGACGACGGATCTGTTCGCGTATTGCGCGGAGCGGATCCCCTCCTGGAACACGATCTCGATCTCCGGGTACCACATTCGTGAGGCGGGTTCGACGGCGGTGCAGGAGCTCGCGTTCACGTTGGCGAACGGGATCGCCTACTGCGACGCGGCTGTTGCGGCGGGGTTGTCGCCGGACGAGTTCGGCGAGCGGCTGTCGTTCTTCTTCAACGCCCACAACGACTTCTTTCAGGAGGTCGCGAAGTTCCGGGCGGCTAGGCGGTTGTGGGCGCGAATCATGCGCGACCGGTTCGGCGCGACGAACCCGAAGGCGCAGGCGCTGCGCTTTCATGCGCAGACGGGCGGCTCCACGCTGACGGCGCAGCAGCCCGAGAACAACATCGTCCGGGTCACGGTGCAGGCGCTGTCCGCCGTCTGCGGTGGCGCCCAGTCGCTGCACACGAACTCGTTCGATGAGGCGTTGGCGCTGCCGACGGAGCATGCCGCGACGATCGCGTTGCGGACGCAGCAGATCCTCCAGCACGAGGCCGGCACGACGGCGACGGCCGACCCGTTGGGCGGCTCCTATTACATCGAGGCGTTGACCGACGAGCTCGACCGGCGCGCGAGCGAGCTGATCGAGCAGGTGCTGGAGGCGGGCGGCGCGGTCGCGGCCGTCGAGGCGGGCTTCGTGCAGGGCGAGATCGAGGCTGCCGCCTACCGCTGGCAACGCGACGTCGAGTCGGGTGAGCGGGTGATCGTCGGCGTCAACCAGTACACGGCCGAGACGGAGGCGCCGATCGAGCTGCACAAGATCGATCCGGCGGGCGAGCGCCGCCAGACCGAACGCACGGCCAGGGTGCGCGCCGAGCGAAACCAGGACACCGCCACGGCGACCCTCGCCCGCGTCCGCGCGGCCGCCGTCGGCACCGAAAACCTGCTCCCGCCGATGCGCGACGCACTCGCCGCCCACTGCACGATCGGGGAGATCTGCAGCGTCCTTCGCAACGAATGGGGCGAGTTCGACCGGCAGCGTTCGAACTGAGCTGCACATGAAGATCCTGCTCGTCTCGCAGATGTATCCCGGGCCGAGCGACCCCGATCTCGGCGCGTTCGTCGCGCTCGGTGTGCGCGCGTTGCGCAAGCGGGGCCACGATGTCGACCTGGCGGTGCTCGACCGGCGTGCAGGCGGCAACCGCCGGTTCCTCGAGTTGCGCAAGGCGGTGCGCGCCGCGCCCCGCCCCGACGTCGTGTGGGCGCACTTCCTCGTTCCGGCCGGCTTCCTTGCGAGCGAGGTCGACGCGCCGCTCGTCGTCACCGCGCACGGCCGCGACGTGCGCAACATCGGTGCGGTGCCGGGTGTCGCCAGCCTGACGCGGCGCGTCGTGCGGCGTGCGTCGACCGTGATCGCCGTGTCCCACTACCTCCGGCGTGAGCTCGAGGAAAAGCTGCCCGAGGCGCGCGGGAAGACGGAGGTCGTCGACTCGGGCGTCGATCTCGACCTGTTCTCGGCTGCAGTGCCGGCCGAGGAGCTGACCCATCCGGCGTTCGTCTGTGTCGGCTCGTTGACCGAGCGCAAGAACGTCGTCCGGCTCGCCGATGCCTTCGCCATGCTCGGCCGCGGCTCGCTCACGTTCGTGGGTGACGGGCCGCTGCGCAGCAGCCTCGAGGGCCGCGCGAACGTCCGCGTTGTGGGACGGGTGCCTCATGCTGAGGTGCCGCGGTGGCTGGCTGCGGCCGACGTCGTCTGTGGGCCGTCGCTGCTCGAGCCGTTCGGCCAGGCGCTCCTCGAGGCGCTCGCCTGCGGACGGAACGTCGTCGCGACGCGCTTCGGCGGGCCGCCCGAGTTCGTGCCTCAGGACGCCGGCGTGCTTGTCGACCCGCTCGATGTCGGCGCGCTCGCCCGTGCGCTCGACGAAGCAGCCGCGTTCCCCGTGCCGAACCCGGCCGCGCGCGAGGCGGCCGAGGCGCACGACGTCAGGCGGCAGGCGGCTCGGGTGGAGGAGATTCTCGAGCGAGCTCTGCAAGGCCGGCGAGCCTGATCTCGACGAGCGGCCGCACGCCTGCCTCGAGTCCATGCTCACGGGCGACCTCGAGCGCCTGCTCGTAGCTCTGGCGGATCTTCTCGGCTGAGACGCCCTGTTTCAGGCGGTTGTCGCCGGTCAGCAGCAGGTCGTGGATCTTCTGCCGAGCCTCGGCCTCATCCATGGGCGCACGGTAGCTACAGTGGACGGCGCGATGTTGCAGGTTTGCGCGGTCATCCACGTCCTCCTCTCGGTGTCCCTCGTCGGACTGATCCTGATGCACTCGGGTCGCGATACCGGCATGGGCGGAATGGGCTTCACGCCCACCTCACAGGGCGGCATGCACATCGTCGAGAAGAACCTGACGCGCCTGACGCTCGTCGTCGCGGTGCTGTTCTTCGCGAACACGATTTTGCTGTTCCGCCTGCTCCAGTAACCGGCTCGGTTGCTGCTCTCGGGTCTGCATCACGTCACGTGCGTCTGCTCTGACGCGCAGCGCACCCTCGACTTCTACCGCGACGAACTCGGCTTCTCGCTCGTCAAGAAGACCGTCAACTTCGACGACCCGCACAGCTACCACCTGTATCTGGGCGACGAGACCGGGGCGCCGGGAACGCTGATGACCTTCTTCGAGTGGCCGCGCGCGGAGCCGGGCCGACTCGGGCGCGGGACGCTCGAATCGGTCGGCCTCGAGACGCCTGGCGTGGCCATTGAGACAGAGCTCGAGGATCCCGACGGCATGCGGCTGCGCCTCTACCCCGCCGCGGAGCCGGCCTTGCGTGACGTGACCGTGATCGGGAATCCGGCGCTGTATGCCGGCCTGCTCGACGAGGGAGCTCCGGTCCTGTTCGCCGCGCCGGTCGAGGAGGCGGCCCTGATCGGCACGGGCAGTGCGCACCACGTCGCGTGGCGGGTCAGCGGCGCCACCGAGCAGCAGCTGTGGCTCGAGCGTCTCGAGGAAGTGGGCCTCCGGCCGACTCCGGCGCAGGACCAGCGGTACTTCCAGTCGGCCTACTTTCGCATGCCCGACGGGCTGCTCAACGAGATCGCCACCGACAGTCCGGGCTTCCTCGTCGACGAGCCGCTCGAGTCGCTCGGCCGGAGGCTGTCGCTGCCCCCGTGGCTCGAGTCGGAGCGCGCGACCCTGGAGCGGGAACTCACTCCGATCGGGTGAACCGGGCCAGGTAAGGCTACAATGCCGACGCTCTCGAGCGCTGGTGGCGGAATTGGTAGACGCGCTAGGTTGAGGGCCTAGTGGCCGTTTAGGTCGTGGAGGTTCAAGTCCTCTCCAGCGCATGATCCGAGCCTGGTTCGCAGCCGCGAACCAGGCTCGTGTCGTTGCCTCCTTGGACGCTGCGATCCGCCGAGCGCTGTGCGGTTCGGTTTGACGGTCTGGTTTGACGTTGTCCGCAGGACTCTCTACTGTTCTGGCGAACACACGTTCGTCCCGCACTTTCATGGGACCGCGAATGGACACGCAAACTGGACCCGCAAATGGAGGAGCGCTCTTGCTCACTGCCCGCCAACAGGAGATCTGGAACTTCCTCGTCGAGTACGTCGACCGCCACGGCTACCCGCCGACGGTACGCGAGATCGGCGAGCACGTCGGCCTCGCATCGCCCTCGACGGTGCACGCCCACCTTGCGAACCTGGAGCGTGCAGGTCTGCTGCGCCGTGATCCCACGAAGCCGCGCGCACTCGAGTTGATCGGGCGCGAGCGCCGCGAGGTTCGTTCCGACCCCCGGGCTGCCGGAGCGGGTGGGGTGGATACCTCCGACGTGACGCGCCTGCCCCTGGTCGGTCAGATCGCCGCGGGCGGTCCGATGCTGGCCGAGGAGCACATCGAGGAGTACGTGCCGATGCCGTCATCCGTCAAAGGCGACTTCCTGCTGCGTGTACAAGGCGAGTCGATGATCGAGGCCGGCATCCTCGACGGTGACCTGGTGATCGTGCAGCGGGCCCAGGACGCACGGAACGGCGAGATCGTCGTGGCGCTTGCCGGCGACGACGAGTCGACCGACGAGGCGACCGTCAAGACCTTCTATCGGGAGCAGGGGCGGGTCCGGCTGCAGCCGGAGAACAGCTCGCTCGAGCCGATCTACGCCGAGCACGTGCAGATCCTCGGGCGCGTCGTCGGGGTTTTCAGGGAGCTCTGAGCGACCAGGTGGCCGAGTTGCAGCTGGCGAACCTTGCGCCTCTCCATCGCACGCTCGACCAGGAGCTCGTTGCGCTGCTGCGGGGCGCGTCGCTCGAGTGTCTGGTCTGCGGGGAGTTCGTGATGCACGCGCGTGCGAGCACCGTCTTCTGTCCCGAGTGCGGCAGCCAGCTCGGCGGCGAGGACGTCGCCGAGGCCGGTCTGCACTTCACCGTCGAGGCGGGCTGACCGGCAGAGGTCGCACAGCCTTCGCCTGCACAGCCTTCGCCTGCACAGCCTGCGCGTGCTCAGCCTTCGCACGTTGAGCGTCCGTACGGCAGGGCTCCAGGCTTGTTTCCGCTTCGTACCGCGTGAGGGCCTGTAGAGCGAGGCTGCCGGCCTTTCGGAGCCGTCGCAGGCGGGGTGAGACAACGACAATCGGCGGCGTGTCGTAGACCTTGGGCGGGGTCGGCGGGCCGAATGCCTCTAGCGATCTGGACGGAAGCAGCATGCGCATCGCACCTTTCGGGTTGACTCGGGAAGTGTGGGCTCACTACTTTGCAACCGGTTGCAAAGTGGTGTAAAAAAGGGGGCGAACTTCAAGCGGAGCTCCGGACGACCAGTTCGGCGGGGATCGACACGACGGAGACGACCCCGGTCTGCAGGTACTGGATCAGGCCGTCGGCGAGCAACCTGCCGGCGAGGGGGCCGTTCTGGCGAATCGTCGTGAGTGGGGGGTTGCTGTGCTGGGCGATCGAGATGTCGTCGTAGCCGACGACGGCGACGTCAGCCGGCACGGTGCGTCCGGTCTCGCGGATCGCGTCCATGGCGGCGATGGCCATGATGTCGCTGTTGACGAAGACCGCATCGAGCTCGGGCGCCTCCTCGAGCAAGCGCCGCATCGCGGTGGCAGCCGAGGCGGGCGTGTAGTCGCCGTACGCGACCAGTGTCGGATCGAGCGTGGCGCCGGCTTCGAGCAAGGCCGCCTCGTAGCCCCGGTAGCGGTCTTTGACCTCGTCCATCCTGGGCGATCCACCGATGAAGGCGACCCGCTCGCGGCCCGACTGCAGAAGATGTTCCGTCGCCGCCTTGCCGCCGGCGAAGCTGTCTCCGGTCACGGCGCAGAAGCCGTTCATCCCCTCCGGACTGTTTCCCCAGATCGCAAACGGGGCGTGCAAGGCGCGGAGGGCGGCCATGTGCTGGGGGGTGCACGTCGCCGAGAGCAGGATGAAGCCGTCGACGCGTCCGGTTTCGAGGTACAGGCGCGGCCAGTCCGTATCGGCTGGATCGACGTGCACGACGAGAAGGTCGTAGCCGTGCCGGTGCAGCGCGCTCGAGATGCCGCTCATGATCTCGAGCATGAAGACGTCAGGAACCGAGAAATCCGTCTTGTAGGCGTAGGTCACGAACGCGATCGTGTGGCTGAGCTTCAGGCTGAGCCGCCGCGCAGCCGCATTGAGCTGGAAGTGGTGTTCCACGGCGATCGACCGGATGCGCTGTTTCGTGCCTTCGCCGATCAGCGGGCTGTCGTTCAGAGCGCGTGAGACGGTCGACTTCGAGACGCCGGCCAGACGGGCGATATCGGCAATCGTGTGGACGCGGGGTTCGGTCATTGCAACCGGTTGCATTGTACCGCAACCATCTGACCTGGCGGAGCTCGCGCCGTTGATTTTGGCCGTCCGGTCTACAATTCGCCTGCAGGCCGGGTGACCGCGGCGTCCTTCGGGATGTCGAGGAAAGTCCGGACACCGCAGGGCAGGATGCTGGCGCAAGCCAGGCGGCGAAAGCCGACGGAAAGTGGAACAGAAAGGAGACCGCCTCCGGCGCACGTGTCTCTCCGGAGATGCCGGGGGTAAGGGTGAAACGGTGGGGTAAGAGCCCACCAGCGCCGCGGCGACGCGGCGGCTTGCCAAACCCCGTCCGGTGCAAGGCGAACAGGGCCCGCTATGAGGCTGCCCGCCCAGGGCCCGGGTAGCTGCCAAGAGGGATGGTCACTCAAGACAGAATCCGGCTTACAGGCCTGCTACGGGAAAAGCCCTGGAAACGGGGCTTTTCCTATTTCCGGGTCGCTTCTCTCGGCCCCACGCTCCAAGACTGCGTGGGGACATCCGGCCTCCGGGCCGACTCTCTCAGGCGGCATGCTGCTGCTGGGCATGTGACTGCCGGAAGTAGTAGCCCTGCTCGAGGTCCTCGATCAGGCCGAGGTGTGTCGGCTGCCACGCGAGCAGGTCGCGCGTGAGGGTGCTCGATGCCGGGGCGTCCACGCCGAGGAACGCGGCGAGCCAGGTGAAGTGCCGGGCGGCTTCGTCCGCCGGGATCGATGCGCCAGGGAGGTTCAGGTGCCGGCCGATCACCTCGGCGATCTCGCGGACCGGGATCCCCTCGTCAGCGACTGCGTGGAGGGTCGAGCCGGCGGGCGCTGTCTCCAGGGCGAAGCGCGCGGCGCGAGCAGCATCCAGACGATGCACCGCGGGCCAGCGGTTGGCGCCGTCGCCGATGTAACCCGAGACGCCCGTGTCGCGGGCGATGCCGACCAGGGTCGCCAGGAAGCCGTGATCGCCGTCGCCGTGGACGGTCGGCGGCAGGCGCAGGACCGACGAGCGCACGCCGCGTTGGGCGAGCGCGAGAGTGACCTCAGCGGTCTCGTGGCGTGTGCGGGGGCCTTCGGGAAGCCGGGCAGCCGTGTCCGGATCGTGGCCGTCGCGCTCGGTTGCAAGCCTCCCCGGCGCAGCCCAAAGGGTTCCGGAGGCGATGACGAGCGGGCGGTCTGAGCCGGCGAGCGCGTCGCCGAAGGCTTCGACCGCGCTGCGATCGGCTGTCGGCGGCACCCTGGAAGTCGCCGGTGAAGGCAAGGTCGTGCTTGAAGGCGAGGTGGATCACCCCGTCAGAGACCGCGGCCTCCGCGCGCAGTGTTTCGAGGTCGTCGATGCTGCCAAGGCGCACCTCCGCGCCGGCAGCGGTGAGCGCCTTGGCTGAGGCGTCGGAGCGGGCGAGCCCGACGACCTGGTGGCCGGCGTCGAGGAGCTCGGGGACAACCGCCGAGCCGATCCAACCTGATGCTCCGGTGACGAAGACGCGCATAGTGGCTTCCTTCCATCGTGATGTCAGTTGCTGTCGTCACCATACCAAAGTGATGGCAGCTGCTGTCGTCAGTACCATCAGGTCATGGGCCGTTGGGAACCGAATGCGCGCGGCCGCCTGGAAGAGGCGGCGATGGAGCTCTATGGCGAGCGCGGCTTCGACCAAACGACCGTCGCGGAGATCGCCGCGCGCGCGGGGCTGACGGAGCGGACGTTCTTCCGCCATTACGCCGACAAGCGCGAGGTGCTGTTCGGCGGCGGCGAGACGCTGGCGGCGCGGCTGGTGACGGCGGTTGCGGCAGCGCCGGAGGGGGAGACGCCGCTCGAGACTGTCGTGGCCGCGCTGGAGATGACCGGCGCGCTGATCCAGGAGTCGCGGGGTCGCGACTTCGCGCGGGCCCGGCGCAGCATCATTGCTGCGAATGCGGAGTTGCAGGAGCGAGAATTGATCAAGCTCGCCTCGTGGGCCGACACGCTCGCCGGCGCACTCCGCGAGCGCGGCGTCGACGACCGTCCGGCGACGCTCGCCGCGCAAACCGGCATCGCCGTCTTCCACGTCGCCTTCGGCCGCTGGGTCGACGGCAGCGACGACGACGGCCAGGGGGACCTGCCGGGATTGATCCGCGCATCGCTCGACGAGCTGAAGGTGCTTACCGCCGCGTAACCGGCCCGGCTGGCTCCCGCCGACGGTGATGCGAAGGGCGAGCCGCGGCCGTCCGGCCGTCCCTGCTGGTGGGGCGACGATC
Source organism: uncultured Thermoleophilia bacterium (assembly GCA_963812995.1). Taxonomy (GTDB): domain Bacteria; phylum Actinomycetota; class Thermoleophilia; order Gaiellales; family Gaiellaceae; genus PALSA-600. The sequence continues at coordinate 205,960 of CAWEXL010000007.1, forward strand.
GAGCTCTATACTCCGTCGGCTGTACGCGATGGGGCTCGCGGTCAACTGCCGGTGCGTCTTCGGCTGATAGCTCCTACCTCTTGATTTCGATTCGTTTTCGGAGGTAGCTGCCGTGCCCCTGAGGCCCCAGGAGAAGATCGCGATGTCGCCGGCGACGCAGCGGCGCGTCGGTGGGCCCGCCGATCTTCGTCTGGTCCTGGCGCTGAGCATCGGCGGCGCGGCAGGCGCCCTGGCGCGGCTCGAGTTGACCCGCCTGTTTCCGTTCCCCGGCCACGGTTGGCCCTGGGCGACGTTCGTTGCGAACATCGCGGGCACGCTGCTGCTCGCGTATCTCTTCACGCGCCTGCAGGAGCGGCTGCCGCCGACGACCTATCGCCGGCCCCTTCTGGCGACGGGCTTCTGCGGCGCGCTGACCACGTTCTCGACCCTCAACGTCGAGGTGCTCAAGCTGGCCAAGCACGGCCACGCTCCGCTCGCGATCGGCTATGCGGCGGCGAGTCTCGGCCTCGGTCTGGTCTGCGTGTTCGCGCTGACGACGCTGACGCGGAGAGCGGGGCTGATCAGGTGAGCGTTTGGCTGTACATCGCGGTTGCGGGGTTGGGCGCGGCGGGCGCGTTCCTGCGGTTCTGGCTCGACACGGTGGTGCAGCGGGCGGTTGCCGGACGGTTTCCGTTCGGGACGCTGGTCGTGAATACGAGCGGTTGCCTCGCGCTCGGCGTTCTGGTCGGCAGTTCCGTGACCGGGGATGGCGAGCTACTGGCAGGTACCGCGTTCCTCGGCTCGTTCACGACCTTCTCGACGTGGCTGCTCGAGACGGAGCGGCTCGCCGAGGACGGGCTCACAGCCTCAGCCCTCGTGAACCTCCTGGCCGGTCTCGCGCTGGGCCTTGCGGCCGCCGGCGGAGGCTGGGCGCTCGGGGCGGCGCTATGACGCAGCAGGGTTTTAAGGTGCAGCAGGGCCTCAAGGTGACGACGTACTTCGGCGAGAACGCGCGCAGCGGCGGGCATTTGCTGAGCGACGTCTTCGGCGAGATCTACGAGTCGAACGGCCTCCGGACCGCCATCCTGCGGCGAGGGGTCGAGGGTTTCGGCGCCAAGCATCTGCTCCGCAGCGACCGCTCCATCGACATCGCCTTCAACCTGCCGCTCATCTCGACCGCGATCGACGAGCGGGCAGCGATCGAGCGTGTCGTCCCCGAGCTGCGCAGCCACCTCGCGAGTGGGCTGCTGACGGTCGAACAAGTCGGCTTGAGCGGTATCGAGCCTGCCGACTCGGTGCTTCCCAGCCCCTCGGACGAGCTGAAAGCGGCCCTGTACCTCGGGCGGGGAGAGCGAGCGGGAGCGAAGCTCGCCTTTGTTCGTGCCGTCGAGATCCTGCACGGCAACAGCGTCGCCGGCGCCACGGTCGTCCTCGGACTCGACGGCATGACGAACGGCATTCGGCGCCGTGCCCGATTCCTGTCCGCCAACACCGCGGTGCCCGTTCGCATCACCGCGATCGGCGCTCGAGCCCGAATCGAAGGGGCCATGCCGGAGCTGGCCGGGCTGGGCGCCTCGGTGACGGTCGAGCGCGTCACGGTGTGCAAGCGGGACGGAATTGCGCACGCGTCGCCCCTTGCGCATCCGGCCGGCGAGGACGGCGGACCCGGCCAGTGGCAGAGGCTCACCGTGTATGCCGCCTCGGGCGCACGCCACGAAGGGCGGCCGCTCGGCTACGAGTTGATCCGCCGCCTCTACCGCGCCAACGCCTACGGGGCGACGCTCACGCGGGGCATCTGGGGGTTCTCGGGCGATCACGCGCCGCATGGCGATCGTGCGCGGTCCGTGGCTCGCGACGCTCCCGTCGTCGTCTCAACGATCTGCTCGAGGAGTGACACCGAACGGCTCTGGCCCCTCATCGACGAGCTCACCCGCGACCACGGACTCGTCACGGCCGAGACCGTGCCGACGCTCTTCACACCCTGATCGAAGCTGCGCGGCTACTGCGGTGCGAGGAGTGCGCCGCGCGAGATTTCGTCGTGCCCCGTGGCGTCGCGCAGCGCCTCGTTGAGGCGCCTCATGTCGTTCACGAGCCGAGTCGGAGCAGCGGCCGGCGGGATGTGCGACAGCGCCTCCTGCACGAGCTGCCTGCGGCGATCCGTCCAGCGCCGGCCGGCCCGGGTGACGGTCACGAGGATGCCGCGCCGGTCGTCGGGGTTCTCGCAGCGCCGCACGAAACCCAGTGCCTCCAGCGCGTCGATCGCGCGCGTGACGGTGGCAGGCGTCGTGTCCATCCGCCGCGCGAGGATGTTCGGACGTAACTGCCCGGCGGCCGCGATCTCGATCAACGCCAGCCGCTGGGTCACCGTCATCGCCGCATCGCCCTCCTGCACGCGGCGTGCGATCCGGAGCACGATCGCGTAAAGCTCTGCCACCTCGCCCATGAGTGCCTCGGCACGCTGTGGCTCGAGCACGGCTCCGACTATAGACGTTGCCCGCACCGGCCGATCAGACGTGGCCCGAGGGGCGAACCCCGGGTGCCTGGCACCGCGGTTGGGCCGTGTCCCGAGGGGCGAACTGCGGGTGCCTGGCACCGCCGTTGGGACGTGGCCCGAGGGGCGAACTGCGGGTGCCTGGCACCGCAGTCGAGGCGTGTCGTAGAGGCGAATCCCGGGTGCCAGGCACCGGCAGTACGACCGGCTGGGGCCCCCTTCTGCTAATTTAACGTTTACGTCAATTACAGATGCGGGAGCGAGGCGGGCCGGATGAAGAAGTTGGACTACAAGTGGGTGGCGCTGTCGAACACGACGCTCGGCATGCTGATCGCCACGCTCAACGGCTCGATCCTGCTGATTGCGCTGCCGGACATCTTCCGAGGGATTCAAGCATCGATCCGCTGGCGCCGGGGAACACGAGTTACCTGCTCTGGCTGATCCTCGGGTTCCTGGTGGTCATGGCCGTGCTGGTGGTCAGCCTGGGGCGGCTCGGTGACATCTACGGCCGCGTGCGGATGTTCAACCTCGGCTTCGCGGTCTTCACCGTCTTCTCGATTCTGCTCTCGGTCACCTGGATGCACGGCAGCGCCGGCGCACTGTGGCTCATCGCCATGCGCATCGGGCAGGGCGTCGGCGGCGCGCTGCTCTTCGCCAACTCCAGTGCGATCCTCACCGACGCGTTCCCGCAGGATCAGCGGGGCCTGGCCCTCGGCGTCAACACGACGGCGGCCATCTCGGGCGCGTTCATCGGGCTCGTGGTCGGCGGGGTACTCGCGCCGATCGGCTGGCGGCTCGTCTTCCTCGTCTCGGTGCCGTTCGGCGTCGTCGCGACTGTGTGGTCGTACCGCTCGCTGCGTGAGTTGAGCGCGCGCAGGCCCGCCCGGATCGACTGGTGGGGCAACGCGACGTTCGCGCTCGGGCCTGGTCGGCGTGATGATCGGGATCACCTACGGCATCCAGCCGTACGGCGGTGACACGATGGGCTGGCTCTCGCCGTTCGTGCTCACGATGCTGATCGGCGGCCTCGCGATGCTCGTGGCGTTCTGCATGATCGAGCTCCGGGTGGACGAGCCGATGTTCCAGCTCGAGCTGTTTCGGATTCGCGCGTTCTCGGCGGGCAACCTCGCCGCACTGCTGGCGTCGATGGGCCGCGGCGGCCTCCAGTTCATCCTGATCATCTGGCTGCAGGGCGTCTGGCTGCCGCAACACGGCTACGCCTTCTCGCGCACGCCCCTCTGGGCCGGCATCTACATGGTGCCGCTGCTCGTCGGGCTCCTGATCGCCGCGCCCGCCTCGGGCTGGCTCTCCGACCGCTTCGGCGCCGGCCGTTCGCGACCGGGGGGATGCTCGTCTCGGCTCTCGGCTTTTTCCTGCTTGATCGTGCTGCCGGTCAACTTCTCCGTACGTCTGGTTCGCGCTGATTCTGCTGCTGATCGGCATCGGCATGGGCCTGTTCTCGGCGCCGAACAGCGCCGGCGTGATGAACTCGCTGCCGCCGGGCCAGCGTGGGGCGGGCGCGGGAATGCTCGCAACCTTCATGAACTCGGCGAGCGTTCTCTCGATCGGCGTCTTCTTCAGCCTGATGATCGTCGGGCTGCGTCGGGGCTGCCACACGCGCTGCAGAGCGGCCTGCTCGCCCACGGCGTGCCCGCGGCGGACGCCACCCGAATCTCGCACCTGCCGCCCGTCGTCGACACTCTTCGCGTCGTTCCTCGGCTACAACCCGATCGCGACGCTCCTCGGCCCGCACGTGCTGCACGGATTGCCGCCTGGCCAGGCCCACGTCCTGACCGGCCGCAGCTTCTTCCCGAACCTGATCTCGAAGCCCGTTCCATACCGCGCTCGTCTACGCCTTCGGCTTCGCGATCGTCGCCTGCCTCGTCGCCGCGGTCGCATCGCTGCTGCGCGGCGGCAAGTACCACCACGTAGAGGAGAACCTGCCGGTCGACCAGGCCGTCCTCGAGGCCATGGAGGCGGAGGTCGCATGACCACGCATGTGAAGGAGCGCACGTTCCGGATCGGTGAGGTGGCCGAACAGGTCGGCGTGACGACGCGCACGATCCGCTACTACGAGGAGCTCGGGCTGCTGGGTGCGGCTGCCGGGCGGAGCAAGGGCGCGCATCGCCTCTACGGCGAGGCGGACGTCGTTCGCCTGCAGGGCTTGATCCGACTGCGCGACCTGCTCGGCCTCTCGCTCGAGGAACTCGTCGAGCTCGCCGAGGCCGAAGAGGCCCGCGCTGCTCTGCGCGATCAGTGGGCGCGCGATCCGACCGACGACGAACGGGCGCAGATCGTCCGCGCGGCGATCCCGCTGGTCGAACGGCAGCTCGCGCTTGTCCAGGCGCGCCAGCAGACGCTCGGCGATTTTGCGGACGAGCTGGCGCGAGAAGCTGCGCACGCTGCACGAACGGCTCGACGAGCTTCGCTAGCCCACAGGATCCGTGGAAATCCGCGGCGTCCGCCCGAGGCTCGCGGGTTTCTGCGTATGCGCTGCGCTTCCCGGCATGCAACCCTGGGTATGTCAGAGCAAGAAAGGAGCGGTGATGTTCAAGACAATTGTCTGGGCGACCGACGGCTCCGAGAGCGCAGACCGGGCTCTTCCGTTCGCGAAGGAACTGGCGACCGGTGAGGGCCGGACGCTCGTGATCGTGCACGGCAAGGAGGTTTTCGTCGGTGGACGGGGCAGCGGATATCCAGTTCACGTCGACGAGGATGAGCTGGAGGCGAAGATCCGCAGCCAGGCTGCGGCAGCAACGTCAGAAGGCATTCACGTGACGCTGCAGGTCATCAGCGGCGGCGGCGGTCACGCCGCACACATGATCGTCGACGCGGCGCGTGAGCACGGAGCCGACGTGATCGTGACAGGCACCCGCGGGCACTCCGCGGTAGCGGGCTTGCTGCTCGGCAGCGTCACGCAGCGCCTGCTTCACGTTTCTCATATCCCGGTTCTCGCGATACCGGCCAAAGACGCTGACTGAGCACGACGGATTGACGGGATCGCCGGCGTCCCGGACGCCGGCGATCGTCACCGAAGGGCTGACGAAGCGCTACCGCGGCACGCTGGCTCTTGACGGCCTCGATCTGCGTGTCGCGGCGGGCGAGGTCTACGGGTACCTCGGGCCGAACGGCGCGGGCAAGACGACCACGATCCGCCTCCTGCTCGGCCTGCATCGCCCGACCTCCGGACGGGCGGAGCTGTTCGGGGTCGATGCGTGGCGGGACCCGGTCGCGGCGCACCGAAGGGTCGCGTACGTCGCCGGTGAGCCGTTCCTTTGGCCGTCCCTGACGGGCGCGCGAGACGCTCGAGTTCCTCGCCCGCCTGCACGGGGGCACCGATGTCGCATATCGCGAAGAGCTCGTCGCCCGCTTCCAGCTCGACACGCGCAAGAAGATCCGGGCGCTGTCGAAGGGCAACCGCCAGAAGGTGCAGCTGGTCGCGGCACTCGCCACACGTGCCGGACCTGTTGCTGCTCGACGAGCCGACGAGTGGCCTCGACCCGCTGATGGAGATGGTCTTCCGCGCGTGCGTCGAGGAGGCCAAGCAGCGCGGACAGACGGTCTTCCTGTCGTCGCACATCCTCAGCGAAGTGGAGGCGGTGTGCGACCGCGTCGGGATCCTCCGGGAAGGCAGGCTCGTCGATCAAGGAACGCTGGCCGAGCTCCGGCATCTCGGCGCTCAGACGGTCGAAGTGACGTTCGTCGGCGCGGTGCCCGAGCTCGCGCCGCTGCCGGGCGTCGAGGTCGCGAGCGCAGGGGCGAACGCGCTGCGCTTCGAGGTCTCGGGCAGCATCGGGCCGCTGATCGCCGCGCTCGCCGAGCATCCGGTCGCAACTCTGACGAGTCGCGAGCCGTCGCTCGAGGAGATCTTTCTGCACCACTACGACGGGTCCGACGAGCCGCCACGATGAGTAGCGGGGCAGCGCGTGCCGTCGTCTGGCGGGCATTCGCCGACAGCCGCGTGCGCACGGCGGCATTCGCCGTGCTCTTCGCCGCCGTCGCGTATGCCCAGCCTGCCGGCGCTACCGGCGCGCGTATCCGGCGCTCCCCGACCGCATCGCATTCGCACGCAGCTTCGGCGGCAACAAGGCGATCCGCCTGTTTTACGGAGAGCCGCACGACCTCCTCACCGTCGGCGGCTACACCGCGTGGCGCGTCGGGGGAACGCTCGCCATCTTCGCCGCCGTGTGGGGGATGCTGGCCGCTGTTCGCGCACTGCGGGCGGAAGAGGATGCCGGCCGCGCAGAGCTCGTGTTTGCCGGGACGTCGGGCGCCGCACCGCGTTTCTGTCCGCGCTCGTCGCGATTGCCGCCGGCGCCAGCTTGCTCTGGCTCGCCGAGTTCGCCGGGCTGGTTGCCGGCCGCCTGCCCGTAGCCGGCTCCGCCGAGCTGGCACTCGCGGCCGTGTCTGTGGTGCTGGTATTTGCGGGGACGGGCGCTCTGGCAAGCCAGCTGGCCCCGACGCGCCGCGTTGCGACCGAGATCTGCGTCGGGGTGCTCGTGCTGTTCTTCACGCTCCGGGTCGTTGCCGACACGTCGAGCACCCTTGGTTGGCTGCGGTGGGCGACGCCGCTCGGGTGGGCCGAGGAGGTTCGTCCTTTCGCCGGTCCGCGCCCGCTCGTCCTGATGCTTCCGGTCGCCGCAAGCGCCGCGCTGCTTGCCGTCGCGATGCGTCTGGCCGCGCGCCGCGATCTGGGGAGCGGCCTGTTGCCCCCGCGAGACAGCGGCCCGGCCCGGTTGGGGCTGCTGGGCTCGCCCTTCGGGCAGGCTCTGCGGCTCGAGCGGAGCAGCCTGATCGTGTGGCTCGGCGGCGTCTCCGGGTTTGCGTTCGTGATCGGTGTGATCGCGAACAGCGTCTCGTCGGCCGGAATCTCGAAGAGCCTGCAGCGCGAGTTCGAGAAGCTTGGCTCCGGCTCGATTTTCACGCCGGCCGGCTACCTCAGCTTCATCTTCCTGTTCTTCGTGCTGGCCGCGAGCCTGTTCGGCGTCTCCCAGGTTGCCGCATCGCGGGCCGAGGAGTCCGGCGAGCAGCTCGAGACGCTGCTCGCGCTCCCGGTCGGGCGCAACCGCTGGCTCGGAGGACGGCTTGTGCTCGCGGCGGCCGGTGTCACCGCGGTCTCACTCGCGGCCGCGGTGCTCGCCTGGGCTGGAGCGGTTTCGGGAGGCGCCAGGCTCTCGTTCCTGCGCATGGTGGAGGCAGGTGTCAACTGCCTGCCGGTCGCTCTGCTCTTCCTCGGCGTCGCCGCGCTCTGCTATGGCCTGATTCCGCGGGCCGCCACCGGCGTCGCTTACGCCCTCGTCACCGTCTCGTTCCTGTGGCAGCTGATCGGCGCACTGCTCGGTGCCCCGCAGTGGCTGGTCGAGCTCTCGCCGTACGAACACGTAGGCCTCGTTCCTGCGCAACCGTTTCGCGCCGGCGCGGCCGTTGTCATGCTCGCACTCGCCGTCGCGGCGGCGTCTGTGGCGATCCGTCTGTTTCGGCGCCGCGACTTGCTCGCGGCGTAACGACGTGGCAGCAGGCTCACCGTGCCGGGCCCCGGTCGAGGAGCTCTGTCAGGCCGGTGACGACACGATCGGCACCCTGGGTGCGCAATGCGGCGGACTGGCCGCCGTCGTCGACGCCGACGACGAAGCCGAAACCGACTCCGCGGGCCCCGGCGACCCCCGCAGGTGCCGTCTCGAACACGGCGGTCCGGCGCGGCTCGGCGCCGAGCATCCTGCAGGCGGCCAGGAGCATGTCGGGTGCCGGCTCCGGACGCAGTCCTTGCGCGAGGGCGATATTCCCGTCGATCGAGTTCGTGATCAGATCGGCGAGCCCGGCGCGCTCGAGAATCTCCCCGGTATTGCAACTGGCGGAGACGATCGCGTACGGCACATGAGCGTCTCGCGCGATCTCGAGATAACGCGCGGCCCCTGCGTAGGCCCGCACGCCGAACTGCTCCAGGCGCCGGCGAAGGACCTGCGTCTTGCGGTTGGCGAGACCGTGCACCGTCTCGGTTCCAGGAGGGTCAGCGGGGTCGCCTTCGGGGAGGCTGACGCCACGGCTGGCCAGGAAGGCGTGCACGCCCTCGAGCCTTGGCTTGCCGTGCATGTGCCGTCTGTAGTCCTCACGCGTGTTGAAGGGCGCGAACCGGCCGCCGGTCTCTTCGGTGCGCCGGGTGATGAACTCCTCGAACGTCTCGGACCAGGCTCGTGCGTGCACCTCGGCACTGGCGGTGAGCACGCCGTCGAGGTTGAAGACGCACGCGGCGACGACGGGGGGCAAGCCGAGCAGGAGCCGTGCGTCGCTGCGGGGTAGCAGTCGCACAAATTCGGCGTCCTGGTGGCGATCCCGGGCGAGTCCCTTGAGTAGCTGCTCGGCCGGGTCGCGCTCGGCGAGGAGCAACGTCGCCCGTCGCCGAAGCTCGTCGGTAGGCAAGCACCCCCGGCCGCCCGAAGGGCGTCCTCGGCAGCGTCGAGAGCGCTCTGCCAGTGCGATCTCAGCGTCTCCACGCGCACGACGCACTCGGGTGTGGCGAAGTGCTCGGGTGTCGCTACGACCACCAGCGCGCGCCGCTCGTGGGCTCGAGGCTGTTCTCTGCGTGCCGTCGTTCCCTGGATCGGGTCCGTGGTCAGAATCACTCTCGACTTTCGCCCGCCGCTCTGATCTGTAGCCAGAGCGTCGTGCACCGGGTTCTGGCGGGCATCCGCGGTCGGCCCCTTGTGGCTGCGGGGAACTACGCAGAGAACGGCGGAGTCGCACAGTAGGGTGGTCGCACGTCGTGATCGAAAGCCTCCGCGCCAGCCTTCCCCACCCGGTCAGGCCGAGCCGGGCGACCTCCAGCTCGTCGCGAAGATGATCGTGGCCGGGACGCTTCGCCTGGTGGCTCGCAACGCTCCTCGGCGCCCCTCGGCCGCTCTTTGCAGTGCTGGTGCCGCTGGTCGCGCTGGACGGCGATCCGTTCTCGGCGCTGAACATCTCGATCTCGCGCACATTCGGCGTGTTCGCCGGCGTGCTGCTCGGCCTCGCGCTGCTGGAGCTCGCTCTGCCGGAAACCGTTCTGGTTGCGCTGCTCCTTGCCGCATCCCTCGCTGTCGGACTCGTGCTGAGGGTCGCCGGAAGCCCTGTCAACAACCAGGTGGCGATTACCGCGATGTTCATGCTCTATGTCGGGGCCGCAACGAAGGCGGAGACGGTCGGAGTCGCCCGCATCTGGGAGACGGCGCTCGGGGCGGCCGTCGCGTTCGCGGTCTCGGCACTGCTCTGGCCCCCTCACCCGGTCGCCGAAGCGCGCCGTAGGGTCGTACGCCTGCGAGGCTGGCTGCACGAGGACATAGGCCGCGTCGCGCAGCAACTCGCCGTACCGGACGGCGAGCAGGCGGAGGCTCTGCTAGACGTGGTGCGGGACCGATCTCTGCGGGCGGTCGAGGACGTGCTCGAGCTGGCGCGAGGTGAACGGGCTCTGCGGTGGAATCCACGCCGGCGGGGGGACGCAGCAGCGTTCGGCGTCGAACGCGTCCGGGTGTCGAGCGCCGCCCGCCAGTACCGCCATCTACGCACCCTCGCCCGAACCGCCGCCGATATCGCCTCCGCGCCCCCTTTGCCGAACGAGGAGCGCGAGCGGATCGTCCGGACGATGGTCGCACTCACGGCGGCCGAGAACGACAGTCAGATCAGGCCGCCGGCAATCGATCCCTCCACACTCCACGACCCGCGCACAGTCGCGCTGGCGCTCAAGCTGGCACAGATGATCGACGATCTCGCGGCCTGAGATTGGGGTCGACGGTCTACTGCTCGGAGCTCTCTGTTCTCTGGTCATGCACGACCAGTACGGGCAGCAGCGAGTGGTTGAGCACGTAATGCGAGACCGAGCCGAGCACCGCCGAACGCACGGCGCCACGGCCGCGCGACCCCATGACGATCAGATCGTGGTCGGCGGCCGCCGCACGTTTGAGCAATTCCGATCCCGGGTTGCCGGCGACCGCGCGCGACGAAACCGGGACACCATCGGGTACGAGCGCCTCGCCCTCCTCGGCGATCCGCTCGGCCGCCTGCAGTAGGTCGGCCTCGGTGACCGGCGGGACGTACGGCCCGGGCCAGACATGCAATGGCGCCGCCACCGTCAGCAGCGTCAGGCGCGCGTCCTGCGTCTGCGCGATGTCAACGGCTTCGGCGAGCGCGCGCTTCGCGTGTTCCGAACCGTCCCAGGCAACCAAGATGCTGCGGAACATTCGACGCTCCTCCGGTTGATGATGCGGCTCCTCCAACGTACGTGAATGCCCGCAATTCGCGGGCGCGTTTAACCGCACGTGCGTTCCGTGTGAAGTCCGATGGCGCTACCGCGGGCTCCGCAGAGACTCCGTTCAGAAGGTCGGACCGGGATGGAAGGTCGGCCACGACGAAAAGGAGTTCGAGATGCGCAAGGTATTGGAGATCGGAGGCCTCGTCGCCGGCGCGGTGCTGATCGTGTTCGGCGTCGTCGCGATCGTGATGGGCGTCAACGGTCGCTCGACCGTCAACAGCGCCATCAAGGCGGAGCAGATCGTCGGTTCGGCCGACATGACGCCCGCCGGCGATCAAGGCCGAGGCGGCAGAAGGCGCGAAGCTCGACCTGAGCAAGCTTCAGATCCCGACCTGCCCGTTGCCAACACGCCGTCAACAACGGCGCGACCGCCCGCTGCTTCGCGCAGTACATGCGGATCCACACGTTCGAGGCGACCGGCGGGTTCACCTACTCGCAGATGGGCATCTACGTCGCGCCTGCCGAACGCACCGAAGTCGCAGCTGATGGTCGGTGGCGGCACCGACAACAAGGTGTACGCACGCGATCGATCCGACGACCAAGCAGCCGGTTCCAACGGCGCCCGCAACGTCTGGGTGACCGAGACCGCGCTGACGACCGCCCTGAACACCTCGTACATGGCCAGCCAGCTCGCCCTGTTCGGCCTGGTGGTCGGTATCGCCCTCCTGCTCTCGGGCTTCGGCTTCGCGATCCTCGCAATCGGCGGGGCGCTCCGGAACCCGGCGAGCTCGCTGGGCCTTGCCTTCGGCAAGCGCACCGCGAAGGCCCCGGTACCGACTCCGGTTCCGACGGTCTAACACCGCACGCATCGCGACGAAGGGGCTGCCCGCCGGCGGCCCCTTCGTCGTTCTCGACCCGTAGGATTCGTCCTCAGGTGAACACCCTCAGGTGAACACGACCGGCAACGATGCGAGGCGGTTGCGTGGGCTGGTCGAGGCGGGGGTGGCCCTGAGCTCCGAGCTCTCGTTGAATGCGCTGCTGCAGCGGCTGGTCGAGGCGGCAGCCGATCTGACCGATGCGCGGTACGCCGCGCTTGGTGTGATCGACCGGAGCGGAACCGCTCTCGAGCGGTTCATCACGACCGGCACGACGCCCGAGGAGGAAGCGGCCATCGGCGAATGGCCTCGCGGCCGCGGCGTCCTCGGCGTGCTGATCACGGATCACAGGCCTCTGCTCCTTCCTGTTCTCTCCGAACACGAGCGCTCGGTCGGCTTTCCGCCCAACCATCCTCCGATGCGCACCTTCCTCGGGATCCCGATTCTGCTGCGGGGCGTCGCCTACGGAAACCTGTACCTGACCGAGAAGGCCGGCGGCGGCGAGTTCACGGAGGAGGATCAGGAGCTCGTCACGCTGCTCGCGGCGCAGGCCGCCGTGGCGATCGAGAACGCGCGCCTGTACGAGTCGGCGACGCACTGGCTGCGGCAGATGGAATCGCTGAACGAGATCGGCAACGCTCTGCTCTCCGAGATCGAGTTGCCGCGCCTCCTGGCTTTGATTGCCCGCCGGCTGCGCGAGCTCGCCCACGCACGGCTCGTGACGATCGCGCTGCCGCAACCGGGAGCCGATCTCCGCATCCTCGCCGCGGACGGCGACCGGGCCGAGAGCATGCTGGGTACGACCGTTTCGAGTACGAGCTCGAAGTCCGCACGCGTCCTGGAGCGGCATCGCAGCGAGCGGATCGACTCGATGGTCGACGATCTCGAGATCGAGCTGGAGGTGGCGACGCAAGATGGGCGGCCGCGCGGCCCTGTTCGTGCCCCTGCTGCTGCGCGAACGCGCGATCGGCGTGATCACGGTCGTCGACAAGATCGGCCCCGATCCGCGCTTCTCCGACGACGACCTGCGGCTCGCCGAGGCCTTCGCCGGCCGCGCAGCAGCTGCCGTCGATCTCTCCGGACGGGTCGCCCGGGACGCACTCCGCCGTGTCGTCGCCGGCCAGGAGCTCGAGCGGACACGGCTGGCGCGAGAGCTGCACGACGAGACCGGTCAGGCGCTGACGTCGATCCTGCTCGGGCTGCGCACGATCCAGGACGCCGACGACCTGGATGTGGCGGTCGAGGATGTCCGCCAACTGGTGGTGTCGACGCTCCAGAACGTTCGCCGGCTCGCCGTCGAGCTGCGGCCGAGCGCGCTCGACGACTACGGGCTCGTGCCGGCCCTCGAGCGGCTCACGTCGTCGGTCGGGGAGCAGGGAGGGCCCGCCGTCGATCTCGAGGCTCAGCTCGGCGAGGAGCGTCTCCCGGGCGACGTCGAGACGGCGCTCTACCGCATCGTGCAGGAGGCGCTCACGAACACGATCAAGCACGCCGGGGCCACCAGCGTGAGCGTGATCCTCACCCGCACGGCGGATACTGTGACCGCAGTGATCGAGGATGACGGAGGAGGCATCGAGCCGGGCGTCGCGGCAGCAGGCGAGGGCCTCGGGCTCGTCGGCATGCGTGAGCGCCTCGCGCTCCTCGACGGGCGACTCAGGATCGAGTCGAGTCCCGGGGCGGGAACGACGATCGTCGCGGAGGTGCCGCTGCGATGAGCGATCCCGTGCGCGTCCTCGTGGTCGACGACCACGCTGTTGTTCGAGCCGGCCTGCGTCTGCTGATCGACCGCGAGCCGAGCATGGTCGTGGTCGACGAGGCCGCCGACGCGAACGAGGCGATCTTCAGGGTCATGGAGCACAAGCCGGACGTGCTGCTGATCGATGTGACGCTGCCGGGCGAGAGCGGGATTCACGCGATCCCCAAGTTGCTCGCGGCGTCACCCGCGACGAAGATCCTGGTGCTGTCGATGCACGACGATCCGCGCTACGTGCGTGAGGCCTTCGCCGCCGGCGCCAGCGCGTACGTGCTCAAGGAGGCGGCCGACGCCGAGGTCGTGGCGGCGATTCGCGAGGTCGCGGCCGGTGGGAGCTACGTGAACCCGGTCCTCGGCGCTCGGATGGTCGCGGCCGAGGCGAAGGAGCAGGCCGAGGCTCGGGCCGACCCACTGTCCGAGCGCGAGCATGAGGTGCTGCGGCTGCTCGCTCTCGGTCACACGAACCAGGAGATCGCCAAGTCGCTGTACATCTCGGTTCGCACCGCCGAGACGCACCGGGCTCACATCATGCAGAAACTCGGTCTGGCCTCCCGCGCGGAGCTCGTGCGGTACGCGCTCGCGAAGCAGATTCTCGAGCCCGAAGCAGACTAGGAAGACTAGAGCGCGAGGGCCTCGTCGGCCGCCCGGCTCCAGTGCCAGCTCTCGCGCACGAGCCGCGGGAAGCCCTCGATCAGCGGTGCCCACGCGCCGAAGCCCGCGGCGCGTACCGGGTCGTTGATGATGGCCCGGACGAGGAATTCGGCCCGCGGCCCCTCGAACGCGAACACGATCTCGCGCTCCGACAGGTAGACGCCGTGGCTTGTCAGTCCGCTGCCGCTGGGGTCGAAGGGCGATCCCTCCGCGACGAGTTCCGCGGCACGTGCTCGCGTACCGGGCTTGAGCGTTGCCGCGACGACGAGACGATCCATCCTCTGAGTATCGGCCTGTTGACCATCCCGCCACATCGGCAGGAGACCGCGGACTTGTCTACGGGTTTTTACTGACGTTTGGCGAAGATCACGAGCACGGCGAGCTGTTCGTACCCGCTGAAGCTGTGTTCCGCGCCGGCCGGCACGAAGGCCGCGTGGCCCTTGTCGAGCTGCACGCTGCTGCCTTCGATTGCGAGCGTGCCCGAGCCTTCGAGGACGACGTAGAGCTCGTCGTCGGCGTGCGGCTGCTGGCGGTCGGGCTCCGGCGCGACGAGGACATACACGCCGACCTCGAGCCCGGGGGACGCGTGCGACGATCTCGTAGCCCCCGTCGGCCCGCAGCCGGGCGAGCGCAGCGTCGACGTCGATCGGATCGGGCTGGACGTAATCGATCACGGCTGGCCGCCATCCTGCCACGTCAGGCCCAACGGCAGGTCGCTGACGCCGGCGGCCTCGCCGGCGAACGCCCGCATCAGGTCGGCGCGGGTGACGATGCCGACGAGCTTGCCGGCCTCGACGACGGGCAGGCGGTTGACGCCCTCCTCGAGCATCAACTCGGCCGCGGCACGCACAGGACGGTCGGCGCCGATCGTCAACGGCGGTGAGGTCATCGCCTCGCCGGCAACGCGCGCGCCGAGCTTCAGGCGGTCGACGACATCGAGTGGATCGAGAAACCACGCGAGCGGCCCACCGCGTCTCGGATGAGTTCCGTTCTCCCGGATCAGCAGGTCGCCTTCCGAGATGACTCCGAGCACGCAGCCGGTGCCGTCCTCCACGGGAACGCCCGAGATCCGGCGCTCTGCGAGCAGCCGTGCGACGTCCTTGAGCGACTGGCCGGGCAGCACAGTGACCACATCACTCGTCATCACATCTCTCACGTTCATCGAAGGGCTCCTTTTGGCCGGTGTTCCGCTCTGATCATCGGCGGTCGCCGCCGGTCGGGCATCGGCGGCGGCGCTGAGCGACGGTGCGGCTTTTCCGTAGGGGCTCTACCAGGTCTTCGGGCCGGCGACCGAGAGCTGCTGCGTCACCCGGATGCGGGCATCGACGGCGTAGCAGCCAGTGGGCAGCGCGATCACCGGGTTCAGATCGAGCTCGGTGACGGAGGGGAGGTCCTCGGCGAGCCGGGAAAGGCGGTGCAGCAGGTCTGCCAGGGCGGCCGCATCGGCCGGCGGTGCGCCGCGGAAGCCGGCGACGAGACGGCCCGCCTTGCCGGCCGAGACGAGCTCGTCGGCATCGACGTCGGTGAGCGGCGCGATGCGGAACGACGCCTCACCGATCAGCTCGGCGAGCACGCCGCCCGGGCCGAACGCGACCAGGGGCCCGAACAGCGGGTCCTGCACCAGTCCGGCGAGCAGCTCCACGCCGCCGCGCAGCATCGGCTGCACGAGCACCGGGCAGCCGATGCGTGTGGCGGCCGCGGTGACGGCGGCCTCGTCGCGAAGATCGAGTGCGACGCCGCCGCTTTCGGTCTTGTGTGAGCCGGCGGCGGCGCTCTTTACGACGACCGGGAAGCCCAGCTCGCGCGCCGCGTCAGCCGCTTCCTGCGGCGAGCTTGCGTCGCGCTGCGGGACGAGGGGGATGCCGTATGCCTCCAGGAGCTGCTTCGTCTCTTCGGGGTCGAGCCAGGCACCGTCGCCGTCTCCCGAAGCCCGGTTGACGATCTCCACCGCGGCCACCCGGTCGATGCCCTCGAGGTCGGGAACGATGCCGGCCGGGCGCTGCAGCCAATCAGCCCGTTCGGCTGCGCGGCCGAGCGCGCGTGCCGCTGATTCCGGATACGGAAAGTCGACGAACGCGGAGCGCGGCTCGATCGCCTCGGCGGCGAGTAGCGACGCGAGCACGGGCTTCTCGGCGCCTCGCGCGGTGCGCTCGATCGCGTCCGCAACCTCGCCCGCTCCCGCGCTGACGGGTGGAACGAACAAGGCGATCAGAGCATCGATCCGTGGGTCGGCGAGCAGGAGAGGTACGGCGCGCTCGTAGTCGGCGGCGGTCGCCGAGCCCAGGAGATCGACGGGATTCGCATCGCTCGCCGCCGCGGGCAGAAACGCGCGCAGAGCGGTCACGGTCTGGTCGGACAGCGACGGCAGCGTCAGGCCGGCCGCCTCACAGGCGTCGGCGCAGAGGATGCCGAGCCCGCCGGCGTTGGTCAGCACAGCGACTCGTCGTCCCGCGGGGCAGCGGCTGACGGGAGAGCAGCGCCGCCAGGTCGAGCAGCTCTTCCAGCGTGTCGGCTCGCAGGACGCCGGTCTGGCGGAACAGCGCGTCGACGGCGGCTTCGGAGCCGGCGAGAGCGGCCGTGTGCGAGCTCGCCGCGCGCGCCCCTGCCGCGGTGTGGCCGCTCTTCATGGCGAGGATCGGCTTCGACCGTGCGACCCTTCGGGCGACCCGGGCGAATTTGCGCGGGTTGCCGAACGACTCGAGGTAGAGCAGGACGAGCCGGGTCGCCTCGTCGTCCTCCCACCACTCGAGCAGGTCGTTCGACGAGACGTCGGCCTTGTTGCCGATCGACACGAACGCCGAAAGACCGAGCCCGCGCGCGCCGGCCGCTTCGATCAGGGCCAGGCCGAGCGCGCCGCTCTGCGACGAGAAACCGATGTTCCCGAACGGCACCGCATTGCGCGCGAAGGTCGCGTTCAGCGACGAACCGGCTACAGCGACGCCCAGGCAGTTCGGCCCGATCAGGCGGCCTCCGTGCGCGCGAACCAGTCCGAGGAGCTCCTGCTGGCGGGCGGCGCCCTCGGCGCCGGTCTCGGCAAAGCCTGCCGAGATCACGCAGAGCCCCCGGATGCCCCGGCGTAGGCACGCCTCGGCCGAGCTGAAGACGAACTCACCCGGAACGCAGATCACTGCGAGATCGACCTCGTCGGGGATCTCGTCCACGCTCGAGTAGCCGTGTACGCCCGCCACGGAGACGCCTTCGCGGTTGACGGGGTACGCGGAGCCGACGAAGTCCGACCGGAGAATGTTGCGATACAGCTCGCCGCCGATCGAGCCGCGCCGCGGTGACGCGCCCAGCACCGCGACGGAGCGAGGAGTGAAGAACGGCTCGAGTGACGCGCGCACGGCGGCGTGGTCGCGGCGATCGACCTGCTCGAAGAAGCTCGCGGTGGGCGCGATCGGGAACTCGACCTCGATCTCGCCCTGCTCCAGCTCGCGCGTCGCCTCGAACCCGATGTGCTCGAAGACGCTCAGCATCTGCCGGTTCTCGGACATCACCAGAGCCACGAACCGCTCGATTCCGGTCGCGCCCGCCCGCGCGGCGAGCCTCTCGAGCAGCCGCGTTCCGATTCCGCGCCGCTGCATCTCGTCCTCGACCGCGAAGGCAACCTCGGCGCGGCCAGGGCCGCGCAGGCGCACATAGCTGGCCAGAGCGACAACGCGCTCGCCGCCCGCCGTGTCCGCGAGCGTGCCGATCAGCGCTCCACGCTCGGCCCAGTCGGGGTCGAGAAACGGCGCGACGACCGACGCCGTCACCTTCCGGGCGCCGTGGAACCGGAGGTAGCGGCTCTGCGCCGACAGCCGTTCGAAGAACGCCACCAGTGCGGCGCTGTCGGCCGCGACGGGCGCGCGCAGCCGCAGTGTGCTGCCGTCTTTCAGGACGACGTCGTCGAGCCGTTGCGGGGCGGCCGCTGCGGCTACCTCGGGAACGGGGCTCACTCGGTCGAGGCGCGGATGATCACGACCGGGCAAGACGCATGTTGCGCGCATTGCTGGCTGACCGAGCCCAGCAGCAAGCCTGCGAACCCGCCGTGGCCTCGAGAGCCGACCACGAGCAGATCGGCTCCTGCGGCCTCGTCGACGAGTACCTGAGCGGCCATGCCCTCGACCGCCTTGCGCTCGACGGCTACGTCCTTTGCGTCGCCGATGACCTCGTCGATCGTCCTGTCGAGCTGGCTCTTCGCGGCGTCTGCCATCGCAACCGGATCGATGAGCGCTCCCGGGGCAAAGCCGTATCCGGTGGCGTACACGGGCAGCATCCAGGCGTAGACGACGCTCAGCGGCGCCGAGCGCAGCCGGGCTTCAGCGAGGGCCCACTCCAGTGCCCGCTTCGAGTGATCAGATCCGTCGATTCCGACGACGATGCGCGCCACTTGTGGCTCCTTTGCTCGGATTACCCGCTCATCCTGATTGTGGCGTCTCGGGGCGCCATCGGCAGTTGCCCGGACGGTCGTTGCGGGAAATCCGCAGCAGATTCCTCCGCTACACCTCGACGGGCACGATGTTCCACACCTCGTCCGCGTACTCGCGGATCGTGCGGTCGCTCGAGAAATACCCCATGCCGGCGGTGTTCAGGATCGACTTGCGCGTCCAGGCGGTGGTGTCGAGATAGGTCTGCGCGACCCGGCTCTGGCATTCGATGTAGGACGCGTAATCGGAGAGCAGGCGGTAGCGGTCACCGCCTTCGAGCAGGGAATGGACGAGCGGGGCGAAGAGGCCGGGATCGTTCGGGCTGAACGCGCCGTCGCGGATCATGTCGAGCGTGCGCCGCAGCTCCTCGTTCCCCCGATGGAGCTCCCACGGGTCGTACCGAGCGGCGGTGGCGGCGACTTCCTCGGTGGTCAGGCCGAAGATGAAGATGTTGTCGTCGCCGACCTCGCGCCGGATCTCGATGTTGGCGCCGTCCATCGTCCCGATGGTGAGGGCTCCGTTCAACGCGAATTTCATGTTCCCGGTTCCCGACGCCTCGGTGCCTGCGGTGGAGATCTGCTCCGACAGCTCCGAGGCGGGGAAGATGCGCTCTGCGAGCGACACGCGGTAGTTGGCGAGGAACACGACCTTGAGCAGGTCGCCCACCGCGGGATCGTTGTTCACGACGTCGCCCACGGCATTGATCAGATGGATGATCAGCTTCGCGGTGTGGTAGCCCGGAGCGGCCTTGCCGCCGAAGATCACCGTGCGCGGGACGGGCGGCACCGGCACCCCGTCCCGGATGCGGTTGTAGAGCGTCACGACGTGCAGGACGTTCAGCAGCTGGCGCTTGTATTCGTGGATGCGCTTCACCTGGACGTCGAACAGCGAGGCCGGGTCGACGTCGACTGTCAGCTCGCGCCGGGCGTACTGCTTGCGGATGATTTCGACGAGCGACTCCTTCTGCTTCCGCTTCACTGCCCGCCAGGCCTCCCCGAAAGCCGCGTCGTCGGCGAGGGGTGCCAACCCGGCCAGCTGCGACAGGTCGACAGGCCAATCGGTGCCGATCGCGTTCGAGATGAGACCGGAGAGGTCGGGATTGCTCTTCAGCAGCCACCGGCGCGGGGTGACGCCGTTCGTCTTGTTGTTCAGCTTGTCCGGCCAGAGCTCGTGGAAGTCGCGGAAGACGTCGGTCTTCAGGATCTCGCGTATGCAGGGCCGCGACGCCGTTGACCGAGTGGCTGCCGACGATCGCAAGATGGGCCATCCGGACGTGCCGCTCGCCGTCGTCCTCGACCAGCGACATGCGCCGGGAGCGGGCATCGTCGGGACCGAGCTGCTCCCGCACCGTTTCGAGGAAGCGATCGTTGATCTGGTAGATCAGCTCGAGGTGACGGGGCAGCATGCTGCCGAGCAGGCTGGCGGGCCAGCGTTCAAGCGCCTCCGGCATGACCGTGTGGTTCGTGTATCCGAACGTCCCGGTCGTCACCTCCCAGGCCTCGTCGAACTCCAGCCCCTCTTCGTCCAGGAGGATGCGCATCAACTCGGGGATCGCCAGAGCAGGGTGCGTGTCGTTGAGCTGGATCGCGACCTTCTCGGCGAAGCGGTCGAACAGGTCGAGGCCGAGCGGCCGGTCGAACAGCTCGTAGCGCTTCTTGTAGCGGCGGACGATGTCCTGGAGCGTCGCCGAGACGAAGAAGTACTCCTGCGACAGCCGCAGCGCCTGGCCCTCGAGGAAGTTGTCGTTCGGGTAGAGGACCCGGCAGATGTTCTCGGAGCGCGCACGTCCCTCGATCGCGCCGATGTAGTCGCCGCTGTTGAACTCGTCGAGATCGAACTCCCGCAGCGCCCGTGCGCCCCAGAGGCGCATCGTGTTGACGGTTTCCGTTGCGTAGCCGGGGATCGGCGTGTCGTACGGCGTTGCCAGCACGTCGTTCGGTGTCGACCCATTCGGTCACCGCTCGGCCAAGCTCGTCGACCGACTTCTCGACCCGGCCGTAGAACTGGACGCGGAACCGCGAGCCCGGTCGTGCGATCTCCCACGGATTTCCATACTTGAGCCAGCTGTCGGCGACCTCGACCTGCGCGCCGTCCACGATCCGCTGGTGGAAGATCCCGTAGTCGTAACGCAGGCCGTAGCCGTGCGCGGGGTAGCCGAGCGTGGCGAGCGAGTCGAGAAAGCACGCAGCGAGCCGTCCAAGCCCGCCGTTGCCGAGGCCGGCGTCCCACTCCGCCTCGCGCAGGTCCTCGAGCGTGTAGCCGAGCTCTTCGAGCGCCTGCTCGCACTCGGCGGTGAGGTCGAGGTTGATCAGGCTGTTGCCGAGCGTGCGTCCGATCAGATACTCGAGCGAGAGGTAGTAGACGCGCTTGGCGTCCTGTTCGTAGTACCGGTCTTGCGTGCGGAGCCAGCGCTCGATCATCCGGTCGCGGACGGCGAATGCCAGCGCGACGTACGGCTCCCACTTGCCGTTGACGTGACCGGGCAGCTCGGCCAGCGTGTACTTGAGGTGATCGACGATCGATTCCCTCAGGGCATCGGCATCCATGCCCACGCGGTGTGGGGGCGAGGGGTGAGCCGCCAGCTCGTCGACGCCGGTCAGGTAGGGGAAGTCTGTATCCATCTAGCTCTCTCGTCGGGAACCCGGCGACCGTAGCAATCCGGTCGCGAGGAGTCCCCGGGCAGCACGCGCGGCGATCAGCTCCTCCCGCGCCCGGATGACGTGCACGCGGGTCGAGGAGCCTGCGGCGGCGATGTCACAGTCGGGCTCGGCGCCGGTGTTCCGGGCCGGGTCGAGGCGGACGCCGAGGAAGCCGAGCCGGTCACACACCCGTTCGCGAAGGAGCGCGGAGCCCTCGCCGATGCCGGCGGTGAAGACGAGCGCGTCGAGGCCCTCTGCGGCGGTGGCCATGGCCGCGACCGCACCTGCGACACGGTGCACGAAGACCGCGAGGGCGAGGTCGGCCGCGGGGTCGCCCGCGAGGATCGCGCTCTCGAGGTCGCGCATGTCGCCCGAGCCTCCGCCGAGCCCCTTCAGGCCGGATTCGAAGTTGAGCGCGTGTTCGAGCTCCGCGGCGTCGAGCCCGCGGGAGCTGAGGAGATAGAGCAGCGCGCCCGGATCGACCGAGCCGGAGCGCGTCGCCATCGGCACGCCTTCGAGCGGGCTGAAGCCCATCGTCGTGTCGACCGACCGGCCGTCGCGCACCGCGGTCACCGAGCAGCCGCCGCCGAGATGGCACACGACCAGGCTGGGGACAGGCACCTGCTCGGCGGCCCACTGCACCGAGAGCCCGTGGAAGCCGTAGCGGCGGATGCCCCACTCCTCGCGCCACTGCTTCGGCACCGCGTACGTCGATGCCCCCGGCGGGATCGACGCGTGGAACCCGGTGTCGAAGACGGCGACCTGCGGGACGCCGGGAAAACGATGCTCGGCCTGCTCGACGGCGGCCAGCGCCGGGGGATTGTGCAGCGGTGCGAGCTCCTCGAGTTCCATGATCTGCTGGCGGACCTGCGCGTCGATCACGACCGGATCGCGGAACCGGGGCCCGCCGTGGACGATGCGGTGCGCGATCGCGTCGACCTCGGGCGGCTCGACCGATTCGAGTGAGTCGACGCGCAGCGCCGTGTCGTCGGCAGCGACGAGATGGAGCTTCAGACTCCGCGAGCCTGCATTGACGACAAGGACGCTCAGACGGTCGAATTCCAAATCCAGCTGCTGATCGCGGGGTCGTCCTCGCCGTGCTCGCGCGTGTAGGCGCGCGCGCGGAGCCGCGCGTCCTGCATCTCCTGGCGCAGATGCGCCGCGCGTCTCCGACAGGCCGGGCACGCGGTCGATCACGTCGATCACCAGGTGGAAGCGGTCGAGGTCGTTCAGCATCACCATGTCGAACGGCGTGGTGGTGGTTCCCTCTTCCTTGTAGCCGCGCACGTGGAGATTCGCGTGGCCGGCGCGCCGGTACGTGAGCCGGTGGATCAGCCAGGGATAGCCGTGGTAGGCGAAGACCACCGGCTTGTCGGTGGTGAAGAGCGCGTCGAATTCGTGGTCGGAGAGCCCGTGCGGGTGCTCGGTGTCCGGCTGCAGCCGCATCAGGTCGACGACGTTGACGACGCGCACCTTCAGCTCGGGGAGCGACGCGCGCAGGATCGAGGCCGCCGCCAGCGCCTCGAGCGTGGGAACGTCGCCGCAGCAGCCCAGCACGACGTCGGGCTCGCCGCCCGCGTCGTTCGAAGCCCACTCCCAGATGCCGATGCCCCGCGTGCAGTGCACGATCGCCTCGTCGAGCGTCAGATAGTCGAGGGTCGGCTGCTTGCCGGCGACGATCACGTTCACGTAGTTGCGGCTGCGCAGGCAGTGATCGGCGACCGACAGCAGGCAGTTCGTGTCGGGCGGCAGGTACACGCGGATCACTTCGGCCTTCTTGTTCACGACATGGTCGATGAAGCCGGGATCCTGGTGCGAGAAGCCGTTGTGATCCTGGCGCCAGACGTGGGAGCTGAGGAGGTAGTTGAGCGACGCGACCGGTCTCCGCCAGGGGATGTCGCGCGTCACCTTCAACCACTTCGCGTGCTGGTTGAACATCGAGTCGATGATGTGGATGAAGGCCTCGTAGCAGTTGAACAGCCCGTGGCGGCCGGTCAGGAGGTAGCCCTCGAGCCAGCCCTGGCAGAGATGCTCGGAGAGCACTTCGACGACGCGGCCCTCGAGCGCGAGGTGGTCGTCGGTCGGCAGCCGCTCGGCCTCCCACTGGCGCTCGGTGACCGAGAAGACGTCCGCGAGCCGGTTCGAGGCGGTCTCATCGGGGCCGAACAGCCGGAAGTTCTCGGGGTTCTGCTGCGATCACGCCGGCCAGGAACTTGCCGAGCACGCGCGTCGCCTCGTTCGACGTCTCGCCCGGCTTCGGCACTGCCACGGCGTATGTGCGGAAGTCCGGCAGGTCGAGATCGCGCAGGAGGATGCCGCCGTTCGCGTTCGGGTTCGCGCTCATTCGGCGCTCGCCCTGAGGGGCCAGCGCCTGCAGTTCGGGGACGAGCGCGCCCCGGTCGTCGAACAGCTCGTCGGGGCGGTAGCTGCGCAGCCAGTCCTCGAGCTGCTGCCGGTGCCCGGCGTTCGCGCGGGTGTCCGAGAGCGGCACCTGATGGGACCGCCACGTGTTCTCGACGGGCAGTCCGTCGACCACGGCGGGGCCGGTCCACCCCTTGGGCGTGCGCAGGATGATCATCGGCCACGCCGGCCGTGCCTGCTCCGTCTTGAAGCGGGAGATGTCGTCGAGCGCCTCGTCGAGGGCTGCCGCGAGCGCCTGATGCACGAGCTCCGGCTCATGGCCGGTGACGAGGAGCGGGCGATAGCCGTAGCCCTCGAACAGCGACACCAGCTCACGCTCCGGGATCCGTGCGAGCACGGTCGGGTTCGCGATCTTGTAGCCGTTCAGGTGCAGGATCGGCAACACGGCTCCGTCGCGCTTCGGATTCAGGAACTTGTTCGCATGCCAGCTCGTCGCGAGAGGCCCGGTCTCTGCCTCGCCGTCACCCACGACGCACGCCACGAGCAGATCCGGGTTGTCGAACGCCGCCCCGTAGGCGTGCGCGAGCGCGTAGCCGAGCTCGCCGCCCTCATGGATCGAGCCGGGCGTCTCCGGTGCTGCGTGGCTCGGGATCCCGCCGGGGAACGAGAACTGGCGGAACAGCGCTTTCAGCCCTTGCTCGTCCTGCCCGATGTGGGAGTAGAGCTCGCTGTAGGTGCCCTCGAGATACGCGTTGGCGACCATGCCCGGGCCGCCGTGTCCGGGGCCGCAGATGTAGATCGCGTTCAGGTCGCGGGCGCGGATCGCCCGGTTCAGATGTGCGTAGACCAGGTTCAGCCCCGGCGTCGTTCCCCAGTGGCCTAGCAGCCGCGGCTTGACGTGCTCGGCCTGGAGCGGCTCGCGGAGCAGCGGGTTGTCGAGCAGATAGATCTGCCCCACCGACACGTAGTTCGCCGCTCGCCAGTACGCATCGAGCAGGCGCAACTCCTCGGTTGTCACGTCTGGACCCTAGCGCGCTGCGGCTTACCCGCAGCGGAATCCGCGACTGCGCCGATGCCGGCCCTCACGACGGGACGGACACTTGGTCCAAGCTTCGAGAAGGAGGTACACCATGAAGGCACTCGTCTACCACGGCCCCGGTCAGCGGAGTTGGGACGAGGTTCCGTACCCGGTTCTGCAGGCGGACGGCGACGTGATCGTGAAGATCAGCTCGTCGACGATCTGCGGCAGCGACCTGCACATTCTCAAGGGCGACGTTCCGGAAGTGACGCCCGGCACGATTCTCGGTCATGAGGCTGTAGGCACGGTGGTCGAGAAGGGACCCGGCGTGACCACGATCGAGATCGGTGACCGCGTCCTGGTCTCCTGCATCACGTCCTGCGGCCGGTGCCGCTTCTGCAAGGAAGGCAAGTACGGCCTCTGCAGTGGTGGAGGCGGCTGGATCTTCGGGCACCTGATCGACGGTCTGCAAGCCGAGTACGCACGGGTGCCGTTCGCCGACACCTCCGTGTTCAAGGTTCCGGAAGAGCTCACCGACGAGCAGGTGCTATTCGTTGCAGACATCCTGCCGACGGCCTTCGAGGTCGGAGTGCTGGCCGGAGGAGTGCAGCCCGGCGACACCGTCGCGATCGTCGGCGCAGGCCCGATCGGGCTCGCGGCGATCATGACCGCCAAGCTGCTGACGCCGGGGAAGATCGTCTCGATCGACCTGGCCGACAGCCGGCTCGAGCGGGCGCGTGCCTTCGGTGCGGACGTCACGATCAACAACGGCACCGAGGATCCGGTTGCCATCGTGATGGCCCTGACCGACGGGCTCGGCGCCGACGTGGCCATCGAGGCCGTCGGCGTACCCGAGACGTTCGAGCTCTGCACCGAGCTGATTCGGCCGGGTGGCCGGGTCGCGAACGTCGGTGTCCACGGACATCCGGTGACGCTCCATATGGAGAAGCTGTGGATCCGCGACGTGACGATCACGATGGGGCTCGTCGACACGAATACGACCGAGCGCCTGCTCAAGCTGATCGCCGAGGGCAGGCTCGATCCGCTGCCGTTCGCGACTCATCGTTTCCCGCTCGGGTCGACGATGGAGGCCTATGACACCTTCGCCGCGGCTGCGGAGACGGACGCGTTGAAGGTCGTGTTGGAAGCCGAGCCGAAGCTGCTCGAGGCTCCCAAGGAAAGGACGCTCGCCGGCGTCGCCGGCTAGCGCCGTTCTGCGGGTGGGCCGGCGCGAGAATGCGCCGGCCCACCGCGGTTTCAGTAGTTCTCCGCATCGGAGATGCGGCTCTTTTCCGTTTCCAGATCCTCTACTGCGAGTCAGGGTTCAGATGGGATGCCAGCCAAGTCCACAAATCCAGGTTCCTTGCGTGTCGTCATCGTCGATGACCACGCCGTCGTTCGCGCCGGGTTGCGCGTGCTCCTCGAGCGTGAGGAGGGCATCGAGCCGGTTGCCGAGGCGGCGAACGCCGCCGACGGGGTCGCGCGTGCGATCGAGTTTCAGCCGGACCTCGTGCTGATCGACGTGACGATGCCCGGCGAGAGCGGGATCGACGCGATTCCGAGACTGCTTGCAGCGTGTCCGAACACGCGTGTGGTCGTGCTTTCGATGCACGACGACCCGGGCTACGTTCGCGGCGCCTTCGCGGCGGGTGCGAGCGGCTACGTGCTGAAGGAGGCCGCAGACTCCGAGCTGGTGGCGGCGATCCGCGATGTCGCCGCCGGTGCGACCTACGTCAACCCGGCTCTCGGCGCGCGCATGATCGCCGCCGATACGAAGCAGCGCGCCGAGGGCGACGCCAACCCTCTGTCCGACCGCGAGGACGAGGTGCTGCGGCTGCTGGCCCTCGGGCACACGAACCAGGAGATCGCCGAGCTGCTCTTCATCTCGGTGCGCACCGCAGAGACCCACCGCGCCCACATCATGCGCAAGCTCCAGCTCGGCTCGCGAGCGCAGCTCGTTCGCTACGCGCTGGCGCACCAGCTCCTCCGGCCTGCTCTCTAGACATCGCTCTAGGAGCCGAGGAGTGCCGGCGCGAGCAGCGGGCCCCGCCGACGGCGCCGCCGGCGGCGGCGTGTGACCCAGAACAGCAGGATGGCCACCAGCAGCGTCGCGGTTCCCTCGGGTACGACCGGGCTCACCACGATCACCTGCTTGCTGAACGTCAGCTCCTTCGTGGTCGAATCGGTGCGGCCCGGGTAGATGAGGTGCACGGTCATTCGCACCATCCCGACGGGCCATGCGGGCTTGCCGCTGACCGTGAAGACGCGTGATCTGTCGCTCGGCAGGAGCGACGCGCTGAGACGCTGCTGCTCGAACGACCCACCCGGCGACGACGTGGTGTCGTTCTCGCCCCAGAAACGCACGGCCGTGCGGCCGACGTTCGCGATGCGCAGCGTGCCGCTCACGTGAGATCCGACGACGAGGCTCGGAACGTGGAACAGAGCCATCAGCTTGCGGATCCGCGCGCCGGGGACGTCGACGGTGATGAACGAGCCGATCTGGTTGATCACCTGCAGTGAGCCTGCGGCCGATGGGAGCGGGCTGACGAGGAAGCCGATGAAGTAGAGATCCGGGCGAAGCTTCGCAGGCACCTGAACGGTGAGCGGGATGTTCAGATAGCTCTCCGCCGGGATCGTCACGACGCCGGCCGGGAACTGCACGCGCGATGCCCAGCGCGGGTCGGGCCCCGTCCCGATGCTGACCTTGCCGTTGTTGCCCAGCGAGAGGGTGCGGCTCGAGATCGTCACTTTCACGGGCGCGTCATTCGGATTGACGACGCGAATGAGCGTCTTCGAGCTGGTTCCGGCACCGATCGACACCGGGTCGGGCGGAACGGACACGGCGAGGGCTCTCGGTCCGCCGACGGGCGTGGGGCTCGCTGCATCCGCTCCGGCAACGCTCATGGCCACCAGGAGCGTGATGGCCATGAGCGTTGCGGCGAAGCGCACGGCTCTGCGGGGCGCGCCGGGGGTCGCGCGCAGAGGGGAGATGCTCAACTCAGGTGTAGTTCGGGGTCACGGTGTAGGTGATGGTGTCGCTGTAGACACCTGTGGCCACGGAGTAGTCGATTGCCACACGGTTGGTGATCGTGATCGTGTCGGCGGAGCCTCCGGTCGAGCCGGCCCGGGTCGCGATCGTCTCGCCGCCGGACGTGTACCCGGCGTACTTCGCGCCGCTGAATGCCGGGTCGATCGTGGCGCCCGTCCCTGTCACCGTGTAGCCCCACGTGGGTGCTCCCGGCCAGGTCACCGACGTCGCCTTGCCCGTCGAGACCTTTGCAATCACCGGGTTGCCGGTGCCGCTGCTCTGCAGCCCGGTGGCGCTGTCGGCCACGGCGAGGGTGTAGCCCGAGTTGGCGTTGGTCTGCACGGTCAAGCCGACTGCGGCGGTTCGATCGGACAACGCTCCGAGGCTCGGATCCATGTCGAGCTCGAAGGCCGTGTTGTTGACCGTGAACGTGAGGCTCTGGGCGATCGTCACGGTCGCTGCAGTGTTGTTGGCCGCGATGCTGACCGCGGGAGTCGTGCCGCTGTCGATCGTCGCCGGCACGGAGGTCTGCGTCGTGATCAGCGTCGTATAGCTGCCGGCCGTCGACGTGTTCGTCAGTCCGGTGAGCTCGATGTAGATCGGCGTCCCGGCTGTCACCGAGATAGCCGTCGTGACGGTGTACGTGATGGTCTGGCCCGAGCGCGCCACCGTGCCGGCGCCGATCCCGTAGTTCCGGCTGATCGCCGGCGTGCCGGCGAGTCCGGAGCCGGAGACGGCGAGCGTGATCGTCTTGATCGTGCCGGTGGTCGCCGCGGTGAACGAGTACGAGTACTTGACGGCCGTGGCGCCGACCTGGTTGTTCGACACCGACCAGCTCATGTTCGTGAGCGTGGCGGCGCTTGCCGGCGACGCCATGAACGCGAAGAAGCTTGCGGCGACGACCACGGTCGTCAGCAGTGGGGCCCGCCAGCGGGATCGCCGTACCAGCGAGGGAAATCTGTTGAGCATCGGTTCTCCTACTGTCTGCGGGCTTGGACGGAGTGGTTCGACCGTCGCCCTACCTGATTCCGGGTGCAGTTCAAACGCGCTGTCCCGGATTTCCGGTAGTGCAACTGATGACCTGCTGCGTCTTCGGTCGATTCCAAACCGTGCTGCTCCCTCAAATGAGTGATTTCTCCCTTGATTGGGGTACTCACGCCCGCGTGAGCACCTCCGCTGTTTCGGGGAATGGTTTGCCGGTTTTCGGGGAGAGCCGCCGTTTTCCTCGCCGCGGGCCGGAGAAACCGCGAACTGCGGTTTTACGAATGCTCCGTTTTACGAGTGCTCGAGCGAGCCAGGCGTACAAGTCGGAAGCGGTGGTCGTGCTCTCGATCGTGTACCGGTGTGGCTCGCTGCCCGGCGTCGAGAAGTCCGGGTCGGCTTCCGGCTGCACGAAGTAGACCTGGAAGTGGCTCTGGAAGTAGCTCTTCAGCTCGACCGGGATCCGCGAGTCG
Source organism: uncultured Thermoleophilia bacterium (assembly GCA_963812995.1). Classification (GTDB taxonomy): domain Bacteria; phylum Actinomycetota; class Thermoleophilia; order Gaiellales; family Gaiellaceae; genus PALSA-600. Next base: position 234,839 of record CAWEXL010000007.1, read on the forward strand.
TTCGTGTGGAACTGACCGTAGTCGCCGAACGGGACCGCGAAGCCGACCGGCGTGTAGCCGGGGACGTTCGCCTTCAGGAGCGCCTCGCCCTGGGCCAGGTCACCTTCGGCGCGGACCTGCCAGTCGGCGTAGGGCTCGATGTGGCTGCCGTTGGGGTAGCGGACAGGGTCGTACTCGAGCCAGGCGTAGTAGGGCTTCAGGATCGCGGCGCCGGAAGAGTCGAGGCCGGTCGAGATGTTTACGTGCCCCTGGCCCGCATGGAGCTGGATGTCCCAGCGGCCCGACGCCTCCATCTGGCCGAGCTCGTTCCAACGCAGGAACTTCGCCTCGCCGCCGTCCGTCCAGCCGCTCGCGTCGAACATCGTCACCTGGTCGCCGAGCGCCGCGAGTGTCGCATCCGCGCCGCGATAGGCGTCCCAGCGACCGTCGTCGAACGTGATCAGAATCGGCTTGTCGGGCAGTGTGACCGCCTGCCCGTGCCACCATTTGGCGTAGTCGTCGAGCGAGATGGTGTGGTACCCGGCGCGCTGGATCATCAGCAGCATCCGCGCGAACTCGGTGGGAGTCGCGTTGTACGACGTGCAGCCGGTCGTGGCACAGACGCTGTGGAAGAGCAGCACGGGGATCGCGCCGGGGCGGGTCGGCAGCGGCTGGAATGCGGCCTGGTCGGCCGCCGAGAGCGTGAGCGGCGGCGCGGGCAGCGGCTGGCGCGCGGGGTCGACCGCCGCCGGCGCGGGTGCGGCAGCGCACGCACCGGCGGTCATGGTCGTCGCCGCTGTGGGGTCGGTCGGAATGAACACCGCGTAGCCGGTCGTGCCGCCCACGCAGATGTCGGCGTGCTCGCCTCCGGTCACCTGGCTGGTCACGACGGTGCTCGTCTGGGCGGCGTACGGCCCTGCGGCGAGGAGAGTCGTGAACAGCGCGTTCGCGGCGGTGCGCGTGAACTCGAGCGCCCACGCGGGCTGTTTGAACGCGTAGGTGCTCGAGTACCAGCCCTGTTCGACAGGTGTCATCTGGCCTTTGATCGGCGTCGCCGTCATCCCTGCGGGATCGGCCTGGCGGATCGTCAAGTCGCGCACGCCGTTTCCGTCGACGACATAGGCATCGCCACCGCTCACATCGACGCTCGCGTCAGGCGCGAGGTGCCAGGTCTGTGTATACGCATGGCTTGCGGCGCCCGTCAGCCGGTCGACGACCAGTGTCAGCCCCTGTTTGAGGATCACGACGGTGCGCTGATGGTGGACGCCCGTGTAGAGGTCGCTCGTACCGGTCGCCCAGGTGGCTCCTCCGGTCGAGCCGTGGCTGCCGGCCTGGGCCGAGCCCTGCGCCTGGTCGAGGCCGTCGACGACGACCGTGTTGTGCGAACGGGTGCCGTGGAAGTACTCGAGGTCGGGCTGCTGCGTGTACGTGAAGAGGCCTGACGTGGGGAGGAGCGTCGACCCGTTCGAGTACATCGTGATGCCGAGCGCATCGAGGTCGGAGTGGCTCGTGCGGTAGGTGCCCGCGTTGAACGTGACGTACGTCTGGTTCGCCAGGTTCGAGACGGAACCGAGTGGGGAGCGCATTACGAAGAGCCCCGACACCGGGAAGAGCACGGTGCCATCGGGCGGGGGCGTGCCGTGGGCGCCGCGCGTGAAGGCGAAGTCAAACCCTGGGTCGGCTGCGGCCATCGGGCCGTAGACGGTCGGATCCTGGCTCGGCATGTAGGTCGTCGCCGTCGCCCCGAGCATCGGCAGGTAGCCGTTCGGCTGCGTGATCTCGGCGGCGTAGGCCAGCATCTTCTGCGCGGCCGCCGTGTAGGACGGCGCGAGCGCGGCTCGTAGGCCTTCGCCCACTGGGCGATCTGGTAGACGAGCCCGAGCACGTAGACGTGGTAGAAGGGCGAGTTCTCGACCTCCACGCCGTCGGCGTCGATCGTGTTCGTGAGCATCTGCTGCAGGCGCTGGAGTGCGAGCGTGCGCCAGGCCGGCGAGTTCGCGAAGTAGGGGAAGTTGTCAGCGAGCAGCAGCAGAGCGGCCCCTTCGTTGAAGCCGTGGTTGTAGTCGGCCTCGAAGTGGGAGGGCACCGCCAGGAATGCTCCGAGCTTCTGCAGCGACTGCACCAGCGCGGCATCGAGATCGGCGGGCAGGACGCCGGCGTTCTTGAGCTTCACGTAGAACTGAACGAGCGCCATCGTCCGGTACGCCGCCGCGTGGTTGTTGTCGAGCCGCGTCGTGTCGACGCCCCGTACCTGGTCGTACGCGACGTATGAGCGCAGGATCGCGATCAGCTTGTTCAGGTAGGCCGTGTTGCCGGTCGTCTTCCACTCGTAGAGCAGGGTCGGCAGCGGCTGCATGCCGTAGAAGTAGAAGCGCCAGAACGCGTCGTTGTACGGATCCTCGGTCCACGTGAGCGGCCAGCCGAGCGACGGCAGGGCATAGCCGCGCGCAGGCCAAACGTTGTCGAGCAGGTTGTTCGCGCTCGCCGGATCGCCCTCGTTGAACTGCGCGTACATGCTCTCCTCGCCGAACGGGAGAGGCGTCGCGTACACCGTCTTGTTCGAGACGGTGACCGTGGCCGAGGCGCTCACCGGAGTCGTCGCGCCCGGACCCCAGAGCTTGACGGTCGCGGTGTGCGCGCCGTTCGCCTCGGCGTTCGTGTACCAGGTGTACTGGAACGGGGGCTCGGCGATCTTCCCGTAGCGGTAGACGCCGTCGACGTCGAACTCGATCCGGTCGCCGAGGGCGCCGGTCGGCAGCCCCTCGAGCTGCACCGTCCCTCCGACAGTCGTGCCCGTTGTCACCCCGCCGAGGCCGACCGCGGAGATCTGGCCGTGGCCGTCGTCGACCGGAGCCCCCTGGTTGGCGGTCACCGAGGCGGTGCCGTGCGCGTTGGTGGAGGTCACGGTGGCCGAGATCTCGCGGCCGAGGTCGGCCGCGACCGGCGTGTAGGTCGAGCTCGTCGCGCCCGCGATCGTCACGCACGGCGTGGTCGTCCCGGCCGCGTAGTGCGCGGCGACATGGGCCCGGGCCAGCGCCAGCGGATACACGGCCGCTTCGTCCACGTCGCCGGCAAAATTCGAGGTACCGCCTGGGCCTGCGCCGATTGTTAAGGTGCCTGGCACCGCCTGAAGCGCCGCGGCGGCCGCGTGCGATCCGAGTTGCACGCCGTTCACGAAGAGGCGCATCGTCGTGCCGTCGTACGTTGCGGTGACGAGGCTCCAGGCATGCAGCGGGAGCCCCGACGACAGTGTGACGGCTGTCTTGACGCCGTTCGTCCAGCGCTCGAAGCCGAGGCCTGCGGACGACAGGTAGACGCCCGTGCCCTGACGGGTGCCGGAGCCTGTTTCGCGGGCGAAGATGTAACGCGGTGTCGCGTCGGCCAGGCGCGGGCGCACCCACACCTCGATCGTGTAGGGCGCGACGCCTGTTGGATTGGGCGCGCCGGTCACCGCGATCGAGTCGGTGACGCCGTCGAAGGTCGCCGCGGGGTCGGTCTCACCCTTCAGCGCGCCGTCGGCGACGCTCGCATGGCCGGCGCGCGAGTAGACCCCGGGCACGCTGCCGATGAAGTCGGGCGCTGTCGTGCCGGCATCTCCACCGAGCTGCCAGAAGTCGGCGGCGCCGTCGATCTTGACCAGGCTCGTATAGCGGTTGCAGCGCCGCCACGAATACGCGACCGACACGGGCGGGCTGCCGCCGACGGACGGGGCGGCGGGCGCCGTGAGGGCGACGCCGAGGTGGGGCGGCGGCAGGGTGACCGCCTGCGCCGTTCCGGCAGCCAGCAGCCCCGCGACGGCGAGGAAGACGATGACCGTGGCGTCGCGGGCCGCAACGCAGATGCCTCGGCGCTGGACGCGACGAGACGGCATGGAGCACTCGTTCTAGTCGGCTGCCCAGGGCCGCGAAAACCCCCCGATCGGGGGACCGGGTTACGCCCGCAGGACGACTATGCCCTCAGGACGACTATGCCCTCAGGACGACTATGCCCTCAGGACGACCTCGACCGACGTGCCCGAGCCGGGGGACGAGCGGAGCGACAGCGCGCCACCGATCGCGGCCGCGCGGTCGCGCATGTTGCGCAGGCCCTGGCCCCCGGGCTCGCCGCCCGTTTCGGCGCTGTCGTACGTGAAGCCGCGCCCGTCGTCGCGCACCGCCACGACGCGGCGGCCGCCGCGACCCGCGATCGTCACCCACGCGGTCCGCGCCCCCGCATGCCTGCGGGCGTTCGCGAGGCCCTCCTGCACGATCCGGAACACCTCGATCTGCTCGTCGGGGCCGAGGCGGACGAGGGGGTCGATCTCGAGCTCCACCTCGAGCTCGCCGTCGGCGGTCAGGACGTCGACGAACCGTCGCAGCGCCGCATCGAACGGCGACCGGCCCGAGGCCGACGAGAGCGCCAGAATCGCGAAGCGCGCCTCCTGCTGCGCCGCAAGTGCCGCTTCCTTGAGCCGGGGGAGGGTCTCGCCGGAATCGGCGCCCGCCTCGAGCATCGACGCGTGCGTCGCGACGGCGAACAGGTACTGCGCCAGACCGTCGTGGATGTCGCGGGCGACGCGCGCCCGCTCCTCGGCAACCGCCCGCCCGAACTCCGAGCTGCGAATCGCGCGCCACACGCCCACCAGCAGGACGGCGTACGCGAGGACGCTCACGAAGTCGCCTTGCGAGACATTTCCGTCGACCACGAGCGGCGTGAAGATGTAGTGAAGCGAGGCGGCAAGCAGCAAGGTCGAGCCGAGCGCGAGCCAGCGGTCGAGATCCTGCCGATGCTGGCGGTAGCGCCCCGAAAAGCCGATCACCGCGAGCAGCGAGAGCAGCGCGGCGACCGCGTTCGCTCCGATCAGGCTGGTCGGCACGGCTGTTCCCAGGCGCGGATCGAGGCTCGGCAGGCGGAACCCGAGCGAGCGCGACGCGAGCCACACCGCGCCCAGCGCGGCGACCGAGGCGATGAGAGCATTGACCAGCGCGAACCGCCGGCGATGCACGCGCCCGTGCGCGAGGGGCGCCGCCGCGATCAGAGCGGCACCCACCAGCCGCCCGACGATTGCGGCCCACAGCTGGGTGCGGCCCGCACTCTCGGCGACCACGGGCACGATCGAGAACGCGACCCACGACGCAGCGGTGGTGAAGAAGCCGCAACAGAGAAAGAGGTCGAACCGCCGTCCCTCGACGGTGAAGCGCGTGGCCGTGAGAGCGGCCACGAGGCCGCTCGTCAGGGCGAAGACCGTCGCGAGGACCACCTTCAGCTCGGGCAGGTGATACGAGGTGCGGAGCGCCGGTGTGGTCAGGAACAGGACGAGCGCCGCGCCGAGGAGGGCGAACAACAGCACCTCGCCCCAGAGGAACGCTTCGACAGGATTGCGCTCGCGCCGCACTGACCGTAGATATCGGCACAATCGAGCCGGGCCATGACCGAGCGGATCTTGATCGTCGACGACCATCCGCTCACCCGCGACGCCCTCGCAACACTGCTCGGAGGCAACGGCTTCGACGTCGTCGGGGTCGCCGCAGGCGGCGCCGAGGCGGTGGCCAGTGCCGCGCTGCTGCAGCCCGACGTCGTTCTCCTCGACATCACGATGCCGGAGATCGACGGCCTCGCCGCTCTGCCGCAGATTCGGGAAGCTGCCCCGGGCACCGAGGTCGTGATGCTCACGGCTTCCGAGGACGAGGAGAACCTGCTCGCGGCGATCCGCGGCGGGGCCTGCGGGTACCTCCTGAAGAGTGAGCCGCCCGAGCGAATCGTCGCGTTCCTACGGGGTGTTGCGAGCGGCGAGGCCGCCCTGTCCGGCAGCGTCGCGCGCCGGCTGCTCGCGGAAGTGCGCGAGGGTGGCCGCCACGATGTGATTCCCGACTCGATCTCGCGCCTGCTCTCGGCGCGTGAGCTCGAGGTGCTGCTGCTGCTCGATCGCCACCTCGGCACCGAGGAGATCGCGCAGCGGCTGTTCATCTCCGAGCACACGGTGCGCTCGCACGTCAAGAACATGCTGGCGAAGCTCGGCGTCTCGTCCCGCCGCGAAGCGCTCGAGCGCCTCGCGCGGGCTCGCAGCTAGGGCCGTGTCAGACACCGCTTGGTGTCTGACACCTTCAGGAGCTCGACAACCCTTCGAGCGCAGCCTCGACCAGGTCGGGCAGCGTGCGCAGGTTGTAGCCGCCTTCGAGCACTGCGGCGACGCGTGGGGCGAGTGTCGCGGCGCGTCGGCCGAGCTCGCCGAAAGCCGTCGGCGCTCAGCCGCATGTCGGCCAGCGGATCGTCGGTGTGAGCGTCGAAGCCCGCCGAGACGAGCAGCAGGTCGGGCTCGAACCCGGTGACGGCGCGCTCGACCGTCTCCCACGCCTCGAAGTACTCGGCGTCGCCGGAGCCCGCTGCCAGCGGGCAGGTTGACCAGCGTCTCGCCCTGCTCGGACGGGCCGCCGGTGCCGGGGTAGAACGGCCACTGGTGCAGCGAGACGAAGAGGATCGACGGGTCGTCGGCGACGATGTCCTGCGTTCCGTTCCCGTGGTGCACGTCCCAGTCGACGATCGCGACCCGTTCGAGGCCGAGCTCTGCCTGGGCCCACCGGGCAGCGATCGCGATCGAGTCGAACAGGCAGAAGCCCATCGGGCGTGCCCGTTCGGCGTGGTGGCCGGGCGGGCGCGCCAGCGCGAAGCCGCCGAGGCGCACCGCTTCGATCGCCGCGCCGGCGGCGAGCAGGGCCGCCTCGTAGGTCGACGCGGTGCAGATCGTGTCGGCGTCGAGCCAGCCGCGCGTGGTCCGCACCCGCTCGACCAGTTCAGGGGTGTGGCACCGGAGGATGTCGGCTTCGGTGGCGGGCGCGCATTCGACGAACCCGAACCGCTCGTGCAGGACGGCGAGCCGCTGCTGCGACTCCGGGTGCGACCCGGTCGGGTGCAGGTGGGCGAACGCGGTCGAGCTGACCAGCGGCGGTCAGGCACCCGCGCCCTCGGCAGCAAGGCGCTCCGCGAGGCGGCCGGCCAGGGCGTTCATCCCGAGGTGCGTCGCGGTCGCGGCGGCGCGGGCCCAGTCGGGGGGCGTCGGCCCGAGCGCCGGCAAGGGCGCGCCTGCATCCATGGTCGCGATCTGCCGGTAGAGCCGCAGGTCGTCGGCGATGGTCGAGAAGCGCCCGTCGACGAGCATCGCCTCCAGCGATTCGTACTGCGCGAGCAGCTCCGCCGCTTTCTTCGGGCCGATCCCGGGGGCGCCCGGGATGCGGTCGGACGGATCGCCGCGCAGCGCGATGAAGTCGGGGACCTGCGCCGGCTCGACGCCGTAGCGCTCACGCACCTCGGCCGGCCCGATCCGCGCGAGCTCCGACACGCCCTGACGGGCTGCAGCATCGTGACGCGGTCGGAGACGAGCTGGAACGCGTCACGGTCGGAGGTGGCGACGAGCACCGGCCCGTCCCACGCCGCCGCGCCCGCCGCGAGGAAGTCGTCGGCTTCGTAGCCGCCGTGCCTTTCCGACGTGCGAATCCGAACGACTCGACGAGGCCGGGGAGCACGTCGAGCTGCTCGAGAATCGACGGCTCGAACTCGCGGCCCGGACTGATAGGCCTCGAGTGCCTCGTGCCGGTAGGTCGGCTCCTCGAGCGTGTCCCAGCCGACGAGCACCGAGTCCGGGCGCTCCGCGTCCCACAGGGTCATGAGGAAGTTCGCGACGCCGACGAGCGCATTGACGGGCCGGCCGCCGACTCCGCGCACCGTTTTCGGGATCGCCGTGGTAGGCCCGGTGGGCGAGCGAGTCGCCGTCGACAGCGAGCAGCGACGACCTCCGTCATAGCGAAGCCTCGAGCTCGGCGATCGCGGCCATCAGCGCGATCGGTCGCGAGCCGCGCGGCCTCGCGGGTCGTCGCGGATGTCGTCGAGCGGGATCGCGCGGGCCATAGCGACACCTTCAGCTGGGCCAGGCGCCGCAGCCCGTCGGTGCCGGCGATACCCGCCGGGATCGAGCGGCACGCCGGCTTCGAGCGCGATGCGCGCGGCGCCCGTGTGGGCATGCGCGACCCGCGTCTTCCGCAGGCCCTTGGCTCGCCGGGTGCCTTCGGGGAACATCGCGACCGCGTGTCCTGCGCGCGCCAGTTCGATGGCGGTGTGCATCGCCTCTTCGTCGGCCTTCCCCCGCCGCACCTTGAAGGCGCCGCACGGCCGAGATCAGCCAGCCGAGTGGGGGCCAGAAGAGCTCCGACTTCGCCATGAAGCGCAGGAAGCGGTGCGGCCAGAGGCTCAGGGCGAGCGGCCAGGGGTCGAAATTCGAGCGCATGCCCGGCGGCGATCACAAAGCCTCCCTCGCGCGGCAGATGCTCGTTTCCGGAGGCCCGATAGCGGAAGGCGATGTGCAGGAACGGCCACGACGACGAGCGCGATCAGTGAAGTAGAACAGACTCGGCCTGGGTGGGCGTGTCATTCGCGGCGAGTATTGCGCATGCCGCTCTCGGCGCTATCGTGGCCCGTCGATGGCAGCAGGAAAATCCACGAATGGACAGCGTCTCGTGATCGTCGAGTCGCCTGCCAAGGCGAAGACGATCGCAGGCTATCTCGGCGACGGAGTACATGGTCGAGTCGTCGATCGGGCACATCCGCGACCTGCCCGAATTCGGCCTCCGAGATCCCCGCGAGCACTGAAGGGCGAGGCCTGGGCGCGCCTCGGCGTCGACGTCGACAACGAGTTCGAGCCGCTCTACGTCGTCGACTCGCGCAAGAAGAAGGTCGTCGCCGATCTGAAGGCCAAGCTGAAGAACGCCGACGAGCTGCTGCTCGCGACAGACGAGGATCGCGAAGGCGAGGCGATCGCCTGGCACCTCGTGCAGGTGCTGAAGCCGACGGTGCCGGTGCGCCGCATGGTCTTCCACGAGATCACGCGGCCCGCGATCGAGCGCGCGCTCACCGAGACGCGCGAGATCGACGAGCGCCTGGTCGACGCGCAGGAGACGCGTCGCATTCTCGACCGCCTCTACGGCTACGAGGTCTCGCCGGTCCTCTGGCGGAAGGTGATGCAGGGCCTTTCGGCCGGGCGTGTCCAGTCGGTCGCCACGCGGCTCGTCGTCGAGCGCGAGCGCGAGCGGATGGCGTTCGTCGCCGCCGACTACTGGGACATCGTCGCCACGCTCGACCCGGGCACGTTCACCGCGCGCCTGTCGGCCGTCGACGGGAAGCAAGGTCGCCCAGGGCCGCGACTTCGGTCGCGACGGGAAGCTGCGCGCCGACGACCTCGTCCAGCTGACAGAGGACGATGCGCGCGGCGCTCGCGACGGGTCTCGAGGGCGCCGACTTCGCCGTCACCTCGGTCGAGGAGAAGCCCTACACGCGCCGTCCGGCGCCGCCGTTCATGACCTCGACGCTGCAGCAGGAGGCGAGCCGCAAGCTGCGGCTCAGCTCCCAGCAGACGATGCGCGTCGCCCAGCGCCTCTACGAAAACGGCTTCATCACCTACATGCGCACCGACTCGACGACCCTGTCCGAGTCGGCGCTCACCGCCGCGCGCGCGCAGGCCGTCGAGCTCTACGGCGCCGATGCGATCCCGGCCGAGCCACGCCGCTACGAGCGGCAGGTCAAGAACGCGCAGGAGGCCCACGAGGCGATCCGCCCGGCGGGCGACCGCTTCCAGACGCCCGACGAAGTACGCGCGCCAGCTCTCGGGCGAGGAGCTCAACCTCTACGAGCTGATCTGGAAGCGCACGGTCGCGTCGCAGATGGCCGACGCGCGCGGCCAGACCGTCTCGGTGAGGATCGGCTCGAACGCGGCCGACGGCCGGTCGGTCGAGTTCGCGACGGCAGGCACCGTGATCACGTTCCGCGGCTTCCTGCTCGCCTACGAGGAGGGCCGCGACGAGCCTGCGACCGATGCCGAGGAGAAGCAGCTGCCGCCGCTGCAGGAGGGCGAGTCGCTCACGGCAACGGCGCTCGAGCCCGACGGCCACTCCACCTCGCCGCCGGCGCGCTTCACCGAGGCGACGCCTCGTCAAGGCGCTCGAGGAGCGCGGCATCGGCCGGCCGTCGACGTACGCGGCGATCATGGGCACGATCCTCGACCGCGGCTATGTCCGCAAGCAGGGGCAGGCGCTCGTGCCGGAGTTCCTCGCGTTCGCGGTCGTCAATCTGCTCGAGCAGCACTTCTCGCAGCTCGTCGACTACGAGTTCACCGCGCGGATGGAGGACGACCTCGACCTGATCGCCGCGGGCGACGAGGCACGCACCGACTGGCTGCAGCGGTTCTACTTCGGCGAGCCCGGCGAGGCGGGCAACGAGGGTCTCAAGCAGCTCGTCGAAGAACCTCGGCGAGATCGACGCGCGCGAGATGAACACGATCCCGATCGGCAACGGCATCGACCTGCGCATCGGGAAATACGGGCCGTATCTCGAGCGCGAAGGCCAGCGGCAGACGCTGCCGCCCGGAATCGCGCCCGACGAGCTGACGCCCGAGCGCGCCGAGGAGCTCCTCAGCCAGGGCCAGCAGCAGCGCGAGCTCGGCGTCGCACCCCGAGACGGGCCGCGCGATCACCGTGCGCGACGGCCGCTACGGCCCGTACGTGACGGAGGACGCCCCGAGAGGGCGAGAAGGCAGCGCACCGCGTCGCTCTTCAAGTCGATGTCGCCCGACACGGTCACGCTCGACGACGCGGTGCAGCTTCTGACGCTTCCGCGGACGCTCGGCGAGTCCGACGGCGAAGACGGTGGTCGCGGCGAACGGCCGCTACGGCCCCTACGTGAAGAAGGGCGCCGAGACCCGGTCGATCGCGGGCGAGGAGGCGCTGCTCACGATCACGCTCGAGCGAGGCCCTGGCGATGCTCGCGGAGCCCACGCACCGCGCGGCCGGCGCGCGGCTGCGCCGCCGCTGCGCGAGCTCGGCGGCCGATCCCGGTCAGCGGCAAGCCGATCGTCGTCAAGGAGGGCCGCTTCGGCCCCTACGTCACGGACGGCGAGACGAACGCCAGCCTGCGCGCCGGCGACACGGTCGAGGAGATCACGAACGAGCGTGCCGCCGAGCTGCTGCAGCTGCGGCGCGACCGCGGCCCGGCGAAGAAGAAGCGCAAGCGAACCAAGCGGTCCTGAAGCGATCTTGCTCTTAGCGGGGATTTTCGGTTCGGCCGGCGTTCTCGTGAAACACTGTCACACCGATCGGCCATACTGCGTCGGGGCGAGTCGTGCAGGGTGGTCGGCGGTGCAGCGTGAGGAGCGCGCCGATTCTGCCGTCTGCGCCCGAAGGGGTACGTCCCTCTGGCACAGTGGGGCGGAGGTCATATGGTGGGAAAGTTTGCACGGCAGGTTTGCCCCAGCGGGAGCAGAAACGAAAGGACATCGAGTACCACTTGACTCAGAACCAGCTGACCGAGTTGCTTGACACCGAGAGCGCCCGAGCGCTGCTCGAGGCCGGCGAGGAGCGCGGCTGGATCGAGCCTGCGGAGCTCGAGGCGTTCGTCGTGGAGCACGATCTCGGCGATCCCGAGGTCGAGGAGGTCGTGCGCGAGCTCGAGCGCATCGGCCTCGAGGTGCGCGAGCCGGTCGCCGAGGAGAAGTCGACGAAGGTGCAGCCCGAGCCCGTCGTCTACGAGGCAGACACGCCGTCGGGCGCCGGCGACAGTCTGCAGCTGTTCCTCGCAGACGTCGGCAAGCACAAGCTGCTGACCGCGCACGAGGAAGTCGTCCTGGCGAAGGCGATCGAGCGCGGCGACGTTCGCGCCAAGCGCCGGATGATCGAGTCGAACCTGCGCCTCGTCGTGTCGATCGCGAAGGGCTACCGCGGTCTCGGCGTCCCGTTCCTCGACCTGATCCAGGAGGGAACGCTCGGCCTGAACCGCGCGGTCGAGAAGTTCGACTGGCGCCGCGGCTACAAGTTCTCGACGTACGCGACCTGGTGGATCCGCCAGTCGGTGCAGCGGGCCGTTGCCAATCACGCGCGCACGATCCGCGTGCCGGTGCATGTCGTCGAGCGCCAGCAGAAGCTGTCGCGCGCCGCGCGGCGGCTCGAGGTCGAGCTCGGCCGCGAGCCGACGAAGGAAGAGCTCGCCGAGGCCACCGGGCTGCCGATCCAGCACGTCGACGAAGCACTGTCGGCTGCCTCTGCGTCCGTTTCGCTGAACCAGACGGTCGGCGCGGATGACGAGGGCGAGCTCGGCGATCTGTTCGCCGATCGCGAAGCCGCCGATCCGTTCGACGAGGCGGAGGAGTCGCTTCGCCGCCAGAACATCCGCAAGGCACTCGACGCACTTCCCGAGCGCGAGCGGCGCATCCTCGAGCTGCGGTTCGGCTTCGAGGGCGAGCCGTGGACACTCGAGGCGATCGGCCACGAGCTCGACCTGACGCGCGAGCGCGTCCGGCAGCTCGAAGGCCAGGCGCTGTCGCGGCTTGCCGCACTGCGCGAGCTCGCGGGTCTCGCCGCTTAGGACACAAGGTCGCGAACCTGGTTCCGCAAGGGGTGCGGAGCCAGGTTCGAACCGTTCAGGCGAGGGCGGTCTCGAAGCGCGCGTCGGCGCGAACGGTGCGGAGGTCGTCGTCGTCGCGCGCAGCGGCGGCCAGCGCCGGATCGAGCCGAACCGCCTCGGCGAGCTCGTCGAGCGCTGGCTCGATCTCGCCGACGAGCGACCGCGCGCAGGCCAGGTTGTAGAGCGCGAACGGCCGCCCGCCCGGGGAGTTCGGGATGCCCACCCTGGTCGCCGCGTCGAGGACGCTCTCCTGCAGCTCGACCACCCGCTCGAAGTGCCCGCGCTCGGCGAGGTACTGGTGCAGGTGGGCGCTCGGGTGCCAGACGCCGCGCACGAGCACCTGTGCCCAGAGCGCACGCCCGCGCAGCCAGGGGAAGACGCCGGCCGTGAACAGCACGTGGTCGTCGAGCGTCTCCGTCAATTCGGCGAGTCGTGCGGAGGTGTGCTCTGCGGCGGCGCCGACGTCCTCCCAGCTGCGGGCGGCGTTCGCCGCGTACAGCGCCTGGTCGGCGTGGTCGCGAAGCGGGAACTCCGGCGGCTCGGCCCCGTCCCGTGCCGCTTCGAGCCGGACGATCTGCTCGGCCCGGAACTCCGCGATGTGGGCGAGAACGGCTTTCGCGCTCCACTGCGTCGGGGTTCCCTCTCGGGTGCGCTCGGCGGCCGACAGCCGTTGTTCGAAGAGCCGCTCTTCGGAGCGCATGTGTTCGAGCAGTGAGACGATTCCGGCGCGCAGCGCCCCAGGGTCGTCGGCGATGGCTTCCATTCCGTCCTCCTCAGCGAGTATCATCTGTGTTGTGTTGATGCAACACTACTGTTACACAGTCGCTATGCGGATGTCAATGTGAGCGAGGCTGCCGTGCAGCCGGAGATCGCAGCACGCGTGCTCGACGCTGCGGTCCGCGTGCTCGCCGTGGACGGCTGGGAGCAGCTGAGCCTCGAGCGCGTCGCCGACGCGGCGGGAGTCTCGCGCGTCACGCTCTGGCGCCAGGGGGTCACGCGGGATGCCCTGAGCGGCGCGCTCCTCGCGCGCCTCGCACACGACTACCGCGACACCATGTGGGGGGTGCTCACCGCCCCGGGAAACGGCCGGGAACGTCTGAGCCGGGCGCTCGAGGCCCTCTGCGCCGTCGCAGACCGGCATCTCGATCTGCTGCTCGTCTCCGACACCGCATTCCATCGGGCCTGGGCGCGACTTCAGTCGGAGCCGACGCAGTCCGAGGTCAGCTTCCTCGGCCCCTTCGTGCGGATCATCGAGGACGGCGTCGCCGACGGGACGCTGCGGGCGGTGGGCGATCCGGTGGTGATGGCCGACGTCCTGTTCAACACGGTGTGCTGGCCGTACGTCCACCTGCGCGGCCGTCACGAGTGGACGTCGGCCGACGCGAGCGAGCGGGTTGTCGGGCTCGTTCTCGACGGCATCGCCGCCACCCCGTCCTAGCTCAGGCGGTGAGGGCGCCGAGCGAGCGGAACAGCTCGCGCGCCGCCGAGACGGCATGTCCGAGGTGCGAGACGAGCATGCGCTCGTTCGGCGCGTGGACGTTGCTGTCGGGAACGGCGAAGCCGCTGACGACGGCGGGCATCCCCAACTGCTCGAGCGCGGGCATGATCGGCAGCGATCCGCCGCTGCGCAGGAAGAGCGGTCGCTTGCCGAGCGCACGTTCGAACGCCTCGGCCGCGAGCTGCACCGCGCGTGAGTCCGCTGGAGTGACGCCCGGGTCGCACGACGCGACGACCTCGACTGTCAGCTGCGCAGCCTCGGGGACGCCTCGCAGCAGCAGCTCCTCGACGATGGGAGCCAGGCGCCCGACGGTCTGACCGGGCGCGAGCCGCATGGAGAGGTTCGCGCGGGCGGTGGCCGGGACGACCGTCTTCTGGAGCACCGGCGAACCGCCTTCGATGCCGTTGATGTCGAGCGACGGCAGCACCCACGTGCGGAGGTAGAACTCGTCGGAGGCCAGCGCATCGGCCGGCGCAGCGCCCGGAGCGGCGAGGATGGTGGCGCCGTTCGGAAGTGCGTCCCACGAGCGGAGCTCGGCCGGGTCGGGAGGGAGCGCGTCAGTCAGCAGCTCGCCGGGCAGCCGCCCGTCGCTCTGCAGGATGTTGTTCAGCGACGCGGCGAGTACATGCAGGGCGTTGAGAGCCGCGCCGCCATACATGCCGGAGTGCAGGTCGGCTGCTCCCGTTCGCACCTCGACGTGCACGTAGAGCGTGCCACGCGTCCCGATGGTGAACACGGGCGTTTCGGCGTCGAGCATCGGAGCGTCGAAGATCACGCAGGCGTCGGCATTCGCAGCCTCGCGTTCGATGAACTCGATGATCGCCGTTCCGCCGACTTCCTCCTCGCTGTCACAGCAGAAGCGAACGTTGACCGGCAGCTGTCCCTCGCCCGCGAGGTCTGCCGCGGCGCGAAGCAGGGCCCAGAGCTGGCCCTTGTCGTCGGCGACGCCCCGTGCGTAGAGCCAGCCGTCGCGCACCTCGGGTGCGAAGGGGTCGCTGTCCCACAGCTCGAGCGGCGCCGGCGGCTGAACGTCGAAGTGGCCATAACAGAGAATGAGCGGAGCGCCGCCCGGGTCGTGGCTCGCCGGAATGAGGCCGTTCACGAACGGCCTCTCGCTCGTGCCGGCGAGCACCGCGGTTCCGCCCGCCCTGCCGATGAACTCGACGATCCAGTCGGCTGCCGCACGAACGTCGCCGGCCCGGGCTGGGTCGGCGCTCACACTCGGGATGCGCAGGAGCTCGCTGAGCTCTTCCAGCTGGCTCGAGAGGAGCGAGCTGTGCTTCAACAACGCGGCTCCTGCATTGATCGATCATCGTCATGATCGACCACCGGCCGATGCTCTTTCTCCCGCGTCGGTGATAATGGCTGCGTCAAGGCTCTATATCTTCCGAAAGGACGCATATATGCGCAAAGTATCGAAGGCCTCGATCCTCGTAGGCCTTCTGGCACTCGTCGCCGTCGCGGTCGCGTACGGCGCGAGTGGGCGGCACAAAGCCTCGAATGACACGTTGGTCTTCGGCTCTTCGGCCGACCCCGTGGCACTCGACGGCGCGCTCATCTCGGACGGCGAATCCGGCCGCCCGATCATCCAGATCTTCGAGGGTCTCGTGGCCTTGAAGCCTGGAACGACTGACGTCGTGCCGTCGCTCGCGACGAGCTGGAAGCCGTCAAATGGTGGCAAGTCGTGGACGTTCGCGCTGCGCAAGGGTGTCAAGTTCACGGACGGCACCCCGTTCAACGCGGCGGCGGTCTGTGCCAACTTCAACCGCTGGTACAACTTCACGGGCTCCTTCCAGAACCCGAGCGCAACGTACTACTGGCAGACGGTCTTCGGCGGTTTCAAGACCTACAACGCGAAGTCGGGCGCTCCCAAGGGAAGCCTGTTCGCGAGCTGCAAGGTCAACAACGATGCCAGCGCGACGATCAATCTGACGTCCGCCTCGGCCTCGTTCATCGGGGCGCTCTCCCTGCCTTCGTTCTTCATGGAGAGCCCGACGGCGATGGCGAAGTACGGCGCCAACAAGGGCTCCGTCGACGCGACCGGCGTCTTCCATCCGACCGGCACGTATGCGACCCAGCATCCGACCGGAACCGGCCCGTTCATGTTCCAGTCGTGGACGCGCGGCGACAAGCTCGTGCTCGTCCGCAACCCGAACTACTGGGGCAAGCCGGCTCATCTCAGCACGCTGATCTTCAGGCCGATCGCCGACAACGCTGCGCGGCTCCAGGCCCTGCAGAACGGCGAGATCCAGGGGTATGACCTGGTCGAGCCCGAGGACATTCCGACCATCAAGAGCGACAGCAACCTGCAGCTCCTCTCCCGGCCGGCGTTCAACGTCGGGATCGTGGGCATGAACCAGGCGATCCCGCCGATGAACAACATCAAGGTTCGGCAGGCGGTTGCCTACGGCCTCGATCGTCAGAGCGTCGTCAGCGCGTTCTACGGTGGCCGTGGTGTGGTGGCGAAGGAGTTCCAGCCGCCGAGCCTGTTCGGCTACTCGAACTCGGTCAAGACCTACAACTACGACCCGGCGAAGTCGCGGGCGCTGCTCAAGGCGGCCGGTTTGACACTGCCGGTGAAGATCAGCTTCTGGTATCCGACGGGCGTTTCACGGCCGTACATGCCGGATCCGGTCAAGAACTTCCAGGCCTTTGCAGCGAGTCTGACGAAGGCCGGGTTCAAGATCGTTCCGCATGCGGCTCCGTGGAACCCGGACTACCTCGGCGGCGTCCAGGACGGGAAGGCCCAGGTCTACCTCTACGGGTGGACGGGCGACTTCGGCGATCCTGACGACTTCGACGGTGTGTTCTTCCGCTCGATGGAGAAGCAGTGGGGCTTCAACAATCCCGCGATCTTCAACATCCTGACGAAGGCGCGCGACGAGTCGAATCTGGCCAAGCGCACCGCGTTGTACAAGCAGGCGAACAACATGATCATGAACTTCCTGCCGGGTGTGCCGTACGTGCACACGAGTCCGGCTCTGGCGTTCGCGAAGAACGTGCACGGCTACGTTCCGAGCCCGGTCGACGTTCAGTTGTTCTCGTCGGTCTCGATCAGCTAGTACGACGTCCTCGTGTCCCCGGGGCCGTGCGCAAGCCGGCCCCGGGGTACACGTTCACCCCCAACTGACGAGGCTCATCCCCGCCGATGCTCCGGTTCGTCATCCGCCGTCTGCTTCTGCTCGTCCCGATCCTGCTCGGGCTTTCGATGCTCGTGTTCGTGTGGATCAGGGCGCTGCCCGGAAGCCCGGCTCAGGCGCTCCTCGGCGAGCGAGCGACGCCACAGACGATCCGTGAGATCAACCATCAGTACGGCCTCGACAAGCCGATCTGGGTTCAGTACTGGGCGTACCTGAAGGAGACCGCCCAGCTCCACCTCGGCACCTCGATCACGACGCGCGTGCCCGTGCTCACCGAGATCGGCCAGCGCTTCCCCGCGACGGTCGAGCTCGCGGTCGCCGCCGCGTTCTTCTCGATCCTGATCGGGATCCCGCTCGGCTTCTTCGCCGCCAAGCGGCATATGACGATGTTCGACCACATCTCGCTCGGGGTCTCGCTGCTCGGCATCTCGATCCCGATCTTCTTCCTCGCCCTGATCCTCAAGTACATCTTCGCGGTGCAGCTCGGCTGGCTCCCGACCGTCGGCCAGATCTCGGTGCTGATCAACATCCCGCACCCGACCAACTTCTATCTCCTCGATGCCCTCCTGGCGGGCAACTTAGGTGCGTTCTGGGATGTGGTGCAGCACCTGATCCTGCCCGCGGTCGCGCTGGGCTCGATCCCGCTCGCGATCATCACCCGGATCACCCGCGCGGCGGTGCTCGACGTACAGAACGAGGACTACATTCGCACTGCGCGCGCCAAGGGGCTGCCGCCGCGCGTCGTCGACATGCGCCATGTCCTCCGCAACGCCCTGCTCCCGGTGTCGACGATCGTCGGCCTGCAGATCGGGCTGCTCGCTCTCGGGCGCGATCCTCACCGAGACGGTGTTCGCCTATCCCGGGATCGGCTCGTGGCTGCGCGACGGGATCAGCGACCGGAACTATCCCGTGATTCAGGGCGGGATCCTGTTCGTCGCGATCATCGTCGTGTTCGTGAACCTGCTCGTCGACATCTCCTACGCCCTGATCAACCCGCGCATCCGGTTGGGAGGGAAGTAGCTCCGTGTCCGTCGCAGAGCTCGAGTCGAGGCAGGTCGCCACCGGCGGCCAGGGTGGCCTGTGGTCGGACGCTCTGCGGCGGCTGCGGCGCAATCCGGGCGCGATCGTCGGCTTCGTGCTGGTGGCTCTCTTCGTCTTCGTCGCGCTGTTCGCCCCATTCCTCGCGCCGGACAACCCTCGCGTCCAGGACCTTTCGCTGATCGACAAGGGCTGCTGTCCCGGCCCGTCGATGCACCACCTGCTCGGCGTCGACGACCTCGGGCGCGACGAGCTGTCGCGGATCCTCTACGGCGCTCGCCTCTCGCTCCTGATCGGCATCGTCTCGGTGTCGGTCGGGCTCTCGCTCGGCACGCTCATCGGAGCAGTCGCCGGCTTCTTCGCCGGTTGGGTCGACGGTGTGCTGATGCGGCTGGTCGACATCATGCTCGCGATTCCCGGCTTCCTGATGGCGATCGGCATCGTCGCGCTGCTCGGGCCGGGGCTGTTGCAGGTGATGATCGCGATCGGGGTCGTGAACGTGCCGATCTTCGCGCGTCTGTTACGCGGGTCGGTGCTGGCTCAGCGAGAAAACGATTTTGTCCTCGCGGCCCGCGCAGTGGGTGTGCGCCGACGCACCATTCTCATCTCGCACGTGCTGCCGAACGCCATCTCGCCGGTGATCGTGCAGGGGACGCTCGCGCTCGCCACGGCGATCATCGACGCCGCGGGTCTCAGCTTCCTCGGCCTCGGCCCGCAGGATCCGGCGACGCCGGAGTGGGGCAACATGCTCACCGACACCGTGCGCTACCTGCAGACGGCGCCGATGCTCGCGATCTATCCCGGGATCGCGATCGTGATCTCGGTGCTCGGGTTCAACCTGATCGGTGACGGCCTTCGCGAGGCGCTCGATCCGAAGCTGAGAGGGCGCGCGTGAATCCGCAGACTCGCGATCCGTTGCTCGTCGTCGACAACCTCGAGGTGCGGTTCTGGACCGCGAGGGGAATCGTCCACGCGGTCAACGGCGTCTCCTTCGACATCGCTCCGGGCGAGACGCTCGGAATCGTCGGCGAGTCGGGCTGCGGCAAGAGCGTCACCTCCCTCGCCTTGCTCGGCATCTTGCCGCGGGCGGGGCGGGTGACGGCGGGGAGCGCGACGTTCGACGGCACCGACCTGATCGGGCTGAGCGACTCGAAGCTGCGCCAGATTCGCGGCAAACAGGTCGCGATGATCTTCCAGGATCCGATGACGAGCCTGAACCCGGTCCTGACGATCGGGCGGCAGCTGCGCGAGCCGCTCGAGACCCACCTCGGGATGAAAAAGCACGAGGCGGAGCAGCGGGCCGCCGAGCTGCTCGACAGTGTGGGGATTCCGGCCGCGAAGAACCGCCTGAAGGACTATCCGCATCAGTTCTCCGGCGGCATGCGCCAGCGCGCGATGATCGCGATGGCGCTCGCCTGCGAGCCGAAGCTCCTGATCGCCGATGAGCCGACCACGGCCCTCGACGTGACGATCCAGGCGCAGATCCTCGATCTGCTGCGCGAGCTCGTCGCCGAGCGTGACACCGCTCTGATCATGATCACGCACGACCTCGGCGTGGTCGCCGGCATCTGCGAACGGGTGGAGGTGATGTACGCCGGCACCTTCGTCGAGAGCGGCAGCGCAGATCAGATCTTCCAGGAGCCCCGCCACCCGTACACGCTCGGGCTGCTCGAGAGCGTGCCGCGGCTCGACGCACGGCGGCAGGCGGCGCTGAACCCGATCGCCGGCCAGCCGCGTGACATGCTCGAAGCTCCGACGTACTGCCCGTTCGCGCCGCGCTGCCGGTTCCAACAGCCGCGGTGCGCCGTAGAGCTGCCCTTGCTCGAGGAGCTCGAGCCCGGCCATCAGGCGGCGTGCTTCTATCCGATCGAGGAAGGCGCCTGGCGCCGCTCGCGACTGGCCAGCTCGACATGAGCACGCTGAGCATGAGCACCCCGAGCATGAGCACCCCGAGCGCACCGCTGCTCGACGTCGAGGATCTGCGCGTGTGGTTTCCGATCACCAGCGGGCTCGTGCTCGACCGCCACGTGGGAGACGTGAAGGCCGTCGACGGCGTCAGCTTCTCGATCGAGCGTGGGGAAACGGTGGGGCTGGTGGGGGAGTCCGGGTGCGGCAAGTCGACCCTGGGCCGCGCGATTCTCCGGCTCTATAAGCCGACGAGCGGGCGAATCACGTTCGACGGCCAGGACATCACCAGAGCCTCCGAGAACGACCTGCACGCCGTGCGACGCAAGATGCAGATGGTCTTCCAGGATCCGTATGCGTCGCTCAACCCGCGGCATTCGGTGGGTCGCATCGTCGGCGAGCCGCTGCGCGCGCACAAGGTCACGTCCGGGAAGGAGCTCGACCTTCGGGTCCGCGAGCTCCTCGGCGTGGTCGGGTTGCCGGCGGATGCGGCGAACCGGTATCCGCACGAGTTCTCGGGCGGTCAGCGGCAGCGCATCGGCCTGGCTCGTGCGCTGGCCCTGAACCCCGACTTCGTCGTGTGCGACGAACCCGTCTCGGCGCTCGACGTCTCGATCCAGGCGCAGATCATCAACCTGCTCGAGTCGCTGCAGGGGGATTTCGGCCTCACCTATCTCTTCATCGCACACGACCTCGCCGTCGTCCGCCACATCTCGGACCGGATCATCGTGATGTACCTCGGCAAGATCGTCGAGGTCGCCCCGGCGAACGACCTCTACGAAAACCCGCTGCACCCGTACACGATCACGCTGCTCTCGGCGATCCCGATCCCCGATCCCGAGGTCGAGCGCAACCGGCGGGCGATTCGTGTCGAAGGCGACCTGCCGAGTCCGGCCAATCCGCCTGCCGCTTGCCGGTTCCACACGCGCTGCCCGTTCGTGCAGCCGACGCGCTGCGCCGACGAGGAGCCGCTGCTGCGCGAACTCGACGGACACCAGATCGCGTGCCATTTCGCCGAAGACGTGAAGGCCGGCAGGATCACGCCGAAGACGCATTCGGCGAATGACGCCCTCGCCGTCACGTGAACCTCCGTCCTGAAGAGCCGTTCCAGGGCCGCATCGTCCGGCTCGAGCCGATCGCCGAAGGGCACCGGGAGGGGCTACGCGAGGCGGCCGAGCGCGAGCCCGAGATCCACCGCTTCACGAACATGTACACGTTCGGCTTCGACCGCTGGTTCGACATGGCGCTGGGCTCCGAGAGCGAAGTGCCGTTCGTCGTCCTGGTCGGCGGGCGCCCGGTCGGCTCGTCGCGCTATCTGAACGTCGTGCCGGAGCACCGGCGGGCCGAGATCGGCTGGACCTGGCTGGAGCGGCCGCAGTGGGGCACGGGAGCGAACCTCGAGACGAAGTACCTGCTGCTCGAGAACGCGTTCGAGCGTGCCGGGCTGATGCGCGTCGAGTTCAAGACGGATGCGCGCAACGTACGGGTTCGCGGCGCGCTGCTGGGCATCGGGGCGAGCTTCGAGGGGATCTTCCGCAAGCACATGGTGCTGCCGGACGCGATCCGCGATTCGGCCTGGTACGCGATCATCGACGACGACTGGCCTGCCGCCAAGGAGCGGCTCCGCGCCAAGATCGACCGTCACCTGCCTTAGGGGCAGGGCCGCGAGCCAGGTTCGCGCACGGCGGACCTGGCTCGCTTCCCCTTCGGCGTCTCAGCGCGCCGCTTGGCCTCCGCGCGTCGTTGCCCACACAACGTGTACCGGCCCCGCGCCACCTTCCTCAGAACGGGTGAGCGCAGCAGATAGAGGCCGACGCTGTTCGGGTTCAGGCCGTTCTCCTCTCCGAGCCGGAGCGCCGCCGAGAACGACAGCACCGGGCCGGACTCGCGGAAGATGCGGACGACGGCGAGCTCGAGCGAGGACAGGAACCGGGCTTCGTCGAGCGCGATCTTCGCCGTGACGGTGCGGGCGCCGTCCACGGTCAGCCACGGCGTCGATTCACAGACGCGCAGCAGAACGTCCTGCGGAAGCTTGACCGGACGGAACGACCGGCGCAGGCCCTCGTCGACGTCCGCCAGGCTCAGCGAGGACGAGACCGCGAGCATCTTGCGCAGCGCGTTCCCGACCGGTGTCCGGACGCCCTTGACGAGGAACCACTCGCGGCGATCGTCGAGCCAGATCACGTCGCCCTGGGCGGCGAGAACCTGCCGCGCCGAGCCCGAGTTTGCCTCGTCGGGGAACTGGCCGGCGAGCGCGGCGACCGTTCCGGCTCCGTTCCGCTTCACGAGCTTGTTCGCGAACGAGCCGACGTCTTCGGCAAATCCGGCTTCGTCCTCGCGCAATACAACGCCGTCGCGCTCGCAGACCCGGATGTCGAGCCGGCCGAGCTCGGCCGCCGAGAGCACGCCGGACAGGTCGAACGGGGCGGCCGACAGGCCGGCATGGGCGATGTCCTTGCGGACCTGGCTGTACGAGACCGGCGCCGCGTTCTCGACCAGGCGCAACGCGGCCGCGGTCAGCGGCAGCGACAGCGGCGTGTCCTCGGCGTGACGGCGGAGTCTGTCCTCGAGCTGGCGCACCCGCTCGCGCGTGTACCCCTCCTCGGCGGCTGCTTCGGCCAGGGTGGTGGCGCCGTGGCCGCTCCAACCGAGCCTTCGGGCGACGGCCCGAGCCTGGCGGCCGCGCAACCCGGACTCGCGGAGAACCGACGCCAGCTCTTCCTCGAGCGAGGTGGCGAAGGCATGCTGGGATTCGGGGACTGCGACGAGCGCAGGTCGCTGTTGGCGCACTGCAGAGGTCATCTGGATTCCTTTCGCTCTAACATTGACTACGGCAGCGGCGCCTGTCGGTGGACAGCAATGTCCGGGCTGTTCAGCAGAACCAGCCAGGCCGACGGCAGTGCCGGAGCGAGCGACCCGCCAGCGGATCGCAATACGCACGATAGCGGTGAGTTGCGCGCCGGGGCAACAACGTGCCGATGCGCACGCGCGCGGGGCTCGTTCGTCAACTCCAGCGGGCCGGTCATCCACTACGATGTGAGGAGCGCCGCGGACGAGTTGTTGTCTGCAGGTGCGCAAGTGCAGGAAGGCGATGACGCCGCAGAGCGCAGTTCAGGCTCCCGGCGTCTTTTCGTGGTTGGTCGTAACGATGAGGAGAGGCGCAATGGCGAATCGAGTGTCCGTTCTGGTCGCCGAGGACGAAACGATCATCAGGCTCGACCTGCGGGCCCAGCTCGAGGAGTCGAACTACGTCGTCTGCGGCGAGGCGAAGGACGGGCACGAGGCCGTGGCGTTGGCGCGGACGCTGCATCCCGACCTCGCGGTACTGGACGTGAAGATGCCGGGCCTCGACGGGATCGAGGCCGCGCGGATGATCCTGGCGGAGCGGCCGATCCCGATTCTGATGCTCACCGCCTACAGCGATGCCGAGCTCGTACGCCGGGCCGCCAAGGCCGGCGTCTACGCCTACCTGGTCAAGCCGTTCCGCGCGTCCGACCTGCTGCCTGCGATCGAAACCGCGATCGCCCGCTTCGACGAGGCGCAGGCCCTGCGCGAGGAGACAGCCTCGCTGGCCGATGCGCTCGCCGCGCGGAAGGCGATCGAGCGGGCCAAGGGGCTCCTGATGGAACGCGAGGGCCTGACGGAAGCCGACGCGTTCGCACGGCTTCGGCGGGCAAGCCAGATCAGCGGCCAGCCGCTGAAGGCGATCGCGGAAGCGGTCGTCGCGGCGCTGAGCTAGATCTAAAGTGCGACAACCTGAACGGCTACCGCGAGGGTCTCGCTCGCGTTGCCGCGGAACACGCCCCGGGTGGGCGGCACGTCGTCGTAGTCGCGGCCCACGGCGATCCGTACGTAGAGCTCGTTCTGCGGCCGGTTGTGCGTCGGGTCGAGCGAGCACCAGCCCCGTGCGTCGTCCCAGACGTCGACCCAGGCGTGTGACGCGGCATTCCCGCCGGCCGCGGCCGGGTCGTACAGATAGCCGCTGACGTAGCGGGCCGGGACGCCCTGGCAGCGGCACGCCGCGATCAGCAGGTGTGCAAAGTCCTGGCAGACGCCCCGGCCCAGCGACAGCGCCTCGTCGCCGGTCGTATGCACGTCGGTCGCGCTGGGGTCGTACTCGAGTGCCGCGTTCACGGCCTGGCTGAGCGTCTCTGCGCGGGTTGCCCCGCCGCCGTCGCCATGCCGGGTGGCGAACGCGCGCACGCTGTCGGTGAACTCGGCGCGCGCGGTCGGATGCAGGAAGTCGTGCAGCTCGAGTGGCCCAGGCGAGCGGTGGCCGTCGACGAAGGCGGCGGCCGTCCTCACCTCGCTCGTCGCCGACACGATCAGCCGGTCGTGCGGCTCCAGGACGTCGAAATGCAGGACGTCGTTCCCGAGCTGGTCGCGGTACTCGCGCACCTTCAGGCCGGGTGGGGTGGTGGCCAGGCGGAACGACGAGCACTGCTGGCCGCCGTCGGAAAGCGGCCGCATGCGCAGCTCTGTATACGCCTCGACGATCGGGGCGTCATAGGTGAACGAGGTCGTATGTTCGATGCGGAGCCACATGGTCTCGAGCAGGCGCTGCCTTACTGTTGCTGTTGTTGCTGCTGCTGCAGCAGGCTGTAAGGGCCGGGGACGATCACGCGGGTGGTGAAGTACGCGGCGGCGAGCTCGAGGCCCGCATCGCCGATTCCTTGTCGTACCCGCGAGACCAGGCTTCCAACCGTCACCGGATCGCGCTCGGCGACATCCGCGAACGAGAGCTCGGCGACCACCCTGCCCACCGCGCGCTCCGGTCGCAGCCCGTCGGGCGAGATCGCCCGGATCGCCCCGAGGCAGCGCTCCAGGCAGAACAGCACCGCGCGCGGAGCGCTGCGGTCGAGCAGGACGTACTCGACCACGCGGCCGGGCCGCAGGCTGTCGCGCGTCGCCTTCTGGAACGCCTCGAAGGTGCCGCACGACTTCAGCACGTGGGTCGCCCGCGCTGCCGCGACGCTTTCGGTGTCGCTTTCGAGCAGGCTCGTCAGCTTCACGGAGATCAGGCGCGCCGAGGCGTCGCCCCGCTCGATGCTCGTGCCGAGGACCAGGAACTCATAGGCCTCGCCGCGCGGCAGGGTGGCGTTGGTGATGCCGAGGAAGGCCTGCGAGCCGCCGATCACACGCGCGAGGAACTCGTGCGGATGGGCAAGTACGTCCGCGCGGCGCTGCGGGCGAGGTCGAGGTGGAGCCGATTCAGGTGCTCCACATCTCGCTCGAGATCTGCTCGCGGACACCTCGGGCGTTCTCGCGGGCGCGCGCGACACAGGCCGGCGACCGAGTCCGGGTTCTCGGGATGCCAGAGCAGGAACTCGGTCACCGCGTGAGCGCTGTACTCGTCGAAGTGCTCGCGGAAGAGAGCGTCGCCGCCGATCACGAGCAGCAGATCGCGCCAGGCGTCGCCGTGATCGCCGACGTCGGCATCGAGCAGGCCGTGGAAGTTGACGTGCAGCAGGCGGCTCGTGTCTCTCGGCGCGCTCCACGTAGCGCGTCGTCCAGTAGAGAGGTCGGCGACGCGGCTCAGCATCGGCCGCTCGTCCGCGGAGAACCCAGGTGTCCTTGCTGCCGCCTCCCTGCGAGGAGTTGACCACGAGCGACCCCGGCCGCAGTGCGGCGCGGGTCAGACCGCCCGGCACCACGCTCGTCACGCGTCCGGTGAGCACGAACGGCCGCAGGTCGACGTGCGCGGGGCGAAGCTCGTCGAGGTAGATCGGCATCGTGCTCAGCGCGATCGTCGGCTGGGCGATGAACCCGCGCGGGTCGGCGAGGATGCGCTGACGGAATGCGGCGCGCTCCTCGGCCGTCGACATCGGCCCGATCAGCATCCCGTAGCCGCCGCTGCCGTCGACCGTCTTGACGACGAGTTCGTCGAGCGAGTCGAGGATCGTACGGCGATCGTCCTCGTCCGCCGCGACGTAGGTCGGCACGTTCTCGAGGACGGGCTCCTCGGACAGGTAGTAACGGATGATCTCCGGCACGTACTTGTAGACGGCCTTGTCGTCCGCGACTCCCGTCCCGAGCGCGTTGGCGATGGTGACGTTGCCCGCGCGATACGCGTTCAGCAGACCCGGAGCGCCGAGCAGCGAGTCGCGGCGAAAGGCCAGCGGATCGAGGAACTCGTCGTCGACCCGGCGGTAGATCACGTCGACGCGGCGCAGGCCCTGTGTGGTTCGCATATAGACGATGTCGTCGTGGCAGATCAGGTCGCCGCCCTCGACGAGATCGATGCCCATGTGGCGGGCCAGGAACGAATGCTCGAAGTACGCCGAGTTGTGGACGCCGGGTGTGAGCAGCACGACGGTCGGTGAGAGGGTGCTGGGCGGAGCGACGGCGTTGAGCGCGGCGAGCAGCTCGCGCGGGTAGTGGTCGATCCCGAGCACGCCGCTGCGCTCGAACAGCGGCGCGAACGTCCGCTTCATCGCCTGCCGGTTCTCGAGCATGTAGCTGACGCCGGAGGGTGTCCGCAGGTTGTCCTCGAGGACGAGGAACCTGCCGCGCTCGTCGCGCACGATGTCGACGCCTGCGACGTGTGCGTAGACGCCGCCCGGCGGCTCGATGCCGATCATCTCGCGCCGGAAGTGCCGGGCACCGAGCACGAGCTCGGCCGGGACGACGCCGTCGGAGAGGATCCGCTGGTCGTGGTAGACGTCGTGGAGAAAGAGGTTGAGCGCCCGGACCCGTTGGACGACGCCTTGCTCGAGCACGTCCCACTCGGCGCGCGGGATCACGCGCGGGATCAGATCGAACGGGAAGATCCGCTCGATGGCGTCCTCCTGGCCGTAGACGGTGAAGCCGATGCCCTGGTTGAGGAAGGCCTGGCTCACCTGGTGGCGGCGCTCCTCGAACTCCTCTGCCGTAAGTGACGCGAGCTGTTCGGCCAGCGCTGCGCAGTGCGGGCGCGGGCGGCCCGGGTGCTCGAACATCTCATCGAAGAACCTCCCGGGGTCGTAGTTCCCGCCGAGGGAGTTCTCCGAGGTCTTCCTGGCCGCCATCGTCTCCCTCCTCTCAGCCGCTCGCGCACAACAAAAAAGGGCGCCCCGGGACAACAGTCGTCCCGAGGCGCCAGAGCCCGTTGGCCACCAACGTCGACGGCCCGCCCGGATCCTACTCAGTAGGGTGAGTGGCTGATGCTCGGAGCCGTGGCGACGCGAACCTCTGCGGCCGGACTCGGCGCCCTGGCCGCCCTGCACGCCGCGTGGGGCCTCGGTGCGTCGTGGCCGCCACGGTGACCGCGAGGCTCTGGCCGACGCCGTGGTGGGCCGCCGCGAGGTGCCGCCGGCCGCGGCCTGCTGGGCGGTTGCCGGTGCGCTGGGAGCCGCGGCGGCGCTCGTCGACGGGCGGCCACGCGCGCTGCCACGTCTCCGCAGAGCCGGTGCCGCGGGGGTCGTCCTCATCCTCGCAGGGCGTGGCCTGCTGGGGCTCGCCGGCCGAACCGACGTCGTGTCGCCGGGGTCGAGCTCGGCGCGCTTTCGGGAGCTCGACCGGCGGCGCTACTCGCCGCTCTGCCTAGCCCTGGCCGCCCTCGCGCTGCCCGCCGCGCGCCGTTAGTCGTATTTCGTCAGGTTCGCGGCGCTCTGCTCGGCCGCGCGCAGCGTGTTCGTCTCGACCGAGCCCGGCGAGGTGCCGAAGCCGTAGACGCCGCTCAGGAGGTTCCCGCGGATCTGGTAGACGGCCATCGTGGTCGAGGTCATCGGCTTGCCCTTGACCACTCCGCTGTCGGTCTCGAGGATCGCGATCCCTCCCGGCAGGAGCCGGGAGTCGGCGACGACGCGCGTATGCCGCACCAGGTTCGTGACGCCGGCGGGCGGATTCTTGATCGTTGCCGTTCGGGCAGACGGCAGCTTCGTGGGTGACCTCGGCCAGCGCCTGCTTCGCGCCACCCGGCTGATACGTGACGACCTCGTTCGAGGCGTGGAACGCGTTGCCGGTCGCGTCATACAGCACCTGGAGACGGGCCGTTCGCAGCGACTCGCTCGGGTAGGTCGCATCGCAGAAGTCGAGCGTGACCTCGTTCTGCACCTCGTGCCCGCCCGGCATCTGCGACAGCTTGTACCCGGCGCCGACCTGGGCCGGCTTGAGCACGACCTTTTGCAGGAGCGCCGTGTCCGCGGCTGACGGCGCGGGTGCCGACCCGGTGAGCTGCCCGAACTGGGCGAGCGTCATGGTGTCGCCGGCAGCCGGAGCGACGATCGGGGCATTCGACTTGTCGAAGCCGCTCAGCGTCCCGTCGACGGTGATCTTGAAAGCCTTCTGCCCCGTCACCGGCAGACTGAAGGTCGTGATCGTGCGATGGAGGTAGCCGTCACTGCCGACCCAGAGCTCGATCTGCGCCGTCCCGTTCAGAACGGCAGCGGCTGAGGACGGCAGGTGCGAGAGCAGTTGCTGCATCGGCCCGGAGTGCGCCGCCTTGCGGAGGTCGAGCGTCCCGGCGTAGCGGGTCACGGCAATGCCGTCCACGGTGCCGGTCCCGACGATCTTGATCCCGGTCAGGTCTTGCAGTTGCTCGCCTTCGAGCGCCGTGAGGCTCGACGGGTTGACGCCGAGGCTCGAGGTCGTGTCGACGACGATCCAGCTCTTCACCTTCGGGTTCTTCGCGTGCAGGGTGTCGAGAACCGGATAGTGGATGTACAGCTTGGAGCCGACCAGGATCTCGCTGGCCTGCCCGACGCCCGGCTGGGCCGGCGAGATGTCGAGCACGAACGACCCGGTCTTGGCCTGTGGCTGCTCGACGCCCTGCAGCCGGATTGTCGTGACCTGGCTGCCCTGCGCGACGCGTTCGTCGAGGGTCACGGTCTCGCTCTTCGCGGAGTTCGACTTCGTGATGGCCTGCAGCAGCGCCGGCGGGGCGCCCGCGGCGCCAGAGCCCACGCAGAAGACAGCGGCGGCGCACGCCGCGACGAGCACCGCTCGCACGGGCGCAAGCCAACGAACGATGCGCGCAGTCACCAACGCACGATGATCGGGTCGTGGCCCGTGTGCCACTCCCCGTTTGGGGTGGATTTTGCGGCCGCCGGTGCGCCGAAAGTCCGGGTCAGCGCAGCGCTGCGGCGGCTGCGGCGAGGTTCGCGCGGCCCGCGCCGTACGTGACCAGATACGCGGCGCCCCCGGCGGGCCGCCCGCCCGGCAGACCGGTCTCGATCAGGATCGCGTCAGGCCGCTGCGCTGTGACTCGTTCGGCGATCTCGATCTGCCATGGATGGCGGGCGGCGCTGCGGAGCACGACGACGGGTGTGCGGTCCGACGGAATCTCCGGCTCGCCCGAGCCGGTCAGGACGACGCTCGGCGCATCGAGGATCTCGGCCAGCCCGTGGTGCGCCTCGCCCGCGGCGATATTCGCAGGCGGCACGAGCTCGATGACGAACGGCGCCTCGCTGAGGTGAGGTGAGCCGTCGACGTGCAACGCGCGCGCTGCAGCGAGCGACCCGATCTCCGGCGAGGCCGCGGGGGCGCTTGCCGCGCTCAGCCGGGCACGGTGAACACGGTCGGCTGCTTCCTCGAGGCGGGCGACGGGAATGCGGCCGTCGGCGACTGCGTCGACGAGCGCGCGGTGGATCCGCCCGACAGGCTCCTCGTGGAGGTCGTGGCCGATGCAGAGCGCGTCCGAGCCCGCCGCGATCGAGCGAACGGCTGCCTCTTCGACGCCGACCAGATCGGCGACCGCGCGCATCTCGAGCGCATCGCTGATCACGAGCCCGTCGTAGCCGAGCTCGCCGCGCAGCAGTCCCGTGATGATCGGCCGGCTGAGCGTCGCCGGCTCGGCGTCGAGCGCGGGAACGACGAGGTGCGCGGTCATGATCGAGCCGACCCCCGCTTCGATCGCGGCGCGGAAGGGAACGAGGGCCGCCTCCCAGTCGCCCGAGGCGACAGGGAGCGCCAGGTGCGAGTCGACTGCGGTGTCGCCGTGGCCCGGGAAATGCTTGGCGCACGCGACGACGCCCTGCGCCTGCGTGCCGCGGACGAACGCTGCGACGTGGCGGGCGACCAGCTGAGGATCGGAGCCGAATGAGCGGACGCCGATCACGGGGTTGTCGGGGTTCGTGTTCACGTCCGCGATCGGCGCGAAGTTCAGGCCGATGCCGCACTCGGCGAGATCGGCGGCGATCCGCCCCGCGACGGCTTCGGTCAGCTCGACGTCGTCGACGATGCCGAGGGCGAGGTTGCCGGGGTTCGAGCTGCCGTGCTGCCACTCGAGCCTGGTGACGTCGCCGCCCTCCTCGTCGATCGCGAGCAGTAGGCCAGGCAGCGAATCCGACAGCGCGCGCAGCTGATCGCGATCGGCGACGTTGTACGAGAAGAGGGTCAGCCCGCCGAGGCCGCGCTCGGCGAAGCGCAGAATCCAGTCCGGCGCCTCGTGACCCGGGAAGCTCGGCAGCAGACACGCGGCTGCGAGCCGGTCGACTGTGGCGTCCGTCACCCCTTCACTGCGCCGGCAGTCAGCCCGAATGCGATCTTCCGCTGCACGATCAGGAAGAAGATGACGACCGGGATCGCCGTCAGGGTGGACGCGGCCATCAGCGCGCCCCAGTCGGTGTTGCGACTCGTGCCGAGGAAATACGAGAGCCAGACGGTGATCGTCTGCTTCGCCTGGTCGTTCAGCAGGAGGCGCGCGTAGAGGTATTCGTTCCAACTCGTGATGAAGGCGAAGACGCTCGTTGCGACGAGACCGGGTGCGACCAGCGGCAGCAGGATTCGGATGAAGGCGCCGAGCCTGGTCGAGCCGTCGACCATCGCCGCCTCCT
Source organism: uncultured Thermoleophilia bacterium (assembly GCA_963812995.1). GTDB lineage: Bacteria > Actinomycetota > Thermoleophilia > Gaiellales > Gaiellaceae > PALSA-600. Next base: position 265,570 of record CAWEXL010000007.1, read on the forward strand.
CGAGATCCTTGGGGATCCCGATCAGGAAGCCGCGCAGCGTCCACACTGAAAACGGGAGTGCGGCGGTGAGGTACGTCACCACCACACCGGTCAGCGTGTCGACCTGGTGGTAGCGGGCGAGGACGACGTAGAGCGGGATGACCAGGCCGACGCCCGGCAGCATCTGGATCCCGATCACGAGCACGATGAAGAGCTTGCGGCCGGTGAAGCGGTACTTCGCGAGCGCGACCGCCGCGAGGAACGCCAGCGCGATCCCGATCACGACCGTCGCGCCGACGATGATCAGCGTGTTCTTCAGGTCGTCCCAGAAGAACGGCTTGTTGATCGCGTCGCGGAAGTGCTGCAGCGTGGGGTGTCCGGAGAACCAGGTCGGGGTCAGGCTGTTGATCTGCTCGTCCGGCTTGAACGCGGTCGAGATCATCCAGAAGACGGGGAAGACGAGGATCACGAAGAGGACGATCCCGACGGTGTTCCACAGCACTCCCTGCGCGCGGCGGACTCTCATTCGACGTCCCCGATCTGGACCATCTTGCGCACGTAGAAGACGCTCATCGCCGCGACGATCACGAGCATCAGCAGCGAGATCGCGGCCCCGATCCCGTAGTTGTTGTCGAAGTAGCCCTGCTCGAAGACGTAGATGCCCATCAGGTAATTGCCCGGATGGATGGCAGGCTGGCCGATCAGCAGGTACGGCTGCACGAAGACGCCGAAGTCCCAGAGGATCGACAGGCTCGTGAGGATCAGGAGCACGGGGGAGATGATCGGCAGCGTCACGTCGCGGAAGACGCGCCAGGGCCGGGCGCCGTCGATCTCGGCTGCCTGCACGAGCTCGTGCGGAACCTGCGACAGCGCGGCGTACAGCGTGATTGCGACAAACGGGAGCGCACCCCAGACGATCAGGGCGGTGACGATGCTGAGCTGCGAGAACGTCGTGCCGTACCAGTCGTGCTGGTAGTAGTTGCCGAAGTGCAGCTCGGTGAGGATGTAGTTCAGGACGCCGTTCTCGTAGTTGGTGATCCAGTACCAGACCTGTACGGCGACCACCTGCGGCATCGACCACACGAGGACGAGACCGGCGGTGAGGAGCAGGCGAACCGGCTTGGCGACCCGCGCCAGCAGGAGCGCGAGCAGCATCCCCAGCACGATCGTCAGCCCGACGTTCGCGATGGTGAAGATGATCGTGCGAAGCAGCGTGTGCCAGAAGACCTGGTCGTGCAGCACGACGCCGAAGTTGTGCAGGCCGATGTACGTGCCCTTGTGCTGGATCAGCTCGGGGAGGCCGTACTTCTCGAGCGAGAGCCTGACCAGGCTGTAGACGGGGTAGCCGAGGATCGAGGCCAGGACGACGATCACCGGCAGGATCAGCAGATACGGCACCGCCCGGCCGCCGGCACGCCTCCACGTAAACGGGCGCCGCCGAGATCCCCGAAGGGTCTCAGCGGCGCCCGGTACGAGCTGGGGGGAAGAGCTACCCGGCATCCTGGGGGGTGAAGATTCCTGGTTCAGCTTCCCTTTCGTTCACGTTCGCTACGGCTGGTTGAGCACCGATTGGATGTTGGCGCTCGCAGACTGCGCGGCCTGCTGAACGCTGAGCTTGTTGCCCACGATCTCGGCCAGCATGTTGCGCAGGATATTCCCGTTCTCCACGTCGACCCAATGCTTGGCTGCCGGGACGAACCAGCTGCGGGCGGCTGCCCGCTCGTTGACGCTGGTGCCGAGCAGGTTGGTCGCGTTCGGAATGTTGCCCTTCGCCTGCAGGCCCTTCTCGTTGCTCGTGCTCGTGAAGTCCTTGATCCAGTCAGCCGCGAGTGCCTTGTTGGCGCTCGGAGCCGGGACTGCGAGGTCGGAGCCGCCGAGGAAGCCCGGCATCGCGAGGCCCGGAGTGTGGCTCGGCATCACGAACTGCTTGGTGACGCCCGCGTACGTCTTGCCGACGCAGCAGCTGAACCAACCCGGACCGACGATCGCGCCGGCCTGGCCCTGCGAGAAGATGGTGTACGGGGCCGGGGTGTTCTCGTTCGAGGTCGGGCTCGCCTTCGAGACCGCCTGGAAGAAGTTCTTGAACGCGGTGAGGCCCGCGATCGAGGCCTTCGTGTCGAGATCGCCGACCCACTTCCCCTTGTACGTCGACGCGATCTGGCCGCCGTAGTCGTAGACGAAGCTCATCGCGAAGTACCAGTCGGTACCGGCTGTGTACACCGGTGAGAAGCCCTTCACGCTGGAGTTCTTCGCTGCGAGCTTCGCGGCATCGGTTGTGAACGCGGCGAGGCTGGTCGGCGCCGCCGTGATCCCGGCCTTCTTGAACAGGTCGGTGCGGTACGTGACGACACGCGAGCCGGCGTAATACGGCACGCCGTAGAGCTTGCCGCCGTACATGCCCGACTTGGCGAGGCCCTTCAGCCAGCTCGACGAGTTGTCGAACGATGGCTTGTATCGACGAGATGTCGGCGAACGCACCGGCGGCCATGTACTTGACCATCTCGGTGTTGCCCATCTCGATCACGTCGGGCGTGTTGCCGCCCGCGAGCGTCGCATCGAACTTCTGCAGGTGGTCGCTCCAGTTCTGGTACTGGATGTTCACGTTCCAACCTGGGTGATCTGCCTGGAACTTCTGATTGGCAGCGGCGACGAGATCCGGCCAACCGGACTGTGCGTCGACCTGGAGCCACACCGTAAGGGTGTTGGCCTGGGTCTTGGCGACCCGGTTGACGCTCGCGGTCGCGGTCGCCGCAGCGAGCGCGAGCGGAACGGCAATCGCCGCCACGAGAATGCGTAGCTTCATTGAGCTCTCCTACGGACGCCGGCGGGAGCGCCGTCTCGATGTGACGAGTGGTCCGCCTCGAGACGTCGTGCGCTTCCCCCCATTGGTATGTACCACCGGACCACGGAAGGAGGCTCGCACACCAGACCGATTCTGTCAAGACACAAAACTGCAACCGTAATTTTGGCTTGAACAGCCAAAATAGGTCGCGTCGGGTTCTCGACCGAGTCGAAAAGCCAAAAACTGGTACTGACCAGAGGCGCTACGGGACGAGCGTGACCTTGGCGAGCCCGGCCGGATGGTCGGGATCGAGGCCCTTGGCCTGCGCCAGCGCCCAGGCCAGGAGCTGGCCGGGTGCGATCGAAAGGAGCGGCCCGAGCAGGGGAAGCGGCGCGGCGGGAACGGGAATCACGATCTGGGCGCCCAGGAGAGCCGTCGCAGCGGAGCCGCTTGCGATCACGGTGGCACCCGCAGCACGGGCGCGCGTGACGGCCTCGACGACGGTCGGCAGGCTCGCGTCATGCTGGGCGATCGCCCAGACCGGGAACAGCGAATCCAGAGCGGCGACGGGGCCGTGGGCCAGATCGGTGGCCGTCAGGGGCTCGGCGGCGACGCGGCATGTCTCGAGCAGCTTCAGCGAGAGCTCCCGGGCGGTCGCGAACTCCGGCCCGCGTCCCACGACGAGCATCCGTCCCGACGAACGCGAGCTTGGTGGCTACCGAGGCGAGCGCCGGCTCGAGTTGCGGCAGCAGCGACTCCAGCAGATCGGCAGTGACGCGAAGGCCGTCGACGTAGGCTGGGCCCTGGCCTGCGGCATGCGCTGCGAGCAGGGCCACGGCCGCCACCTGCGCCGTGTAGGTCTTGGTCGCCGCGATCGCCCGCTCTTCGCCGGCCAGCAGCGGCAGGACCGCGTCGGCCACCTGGGCGAGGGGCGAGTCGGCGTCGTTCGTCACGGCGATCGTGTAGGCGCCGCGGCCGGCGGCGCGCTCCACGTAGTCGACGACGTCAGGGGTCCGGCCCGACTGCGACAGCGCGAGGACACACGAGTCGCGCAGGTCGACCTCGGCGCCGTAGTAGACGGAGAGCGAGATCGAGTCGCGGACCGCCGTCCAGCCGGGGAGCAGGCCGAAGGCGTAGACGCCCGACGACGCCGCGTTGTCGGACGAGCCGTGCGCGACCATCCGAACGATGCGGGTGCCGCGCGCGACAGCCTCGTCGGCCACGCGCTGGAAGCTCTCGCCCTGGTCGGCGAGGCGGCGCAGGACGGCAGGCTGCTCGCGGATCTCGCTCAGGAGCAGCGAGCCGACGATCGGCTCTCCGGCTTGCGGGAGCGCGCTCATCCGCCGTTCACGTCGCGTGCGACGAGTACGGGAATGCCGCCGCCGCGATCCTGGCGCGAGAGCTCGCTGACGAGCCGGTACCGGTCACCGCGGTAGAGCGATTGGACGAATTCGACGATCGTGTCGGTGTCCGAGTAGCTGGTGCGCTCGAAGAGAAACGCGGGGGAGTGGAGCGGCACGTCGAGCTCTCCCGACTCCTCCTCGTTCGTCACCGTCGGCTCGATCGTCTGGATGCCGTGGGCGATCGTCACGCCGTAGCGCTTCTCGAGCAGCTCGTAGAACGAGGCCTGGTCGAGATCCTGCGGCGTCAGGCCCGGGATCAGCGACTCGCGTACGTGCAGCGTCTCGATCGCCATCGCCGACTCGTCGGCGAGCCGCAGGCGCTTGGCGACGACGATCCGCTCGGAGGGTGAAACCTTGAGGCAGCGGCCGAGCCGTGCGCCCGCGGTGGTCACCGTCAGCGACAGCGTCCTCGACCCAGGGCGCATGCCCCGGCGCCGCATCTCCTCGCTGAACGAGGTCATGGTCAGCTCTTGCGCGATCTTCGGCTGGCTCACGAAGGTGCCGCTGCCGCGGCGCCGTACCAGGTGACCTTCACGGACCAGATCGTCGAGAGCGGCCCGCACGGTCAGGCGCGAGACGCCCAGATCGACGCTCAACTGGCGCTCGGCGGGAATCGCCGCGCCCACGCCGAGCTGCTCGATCAGGTCGCGTACGCGGTCGCGGGTCTGACTCTGCTTGGTGGCCACGCCACGGCGATCCTAGCGAGTTCACCGAAGTGGTCAATACCACTCCCTTGTCGTCGGGCCAAAAGCGGTCTAGACTTCCGCCGCGATGAGTGTCGGCTGCGCCTACTTCGGAGTTCGGATCCCGCGGCATGTCGCGCGCGACATGGCGGAGCTGGCGGCGCTCGGCTACACAGCGGTGCTGCACACCTTCTCGGAGAACGACCTCGCCTACTACCGCGGGACGATGGGCGCGATCGTCGAGGCGTCGCATCGCGCCGGGCTCGAGGTGCAGGCCGAGCCCGTGGGGCCTCGGCGGCACCTTCGGCGGGCGAGGCCGAGAGCCGGTTCGTCCTCGACGCATCCCGAGGCGAGGCAGGTGGCGCCCGACGGGACGAGGCTGCCGGCGGCCTGCCCGAACCAGCCCGTCGTACCGCGAGTTCTGCCGCGGCTGGGCCGATGCCGTGCTGGAGGCGGGCGTCGATCTCGTCTTCTGGGACGAGCCGCACTGGCTCGTGCCGGCCTGCCACTGCCGCGTTTGCGGCGGTGCCGAGACATCGTTGACAGGTTTCCTCGGCGAGTTGGTGGCGCACGTCGCCGCGCGCGGCGGTCGCAACACGGTGTGCCTGTTGCCGGTGCCCGGCGACTGGGCTGCGGTGGCGGCGCTCCCGGGGCTCGAGGTGCTGGCGACCGACCCGTACTGGAAGTCGTTCCGGCGGCCCGCCGAGCCGTTCGTCCGCGAGTACGCCGAGCGGGTCGCGGCGACTGCGCGGGCGCACGGCGTCGCCGCGCAGCTCTGGGTGCCGAGCTTCGGTCTGACCGCCGACGACATTCCCGATCTGACCGCAGCCGTCGCTGCCGCTCGCGCCGCGGGGATCGACGATCTTTGGACATGGGCGTTCGAGGCGTGTGGGCACATGAGCTCGTCTCGGCGACGCCGGATGCGCCGCTCGTGCTGGCGCGCGGTGACCGCGTTGCTCGACGCGCGGACTCCTGCGCCGACGATGCCCTGCCGGTGACCGAGCGTGCGGCCGGCGGCTACGCCGAGCTCGATCTGCTCCCACGCAGGAGCTCGTCGAGCTGATCAACGCCGAGGATGCGCTAGTCGCGCCGTCCGTCCGGCTTGCCGCGCCGCAGCTGGCCGCGGCGATCGATGCGATCGGCGAGCGGCTCGTCCGCCGGTGGCCGCCTGCTCTACGTCGGCGCCGGCACCTCGGGCCGGCTCGCGCTGGTCGACGCAGCCGAGTGCGTCCCGACCTTCGGCGTGCCTTCGACCACGGTCGTCGCGATCGTCGCCGGCGGGGCACATGCGCACGCGATCGCGCAGGAGTCGGCGGAGGACGACGAGGTCGCCGGCGCCGCGGATCTGATCGCCGTGGCCGTCGGTCCGAGCGACGCGGTGGTCGGGATCTCGGCCGGCGGCCGCACGCCGTACGTCCTGGCCGCGCTCGCGACCGCCCGTGCCGCCGGCGCGCTGACGGTCGCGCTCGTCTGCGCGGCCGACTCGCCCGATCGGCGCAGCGGCCGACCTCGAGGTGGTGACTCCCGTCGGGCCCGAGGTGATCGCGGGATCGACGCGGATGAAGGCCGGCACCGCCCAGAAGCTGGTGCTGAACACGATCTCGACCGTCGCGATGGTCCAGCTCGGCCGCACCTACGGGAACCTGATGGTGGACGTCGTCGCTTCGAACGAGAAGCTGCGGAACCGCGCGCGGCGTGCGGTCGCCGCTGCCACGGGGGCGTCCGACGAGGTCGCGGCCGAGGCGCTCGAGGCGGCCGACGGCGAGGCGAAGGTCGCCATCGTCGCGCTGCTGGCCGGCGCTCGACTCCGCCGCGGCGCGTGCGCGGCTCGCAGCGACGCGGCGGCGCGCTGCGGAAGGCGCTGGTTTCCCAATGAGACTGGGAGTCGAAGCGGCGCTGGTCGACGGCGTCTTGCTGCCGGGCGACGTCGAGGTCCTGGACGGGCGGATCGCGGGCGTCGGGCTGGCGGGGCCGGGGCAGGGCATCGCGGTGCCTGGCTTCGTCGACCTGCACGTGAACGGCTTCGGCGGTGTCGACTTCGCGGCGGCCGACGCGGCCGGCTATCGCGCGGCGGGTGCCGCGATGCTCGAGACGGGCGTCACGTCCTTCCAGCCGACGTTCATCACGCGCCGGTGAGGCCGAGCTGGCAGCCGCGCTGGCCGAGGTGCCCGACGAGCCGATCGGGCCGCGCCTCGTCGGTGTGCACCTCGAGGGCCCGTTCCTCTCGCCCGAGCATGCCGGCGTGCATCCGGTCGAGTATCTGCGCGCCCCCGATCTGGCGCTGGCCGAGCGCCTGCTCGCAGCCGGGCCGATCCGGTACGTCACGCTGGCGCCCGAGCTCCCGGGCGCGCTCGAGCTGATCGACGCTCCTGCAGGCGCGCGGGCATCGTCGTCTCGCTCGGGCATTCGGGCGCGACGGCCGCGGAGGCCGACCTCGCGTTCGACCGCGGCGTCGGCACGGTCACGCACCTCTTCAACGCGATGCGGGGCCTTCCACCACCGTCGAGCCGGGAATCGCCGGCGCGGCGCTCGCCGCGACGACGTGATCGTGCAGGCGATCATCGACGGGCACCATCTCGCGCCTGAGACGGAGCTACTCGTCTGGCGGGCCGCCGCAGGCCGGCTGGCGCTCGTCACCGACGCGATGGCCGCCGCCGGGCGTCGGCGATGGGCGCTACCGGCTGGCGGGTGTCGCCGTCGACGTGCGCGACGGCGTCGCGCGCGGCCCGGCGGGCGAGCTTGCGGGAAGCGTGCTGACGATGCTGCAGGCCGTGCGGAACCTGCATTCACTCGGCGCGTCGTTGCCCGATGCGATCGCTGCCGCGACGGCGGTGCCGGCACGCGCGGGCGCGGCTGCCGGGAGTCGGCGTGCTCGGCGAGGGCGCGCTCGCCGACGTCGTCGTGCTCGACGACCGGCTCGAGATTCGCACCGTCATCGTCGCGGGCGAGGTTCCCGCGGTTGTTTAAGTTGAGCGAGGAGAGATCGTGGCTGAGATCTCGATCGAATCGCTGACCAAGGAGTACGCCGGCGGCGTCGTCGCCGTCGACGACGTCACGTTCCGTGTCGAGGACGGCGAGTTCATGGTGCTCGTCGGGCCGTCGGGCTGCGGCAAGAGCACGCTGCTGCGGATGATCGCCGGCCTCGAGGAGGTCACCGACGGGCAGCATCTCGATCGGCGGCCGCGACGTGACCGACCTCGCGCCGCGCGACCGCGACATCGCGATGGTCTTCCAGAACTACGCGCTCTACCCGCACATGACGGTGCGCCAGAACCTCGGCTACGGGCTGCAGGTGCGACGCACGCCGAAGGCCGAGATCGCCGCGCGCATCGAGGAGGTCGCGCAGATGCTGCGGCTCGAGGAGCTGCTCGACCGCCGGCCGGCGGCGCTCTCGGGCGGGCAGCGCCAGCGCGTCGCGATGGGCCGCGCGATCGTGCGCGAGCCGCAGGCGTTCCTGATGGACGAGCCGCTCTCGAACCTCGACGCGAAGCTGCGGGTGAACATGCGCGCGCAGCTCGCCGACCTGCACGCGCGGCTCGGGACGACGACCGTCTACGTGACGCACGACCAGGTCGAGGCGATGACGCTCGGCCAGCGCGTCGCCGTCATGCGCGACGGCCGCCTGCAGCAGGTCGCGTCGCCGCAGGCGCTCTACCGCCGGCCGGCGAACCTCTTCGTCGCCGCGTTCATCGGCTCGCCCGCGATGAACCTCGTCGAGGCGCGCGTCGACGACGGCGCGGTCGTCTTCGGCAGCCACCGCATCCCGCTCGCGCCGGGCCGGCCGCCCGGAGGGCCGGCGGGACAAGGTCGTGCTCGGCATCCGGCCCGAGGCATTCGAGGACGGCGCGACCGCCGATCGTCGCTGCCGCGGCTCGAGGTGACGCCGAACGTGATCGAGGAGCTCGGCGCCGACGCGCACCTGATCTTCGCGGTCGATGCGCCGCCGGTCGACGTCGACGAGCGGCTGAGCGACGACCGAGGCGGCGCTGCTCGCGGTCGACGGGGCGGTGTTCAACGCGCGCGTCCATGCCGACACCGGTGCGCGGCCGGGCCGGCCGATCTCGATTGCGGTCGATCCGCGCGGCTTCCACTTCTTCGATCTCGGAGACCGGCGAGAACATCACGCCGGCGAACGCGCCTGAGCCCGTCGCGGCGTAGTCGCGGGCGCCCTCCGAAGCTAGGATCGCGGGCGTGGCGGACGTGCGTCGCATCGTCGGCATCGATCCGATCTTCGTCGTCTCCGATCTCTCGCGGGCCGTCGCGCATTACGAGCAGCTGGGCTTCAGTACCTCGTACTACGACGAGGGGTACGCGTACGCCCGGCGCGAAAGGTTGACGATCCATCTCGCCGGCCCGGGGTTCGCTCCCGGCGCCGTCGGACACGGAGCGCTCTACCTCCACGTGGACGACGCGGAAGTGCTCGCCGAGGAGTGGAGGAGCGCCGGCGTCGAACTTGTCGAGCCGCAGGATTGCGAATGGGGCAAGCGCGAGGGCTCGCACAAGGATCCCGACGGGAATCTCATCCGCTTCGGATCTGAGCTCCGGCGTTAGGGCCGTCGCGGGCCGTTGAGTTCGCTCTCAGCAGCGCCGCCAGGCCGGCCAGTTCGACGAGCAAGAGCAGTGACCAGACCAAGACTGCACCCCAGCTGGGAACGACGTTGGTCGGCGCCCACCAGGGGACGAGTTCGCTGTGGGGTTGCGAGCTCTGTTCTCGGATCGCGGCCAGAGTCTGCTCCGTGATCAGCCCGCGACGTCGGAGGCACTCGGCCTTACGCGTCAGCTGTCGGTTCGACAACGCCTGTACGTGGCCGTGCGCCTGAAACGTCGTCACGGCGCCTCGAGTTGTGACAGTCGTCGGCGCTTGCGTATCGACGTGCGTGGTCGGAGGGCAAGCGAAGAACGCGTTCATGTTGGTGGGCGTGAAAAGCATTCGCTCGGCTTGGAGGCCTAGCCGGGCGTCGTACCCTTGACCGGCGAGCAAGGACAGGCCGAGAGCCGCGACGATTGTCGCGCCGCACACGAGGAGGCCCAGCGCCATCAGCCGGCGTACGACGTGGGCACGTCCGAACGCCATCCTCGCACTGTAGGGGAGGCCGTCCGGAATTCGAGCCGCGTGCGCGATTCTCGCAGCAGCTCGTAGTCCGACGCCATCAACTATTCATCGCACGAACCGGCTTCGGCGTTCCCAAGCACCGGTGCCTGGCACCGCAGTCCGGACGTGTCCGTGTGGGCGAACACCGGTGCCTGGCACGCTGTTCAGACGTCTGGCGACATGTTCGCGTGGAGCGAACTGCTGGTGCCTGGCACCGCAGTTCGGACGCGTCCGTGTAGGCGAACACCGGGTGCCTGGCACCGCCGTTCGGCCGCGTCTGCGAGGGGCGGGCGCGGCAGTAGGATCTGTGGCGATGGCCACTCGCGACGCGGCTTGCACGTGCGGGCAACTTCAGCTGACTGTTGAGGGCGACCCGGTGCGGATCTCCATGTGCCACTGCCTGGCATGCAAGCTCAGGACGGGAAGCGCGTTCGGGATCCAGGCACGGTTCGCGGCGAGCGGAGTGCACGTCACGGGTCGCTACAGCGACTACGTGCGAACGTCGGACGAGGGTGCGCAGAGGACGTATCACTTCTGCCCCGACTGCGGTGCGACCGTCTTCTACACGCTCGACGGAGTGCCCGACCTCGTCGCCGTTCCGATCGGTGCCTTCGCAGATCCGGCGTTCCCGGCGCCGACGATTTCGATCTTCGAGTCCCGGCGCAATCCGTGGCTGACCCTGCCTGACACCATCGAGCACCACGGCGACTGACGCTCGTGGTTTTGTTCAGCCCGCCTGCGTGAACGTGTGCGCGAGAACCGTCGAGCGGCCGCTGCATGAAGCCGGATCGCTGAGTGGCGTGAACTTGAGCTTCTTGCCGGAACGCGCCCACGTGTAAGTACCCGACTTGGGGCACGCGGCCGGGCCGGTCTCGTGGCCGAGGGTGAGCTTCGACCCGGACGTCGAGTACTTCCCGTGCACCAGGATCCGCCCGTTGTCGGCGACCGTGTAGGTGCCGTTCTTGGCGAAGTTCAACGCCCATGTCCCTTTGAACTGAGCCGGACTCGCGATCCTGGTCGTGTACTTCCCTGCCAACGAGCCGCCTGCCAGTGCCACCGAAGCCGACACCAGAGTGGCGATGACCGCGGCACCGAACGCAAATCGCTTCATCAGTCCCTCCGAATTGAGTTCGCGGACCCTAGTCGCGGTCGCCTACGCGCGTCGCACACGGTTCGCGAAGACGTTCTCGCGCGCCGAGTGGACGCCGACCGAGAGCGCGCCCGTGAGCACTGCGGTTTCGCCGAGGGCCGAGACCTCGACCCGCGGCGGATAGGGAAGCCATTCGGCGAGAAGTCGTGCGGACCGGGCCGAGGAAGAGGTCTCCGTTGGCGCCGATGCCGCCGCCGAGCACGACGAGGGCGACGTCGGCCACTGCTGCGACCGGCACGACGTGCAGGGCGATGCGTCGGGCCTCCTCCTCGACGACGGCCTGCGCCACACGGTCGCCGCCGCGCGCGGCAGCGAAGATCTCCCGCGCGTCGTACGGCGGCTCGAGCACGGTGTCCGCATCGACGGACAACTTCGCCGCCAGCGCGGTGACGGCGCCTGCGCACGGGTCGTCCTCCTCGCCGCGGCCGGCGCGCGTGTAGTCCAGCTCGCCTGCGGCGCCGTGGCGTCCGGAGTGCAGCTCGCCGCGCAGCACGAGCCCGGCGCCGAGGCCCGTGCCGATCGAAAGGAAGACGAAGTCGTCGACGCCCTTCGCGACGCCTCGCCATTGCTCGCCGAGGGCGGCGAGGTTGATGTCGTTCTCCACCGTCAACGGCACCGCGAGGCGAGCGCGCAGGTCGGTGCCGAAGTCGCGATCCTCGAGCCCGGGAACGTTGGTCGCCAGGCGCACGTGCCCGGAGAAGCCGGACACGACACCCGGCACGCCGACCACGACCCCGTCGATGAGCTCCGGCGACAGGTCGGCCGAGCGGATCAGCGCGTCCCGCAGACCGTCGATCGCGTCGATCACGCTGTCGGCGTCGACGCCGGAGATCTCGACGTCCTGGCGCGCGCGGATCTCGCCGTACAGGTCGCAGATCGCGCCGCGCAGGAACCGCGCGCCGAGGTCGAGGCCGAGTACGAGCGCGGCGTCCGGGATCGGCTCGAAGAAGACCGCCCCGTAGCTCGGACGGCCCGGGTCGCCGTCCGTCTCGCGCACGAGCCCCGCGTCGAGCAGCGACTGCAGCGCGAGCGAGACCGTCGGCTTCGAGATGCCCACCCGCCGCGAGATCTCGGCGCGGGAGATCGGCGCGGATGCGCGGATCGCCTCGAGCACGGTACGCTCGTTGAGATCCTTGAGCAGGGGCGGCGTAGCCCGCGTCGGTCTCATCTCGTAAGGCAGCTTAACGTATTAACGCCGGTTTCTCCCACTTGACGCCTGCAGCCGAGCATGTAAGAGTCACCTAGTTTGGAAAGTTAACGAGAACGGTCCTGGTCATTCGATCCGTTTGTTCATTCGAAACGTCAGGAGGCGCCATGAGGCGTTGGCAAGCAGTGCTCGGGGTGACTGCCGCTCTGGTGATCGCTGCGGCAGTCGTGGCGGGCACCTCGCTGGGTTCCGAGCATGTTGCGAAGGGCCCGACGAAGCTCACGATCTGGGTGGGCTGGAGTGCACGCGAGCTCTCCGTGTTCACGAAGGTCGTCAACGAATACGACAAGGCGCACCCCGATGTCACGGTGAGCGTCGTCGGGAACATCAACGACAACAAGATCGTGGCGGCGATCCGCGCGGGCAACGCCCCCGACGTCGTCAGCTCGTTCAACTCCTACAACGTCGGCAACTACTGCGGCTCGGGCGGTTGGATCGATCTCGGCCCGCTGATGAAGCAGGACAACATCAGCGCGAGCGAGTTCCCGGCCGCGACGCAGTACTACACCCAGTACAACGGCGTCCGCTGCGCGCTGCCGCTGCTCGCCGACGACTACGGGCTCTACTACAACAAGCCGCTCTTCGCGAAGGCCGGCATCGCAGGCCCGCCGAAAACGATCTCCGAGCTGACCGCCGATGCGAAGAAGCTCACCATCCGCAACTCGGACGGATCGCTGAAGCAGATCGGTATCGACCCGTTCATCGGCTTCTACGAGAACGTGCCGGAGCGGTGGGTCTCGTCGTTCGGCGGCAAGTGGCAGGACGCGAAGGGCAACGCGATTCTGGCCACGGATCCCGCCTGGACGAAGTGGGCCAAGTGGCAGAAGTCGCTCGTCGACTGGTACGGCTACAACAACCTGGTCAAGTTCCAGGCGGGCCTCGGCGACGAGTTCTCGGCCTCGAACGCGTTCGAGAAGGGCAAGGTCGCGATGAACCTCGACGGCGAGTGGCGCGTCGCATTCATCCAGGCCGACAATCCCAAGCTCCAGTACGGGACGGCGCCGATGCCTGTTGACGACTCCAAGCCCTCGTTGTACGGCTCGGGCTACATCAACGGCACGATCATCGGCATCCCGAAGAACGGCAAGCACCGCGACCAGGCCTGGGCGCTCGTCAAGTACCTGACGACGAACGACCACGCGCTGGCCGAGCTGTCGAACGGCCTCCGGAACGTGCCGACGACCAAGTCGTCGCTCACGTCGAAGGAGCTCATCCCCGACGCGCACTTCGCGACGTTCCTGAAGATCTTCGCGAACCCGAAGTCGGGCACGTCGCCGATCACCGCGTCAGGCGTGTCGTACACGAACTCGGTGCAGGCGTTCTTCACCCAGTGGCAGGCCGGCAAGGTGAGCAACCTCGCCAGCGGTCTGGCCACGCTCGACAAGCAGCTCGACGCCCAGGTCAAGCAGGCAAAGGGCGGCGGCGCTCCTTGAGTCAGGCGCCGGTCTTGCAGGCGGGGGCGGGTCACACCGTCCCCGCCTCGCCGGCACCCCTCCGCAGGAGGGCCCGGACGAAAGCGGCCTGGCGCCGCCGCCGTCTCGTTCTGCTCCTGATGAGCCCGTGGATCATCGGCTTCTCGCTCTTCTTCGGCTACCCGCTGGTGATGAGCGTGTACCTGTCCTTCAACCACTACGACCTGCTCTCGCCGCCGCGCTGGGTGGGCCTCGCGAACTACCGCTACATGTTCAGCGGCAACGACCCGCAGGTGAAGCCGGCCATCCTGAACACGCTCTGGATGATCGGAATCGCCGTGCCGCTGCAGGTGATCTTCGCGTTCGGCATCGCGCTGATGCTCGCGCGCGCCCGTCGCGGGGTCGGCATCTTCCGGACGATCTTCTACCTGCCTGCGCTCGCGCCGCCTGTGGCCGCGACCCTCGGCTTCGTCTACATCCTCAACCCGGCGACCGGCCCGGTGAACACGATGCTCGGCTGGATCGGGATCCAGGGGCCGCTCTGGTTCCAGTCGCCCGCGTGGTCGAAGCCCTCGCTGGTCGCCCTCGGCCTCTGGGGCGTGGGGAACACGATGGTGATCTTCCTGGCGGCCGTACTCGACGTGCCGCGGCATCTCTATGAATCGGCCGAGATCGACGGCGCCGGGCCCGCTGCAGCGGCTGCGCTGGGTGACCCTGCCGACGATCAGCCCCGTCATTCTCTTCGCCGTCGTCCTCGGCGTGATCCAGGGCCTGCAGTACTTCACGCAGGCGTACGTCGCCGCCGGCGTCGCGTCGGGTCAGGCGTCGCAGGCCGCCGACGTCACCTCCAGCAGCCTCGGCTACCCGCTCAACTCGACGCTGTTCTATCCCGTGCTCCTCTACCAGCACGGCTTCAGCGACTTCCAGATGGGCTACGCATCGGCGATGGCCGTCATTCTGCTCGGCGTCTCGTTCGCCGTGACGATGGTGATCGTTCTCAACTCGCGCAAATGGGTGCACCAGGCGGTCGCGCAGTGAGCGCGACGACCGCAACCCCGGCAAGCGTCCCGGCGCCGTTCGTTCGCCGCCGGCCGCCGGCTGCTGTCCGGCGGCGCAAGTTCCTGCTCGGCGTCGCGAACCACAGCCTGCTGATCGCTGCCGCGATCGGATTCCTGGCCCCGTTCGTGTTCATCACGATGACTGCGCTGATGACGAACGACCAGACGCTGTCGGCGGCGATCTGGCCGCATCCGTTCCGCTGGGCGAACTTCTACGACGTGTTCACGACGGCGCCGCTGCTGCGCTGGACGTTCAACACGCTCGAGTACTTCGGTGCTCGCGACGCTCGGGCTGGTGCTCTCGAGCGTGCCCGTCGCCTACGCGCTCGCGCGTCTGCGCTGGCGCGGGCGCAACCTGGCCTTCATGGTCGTGCTGGTCGACGATGATGCTGCCGCCGCAGGTGGCGGTCGTCCCGCTCTACGTGATGTGGTCGAAGTTCCAGCCGTCGGCTACCACTGACCGGGACGCTCTGGCCGCTGATCATCCCGAACTGGCTTCGGCGACGCGTTCTCGATCTTCCTGCTGCGCCAGTTCTTCCTGACGATCCCCGACGGAGTACCTCGACGCCGCCCGCGTCGACGGCTGCGGCGAGCTGCGGATCCTGCTTCGCGTGGTCGCGCGCCGATGCGCGAAGCCGGCGATCGCCGCCGTCGGCGCTGTTCTCAGTTCCTCTACTCCTGGAACGACTTCTTCGGGCCGCTGCTCTACGCCGGTGAGAACCCGACCACTGGACGCTGTCGATCGGGCTCTCGGAGTTCCGACTCGCTGCACCAGGTGCAGTGGAACCTGACGATGGCGGCGACGCTGCTCGTGATGGCGCCGGTGATCATCCTGTTCTTCCTCGCCCAGCGGGCGTTCGTCGAGGGCGTCACGCTCACCGGGGTGAAGGGATGAAGATCGCCGTCGTCGGCGGCGGGTCGACGTACACCCCCGAGCTCGTCTCGGGGCTTTCGCGGCGTCGCGGTCGACGACTTCGTGCTGCACGACATCGACGCCGAGCGCCGCGAGGTCGTCGGCGGGATGGCGGCCCGCATGCTCGGGCACGCCGGGCTACACGGGCGGCCTGGCCGTCACCGACGATCTCGACGCAGCCGTCGAGGGAGCGGATGTCGTGCTCATCCAGATTCGGGTAGGCGGGCAGACCGCGCGGCTGCACGACGAGACGGCACCTCTCGCCTGCGGCTGCATCGGCCAGGAGACGACCGGCGCCGGGGGCTTCGCGAAGGCGATGCGCAACCGTCCCGGTCGTGCTCGAGATCGCCGAGCGGGTGCGCGAGCTGGCCGCGCCCGGCGCCTGGATCGTCGACTTCACGAACCCCGTCGGCATCGTCACGCGGGCCTGCTCGACGAAGGGCACCGTGCCGTCGGGCTCTGCAACGTCGCGATCGGCTTTCAGCGCCGCTTTGCGGACTGGCTCGGCGTCGAGCCGTCGCGTGTCGTCGTCGATCAGGTCGGGCTCAATCACCTGACGTGGGTTCGCGCGGTGCACGTCGACGGGCGAGATGAATTGCCCGCCCTGCTGGCCGAGCACGGCGACGCGATCGCGGACGAGATCGACCTGCCGCGCCGCCTGCTGGACGAGCTCGGAGCGGTTCCGTCGTATTACCTCCGCTACTTCTATGCGCACGACGCCGTGTTCCGCGAGCAGCAGGACGGTATTCCGCGGGCGCAGGCGGTCGCCGACATCGAGCGCGAGCTGCTGCAGCTCTACCGCGATCCGGCGCTGGTCGACAAGCCCGCGCTCCTCATGCAGCGCGGCGGCGCCTACTACAGCGAGGCCGCGCTGGGCCTGATCGCATCGCTGACGTCGGGCGACGGCGCCGTGCACGAGGTCGACATACGGAACGGCGACACGCTCCCCGGGCTTGCCGCTGACGACGTGATCGAGGTTCCCGCCCGCGTGGGCGTCGACGGGCCGGTCGCGCTGCCGCAGGCGCCGCTCGCGCCCGAGCTGCTCGGGCTGGTACAGCACGTGGCCGCCTACGAGCGGCTCGACGGTGCGCGCGGCGATCAGCCGCGACCCGGTGGACGCACGCAAGGCGCTGCTCGCGCATCCGCTGATCGGCCAGCTCGAGCTCGTCGACGGGTTGCTCGAGCGGCTCGGGGCGGAGGTTCTGCGATGAGCGTCGTCCTGGCCGTCGACGGCGGCAACTCGAAGACCGACGTCGCGCTCGTCAGCGGCGACGGCGAGGTGCTCGGCGTCGCCCGCGGCCCGCTCAGCTCGCCCCATCACCTCGGGTTGGACGGCTGCGTCGCCGTCCTCGAGCAGTTACTCGTCGAAGCGGGCGGAGATCTGGCGGGGCAGTCAGCAGACGTCGGAGTGCTGCTGCTTGCGGGCATCGACTTTGCCGACGAGGAGAGCCGGCTGCAGCAGGCCGTCGAGGCGCGCGGCTGGGTGGGACGGACGATCGTCGGCAACGACACATTCGCCGTCCTGCGGGCCGGGACGGAGGGCGGCTGGGGTGTGGCGGTCGTCTGCGGCGCGGGCATCAATTGCCTCGGGGTCGCGCCCGACGGGAGGCACGTTCGCTTCCCGGCGCTCGGTGAGATCAGCGGCGATTGGGGCGGTGGCCGCGACGTCGGGATGGCGGCCCTTGGTGCGGCCGCGCGCGGCGAGGACGGGCGCGGCCCGCGCACGAGCCTCGAGCGCCTCGTGCCGGCCCACTTCGGCCTCGAAGCCCCGCATGAGCTGGTGCGCGCGATTCACGTCGGCCGCTTCTCCGAGCGGGAGGTGATCGAGCTGGCCCCGGTCGTGCTGGCTGCAGCAGCCGACGACGCCGTCGCCGCGGAGATCGTCGACCGTCTCGCTGTCGAGGTGGTCGCGCTTGCACGCGCCGCACTCACGCGGCTCGACCTGATCGACGAGCCGGCCCATGTGGTGCTCGGCGGCGGCCTGCTGCAGTCGGGCGACGTCCGCCTGCTGCGGGGGATCGAGACGCGGCTGCTCGAGCTCGGGCCGCAGCTCCTCATCGATGCGGCGGTGTCGCCGCCGATCGTCGGCTCGGCGCTCCTCGGTCTCGACGAGGTCGGGGCAGGCCCCGAGGCACAGGCGCGGCTGCGACGCGAGCTGGGCAACGCCGTGGAGCGATTCGAGACGCGCGAGGAGGTGAGCTAGTGGCCGAGGTCGAGTACAAGCAGGCGACAAGGATCTATCCGAACACGGACATTCCCGCCGTGAACGGGCTCGACCTGCACATCGCAGACGGTGAGTTCATGGTGCTCGTCGGCCCGTCCGGATCGGGGAAGACCACGGCACTGCGAATGCTCGCCGGGCTCGAGGAAGTCGACGCGGGCGAGATCAGGATCGGCGATCGCGACGTCACCGACCTGGCTCCGAAGGATCGCGACATCGCGATGGTCTTCCAGAACTACGCGCTCTACCCGTACCTGACCGTCGCCGACAACATCGGATTCCCGCTGCGGATCGCGAAGGTGGCGAAGGCAGAGCGCCAGAAGCGCGTCGCCGAGGTCGCAGAGCGGCTCGGGCTGACCGAGTACCTCCACCGCAAGCCGTCGCAGCTGTCGGGTGGCCAGCGGCAGCGCGTCGCGATGGGCCGCGCGATCATCCGGCTCCCCAGCGTGTTCCTGATGGACGAGCCGCTGTCGAATCTCGACGCCAAGCTCCGTGTCCAGATGCGTGCCGACATCGCGACGATGCAGGCCGATCTCGGGGTGACGACGGTCTACGTCACGCACGACCAGTCCGAGGCGATGACGCTCGGCAACCGGGTGGCGGCCCTCAAGGACGGCTATCTGCAGCAGTGCGACACGCCTCGCGCGATGTACGACCGGCCGGTGAATACGTTCGTCGCGGGCTTCATCGGCTCGCCGGCGATGAACCTCTGCACGGTGCCTGCTGCGAACGGCGCGGTGTCGCTCGGGTCTGTCTCGGTGCCGCTGCCGCGCGCGGCGAACGGACATGCGGAGGTCGTGCTCGGTTTGCGCCCGGAGGCGCTCGAGCTCGCTCCCGACGGTCTGGCGGCCGAAGTCCAGATCGTCGAAGAGTTCGGTGCCGACGCGTTCGCCTTCTGTGTCGCAGACGTCGGCGGGACCGAGACGAAGCTGGTTGCACGGGTCGACGCGCGCCGTGCTCCGTCGCGCGGGGATCGCGTGTCGCTGCGCCCGAATCCGGCCGAGGCGCACTGCTTCGATCCGGAGACCGGCGCCCGCCTGTCAGACTGAGGGCGTGGCTCTCGGTCGCCCAGTTGCCGTCGGGGCGGGCGGCCTGCTCGTCGCAGCGGGCGTGTTCGGCTTCGTCCCGGGCGTCACGACGCACGTGGGCAGCCTGGCGTTCGCGGGTCACGGGTCGCGGGCCGAGCTGCTCGGGCAGTTCCGGGTCAGCGTGCTGCTCAACCTGGTGCACATCGCCACCGGCCTGCCGGCAGCGGTGCTCGCGCGCACCGAGGCAGGCGCCCGCTCGTACGTGGCCGGCTGCGGCATCGCGTATCTCTTGCTCTGGGTGATGGGCCCGCTGAGCCTCGGCGGCTGGGTTCCCCTGAACACCGCCGACAACTGGCTGCACCTGGTCTGGGGCTGCTCGTTGCTCGGCGTTGGTGCGTTGCTCGACCGCTCGGCCCGGGCGTGACCGACGAACTCGTCGACGCGCTGCGGGAGCTCCTCGGACGGCTGGACGCCGGCGAGCTCGGCGACCCGCTTCCGGTTCTCGCGTACCTCGCGGGCCAGGAGGTGGAGATCCCCGAGGACGAGCTGAACGGGGCGCGCCGTCGCGCTCTGCTGCTCGTCGCCGCGGGAGGCGACCCGCATCGTGCGCTCGGGGTCGACGACCGGGCGGTCAAATCGCTGGCCGCCGATCTCTTCGACGACGCGCGGCGCGCGCAGCTCGGCGCGGGAATCGACGCGCTGGTGCTGCTCGTACGCGAGCTTCCGATGGCCCGCGAGGCTGCGCTGTTCCTGGCGGCGGACGTCGATCTCGCTTGGCGGCTCTTCGCGCTCGGACTGCTCGCCGAGGAGCTCGGCGGGTGACGCCGGCCGTCGAAGCGGCCAAGCAGGCGGGCGTCGAGTTCCGCCTGCACGAATACGAGGGCGTCGAGGTGGGGGAGGGCGATTACGCGGTCGGAGTTGCGAACGCTCTCGGCCGGCCGCCGGAGCAGCTCTTCAAGACACTGGTCGTGGACATCGACGGCGCGCTTCGCGTCTTCGTCGTTCCGGCTGACCAGCAACTCGACCTCCGTTCGGTTGGCAAGCGAGCGCAGCTCGCGGCTCGCGCCACGGTCGAGCGGGCGACCGGCTACGTGATCGGCGGCATCAGCCCGCTCGGCCAGCGGCGGCGTCTGCCGACAACGGTCGACGAGAGCGCCCTCGCCTGGGACACGATTCTGGTCAGCGCCGGCCGGCGTGGACTGCAGATCGAGCTCGATCCTCGCGATCTCGTCCGGCTGACCGACGCCGCCGTCGAGCCGGTCGCCGCGTGATGGAGGCCGGCGCGGTTCAGAAGGCGCTGTTTCGGCGCTGGCCCGCCGGCGTCTCGGTGGTGGTTGCCGACGTGGAGGGGCGTCGCGCCGGCCTGACGATCTCGGCGCTCATCTCGCTGTCGCTCGAGCCGCCGCTCGTCGGCATCGCGGTCGCGCGTGCGGCCGCGCTGCACGAACTGCTCGTCGAAACCGGAACCTGGGGCGTGTCGATCCTCGCCGGTGACCAGGAACACGTTGCCCGGCATTTCGCGCGCGGCGTTCCGCCGATCGCGATGTGGGTCGGCATCGAGGTGCGCGACGACGATCCGCGCCTCCTCGCCGGAGCCGCAGCATGGCTGGTCGCAAACACGGTCGACCGGATCGAAGCCGGCGACCACACCCTCTTTGTCGGCGCGATCGAACGGTTCGAGGAAGGCCGCGCCGCCACGTCGCTCGTGCACGTCCACGGCGGGTACCAGGCGCTGTGATCGAGGCCGTCGTCTTCGACCTCGACGGCGTGATCGTCGACTCCGAGCAAGTGTGGGTCGAGGTGCGCGAGCAGTACGTGCGCGGCCTGGGCCTCGACTACCCGCCCGAAGCGACCCGGGCGATGATGGGGATGAGCTCACCCGAGTGGTCGGGCTACCTCGCCGCTGTTCTCGGCGTTCCGGGCTCTCCGTCCGAGATCAATGACGCGATCGTCGAGCGCATGCTCGTCCGCTACGGCGCCGCGCCGCCGCTCATTCCCGGGGCGGTCGCAGCCGTCCGGCGGATGGCGGAGCGCTGGCCGCTCGGCATCGCGTCGTCGTCGAACCCCGAGCTGATCGAGGCCGTCGTCCGCGCGGCGGGCATCGAGGACGTGGTGCGGGTCGCGTTGTCATCGGAGCACGTCGGCCGCGGCAAGCCGGCGCCCGATGTCTACCTCGAAGCGGTGCGGCTGCTCGGCGTCGCGCCGAGCGGGGCCGCCGCCATCGAGGACTCCGAGCCGGGCATCCGCTCAGCCAGAGCCGCGGGGCTGCGCGTCATCGCCGTCCCGAACCTGCACTTCCCGCCTGCTGAAGAGGCACTCGCCCTGGCCGACGTCGTGCTGGCGACGATCGACCAGCTCACTGCAGAGATCGTCGCCGCGGCATGAGCGGATCGCGCGCTAGTTCACGCGGCCGAGCAGGACGCAGCCGTTGTGGCCGCCCAGGCCCATCGCGTTCGAGAGTGCGACGTCGATCTTCAGATCGCGGGCGACGTTCGGGACATAGTCGAGGTCGCACTCGGGGTCGGGCACGCGGTAGTTGATCGTCGGGGGCACGACGCCGTTGCGGATCGCGAGTACGCACATGATCGCCTCGATCGCGCCGGCCGCGCCGAACGTGTGGCCCATCATCGACTTCGTCGACGAGACGGCAAGGCGGTAGGCGTGATCGCCGAAGACGTCCTTGATCGCCTTCGTCTCGGCGATGTCGCCGAGCGGCGTCGCAGTGCCGTGCGCGTTGATGTAGCCGACCCGCTCGATGTCCACGCCCGCCCGTGCGAGCGCCGAGCGCATCATCGATGCGACGCCGGTCGCCTCGGGCTCGGGCTGGGCGAGATGGTGCGCGTCGTTCGACGCGCCGTAGCCGAGCACCTCGCAGTAGATGTCGGCGCCGCGTCGCTCGGCGGCGTCCCAGTCCTCGAGCAGCACTGCGCCGGATCCCTCGGCCATCACGAACCCTGCGCGCGTCGCGTCGAACGGCCGTGAGGCGTTCGGCGGATGCTCGTCCTCGATCGCGAGGCCGCGCATCGTGGTGAAGCCCGCCAGGATCAGCGGAATCAGGCACGCCTCCGTACCGCCCGCGAGCACCGCGTCGGCGCTGCCGCGCTTGATCATCTCCGCGGCTTCGCCGATCGCGTGTGAGCCGGTGGCGCACGCCGACACGACGGCGTAGTTGGGGCCGCGGATCCCCAGCGAGATCGCCAGCTGGCCCGACACGGTGTCGACCAGGATGTTCGGCAGGAAGCTCGGCGAGACGCGATCAGGCCCGCGGTCGCGGAAGATGTTCGCCTGCTCGACGATGCCGGGCACGCCGCCGATCGCCGATCCGAAGATGATCCCCGTGCGGTCGGGGTCGAAGTCCGTCAGACCGCTGTCCCGCAGCGCTTCCGAGCCCGCAGCCACGCCAAACAGGACGTTCCGCTCGAGCTTGCGCGCCTCTTTCGCCGAGATCACGTCGGGCGGCTCGAATCCCTTCACCTCGCCCGCGACCCGCACCGGCAGTCCGTCGGTGTCGAAGGTGGAGATCCAGCCGATCCCACTCTCGCCGGCGAGAGCGGCGCGCCACGTCGACGGCGCGTCGAGCCCGAGCGGCGAGACACACCCGATACCGGTGACGGCGACGCGTTTCATCCCGACAACCTTACGCTGCAAGCTCTTTTCGGGGCTCAGGAGATCGTGTCTCGACGCCGGCGAGGGCTGCACGGGCGCCTGAACACGGGGCCGCTTCCGATACGCGCGGGTGTTGGTTCCTAGGCGCGACGCAGCGGGCGGCCCCGCACCGGTCAGCGCTTCCCATCGCGCACCTTTTTAAACAGGACATAGAACCGCCCTTGCTGCGGCTGCAAGAAGCGGTTCTGTTGGGATTGCGTAGGCGGGCCAGGGGCTCGAACCTAGGCGTTACGAGCCGACCCGCACGATCAGCGATTCCCCGAATTCGGGTGGCCTAAACCGTTGGCTCGTCGGAAAGCCCTCGGCGTTTCAGATTGGCGGCGGGCCGTCGCCGACGAACGCGAGAATGGTCTCGCCGGACGCGTCCGAGCATGGCGCAGGGTGGATCTCCGTCGGCTCGCGGTCCGGCAGGCGAAGCCTCAAGGTGTCCAGGGCCGGCCAGACATCGTGCAACAGGTACGGGACTTCTCTGAGCTGCCCGTGCCAATCGTCGTCGCGAGTTTCGACGGCACAGCTGACACCGACGACGAAATCGGTCTCGTCGACCGTCCACTCCGCCGCTGCCGGCCCGTTGTAGTCGTAGCGTGACATGGGGCATGCAGTTTCCGCTCGGCGCGAATCGCAAACCTCCTCAACCCGCGGTGATCCCGAACTCCGCCCACCGAGGTCGACTGGAGACGGCGCCCGTCCACGTTTCTCACGAACGTCTAATCCGCGGTCATCACGGTTCTGGTTGCGCACGACCTGGGGGCCCGCCTGCCCTCCCGGGTCGTGCTCTTCCTTTGTCAGTCTGAAGACACGGAAACCGCCTCTGCCGTAGAAGCGGTTTCCATGTCATCCGTCATCCCCGTAGGAGGGAGGTTCGTACGGGGCCAAGGGGCTCGAACCTAGGCATTCGCGCCGACCCTTACGGTGTGCGATACCCCGAATGCGGCATGCCAAAACGCGCACGCACGAATAACCGAGGGCGCTCGTTCGGCCCTCCCCCGATGTGATTCGATGCGCTGACTGCCGATGCCGCAGAGTTTGGCTCCGACACCCAAGGATTTGCCGTTCCCGCCGATGGAGGCGGAGCTCGTCCGGGAGCTGCCCGAGGGTGAGGGCTGGCAGTACGAGCCGAAGTGGGACGGCTTCCGCGGGGTGCTTGAGAACCTCGAAGGCGAGCTGCGCCTGTGGTCGCGGAACGGCCGGCCGCTGCTGCGGTACTTCCCGGAGCTGCAGCGGCTCGGCGCAGCTGCTGGCGCCCCGGTCGGCGCTTGACGGCGAGATCGTGATCAGCCGTGACGGCGTAATCGACTTCGACGCCATGCAGACACGGCTGCATCCCGCCGAGTCGCGCATCAGGAAGCTGTCGGCCGAGATTCCGTCCGAGTTCGTGGTCTTCGATCTGCTGCTCTGGGACGGCGAGCCTGTGTGGAAGAAGCCGCTCGAGGAGCGGCGAGCCCAGGTCGAGGCCCTGGAAGGCTTCGTCATCTCACCCGCAACGCGATCGGCCGCGGCTGCGCGCGCGTGGCTCGAGAGCTTCGAGGCGCTCGGGCTCGACGGGGTCGTCGCAAAGCGTCTGGCGGCCACGTATCAGCCGGGCTCGCGCGACGCCGTAGTCAAGGTCAAAGAGCACCGAACCGCCGACTGCGCCGTCCTCGGAATCCGGTGGAAGGGCGACCAGACCCAGATCGCGACGCTGCTCCTCGGCCTCTACCGCGACGACGGCGGGCTCGACTACGTCGGCTCGTGCGCCGTTGCGGCCGGCAAGCGGAAGGAGGTCGCCGAACGGCTGCTGCCGCTGTTGGAGGATGCGCCCGAAGGCCGCATCTCCGAGCCGAACCGCTGGGGCACCGGCGAGCTGAACGAGGCGCGGGTGCGTCCGGAGCTGGTCGTCGAGGTGCGCTACGACAAGGTGCAGGGACATCGGTTCCGCCATGGCACGAAGCTGATCCGCTGGCGCGACGACAAGAATCCGGCCGACTGCACCTGGCGCGAGGTCAGCCCGCCGCGCGAGCCTGGCGCCGGCGTCGAGGCACTGCTCGGCAGCGGAAAAGTCTCGTCAGCCGCCCGAGAGGGCCAGGCCGAGCTGCTCGAACCGCGTGCGCAGGGAGGGAGGGCTGCGCCACATGCCTTGCATCGGGTCGCCTGCCTCGGCGATGCGCGCCGGCATCGAGCGAACGGTGAATGCGGCGGGATCGACGGCGGCCACCTCGTCCCAGCGCAGCGGAGCCGAGACGCGCGCATCGGGTGTCGGCCGAACCGAGTAGGCCGCCGCGATCGTCCGGTCGCGGGCGTTCTGGCCGAAGTCGACGAACACGCCGACGCGGTCGGCCACACGCCACGTGGTCGTCGCGACGCTCTGGTCGCCGACGCGGCGCTCGACCTCCTCGGCGAGCGCTTTGGCAAAGCGCCGCACCTCGGGAAACGGGAGCTCCGGCCGGATCGGCGCCAGGATATGGAAGCCCGTCGCGCCCGACGTCTTGGGATACGACCGCAGGCCGAGCTCGTCCATCACCTCACGCACGACCAGCGCGATCTCGCGCACGTACGGCCACTGGCCGTCGGTCGTCGGGTCGAGGTCGATCAGCAGATAATCGGGCCGCTCGATCTCGGGGACGCGGGAGTGCCACGTATGCAGCTCGATGCACCCGAGATTCGCCACCCACACCAGTGCGGCGGCGTTGTCGACGATCGCGAACACCGTCGAATGCCCGCTCGGAAACTGCACGAACACCTCGTCGACGAACTCGGGATGGTTCGCCGGCACCCGCTTCTGATGGAAGAAGTCGCCCTCGACCCCGCCCGGGTAGCGCTTCATGTGGAACGGCCGGCGGCGGAGGTGGGGGAGCGCCAACTCTGCGACTCCGGCGTAGTAGGCGACCAGGTCGCCCTTGCTCAGACCGGCAGCCGGAAAGAACGGCTTGTCGGGATTCGAGACCGGAACTTCGTGACGGCCGATGCGCACTGGGAGCGAGTATCGTGAAAAGTGCTGTGTTGGACGGTCATCCTCTGAAGGACGTGACCCTCGAGCCTCTGGACGACTTCCTCGTCCTGGAGCCGCTCGAGGACACCGAGACGCCGAGCGGGCTGATCGTCCCCGTGAACGAGGCGACCCATGTGCGCATCGGGATCGTCGCGTCGGTCGGCCCAGACGTGACGGCGATCGAGCCGGGCGACAAGGTTCTCTACGCGCGGGACGCCGGCTACGACGTTCGCCTCGCCCGTTCGCCGCGCCGCGTGCGCGTGCTGAAGCGCGAGGATCTGATCGCCCGCATTCACGACTAGCTAATCTGTGCGGCCGATCGGAGGGGTGGCAGAGCGGTCGAATGCGGCGGTCTCGAAAACCGTTATCCGTGTAAGCGGATCGGAGGTTCAAATCCTCTCCCCTCCGCTTGAACCAGGCCACAACCCGCGCGGTCGTGCGGGGAAATGGCCTGGTCATTCTGCTGTAGCCTGGGCGATGCCGTCCCGGCCCCGGAACGGGGTGAGGCATGGCTTTCAAGTTCAGGCTTTTCGACATGAACGGCGGCGATCTCGGCACATTCGCGACCAGCGAGCCGAATTGGACGCAGGGGCACCGGATTCACCGCGGCCCCGATGACGCGTTGGAGGTCGTCCGCGTTGTCGCACCGGAGGATGGCGACGATGTGAGCGCCTACCTCGTGGTCGCGGCCGTCTCGAAGACGTAGCGGTCGGTGTCACGTCGCCGATGCCCGATACCGCTCAGCCTCGGCTCTCGCGCTCGCGCGATTGGCGAGCGCCCTCGGAATCCGACTGGACACTCGGAGCCACCACAGCGCCTGAACGAGGTTCGAGGTCATGAAGAAGCCGACCCCCACATAGCCGGCTTGTACGTCGCTCTTGCCGACCGGGAACACCTTTTGCTGGTGCACGAGCAGCACGGCGAGTGCGAGTCCGGCGAGGTTGAGGGCGGTGTTGCGGATCGCACGGCGCCACAAGGTCGGCAGCAGGCGAGCGAGCGCGACATCGCCTAGGTCGAGCAGCTCGAGTGTGATCGCCGCGTGCTCGGCAGGCACGCCATGGCCCGTCCGGATGGCTCTGACGATCCTTCGCCTCGTCTGCCGATCGAGTGTGCACCAGCGGCGGGTGAAGGGGCGGAAGCGTCGCCTCGCGCGTAGCCGGCGGCCCACTCGCTCGAGGGCGATTCCCGCGACCGCGAGCACAACTCCCAGCCCAAGCGCGAATGGCACCGAACCCATGGCTCCATGATCGTCCGGCGATCGGCTTTTCCCCTGCCCCTTTTGGTCCTCGCTGCCGGTGGGCAGCGGGGCGACCGGTGTTCGCCGCGCCTTAACCGGAGCGCAGTAGTCCGTTCCAATGGCCCGCTTACGCTGCTCCTCGAAGGAGGCCGCACTGGACTCGATCGCATCACGCCGCGTTGTGCTCGTCGGAGCCATCGTGCTCGTCGCAGCAACCTTTGCCCTGGGCATCGACGCTGCACCGTCGCCCCTCGGTCCCTCGCTGCAAGCGGCCAGGAGCGCTGTGCCTCACTTCGCGCACGTGGTCGTCGTCGTGTTCGAGAACCGCTCGAGCAAGTCGGTGCTCGGCTACCAGGGTGCACCGACCTTCAATCGTCTCGCCCGGCGGTACGCGCTGCTCAGCAACTACCGTGCAGTTGCCCATCCGAGCCTGCCGAACTACCTCGCGCTCATCTCCGGCTCAACGCACGGAATCCACAACGACTGCGTGTCGTGCATCGTGGGCGGCGACAGTCTCGCCGAGACGATTCGGGGAGCCGGACTGACCTGGCGCGCCTACGTGGAGGGCTACAAGGGGCCGGCCACGAGGCCGGTGCACCCGACCGCGTTCTTCGCGCGGATCCCGTTCCTTCGCTTCGACCGCGTCACCGACAGCACACGACAGCTGCGTGACATCCAGCCGCTCTCGCGCTTCACCCGGGCTCTGCGCGCGGACCGTCTGCCGAACTTCTCGCTGATCGTTCCGAACCTCTGTCACGACATGCACAACTGTTCGATCGCAACCGGGGATCGTTGGCTGCGCAGGTTCGCCGGACCGCTTCTCGGGAGCCCCGCGATGCGGCGGAGCGTTCTTTTCGTCACGTTCGACGAGGGCGCATCCCGCGACCACCTCGGCGGCGGCGGTCCCGTGGCGACGATCGTCGCCGGGCCGCTCGTCCGCCCGCATGTGCAGTCGAACCGCCCGTACACCCATTACTCGCTGCTCCGCACGATCGAGGACGCGTGGGGGCTGCCCCGGCTCGGGCAGTCCGCCACCGCAGCTCCGATTACCGGGATCTGGCGCAGCGAGCCAGCGAGCAGCGACCTGCAACGACGTGGAGGCTTGTAGCCGGCGATCGGGAGACGGGCGCGCAGCACTCGTGTAGCCTCGGCACTGCCGTCCGGCCCCGGAAGGCGGACAGCCGAATCACCGCGCAAGGCCATCCAAGGGCGATCTTCAACCAGGCGATCGAGCGGGGCAACCTGCTCGTGGCCGAGACCACGGCACGGCAGATCGGCCGGGTTTCGTTGCTCGAGTCGCTCGCGCTGACGGCGCTGATCGCGCAGAAGGATCCTCGCCGACGCTCGCGTGTCGCGGCCAGATGGCTGTTGCGGTACCTCGAGGCTGCCGACCAGGCCGGGATCGAAGAGGCGACGATGGTGGCCTCGTCGCTGGCGGCTCTCGGCGGTCCTGGCCACGAGCAAGCGCACGCGGCGCTGCTCTCCCTGGTCGAGCGGGGCGCGCGCCGCCTCGTCAGCTGAGGAGACCGTCGGGGCTCAGCCGGCGCTGTGGCTTCGCGTCGGCACGAAGTCCGGGTGCGTGTTGCGGACCGAGGCGATCGCCTTCGCCTCTGCCTCGGGCACCGGCAGACCGTTCATGATGTACCGGTTGAGTGCGTAGCGGAACCGCTGCTGGGGCACGTCAGTGAGATCCAGCGCGTACATCGCGCATGCGCGCCTGCTCAGTCCGTACATGTCTTGTGCCATTCCTTACGACCCCTCTGTCCGGCGTCGAATCGGCCCGGACGCCCCCACTTGTGTTTGGGAGGACGTCCGGCCCTCCACGGGTGGTGGCCTGAGCCGCCGCCCGTCCTTGAGGTGTACCACCCGCCCCGTCAGTAGTTTCCCGCGGACAGGCTCCGGTGCACAGGATGCGTACCGTTGCCTTACAGTCAGAGCGTCAATGCACGGTGCTCCCGCGTGATCTGCCCGAACTGTGAGACCGAGAACCGAGCGGAGGCGCGGTTTTGCGTCGGCTGCGGCGCGGCGCTTGCCCGCGTCTGCCCGAATGGCCACCCCGCCGCCGCCGGCGCGCGCTTCTGTGACGTCTGCGGCGCGGCAATCGAAAGCGACTCCAACGCAACGACGGAGGCGTCCACCGCACCGGCGTTCATGCCTGCGCCGGTTGCCGAGCGTCGCTTCGTCTCGGTGCTGTTCGCCGACCTCGTCGGGTTCACGGCTCTGTCCGAAGTGCGCGACTCGGAAGAGGTCCGCGCGCTTCTGTCGCGGTATTTCGAGACGAGCCGCCGGTTGATCGAGCTGTACGGCGGGACGGTGGAGAAGTTCATCGGTGACGCCGTGATGGCGGTGTGGGGCACACCGGTGGCGACCGAGGACGACGCGGAGCGGGCGGTGCGTGCAGCGCTCGATCTCGTGACGGCCGTTTCGGCACTCGGCGACGAGATCGGCAACCCCGAGTTGCGCGCCCGCGCGGGCGTCCTCACCGGCGAGGCGGCCGTGACGCTCGGCGCGACCGGCGAAGGGATGGTCGCCGGCGACCTGGTCAACACGGCATCGCGCGTGCAGTCCGTCGCCGCCCCCGGGACGGTTCTCGTCGGCGAATCGACAAAACGTGCGACGGAGGAGACCGTCGCGTACGCCGCGGCCGGCAGCCACGAGCTGAAAGGGAAGATTGGACTCGTCCCGCTCTACCGCGCCCTGCGGGTTGTCTCGGGCGCGCGCGGCTCGCTCAAGTCGGCGGGGCTGGAGGCGCCCTTCGTCGGCCGTGACCGCGAGCTCCGCCAGATCAAGGACCTCTTCCACGTGTGCGCGGACGAAGGCAAGGCGCATCTCGTGTCGATCACCGGCGTCGCCGGGATCGGGAAGTCGCGCCTCGCGTGGGAGTTCTACAAGTACTTCGACGGAATCGCCCAGATCACGTACTGGCACCGGGGCCGGTGTCTGTCGTACGGCGAGGGCGTGACGTACTGGGCGCTTGCCGACATGGTTCGCATGCGCGCTCGCATCACCGAGGACGAGGAGCCGGCCTCGGCGCTCGCCAAGTTGGCTGCCGTCGTCGAGGAGCACTTCTCCAACCCCGAGGAGCGCCGGTTCGTCGAGCCACGCCTCGCGCATCTGCTGGCCCTCGAGGAGGGGCGCTACGAGCGTGATGACCTTTTCGCCGCGTGGCGGCTGTTCTTCGAGCGGCTGGCCAACGTCTACCCGGCGGTTCTCGTGTTCGAAGACATGCAGTGGGCCGACGCTTCGCTACTCGACTTCATCGAGTACCTGCTCGAGTGGTCACGCAGCTCTCCGATCTACGTGTTGACGCTGGCCCGTCCCGAGTTGCTCGACCGCCGGCCCGCCTGGGGCGCAGGGCACCGGAACTTCAGCTCCATCTACCTCGAGCCGTTGTCGGAGCCGGCCATGGAAGCGTTGCTCGCGGGGCTTGTTCCCGGCCTGCCCGAAAGCCTGCGAGCACGAGTCCTCGCCCGCGCCGAGGGCATTCCGCTGTATGCGGTCGAGACGGTGCGGATGCTCCTCGATCGCGGTGCGCTGGTGCAAGAAGGCCCGGTGTACACCTTGACCGGGGCCGTCGAGGCGCTCGAAGTACCGGAGACGCTGCAGGCGCTGATCGCCGCCCGCCTCGACGGCTTGCCGCCCGGTGAGCGCCGCGTGATCCAGGACGCGTCGGTGCTCGGCAAGACGTTCACGAGGCAGGCGCTCGCGACGCTGACCGGTGCCGGAGACAGCGATCTCGACTCCGCCCTCGGCTCGCTGACGCGGAAGGAGGTACTTGTCCTCCAGGCCGATCCGCGTTCACCGGAGCACGGGCAGTACGGATTCCTGCAGGACCTCCTGCGCAAGGTCGCGTACGAGACGCTCGCGAAGGCCGACCGAAAGGCTCGCCACCTTGCAGCGGCCGCGCAGCTCGAGCAGGGCTGGGCCGAGCAGGAAGTGGTCGAAGTCGTGGCGTCGCATTATCTCGCCGCGTATGAGGCGCTGCCCGATGCCGACGACGCACCCGAGATCCGGTCGAAAGCCGGCGACCGGCTCGCGCGCGCCGGCGAGCGTGCGGCTTCGCTCGGCGCGAATGAGGAGGCACAGCGGTACTTCGTCCAGGCCGCTGACCTGGAGGATGCGGCCGTCACGAAGGCCGCGCTCCACGAGCAGGCCGGCCGCATGGCCTGGCGCGGCGCCAGGACGGCCGAGGCGAGGCTGCTGCTCGAGGGCGCTGCCGCGGTGTTCCAGGCCGAGGGCCT
Organism: uncultured Thermoleophilia bacterium; assembly: GCA_963812995.1. Classification (GTDB taxonomy): domain Bacteria; phylum Actinomycetota; class Thermoleophilia; order Gaiellales; family Gaiellaceae; genus PALSA-600. The sequence continues at coordinate 296,610 of CAWEXL010000007.1, forward strand.
GACGCGGCGGGCAGCGCGCGTCTCGTCGGTTCTCGCCGACCTCGACTACCGCGACGGGCATCCGCCCGCCGCGGTCGCCCGTCTCGAGACCACGCTCGCAGAGCTCGAACCGCTCGAGCCGGACGAGGTCGTCGCCGAGGTGGCGGCGCAGCTCGGCCGGTTCCTCGTGCTCAACCGGCAATACGATCTCGCCGCGCCGCGCCTGGAGGTGGCACTCGAGCTCGCCGAAGGCCTGGGCTTACCCGAGGTGTTCGCCCAGGCGCTGACCAGCAAGTCGGTGCTTTACACCTATCGCAACAGGCTCGAGGAAGCCCGGATCCTGCTCGAAGGGGCACTCGAGCGAGCACTTGCAGGCGAATTCCACACCGCCGCAGTGCGCGCGTTCAACAACCTTGCCGTCATCCTCGAGTCTGCCGACCGCTACGACGAAGCAACCGAACTGACCGAGCGGGCGCTCGAGCTCGCACGCCGAGTAGGCGACCGCATCTGGGAGGGCCTGTTCGTCGGTGGGCCGATCAGCGGCCTGGTCATGCTCGGGCGCTGGGACGAGGCGCTCGCGCACAAGGACGAGTTCGATTCGCTCGGCGGCGAGGGCATCGACGCTGGCCTCGGCTCGCCCACGGTCGAGATCTTCTGCGCGCGCGGCGATCTCGGCGCGGCCCGCGCCTGGCTCGACGAGCACGCCGAGATCGGGACCAGCGAAGAAGACATACAGGTGCGTGCCGGATACCTGGTCGCGGAGGCACAGGTGCTGAGGGCCGAGGGCAGAGCGCGTGACGCGGTCGAGGTGGCCGAGCGCGTATTGGAGCTCGTCGAGACGCTCGGTATCACCTTCCTGACGGTCAAGCTCAGCCTCGTCGAGGCTCTCGAGTCCACGTTTACGCTGGGCGACACCGAACGAACCCGCGAGTTCCTCGCCCTGGTCGACGCGCTCCGGCCCGGGGAGCGACCGCCGTTGCTCGAAGCGCACGCGCACCGCTTCCGCGGCAAGCTCGCAGGCGACGAGAGCGAGTTCGCCGCCGCAGAGGCCCGCTTCCGTGAACGCTCTCTCCGCTTCTACCTCGCCGTCACGCTGCTCGAGCACGGCGAGTTGCTCAATGATCGGGCCCGGCGAGAGGCCGCCTTGCCGCTCTTCTCGGAGGCGCGGGAGATCTTCGAGGAGCTCGGCGCACGCCCGTGGCTCGACCGCGTCGCGGAGCACGCCCAGGTGGTTTCGTAAGACGCCGGCGTGGTGCCGGCGACCTCGCTCGCCGCCGGCACCGACAACGAGACATTCAGACCGCCAGGTCCTCGCGCACCTGCGTGAGACGGAACTGGTTGCCTGATGGATCGCGGAAAGCGCAGTCGATGCCGTACGGGCGCTCCTCGGGCGGCTCGGTGAACTCGATCCCGCGGGCCGAGAGCTCCTCGTACGACGCCCGCGCATCGTCGGTCGTCAGCAGCACGTTGCCGGCCCAGCCCTTGGCCATCAGGCTCCGGATCTGCTCGGAGGTTGCAACGTCGAGCACCGGCGGGCCGGGGATCGCGTTCAGCAAGACAGAGATGTCGGGCTGGTCGGGCGGGCCGACCGTCAGCCAGCGGTAGCCGCCGAGTTCGGGCAAGGTGACGTCGGCGCGAAGCTCCCAGCCGAGCTTCTCCGTGTAGAAGGCAAGTGCCTCATCCTGGTCGTGCACCCAGACCCCTGCGAACGCGATCTTGATCATGGCTCCCTTTCTCGATGGCGTGCTTTCGATTACCTGGAAGCCGATGCTAGGGACGCTGCGCTCAGACGTCTTCTCCAAATGTGCGGTGTTGGGGACGGCCGTGGGCGCGCAGCACGCAGGCCGGGATCAGGGCGTACCGCGAGGCGGGAGGGAATGCCGCCCGGTAGGCCGTCGGGGTGATGCCGTACGCGCGGCTGAAGCTCGTCGTGAAGGAGCCGACACTTCGCAGCCCGACCGAGAAGCAGATCGCTGCGACCGATCGGTCGGTGGCGCGCAGGAGCGACGCGGCGCGTTCCAGGCGGCGCGTGAGCAGATATGCGTGAGGTGACTCACCGAAGGCGCGCTTGAACTCGCGGCTGAAGTGGGCACGCGAGAGCCCGGCCGCGCGGGCCAGGTCGGCGACGTCGAGCGGCTTCGCGTAGGAGGCGTCGACCAGGTCTCTGGCGCGCAGCAGATGCCGCTCCGGCGGAACAAGACGCATCGGTCGCCAGTATCGCGCCGCGCTACGGCGCGGGGAGGGCGCCGAGAACCTCGGCCAGATCCGGGAAGTGCCCGGCGCGCTGTTTCGAGAAGACGGTCACGCCGTCCGCGACCACGTCGAACTGGCTCTTGGCCCCCTCGGCGATCTCAGCGACGTAACCGATGCCGTTCAGCTCGGCCGCGAGACTCGCGGCCCGTTCGTCGTATCCGCTTCAGACCGGGCAGAAAAGGATGCGTACTTCAACCACTCCAGAAACTCTAGCCAAGCTACGACACCAGGCTGATCCAACCCGGAACCGGCGGCAGCGCGTAGATCTCAAGGCAATGTTTGTCGCCAGGAAAAGCCGCCGGTGCCGTCGAAGCATCTTTGGATGGCGTTGAGAGACGAACGGGGGGTAGGAGTTCGTGTCGGGCTTCTCGCGGGGTAGGTGTTCATGAGCGAGCTCTCCCGCGGCCGTCGCCCGGGCTTCGTCGCCCTCGAGCTTGCGGCGTTCCTCACGCTGCCGGTCGCGATCGTCGTGCTCGAGCGCTGGCACGGCGTCCAGCTGCCGGGGCCGCTGCTCCTGCTGGTCGCCCTCGTTGCGACCTACCGGCTCGGCTTCCCGCTCGGCGCGCTGCCCGCGGTGGAAGGGGTCGCGCTGCTCCAGGCATTCGGGCGACCCTTCATGATGCATTTCGGCTGGTTGATCGTCAGTGTCTGGACGTCGTTCTTCGTGATCGGCGCCTACCTGGTCGACCGCGTAGTGACCCGGGAGCGCCGGGCCCGGGCGCGCGCTGAGGCGAGCGAGGCACGCTTCGTCGGGGTTTTCGGGGGTGCGCAGGTCGGCCTGATCGTGATCGACCCCGAGCGCGGTGTGGTCGATTCGGTGAACTCGACGCTCTGCGAGATCAGCGGCTATCCCGAGGAGGCGATCGTCGGGCACGATCCGGCGTTCCTGATGGCCGAGCAGTGGTTTCCGGTGCTCGGCACGCCCGAACTGGGGCAGCTCGTGCGCGGTGAGCTGGCGAGCGTCCAGACGAGCGGAATCATCGTGCGGCCCGACGGCGAGCAGGCCTTCGTCGACATTGCCGCCGTGGTGGTGGCCGGGGATGACGGGCGGCCACGGCTCGCCGGCACGATCATCGACCGCACGGCTCACCGCCGGGCCGAGGAGCAGGCAAACCAGGCGCAGCGCCTCGACGCGGTCGGCCGTCTCGCCGGCGGGATCGCTCACGACTTCAACAATCTGCTGACCGTCATCTCCGGCTACAGCCGGCTCATCCTCGACGACCGGCCGCCGCCGCAGATCGAACGCGACGTCTCCTTGATCGAGGAGGCCGCAGGCCGTGCGGCCAACCTCACGCGCGAGCTGCTGGCGTTTTCGCGCAAGGCCGTCGTGCGACCCCGGCTGCTCGACCTGAACGTGGTCATTCGCCGGCTCGACAGGATGCTGCGCCGCCTGATCGAGGCGCAGATCGAGATCGAGACGAACCTCGCGCCCGACGGACTTCAGGTCGTCGCTGACGAGACGCAGATCGAGCAGCTCGTGATGAATCTGATCATCAACGCGCGTGATGCGATGCCGGCCGGCGGGGTGCTCACGATCTCGACGCAGCGCGTCGCGCTCGACGCAGACGCCCGCGGCGGACGTCTGCTGGGCGCCGCATCGGGTGAGTACGCAGCCATTGCCGTCGCCGACACCGGCATCGGAATGCCGGCCGAGATCGTCGGGCGGATCTTCGATCCGTTCTACACGACCAAGGGAGACGGAGGCACCGGTCTTGGGCTCTCGACGGTCTACGGAATCGTCGAGCAGGCCCACGGGGACATCGAGGTCTGCTCGGCCGTCGGCGGCGGCACCACCTTCACGGTCTACCTGCCCGTCGCCGCCTACCTCGCTGCCGAGGCCGATCCGGAGCTGAGGCCGGCCGACCGGGAGCGAGACCCGAGCGAAGCGGTCGTTCTGGTGGTCGAGGACGAGCCGCGCGTGCGCGAGCTGGTGACCACGATCCTCGACAGCGCCGGCCATGCCGTGCACGTCGCGGCGACGGCGGAGGAGGCACTCGACCAGCTCGACGGCGGTCTCGCGATCGACGTGCTCCTCACGGACGTCGGCTTGCCGTCCCAGAGCGGAGTCGAACTGGCGGTCCAGGTCACGCATCGTCGACCCGACGTCGCCGTCGTCTACATGTCCGGCTACGCCGACAAGCCGATCCCGCGCAATGCCAAGCTCGTCACGAAGCCGTTTGCCGCAGCCGATCTGCTGGCGACGATCGACACCGCAGCGCGCGGCGCCCGGTCGTCGGGACGAACGACGACGCTCTTGAGCTGAGCCGAGCCGAGCAGGCCGCCCGGCCGTAACGTTTTCGGAACGGGGTGGGGGCTAGATTCACGGGATCGCTGTGGACGCGAACCCGAGCGTGCAGCCGGAGCCGGTGTTCGGCCACGTTTGGCTGGCGTCGCCCCGGGGAGTGTCCTTCCTCGGAGTCGCCCTAGCAGTGGCGATGGCCGTCGCGGTGCCGTTCCTGGTCGTCGACCGTTTCGGCATCTGGCTCGCGCTGATTCCGTTCGCGGTGGTGGGAGCAGTGATTGCGCGCCGTCAACCGGGGAATCCGATCGGCCCGATCATGCTGCTGCTGACGCTCGCGATCGTCGCTTCCGCCGACGCCGGGCAATACGCCGCCGAGCACTATCGGCGGGGTCACCACAGCTTGCCGCTCGCGCGGCTTGCGGTGTTCCTGGCACCCGGAGACTGGATGTGGCTGGTCGTCTTCCTGCCGCTTCCATTGGCGCTCTTTCCGGATGGCAGGCTCGAGCGCCGCTGGCGAAGGGTGCTGTGGGCATACCTGGCTTTCTGTGCCTGCTTCGTCGCGTCGAACGCCTGGGACAACGGGAAAGGTGTCCTCGCGCGGCACGTCCGGGTCGACTCGAGCGGTCAACTCGCGTCGAACGGCACGTCGGGAACCTCGGTCGCCAGCGTCCTCATCATCCTTGTCTATCTGGCATTCGTCCTGCTCTGGGTCGCGCGGCTGGCTCTCAGCTATCGCCGCTCGACGGGTGACTACCACCAGCAGTTGAAATGGCTGCTGAGCGGCGGCGCGGTGGGCATCGCCGGGCTCGTTCTCGCGGTCTCGAGCAGCACCAACTCGACGCTCGGCGTCGTGCTGGGCGGGGTCGGCTTCCTCACGGCGCTGATCGCGCTCCCGCTGTCGCTCGGCGTGGGGATCCTCAAGTACCGCCTGTACGACATCGACCGCCTGATCAGCCGGACGATCTCCTACGCCCTGCTCACCGGCCTGCTCGCGGCGGTCTTCGTGGGGATCGTCGTGCTCGCCACCGACGTACTGCCGTTCTCGTCACCGGTCGGCGTCGCCGCGTCGACCCTCGCCGCGGCGGCGCTGTTCAACCCGCTGCGCAAGCGCGTTCAGCACGCGGTCGACCGGCGCTTCAACCGCGCCCGCTACGACGCCGAGGCGACGGTTGCCGCGTTCACGATGCGGCTGCGCGACGCGGTAGACCTCGACACGGTCCGCAGCGAACTGCTGTACGCGGTCGACCGGGCCGTCGAGCCGGCGCACGCGTCGGTCTGGCTCAGGGCGCCGGGCTCACGTGTCCGGGTCGACTGAATCGCCGCCCGACATCTGCCGTTGTGCGGCCCGCCGGTCCTTCGCCAGCTCGCGCTCGACGTGGTCGAGGTCGGGTGCGGGGCCGTAGAGCCGCCACCCTTGCCTGAACAGCGGGATCACGGTCACGATGAGGATCCACACCGGCCAAAAGCTTCCATTCGTGCCCGTTGCGAGCCAGATGGCGGTACAGACCAGAAACGGCACGAGCGATGCGCCTGTCTGCTGGACGAGCTCTCGCGCGAGGGTCGAACGGCGCTCCGCCAGCTCGGCCTTTCTCGTCGCGTGAGTCGCCGGCAGATTCGGCAGGTCGGTCTGAAGCGCCTGCAGCTCCTCGACGGTGCGGGCGCCGTAGGCACGCGCGAGCCGGTCCTCGAGCTCGTCGGTGTCGAGCCTGCCCTGCGCGAAGTGCTCACGCAGCTCGGCCGCCACACCCTCGCGCTCCTGGTCGGAGACGCGCACGTGTGGCGGCTCGGTCATGCGGTAAATCTAGGGCTTTGCCCAGTAGTCGTAGAAGCCGGTCGGGACGCCGAGTGAGGGCGGAGCCTTGCCTTGCTTCGTGTCGCCGGCAGGCGGCACATCGCAGGTGATGCCGATTCCCTGAACGAAGATCGCGGGGGTTGCGCCGGTGTAGTGGCCGTCGGTGGCGGGCTGATCCTGCAGCAGATCCAGGAATGTACCCGGCGCGATCGGGGCGCCGGTGAACGGGTTCGTGTTCCCGGCCGCCGCGCAGTAGCCGACGCGAGAGCCGGCGTTGCCGCTTCCGCCGCCACCGCTGGACGAGATCGAGATGTCGTCCGCTGAAGGCTGGAAATAGTTCTGGTTGTCTGCTTCGGCGATTCGCACTCGAACCGTCTGGCCCGCGAACGCAGACAGATCCGCCGACACCAGCGTCGGTGCGAGCGTCGTCGGATCGCCGACCCGCGTCTTGAACACGTTGGCCAGGATGTCGCCGGCGGCGAGCGAGTCGACCGGCGCGGCCGGATTCATCACATCGACGCGGAACTGCTGGTTGGCCGAGCCGCTATACGAGAGGTCGCCGAGCGTCGCGATTGCCGCAGAGGATTGGTAGTAGACGTAGGCCGAGATCGTGATCGTCCCGGAAGCAGGCAGGGTTACGTCCTGATACAGGATCGCCTGCCCTGCGCCGGTCTGGGAGCTGACGACGGCGTTCGTCCCTTCGGGAGGAGTGGCAAGTGTGTGCCCGTGAATTGTCGGTGTACCGGTGTAGATCGCGAAGCCGGTGTTCGATCCGCCGGTCACGCTCGTCCAGTTCGCCAGGGTTCCGGTCTCGAAGCCGCCGTTCGCGAGCGGCGCTGCGTCGGCAGCGGCGACCCAGCAGGCTGCCACGAATACGACCGCCGACAGCACTACGACGAACCTCGACAACGTGCGAGTCCTCATGGGTCCTCCTGGAGTTAACGGCCACAGTGCACGCAGTAAGCGCGCAAGGTACAAACCTGTCCGGTCGGTGCTAGATCGCGGCGCGGAGCCAGTCGATCGCGGCGGGGAGGTGCGCCGGATCGATCTGGTGGGCCACGTCCGACTCGTGGTACGAGACGTCGAGGCCGCCGCTTTCGAGCAGCTCACGCGCGGTACGGGCGAAGCCGACCTCCATGATCGGGTCGTTCCGGCCATGCGCGATGAAGACCGGCAGGCCCTGCCGGCCGGCCAGATCCGGCTCCCAGCCTTCGACGACGGGGACGAACCCCGAGAACGCGAGGATGCCGGCCGGCACGGGACGGTCGGGGCCTAGGCCGAGCGAGTAGCTCATCACCGATCCCATCGAGAAGCCACCGAGGACCGTCCGTGCAGGTGGGATTCCGGTCTGCGCCCAGAGCTCGTCGTGGAAGTCGGCGAGGCGGCGATACGCGGCGTGGTACGTGTCGGGGTCGGGGTAGCCGACGCGCGGCACGACGTACCAGTGATTGCCCGGCCAGCCCGGGAGCGTCAGCGGCGCGCGCGGCGTCACGACGTGCAGGCGGTGCTCCTGGTCGAGCGCGTCGCCGAGCGAAAGCAGATCGTGCTCGTCGGAGCCGCGGCCGTGGTGCAGCACCAGCAATCCCTCGGCTTCGCCACGCGCGGGGCGCTCGCGATAGGTGAGCGACGACGCACTCATAGGATGCTCAGCTCCGCGAGCGCCGGGTCGGCCGGCGGCAGCTGCGGGTCGAGTTCATGCAGCGCGTGCGCCAGCAGCTCGGCCACCGCGAGATTGCGAATCCAGTTGTGGTCGGCCGGAACGACGTGCCACGGCGCCCAGTCGGTCGACGTCTCGGAGATGACCTCTTCGTACGCTTCGAGGTAGTCGCTCCGCCGGGCGCGATCGACCAGATCCTCCTGACTGAACTTCCACGCCTTCTCGGGATTGGCGAGACGTTCCTCGAGGCGTTTCCGCTGCTCGTCGGCCGAGACGTGCAGGAACACCTTCACGATTGCCGTCCCTTCTTCCGAAAGCGTTCGCTCGAACTCGCGGACCTGCCTCGGCCGTCGCTTCCAGACGTGCTCGGGCACGAGCTTGCGAACGCGGACGGCCACGAGGTCCTCGTAGTGAGAGCGGTTGAAGAAGCCGAGCTCGCCACGCGCAGGACACATCGCGTGCACGCGCCAGAGGTAGTCGTGCGCGAGCTCGGTGACGGTTGGCTGCTTGAACGACACGATCCGGCAGGCCTGCGGGTTGACCCCGGTGAGGACGTGGCGCACCGTGCCGTCCTTGCCCGAGGCATCGAGGCCCTGCAGGACGAGCAGCACCGAGCGGGTTCCCTCGGCGGCGAGCCGGTCATGCAGCAGGCCGATCCGTTCGATCAGCCCGGCCAGCCGCTCGAGTCCGGCTTCCTTGCCGTCGAGGCCCAGGCGGTCGCCTGGATCGCGGGCCGCCAGTCCGGCGGGTTTTCCCGGCTCGACGCGCAACGCGCGAATCATCGGCCCGCTGTCCATCGTCGGAGACGGTACCGGGCCGGCAGTCGTCCGGACAGAGCGCTAGCGTCGGTGTCGTGACTCCCTTCGAAGTGCGCGAGATCGTCCGGCGGCTGGCCGCGGCGTATCCCGATCCGCCCCTCAACGAAGAATCCGCCGATCTCTACGCACGCATGCTCATCGACCTGCCGTACGAGGCTGTCGACCCGGTCGTCGACGAGCTGATCGCGACCGCGATGAAGCTGCCGACCATCAGCCGCATCAGGCGGTCGGTCGTCGAGCCGACCCTGGCCATCCCGACCGCCGACGAGGCGTGGCTCGCCGTGCAGACACACGCCGGCGACCTGCATGAGCTCGTCGCCCAGGTCGTCCGGCTTGTGGGTGGCACGTACAACATTCGTACCTCCGGCGACCCGGAGCTCGCGCGAGTGCGCTTCGTCAAGGTCTACGAGGAGCTGCGCCGCAAGGCCGTCGACCGGGCGCTGGCCGAGGGCGTGCGGACACAGCGGCTGAAGCTGCAGCAGGCTTCTTAAGCCTGCTCGGCAGCGAGCTCGACAAAGAAGTCGAGCGCCTGCGGGTTCGCGAGTGAATCGCGGCTCGCGACCTCGTCGGCTGCGGCGCCCATCAGGATCCGCTTGACCGGCACCTCCAGGATCTTGCCCGAGAGGGTGCGCGGGATCTCGGCGACCTGGCGGATCTCGTCGGGGACGTGCCGCGGCGAGCACTCGGCCCGCACGCGCTGTTTGATCGCCGCGACGAGGTCGTCGTCGGCGACGCGTCCGTCGCGCAGGACGACGAAGAGCGACAGCCAACCCGCGGTGCCTTCGCGCGGCACGTCGACGGCGAGAGCGTCGAGCACGTCGTCGACCGCGAGCACGGCGCGGTAGATCTCGCTGGTGCCCATCCGGACGCCGTCGCGGTTGATCGTCGAGTCGGAGCGGCCGTAGATGATCGCCGTTCCGCGGTCGGTCAGCTCGATCCAGTCACCGTGGCGCCACACGCCGGGGTACGTGTTGAAGTAGCTGTCGCGGTAGCGGGAGCCGTCGTCGTCGCCCCACAGGTACAGCGGCATCGACGGCAGCGGCTTGGTGAGCACGAGCTCGCCGACCTGGCCGACAACCGGTGCGCCGTGCTCGTCGAAGGCATCGACCTTTGCGCCCAGCGCCCGCGCCTGCAGCTCTCCTTCGTAGACCGGGAGCGTCGGCACGCCCCCCACGAATGCCGAGCAGACATCCGATCCGCCGCTCATCGAGTAGAGCCACGTCTCGCTGCCCACCTGGTCGTAGATCCAGCGGAAGCCCTCGGGCGAGAGAGGGGAGCCGGTTGAGCCGACGCTGCGGAGGCGTGAGAGATCACGGCCTGCCGCCGGCTCGACGCCCGCCTTCATGCACGCCGAGATGTACGCAGCGCTCGTCCCGAAGCACGTGATACCGGCGTGCTCGGCCAGATCCCAGAGCGCCGACATATCCGGCACTGCGGGACTCCCGTCGTAGAGCACGATCGCCGACTCGGTGAGCAGGCCGCCGAGCAGGAGGTTCCACATCATCCAGCCGGTCGTCGTGAACCAGAACAGGCGGTCGCCGGGCCGCGAGTCCATGTGCAGATACAGGGTCTTCAGATGCTCGAGCAGGATGCCGCCCTGTCCCTGGACGATCGCTTTCGGGAGGCCGGTCGTGCCCGACGAGTAAAGGACCCACAGCGGGTGATCGAACGGCAGCCGTTCCGGCGCCAACGACCCCGGCCGCAGCAGCTCGTCCCAGTTTCCCTCGCGGCCGAGATACGGCAGCACGAACGTGCGCTCGAGGGAGGGAATCTGCCGCCGGAGCTCCGCGACGACCTCGCGCCGGTCGAGATCCTTGCCGCCGTAGCGGTAGCCGTCGACGGTGAGCAGCACCTTCGGCTCGATCTGGGCGAACCGGTCGACGACGCTCCGTACGCCGAAATCAGGCGAGCAGCTCGACCAGATCGCGCCGATCGACGCGCACGCCAGGAACGCCGCAGCCGTCTCGGGGATGTTGGGCATATAGGCGGCCACCCGGTCGCCGCGTTCGACCCCGGCCGCGCGCAGCCCGGCAGCGATGCTCCCGGTCAGCTCGCGTAGCTCACCCCAGCGAAGCTCGCCCGGCGGACGCAGCTCCGACGCGTGCACGATCGCGACCGCGTCGTCGGACTTGCCGTGAAACAGGTGCTCGGCATAGCTCAGCTCGGCGCCCGGGAACCACTCGGCTCCAGGCATCTCCCGGCGCCCGAGTACCGCGCCGTAGGAGCCCTGCACGTCGAAGTAGTCCCAGATCGACGCCCAGAACGCATCGAGGTCGTGCACCGACCACTCCCAGAGATCGGGATAGCCGGCGAACGCCAGACCGCGCTCGGCCTCGAGCCAGCGGCCATACGCAGCGAGCCGCGTGCTCGCGGCGAGGACGGCCGACGGCTGCCAGAGCAAGCGCCCGCTCAAGCGGAATCGTCGTCAGGACGGGCCGCCGCCATCGCCTGGGCCCACTTCTCGTGGTGGCGGAGCGCCCAGTCCTCGTCGACCCAGCCACGGGTGATGCCGTTCAGCGCATGGCGAGTCGCGGGATGAATCACGGAGAGATAGAGGTGGCCGAGGAACAGGATGAACGACGCATACATCAACCAGTCGTGGATGAGGAGCGTATTCGCAAACCGGAACCTCGTGTCGCGCTCGCCGTACCAGAGGAAGAACCCGGTGACCGAGAACAGGACGGCGAACACGACGGTGAAGATCGCATTGAGCTTCTGCCCGGCGTTCAGCCGTCCCTGCGGTGCGCGCCGCCGGCGGAGCCAGGCCAGGTCGTCGCCGTCGAAGCCGTCGATCTCGCGGATCGTCTCGCGGACGCTGCGCCGGTCGCCGACGATGAGGATCGCCGCCAGCGCCGCGATCCACGCGAGCGCCGTGTAGATGTGTATCGCCTTCACGAGGGGCCGCCGGCCGACCGCCTCGGCCAGGCTCGGCAGGTAGAGGCAGAGGCCGCTGCCGAGCAGCACCAGAAAGGCGGTCGCATGCGTCCAGTGCAACGCACGCTCGGTGCGCGTGAAGCGCGCGAGGCGCCGAGTGTGGGCCGGCGCCACCGGGGTGGAGGCCACCGTGCTAGTAGCCATTCGAGCGGCCGACCCAGGCGTTCTGGTCGTAGCCGAGCTGTTCCCAGTAGCCCTCGGGCTGCTTTGCGACGAGCTCCATGCGCACCAGCCACTTCACGCCCTTGTAGCCGTACATCGCCGGGATCACCACGCGGGCCGGGGCTCCGTGCGGTCGCGAGAGCGGCGAGCCGTCCATCTCGTAGGCCAGCATCGTCGTCGGCAGCAGCGCCTGATCGATCGTCAGCGAATCGGTATACGGCTGCTCGGCCGAGACGAACTGGATCGCGTGCGCGTCGGGCAGCGGCTCGACGGCCGCGAGGATGTCGTGGAAGCGCACGCCTCCCCAGCGGACGTTCTTCACCGTCCAGCCTGTGACGCAGTGGAAGGTCGAGACCTGCCTCGCCTGAGGCAGTCGTTTCAGGTCGGCGAGGCTGAACGTCTGTGGCTTCTTGACGAGCCCGCCGACCTCCAGCGTCCAGCTCGACGCGTCGAGGTCGGGCATCGTCCCGGTGATCGTGTAGATCCGCCAGCCCCCGACCGGAAGGATGTCGGCCGAGAGCTGCGAGAACTGCGACGAGAGCGGTGACAGGATCCGGCTCGCCGGCCCGGCCCACCAGAACGACGTCAGGCCCGCGCCGAGGAGCCCCAGAAACGCCCGGCGACCATAGGGACGAGGCTCTGATGGCGACCGCTTGGCTGCAGGCATCGGTTCCGTCATGGGTTTCCAACGATCACTGTTCCCTACCCTGACCCTGCCCGGGGTGGATTGTTACGCACGCTTAACGAAGGGCTCGGTCCTTGCCCGGCAGAGCTCCCAGAGCCGCTGTGTCTCCTGTGCCTCGTCGGGGCGCCGCGTTCGGCGCAGCCGGTGGATTGCCCTTGGGCGGCGGTCGAGGAAGAACTTGCCGCTTGTCCCGGCGACTTCCGGCGCCGCTGCAAGCCACGCGATCGTGTCGGCGCCCTCGAGCGGCGTCCGCAGGATCGGCGAGAGCACCCGGCTGAAGCCGGGCAGCGCGTCCCGCAGACCGGGGGTGTCGGCCCAACCCGGGTGCATCGCGTTGACGGTGACGTCGGTTCCGGCGAGCCGCCGCGTCCACTCGCCGGCGAGAGCGACCTGGGCGCGCTTGCAGCGGGCATAGGCCTTGACGCCGTCGTAGTCAGCGGGCGTCGGTTCGAGCGCGGCGACGTCGAGCGGGACGGTGTACATCCCGCCCGAGGCAACGAGGATGACGCGCGACGGCGCCGCAGCCTCGAGGAGCGGTAGCAAGGCGGTCGTGACCAGGAACGGGGCCAGCACCTGCGTCGCAAACGTCGCCTCGTTGCCCTCGCTCGTCTTGCGGAACTCGTGCGTCAGCGCGCCTGCGTTGTGGACGAGGACGTCGAGCCGGAAATGGCTCGCGGCGAAGCGGCCGGCGAACGCCGCCGCCTCAGCCAGCGACGACAGGTCGGCGAGCTCGGCTTCGATCGTCGCACCGGTCGCGGCGGCAAGCTCGGCGCGGGCACGTTCGGTCCGTTGCGGGTCGCGGCCGACGATGCAGACCGTTGCGCCCTGCCGAGCGAGCAGGTCGGCCGTCGTGCGACCGAGGCCCGAGGTTGCCCCGGTGACGATTGCGACGCGCCCGTCGAGGCGCAACTGGTCGAGCGGTGTCCAGGCGAAGAGGCGGCGTCGCGCGACGTAGCCGATGCGGGTGAAGCTCCCGACGACGCTCGCCTCCAGCGCGGCGTCGACGAGTCGCGCCCCCGGTGCCGGGCTCACGGGTTGAGCGCCGCCTGCATGCCTTTGGTCGCGCGGCCACCGACGCCGTTGAAGATGCGTTGCAGAAGCGGGTCGAAGATGCGCCGCGCACCGGCGAGCTCGAGGAGTGCGTCGTAGGCGACGACTGATCCTGCGGCGGCCGGCTCGAACGTGATCGTGTCGCGGGAGACGAACCCGGGCTTGCGCGCTTCCAGCACGACGCGCTGAAGGGGCTCATACCCGACGATCGTGTAGTCGAGCGGAACCTCGCGTCCGGCGAACCGTGAGACCAGGTGAAAGGTCGAGCCGAGCCCCACCGGCCCGTCACTCGTGCGGGTCGCGCCGCTCACGCTCGGGTCCCAGAAGAGCGCGTTCGAGAAATCGGCCATGTAGGCGAACGCATCGGCAGGCGAAAGCCTCGATTCGATGCGGGTGACGTAGCGCGCCATCCCCGCTCAGCGTGCCAGAACGAGCTGCGCGTCCCGCAGAGCGCGGCTGCGGAAGCCGCCTTCGCAGCACGCGAGGTAGAAGTCCCAGGTTCGCTCGAAGTGCGCGCCGCCGTAGCCGAGCGCCCGCACCTCGTCGATCCGATCGTGGAAGCTCGCGCGCCAGCGCTTCAGGGTCTCGGCGTAGTCGAGGCCGATCTCCTCGACGCTCAGGATTGTGAGCTGGGACGTCGATGCCATCGAGCGCGTGAGCTCCGCCAGCGAGGGGATCAGGCACCCGGGGAAGACGTAGCGCTCGATCCAGTCGGGTGAGCGCCGGTAGCGGTCGAAGCGGTGATCGGGGATGAGGATGCTCTGGATGCAGGCCTGCCCGCCCGGGGCGAGCAGACGGTCGCAGGCGGCGAAGAACACCGGGAACTGGCGTAGGCCGATCGCCTCGATCATCTCGATCGATGCGATCTTCGTGTAGGTGCCGCGATGCAGCCGGTAGTCCTGCTCGACGATCTCGATCAGATGCTCCAGGCCGGCGGCCTGAACCCGCTCGCGCGCCAGTTTTGCCTGCGCGGCCGAGATCGTGAGACCGGTCACCCGGGCGCCGTACTCGCCCGCAGCCGTCAGCGCGAACGAGCCCCAGCCGCAGCCGATCTCGAGCAGATGATCGTCCGGGCCCAGGTCGAGCTTCTCGCAGATCCGGCGGAGCTTGCGCCGCTGTGCGTCGGCCAGAGGCTCGTCAGGCCGGTCGAAGACGGCGCACGAGTACGTCATCGTCTCGTCGAGCATCAGCTCGAAGAGATCGTTGCCGAGGTCGTAGTGGTACCGGATGTTCCGCCGCGCGCGCAGCAGTCCCTGGCGGCCGCCAGGGCGGGGCCGGGCGTTCATCACCCTGGCGAGGCGAGGGCGGCGCCCGACCGCCGTCTCCGCGTTCCGGAAGAGCAGTTCCATCAGCCCGGGCAGGTCGTCGGCGTACCACTCGCCTGCCTGGTACGACTCGCCGAGGCCGAGCTTGCCGCGCAGGGCGAGCCTCTGGAAGAGGTTGTCGCTGACGATCGTCATCCGCACCGGCCGGCCGCTACCGAAGCTCCGCACGGAGCCGTCCGGAAGCTCGACCTCGAGCAGTCCGCCGTCGAGGTCGCGCAGCGCGCGTTCGAGCACGCGCATCGCAATCCGGCGCAGGACGGTGCCTCGGGCGGCCGGCACGCTCCGCAGGCGCGGCTGAGCAGCGGCGCTCACGGCTTCACCGATCCGACGCCCGGAACGTAGGGCGGCTTGTGATGGAACGGAACGCGTTTTGCGAGGAGCTTGACCGCCTGCCAGTGGATGAGTGCGATCACCTGGACGGGCATCAGCGGATAGCGGACGAGAAAGCGCGCGAGGCTGGCGTTGGTCAGCTCCGTGCGATGCCCGTGCAGGACGGCCGTCAACGGCAGCCGGCCGGCTTCCCGCACGTGGATGCGCGCCCACACCTCATCGCCGGGCTCCGAGAACGCGTATTCGTACGACTGGTCGAGGCCGAAGAACGGCGAGACGTGCAGGTGCTTGTCATGGCCGTAATGCAGCTGCGGGCCGCGAAGGAGCTCGGGCAGCCGCTCGCCGAACGTGTTGTTCAGCTCGGCGACGACACCGGCGAGCGTGCCGTCCGGGCCGTAACACCAAAAGAACGTGACCGGGTTGAAGACGTAGCCGGCCACACGGAGCTGGGCGAGCATCAAGACCCGGTCGACCTCGACGCCCCGTTCGGCACAGAAATGGACGACCGCTTCCTTGACCGGCCGGGTGCCGTCGAAGTGATCCTTGTCCCGTAGCGTCACCGCGTTCCGGCGGTTGATCGAGAAGAGCTTCAGCCTGCGCTCGAGGTCGGGCAGCTCGTCGAGGTCGAGCACGAAGAACGACAGCGGGTAGCGGAAGCTGTTCCGCACGGGCTCGCGCCTCGAGTGGACGAGCATCCCGCTGTAGATGCCGGATCTCACCACTTCACTCCCAGCGCGTCTGCGGCTCTGACGCCCGAGGCCAGCCCATCTTCGTGGAAGCCGTTGCCCAGGTGCGCGCCCGCATATGCGGTGTGGCGCGCGCCGGAGACGGCGGACAGCGCCCGCTGGCCGACGAGCGTTTCCGGCGTGAACAGCGGGTGGTCGGTCATCGTCCGCAGGATCACGCGGCTCGGGTCGATCGCCTCCGAGCGGTTGAGCGTGACGCAGTAGGGAACATCGGTGTCGAGCCGCTGCAGCCGGTTCAGGTAGTACGTCACGGTCGGTTTCGTCGCGTCGTCGGCGTCGTAGTTCCACGACGCGCGCGCCGCTCGCGTCCGCGGGAGGAGCCGCTCGTCGGTGTGCAGCACGACCTCGTTCTGGGTGTAGCGGAAGGCGCCGAGTGCGCTCACCTCGTCCGGGCTGGGATCGGTCAGGAGCGAGAGGGCCTGGTCGGCGTGCGTCGCCAGGACAATTGCGTCGAAGCGATGGGTTGCGCCGTCGCCGGTCGTCAGCTCGACGCCGTCGAGGTCGCGCCGAACGGCGCGGGCGCCGAGTCCTGCGTGGACGCGGCCGGGGAATCGTCCAAGTAACGAGTCGACGTAGCGCCGGCTCCCACCGGTCACGGTGCGCCAGCGGAGGCGCCCGAAGCCGAGCATCCCGTGGTGGTCGAAGAAGCGGATCGCGTGCGCCGCGGGGAAGTCGAGCGCCCGGTCCGGAGCGGTCGACCACAGGGCGGACGTCAGCGGCACGAGAAAGTGGCGCCGGAAACGATCCGAGTAGCCACGCCGGTCGGCGTATTCGCCGAGGGTCATGGTCTCACCGGTCTCGGCGAGCGACCCGCGTGCGGTCTTGAGCCAGCGTGCGACCTCGAGCAGAAAGCGGTTGAAGCGGACGCTCGCCAGATTGCGGGGCTGCGCGAACGGCCGCCGGCCCGACCACTCGAGCCCGCAGTCTCGGCACGACACCGAGAACGACATCTCGGAGTCCTGGGTGCGAACGTCGAGCTCGCGGAAGAGGCGGTTGAGCAGGGGGTAGTTCGGCACGTTGTGGACGATGAAGCCGATATCGAGCGCCAGCCCGTCGTACTGCACGGTGTGCACGTGCCCGCCGGTGCGCGCGTCCTGCTCGAACACCTCGACCTCGTGGGCGCGTGACAGGACGTAGGCGGCCCCCAGGCCGGCGATGCCCGAGCCGACCACGGCGACTCTCACCGAGGGCCGCCTAGCGGGCGCGCGTTGTCGCAGGCGTTGCACACGTCGGGGATCCTTCGCCGCGGCGGGACGTTCGGTTCACTTGGCGGGGCGGCCTACCGGCTCGGGGAGGGCGGAGCCGCCGACGCTACGCGGGGCCGGGACGCGGGTCAAGCGGGTGACGCGCGCGATCCTAGACCCCGCTAGGATCCGCCTTGCAGTGGCCCCCCGGCAGAAGTTGAGTTACGTCGACGACGCGGTGAGCGTCGGTCGGCGCCTACGCGCTGCGCGTGAGCAGGCAGGCATCAGCCAGCGCGCGCTGTCGTTCCCGGGCTGCACGGCGGCCTACATCTCGCGGATCGAGAACGGCGAGCGCATCCCGTCGCTGCAGCTCCTGCGGGAGTTCGCAGCCCGGCTCGGCGTCGGCGAGCAGTACCTGGCCTATGGCCGCGACGACGTACCCACTGCACAGACTTCGCCGACCGAGGCTCGTGTCGCGATCCGCATGGGGGATTTCGAAACCGCCCGTGCGCTCGCGCATGCGGGACTCGATGCGGCTCGATCGGATGTCGAACAGGCAGCCGCTTTTTCGCTGCTCGGCGAGGTGGCGCTGGCCGAAGGCGAGATCGTTGCCGCGCGCGCGTCGCTCGAGCGGGCCGTGGCGCTCGATCCGGCAATCGAGGATCGCGACCCGCGTACCGCCGAGTCCCTCGGGCGTGTGTACGCACGGGCATTCGAGTACGAGACGGCTGCCGCGGTTTTCGAGCGGAACCGGGACCGCGCGATCGCCAAGCACGACCCGATCAACGAGGTGCGCTTCGGCAGCCTGCTCGCCAACGCTCAGATCGACTCCGGCAACTTCGGCGCGGCCGAGGAGTCGCTGGCCGGCGCGATCAAGGCGAGCGAGACCGTGGCCGATCCGCTCACCGTGGCCCGGATGTTCTGGTCGCAGTCGCGACTGCACGCGCACCAGCAGGACTCCGCCAACGCCGCGCGCTACGCCGAGCGCGCCCTCGAGCTGCTCGAGTCGTCCGACCAGTACTACGACATCGCGCGAATCCACCAGATGCTCGCGCACATCGAGCTCGATCGCGGCAACGGCGAGCGCGCCGCGGAACTGCTCGAGCGCGCGGCTCCCACGATCGCCGCCAGCGGCCGCAAATTCGAGCTCGCGAGCTTTCGCATCGAACAGGCGCGGGCGCTACTGAAGGCGGGTCGGCGAGAAGAGGCCGCCTCGATCGCGATGGAAGCCTCGGCCGGGTTGACGGATCAGAGTCCGGTCGACGCGGGGCGGAGCTACTCGATCCTCGCCTCCGTCTTCGTCGAGCTGGGCGACGAGGAGCGCGCGATCGAGCTGTACGAACTGGCGATCGAGCACCTCCAGGCGACACCGAACCGGTATCTCGTCGAGGCGTTCTCGAAGCTCGCCGAGCTGCACGAGAAGCGCGGCGACCAGGACGCGATGATCGAGACGCTCAAGCGCGGCATGAGCGTTCAGCGCCAGGCCGACCGGCAGCTCACCGAGCGCTGAAGCACCGGCGCCGCCCCCCGCACGCCGCTGGTCTGACTCCAGACCCGAGGCCGGGGCCCCTGCACGAACCCGCGCACCTCTCCGACACCATGGCCGGTGTCCATCCCGTGCCCACGGGGTTGCTGACGACACCCCCGCGCACGAGGATCGCCTCGCTCACGGGAGCCGCCGTGCCTGTTGTCCAGTCGGCGGTCGCGGCCGGGGTCGCTCTGTACGTGGCGCACGACGTGATCGGCCATCCGAAGCCGTTCTTCGCTCCGATTTCGGCCTTGATCGTGCTCGGCGTCGCCTCCACCGACCGGATGCGGCGGGTCGTCGAGCTCGCCCTCGGCGTGTGTCTCGGGATCGGGATCGGCGACCTGCTCGTGTCGCAGATCGGTACCGGCTCATGGCAGGTCGGGCTGGTGGTGCTGATGGCGATGAGTGCGGCGATTCTGCTCGGCGGCGGGCCTGTCTTCGTCGGCGAGGCCGCGACCTCGGGTGTGCTGGTCGCAACCGTTGCGGGTGGCGCGCACGGCTCGCGGTTCGTCGACGCCCTGGTCGGCGGCATCGTCGGCCTCTTCGCCGTCGTTGTGCTGCCGCAGAACCCGCTGCGTGTCGCCCGCCGCGAGGCGGCGCCGTTCTTCGCCGAGCTGAGCGCCGCCCTCGACGACGTGGCCGACGCGCTCGAACAGCGGGACGTCGCCGGAGGGCGCCAGGCCCTGGCCCGCACGCGGCGCGCCGAGCCCGCGATCCTCGCGTGGCGCTCAACCGTCGCCCTCGGCAACGAGACCGCGTGGCTGTCGCCTCTCTACTGGCGGTCGCGCACGAGGCTCGACGAATACGCCGTCGCAGCGGTGCAGCTCGAGCTCGCGGTGCGCAACGCGCGCGTGCTTGCACGCTCGGCCGTGCGTGCCGTCGAGACGACGAGCGAGATTCCCGCCGGGCTGGTCGCAGCGGTACGACGGCTCGCCGAGGCCGTGCGTGAGGTCGAGCCGGCGCTCGAGCTCCGAGACCGCTCGGCCCCGATCGAGTCGGCGCTCACCGCGACGACGCTTGCGACGCGTGCGGTCGCGAGCGATCCGGAGCTCGCGTTCGCGCACGTCCTGGGTCAAATCCGGTCGATCACGACCGACCTGCTGCGCGCCCTGGGTGTCGACCGCGACGTGGCCGTCGAGCATGTCCGCCGCGCCGCCGAGCGCGGCATGGCGCAGGTTTAGGTTAGGCCCGCCTCGAGCGTGTTGCCCGCTCGGCTGTACTCCTGGTTCATCAGGGGGCTCGACAGCACGAAGTCGGCGGTCGCCCGGTTGCACGCGATCGGCGCGTTGTAGACGACGGCGATCCGTAGCAGCGCCTTCACGTCGACGTCGTGCGGATGGGGCTCGAGCGGGTCCCAGAAGAAGATCACGAAGTCGATGCGTCCTTCGGCGATCGCGGCGCCGATCTGCTGGTCTCCGCCCAGCGGGCCGCTGAGGAAGCGGTGCACCTCGAGCCCGAGCTCGTCGGCGAGCAGCGAGCCTGTGGTGCCCGTGGCGTGCAGCTCGTGCAGCGCCAGGGTGCCGCGGTTGTAGCGAGCCCAGTCGAGCAGGTTGCTCTTCTGGTTGTCGTGCGCGATCAGCGCGATGCGCTTGCGGTGGCGGGAGGGAGTGGGAGCGGCTGCGGTCAAGCGCGGATGCGGTCGCCCTGCGGATCGTAGAGCGGCTCGTCGGCGACTTTGCCCGCGATCCGCTCGCCGAAGATCTCGACCTCGACCGTGCGGCCGGTCTCGGAGCTCTCGGCGGGGAGGTAGGCGTAGGCGATCGAACGCCCGACGGTGTAGCCGTAGCCGCCGCTCGTGACCCGGCCGACGGGCCGGCCGTCGATGAGAACCGGCTCCGAGCCGAGCGCGACGCGCCTCGGGTCCGAGAGAACGAGGCAGCGCAGCAGGCGCTCCGGCTCCGGACGGGCGAGGAGCGCCTCGCGGCCGAGGAAGTCTCCCTTGGCCGGCCGAACGGCGAAGCCGAGTCCCGCCTCGTACGGGGTGTCGTCGGGGGTGATGTCGGCGCCCCACACGCGGTAGCCCTTCTCGAGCCGCAGCGAGTCGATCGCCTTGTAGCCACCGGCGACCAGGCCGTGGTCGCGGCCCGACTCCCAGATCGTGTCCCACAGCGCCAGTCCGAACTCGGTGGGGCAGTAGAGCTCCCAGCCGAGCTCGCCGACGTACGTCACGCGGAGCGCCAGGCACGGGACGCGTCCCACCGAGAGCTCGCGGGAGCGCATGTAGCCGAAGTCGAGAGGTGTGGTCGTCAGCGGCTGCAGGATCTTGCGCGCGTTCGGCCCCCAGAGTCCGAGGCAGGCGTAGCTCGAGGTCACGTCGTCGACGGCGACGTCCTCGGGGGCGTGCTGCCGGATCCAGGCGAGGTCGTGCTGGCCGAACGCGGTGCCGGTGACGATGCGAAAGCGCGTCTCGGCGAGGCGCGTGACGGTGAAGTCGCATTCGATCCCGCCATGCGCGTTCAGCATCTGGGTGTAGGTGATGGCGCCCACGTCGCGGGCGACGCGGTTTGCGCACATGTGCTCCAGGAAGGCCGCGGCGCCGGCGCCCGAGACCTCGATCTTGGCGAAGGAGGTCTCATCGAAAAGCGCGGCGGTCTCGCGGCACGCCATGTGCTCGGCGCCGATGGCCGGTGACCAGAGCCGGCCCGCCCAGCCGTGCGGCCGAAGCGATTCGTCCCCGCGTGCGGCGTTCGGCTCGAACCAGTTCGCACGCTCCCAGCTGGATTTCTCGCCGAATGCGGCGCCGAGCTCGGCCAGGCGCGGGTAGGTGGGGGAGAGCCGCAGCGGGCGCCCGGCCTGGCGCTCGTGGCCCGGGTACTTCACGTCGTAGTAGGTCTCGTAGACCTCGAGCGTGCGTGCGAGGGTGTAGTCGCGCGAGCGGTATTGCCGGCCGAACCGGCGCGAGTCCATCTCCCAGGTGTCGAGCGACGGGACGCCTTCGACGATCCATTCGGCGACGAGCTGCCCCATTCCGCCGGCGCCCGCGAGCCCGTGTGCGCAGAAGCCCGCGGCCGTCCACAGGCCCCGCACCTCGGTGGGGCCGATGATGAACTCGCCGTCGGGTGTGAACGCCTCGGGTCCGTTGATCAGCTTGACGACTTCGGCCTCGGCCAGGCTCGGCACCCGGACGACGGCGTTCTCCATCAGCTCTTCGAAGCGGGGCCAATCCTCGGCGAGGAGCTTGCCGTTGAAGTCCGCGGGGATCCCGTCGAGCGACCACGGTGCCGGGTTCCGCTCATAGCCGCCCATGATCAGGCCGCCCGACTCGGGCCGGAAGTAGACGAGCAGCGACGGGTCGCGCATCGTCGGCATCTCAAGCGGCAGGCCGGATGGCTTGGTCACCAGATACTCGTGCGCCATGGGCACGACGGGCACCCGCACGCCGGCGAGCGCGCCGATTTCGCCCGCGAACATTCCGCCGGCGTTCACGACGATTTCGGCCGAGATCTCTCCCTTGTCGGTGACCACCCCGGTGACGCGGCCGCGGTCGAGCGAGATCTCGGTGACGCGCGTGTGCTGGTAGATCTCGGCGCCGCCGCGGCGGGCGCCTTCCGCGAGCGCGTAGGTGAGCTGCGAGGGGTCGATGTAGCCGTCGGTCGGCAGGAACGCCGCGCCCAGCACGCCGTCCGTCGACATCGGCGGGAACAGGCGCTGGGCCTCGTCGGCCGAGATCAGCTCGAGCGGTAGCCCGAAGGTCTGCGCCCAGCCGGCCTGCCGCGACAGCTCTTCCATCCGCTCCGGGGACGACGCAAGTCGGAGCGACCCGACCTCGCGCCAGCCCGTCTCGAGGTCGACTTCCGCGCCGAGCGTGCGATACAGCTCGACCGAGTTCATCATCATCCGGGTCAGGCTGAGCGAGCCCCGGAGCTGGCCGACGAGACCGGCCGAGTGAAAGGTCGAGCCGCTCGTCAGCTCGGCGCGGTCGACGAGCACCACGTCGCGCCAGCCGAGCTTGGTCAGCCAGTAGAGGATCGAGCAGCCGCCCACGCCGCCGCCGATCACGATGACTTTCGCCTGTGTCTTCATCGGAGCGGCGACGCTACAGCATCGCCGCTCCGCGAAGAGCGGTTAGTAGTTGCGCCCCGTGACGGTCGGCGCGGTGCTGACGGGCGCCGTGGTGTCGGTGCCCGTCGCCGTGGTAGTCCCGGGCGCCGTCGGCGCGGCCTTGACGATTGCGCCGGCGGTCGAGATGGCGTACCAGGTGCCGGGCGAGTCGTCCACGCCCTCGCCGTTCGTCTGGCCGGGCTTCTTGTCGAGGGCGTACCGGTAGAGCGGGAACTTGTTGTAGGTCACCTGCAGCTTGCCGTTCGGGCGCTTGATCGTCCCGAGCTTGGCGGCCTTGAGTCCGGCGCCGAGCGTGGGCTTGCCCTTCCCGGCCCACATCACCGGCGGCCAGAAGGTGGCGCAGGTGCCGGTGCACGCGACCTTCCCGTGCTCGCTCGTCAGGTGGTAGAGCGTCATGCCCTTCGCGTCGACGACGATCGCGCCGAGCTGCGAGTTGTGCGACACCTTGAGGATCGGTCCGCCGACGGCGAGCGCGGTGCCGACGCCCGCGGCGGCCAGCACGACAAGCACGAGTATCCGGCGTGTGAGTTTCTTGCTCATGTGAAGCTCCTTGCGATCGGGAAGGTCACGGCGGGATACGGGCGCAGGCTTCAGGCGGTTTTCGCCGACCGGCCTCAGCGTAACCGGCGTCGGGGGGAGGTACGCTTCGCCTCGAGCACGGAGAGGTGTCCGAGCGGCCGAAGGAGCGCGACTGGAAATCGCGTACGTGCTGAAAGGTGCGTCGAGGGTTCAAATCCCTCTCTCTCCGCTCTTTGGGTGCTTCTCGGGGGAACCTCGCGGTTCCCCCGAAGCGCCCTGACAGCCTGCTCCGCACGTGTCTTTGCGGTCGGAGGGCTGCGGTACGATTGCCGCGCCCGGAGAAGTGGCCGAGTGGCTGAAGGCGGCGCCCTGCTAAGGCGTTAGGTGGGGTATTCCCTGCCTCGAGGGTTCGAATCCCTCCTTCTCCGCTTGAAAGCCCTGCTCAAGCGGGGCTTTCTGTCTGGGGGGCCAAGGTGAAGTTTCTGCGCCTCACGACGATGTAAACAGAAACGTAAACACGGCGCGGTCGTGAGGCGGTCGCTACAGATGGATGAGTTGCGAATTGACCGCCGCTTCAAAGAGATCTCCTGCGTGCGGAAACGGAAGCTTCTCCTTAGTTCCGAGGGTACTGCGGAGCGCTCCAACTCGGACCGGGCGAGCTGGATGAGCGGTCTCCAGGCCTCCCCCTAGTGACTTTGAGACCGCGCTGGTGCTGCCGACATCTCGATTTTGAGCCTCCTGTGGGCCGACTCTGGGTGAGAGCTCGCCGAGGAGCAGCACGCCTATACGAAAGTCCGGAGGGATGGGCCGATCGGCCATAGCGCGTAACCGCACAAGCTCCTAGTTTTCGCGGGCAAGCGGAAGAAATCGCTCTGACTCACAAGTCGTCGTAGTGACCAGCGCGAGTGCCGATCTAAGTCGGATAACCATCTACTCAAGACCGGAGCGCACCGCATGAACAAGTTCCTCGCAGCAACCATCGTCATCCTCGCCGCGCTCTCACTGAGTTCAGCGGCTCTGGCCTCAACTATCGGCCAGCGCGAGGCTTTGGCGTCGGCCAGGGACTACCTGAGCAGCGGGCACTTCTCCCGCACCGGTCTGATCCAACAGCTCGATTCCCCGTACGGCGAGGACTTCTCGCACGCGGATGCGGTTTGGGGCGTCGATCACACGCACGCCAACTGGTATGCGGAGGCGGTTGGGGCTGCCAGGGACTACCTGAGCAGCGGGCACTTCTCCCGCGCCGGTCTGATCCAACAGCTCGAGTCCCCGTACGGCGACCAGTTCACACACGCTCAAGCTGTGTACGGCGTGCGCGTGGCTTATCGCTAGGCACGCCTCAAGTCTTAAGCGTGGTCAGCAAGTCGGAGCGAGAACCGCCATTCGCGTTCCGCCGTTCAGGCGTCATCCGCGAACACTCGTGCAGACAAGCGATGACGGGCGCCGAGCCGTTTTGGGTCGAAGCTCGGCCCGGGCGCGCACCGCGAGACCAGCTCTTGGTCTAGTTGTCGCGACGGGGTGAGCGGCACCACACTGCGCGCATGCGTTTCGCGAAAGCGCCACTGATCCCGATCCCCCACTGGTTCGCCTGGCTCGCCGTCATCCTCGTGCTCGTGTCGCTGTTTGAGGGTCGGATCGTGCGCGCTCTCCGTCGCGGGCCGAAGAAACGCAACCGGCGCAGATGACGGATCGCTCCCACACGTGACGACGCCCACGTCCTGCTTGCATGAAGACGCCGGTGTGATCAGCACGCGGGCCGCAGCGATCGCAAAGCGGTGATCGCTGCGTGTCTGACACCGGAGGTGTCTGACACGTTTCCCGCTGCTCGACCTGCAACAGGTGTCAGACACCGCTCCGCGATGTCAGACACAGCCGATCGTTCATCGTCCGAACGCCCAGGCCACCATCAGCGGGAACTCTTCTCGCCAGAACGCATCGCCGTGGGATCCGAGCCGAGTGGTCAGCACGACGTCGGCGCCGGCCTCGCGCAGGGCCTCCGCCCATCGGGTCGCGTTCTCGTGGAAGAACGGCTCGAGCGTGCCGGCCACGAGGTAGGTGCGCGGCATCGGCCTGGGCATGACATCGGGCGGTCGATAACCGCCACCCGGTGAAGCGCAGAAGACGGCACCGTAGATGTCCGGATGCCGAAGCCCGACGGCCAGCGCAAGCTCTCCACTCGCCGAGACGCCGCAGACTGCGGTGCGTTCGGCGGGTAGTGCGACTCCGAACTGCGACCGCACCCATTGGCGGACCTCGTCGACGAAGAAGGTCTCGTGCGCCGCGAATCGCTCCGGGTCAAAGCCCGGCGAGTACTCATGGAGCCGCAGCGTCTCATCTGCCGCGCGGTGTACGCCGACGACGACCGTGGGCGGTACGTCAGCGGCCTCGAGTTCTCCGCCCCAGCGGGAGATCAGCTGGCCGTCGGCGGCAAACACGATTGCCTCGGGCGCAGCCGGCGGCAGGTACACCGTGACCTGCCTGCCACCGTCGTACTGGAACGTCTCGGTGACGACCTCTCCCGCTGTTGGGTCGGCGCCTCGCTCCATCGTCAGCAGAGGTTACTTCCGCTCAAGTCGCATCTAGAGCCACGGACGTCCCTACCCGGAGGTCAGCCGAATGCTGCGAGCGAGCGTGAGATCCAGCGCGAGTGTCTGCTTGATCGTGGAGACGTCGTGGAAGCCGATTCCGTACGTGTGGTGCCCGACCGTCCAGATCAGCACGACGTGGCCGGCGAACGCGCTGCCATCGTTGGTATCTGGTGGGACGAACACCACGTGCATCCGCCAGTGGCCGACGAGTTGATCTCCGAGGCTGCGCACGGTCTGGCCCGGTTGCCAGACCGGCCCGTTCACAACCTTCGCGGCCGAGCGAACGATCTGGGGAGACGCCGTGAGGACGAGATGCTCGTCGGCGGTGATGCTGGAGCCGACCACCCAGCCACGCCAGCGAAACACGGTGTTCGGGCACGGCTTCGCCGCCCCGATGATCTGCAGGGGGCAGCCACCGCCCCCGTAGGCGACCAGGCCTACCGGTACCCGCGTCGGGCAGGGAACCGGGTACCCGACCGTCTTCGCGGTCGCCACGCACAGCCTCAGCAGTTGGGGTGAAGCTGCAACGAAGGGATCGTGTGGCGCGGCAACGCGATGCCCGAGCGCGTTGCCCGGCATCAGCCCCAACACGAGCGCGAACGGAATCAGCACAGCCCGCACCTCGACAGGTTACGCCCGTCGTCGCTGCCGAACACTCTTGCGTCAGGTGGGCAGGTCGCCTGCTTCGGCCCAACGCAAGCCTCGACCGCCACTCACATCCCAGCCGTCGAATGTTCCTCCGTACCGTTCCGCGAGCGCCTCCATCTCGGTGCGCAGACGGAGGATCGACTCTGCGTTCAACGCGAGCCTGCGTTGGTGCGCATACACGTGCCAGCACTCATCGCCCGTCAACTCCTCGTCGTAGCCGGCGTCCGGCCAGCCCAGCGAGCGAAGCTCCTCGCACGTCTTGCGAGCCCCGTCCACGTTGAACGGGAAGCTGAAGAACACTCCCAAGGGCCGGTCGGTATCCAGAGCACCGAGGATGCGGGCTCGCTCGAGGTACTCGTGGTCTTTGGGAGTCAGCGTCACCTGTGCGTCGGCGCTCCGAGGAGCGACCCACACCGTCAACCACGAATAGCTGCCGGGACTATCCATGGCGAGTGCGTTCAGACGCTCGACCAGCTCGACCGCCTGTTGGTGGCGCCAGAAGATCTGCGTGATTCGCACCCTCGGGTGGCCGATCGCATCAGGGTCGATCCGAAAAACCGCGTAACCCGTGCTCACAGGGGCAATGTCGGCATCCGGGCGTCAGGACTCAACGCCGGCAGACGTCAACGGACGGGCTTGACATATACCGATATCGAGAATATATTGAGGCCGTGGCCCGCTCCTCCACGACCGCGGATGTTTTCAACGCAATCGGCGAGACGCACCGCCGCGAGATCCTCGACACGCTGCTTGCCGGCGAGAAACCGGTCGGGACGATCGTCAACGAGCTCTCGCTGTCGCAGCCCCAGGTCTCGAAGCACCTACGGGTGCTCAGCGAGGTCGGGCTCGTCACGTGCCGGGCAGATGGGCGTCGCCGCCTGTACCGGCTCGATCCCGCACGCCTTGGGCCGTTCCACGACTGGCTGGCCAAGTACGAGCAGGCGTGGAAGGAGCGCCTCGATCGGATGGACGACTACCTCAAAGAGCTACAAGCACAAGGAGAGCAACCGTGACACCGAATCGGCATGGGTCGTCAGTCATCGAGTATCCGAGCGAGCTCGAGATCGTCACCACGCGGGAGTTCGACGCCCCGCTCGCACTCGTCTTCGACGTCTTCACAAAGCCTGAGCACGTGAGCAAATGGTTCGCGCCATTCACGTGCCGGGTGACGGAGTGCTCGGTCGACCTGCGCGTCGGGGGGAAATACCACATCGTCTTCGTGACAGAGGACGGGAAGGAATGCTCGTTTCGGGGTACCTACCTGGAGGTCGAGCCGCCGACCCGGACCGTCGCGACGTGGCTGTTCGAAGGATGGCCCGGCGCGGACGCCGTCGAGTCCGTGGATCTGCACGAAACGGGCGGAGTGACGACGCTGACGATGACGCTGGCGTTCCGCGACCAGGCCGGCCGTGACCACATGACCAAGCACGACGGCCAGGAAGACAGCCTCGACAAGCTGGAGGATTACCTCCGGTCACTGCTCGAGCAAGAGGGTGCCGCCTCCGGGTAGGAGACGTCGAATCGGTTGTGCGCCGCTCGCTTGCTCTAGCTGGCTAACGTGGGTGCAACATGACGAGCCAGGACGCGGAGACGCTTGACCGGTACCTCGAGGAGGGATTTCGCCGCGTCCAACTCGCCGACATCAAGCAGGCGGACGAGTGCGATGTTCGCGCCGGCACGTTCGTCCTTTGCGCCGCGTTCATCGATGCCCTTGCGCTGGCGTACGGCTACGAGAGCGGGGCGACGAGTGATGAGGGGAAGTGGAATGTCTTCGTCGGGAGGTTCTTCTCGACCGAGACGCGCACTGCCCTGCGCGGCCACTACGAGGGGTTCAGGTGCATGCTGCTGCACGACTTCTCGGCCAGCGGCTTCGCTCTGACGCACGGCCATCCGGAGCTCCACCTGAAGGTGAAGAACGGTCTCACGGTGTTGAACCGTGAGGACTTCGTGGCCGAGGTCGAGTCGGCGTTCGAACGGTTCCGCGCCGAGGTCACGGCGAACGACGAGCTCGGACAACGCGCACTCGAGTGGCTCACGTTGCGTCCTCCCATCGGGCTGTGGCTCGTGGCTGAGACGGATGCGCCGACGTCCCTGGCCGACTCGTTCACTGCGGCAAGGCTCGGGCCGGCGACTGCGCCTTCCGCTGTCGGGAACGGCCTGCAGTTCCTGGTCGCCGATACGGCTCGGCTGGCTGAGCCAACACCGGGTCATGAATCATCGGGTACTGGTACGGCGGGTAATGGCACTGCATCGAGCAACGGGACGGCACCGCCCGCCACGAAGAAGGGCAAGAAGCAAAAAAACAAGCGGAAGCACAAGAAGAAGCGGCGGGAGCTGTAGCGCTCAGCCTGGTCAAATCACCCTTCCGGGGTATGTGCAGGGGAGGGGTACTGGGCGAAGATGGTTTTGCCGGCTCCCCCTGACACCCCCGGCACTGACTGCGGCGAATACCCGCCCCCCACCAGGGCGGGTTTCGTCATTTCAGGGGGTGTTTTCGCCCGCTAAGGGTGCGTCGACGTAAAGACGAACGCGGCGACGTCGGCGATCTGCTTGACCGACAGGCTGCCCTTGAAGGCCGGCATCACGCCGCCGCCGTTGTTGACCTGGTGGATGATCGCCGCCAGGGCGGGCTTCAGCTGGTCGAGGTTCGGGCCGACTGTTCCGGTCGCGTTCGCGGCCTTCAGCGTGTGGCAGCCGCTACAGCCGGCGCTGGCAAAGACGGCCTTGCCTGCGACCGGGTCGCCTGCGCTCGTCGTGCCCGCTGCCGTCGTGGTCGGCGTCGTGGTGGCCGGCGCGGTCGTCGTGGTTGCCGGTGCGGTGGTCGCCGGGGCGGTTGTGGCCGGTGCGGTCGTGGCCGGTGCCGTTGTCGCAGCAGCCGTCGCCTCCTTGCTCTCCTTGCCGAAGATGACCACGGCGGAGAGCATCGCGATGAAGAAGAGCACGCAGACGGCGATAAAGACGGGCATGCGCTTGCCGGGGAAGTTCGGGTCGCGTCTCGTCATCACGAACGACGAGATGAGGGCAAACGCGATGAACGCGCCGCCGACGACCGCCAGGCCGATCTTGTGGCCGGACGAAAGGCCGGCGACGACGAGTGAGATCGTCGAGAGCATCCGGTGCCGGAACCTATCGGAACTACGAGGCCGACGCGGCGGCTTCGGACGCCGGCCGTCGGAGATAGAGCATCTCGTAGACCGATGCGGCGATCACTGCACCGGCCGCCGGGCCGACGTACCAGACCCAGGCGTTGGCCCAGTGGTTGCCAGCCAGCTCGGGGCCGAACGCCCTTGCCGGGTTCATCGCAGCGCCTGTGAGGCCGCCGCCGATCAGCACGTCGATCGAGATCGTCAAGCCGATCGCGAGGCCCGCTACCTGCTTGAAGGCGCTGTTCGGGTCGACCGCTGCCCCGAACACGACCCAGACCAGGAAGAACGTCAAGATCGCCTCGAGCACGACCGCGGCGCCTGCCCCCATGCCTGAGCCGAGCGCGGGAACTCCGAGGTTCGCGAAGTGCTGCACGGCGCTCGGCAGCAGCCACTTCAGCATCAACCCGCCGGCCGCACCACCGGCGAACTGGACGAGCCAGTAGAAGCCTGCGAGCTTGGGTGAGATCCGCTTCGTGACGAGGAAGCCGAGCGTGATCGCGGGATTGAAGAGACCGCCTGAGATGTGGCCCATCGCGACCACCATGACGCCGATCGCCAGGCCGTTCGCCAGCGCCGCGTCCGTCGTGGCGTGGACGAACGCAGCCGCGCCGCCGCCCACGAAGATCAGCGTGAATGTGCCGATGAACTCAGCAACTCCGCGCCGGAGATAATCACCGTCGAGCACGTCCGAGAGGCTAAGGGCTGCCTCGGACGGACACGCCGGCGCTCTAGATCATGAACGCGCCGTTGTTGTGGTCGATCGCCTGCCCGGTGACGCCGACCGCGTCAGGTGACAGCAGCCAGGCGACGGTGCCGGCGATCTCGCCGGGCTCGCTCATCCGTGCGAGTGGCACCTCGCGCATCGCTTCCAGGAATGCCTCCTCGCGTGTCAGGCCGTCCCAGGCGTCGAGGCCCTCCCAGGCCATGTCGGTGCTCACCCAGCCGGGGCAGATCGCGTTCACCTGGATCTGGCGCGGCGCGAGTTCCGCGGCGAGCGAGCGAACGAGGCCGAGCAAGCCCGCCTTCGACGCGCAGTAGCCGGTGTAGCCGGCCACGCCGATCCGGGCGAGGATCGAGGAGATGACGACGATGCGGCCGCCCTGCGGCAAGTGCGGCTCCGCGGCCCGGGCGCACCAGTAGGTGCCGTAGAGGTTCGTCCGGACGATGTCGTCGAAGCGATCGCCGGCGTCCGGGTTGTTCGCGCCGCCGATGCCGGCGTTCGCGACGAGTGCGTCCAGCGGGCCGTCGATGGCGGCGAACACCTGGTCGCGGTCGCGGATGTCGCACGATTTCGTGACAGCGCCCGGAACGACGTCGCGCAAACGCTCCTCGTCGCGGGCGAGCAGCGTCAGGTCGGCGCCCTCCTCCGCGAGCCGGAGGGCGATCGCCCGGCCGATGCCGGTGCCGGCCCCGGTGACCACGATGTGCTTGCCCGCGAGTCGCGTCAACGGCTTTCGGCCCAGGCGGCGAGCAGCTGC
The DNA here is from genome assembly GCA_963812995.1 of uncultured Thermoleophilia bacterium. GTDB lineage: Bacteria > Actinomycetota > Thermoleophilia > Gaiellales > Gaiellaceae > PALSA-600. The sequence goes on from CAWEXL010000007.1 coordinate 327,736, forward strand.
TGCTCCTTGTCGCGGGCCAGGCCGGCGGGCGGGTCGGCCGGTGCATCGCCGTTTCGCACCCACGCGAGCGTGTCTCGGATCGTGTCCGCGAGCGGGCGGGTCGTGAGGCCGGCCGCGATCGCGCGGTCGGCCGGCACGTTCGTCATGCCGGCGTACTCCGCGCCGGGGAGCCAGAGCGGCAACTCCATCCACGGCTCCACCTCGTGCTCCAGGAGAAAGTCCGGGTCGATCCAGACGAGCTCGGCCGTCGATTCGGCCACGTCGATGCAGGCCTGGAGGATGTTGCCGAGGGGTGTCCGTGGGCCGACGGCGTTGTACGTGCCGGCCGTGCCGCGCTCGGCTGCCGTGACGATCCAGGCGGCCAGGTCGCGGCCGTCGATGACCTGGGTGGGCGTGGAGGCCGGGGCGGGGGCGAGCACAAGGCCGCCCTCGGCCAGACGCACCGGCCAGTAGGTGAACCTCCCGGTGGGATCCCACGGGCCGACGATCAGGCCAGGCCGGGGAACGAAGGCGTTGGGGAAGCGAGCTCGCACCGCGTCTTCGCAGAGGACTTTCAGCGCGCCGTAGTGCTCCTGCCACACCTCGCTCGGCTCGGTGAGCTGCTCGAGCGAGCTGTCCTCGGTCGGGGGCACCGAGAGGTCGGCGTAGACGGAGACGGTCGAGACGAACGTGTAGTGGCCTACGTCGCCGAGTGCGTCGAGCGTCGCCGCGACGAGTCTGGGCACGTAGCCGCTCGTGTCGACGACGGCGTCGAAGCTTCTGCCTTCGAGTGCGCCCAGGTCGCCGTCACGGTCGCCGCGCAGCTTCTCGACGCCGGGAAACAGCTCGGGCCGCGTCCGGCCGCGGTTGAACATCGTCACGTCGTGACCGCGGGAAAGTGCTTCGTCGACCACGTGACGGCCGAGGAATTGCGTGCCGCCGAGCACCAGGATCTGCATACGCTCCAGCCTATGTCCTGCGTGATCCGCCACGCCGAACCGGCTGACTACGTGAGGGCGTCCGCCGTTGTAGACGAGTGGTGGGGTGGACGGCAGATGGCGGCGATGCTGCCGAAGCTCTTCTTCGTCCACTTCCGCGATACATCATTCGTCGCCGAGGATGGCGAGAGCCTTGCCGGCTTTCTGTGCGGCTTCCGGTCGCAGACGTTTCCGGACGAGGCGTACGTGCACTTCGTCGGCGTCGACCCCGCCCGGCGCGGCAGCGGCCTGGGGCGGGAGCTGTACGAGCGCTTCTTCGCAGCCGTCGCCCCGCGAACGATCGTCCGTGCGGTGACGTCGACCGTCAACGAGCGCTCGGTCGCCTTCCACCGCGCGATCGGCTTCGAGGTCGACCGCGTCGACGAGAACTACGACGGCCGAGGAGAGCCTCGCGTCCTCCTGGTCAAACACGTTGTGGATCGTTCGTGACACTTCTGTAACCCTTGTTTGACGACGGGACGTGGCGCGCGCGGCCATGTCTCGACAGCCGGAACTGCTCACTCCTCCTGCGTTGGCGCTGCGGCGCGGAGCCCTGTGGATACGTCGTCACACTCTTGACACCCTTGTTTGACGATGGGTCACGCCCAGGGTGGACTTGTCTGCAGCAGGTAAGGAGGCGGGCCGCCACCCGTTTCAGGGATGGAGGGTTGCCGGGGGCTGCCGAAATTGGGTTAGGTGTCGTTGCCGGTTTACCGGGGGAGCTTCGATCCGTCGCACGCCGAGCGGCTGCTTTGGCGCGCCGGGTTCGGGCCGCGGGCGGGGGAGGCCGAAGCCCTCTCCAAGCTCGGACTGCAGGGCGCTGTGCACCAGCTGTGCAACCCGGGCGGCGAGAAGTTCGTCGGGCCGAAGCCGCACGATGACAAGGGCCACCCGCTGGCGCCGTTCGACGCCTGGGGTGAGGATCACTGCTGGTGGCTCGACCGGATGGTTCGCACGAGCCGCCCGCTCGTCGAGCGGATGACGCTCGTCTGGCACGACTGGTTCGCGACCTCGAACGAAGGCGTCGGCAGCCAGAAGCTGATGATCGAGCAGAACCAGCTGTTCCGCAGCCACTTCCTGGCGCCGTTCGACCAGCTGCTCCTGAAGGTGACCGCGAACCCCGCGATGCTCCTGTGGCTGAACGGCACCCAGAACGTCAAAGAGGCGCCGAACGAGAACTACGGCCGCGAGATGATGGAGCTCTTCACGCTGGGCGCCGACCGCGGCGCCTACACCGAAGAGGACGTCCGCCAGCAGGCCCGCGCGCTGACCGGCTGGCAGAACCGCTGGCGCCAGAGCCTCGGCGACTACGACTTCCACTTCGACGCGAAGGAACACGACACCGGGATCAAGACCGTCTTCCACAAACACGGCGCCTTCGACTGGAAGAGCTCGTGCCGCCTGTGCGTCGGCAACCCCAAGCACGCCTCGTTCTTCGTCGACAAGCTCTGGAGCTACTTCATCCCGACCCCGCCCGACGGCAAAACCGCGGCCGGCCTCGAGGCGCTCTACCGCCAGGGCTACCAGATCCGCCCCGTCGTCTCGGCGATCCTCCAGCACCCGGATCTCTACGAGGGCCAGCGCATGGTGAAGCCGCCGATCGTGCACGTCGCCGGGCTCCTCCGCCGCATCGGCGCCGGGATCACCACCACCGCGTGGTCATGGATCGGGCAGATCTCCGGCCAGCAGCTCTTCTACCCGCCGAACGTCGCCGGCTGGGACGACACCCGCTGGCTCGACACGGCAACGTTCCGCGGCCGCTGGGAGGGCGTCCAGCAGGTGCTCCAGAACAGCAGCCTCAACCCGTCGAAGCCTCCTGCCGATACGCCGAGCACCGCGCCCGCCCTGCTCGCGAGCGCGCTCAAGTTCTGGGGGAACCCGACCCTGTCGCCGGGCACGACCTACCAGCTGAACCGGTTCGCCGTCCTCGCGCTCCGCGACGGAAAGGCCGACTGGCAGCAGAAGACGTACCCCGTGCTCGTCGAGAACGCCCTACGCCAGCTGATCGGAGTCTCCCCGGACATGCAGACCTCATGAGCGCCATCACCTGCGACGAATGCACCCGCGCCGACCTCGTGCGCGCGACCGCCGGCCGTGGCCTGCCGACGATCGAGCCGGGCATGCCGCTTCCCGCCGGCACGGGCCTGACGCGGCGGAAGTTCGTCGCGAGATCGCTCGGCCTCGCCCTGTCGGTCTACGGCGCCGGACGGCTGCAGCTCTTCGACGAAGGGATCGCGAACGCCGCCACGGTCAAGCACTCGCCGATCCTGGTCAGCGTCTTCCTGCAGGGCGGAGCCGACTCGCTCTCGCTGCTCTATCCGGAAGGCGACCCGCTCTACCAGAAGCTCCGAACCGACCTGGCCGTCACCGGCGGGACCCAGTTCACCGAGGATCCGCGCCTCTACTGGAACCCGGCGCTGTCGCCGCTCTCGCAGCTGCACGACGAGGGCAAGGTGACGGTGCTGCCTGCGATCGGCTACGACCATCCCGACCAGTCGCACTTCACCTCGCGCCACTACTGGGAGGTCGGCGCCACCGATCCGCGGGTCCTCACCGGCTGGCTCGGCCGCTACCTCGACATCGCCGGCGTCGCCGACAACCCCCTGCAGGGCCTCTCGATCACGGGCAACCTCGAGCCCTCGCTCGCGACGGCCAAGGTGCCGGTCGCCGCGATCGACGGCCCCAACCAGTACAGCTTCGGCGCGCAGGGCGTGTGGGGCAGCGTCGAAGGCCGCATGCTCGACGCCATGGGCGCGCTCGGCAGCGTGCACTCGCGGGACCCGGCCTTCCTCACCGCCGCAAACGTGACGAAGCAGTCCGACCGGCTGCGCCGCCAGCTGCTCCCGTTTGCGAAGCAGAACGGCATCACCTCACCGGTTCCCTACCCGACGGGCAACGACGGCTTCACGACAGGTCTGCAGGGTGTCGCCGCGATGATCGCCGCCAACCTGCCGCTCCGCTGCGTGGCGCTCGAGGCGAGCGGCTCGTACGACACGCACGCCGGCCAGACCGCGGCGCTCACCCCCGCCCTGACGACGACCGCCGCGTCGCTCTACTCCTTCCAGCGCGACCTCGAAGCTCGCGGGATCGCCGACCGCGTCCTGACTCTCGTCTGGTCGGAGTTCGGACGCCGAGCGCAGGAGAACGGCTCCGGCGGAACCGACCACGGCGCCGCAGGCACAGCGTTCCTGATCGGCTCGCGCGTGATCGGCACGGCGATCGGCGAGTTCCCGGGTCTCTCGTCACTCGACGCCGACGGCAACCTGAAGCCGACCTCCGACTTCCGCTCGGTCTACAGCTCGCTGCTCGAGCAGTGGCTGGGCTTCGATGCCGCCCGGGTGATCCCGGACGCCGGCAAGTTCCAGCGCTACAAGCTCGTCAAGTGAAAACGCTCGCGGCGCTGGCCCTGTCGGCGTTCGCGTTGGCCGGCTCGTCACCCGCGCCGGCCCGGGTGCAGATAGTGGCGCGCGAGTACTCGTACACGCTCTCCCGCCTGCACGTGAAAGCCGGTACGGCGATCCTCGAGCTGGACAACTTCGGCCAGGATCCGCACGACCTGCGGATCCAGCGCATCGGGTCGAAGCACGTCGCGGCACTCGGCAAGGTCGCGCCGGGGAAGTACGCCGATTTGACGCTGCACCTGCCTCCCGGGCGATACTCGCTGTGGTGCTCGATCGCAGACCATCGCCAGAGGGGAATGCACGCGACGCTGATCGTCACGCGCTGACGGTCGACGACGTCGGCGACCCGGCCGGCTACCCGGTCCTCTACTTCCACGGCGGGGGCGACTCGCGCCACACCCGGCATCCGGATGACGGGATCGCGGCGTCCCTCGGTATTCGCCTGATCGCCGTCGACCGTTCGGGCCCGGCCGTCCCCGGCCGGACGCTCGTCACCTGGGCACACGACGTCGAGGCGCTTGCCGACGGCCTCGGCCTCGAGCGCTTCTCGGTCGTCGGCTGGTCGGCGGGCGGCCCGCACGCGCTGGCCGTCGCGGCGCTCCTCCCCGAGCGCGTCGTGCGCGTCGTGCTCGTCGGGTCGATGCCTCTGCCCGACCACACGCGGCCGCTCGCGCGCGACGTGCGACTCTCGCTACGCGCGGCGACGCTGGCACCCCGCTTCCTCGCGCGCCGGCTCGAAGCGTGGGGGCGAAAGCCCACGCCACCGACCGGCCATCCGGACACCGACGCCGCCTATCAGCGTGGCCGCACCGAGTCGTTCCGTGACGGCGGGATGTGGCTCGTCAACGAGCTCGCCGCGCTCGGGCGGCCCTGGGGCTTCGCTCCCGCTGCGATCACCGCTCCCGTCACGCTCTGGTGGGGCGAGAGCGACGTCGTCTGCCCACCCTCAATCGGGCGTGACTACGAAGCTCGGCTCCCGGCGGCGACGCTCAAGCTCGTCGAAGGCACCCACCAGGTGCTCTTCCCCCGCTGGCCGGACATCCTCGAGGATGCTCTGCCCCGCTAGACCGCCGATCTCCGAAACGCGAAAGGACGTACTGATGGCAACTCTCTCTGCGACCCAGCAGGCATTTCTCAAGGCTCCGAACTTCGCGGTCGTCGCGACGGTCGGCGAGGACGGCTCGCCGCAGTCCACGGTCGTCTGGATCGACACCGACGGCGAGAACGTGGTCTTCAACACCAAGCGCGGCCGGGCGAAGGTCGCGCATCTCGAGCGCGATCCGCGCGTCAGCGTCACCGTCATCGACGCGGCCGACTCGTACGCGTTCCTCGAAGTGCAGGGTGTCGCCTCCCTCGACGACGAAGGGGCCGCCGACCACATCAACTTCCTCTCCCACAAGTACACCGGAGAGGATTTCTCGAATCTCGAGGACCGCGTGATCGTGCGCGTCAGACCGGACCGCCTCCTCACCTACAACGTCGACTGAAAGCGTGAATGTCGACTGAAAGCGTGAATATTGAATAGCCAATATGCTCTCCGGCCGTGGCGGACGTGAGCGGCGGGATGACTGATCTGAGGGCGGCGGCCGCCGAGCATCTGTGGCTCCACTTCACGCGCATGCACGGCTACGAGCCGCCGGTGATCGTGCGCGGCGAAGGCTGCTACCTCTGGGACGACACGGGCAAGCGGTATCTCGACGCGCTCGCAGGCCTCTTCGCCGTGAACGTCGGCTATTCGTACGGCGAGGAGATGGGCCAGGCCGCGCTCGCCCAGATGCGCGAATTGCCCTTCTACACCAACTGGTCGTATGCCCACCCGCGCGCCATCGAGCTGGCGACCGAGCTCGCCCGGCTCGCGCCCGCCCACATCAACCGCGCCTTCTTCGTCTCGGGCGGATCCGAGGCGGTCGAGGCCGCCTGGAAGCTCGCCCGCGAGTACCACACGGCCCGCGGCGAGCGCCGCTGGAAGGCCGTCGCGCGGCGCACCGCCTACCACGGCACCACGCTCGGCGCCCTCTCGATCAACGGCGTCGCCGCACTGCGCAACCGGTTCGAGCCGCTCGTCCCCGGCGTCTCGCACGTCCGGAACACGAACCGCTACCACCGCCCGCCCGGCGAGACCGAAGCGGAGTTCACGGCGTTCCTGCTCGACGATCTCGACTCGGCGATCCAGCAGGAAGGGCCCGACACGGTGGCGCTCGTGATCATGGAGCCGGTCCAGAACTCGGGCGGGTGCTTCACGCCGCCGGCCGGCTATTTCCAGGGCGTGCGCGAGATCTGCGACCGCTACGGGATCCTGCTGTGCGCCGACGAGGTGATCACCGGTTTCGGTCGCGTCGGCTCGTGGTTCGCGAGCGAGAAGTACAACATCCGGCCTGATCTGATCACCTGCGCGAAAGGGCTGTCGTCGGCGTACGCCGCGATCGGCGCGCTGCTCGTCAGCGACAAGGTGCACGCCGCGTTCGCGAACGAGGAGGGGATGTACCTTCACGGAATGACCTTCGGCGGCCACCCGGTCGGCTGTGCCGTCGCCCTCAAGAACCTCGAGATCATGCAGCGCGACGGGATCGTCGAGCGTGTCCGCGAGCACGAGGGCGCGTTCCGGGAGCAGCTCGCGTCGCTGCTCGAGCTGCCGATCGTCGGCGACCTGCGCGGCACCGGCTACTTCTGGGCGCTCGAGCTCGTGAAGAACAAGGAGACCCGGGAGAGCTTCAGCCACCAGGAGTGCGAGGAGCTGCTGCGTGGGTTCCTGTCGCCGATGTTCTTCGAGAACGGCCTGATCTGCCGCTCCGACGACCGCGGCGACCCGGTGATCCAGATCTCGCCGCCGCTCGTCGCCGGGCCTGAGGAGTTCGCGGTCATCGCCGGGATCCTCAGACCTGCGCTCGAGCAGGCCTCCGCGCGCCTCGCGTAGCCTGGTTCTGGGTCGCTAAAATTCACTCGGCGGTTCGGCCCGCCGGACTTGAGATGCGGATGCCTGGGTTGATCGGAGCCCTCCGCGAGAGGGCACGCGCACGTCGTCTGGCCGACGACTGGCTCATCAGTGCGACGGGCGCGTTCGTCCCCGCGAAATACGAATGGCGTGCCCGCGACCTCACCTCAGAGGGTCAGCGTCGGCGCCTTGCTCACACGCTCCGGCTGATCGACCAGAGCGCGACCGAACGCCGGCTCGGGCGGCGCCGTCCTCTCGATCTCACTGCCGCACGCCACCATCGGCACGCCGTCCGCGCACTCGCTGCGCGGCTCGAGTCCGTCAGCGACGCCGTCACGCCGGCCGGGATGCTCCGCGTCCGGGCTCTACTCACCGACGGGGCGAGCCCGCTCTACGGATTGACGACAAGTGACGCGCTCGGCGACGAGATCGCGTTGACGTTGAGCCTGCTCGAGCCCGTCTCGCGCCGGCTTGCGGCCTGACCTCAGGCTGCGGCGTCGTCCTCGGCCTGCGGGTACGGCACCGTCAAGACGGGACACTTGGCGACGTACGGCAGACGGTGAGCGACGCTGCCGACGAGCATCCCCTTGATCACGCCGAACCCCCGCGTGCCGACGACGATCAGCCCGGCGTCGACTTGCTCGGCAACCTCGGCGATCTCGTGTGCCGGCCCGCCGGAATAGGTCGACGCCACGATCTGCAGCTCCGACTCGACGCCGGCGTTGATGAGCGCTGCGACGTCCTCGGCAACGCGCTCCTCGACCTCGGACGCGTCGACGCGCCTCGGCACACCGCCGACAACCGGCACCAGCATCATCTCGCGCACGTGCACGACGGTGACGGCTGCGCCGGTCGCGAGGGCCAGCTCCTGCGTGATCGGCAGGGCGTAGTCCGACTCCGGGGATCCGTCGAGCGCCAGAACGATTCTCTTGATCATGATTGCTCTCCCGCGACCTGCGCTTGAAGGGGCACGTTGACCTCTTGCCGGCGGGTCGGCGCGCCGAGCGCGTAGAACACGACCCCGAGCAGGATGAAGAACACGAGCGGAATGATCTGGCTCGCCTCGTACTGCCAGCGCTCGGCCGCCTGCTTCCCGGGCCCGGACAGCACAGCCTTGAAGCCCGACGGAAGCGCAGAGTCCGGATTCGGCTGGCCGAGTCCCGGCCACAGGAGGGCGGCCGTCGCGAGCAACGCCCAGCCGAACGTCAGGACGCTGATGATCAGCGCGCCCGCGTCACCGAATGGAACGCGGTACGGGCGGTGGACGTTCGGCAGCTTTCGCCGCAGCAGGTAGAGGGCGGGGAAGATCGCGAGGTACGCGATCGTGGTCGTTGAAATCGCCAGCCCGAGCGCCGCGCTGAAGTACTGAGCAGTGCTGCCGCTCGTCAGCCGGAACGCGAGGATCATGAACAGGCTCGAGATGATCCCCGAGAGGGCGTTCACCGCGATCGGCGTGCCGTACCGCTTCGAGAACATGCCGAGGATGCGCGGGCCTGCGCCGTCGTAGCAAGCGACTGCTTGAGCCCGGTCGGCTCCCATGATCCAGGTGGCGCCGCTCGACATGAGCGCGAAGATGAACGCGACCGCGGTGATGTCCCCGATCACCTTGCCCGCGCCGGTCAGAGTCGTTGCGCTGGGCGTGGTGCCGACGTGGCCTCCGTAGACGGTGAAGACCGTCTTGATCGCATCGATGAATCCGCCCAGGCTCGAGACCTGGCTCACCGGGAGCACGAGCAGGATCGCGAGGATCGGCGCGCCGTAGAGCACGACGGCCATGAACGCCGAGCGGATCACGGTGAACGGCACGTCCTTCTGGGGATCCTTCATCTCGTCGCCGGCCGCGTTCGGCAGCTCGAAGCCGACGTAGTTGAAGAAGAGCACCGGCACGAGCGCGATGAAGATCTTGTAGCTCGGCGAGAACTTGCCCGCCGAGACGCCGTGGACGCCGTGCTTGATCGCGTAGATGACGACCGTCAGGGTGAAGAACGAGAGGACGACCATCCGCCCCCAGGCGCCGATCGTCGGCAGCCACTTGCCGACGCCGAACGACAGGATCGCCGCCCAGACGCTGATCCAGATGAACGCGAGGCCGAAGACGTACTTCCAGACCCCGAGCCCCGTGAAGAACGACTCGAACGTCGCCACGGCCGTGATGCACAGCGAGCCGCCGAGCCAGATCGGGTTCGAGATCCAGTAGATCAGCGCGTTCACTCCGCTGACGAACCGTCCGAGTGCCAGCTTCGTCCAGATGTACGGGCCGCCCTCGTCGGTGAAGGTCGACCCGAGCTCCGACGTCAACAGGGCGTACGGGATGAAGAAGACGGGCACCAGGAAGATCAGCCACGTGAAGCCCTGCGCGCCGTGGCTCGCAACCGAGCCGATCGTGTCCAGTCCGACCAGCGTGCAGACGAGGAAGAAGAACATGTCGAAGCGCCCGAAATGCTTCTGGAGCTTGGCTTTTTCTTCGACGGCGGCGGATGTCGTCCGCGTGACGGTGGCGTCGGTTGCTGACATCTGTGCCCTCCTCGGCTCGGGTGGTGGACGGGAGCGGGAAGTATCCGAGAGCGCCGATGCGAATGCAAGCTGCGGCGCCGTCACTACGCTGCAGCCATGCCGTTGACGATCTGCGATGTGGGGCCGCGCGACGGCCTGCAGAACGAGCCGGATGTGCTTGCGCCGCACGTGCGGGCGGAGCTCGTCTCCCGCCTCGCCGCGGCCCGGCTGCCGCGCGTCGAGGCCGTTTCGTTCGTGCGTGACGACGTGGTGCCTCAGATGGCGGGTGCCGAAGAGGTCGTCGCCGGCGTGCGCCGGCGCACCGGCACCGAGCTGTCGGGGCTCGTGCTGAACGAGCGCGGCTACGAGCGGTTGGCCGCCGCCGGACTCGATCGGGTGAACTGCACGCTCGCCGCGACCGAGACGTTCAACCGGCGCAACGGGAACGCTTCGCTCGACGAGGCGGTCGAGCGAATCCGCGCGATCCTCGGCGTCTCGGGCCGGCCGGTGACGGTGACGCTCTCCTGTGCCTTCGGGTGTCCGTTCGAGGGGGAGGTCGACCCCGCGGTGGTCGCCGACCTCTGCGAGCGGCTGGCGGCCGCCGACGAGCTCGTTCTCGCCGACACGATCGGCGTCGCGACGCCCCGGCGCGTGCGGCGCCTCGTCGGCCGCGTCGTGATTCTCGGCAGGCCGGTCGGCGCTCACCTGCACAACACGCGCAACACGGGCTATGCCTCGGCGTGGGCCGCGCTCGAGGCTGGGGCCGAGGTGCTCGACGCCTCGGTCGGCGGCCTCGGCGGCTGCCCGTTCTCGCCGAACGCCACCGGCAACGTCGCGACCGAGGATCTGGTCTGGCAGCTCGAGCGCGACGGCGTGCGGACGGGCATCGACCTGGACGCGCTGCTCGAGACCGTGCGCTGGCTTGCCGGCGTGCTCGGCCGCGACCTCGAGGGGCAGCTCTACCGGACGGCCGCGTGGCCGCCGTCTTGATTTAGAAGGCGAGTCGGGCGATCACGATGATGACGATCACCGCGACCGCAAGAATGACGAGCGTCGCGGCCGCGATCACGGTGCCGCTCAGCACGAGCCTGGTCGGCAGCTCGGCTTTGCCGCCCCCGAGCGACCCTTCGAGCTGCTTCATGACGTAGGCCTCAACGCGTTCGTCGAATTTCGAGCGCGGCGGGTCGGTGCGGAGCGGACGAGCCGTCGGCAGTGGGCTGTCGAACGACAACTCGTAGATGTGTTCCTGCTCGATGTCTTTCAGATGCTGCTCGCCGAGATCGTGGATCGCCGTGCCGTCCGGAAGCTGGTTCCCGAGCAGAGCGCGAGTCGTCGCCGAAAGGAGCACCTGGCCGCCGTGGCCGGCGGAGCAGATGCGTGACGCCCGTACGACGTCCATTCCGAGATATCCCTCGTCTCCGACCTGCGGCTCGCCCGTGTGGAGACCCATGCGCACGCGAACCTCGCTGTTGTCGGGCCACTCGTGACCGGCAAGAGCCCGTTGGGCGTCGACTGCTGCGGTTACAGCGTCCCGGGCCCGCGCAAACGAGAAGAAGAAGGCGTCGCCCTGCGTGTCGACCTCCATGCCGTTCTGCGCGACGAACGAATCGCGGACGATTCGGCGATGTTCACGGGCAACCTCGCCGTACGAGTCGCCGAGCTCCTGGAGCAGCCTCGTCGAGCTCTCGATGTCGGTGAAGACGAAGGTGACCGTTCCGGTCGGCAGCGTGTTCACGTGAGTACGGTAACCAGGTGAACCGTCTCGCGCAGGAAACCTCGCCGTACCTGCTGCAGCACGCCGGGAACCCGGTCGACTGGTATCCGTGGGGGGACGAAGCAGTCACGGCGGCCCGCGAGCGCGACGTGCCGATTCTGCTGTCGATCGGCTACGCCGCCTGCCACTGGTGCCACGTGATGGAGCGGGAGTCGTTCGAGGACGACGCCACCGCCGAGCTGATGAACGAATCGTTCGTGTGCATCAAGGTCGACCGCGAGGAGCGGCCCGACCTCGACTCGATCTACATGGACGCGGTCGTGGCACTGACCGGGCACGGCGGCTGGCCGATGACGATGTTCCTCACGCCCGGGGGCGAGCCGTTCCACGGCGGGACGTACTTTCCGCCGCAGCCGCGGCACAACTTGCCGTCGTTTCGGCAGGTGCTGCAGGCGGTCTCCGATGCCTGGCACGCGCGGCGCGACGACGTCACCCGGGGCGCCGACGAGCTGGCCGAGCACGTGCGCGCGGGCGCCCGGGTGCAGACCGTCGGCCGAGCCGCTGACCGCTGCGCTGCTCGCCGAGGCGCAGCGGAACTGCGCCGCCGCGTTCGATGCGACCTGGGGCGGGTGGGGAGGCGCACCGAAGTTTCCGCCGGGACCGACGGTCGAGTTTCTCCTCCGCCGCGGTGAGACGGAGCTCACCCGGCGGACGCTCGACGGGATGGCGGCGGGTGGCATGTACGACCTCGTCGGCGGGGGCTTCCACCGGTACTCGGTCGACGAGCGCTGGCTCGTCCCGCACTTCGAGAAGATGCTCTACGACAACGCACTCCTGGCCCCGGTTTACGCGCGGGCCTGGCGCCTGCTCGGTGACGAGCGCTACCGCGTCGTGGCCGCCGAGACGATCGAATACGTGCTGCGCGAGCTGGGGCTCGAGGGCGGCGGCTTCGCCTCGGCCCAGGACGCGGACACGAACGGCGTCGAGGGTCTGACGTTCTCGTGGGCGCCGGGCGAGGGCGCGCCGGACGAGCTGCTGCAGCCGTTCGAGCACGGCCGGTTCGTGCTGCGCGGAACACTCGCGCCCGGCCTGCAGGCGGAACTTTTCGCGATCCGCGAGCAGCGTCCCAAGCCGCTGCGCGACGACAAGGCGATCGCGTCATGGAACGGCCTGATGCTCGCCGCGCTCGCCCAGTGCGGGCTGGCGCTCGACCGGCCCGACTGGCTCGACGCCGGGCGGCGCCTCGCGCGAGTTCCTGCTGGGGCCCCTCTCGACTGCCGAAGGCCGCCTGCACCGCACCTGGCGCGCGGGCACGGCGAAGGGAACGGGCTATCTCTCCGACTACGCCGACGTCGCGCACGGCCTGATCGAGCTCCACATCGCGACGGGCGAGCTCCGCTGGCTGCTCGAGGCGCACCGGCTTGCCGGCCTCGCGATCGACCTGTTCGGCGACGACGAGGGCGGAGGGTTCTTCCAGGCGCCGAGGGACGGCGAGCAGCTGATGGCGCGGAAGAAGGAGCTCGACGACCAGCCAACCCCGAGCGGAAACGCGATGCTCGCCTACGTGCTGCTTCGGCTCGCCCGGATCTGGGGAGACGACGAGCTCGAGCAACGCGGGGTGGGGGTTCTTCGGCTCGTCCGCGACACGGTCGTGCGGGTTCCGACCGCGTTCGGCTGGATGCTCGTCGCGCTCGACCAGTACCTCGCACCGAGACGCGAATGGGCGATCGTCGGCCCGCCCGACGCTCCGGTCGCCCGAGCCGCACTCGCGTTGCGAGCGCCCACGGATGTCGTCGCCTTCGGGCCCGCTGATGCTGTGCCGCTGCTGCCGGCAAGACGCTCGTGGACGGTCTCCCTGCCGTGTACGCGTGCGAGCTCTTCACGTGCCGGCTGCCGGTAACGGACCCGGCGCTTCTCTCCCAGATGTAGCTCTTAAACCGTGCGGATCTGCGGGTCGGGCAGGACGGCCAGTAGCGCGTCGAGCGGCGCCTCGAACACCGCGTGTGGCGTTCCGGCCGCACACCAGACCGTCTCGAACCGGCTCAGCGACTCGTCGACGATCGTCGGCAGGTCGCGGTCGTGGCCCACCGGCGGGATTCCACCGATTGCGAAGCCGGTTGCCCCGCGTGCCTCGTCGGCATTCGCCGGTCGTCCGCCGAGGTGCTCGACGCGGCGGTCGCCGGCGCACAGCACCATCGTCGGCTCGTCCTCGATGACGAAGACGAGCGACTTGACGATCTGGCCGACGTCGCAGCCACACGCCGCCGCGGCTTCCTTCGCCGTTCGGGTCGAGTCGGGCAGCTCGCGGATCTCGACCGGGAGTCCCCGCAACGCCAGACGCTCCGCCACTTTTGCCGCCGTACGATGCATGCGCTTAGGCTACCCCTGCGATGGCGCTGCTCTCCGTTTCGAACGTCACGCGTCGCTTCGGCGGGATCGTCGCCGTCGACGACGTCTCGCTCGATGTCGAACGCGGGCAGATCGTCGGCCTGATCGGCCCGAACGGCGCCGGCAAGACGACGCTCTTCAACATCGTCACGCGGCTCTACCGGCCCGATTCGGGCAGCCTCGATTTCGACGGCAAGAGCCTGCTTCGCACGCCGCCGCACCGCATCGTCCGGCGCGGCATCGCGCGCACCTTCCAGAACGTCGAGCTCTTCCGGTCGATGACCGTGCTCGAGAACGTCCTTGTGGGCGGCCACACACGCACCCGGCCGTTCAGCGAGCGGGCCGCGCGGGCGCGCGCCCAGACGGCGATCGAGTACGTGGACATCGCGGACGTCGCAGGGCGGCCGGTCGCGGGGCTTGCCGTTCGGCACCCTGAAGCGGGTCGAGCTGGCCCGGGCGCTCGTCGCCGATCCGCAGTTGCTGCTGCTCGACGAGCCCGCCGGCGGCCTGAACCACGAGGAGGTGCAGGAGCTCGGCGTGCTGATCCGCAAGCTGCGCGACGATCGCGACCTGACGGTGCTGCTCGTCGAGCACCACATGGGGCTCGTCATGGGCCTGGCCGACCGGATCCACGTCCTGGACTTCGGACGGAAGATCGCCGAAGGGACGCCCGACGAGGTTCGCCGCGACCCGGCGGTGATCGAGGCCTACCTCGGCTCCGAGAGCACCGCTGCATGATCGAGAGCGGTGATCGACCTCGCCTGGGAAGGCTGCCTCAACGTTCGCGATCTCGGGGGCCTGCATGCCGGCAACGGTTCGGTGGTTCGCCGCGGTGCGCTGGTGCGCGCCGACAATGTCCGGACACTCACGGCGGCAGGTTGGGACGCGCTCGTCGCGTACGGGATCCGGCGGGTCGTCGACCTGCGGCTGCAGCGCGAGCTCGAAGGGGACGCGGCGGGTGAGGCGCCCGTCGAGGTCGTCCATATCTCGGTGCTCGGCGACTTCGACGGCGACACCCTCGCCTTCTACGACGCGAAGCTCGACCAGGCGACCGACGCGGCGTCCTATCTGGCGTGGTCGTACTGCGACTTTCTCGAGCGCTACCACGGGAAGTTCGCGCTCGCGGTCGAGGCAATCGCAGATGCCCCCGAAGGCGGGGTCGTCGTGCATTGCATGGGCGGCAAGGATCGAACCGGGCTGATCGCCGCGCTCGTCCTGCGCGACGTAGGCGTTTCGATCGCCGAGATCGCCGACGACTATGCGAAATCCGAGGTGAACCTCGAGCCTCGTCATTCGGCGTGGCTCGCCGCCGCTGCCGACGACGAGGCTGCGGCTCACCGGCTCCGCATGTTGCTGCCGACGCCCGCTTCGGTCATGTCCGAGGTGCTCGAAACGGTCGAAGCCCGTTACGGAACGGTTGCTGCATACCTCCAGGCCGGGGGCGTCTCGGCCGAGGCGCTCGAGCGGCTGCGGAGGCGGTTGCTGGAGCCGTCGTGAGCCTGCTCGAACTGCGCGACGTGGAGGCATGGCACGCGGAGAAGCAGGCGCTCCGCGGCGTCTCGCTCACGATCGAGGACGGCGAGCGCATCGCGGTTGTGGGTGCCAACGGCGCGGGGAAGAGCACGCTGCTTCGTGCGCTCGCCGGCTCGCTGCGGGTTTCGGGGCAGATCCTCCTCGAAGGCGAAGGAGCGACCAGGCTGTCGGCCGCCGCGATGGCTCGTCGTGGAATCGCACACATTCCGCAGCGAGGAGGGCCGTTCGCCACGCTATCCGTCCTCGACAACCTGCGCCTCGGCGCCTGGACGCAGCGGGGGCCGCTCGACAACGCCTACGCGCGGGTGTTCGAGCTCTTTCCCTTCCTCTACGAGCGCCGCAGAGTCGTCGCCGGAACGCTCTCGGCAGGTGACCAGCGCCTGCTGGTGCTCGGCTGCGCCGTGATGGCAAAACCCCGGCTCCTGCTGTTCGACGAGCCGTCAGCCGGAGTGCCGCCCGCCGTGGCGCGCGAGGTGTTCGCCGCGCTCGGTGAGCTGCACGAACGCGGGACGGCAATCGTGGTGGCCGAGCAGCGGCCCGCCCTCGCGCTCGCGACGTCGGCGCGCGCGCTGGTCGTCGGCGGCGGGCGCATCATGTTCGACGGTGACGCGCGGGCCGTCGAAGCCGAGGGAACGGCGTACCCGGCGCTGCGTATCCCGTGAACGGCGCCAGAGCGTGAACGGGGTTGCCCAGCACATCGCCGCCGGCCTGGCCGCAGGCGGGATCTACGGCTTGCTGGCGCTCGGCATTGTGCTCGTCCGTCGCGCGAGCGGCGTGATCAACTTCGCGCAGGCTGCTCTGGCAACGCTCGCGGCGTTCGTGGCCGCGGCTCTGATCGCGCACGGCTGGCGCTTCTGGCCGGCCTTCGGTGTGACGATCGGGCTTGCGTTCGGGGTGGGGATTGCGCTGGAGCGACTGCTCGTGCGGCCTGCGCGCCGGGGGCCGGCGCCGGGAGCCACGCTCCTGATGCTGGGGCTCGTGCTCGCCGTCAACGGACTCGACACCTGGATCTGGGGCTCCGTTCCTCGACCCTTCGCCCAGCCGTTCTCGGCGCGTGTCGTGCATTTCGCCGGACTCACCGTTGCCCGGCGCGACCTCGCCACGGCGGGTATCGCCCTGGCCACCGCGGGCCTGGTGCTCCTGCTCGTCCGGCGTACGAAGCTCGGTCTCGGCCTGCGCGCGACCGCGATCGACGCCGAGCGCGCGCGGCGCCTCGGCCTGAATGTCGGCTGGCTCGCGACGTTCGCGTGGGGTGTGGCGACCGTGGCCGGCGCGGTTGCCGGAGTTCTCGCCGCGCCCGCGCACGGCGTCGACCCGAGCATGTTGCGCGCGGCGCTGTTGTACGCGCTCGCCGCCGTGGTGATCGGAGGGATCGACTCACCGGCCGCTGCCGTCCTCGGTGGGCTGGTGGTCGGTGTCGGGGTGCAGCTCCTCGGCGCCTATGTCCATTGGGTCGGCTCCGACCTCCGGCTCGCAACGGCGTTCGTTGCGCTCCTCGTCGTTCTGCTCGTGCGGCCGTCGGGCCTCTTCACGCGACGGCCGGTGGGTGCGACATGAACGTCCGCAGCGGGTTCGCTCTGCTGGTTGCCGCCGGGATCTCGGTTGGCCGTCGCGCCGCTGTTCCTGTCGAACGGACACATGCGCGGCCTGGCCGTCGTCGGCACGTACACGATCGCGATCCTCGGGCTCGGCCAGCTGCTCGGGCAGGGCGGACGCGTCTCGCTCGGCCAGGGGGCATTCATGGCTCTCGGCGGTTACGCGACCGCGATCCTCTGCGTCGACCACGGAATCGGCGAGCTCGCGACGATTCCGATCGCCGCAGGGGTGGCCGGCGCGGCGGGAGTTGCCGCGGGCCTGCTGAGCCTGCGGCTCGGTGCGCTCTCCGGCGGGGTGATCACGCTTGGCGCTGCCCTCGTCGTGCCGACGCTCGCGCTCCGGTTCGGCAGCTTCAGCGGTGGAGGAGCCGGGCTGACGCTGCCGGCCGGGTCGTTCGCGGCGCGGCAGGCGTATGCCGTGACATGGGTGGTTGCCGGAGCGCTCTTCCTGGCAGCCTGGTGGCTGGCCCGCGCGCGCTTCGGGCGCGGGCTCCGGGCCGTGCGCGACAACCCGGTTGCCGCTGCGGCGGGCGGGTTGAACCGCCGTGCCTACCTGGTCGCCTCGTTCGGGGTGACCGGCCTCTACGCCGGGGTCGCCGGGTCGCTCCTGGCGATCAACCTCGGTCGCATCGATCCGGGCACGTTCCCGCTTCGGCTGTCGCTGCTCCTGGCGGCCGCGGCGGCGATCGGAGGCCTCGGCTCGGTCTGGGGCGCGCCGGTTGCGGCCCTGCTCGTCGGCTACCTCACCGACCTGGCCGGGCTGCTGCCACACATCGGCAAGCACCGCCCGGGCCCGACGACGTTCCTCTTCGGCGCCGCCATCATCGTCCTCGTCGTCGGTCGTGGGTTGGCGACGGCGGTGGCCGATCGCGGCCGTGCCAGGCGGAGTACGCGATGAAGACACTGACCATGATCGTCGCCGGCTGCCTGGCGCTCGGGGTCGCTGCGTTTCCGGCGGGTTCGGCGGGCGTGGGAAAGATCGCGATCGGCTCGACCGGCCCGTTCACCGCAACGGGCGCGCCGGCCGATGTCTCGCGGGGCGCGCAGGCCTACTTCCGCTTCGTCAACGCGCGCGGTGGTGTGAACGGCCGGCAGATCGAATTCGAGCTGATCGACGACGGTGGCGACGCGTCCAGGGCTGCGACCAACGCGCGCCGGCTGATCGAGCGCGACGGTGTGTTTGCGCTCTTCTCGGTCGTGGGCAGCGAGGCGAGCCTGTCGGTCCGAGACGTTGCGGCGGCCGCCCACGTGCCAGAGGTCTTCTCGGCCGCGACCGCCCGCGCGCTCGGCACCGGTTCTCTCGCAACCGGCTACCCACCGTCGGAGTTCGAGGTCGCGGAGGTCTACGCGGAGCACCTGCTCGCGACCGACCGGACGCAGGCCAAAGTGGGCGTGCTCTACGCGGACGACCTCGACGGGCAGGACGCGCTCGCGGGGTTCCGGCAGGGTCTCGGCAAGCAGGGGGCGGCGCTGCTTGCGGCTTCGGAATCGGTCGGCTCGACCGCGACCGATGTCACCGCGGCCCTCAAGCGGCTGCAGGCGAGTGGAGCGAACACTCTGGCTCTGTTCGCGCCGGGCACGGTCGTTCTGGCCGCCTATCCGGGACCTCGCCGCCATTGGCTGGCAGCCGCAGGTTTATGTGGGTACCGATGCGGCGGGAACGCCCTTCTCGCAGCTGACGAGCTCGCCTGCGGCCGAAGGGTCGATTTCGGCGCTGTGGACGCGGGATCCCGCGACCGCGCGTTTCGCCCACGATCCGGGAACAAAGCTGGCCCGGCAGATCCTGGCGCACTACGGCACGGGCCCGTTGAACGGCTCCGTCGTCGCCGGAATGGCCGCAGCCTTCTCCTTCGTCGACGCGCTGCGGGACGCGGGGGCGAGCCCGACCAGAACAGGCCTGCTTGCGTCGGTTGCCGGTCTGAACGAAGTGACGAACCCGTTTCTCGTCCCGGGAGTCGAGGTGCACATGAGCGCCGGGCGCCGGTTCCCTGTGACTCAGCTCGTGCTCGTGCGCAGGCACTCGGGACGCTGGGTCCCGTTCGGCGGGATCCAGTCCGCTGCCACCTGATCGGCTGTGAGTAGGCTGAATCGGGTGGAGTTACTCGGCGCGCCACTCGACGATCTGCTGCAGGCGGCGCGCGCGCGACGTGACGACGTGCGCGGCCGGATCGTCACGTACAGCCCCAAGGTCTTCGTGCCGCTGACGAAGCTGTGCCGGGACGTCTGCCACTACTGCACGTTCGCGCATCCGCCGAAGCGGGGCGAGCGCGCGTACATGACGATCGAAGAAGTGCTCGACGTCGCGCGCGCGGGCGCCGCTGCCGGCTGCCGTGAGGTGCTGTTCACGCTGGGCGACAAGCCCGAGCTGCGCTATCGCGCGGCCCGCGACGAGCTGGCGGAGCTGGGCGCGGAGACCACGATCGACTATCTGGAGCGCGCCGCGCGGGCAGTGCTCGACGAGACGGGTCTCCTGCCTCACCTGAATCCCGGCGTGCTGACGGCGGCGGACTACGCGCGCCTGCGTCCCGTGTCCGCGTCGATGGGGCTGATGCTCGAGTCGACGTCGGAGCGCCTGCTCCAGCGTGGCGGCCCGCATTTCGGATCGCCGGACAAGTCGCCCGCAGTACGCCTCGAAGCGCTGCGGCTGGCGGGTGAGGCGCGCGTGCCGTTCACGACCGGTCTGTTGATCGGCATCGGCGAGACACGCGAGGAGCGGCTCGAAACGCTGCAGGCGATCGCCGCAGCGCACGCCGAGCACGGACACGTGCAGGAGGTGATCGTCCAGAACTTCCGGGCGTGGCCGGGGACGAAGATGGAGAGCGTCGCCGGAGCCCGCCCACGAGGAGCTGCTGTGGACGATCGCGTGCGCCAGGCTGATTCTTCCGGCGGACGTGGCGGTGCAGGCCCCGCCGAACCTGAGCGGCGATTTCGCGTCGCTGCTCGATGCCGGGATCGACGACTGGGGCGGTGTCTCGCCGGTCACGATCGACCACGTGAACCCGGCGGCGCCGTGGCCGGCTGTGGAGGCGCTGCGGTCGGCCTGCAGCTCGCGCGGCCTGGAGCTCGCGCCGCGCCTCACCGTCTATCCGCAATTCATCAACCGCGACTGGGTCGACCCGGCTGTGCTCCCGATTGTCCTGCGCCTCGCCGATTCGCTCGGACTGGCCCGTGAGGACGAGTGGTCGCCCGGCGAGACCGGCGACGTTCCGTTTGTAGTCCGCCGCGACGCCCTGCCGGTCGATTCGCGCGACGAGCTCGGCGAGGACGACCTGGCGCGGCTCTTCGCGGCGCGCGGCGAAGAGCGCCAGCGGGTGTTTGCACGGGCCGATGCACTCCGGCGCGAGATGAACGGCGACGTGGTCACGTACGTCGTCACCCGGAACGTCCAGTACACGAACGTCTGCTACTTCCGTTGTGGCTTCTGCGCCTTCTCGAAGGGGAAGCTGGCCGCGAACCTCCGCGGCGATCCGTACCTGGTGCCGCACTCCGAGATCGTGCGGCGCGCGGTCGAAGCCTGGGATCGCGGCGCCACCGAGATCTGCCTGCAGGGCGGGATTCACCCGTCCTTCGACGGCGACTACTACGCGTCGGTCGTGCGGGCGATCAAGGACGCCGTGCCCGATCTGCACGTCCATGCGTTCAGCGCGCTCGAGGTCTGGCAGGGCGCGGCGACGCTGGGAGTCGATCTCGAGTCGTACCTCTCGCGCCTCCGCGACGAAGGCCTCGCCTCGCTGCCGGGAACCGCGGCCGAGATCCTGGACGACGAGATCCGCGCCATCATCTGCCCGGACAAGATCACCACAGCGCAGTGGCTGGAGGTGCACGAGACGGCGCATCGCGTGGGTCTCCGCTCGAACGTGACGATCATGTTCGGCCACGTCGACGGGCCGCGGAACTGGGCCCGGCACCTGGTCGCAGCGCGCGAGCTGCAGCAGCGCACGGGTGGGTTCACCGAGTTCGTGCCGCTCCCGTTCGTGCACATGGAGGCGCCGATCTACCTGAAGGGCGGCGCGCGCCGTGGGCCGACGTTCGGCGAGATGCTCCTGATGCACGCGGTCGGCCGGATCGCGCTCCACCCGTGGTTCGAGAACGTGCAGGTGTCGTGGGTCAAGGCGGGGCCGCAGGGTCTCGTCGAGGCGCTGAACGCCGGCGTCAACGACCTCGGCGGGACACTGATGAACGAGTCGATCTCGCGCGCCGCCGGCGCGGAGTTCGGACAGGAGCTCTCCCCGGAGGAGATCGAGCGCCTGATCAGGGCCGCCGGTCGCATCCCCCGCCAGCGCACGACGCTCTACGGCGAGGCGCCGGAAGAGCGCGTTCGCTCTTCGTTCGGCGCGGCCCAGCTGGCCGAGCCGCTCACGCCGCACGTCAACGAAGCGCGGCTCCCGCGCCCGGCACGTCTGCTGCGGCCCGTCGCCCGGTAGCGGCCACGGGGCGGTAGGCAGCGGCCTTCGTGTCGCCGCCCCGCAGGGTTTGCACGAATGCGTCGTATAATTGCGTGATGGCGCGGAATCTTGCAGATGTGGCCAAACAGGCCGGCGTCAGTGAGGCGACGGTCAGTCGTGTCCTGAACGGGAAACCGGGGATCTCCGATGCGACCCGGGCGGCGGTTCTCACCGCTCTGGACGTGATCGGCTATGAACGGCCGACCCACCTGCGCGTCCGCCGTGCGCGCATGGTCGGGCTCGTGGTGCCGGAACTGCAGAATCCGATCTTCCCGGCTCTCGCGGAGGTCGTCGGCGGCGCGCTCGCGCAGCGTGGCTTCAACGCGGTTCTCTGTACGCGGACCGGCAGCATGTCGGAGGCCGAATACGTCGAGATGCTCCTCGAGCGGCAGGTGTCCGGCATGGTCTTCGCCGGAGGCCAGTACGCCGAGGCCGATGCGCCGCACGACCACTATCTGCGCCTGCTCAAGCTGCGCCTGCCGGTCGTTCTCGTCAACGCCGCCGCGGAGCACCTGGACTTTCCGCGGGTTTCGACCGACGACGCCGTCGCGATGGAGCAGGCCCACGGCCATCTGACCTCGCTCGGGCACGAACGGATCGGCCTGATCCTCGGCCCGCCCGACCACGTGCCGTCGCGCCGCAAGTTGGCGGCGTTCGAGGCTGCGGCTCTGCGCGCGACCGGCAGCGCGCCCGCGCCCGAGCTCGTCGAGCGCACGATTTTCTCCCTCGAGGGCGGGCACGCCGCAGCTACACGCCTCATCCGCCAGGGTGCGACCGGAATCGTCTGTGCCAGCGACCCGCTGGCACTCGGTGCGATCCGCGCCGCGCGCCGGCTGGGGTTGACCGTTCCGGCCGACGTCTCCGTCGTTGGCTATGACGACTCGGCCTTCATGAGCTGTACCGATCCGCCGTTGACGACCGTACGCCAGCCAATCGAGGCAATCGGCCGGGCGGCTGTGGCCATGTTGGCCGGACAGATCGAGGGCGCTGCCATCTCGGCCGAGGAGCTCTTCTTCGAGCCCGAGATCGTCGCCCGCGGCTCGACGGCCGCCGCACCGGTCAAGTCCGCGCTCTAGCAGCCGCGCTCCCTCTGTTCTGCGCAGCGGCTCGACCGATCACGGTTGGCGCGAGTACCTGCAACTTCAAGTCATAAACATGCAAGATTTCGTTCAAGTCTTGCATTCAATTGTCGGATGTGCCATTCTCCGCCGCGTGCCACGGCAGCAAACGCCCACGACGGCCGAGCATCCGCCCGAGCCGGACGAAGCCGCAGCGGGGATCGGCTCCCCGGTCGCCGATCCCCGCTGGTGGCGCAACGCCGTCGTCTACCAGGTCTACGTGCGGAGCTTTGCCGACGCGAACGGCGATGGAATCGGTGATCTCGCGGGAGTTCTCGGCCGGCTCCCCTACCTGCGGGACCTCGGGGTCGATGCGCTCTGGTTCAACCCCTGGTACCCGTCACCCATGGCCGACACGGGCTACGACGTGTCGGACTACCGGGCGATCGATCCTGCGTTCGGAACCCTCGAGCAGGCAGAGCAGCTCATCGCTGCCGCCGGAGCCCTCGGGATCCGAAGCATCGTCGACATCGTCCCCAACCACGTCTCCGACCAGCATCCGTGGTTCCGCGAGGCGCTGGACTCGCCGCCCGGTTCGCCCGAGCGGGCACGGTTCTGGTTCCGGCCCGGCACCGGACCGGACGGCGAGCTGCCGCCGAACGGCTGGCAGTCGATCTTCGGCGGGCCCGCGTGGACACGGATCGAGGACGAGGCGGGCCGGCCCGGCGAGTGGTACCTGCACCTGTTCGCGCCCGAGCAGCCCGACCTCAACTGGACGCACCCGGACGTGTGGGCCGAGCACGAGGACGTCCTTCGCTTCTGGTTCGACCGCGGCGTGGCCGGGGTCCGGATCGATTCGGCGGCGCTGCTCGTCAAGGATCCCGAGCTCGCCGAGGAGACCCTCGAGAGCCCGCCCGGCGGACATCCCTTCATGGACAGGGATCCGCTGCATGACATCTATCGCCGCTGGCGTTCACTCGCCGACAGCTACCCCGAGCCGCGCGTGCTCGTCGGCGAGGTCTGGCTCCCGGATGCGGCCCGGCTGGCCCGCTACCTCCGCCCCGACGAGCTTCACACCGCCTTCAACTTCGACTTCCTGGCGTGCCCCTGGGAGCCCGCTGCGATGCGCGCGTCGATCACCTCGGCGCTCGCCGCGCACGCCCCCGTCGACGCGCCGGCCACCTGGGTGCTCTCGAACCACGACGTCACGCGCCCCGTCACGCGCTACGGCAGGGCCGACACGGGATTCGCCTTCGAGTCGAAGCGGGCGGACACCCCGACGGATTTCGAGCTCGGCACCCGGCGTGCGCGTGCTGCGGCCTTGCTCGCGATGGCGCTCCCCGGCTCGATGTACATCTACCAGGGCGAGGAGCTCGGCCTGCCCGAGGTCGAGGACATACCGTTCGAGCGCCGGCAGGACCCGATGTGGCACCGGTCCGGCGGGCTCGATCCCGGTCGCGACGGGTGCCGCGTCCCGATGCCCTGGGCGGGGACCGAGCCGCCCTACGAGTTCAGTGGGGAGGGAGCGAGCCGGCCCTGGCTCGACCAGCCAGACGACTGGGCTCCGCTGACGGTTGCCGCCCAGTCCGAGACGAGCACGTCCACGCTCGAGCTCTATCGGGCCGGCCTGCGGTTGCGCCGCACCGCGCCCTGGGGGGAGGACGGCGGTCTCGACTGGCTACCGGTGGCCGACGCCGTCCTCGCCTTCACGCGCGGCCCCGACTTCACCTGCCTTGTCAACTACGGCCCGGAACCGGTCGAGCTGCCGCCCGGCGCCCGCGTCCTGATCGCCAGCGATGAGCTCGAAGGAGGTGCGCTTCCGCAGGACACCACGGTCTGGCTCCGCCAGGCGTAAAGGGTCAGCCCCGTTCGGCGATGCCGCCCGACGGAATATCGTAAATCGAGAGGTACGAAGGGAGTGACGATGAAGTCCACCCGTTTGGCCACAACCGCTGCCGTCTCGGTGGCGTGCCTGCTGGCCGTGTGTTTCGGCGCGATCGCCGCGTCTGCGAATAGCTCGGCGAAGCAGGTGACGATCAGCGTTGCGTCGCTGATCCCGGGCAGCACGACGGCGGCGACACAACAGTTCAACAACCAGGTCGCGGAGTTCGAGAAGGCCAATCCGTCGATCAAGGTCAAGTCGGTCACGTACCAGTGGACCGGTCCCACATTCGCCGCCAAGCTGGCCGCCGGCACCCTGCCGACGGTGTTCACGGTGCCCTTCACGGACGCGCGAACGCTGGGCGACAACGGACAGCTCTCGGACCTCACCAGCCAGGTCAAGGCGCTGCCCTACTACTCGAAGTTCAACCCGGCCGTCATCGCAGAAGGAACGGACTCGGCGGGCAAGATCGTCGCCGTGCCGACGGCGGCCTACGCGCAGGCCCTGCACTACAACCGCAAGCTCTTCGCCGCGGCCGGGCTCGACCCGAACAAGCCTCCGACCACGTGGGCCCAGCTGGAAGGCGATGCCGCCCAGATCGCGTCGAAGACCGGGAAGACGGGCTACGCCGAGATGGGCAAGGACGACAACACGGCGGGCTGGATCCTCACCACCCTCGTCTACGCACTCGGTGGGCGGATGGAGACCGGTATCGGGACCAAGGCCGTGGCAACCCTGAACAACCCGCAGACGGTGACAGCGCTCAACATCCTCAAGAAGATGCGCTGGACGGACAACTCGATGGGCTCCAACTTCGACTACGGCTGGAGCGACATCAACCAGGCCTTCGCGGCCGGGACCGTCGGCATGTACATCAGCGGCTCCGACGTCTACACCAACCTCGTGTCGGCCAGCAACATCGACCCGAGCATCTACGGCGTGACGACGATCCCGCTCGCCAAGAACCCGAACGCCGGCGTGCTCGGCGGCGGCACCCTCGCGGCGGTACGGCCGGGCGTGAGTGCGGCGCAGGTGGCCGCGGCGGTGAAGTGGATCGACTTCTTCTACGAGCAGCCCCTGATCAGTCAGACGCAGGCGATCCGGAACGCGAAGACGCTCGTCGCGTCGAAGCAGCCGGTCGGCGTTCCTGCGCTGCCGATCTTCAACAAGGCGCAGTACACGCTCGCGAACACCTGGATCAAGCCGTACATCAACGTGCCGCAGAGCCAGATGAAGCCGTTCACGATCGGCATCTTCAACCAGAAGCTCATCCCCGAGCCGGAGGCCTCGACCCAGAGCGTCTACCACTCGCTGGATGCGGTCGTCGAAGCCGTCCTGACGGACAAGAACGCCAACATCACGCAGATGCTGCAGCAGCGCGAACAGCACTGCCCAGTCCCTGATCTCGCAAGGGAAGTAGACGAGCCGGGCTCGGCGGGCGGCGGGACGCAGTGTCCAGCCGACCGCCGGCGCGCCCGGAATCGGAAGACTCGGCGCTGCATACGGGAAACGGCCGGTCGATCGCGTCACGCGGGTAAGGAGACAGGCAGCCACACGTGTTCATGAGCAGACGCGAATCTCAACGGGTGCAGTTCCGGGCCCGGCGGACACCGGCTACGTGGGTGCGAGGCGGCGGTCTCACGACGCTGCTCTTCCTGCTGCCGATGCTGCTGATCTTCGGGGCGTTCTCGTGGTACCCGATCGTGCGCACGGTGATCATGTCGCTGCAGCACACGAACCTCGTGCAGGCGCCGACCTGGGTCGGCCTCGACAACTTCCGGACCGTGCTCCACGACCCGCTGTTCCCGAAGGCGGTGAAGAACACGCTCGAGTTCGCGCGGCCTCGCGCTGATCTTCGGGTACCCGGTGCCGCTCGTCGCCGCCGTGCTGATGAGCGAGGTGCGCCGGCGGCGCGGCCTGTACAGCGCACTCGCGTACCTGCCGGTGGTGATCCCGCCGGTGGTCGCGGTCCTGCTCTGGAAGACCTTCTACGACGGTGGGCTCGACCGGCGTGTTCAACACGGTTCTCGGCTGGGTCCACCTCGGGCCGTACCCCTGGCTGCAATCGCAGCAGACCGCGCTTCCTTCGCTGGTGCTCGAATCGACCTGGGCCAATGCCGGCGGGACCGTGATCATCTATCTCGCTGCGCTGACGGGCGTCAACAACGAGCTCTATGAGGCCGCGTCCGTCGACGGCGCGTCCCTCTGGCGGAAGGTCTGGCACATCACACTGCCGCAGCTCCGCGGCGTGCTTGCTCTGACGATGATCCTGCAGATCATCGGGACCGCCCAGGTGTTCCTCGAGCCGTACCTATTCACGTCGGGCGGGCCCGCCAACGCGACGCTGACAGTTCTGCTGCTGATCTACGACTATGCGTTCGGCAACTCGCTCGGCGGTGACTACGGCAGCGCGACCGCGCTCAGCCTCATGCTCGCCGCCTTCCTCGCGCTGTTCACCCTCGTCTATCTGCGGGTCACGCGTTCGTGGAGCGCGCGATGATCGGCTTCGGTAGCCGCCGGCGCTCCGCGCCGGGACATCGCCCCCGGACGGCGCTCGATCTCCGACGTCCGAGTGGCGCCGGCCCGCGGTCAGATGGGCGTCGGCGCGGCCCAGGCGCTCCTGCTTCTGATCGTGCTCGTCGTCGTCGGGCTCGGGCCCGTTGCTGTGGCTCGCCAAGTCGGCGATCACGCCGACAACGACACGATCAGCCACCCGATGTCGCTGTTCCCGCACGGCGCCGCGTGGAGCAACCTGCGCGAGGCCTGGTCGACGGTCGACGTCGGCCGGTACTTCTGGAACACGGTCGAGCTGGCGATCGGCTCATGGCTCTCGCAGCTCGTCGTCGCCACGACGGCGGGCTTCGCGCTCTCGGTGCTGCGGCCGAAGTACGGCCGCGCTGCTGATGGGGCTCGTCCTCACGACGCTGTTCGTCCCGGCCGTCGTCCTGCTCGTGCCGCTCTATGTCGAGATCGTGCATCCGCCGCTGATCCACCATTCGTTCATCGACAGCTACTGGGCGATCTGGCTGCCGGCCGGTGCGAGCGCCTTCAACGTCGTGCTGGTCAAGCGGTTCTTCGACAACATCCCACGAGAGATCTTCGAGGCGGCCCGCATCGACGGGGCGGGACCGCTGCGCCTGTTCACGGCGATCGTGCTGCCGATGTCGCGTCCGATTCTCGGTGTCGTCTCCGTCTTCGCGGTCCTCGCCTCGTGGAAGGACTTCCTCTGGCCGCTGCTCGTCCTGACCGAACCCCAACGAGCAGCCTCTCTCGGTGCGGCTGCCGACGATCCAGTCGCAGACCGAGCTCGGCGTCTTCCTGGCCGCGCTGTTCATCGCTTCGTTGGTGCCGATCGTCGGGTTCCTCATCTTCCAGCGCTCGTTCCTGCGCGGCCCGGGACTGGGTGGGGCGATCAAGGGCTGAGCGACGCGCTGCCGGCGGTGAGCGCGTACCGCCCATACGAAAGGAGCAGCTTGGCTGCAATCGAGTTTCAGGACGTCTCGAAGATCTACCCCGATGGAACCTGCGCCGTCGATTCGCTCGACCTGCTGATCGACGAGGGCGAGTTCATGGTCTTCGTCGGCCCGTCCGGCTGCGGCAAGACGACCGCGCTGCGTATGGTCGCGGGCCTCGAGGAGATCAGCGCAGGAACGATCTTGATCGGCGATCGGGTGGTCAACGACGTCTCACCGAAGGATCGCGATATCGCGATGGTCTTCCAGAACTACGCGCTGTACCCGCACATGACCGTCGCGCAGAATCTCGGATTCGGGCTCAAGCTGCGCAAGCTGAGCAAGGCCGACGTCGCGCGGAGAGTCCGTGCAGCCGCGGCCACGCTCGGCCTGGAGGACTATCTCGAGCGGAAGCCGGGCGCGCTCTCGGGTGGGCAGCGCCAGCGCGTCGCGATGGGACGGGCCATCGTCCGCGAGCCACGCGCCTACCTGATGGACGAGCCGCTCTCGAACCTCGACGCAAAGCTGCGGGTGCAGATGCGGGCGGAGATCCAGACGCTTCAGCGAACGCTTGGCGTCACCACGATCTACGTCACGCACGACCAGACCGAAGCCATGACGATGGGCGACCGGATCGCCGTGATGCGCGACGGCACCCTGCAGCAGGTCGACACTCCCGACCGTGTCTATCAACGTCCCGCCAACCAGTTCGTCGCCGGGTTCATCGGCTCGCCGGCCATGAACATGGTGACCGGCAGGCTCGCGCGCGCCGGCGAGTCATTGGTCGTCAGCTTCGGCGAGCACAGCCTCCAACTGGACGACGCCGTGATCGCGGAGCGTCCCGCGCTCCTCGCCTACGAGGGCAAGGACGTGATCCTCGGCATTCGCCCCGAACACCTCGAGGACGCGGCGTTCGCCACAGAAGTGCCGCCCGGGCGGTCGCTTGCCGTTGTCTGCCGCCTGCGGGAGGCGCTCGGATCGGAGGTGCTCCTGCACTTCTCGGTCGCGCCGGAGGCTTCCGGCGGCGATGGAGGCGCGGTCAACCCGATCTCCCGTGCGGCGGGGTCACTCTTCGTCGCTCGCGTCGATCCGCAGACCACTGCGCGAGAAGGAGAGTCTCTCCGCCTGATCGTCGACACGCGGCGGTTGCATTTCTTCGATCCCGAAACCGGTCACGCCGTTCTCGGCTGAGAGGAGGGTGGGGCGGGGTGCTCGCCCGCCTTTCTCCACGCGGTTACATGCCGCTGAGGGCTTGACTCAGGTTCCGGGCCGGCACGGTCCGCGCCCCACCCCACCAAGGGGGACCAACCCGCCCCCGCCCAAAACTCTGCCCGACGAAAGCGCGCGTGTCTGTGCCAATTGTGGAAAAAGACTCAGACTTCGAGCGCGAGGAGGTCGTCGATCGACTCGCGCCGGCGGATCAGCCGGGCCTCGCCGTCGGCGACGAGCACCGCCGCGGGACGGGGCACGGCGTTGTACGTGGAACTCATCGACAGCGTGTAGGCCCCGGTGACCGGGACGGCGAGGATGTCGCCGCGGCGCGGGGCCGGCAGCTTCACGCGGTCGATCAGCACGTCCCCCGACTCGCAGTGCTTCCCGGCGACCGCGTATGCGTGGTCGGCCTGCTCGTCGGCCCGGTTGGCCAGGATCGCGGTGTACCGGGCGCCGTAGAGCGCGGGGCGGGGGTTGTCGGACATGCCGCCGTCGATCGTGACGAACGTGGTCGCAGCACCGACCGACTTGACGGCGCCGATCGTGTAGAGCGTCAGCCCGGCCCGGGCGACGAGTGAGCGGCCAGGCTCGAGCATCAGCTCCGGCCGGGTCAGGTCGTGTTCCCTCCAGACGGCCTCGAACCGGTCGAGCAGGCCACCTGTGAAGTCGCCGATCGTGAAGTCGGGCTCCTCCAGGACGTGCCGCACGCCGAGCCCGCCGCCGAGGTCGAGGATGCGCGGCTCCCAGCCGAGTTCGGTGCGGAGGCGGGCAACGAACGCGCCCAACCAGTCGACCGTCTCGAGCGAGGCGCCGAAGTGGGTCAGCTGCGAGCCGACGTGGACGTGAAGCCCTTCGCATTCGGGCACGAGCCGCAGCGCTTCGACAGCGTCATCCGGAGGCAACCCGAACTTCGAGCCGTGATGGGCGGTTCTGACCTTCTCGTGCGTGTCGGCGTCGATACCCGGCGTGAGCCGCACCAGGAAGCGCGTGGCGCCGGCAGCTCGCGCCCGGGCGATCTCCTCGACCGAGTCGAGGACGACGAGCGCACCTGCCTCGGCAGCTCCCCGCAGAAGTGCGTCCTCCTTGTTGTTCCCGTGCACGACGATCTGCCCGCCGCGAAGCCCCGCCGCCAGGGCAAAGGCCAGCTCGCCCGCCGTCGACACGTCGGCGCCGAGCCCTTCCTCGGCCAGCAGGCGCAGGATCGCCACCGACGGGAACGCCTTCGTGCCGTAGACGACGAACGCGTCGGGAGCGGCTGTCCGGTACGCCCTCGCCTGCGCGCGCACCGTCGCTTCGTCGTAGACGACGAGCGGCGTACCGAACCGTTCGACAAGATCCGTCGCGCGCAGTCCGCCGACCGACAATTCGCCGTCCGTGACCGTCGCCGAGTGGGGCAGAAGCTCTGACAACGTCGTCTGAATCGTTGGCTGCATGCGGAGACCATCGTTACACTGAACGCCATGGCTCTGCTGAGTAGTGCTCTGCTTATCACCTGACCAGGAAGCCCACGCGGCCCGCCCGCGCAGCTTCCCGACGGCCTCTCCCTCCGAGAGGCTTTTTCGTCTCTGGAGACCGAAACGCTGATGGACGAACCCGACAAGACCGCCACCGACCCCGGCGCCTACGACCCGCACACGATCGAGCCGAAATGGCAGCAGGTGTGGGCGGACGAACGCGCCTTCGCGGTCGAGAACCCGGCACCCGGCGCCGCACCCAACGAGCGCGCGTTCTACATGCTCGAGATGCTCCCCTACCCGTCGGCGAACGGGATGCACATGGGCCACGTCCTGAACTACACGCTCGGCGACGTCGTCACCCACTTCCGCCGCCGGAACGGCTTCACCGTCCTGCGCCCCATGGGCTACGACGCCTTCGGTCTCCCGGCCGAGAACGCGGCGATCAAGGAGGGCGGTCATCCGCGCGAGATCACCGAGCGGAACATCGCCTCGATCGGCCGGCAGATGCGCCGCCTCGGCTGGGCGATCGACTGGGACCGCGAGGTCTCGGCCCATGAGCCGACCTTCTACCGCTGGACGCAGTGGCTCTTCCTGAAGCTGTTCGAGCACGACCTGGCATATCGGAAGGCCGCGCCCGTCAACTGGTGCCCCAACGACCAGACCGTGCTCTCGAACGAGCATGTGATCGACGGCCGCTGCGAGCGGTGCGGATTCGAGGTCGAGGCCCGCAACATGGAGCAGTGGTTCTTCAAGATCACCTCCTACGCCGATGCGCTGCTCGAGGGTCACGCCAGGATCGATTGGCCCGAGCGCACGAAGAAGATCCAGAGCGACTGGATCGGCCGCTCGGAAGGCGCCGAGGTGCTGTTTCGCGTCGAGGCGCTCGACCTCGACATCCCGGTTTTCACGACCCGTCCCGACACGCTGTTCGGCGCGACGTTCTTCGCGCTCGCCCCCGAGAGCCCGCTGGTCGAGTTGCTCATCGACGGGACCGACCACGCCGACGAGGTTCGCCATTACGCCCGCATCGCCGGCGCACGCTCGACTGCCGATCGCGAGACACGCGAGAAGAGCGGCGTCTTCACCGGCCGTTACGCGACCAACCCGGTCGACGACAAGCAGATCCCGATCTGGGTCGCCGATTACGTCCTGATGGAGTACGGCACCGGCGCGATCATGGCCGTCCCCGCCCACGACGAGCGCGACCGTGAGTTCGCCGAGCGCTACGACCTGCCGATCGTGCCGGTCGTCGGTGAAGACGGGAAGCTGATCTCGTCGGCGCAGTTCGACGGGCTGCTCTGGGAGGACGGAAAGCGCGCGATCATCGACTGGCTCGGCGAGCAGGGGAGAGGCCGGCAGTCGATCAACTACCGCCTGCGCGACTGGAGCTTCTCTCGCCAGCGCTACTGGGGCTGCCCGATCCCGATCCTCTACTGCGGCGAATGTGGCGTTGTGCCGGTTCCCGAGTCCGATCTGCCGGTGCTGCTCCCCGACGTCGAGAACTACCGTCCGAAGGGCGAGCCGCCGCTGGCTTCGAACCTGGAGTGGCTCTGGACGGAGTGCCCGACGTGTGGCGGGCCTGCACGGCGCGAGGCCGACACGATGGACACGTTCGTCGACTCCTCCTGGTACTTCCTGCGCTACTGCGACCCCCGCAACGACGCGGCGCCGTTCGATCGCGCCATCGTCGACTACTGGATGCCGGTCGACCAGTACGTCGGCGGGATCGACCACGCGAAGGGTCACCTGCTCTACTCGCGGTTCTTCATCAAGGTGCTGAACGATCTCGGCCTCGTCGGGTTCGACGAGCCGTTCCAGCGGCTGTTCCATCAGGGCTGGGTGAAGCAGGGCGGCACCAAGATGTCGAAGTCCAAGGGGAACGTGACCGGCCCGGACGCGCTCGTCGAGGCTTTCGGTGCCGACGCCGTTCGCCTCTACATCCTCTTCCTCGGTCCAGCCGACCAGGACATGGAGTGGACCGACGATGGAGCCGACGGGATGCGGCGGTTCGTCGCCCGGGTGTGGCGTACGGTGCTCGCCGCCGCCGACAGCCCCGCCTGGGACGGGGAGGTGACGCCTCTGGCACGCAAGGCGCACGAGACGATCGCCCGCGTCACCGACGACATCGGTCGCCGGTTCGTCTTCAACACGCCCATCGCCGCCGTGATGGAGCTCGTCAACGAGCTCTCCAAGGCCCCGGGCGACCCGGCCGCTCGCCTCGCGGCCGAGACGATCGTGACCCTGATTCAGCCGTATGCGCCCCACGTCGCCGAGGAGCTGTGGTCGCGCCTCGGGCGCGAGCGGCTGTGGCTGGAGGCGTGGCCGTCCTTCGACGAGTCCCTGCTGAAGCGCGACACGATCCAGCTCGTCGTGCAGGTGAACGGCAAGGTGCGAGACCGCGTCGAGGTGCCAGCCGGCCTCTCCGACGACGAGCTGATCGCGCACGCGAAGTCGTCCGAACGGGTGCGGACGCACCTGGACGGTGTCGAGCCCCGGGTGTTCGTCGTCCCGGACAAGCTCGTCAACTTCGTCGTCTGATTTCTCCCTAACGTCACAAACGCGTTTCACACGCGTCACAGATTTCCCGGCAACGTGGCGAAGTGCCCACGTTTCCGCTCTCGATCAGGCACCGGCGCGCCCTCGCAGGCGCCCTGCTGCTCCTCGTGGTGCTGGTCGTCGCCTTGCGGCACCAGTCCCACGGCGGCGCCGACGCAACGGCGGTCAAGGTCGCGCCGATCGTGCCCGCGCCCTCGGCCGAGTCGGGTGTCGACGCGGCCCGGGCCCTGTCAGGTTCGTCCGCGAGCGCCCGGCTGCTCGTCGTCGACGTCGCAGGCGCGGTACGGAGACCGGGGCTCTACCGGCTTCCCCAGGGAGCGCGCGTCGCCGATGCGGTCGCCCGCGCCGGCGGCCTGGCACGGCACGCCGATCCGACGCTGATCAATCTGGCGGCCCCGCTCGCGGACGGTGAGCAGGTGCTCGTCTCGGCGCACGGAGGGGGTGCGGGCGCTGTCGCGGCGGGCGGCGCCTCACCCTCGGCGCCGGTCCATCTCAACTCGGCGGGCACCGAGGAGCTCGACGGCCTGCCCGGAGTCGGCCCCGTCACCGCCCAGAAGATCGTCACGTACCGCGAACAGCACGGACCCTTCACGTCGCTCGACGGCCTCGACGCCATCCCGGGCATCGGCCCCGCGCGCATCGCGAGCCTCAAGGGCCTGGCGGTTCCATGAGTCGTCTGCCACCCGGCCAGATCCTCGTCCTGGCGGCAGCAGTCGGGCTCGCGGCCGCGAACGGCTTGCGCATGCAGCGGCTGCTCGACGTCGTCTTGGCGGTTGGTGCCGTCGCGATCGTGGCTGTCTCGCTGCCGCTTCCCCGCGCGATCATGGTCGCCGCGGCCGGCGCCTGTCTCCTCGGGTGGACGTGGGGGACGGTCAGGCTCGACGCGCTCGACCGGAGTCCCATGCTGGCCGACGTCGACCGTGGCGGTCGCGCGCTGCTCGAGATCACCGGCGAGGCGCGCACCGGTGCGTTCGAGCTGCGCCTTCCCGCTCGCATCCACCGTTTCGAGGGACGGCCTGTCGGCGAGCGCGTACAGCTCGAGTTGCCGCTCGGCCGTGCGCCGCCTCAAGGCGCCCTCGTCGACGCCCTCGTCGTCGTGCACCTGCCGCGCCGGCCGTCACACGGCTTCGACGAACGGCGCTGGCTCCGCCGGCAGGGAGTGCACGTCGTCCTGAAGGTCGACGACTGGCGGATCGTCGGTCACCGCGGTGGGCTCGGCGGCATCGCCGACCGGCTGCGGGGCTGGCTGCGCCGCGACGCCGCGCCCGGTCTGACGGGGCAGCGCCGCGCCGTGATTGCCGGGGTCGTCCTGGGCGACGACGCCGCACTCTCACCGGGCCTGCAAGCGAGCTTCCGTCGATCGGGGCTGTACCACCTGCTGGCGGTCTCGGGTCAGAACGTCGTTCTGCTGGCAGCGGGCGTGCTTGGGCTGGCGTGGCTGGTCGGTTTGCCGCGAGGGCTTGGGCATCTCGGCGCCCTCTCCGCAATCGGGGCGTATGTGTTGGCGGTCGGGCCTCAGCCGTCGGTGATCCGAGCGGCCGTGTCGGGCTGCGCGGTGTCGATCGCATGGCTGGTGGCACGGGAGCGGGACCAGTGGCACGTGCTGGCACTGGCTGCCGTCGTCCTGCTCGGCTGGAACCCCTACCTGCTGTTCGACGCAGGCTTCCAGCTGTCGTTCGCCGCCGTCGTCGCGATCTTTGTCTTCGCGAAGCCGCTCGCGCGCGTGCTCGAGGGATATCCGGTACACCCGAAACTGGGAACTGCGGTCGCGATCTCGCTGGCGTGCTCGTTCCTGACGGCACCGATCCTGCTCATCCAGTTCGGCCGGGTTCCGGTGCTCGGCGTCGTCGCGAACGCTCTGGTCGAACCGGCCGTTGGCCCGCTCCTCGGGCTCGCGCTCGTCACCGCGGCCGTGCATCCCGTCTCGCCCGCGCTCGCTTACGGGCTCGCATGGCTGGACGGGTGGCTTGCGGCGTACGTCGCGTGGTGCGCCCGCGCGATCGGAGCGGTTCCCTTCGCCCAGGTGAGCGGGCGAGTCGCGATCGGCGTGGTGGCGGGCGTCTTCATCGGCGCCGCCTATGCTTGGCAGCGATGGCGGACGAGCTGAAGCCGGCATATCTGATCGCGGGAACCGATCGCCCGAAGGTCGACCGCGCGGTGGGCCGGCTCCGCGCACGCTTCGAAGCTGACGCGGTTGAGCTTCTGGATGCCGCCGAGACCTCGGGTGACGACGCCGTCGCCGCCTGCAACGCTCTCGGCCTCTTCGGCTCGGGGAGCCGGCTTGTGCTCGTGTCCGGGGTGGAGGTCTGGAAGGCGCCCGACGCGAAGGCGGTGGGCGAATACCTCGCCGCCCCGCTGCCCGGCACGACGCTCGCCCTCGTCGCCGGCGAGCTGAAGAAGGACGCGCCGATCGCAAAAACGGTGGCCGCCAAAGGTGAGCTGTTGCTCTTCGACGTGCCGAACCGCGGGCTCGCGGGCTGGGTCGGCGAGCAGTTCAAGCTACGCGGCAGCGCGAGCGACGCCGAGGCGTGCCGACTGCTGATCGAGCTGGTCGGAGACGACCTCTACGAGCTCGCGACCGAGGTCGACAAGCTCGCAACCTGGGCTGCGGGCGACCGGATCGGTGCGGCCGAGGTCGAAGAACTTGTCGCGCCCAGGGCGCAGTCGCCGGGCTTTGCGCTCACCGATGCCTGGGGCGACCGCGATGTCGCAGGTGTGCTGCGCGCCTCCGAGCACCTGCTCGAGCGCACCGGCGACCCGCACTCACGGACGATTCCCCGCCTCGCCGCCACGCTCACCAGCCACGTCGCGCGCATCCGCACGTGCCGGGCGCTCGATTCGGAGGGCGTCGCCTCCAAGGACGCCGCCGCGCGCCTGAAGCTGCACCCGTACTACGTCCAGAAGCTCTATGCGCAGGCCCGGAACTACAGCGAGCGTGAGCTGCGCGACGCAACCGTGCGGCTCGCCGAGCTCGACCATGCGCTGAAGGGCGGTTCGCGGCTCGGGGGCGAGCTCGAGCTCGAGCGGGCCTTGATCGAGATCACGCAGCAGCGCTGACCGCCTCAGCCGTAACGGCTGAGAGTGGAAATGAGCTCTAGGCGGTGACGCGTGCCGCGAGGCGCGCAGCCTGCGACTTCTTGCGTGCGGCGGCGTTGCGATGCAGCGCGCCGTGTGCGACGGCGCGGTCGATCCACTGCTCGAGGTTCTTGTGCTCGGCCGCGATCGCAGCCGCGTCGCCCTCTTCGGCAGCAGCCGCGAGGCGCTTCGAGAGGGTTTTGACCGTCGAGCTGTAGCGCAGGTTGGCGAGGCGCTGCTCGGTGGCAGTGCGGACGCGCTTCTTCTGTTGCTTGATGTTCGGCATGCGAAAGAGCCCAACCCACGGGCGCCCGGAAAGGTACCAGAGCGGGCTACGGCTTTGGTTTGCGTCCGAGCAGTCGCGCGAGGTTCAGATCCCAGCCCCAGCCGAACACCTTCGGGGTGAGGAGTTTCGGTTCGTCGGGGTTCCACATGCGCTGCTTCGTGCGGGCCAGCGTCGGCCGGCGCCAGTCGTAAGGCACCCCGAGGAACTTCCCGGTTCCGGGTTCATCCGCCATGGGGCCAAGATAGCCCACACCGGCCACTCGAGTTGTTCTGCAGAGACCCGGCTGGGGGAGCGGATCGGATGTCGCGGGCCAAGGGCTCGGAACCAGGCTCCGCGCCGACCCGCACCTCTCACTATCCCCAGATTTCCGCGCAGGTCAACCCGGAAGAAATCCTGCGGGCCGGTCGGTCACCGGTCATCAGGGGGTTCCCGGCAAGGGGAGTCCGGCCCGCAGAGTCGTCAGGCTACTGATTGGACGCGCGCGTGTGAAGGTCGCTTCGGCCTTTTGTGCGGCTCAGCCGAGGGCGGACGCGGCCCGGAAGACGAGTTCGGCGGCGAACAGGCCCGCCATGAGCCAGAGGACACGCACATGCCGAGGCAGCCCCCGAACTCGCCGCAGAAGCCGTCGTGCCACGATTCCGGAACGCTACTCCCGTGCGCGCTGGGGCGCTCGCCGGTTTTGCCCCAGACTGCACAATGACGGCGATGCGCAAGCAGTTGAGCCGGGTGCCTACAGGCGGCTGGATGCTCTCGTTCGCGGTGCTGTTCGCGTTCGCGGCGCTGGTCTGGACCGACTCGTCGGGTGACTGGGCATTCTCGAACCGGTGGATCGAGATCGGCCCGGCGGCGACCGCGCTCTGCACAGCTGTCGCAGCACGATTGGGTCACAGCTCGAAGGGCGCCCTCGTCGGGTGGACACTCTTCGCACCGTTCGTGTGGGCTCTCTGCCTGGGGCCGGCGCTCGTCGTTCTCGCGTTGATCGTCGGCCTTTTGTACGGCCACGGGATCAACTAGCCGCCTGGCTCCGAAACCTGCGCGGAGGCGCCCAGCCGTTAGCCGTTCGTCCAGTAGTCCGCCGCACGCAGGCGACCCAGACTCCGATCGTGCGCTGGTACGAGTGCTTCGACTGCGGTCGTCAGATTTCGGCTGAGGACGTGCAGCGATACGAGGTCACCAGGCGCCGCGTGAGCGGCCGTCGCATCTCCGCGCGTCACCAGCGGGTCAACCTCTGCGTCTCGTGTGTCGCGAAACGCGACCGCCGTGATGTCGCAAGGGCCATCGCGTACGTCGCGCTGATCGCCGTTGCTGCGGCGGTGCTCCTGTTCGTGCTGCGATAGAAGCCGTGACCGGGCGGATGTTTGAACTTCGTTCGAACGGGCAAAAGTGCAGATGCGGGTCGGTGCAGTGAAACGCTGTACCCGGGCTCGCTCGCTTCCCCAGGGGGAGAAGCTGCTTTGTAGAAGGTCGCCCGCGTCGCTCCTCCGAGACGGCGGGCGGCCCATGCCCTCGGCCGTCCCTCGATCGAGTGGTTTCGGCCCCTCGAACGAGTGATTCCGGCTTCGGGACCGTTTGTTTATCGCAGGAGAGGCAATTCCAGTCGCCAACGCAGTCTGTGTGGAAGGAGTTGGTCGACGATGGTGGACACGAAGGTCAGACAGCACGGGTACGAGCGTCTGGCGCGAGATCTCGACGCGGTCGAGCTGCTGCTCGGCAAGCGAACCGGTGCGACGAAACGGCTGCATCGGGAGTTGGGCACCCCGCTCGCTGACGGGCTGGTTGCTTCGCTGAGGCCGGCGCATGCGTCGGCTCGGCGCGCGCACTCACACTGACCCGCGATTGCAATTGCGGCGCGCCCCCGAAGTTCGGCACACAAAGACTCCGGGAGCGCGTCCGCAGCTGAGGGATCCCCAGCCGCCGTCTCTTCAAAACAAGAGGTCGTCCCGAACCGGCCCCGCGTCACCCCGATTCCGTTTGCTACCTCTGTACTGCTCCCCTTGCCGAAGCTCCGGGGAGCCGTCTGCGTAGGCCGCGGGCGGAGGCGGTCAGGCCTACGGGCCGCCTCGTTTTACGTGTTTAAAGACTGGCGAGCAGGGAACTCCCTCGGTATGGGGATGCTTCGGATCTGTTCGACTGAAGGCTGCGAGACGAAGACGCTCGGGCTCCACTGCATCGAGCATGAAGACGCTGTTGACGTGGCCGACGCGCTCGCCTCGGTCGTTTCCCTCGATGGGCTGGAATTGGTCCCTCGGGTCTTCGGCGCTCGCTTCGAGCCGGTAAAAGCCGCGTAGGACGAGTGATCCCGCTGCCGCGGGAGTTGCCGACCGGCTGCCGGTCGGTGTTCTTGAACGCGCCCGGGCCGCGACACCTTCGGTAGCAGGCACCGGCCGTATGCTCATCGGTCGTGGACGACGACCAGCGAGCGCTCGAGCGCGCCCTGCGCCGGCGGCAGCGGAACGAACGCCGTCGAGCGAAAGGACTGCCGATCTGGGAGTCCGACGACGAGGAGTCCGCCGAGGCGGCAACCGTCGAGAACGCCGGTGCGCGCATGGCCGGGGAACGTGCGACCGGCCCTCCAGTCGCCGCGCCCGCTCGGCGCCTTGCGGTCTCGAGCGCGATCTTCGGCCTCGCGACTGCGCTCTCGCGCGTGCTCGGACTCGTGCGGGAGATGGTCGCGTCGTACTACTTCGGCGTCTCGGGCCGGATCAACGCGTTCACGGTGGCGTTCCAGATCCCGAACCTCGTGCGCGCTTTGGTGGCCGACGCAGCGCTGTCGTCGGCGTTCGTGCCCGTCTTCAGCGATCTGCTGGAGCGGGGAGAGCGCCGCCGCGCCTGGCGGGTCGCCTCGAGCCTCTTCTGGCTGATGCTGCTGGGGCTCACCGCCCTGACCGCGCTCTTCATCCTGGTCGCACCATGGGTCGTCGGGATCTTCGGCAACCCGGGCAATGACCGCTCGCTCGCCGTCGGGCTGTCCGAGGTGCTGTTCCCGATCGTCACGCTGCTCGGCGTCTCCGGCATCGTCGTCGGGATTCTGAACAGCTACGACCATTTCACGGTGCCGGCGCTGTCGCCGGTGTTCTGGAACCTCGCGATCATCGCGGGGCTCGCGATCGGCGTGCCGCACGCGCACTCCGGCGACTCGAAGCTCTACGTCTACGCGGCGTCCATCCTCGCGGCCACGTTCATCCAGGTGTTTCTGCCGATGCCATGGCTGCGCAGCCTCGACCGCGGCGACAACCGGCTGCGTGTGCTGATCGACTGGCACGACCCGGCGGTCTGGCGGGTTTTCAAGATGATGGTTCCGGTCACGCTCGGCCTCGGCCTGATCAACGTCAACGCGGTGATCGACACCTTCTTCGCCTC
Source organism: uncultured Thermoleophilia bacterium (assembly GCA_963812995.1). Classification (GTDB taxonomy): domain Bacteria; phylum Actinomycetota; class Thermoleophilia; order Gaiellales; family Gaiellaceae; genus PALSA-600. The sequence goes on from CAWEXL010000007.1 coordinate 367,531, forward strand.
GCGCCTGATCAACGGCAATCTCGCGCCCAACGCCATCCAGAAGGCGTTCCTGGTCTACATGCTTCCGCAGGGCATGTTCTCGGTCGCCGTTGCGACGGTGTTGTTCCCGACGCTCTCGCGCCTCGCCTCCCGCGGTGATGCCGCCGGCTTCAGAGCACAGGTTTCGAGCGGCCTGCGGCAGATCGTCTTCCTGCTGGCGCCGGCTGCGGTCGTCAGCGCCACGCTGGCTCAGCCCATCGTCCGCATCCTCTTCCAGCGCGGCCACTTCCACCCGGGCCAGACACCGGTCGTCGCAAGCGCGCTCGCCGCGTTCAGCGCCGGGCTGGTGTTCAACGGGACGATGCTGCTGCTGAACCGGGCGTTCTTCAGCCTCCAGTCGAACTGGCTCCCCACGGTCGTCGCGCTCGCCAACCTGTTCCTGAACGCGCTACTCGACCTTGCCTTCTACCACCTCGGCGTTTGGGGACTGCCGCTCTCGACGGCGGTCGTGAACGTCGCCGGAACCGCAGCTCTGCTCTACCTCCTGCGGCACCGCATCGGGCGTCTGGACGGCCGTGCGATCTCGGCGAGCGTGGCCAAGATCGTGGTCGCGAGCGCGGTCGTCGCCGGTGTCTCATACGCCGTCTGGCGACCCCTCGACTCGCTGGTGGGCCGGTCGTTCCCCGGCCAGGTGGTATCGCTCGGCCTCGCCCTCCTCGCGTCGGCGCTCGCGTATTTCGGGGCGTGCAGGGTGCTGGGGGTGCGCGAGCTGCGGGCGCTGCTGTCGCTGCGGAGCCGCCTGGGTCAGGCCTGATGAGAGTCGCCGAAGGCCAGCGTAGGCCGGCCGATCAGCTTGTTGCCTGCGGCGAGGACCCCACGTCGCAGTCGGCGGCGGCTCGCGTCTTTTCTCCCGCTCGGTCGAGGGCAGGCTCCCGCCTCTCCCAGACCTCGACCCAGCCGGCCGGCGATGTGTAGACCTTGCGGTACATCCTCATGAGCTGACCGTGCAGGCTCCGCCACTGCGGGGAAGCGAGGATCTTGGCGGGCGCACGCGAGCGCCCGGTGACGAGCACGTAGTCGACCTGCCCGCCCGTTCTCCGCTCGTAGCGCAAAAGGTTGAAGTCGGGCGGGATCTGCTCGATCGCGCCGGGCGGGTTCGGGATCCACTGATACGGATCTCGGTCGCCCTTGAAGCGGAGCAGGTAGTACGGCACCGACCATTCGTCGTTTCCGAGGTCGATTCCATGCGTGGCCGCAGCAACGCGGCCTGCCTCGTCAGCCAGCGGCTGAACCCTCCACGCAGGGTGATCCTGGTTCGGTAGATGAAGGTCAGCCTGGAGCAGCGTCGAGTTCCTGGCAATGCACCGGCCGGCGGTGGCGAAGTCTGCGCTCGCGTTCCGTATTTCGTTGTACGCCGGAATTCGGATGAGGGTGAGTGCGACGCCCGCGACGACGAACACCACGCCCGCACGGCGCAGGGCGATCGCCGAGAGCTCGTATGACGCCACCCACAGCACGAAGCTGAGAGCAGCGAAGAGCGCGAATCGTTCGCCGATCACGCTTCCACCGATGGGGAGGCGCGTCGGCGCAAGGATCACACCGAGCACATTGAGGAGGGTGACAACGAGAAGCGCGTCTCTCGGCCGATCCAACCTCACCCGTCCCTGCCGCCGCAGCGAAGCAGCGAGCGGGACGATCAGGGTCAGTGCCAGGAGCACTCCCACGATGATCTCGAGCCTCGAAAACGTGACCAGACCGTGCGTCAGGGCGATCGTGCCGGCGAACCACGACCATCTCGTCTCCACTTTGCCCATCGGCACGACCCCTGCGAGCCCTGCAATCGACGCGAGCACCAGCAGCACAACGGGCGTCGCGAGCAGAATCACGTTGACTCGGGTGCGTACGGACGAGGCCAGGCGCGGCCAGACCAGGATCACGCCGATGAACAGAACCGCCTCGAGGAAGCCGACTGCGTGGGTGAGGTAGGTCGCCACTAGCAGAGCCCCCAGGACACCCCAGCGCCCGGGTGATGCTCGCTCGCCCAATCGAAGTGAGTACCCCGCCAACACGAGGAACAGCACGATCGAGTAGATGAAGTTGTAGAAGCCGTAGTTCACCGGCAGGCTGAACGTGTACGCAATGGCGAACAGCGCGAGCCAGTCGGCCCCGCGCCTCACACCGCGCAGCGCATAGAGAAACGCGAGCGGGAACGAGATCACGTAGCCGACGAGGAGCACTTTCTCCGCCGAATAGGCACTGAGAAACGACGTCAGCAGCGCAAGCGAGAGTTCTGGAAGCAGGTTCGGAACCGGGACCGGGAACCAGGTCAGGTACGCGGCTGCGGGAGGATGCAATCCAGCCAGCGACTGGCGAAGTGTGACCGCCCCTTCGAGGTGCATGGCGCCGTCGACAAGACCCTGGACCGGCAGGAGCACGATGAAGCCGGCACCTGCGACCGCGGCCACCACGAGCAGGAGCGGAGCAGCGGTCATGCCCCGACGCATGGTCTGTCCCACTCGACAAAGAGTGATCGGCCGCTCCGGTGCGGCTACTAGCCGAAGGGCTAGGCCCGGAAACCAGGAACATCGGCTCTCCGACTCACCGAGCCCTCACGAGGACGACGTAGTGCTGCAATGCGCGTCTCCGCCAGGTCCACCGAACCGTTGCTGGACATTCGGCCCTCGATCCGACCGCCACCGGGGCTTGGATACGGTGAATGAGGGGCACACAGGATGCGAGCGCACCACGCTCACCCACGAGCTCCCTCAATGTGCAATCGAGCAAGTTGCCCGGTCTGTTCGGAACAACGCTCGTACTCGGGCTCGTGATTTTCGCTGCGATCTTGTCCAACAACTCGGTGGATCCTCCGGGTTTCGGCTGGGTGCGGGGATCGTCGCGGCGGCGGTCGTGCTCTCCAGCACATGGTTCGTGGGCGACCTGTCAGCGTTCGCCCTATCCACTTTAGGACCGCCGCCCTGAGCGGGATCACGCTTGCGCTGCTCCTGGTGACCGCCGCGCTCATTCTCGAGAACGACGACCGCCTAGGTGCCGACGTGGCCTAGGTCAGCGCTCGTTCCAGCCGGCGGTGCCGGGGCTACCTCGGTATGCCGCCGGCTCGCTGGCCGTACGGTCGCGGACGTCGGCGCGCGAGAACGTGGCGAGACCTCCTCGCGTCGACGCGGAAGCACGCCTATTCCATCAGCGTGGCTCTGGCGAATCCGCAGAAAAGCCCAGTACCAGGAAAATCGGCTCTACGGCTACCATCGCCGGTCAGCCCCCATGGACCAGCAGCACATCCGCAACTTCTCGATCATCGCGCACATCGACCACGGCAAGTCGACGCTCGCCGACCGCATTCTCGAGCTCACGCACTCGGTTTCGAAGCGCGAGATGCGTGCTCAGGTGCTCGACTCGATGGACCTGGAGCGTGAGCGCGGGATCACGATCAAGGCCCAGGCCGTGCGGGTCGAATGGAAGGGCCACCAGCTCAACCTGATCGACACGCCGGGACACGTCGACTTCACCTACGAGGTGTCGCGGTCGTTGCAGGCGTGCGAGGGCGCGCTGCTCGTCGTCGACGCCGCGCAGGGTCTCGAGGCCCAGACGCTCGCGAACGCCTACCTCGCGATCGAGAACAACCTCGAGATCGTGCCGGTCGTCAACAAGATCGATCTGCCGCAGGCCGACCCCGACGGGGTCGCGAAGCAGGTGGCCGACCTGATCGGAGACGACCCGGCCCACGTGCTTCGCATCTCGGCCAAGACCGGGATCAACGTGGAGGCCGTCCTCGATGCGGTCGTCGAGCGGATCCCGGCGCCGGCCGGCGATCTGAACGCGCCCGCGCGTGCCCTCATCTTCGATTCGTCGTATGACCAGTACCGCGGCGTCGTCGCGTTCGTGCGGATGGTCGACGGCGCATTCCATCCACGCGAACAGCTCACGGCGATGGCGCTCGGCACGCGGTTCGAGGCGCAGGAGATCGGCTTCATGTCGCCCACGATGCGCCCGGTCAAGACGCTCGCCGCCGGGGAGGTCGGCTACGTGATTACCGGCCTGAAGGACGTCTCGGAGCTTCGCGTCGGCGACACCTTGACCACGGTCGCGAACGGTGCCGCCACGCCGGTTCCGGGCTACAAGGAGGTCAAGCCGATGGTCTTCGCCGGCCTCTTCCCGACCGATTCCGACGCCTACCCCGAGCTTCGCGACGCCCTCGAGAAGCTGAAGCTGAACGATGCGGCACTCTTCTACGAGCCCGAGACCTCGCATGCGCTCGGCTTCGGCTTCCGCTGCGGCTTCCTGGGCTTGCTCCACATGGAGATCGTCCGCGAGCGGCTCGAGCGCGAGTTCGACCTCGACCTGCTCGCCACCGCGCCGAACGTCGCCTACCGCGTGCGTGCGCTCAACGACGACGAGTGGATCGAGGTGCACACACCGGCCGATCTCCCCGACTCGTTCGAGGAGGTGGAAGAGCCGTACATCAAGGCATCGATCATCGTCCCCAAGGAATTCGTGGGCACGGTCATGGAGCTGAACAACGACCGCCGCGGCAAGTTCGACCATCTCGAGTATCTCGCCGAGGACCGCGTGCACCTGATCTACGAGCTTCCGCTCGGCGAGATCGTCCTCGACTACTACGACCAGCTGAAGTCGCGCACGCGCGGCTACGCGAGCCTCGACTACGACCTCGCGGGGTTCCGTCCCGGCAACCTCGCGCGCGTCGACATCCTCGTCGGCGGCGAGCCGGTCGACGCCTTGTCCCTGATCCTGCACCGCGACTTCGCCTACGACCGCGGCAAGGCGCTCGTCGAGAAGCTGCGCCAGGAGATCCCGCGCCAGATGTTCGACGTGGCGATCCAGGCCGCGATCGGCTCGCGCGTCATTGCCCGCGAGACGGTGAAGGCCCGGCGCAAGGACGTGCTCGCGAAGTGCTACGGCGGCGACATCAGCCGCAAGCGGAAGCTGCTCGAGAAGCAGAAGGCCGGGAAGAAGCGCATGAAGCAGGTCGGCGGGGTCGAGGTGCCGCAGGAGGCGTTCCTCGCCGTCCTCAACCTCAACGAGACCGGGCGGAAGTAGCCGGCGTCACGGCGTCGGCGCGCTCGAGGGTCGCAAGCATTTGACCGGCGCCGCCCACCTCTACGTCCACCTGCCGTTCTGCTCGTCGCGGTGCGGCTACTGCGATTTCGTCACGGTCGTGGGCCGGGCAGACGAGCACGACGGCTACGCGTCGGCACTGCTGCGCGAGCTCGACTACGAACGCGCGGAACTCGCGCCGAGGCTCGAGACGGTCTATCTCGGCGGCGGCACGCCGACGTTCGCCGACGGTGGCGTGCTCGAGCGCCTGCTCGCCGGACTGCCGGCCGCTGACGAGCTGACCGTCGAGGCCAACCCCGAGACCGTCACACCGGACCTGGCTTCCCTGCTCGCTCGCAGCGGGGTCACGCGGGTCTCGATCGGAGCTCAGTCGTTCCGGGCCGAGTTGCTCGCGGTTCTCGATCGTGTTGCCCAACCGGACGACGTCCGGCGCGCGGTCTACGCTCTTCGTGATGCCGGAATTGACAACATCTCGCTCGACCTCATCTACGGCATCCCGGGCCAGAAGCCCTCCGACCTCGAAGCCGATCTCCACGATGCCCTCGCGCTCGCGCCGGAACACATCTCCGCGTACGAGCTCGAGGCGAAGCCGGGCACCCGCTTCACCCACGACCACGGCGTGGAGTTGGAGCGGCAGGCGGAGGCGATGGAGGGATACGTCGAACGGGTCGTCGACGCCCTGACGGGCGCCGGCTACCGCTGGTACGAGACGGCGAACTTCTGCCTCGAGCCCGGCAGGGCGGGCGGACGCGACCTGCGGGCGAGGCACAACCTCGCCTACTGGCTGGGTCACGACTACCTCGGCATCGGGATCGGCGCGGTCAGCACAATCGAGAGCCGACGCTGGCGGAACGCCCCATCGCTGCCGCGGTACGTGGCTGCCCTCGCCCGCGGGGAAGCGCCGCCCCGCGAGGTCGAGGAGCTTCCCGCGGCCGTCCGGCGGACGGAGCGGGTGATGCTCGGACTCCGTCTCGACGAGCCGCTCACGCTCGGGGACGCGGGACAGATCAGCGATGGGCAGCTCATTGATGCGGCCGAGCTGGAACGGCTCGAGGAGCACGGGCTGGTCGTCCGCGGCGAGGGGACGCTTGCGCTCACCCGGCGCGGCCGTTTCCTCGGCGGTGGGGTCACCGCGCGGCTGCTCGCGTAGTGCCCGCTCTACCATTGGCAGGGTGATGGACTTTCCGCTCAGTCAGCGGCAGCAGGATCTTCTGCGCCGCGTCGTCGAGGAGTACGTCTCGACGGGGCAGCCGGTCGGGTCGAAAACGCTCGTCGAGCGAGGCTCGCTCGCGGTCTCGTCGTCGACCGTGCGGAACGATCTCGCCGAGCTCGAGCGGCGCGGGCTGATGATGCATCCGCACACGTCGGCCGGCCGCGTGCCGACCGAGGCCGGCTACCGCCTGTACGTCGACGAGCTCCTGATGCGCCCCGAAGCGCGCCCCGACGCGATCGGCCTCGGGCTGCCTGCTGCCCGGGCAGAAGTCGAGGAGGCGCTGCAGGCGACGACCGAGGTGCTGTCGCAGGTCACGCGCCTGCTCGCGCTCGTCTCGGCACCGCCGTTCGAGTCGGCGACGGTGCGGCACGTCGAGGTGCTCCTGTTGCAGGCGAACGTCGTGATGGTCGTCGTCATCACCTCGACGGGCAGCGTCACGAAACTGCGCTACGCGTTTCCGGAGCCGGTCGACCTGGGGCTCGTCACGTGGGCCGGGGACTATCTCAACGAGCAGCTGATGGGTGCCAAGATCGGGTCGCGGACGATCCGCCGCGTGTTTGCCGACGCGGCGCTCTCGCACCGGGAGCAGTCGTTCCTACTCGCGATCAGGGACGCCTTCGAGCATCCTCCGGAAGAGGACCGCCGACTGTACGTGGGCGGGGCTGCGGGCCTGCTCGAAGAGATGCGCGTCGAGGAGATCGGTGCTTACCGGAGCCTGATGGAGGCGCTCGAGAAGCGAGCGGCGCTGCTCGACATGCTCGCGCAGCGGCTTGACCCGCGTCGGTCGTTCGCCCGCGTCGGCGACGAGCTCGAGCAGGGAGGCCTGCGCGACCTCGCGCTCGTCGGCTCGACCTACGGTCTCGCACACCAGACGCTCGGCTCGGTCAGCATCCTCGGGCCGCTGCGGATGGACTACGACAAGGCGCTCCGCGCCGTGCGTTCCGCGGCGTACGAACTGTCGCGTTTCGTCGAAGAGATCTACACCGAGGACTGATGGCGACCGCCGATCGCGACTACTACGAGCTGCTCGGCGTGCCACGGGACGCCGACGAGACCACCATCAAGAAGGCGTTTCGGCGCCTCGCGCGGCAGCTGCACCCGGACGTCTCCGACGATCCGGAGGCCGACGTGCGCTTCCGCGAGGTGACCGAGGCCTACGAGGTGCTCTCGAACGACGAGACCCGCAGCCTCTACGACCGCTTCGGGCACAGCGGCCTGCGCTCCGGCGGGTTCAGACCCACGCACGCCGATTTCGGGGGCGGCCTGGGAGACCTGTTCGCCGCGTTCTTCGGCGACGATGTCCTCGGCGGCGGTCGCGGCGCGGCGGCGCAGCGCGGCGGCGACCTGGCGGCCGAGGTCGAGATCGAGCTGGTCGACGCGGCCCACGGCGTCAAGGTCGGCGTTCCCTACGAGGCGGCCGTGCCGTGCGCGGTCTGCAAGGGCGACGGCGTCGAGCCGGGCACGACTCCGACGACGTGCAGCCAGTGCGACGGGGCAGGACGGCTGCAGCAGGTTTCGCGCAGCGTCTTCGGCGACTTCGTGCGCATGCTGCCGTGTCCGCGCTGCCGCGGCCGCGGCGTGATCGTCGAGCATCCCTGCAAGGCGTGCTCGGGGGCCGGTCGCACGCTCGAGTCGCGCACGCTCGACGTCGAGATCCCGGCAGGCATCCACAACGGCCAGCGCATCCGCGTCTCCGGCGAAGGGCACGCGGGCGCGCTTGGCGGGCGGGCCGGCGACGTCTATGTCCTGGTGAATGTCCGCGAGGATCCGCGGTTCGTTCGTGAAGGGAACGACATCTACTCCCAGGTCGACCTGACGATCGTGCAAGCGGCGCTCGGCCTGACCGTGAGCGTGGAGACGCTCGACGGTCCGGTCGAGGTCGAGCTGCCCGCCGGCACGCAGCCGGGCGACGTCCGTGTGCTGCGCGGCAAGGGCATGCCCGTCCTGCAGGGCTTCGGCCACGGCGACCACCGGGTGCTGCTGAACGTGTCGGTGCCGCGCCGCCTCACCGACGAGCAGCGCAAGCTGCTCGAGGAGTTCGAGCAGTCGACCGACGAGCACACCTATAAACACGACGAGGGCTTCTTCGAGAAGCTGAAGAGCGCGTTCCGCTGACCGGCCTCCGCCGCGTCGCCGTCGAAGTCGGTCCGGAACGCGCCGAGGCCGCGCGCGCGGTCATGCTCGAGCTGTTCCCGCTCGGCTTCGAAGAGGTCGACCGCGAAGGCGGCGTCGAGCTTGTCGCCTATACCGACGCCGGCGGCGAAGAACGGCTCTGGCAGGCGTTCGGTGGCGCCCGCTCCACCGAAGTCGAGGACGGCTGGGAGGAGCGGTGGCGCGACTTCCACCGCCCGGTTCAAGTGGGGAAGCTGTGGGTCGGCCCGCCGTGGGAGCCTGCGCCGGCGACCGGCGTGGTGGTCGTCATCGACCCCGGCCGCGCGTTCGGCACCGGTGCGCACCCGACCACTCAGCTCTGCCTCCAGCTCCTCCAGGAGCTCGCCCCCGGGAGCCTGCTCGACGTCGGCTGCGGCTCGGGCGTCCTGTCGATCGCCGCTGCACTCCTCGGCTACTCGCCGGTGGTGGGCGTCGACACCGAAGCTGCGGCCGTCGACGCGACACGGGCGAACGCCCTCGTCAACGGTGTCGAGGTGGCGGCGGAGATCGTCGCGCCGGACGCGGCCCTGCCGGCGGCCGACGTGATCGTGGCGAACATCTCCGCGGCTGCGGTGCTCTCACTGTCGGGCCGCGTCGACGCCGCTCATCTGGTCACTTCGGGCTACCTGCAGCCCGACGAGCCGAGGCTGCCCGGCTACCGGCGCGTCGAGCGCCGCCAGCTCGACGGCTGGGCCGGCGACCTGCACATCCGCAGCTAATACTTTTCGCGGTCGGGACTGTTCGTCTTCCAGTGACGGAAGTACGATCGTGCGGTGTCTATTCCAGCGGTATCGAGCTTCAGCGTCGACTTCCTGGGCTGCAAGGTCTCGCACGCGGACGTCCAGGAGATCCGTGAGCGCCTGCTTGCCGACGGGCACGAGGACCGCACCGCCGAGGCCCGTGCCGGTGCTCACGCCGACGTGGCCGTGATCAGCACCTGTTGCGTCACCAACGAAGCGGTCGCCAAGAGCCGCAAGGCCGCGGCCCGCGCAGCTCGCACGCACGGGCGCGTCTACCTGACGGGCTGCGCGGCCAACCTTGGCGCGGCGTTCGACGGGCTTCCCCCGAACGTGACGGTGGTCGCCCGTCGGAGCGAGGACACCGCTGCCTTCGTCGCCGGTGCTGTGGGAGCGATCGGCTGCGTGCAGGCCGATGCCCGGCTCGACCGGGTACGCGCGTTCGTGAAGATCCAGGACGGCTGCTCGTTCTCGTGCAACTTCTGCGTGATCCCGCTCGTGCGCGGCGCCTCGCGCAGCCGCAGCGCCGACGCCGTACTCGGTGAGATCCGCCGCCGGGTCAGACAAGGGCATCGCGAGGTCGTCCTGACCGGTATCAACCTCGGCTGCTTCCGCGACCGCGAGGCCGGCTACGACCTGGCGCGCCTGGTTCGCGAGGCGGGGGAGACGCCCGGGCTGGCCCGGCTCCGGCTCAGCTCGATCGAGATCAACCACGTCAGCGAGGCACTCGTCGCCGCCTTGCGCGAGACGCCCGCGGCGAGCCGTCATCTCCACGTGCCGCTGCAGAGCGGTGACGACGGCGTGCTGCACGCGATGCGCCGCCGCTACACGGTCGGCACCTTCCTGCGGCGCCTCGAACCTCTCGCGGGCGAGTTCAACCTGACGAGCGACGTGATCGTCGGCTTCCCGGCCGAGGGCGAGGCAGCTTTCACGCGCACGCTGCGCACGGTCGAGCAGGCGGGGCTGACCAAGGTGCACGTCTTCCCGTACTCGCCGCGGCCTGGAACGGTGACCGCCGGAGATGACCCTGTCTCGCCGGCCGACAAGCGCGACCGCGGTGCCCGCCTGCGCGCGCTGTCGCACGAGCTCTGCCGGCGGCGCTGGCAGGGGAAGCTCGGCTCGACCGACACCGTTCTGGTCGACCGTCCGGGCCGCGGCTACGGCGACGACTATTCGCCCTGGCTGCTCGATTCCGCCGCTGCGCCGGTCGGCGAGCTCATCCGCGTTCGCGCGTGCGAGGTCACGGAGGAGGGGATCCGTGCTGCCGCAGCATGACGACTGTCTCTTCTGCCACCTGGTGCGCGAAGGCGATTTCGTGCATCAGGCCGACGGATTTGCGGCCATCAACGACATCAATCCGCAGGCTCCCGTGCACGTTCTCGTGCTGCCGGTGCGCCACGTCGATACCTTCCGCAGCGTAGGGGAGTTCGACGCCGAGGAGGCGAAGCGCATGCTCGAGTTCGTCGCAGAGACCGCCGAGAAGGTCGGACTGACCGACTATCGGGTGGTCGTGAACGTCGGCCCGGGCGGCGGACAGACGGTTTTCCACCTCCACTGGCACATTCTCGGCGGTCTCGAATGAGCCTGATCGCAGAGCTCGAGGCAGACGTCAAAGACGCGATGCGCGCACGCGACGCCGAGCGGCGAGACGCGCTGCGCCTGATTCTCGCGAGCCTGAAGTCGGCCGAGAAGGACCTGCTGCGGCCTCTGTCCGAGGACGAGGAGCTGCAGGTTCTGCAGCGTGAGCGCAAGAAGCGGATCGAGGCGGCCGAGGCGTTCCGGGCCGGCGGCCGCGACGAGCAGGCCGAGAAAGAGGAGCACGAGCTCGAGATCCTCGAGGAGTTCATGCCGGAGCCGCTGTCGGAGGAGGACCTCGACCGGATCGTGGACGACGCGATCGCCGAGAACAAGGCGACGAGCATGCGCGACATGGGTCGCGTGATGGCAGACGTGATGCCGCAGATCGCGGGCCGCGCCGACGGGTCGGCGGTCAGCCAGCTCGTACGCGAAAAGCTCGCCTGATCAGCCGCCGGCGGCGGCCGGCGCGGCTTCGGGGCTCGGCGGCCTCTGGCTCGCAACGAAATCCTGCGGGCGAATCAGCACAGCAGCCAGCGCGGCTCCGCACAGCGCGACGATCGCGCCGACGATCAGGATGTCGTGGAACCCCGACACGAACGACGCCTTGGCGACCTCCGTCAGGTGCGCTCGTAGAGCGGCGGGCGCGGCCGCGATCGCCTGGGCCTGCTGGCCGTTCGAGAACGAATGCGCGATCCCGCCTGCATTGGGAAGCCCCGCAAGAGCCGTGGTCACCTTCGAGTGCACCTGGTTCTGGAAGATCGCACCGAGCGCTGCAATGCCGGTGGCGATGCCGACCTGCCTGAACGTGTTGTTGATGCCGGAGGCCATCCCGGCCCGCTCGACCCGGACGGTCGAGACGGCGGTCGAGGCCAGAGGGGCGTTGACCAGGCCGATCCCGACGCCGCCGACGAGGAAGCCGGGCAGCAGCACGAGCCAGGTCGAATGCACGGTGACGAGGCTCATCAGGAACATCGATATGGCACAGAGCGCGAGGCCTGTCCCGATCAGGGCGCGGATGGGCAGACGGGTCGAGAGACGACCAGCGGCCGGTGCGACGACGAACGCGAGCAGGCTCAGCGGCAAGAATCGGACGCCCGTCTGGAGCGGCGACAGGCCGAGGATGTTCTGCAGGTAGAGGGTGATGTAGAGGAACATCGCGAAGAGCGTGGAGGAGATCGCGAACGCGGTGACCTGCGCGCCGACGAACGCGGGGCGCTTGAACAGCGAGAGGTCGATCATCGTCACCCGCTCGGTGGCCTGCGTCGCGATGAAGGCCCCGAGCAGGACGACCGCTCCGACGAAGAGGACGATGATGACGGTGCTCGTCCAGCCCTGCTTGCTGCCTTCGATCAGCGCCAGGATCAGGCAGAACAAGCCCCCGGTCAGGGTGATCAGACCCGGCGGGTCGAGCCGTGCCTGGTCGGGGTCCTTCGACTCATGGAGCTTGGCCGAGCCGAGGATGACGGCGCCGATCCCGATCGGGATGTTGACGAAGAAGATCCAGCGCCACGAGAGCCATGAGGTGAGCATCCCGCCCGCCAGCGGCCCGACGGCAACGGCGGCTCCGATCGTCGCTCCCCACAGCCCGAACGCCGTGCCGCGCTCCTTCCCGTGGAACTCCTGGGACAGGAGCGCAAGGGCTGTTGCGAACATCAGCGCGCCGCCGAGCCCCTGCACGCCTCGCGCAATGATCAGGAACAGCGGATCGTTCGAGGCACCGCACGCCGCCGAGGCGACCGTGAACAGCACGACCCCGATCAGGAACAGCCGCTTGCGCCCGTAGAGGTCGGCGAGCGCACCGCCCGTGAGCACGCAGGTGGCCAGGCCGAGCGCATAGGCGTCGACGACCCACTGCAGATCGGAGAAGTTGGCGTCGAGGGCGCGCTCGATCGCGGGCAGCGCGACGTTCACGATCGTGATGTCCAGGAGCAACATGAACGTCGCGACGCAGACCGTGATCAGTGTCCACCACTTGCGCTCCATCGCCGCAACATAGTCACCCCGGCCGGTCCGCCGCGGCCGAAACCCCACCTACACTGAGGTGATGCAGGACACGCTGGACGTCTCGAACCAGGTCGCCGCCGAGCTCGCGGGAATCTCCGACGGCATTCTCGATGCCCTGCGCGAGCGTGCCCGCTGCACGATCCGGCTGCGCGGGAACAAGCTGACGCTCGAGGGTGACGATGCGCACGTCGCCGAGGCGAGATCGGTGATCGAGGAGCTCGTGGAGCTCGTCGAGAGCGGCCACGAGATCGGCGCCCACACCGTCGACACCGTGCTCGGTGCGTTCGAGGCCGATCACGACGTCCGCGAGGTGCTCGACGCCGTCGTCTGGCGCCACCACGGCAAGAAGATCGCGCCGAAGACCGTGATGCAGAAGCGCTATGTCGACGCGATTCGCCAGTCGACCATCACCTTCGGGATCGGCCCGGCGGGCACGGGGAAGACCTACCTCGCGATGGCGCTCGCCGTCGCCGCCCTCCACGAGCGCGAGGTCACGCGCATCATCCTCACGCGGCCCGCGGTCGAGGCCGGCGAGCGGCTCGGCTTCCTGCCGGGCGACATGCTCGCCAAGGTCGATCCGTATCTGCGGCCGCTCTTCGACGCGCTCTACGACATGCTCGAGCCCGACAAGGCCAACGCGTACATGGAGCGCGGCACGATCGAGGTCGCGCCGCTCGCGTTCATGCGCGGCCGGACGCTGAACGACAGCTTCATCATCCTCGACGAGGCGCAGAACACCTCGCCCGAGCAGATGCAGATGTTCCTCACCCGGCTCGGCTTCGGCTCGAAGGTCGTCGTCACCGGCGACGTGACCCAGATCGACCTGCCGCGCGAGCAGCGCTCGGGCCTCATCCAGGTGCAGGACATCCTCGACGGCGTCGACGACATCGAGTTCATCCAGTTCGGGAACAAGGACGTCGTCCGGCACAAGCTCGTGCAGCGCATCGTCGAGGCGTACAAGGAACACGCAGAGGAGCACGGGACCGACCGGCGGTGATGCTTTCCGTCGATGTCGACAACCGCAGCGGTGTCGTGGTCGACGAGGCCGGGGCGGTCGAGCTGGCCGGCAAGGTGCTGCGCGGGGAGGGGATCGATGACGGCGAGCTCGGAATCGCCTTCGTCGGCGAAGACGAGATGCGCGAGCTCAAGCGCGACACATCTCGGGGTCGATGAGGTGACCGACGTGCTCTCGTTCCCGATCGACGGCCGCGACGAGCTCCCCGACGGCCTCCCGCGTGCGCTCGGGGACGTTGTCGTCTGCCCGCAGGTCGTCGGCGACGAGTGGCGCTGGCCGTTGACGCACGGGCTGCTGCACCTGCTCGGCTACGACCACGGCGCCGAGATGGAAACGCGCGAACAGGATCACCTCGCGCGATGAATCAGAGGCGCGCGCCAACAGTCTTCAACTCGTTCAACTACGCGATCGAGGGGATCATCCACGTGCTCCGCACCCAGCGGAACATGCGGATCCACGTCGTGATCGCGCTCGTCGTGGTCGTCTTCGCGCTGATCGTCAACGTGACCCGCTTCGAGTTGATCGTTCTGCTGATCTCGATCACGTTCGTACTGATCGCCGAGATGATCAACAGCGCGATCGAGAGCGCGATCGACATCGCCACGACCTCGTTCGACCCGATGGCGAAGCTCGCCAAGGACGTCGCGGCCGGCGCAGTGCTGATCGCGGCCGTGAACGCGATGGCGGTCGGCTACCTCGTCTTCTCGAACCGGATCGCGAATCGCTCCTCCGATCTGCTCGACCGCCTCAGGCAGGAGCCGTCGGAGCTGACCCTGGTCGCGTTCGTCGTCGTGATCATCGCGGTCATCCTCACGAAGGCGTGGACGAGCAGCGGCACGCCTCTGCGGGGCGGCCTGCCGTCGGGCCACGCGGCGCTCGCGTTCGCCGGCTGGATGGCGGCGACCTACGCCGCCGGATCCGACCACCGCTTCCTGATCTCGTCGATCGCCCTGATCATGGCGTTCCTCGTCGCCCAGACCCGGGTCGAGTCGGGCGTCCATTCGGTGCTCGAGGTCAGCTACGGCGGCCTGCTCGGCGCACTCGCGACGCTCGTCGTCTTCCAGGTGCTCTCATGAGCACGGCTCTCGTCGTGGAGGCCGAGGCCGTGGCCGCGAACGCCTACGCGCCGTACTCCCGCTACCTCGTCGGCGCCGTCGTGCTGACGACCGACGGCCGGCGGTTCACGGGGGTCAACGTCGAGAACGCCGCCTATCCACTCGGCATCTGCGCGGAGAAGACGGCGCTCGGCGCTGCCGCGACCGCGGGGGTCAAACCGGGTGAGGTCGCCGCGATCGGGATCACCGCTTCGCCGTGCGGCGGCTGCCGCCAGTGGCTGCACGAATGGCGGATCCCCGAGGTCAGCTTCCGCCGCGAGGATGGGACGATCGCGACGTGGGGCGCGAGCGAGATGCTCCCCGACACCTGGAACCTGCCCGAATGAAGTCGGGCTTCGTCGCCGTCGCCGGACGCCCGAACGTGGGCAAGTCGACGCTCGTGAACGCCCTCACCGGCGCGAAGGTCGCGATCGTCTCCGACAAGCCGCATACGACGCGGCACCGCATTCGCGGGATCCACACGTCCGCCGAGGCGCAGCTCGTTCTGGTCGACCTGCCGGGCTGGCAGCGGCCGATCGACCCGCTCACCGAGCGGATGCAGGTGACCGTGAACGAGGGGATCGCCGACGACGTCGATGTGATCCTCCTCGTCCTGAGCGCGCGCGAGCGCATCGGCGCGGGCGATCGCTACGTCGCGCGGCACGTTTTCCCGCTCGGCGTGCCGGTGGTCATCGCGCTCAACAAGATCGACCGCCTGAAGATGGGGCACATCGCGTCGCAGATGAAGCAGGCTGCGACGCTCGGCAACTTCCACGCGCTCCATCCCGTCAGCGCGACGACCGGCGACGGCATCGGTGCGCTCCGGTCCGACCTCGAGTCGCTGCTGCCCGAGGGGCCGATGTACTACCCGGCCGACACCGACACCGACATGGCGCTCGAGGCGCGCATCGCCGAGCTCGTCCGGGAGCAGGCCCTGCACCTGCTGAAGGAGGAGCTCCCGCACGCGGTGACCGCGGAGCTCGTCGAGATCGAGGAAGGCCGCGTCCACGTTCGGCTGTACACCGAGACCGAGAGCCAGAAGCAGATCTTGATCGGCAAGGGCGGGACGATGGTGCGCGAGATCGGCCGCGGTGCCAGGCCGCACATCGAGGCTCTGCTGGGCCGGAAGATCTACCTGCAGCTGCAGGTGAAGGCGTCGCCGAAGTGGCGCCGGAACGAGACGATGCTCGAGCGCCTCGGTCTGTAGCGCGATGGCCACCCTGCGTCGCGAGGGCAACGAGCTGGTGGTGAAGCTCACATCGCTCGAGAAGCTGGGGTCTCTGCGCGACGACATCCGCGTGCCTTGGGCTTCGGTGCGGTATGTCCGGGTGAACGAGTCGCCGTTCCGGGAGCTCCGCGGCATCCGACTCGGTACGCGGCTGCCCGGGCTGATCGCGCTCGGGACGTGGTACATGCGAGGGGGCAAGCTGTTCGCCGCGATCTACCGCGGCAAGCCCGGCGTCGTCGTCGAGCTCGACGGGGCGCGCTACCGGAGGCTCGTCGTCACGCTTGCCGACGCGTCCGAGGTCGCGGCTTCGTTGAGCAGCGACCTCGGACTCTGACGTCGGGTCAGTTCCGCGCGGCAGCGAGGAGACGGCCGAGCTGTTCGCGCTCGTCCGCGTTCCAGTGCTTCTCGAGCGCCTGATCGGCGGCCTGCTCGGCCGTTGCCTGGCCGTCGTCGGCGATCCGGGCTCCGGCGTCGGTCAGGACGACGAGGGCGAGCCGGGCGTCGCGGGCATGCGACTCGCGGCCGACGACGCCGATCCGCTCGAGCGGCTGCAGCTGCCGGGCGACACCCGAGGGCGTGATGCCCAGGCGGTTGGCGAGCTCGACGCGGCGAAGGCGCTGCCCGGGCGCGTCGCGCAGCTCGAGCAGAATCGCCAGGTCGCTCAGGCTGACGCCGTGGTGCGAACCGAGGGAGGCGTCGACGTCGCGCAGCACGAGCGTGCGTGCCAGTGCGAGGTCGAGAACCGTGGCGAGGGGTGGTGATGTCTGTGTCATGTCAACAGCATATCATTGAGTAGTCATCAATCGCACCGGAGCTACAGTTCGGTTCATGGCGCAGGCCCCCGCGCTCCCTGTCGGCTTTGAGCTTCCGCTCAAGCAGCGGCTGCCCCGGATCGGGTCGATCGACCAGGTCGGTGTCGAGCAGCGCGCCGCCGAGCTCGCGAAGCGCTCGATCAAGAAGGACGCGAAGCTGTGGGCGCTCGAGCTCGCGATCCGCTGCTGTGACCTGACGACCCTGGAGGGCCAGGACACCCCCGGCAAGGTGGCCGCGCTGTGCTCGAAGGCGATCCGCCCCGATCCGAGCGACCCGAGCATCCCGTCGGTCGCCGCCGTTTGCGTGTACCCGAACCTCGTGCCGACGGCGGCTGCGCGGCTGCGCGGCAGCGGCGTCAAGGTTGCGTCGGTGGCGACCGCGTTCCCGAGCGGCCAGAGCCCGATCGGCGTCAAGGTGCGCGAGACCGAGGAGACGATCGCGCTCGGCGCCGACGAGGTCGACATGGTGATCGACCGCGGGGCGTTCCTGTCCGGGCGGTACGCGAAGGTCTTCGACGAGATCGTGCAGATCAAAGCCGCCTGCGGCGACGTGCATCTGAAGGTGATTCTCGAGGTGGCTGAGCTCGGGACGTACGACAACGTCCGCCGCGCCTCGCTGCTGGCGATGGCTGCGGGGGCCGACTTCATCAAGACGTCCACGGGCAAGCTGCCGGGCGCGGCGACGCTGCCGGTGCAGCTCGTGATGCTCGAGGCGATCCGCGACGTCTTCGAGGAGACGGGCCGCCGCGTCGGCATGAAGCCGGCCGGGGGCATCCGCACCGCGAAGAACGCGATCCAGTATCTGGTGCAGGTGCACGAGACCCTCGGGCCGGAGTGGCTGACGCCCGACCTCTACCGGCTGGGCGCATCGTCCCTCGTGAACGACATCCTGATGCAGATCCGCAAGGAGAAGACGGGCGTCTACCAGTCGAAGGACTACTTCACGAATGACTAGCCGCGACCTCAGCAAGCAGGGCAGCTCGCCGGTTCCGGCCGACTGGACGTACGCGCCCGCGCCCGAGTCGACCGACATCGTGCGCCTCCAGGAGCGCTACGGGCTCTTCGTGGGCGGCGAGTGGCTCGAGCCGAAGTCGGGCGAGTACTTCACCACGATTTCGCCGCGCGACGAGTCGCCGCTCGCCGAGGTGGCACAGGCGGGTGCCGAGGACGTCGGGCTCGCGGTCGACGCCGCGCGCGACGCGTTCGGCACGTGGTCGACGCTGCCGGGGAGCGAGCGCGCGAAGTACCTGTTCCGCATCGCGCGCATCCTCGCCGAGCGCTCGCGCGAGTTCGCGGTGCTCGAGAGCCTGAACGGAGGCAAGCCGATCAAGGAGTCGCGGGACGTCGACCTGCCGCTCGCCGCGGCGCATTTCTTCTACTACGCCGGCTGGGCCGACAAGCTCGAGTACGCGTTCCCGAACCGGCGGCCCAGGCCGCTCGGTGTCGCAGGGCAGATCATCCCGTGGAACTTTCCGCTGCTGATGCTGGCGTGGAAGGTCGCGCCCGCGCTCGCCGGCGGCAACACGGTCGTGCTGAAGCCGGCCGAGACGACGCCGCTGACCGCGCTGCTCTTCTGCGACGTGCTGCGCCAGGCGGAGCTGCCGCCGGGCGTCGTCAACATCATCACCGGCGACGGCGCGACGGGCGCCGCGCTCGTCGACTCGAGTGTCGACAAGATCGCGTTCACCGGCTCGACCGAGGTCGGCAAGGCGATCCAGCGCCGCCTTGCAGGGAGCGGCAAGAAGCTCACGCTGGAGCTCGGCGGCAAGGCCGCCAACATCGTCTTCGACGACGCGGCGCTCGACCAGGCGGTCGAGGGGATCGTCAACGGGATCTACTTCAACCAGGGCCACGTCTGCTGCGCGGGCTCGCGGCTCTTCCTGCAGGAGTCGATCTACGAGCCGGCGCTCGAGAAGCTCAAGGAACGCATGGCGACCCTGCGCGTCGGCGATCCGCTCGACAAGAACACCGACGTCGGCGCGATCAACTCGGCGGCGCAGCTGGAGCGCATCACCGAGCTGGTCGAGGCCGGGCGTGCCGAGGGCGCCGACATCTACCAGCCGCCGTGCCGGCTGCCCGAGAAGGGCTACTGGTTCGCACCGACCGTGTTCACGAACGTCGCGCAGAGCTACCGGATCGCGCAGGAGGAGATCTTCGGGCCGGTGCTCTCGGTGCTCACGTTCCGCACGCCCGAGGAGGCCGTCGAGAAGGCCAACAACACGCCGTACGGGCTCAGCGCCGGCGTCTGGACCGAGAAGGGCTCGCGGATCCTGTGGATGACGCAGCACCTGCGGGCCGGCGTCGTCTGGGCGAACACCTTCAACCGGTTCGACCCGACCAGTCCGTTCGGCGGCTACAAGGAGTCGGGCTTCGGCCGCGAGGGCGGCCTGCACGGCCTCGAGCCCTATCTCGCGTTCGACGAGTGATCGCGATCAGGCCCGCAGTCGCCTCGGATGAAGCGGAGCTGACGCAGGTCGACCAGGACTCCTGGTCGCATCTTTCGAGTCCGTCTCGGCGGCCAGGCCCGACCTGGACGTTCTTCGCCAACGATCGGGTTCAGCCCGAGGACGTGCTGGTGGCGGTGGTCGACGGGCAGGTGGCCGGCTACGTGCAGCTGGCACGCGCCACGCCGCTCGAAGCGAGCGACCACGTGCGGATGATCAGCGGCATCGCGGTGGCGGCCGGGCATCGCCGTCGCGGCGTGGGGCGGGCGCTCGTCGACGCAGCCGTTGCCGAGGCCACGGCACGCGGAGCGACGCGCCTGACGTTGCGGGTCCTCGGTCCGAACTCGGGCGCACGGCGACCTCTACGAATCGGCGGGCTTCGTTGTCGAGGGCACGCTTCGGGGCGAGTTCATCCTCGACGGCGAGCCCGTCGACGACATCCTGATGGCGCGCTCCCTATCCTGAACCGAGCTGATGGCCCGCCTTCCCGTCAAGAAGACCTACAAGCTGTACATCGGCGGCGCGTTCCCACGCTCCGAGTCGGGGCGCACCTACGAGGCGGAGGGGCAGAACGTGGCGCTGGCGTCGCGCAAGGACGCGCGCGATGCGGTCGTCGCCGCGCGCGGCGCGCAGGGCAAATGGGCTGCGGCGACGGCATACAACCGCGGGCAGGTGCTGTACCGGGTCGCCGAGATGATGGAGGCCCGCGCCGCCGAGTTCGCCGAGCTCTGCAGCGGCCCCGAGGAGGTCGAGCGCGCGATCGATCGGTGGGTCTGGTACGCGGGCTTCGCCGACAAGCTGTCGCAGGTGCTCGGCGGGACGAATCCGGTCGCCGGGCCGTACTTCAACTTCACGATTCCCGAACCGACCGGCGTGGTGGCCGTCATCGCTCCCGAGTCGCCGGCGCTCGTCGGCCTGGTGTCACGGCTCGCACCGGCGCTGGTCGGCGGGAACGCGGTCGTCGCAATCGCGTCCGAGTCGCATCCGCTGGCGGCAATCGAGCTCGCCGAGGCGATCGCGACCAGCGACGTTCCCGGCGGCGTGGTCAACATCCTCACGGGCCGCCGGGCCGAGATCGCGCCCTGGCTCGCCTCGCACATGGACGTCAACGCGATCGACCTCACCGGCGCCGACGGCCTCGCTCCCGACCTCGAGCGGGCAGCCGCCGACAACGTGAAGCGCGTCGTGCGTGGCAGCGCCGACGGCCAGTCGCTGTACGAGATCTCGGCGTTCCTCGAGCTGAAGACCGTCTGGCACCCGATCGGCGTCTGACGCCCGCGGGCTCAGCGCTGTGGATCGTCTGTTGCACTTCCGTAACCCTTGTTTGACGACGGGACAGGCCCGGCGCGGCCACGTCCCGAAGGGACAAGGAGGGCGCATGGTTATGCGGCGCGTCGTTCCTGTGGATCGTTCGTCACACTTCGGACACCCTTGTTTGACGTTGCAGTGAGGGCTTCCACGCCGGTTTCGAGGACGCGAGCTCGGGCTTTTCGCCTACCGACTAGAGTGGGGTCGTGAGCGCATTCGGCGACGTGCGGGAGATGGTCCCGCACAAGATCTGGGACGGCGTGGTGGGGCGTTCCGTGCACGGCGACGAGGCGACGCTCTCGGTACTGACCCTGGAGCCGAACGTGAGAGTGCCCGAGCACTCGCATCGGAACGAGCAGATGGGCGTGCTCGTGCGCGGCTCGGTCACCTTCCGGGTCGGCGACGAGGAGAAGCTGCTCGGGCCTGGCGAGACGTGGGTGATCCCGGCCCACGTGCCGCACTCGGTCGACACCGGCCCCGACGGGGCGTCGATCATCGAGCTCTTCGCGCCGCCCCGCACCGACTGGGTGGATCTCGAGCAGCTCGAGCCCGGCAATCCCGCCGGCTTCGGGTTTTAGTGCGCTCGCGCGGCGTTCGTCTAGGCTTCGCGTCGTAGGTGCCCGGCCCAAGACGCCTCAGCCAGCGGATCTCGGAAGGCGACGGGATCGCGATCATCGTTCGCGTCGCCGACGTGGAAAGCGCGCGCGCCGCTGAAGCCGAGGGCGCCAAGGCGCTCGCGGTCGCTCACGCGATCGCCGGCATCCGCGAGGCCACGACCCTGCCGCTGCTGTGGATCGGCAGCATCAGCCCCACTGACGCCGACGCCGTCGTCCTCCGCCCCGAAGGACGTGCGAACCACGACACGATCGAGTTCGTCGTCGACGTGCGCGACGAAGAGGAGCTGGAGCTCGCGCTCGAGCTGCTCGACCCCGAGATCTTCCTGCTCAGCGGCGAGGGCTCCGACGACCACGACGACCCCCTCGACGCAGTGCTCGAACTACTTCCGGACGTTCCCGCGGGCAAGCTGGCGATCGCCGACGTGGCGGTTGCATCACGCGACGACGTGCTTGCACTGGAGCGCGCCGGCATCGACGCGGTGCTCGTGCCGCCCGGCTCGGTCGCCGGGCTCGTCGGGCACGCCCCCTTCGAGGTTTAGCGCGCCTACCCGAAGAACGCGCGGGCGACGTCGTACCAGTCGTCCGGCACGAGCTTCAACTCGGCCGTCGCCTCCTTGAGCGAGACGTCGACGACGTCGTCGCCCTGGAGAGCAGCCATCCGGCCGAACTTGCCCTCGTCCACCAACTTCGCCGCCTTCAGGCCGAACCGGGTGGCGAGCACGCGGTCGCGCGGGGTGGGGGAGCCGCCGCGCTGGACGTGGCCGAGCACGGTCACCCTCGTCTCGAAGCCGGTGCGCTCCTCGATCTGACCCGCCAGCGTCTCGCCGACCCCCCGCTTGGCGAGCAGCTTGTGGCCGAACTGGTCGACCTCGCCCTTGTCCTCGGCGCCGGGCAGCTCGCACCCTTCGCTGACGACGACGATCGAGAAGTTCTTCCCGCGGCGGTGCCGCCGGCCGATGTCCTCGCAGACCTCCTCGATGTCGACGGGGCGTTCGGGGATCAGGATCACGTCGGCGCCGCCCGCAATGCCGCTCATCACCGCGATCCAGCCGGCATGGCGGCCCATCACCTCGACCACCATCACGCGGTTGTGCGACTCGGCCGTGGTGTGGAGGCGGTCGATCGCCTCGGTGCAGATCCACACCGCGGTGTCGAACCCGAAGGTGTAGTCGGTTCCCGAAAGGTCGTTGTCGATGGTCTTCGGCACGCCGACGATCGGCAGGCCGAACTCGTCGAACAGCCGTGAGGCGACGCCCAGCGTGTCCTCGCCGCCGATCGCGACGAGCGCATCGAGGCTCTCGAAGTTTGCGCGCACCTTCTCGACGCCGCCCTCGAGCTTGTACGGATTCGTGCGCGAGCTGCCGAGGATCGTGCCGCCGCGCGGCAGCAGGCCGGACAGCACCTGCAGGTCGAGCGGCTGGAATGTCCCCTCGACCATCCCGCGCCAGCCTTCGCGGACGCCGACGTACTCGTGCCCCTGCGCGTGCGCGTGCCGGCCGACCGCGCGGATCACCGCGTTCAGGCCGGGGCAGTCGCCGCCGCCGGTGAGGACTCCGATCCGCATCTGCCTGAAGGTAACAGCGTTACGGCAGCGGCGAAGCAACCGGGTCCGGAGCGAGCCAGCCGGTCGTCCGGCGTCGCAACACGTCCTCGGGCGTTCGGGCCCACTCGTGGGAGCATGCGTAGGCTTCCTGGGCCCGCACGTCCGGCCGGCCCGGAACCAGCGGTTCGAGAAGCGACGGATCGTCGGCGGCGGGCTTGAGTACCTCCGCGGCAAGCGACCCGTAAAGGTGCAGAAGGTGCGAGCGGGTCGCGCTGTCGAGCGCGGCCGGCCAGCTCACGTCGTCCAGGCCGGTCGCGCCGGGAAGAGGCCGCGGGCGCCGGTTGAGATTCTTGATGCCGACCGCCTCGAGCGCGTCGAGTGCGATCCGCCGGTAGGTCGTCAACTTGCCGCCCGCAACGCTGAGCATGCCGTGCGGGCCGTGGGTGAACACCGTCTCGCGGCGTGCGTTGGCGGTCTGGCCCTCGCCGACCGGCAGCGCGCGGAGGCCGCAGTACGAGGCACGCGCCGGTCCGAGGCCCTCGACGGCGACCTGCGCCTCGCCGAGCACCTCGCGGATGTCGTCGTCGGTCACCGCCACGTCCTCGGGCTCGCCGTCGTGCTCGGTGTCGGTCGTCCCCAGCAGCAGCATCCCCTCCCACGGGACGGCGAAGCTGACGCGCACCTGGTCATGGGCGATCGTCAGTGCGGCCTGCCAGTCCTGCGCTCCGTCGACCAGGACGTGCACGCCCTTGCTCAGGCGGATCGACGGCCGGGCCTTTGGATCTTCGAGCCGGCGGACGCGGTCGACCCACGGGCCGGTCGCGTTGACGATCGCGCCGGCGCGCACCGGAATCGTCCGGCCGTCGGCGACCACCTCCGCGCCGCCCGCTCCGATCGAGACGACCTCGGCGTAGTTCAGGACGACCGCGCCGCGATCGGCGGCGCCACGGATGTTGGCGATCGTGAGCCGCCCGTCATTCGTCCACGCGTCCGCGTACAGCCCGCACGAGCGCAGGCCCTGCCGCCGGAGCGGGGGCACGAGCGCGGCGGCACGGTCGGCGCCGACCAGCCAGTGCAGCCGCGAGTGCGCGATCATCGAGTAGGCGATGATCCCGCTCTGCACGAACCACGGCCGGTAGGGGCCGTCGTCGTAGAACGGGAACAGGAAGGGCAGCCGGTGGACGAGGTGCGGCGCGACGACGTTCGTCAGCGCCCGCCGCTCGTGATGCGCCTCGCGCACCAGCGCCACGTCGCCGAGGCGCAGGTAGCGCAGGCCGCCGTGAATCAGCTTCGACGACGCCGTCGACGTGGCCGACGCAAAATCGCCCTGGTCGACGAGCGCGACCGCGAGCCCGTGCGCCGTGGCGGCTTCCGCGATCCCCGCCCCGATGATCCCGCCGCCGACGACGAGCAGATCGAAGCGGCGCGCGGCTAGCTGCTCGAGGGCTGCGTCTCTATCCACAGTGGGTTCGTCCACGCGCGGCTGCCGTCGGCGCCGAGCACTTCGACTCGGCCGTACGGCTGCCGCCAGGGGCGCTCGAGCCGGACGGATGTGATCAGGCCGTCGTCGTTGCGCTCGATGACCTGCGCGCCGTTCGGATAGCCGAGCCGGCCTGCATTGGCGCGCGAGCCGCGCGCACGGCCGGAGTAGAGCGTGACCGCCTGTGCCGGGCTGCAGCGCACGACCACGTCGCCGTCCGTCACATCGACACCGTGGATCGCCGGCCCGGTCGAGCCGTAGAACGCGCCGGTGCGCAGGGCGTCGAGCACGGCCTCCTGCGACTTCTCGGCCGCGCGCACCCAGGTCCACGCAAAGCCGCTGTCGTAGCCGGGATGATGCGAGTCGTCGGTCGCAAGCGCGTACCACTGCCGCCCGCGCTCGAGCGCCTCGTCCCAGTGCAGCGACGAATCGCCTCGCCCGACCTCCAGCTCGCAGCCGGCGTTCCAGACCTCGAGCCCGAGCAGCCCCTCGCAGCTCTCCCAGAGGTCGGCGCGCAGACCGCTCCAGTACGTGTGCGCGATATACGGGACGCCGCCGTTCGCGACGATCCAGTCGACGACCTCCTGCAGTTGCGAGAACTCGTTGTCGGGGATCACCGGGTCGGCCTGCACGCCGAGCGCGAGCACGTGAGCGTCGTTCTCGGGCGGCCCGCACCACGCGTTCAACTCGGTCGACGGGATGACGAGCAGCTTCTTCGTCGAACGCTCGACCGTCCGCACCCAGTGGTCGGTGATCGCCAGCACGTCGTAGCCCGCCCACTCGTAGTGGCGCACCAGCATGTCGGGCGCCAGTTCGCCGTCGGAGTTCGTCGTATGCGCGTGGAGCGCGCAGCGAAGCCAGATGCCGTCGGTCTCCCAGGGAGTCACCGGGCGAGCGTACCGATCCAGGACCACGAGGGGAAATCATGGCGCGAAGCCAAATACGTGGTTACGGTCTGATGGCGAATTGGTGAAAAAGACCTGCGGTCCTATTGCTATGGGCGCCTGCGCATGATCTTCTTCAGCCATCCAAGACCGGGAGGATGCATGGAGGACTACGAAGAGCAAGAAGTTGAGTTCTGGGCCAAGCTGGCCGAGGAGGACATCAGCCGCGCGACGATGCTTCGTCGCAGCGCGGCTGCCGCAATCGGCCTGACGATCGTCGGGAGCGCCAGCACCGCGCTCGGCGCCACCAGGGCGCGTCTCGCGGCCCCGCCGACGAAGATGACGCAGGATCAGTTCGGCGCCCTCGTCAAGGCGGCGAAGAAAGAGGGGCATCTGAACACGATCGCCCTGCCGCCCGACTGGGCCAACTACGCCGAGGCGCTCCACGACTTCCCCAGGAAGTACGGGATCGGCATCACGAACGACAACCCGGACGGCAGCTCCGCACAGGAGAACCAGGCGATCAGCTCGCTCAAGGGCGATTCGCGTGCGCCTGACGCCGTCGACGTCGGTGTCTCGTTCGCAGTCCAGGGAGCCAACACCGGGCTGTATGCGAAGTACTTCAACCTGAACTACAACACGATCCCGCGGGCCCTCAAGGACACTCGGGGCTACTGGATGGGCGACTACTGGGGTGCCGTTTCGATCGGCTACAACAAGACGCTCGTCAAGAATCCGCCGACGTCGTTCAAGGACCTGATGAAGCCCGAGTACAAGGGGCAGGTCGCGATCAACGGCAGCCCGCTCCAGTCGAACTCGGCAGTCTCCGTGGTGATCGCATCCGCGCTCGCGAACGGCGGCTCGCTCAAGGACGTCACGGCGGGCATCGACTACTGGGCCGGACTCAAGAAGAGCGGCAACTACATCTCGGTCGGGACGACCCCGCAGACCGTTGCCTCGGGCCAGACGCCGATCTCGCTCGACTGGGACTACAACAACCTGGCGTACGTCAAGGAGTTCCCCGCTGCGAACTGGGGCTTCACCGTCCCGACGGACGGCGTGTACGGCGGCTACTACGCCCAGGCCATCAACGCGACGGCGCCGCATCCCAACGCCGCTCGCCTGTGGGAGGAGTTCCTCTACTCCGACCAGGGGCAGATCATCTGGCTCAAGGGTGGTGCACACCCGGCCCGGTTCGCTGACCTGGTCGCTCGGAAGGTGATTCCGCAGTCGGTGCTCGCCACGCTTCCGTCGGCTGCGATCTACAACAAGGTGAAGTTCGCCAGCCTCGGCCAGCAGTCCGCTGCGAAGGCACTGATCGCGCAGCAGTGGCCGACGAAGGTCGGCGGGTAGAGCCGATCTCGGCTTCGCGCTGCACCTCAGACTCTCCGGCCGGGCGGTGCGCCCGGCCGGAGGCGTCTTTCGCTCGCGTGGGTTGTGACGCTGCCGTTCTTCGCCTACGTGACCGCGTTTCTGTTCGTGCCGGCCGGCGCGGTGCTGGTCGGTGCCTTTCAGGACAACCACGATCACGCGACGTTCGCCAACGTGCGGCAGCTCTTCAAGAGCCCGTTCATCGACGCCTACAAGGAGAGCATCGAGATCAGCGCGGTGACCGCGATCCTCGGCGGCTTGATCGGGCTGCTGATCGCGTACGCCGCGATCCGGGAGGGAACACCCCGCGTTGTCCGGTCGATCCTCACCACCTTCTCCGGCGTCGCCGCGAACTTCGGGGGCATCCCGCTCGCGTTCGCGTGGATCGCGACCCTCGGCCCGCTGGGCATCGTCACCGTCTGGCTCCGGAACGCCGGCTATGACCCGACCCAGCACGGGTTCCAGCTTTTCTCGAAGACCGGCGTCGAGATCGCATACATGTACTTCCAGCTGCCGCTGATGATCCTGGTGATCGCCCCGGCGATCGACGGGCTCAAGCGGGAGTGGCGCGAGGCGGCCGCGAACCTCGGTGCGAAGCAATGGCAGTTCTGGCGGTACGTCGGGATTCCCGTGCTGATGCCCTCGCTCCTCGGGGCCGTCATTCTCCTGTTCGGGAACGCGTTCGCCGCCTACGCCACCGCGTATGGAATCGACCAGGGCCTCAACATCGTCCCGATCGAGATCGGCAACTACTACACCGGCAACGTCCTCGACAACCCCCATCTCGCCCAGGCGCTCGCCTTCGGGATGTTCGTCGTGCTCGCGCTGATGATGATGCTCTACATCCCCTTGCAGCGGCGGGCAGCGAGGTGGGCGAAATGAGGCGGATGGCTCCGAGCGCCTACCTCTGGCTCGGCCTTGCGTCGGTCTATTTCCTCGTGCCGCTGTACGCCACGTTCGAGTTCAGCCTGAAGGAGAACAAGGCGGGAGCTCCCTGCTGCACGCTGCACAACTACGGCTGGGTCATCCACAACGGCGACTTCTGGCACACGATCAAGATCTCGGCCATCCTCGCGATCGAGACGATCGTCATCAGCCTCTGCCTGTTCGTCCCGACCATCTACTGGGTGCACCTGAAGCTGCCGCGCCTGCGTCCGGTGATCGCGTTTCTGGCGCTGATCCCGTTCGTCGTGCCGCCGATCGTGATGGTCGTCGGGCTGCTCCGCACGTTCCGCGGAACGCCCCACTGGTTCTACGGCGAGCCCTGGGGGTTCCTCGCGGCGGCCTACGTGATCCTCGCGTTTCCGTACATGTACTTCTCGCTCGATGCCGGCTTCCGATCGATCGACGTCCACACCTTGACCGAGGCGTCGCAGAGTCTCGGGGCCAAGTGGACGACCACCTTGTTCAAGGTGATCCTGCCCGAACATCCGGACAGCGGCTCTCGCGGCGTCCTTCCTGACGCTTGCGATCGTCATGGGCGAGTTCACGATCGCGAACCTCGCCGCGTTCCACACCTTCCCGATCTTCCTGCAGTACGTGAACGAGTCGCAGGGCTTCCCCGCCGGGGCGCTGACGCTGCTCTCGTTCATGATCACCTGGGGCGCGATGCTCTCGCTGCTCCTGGTCGGCCGTAAACGAGGCGGGCGGGGCGCCGTGATGACAGGGGCGAGATGAGCTACCTCGAATTGCAAGACCTGCACCGAGCGTTCGGCACCGTCAAGGCGCTGAACGGGATCGAGATCTCGCTCGGCGAAGGCGAGTTCCTCTCGCTGCTCGGCCCCTCCGGGTGCGGCAAGACCACCGCGCTCAGGCTCGTCGCCGGCTTCGACCGTCCGGATGCCGGGAGGATCGTCGTCGACGGCAAGGACCTCACCGGCGTCGCTCCCAACAAGCGCGACATGGGGATGGTCTTCCAGGCGTACTCCCTGTTCCCGAACATGACGGCGAAGCAAAACGTCGAATTCGGGCTCAAGATTCGCGGCCGCGACCGGCAAGACCGGACGAAGCGCGTCGACAGTCTCCTCGAGCTGGTCGGACTCGGCCACGCCGGAGATCGCTTCCCGCATCAGCTCTCCGGCGGCATGCAGCAGCGCGTCGCGCTGGCACGGGCCCTCGCGATCGAGCCGCGCGTCCTGCTGCTCGACGAGCCGCTCTCGGCGCTCGACGCCAAGGTTCGTGTGCAGCTCCGCGAGGAGATCCGGCGGATTCAGCTCGAGTTCGGGATCACCGCCCTCTACGTCACGCATGACCAGGAGGAGGCGCTTGCGATCTCCGACCATGTCGCGGTCATGTACCAGGGCCAGATCGAGCAGATGGGCACGCCGGCGCAGATGTACGGCGCGCCTGCGACGCCCTTCGTCGCGGAGTTCATCGGGACGATGAATCGGCTCGAGTCGGAGGTCGTCGACGCGGCCACGGGCTCGGTGCGCCACGGTGACACGCGGCTCGACCTGGAGGCGGCGCGCGGACGCCGCGTCGGCGAGCGTGTGCTCGTGCTCGTGCGGCCAGAGATCCTGCACCTCGAGGCGGCCATCGACGGGGCGACGCCCGGGCCGAACGTGCTCAGCGGCACCGTCCTGTCGCAGACATTCCTCGGCTCGGTGACCAGGGTGAGAGTGACCACGTCGGCTGCGACGCTCGTCTCCGACATGTCGGCCGGCCGGGCCGAGGCGCTGCCGGTCGGCGCACGCGTCACCGCGCGTGTGCCGGGCGACGAGGCGCGGCTGATCAGCCTGCCGGACGAGGGCGTAACGTTCTCAGCGCAAGATCTGGAACATCAGTAAAAACGCCGCCGACGCCGAGCCGCTCCAGCTCGAGCAGCCGCTCCGGCTTGTTCACCGTGTAGACCGCCGTTTCGAGGCCCAGCCGGGCCGCGGCCAGCACGCCCCGCCGCGTCACCCGGGTGTTCTCGAACCCCACGGCCCACGCGCCCGCCGCGTTCCGGATCGAGGTGCTGTAGCCGACGTGCTGCATCGTGCGGAGCTCCGGACGCAGCCGGCGCACCTCTTCCAGCGCCGTGCGCTGAAAGCTCAGGACAACCGCGTCGTCGTCGAGTAGGCGGACGGTTCGCGCGACCACGTCGTGCTTCCGGTAGCGCCACGGCCGTTTTAGCTCGACCATCACACCGATTCGTCCGTGGCACAGGTCGAGCACCGACGCGAGCGACGGGTACGAGTGCCCGATCGCGGGCGCCTCGTGCACGACGACGAGCCTGCCCTCGCGGTCGGCGTGGACGTCGAACTCGACGTAGTCGGCGCCCAGCTCGATCGCCCGCTCGAAGGCCGGCAACGTGTTCTCGGGCAGCTCGGCCGAGGCGCCGCGATGGGCGATGACCAGCACTAGTCGAGCGTCCGTTGGAGCAGCGCCAGGTCGATCCGGTCGGCGAGCTCGTGTGCCTGTGCGAGCCGCTCGGCGCCGAGCGTCCGCGTGATCCCGACGACGCGTGCTCCGGCGGCGCGGGCGGAGGCGACGCCGGCCTCCGTGTCCTCGAAAGCGACCACCGACGTGGGTGGGACGTCCAGCAGCTCCGCCGCCCGCAGGTAGCCCTCGGGATGGGGCTTCCCGTGCGTCACGTGGTCGGCGGCGACCAGCGCGCTCACGTACGGCGTCAGCCCGGCTGCCGCGACGACGGGCTCGATCTCCTCGGCGTACGCGCCCGAGCAGATCGCCACGGGGACGCGCCCGGCGGCGTAGTGCACTGCCTCGCGTACCTCGGGATACACCGTCGAGCCGTCGGCGACCAGAGCCCGGTAGCGGGCGATGCGGTCGGCGATGAGCTCCTCGTCGACCCCTCCCAACCAGCGGCCGATGATCTCCTCCTCGCTCAGGCCCGAGAGCTGCGAGTAGTACTCGTGCTCGCTCAGCGGCCGGCCGTGCTCGGCGAAGAGCTCCTGGTAGATCCGCAGCAGGATCGGCTCGTCGTCGGAAAGGGTGCCGTTGAAGTCGAAGACGACGGCGCGAACGGACATCCGTGCCAGAGCGTAGCTCTGGGCAGGTGCCGGCGACCGCGCTTGCCCTCGCGCTCGGCGCGGCCTGCTTCCACGCGGTGTGGAATCTGCTGCTGGCGCGTGCCAGGGACACCGAGTCTGCGACGGTCGTGGCGCTGGTCACGGCCGAGGTCGTCTTCGCTCCCGTGGCCATCGTCGTCTGGAGCGCCCATGCGGCGGTGTGGCCGTACCTCGCCGGCTCCGGTGTCTTCGAGCTCGCGTACTTCGGGCTCCTCGCCGCGGCTTATCGGCTCGTCCCGCTCTCCGTGGTGTACCCGCTGGCCCGCGGCGGCGCGCCGGTGCTCGTGCTCCTGATCGGAGTCGTCTTCCTGAGCCGCGGCACATCGTGGTCGCAGGTGGCAGCCGTGCTGCTGATCGTGGGAGGCATCGTGCTCGTCCGCGGCTTCGGCCACGCCGACCCGCGGAGCGTTGCGTTCGGGCTGTCGATCGCCGCGTGCATCGCCGGCTACACCCTCATCGACAAGCACGGGGTCACGCACGCCGGTCCGATCACCTATCTGGAGCTCTCGATGGTCGGGCCGACGGCCGTCTACACCGCTGCGATCCTGCGGACGAAGGGAGCGGCCGCCGTTCGCGCGGCAGTGGGGCCGGCGACGATCGTCGCAGGCATCGCCACGTTTGTCGCCTACGCGCTCGTGCTGGCGGCGCTCCAACGCGCGTCGGCGGCGTCGGTGTCCGCCGTTCGCGAGACGAGCGTCGTGTTCGCGACGCTGCTTGCCATCCCGGTGCTGCACGAACGCGTGCCGCCGGCGCGGCTCGCCGGCGCGGCGCTGGTCGTGGGCGGGATTGCGTTGCTGGCGTTCGCCTGAACCGGTCGCTGTAACCAGTCGTTCACCAGAAGGAAACATTTCCGGGCGCCCGAAGGCTTCTCCATGCTTCTGCTGCTCGCGACGATCCCCGTGCCGACGATCAGCTGGCAGGAGACGCTGGCCCGGCTCGCGCTGGCGGCGCTGCTCGGCGGCCTGATCGGGATCGAGCGCGAGTTTCGCGAGCACGAAGCGGGCCTCCGGACGCACACGCTCGTGGCGGTCGGTGCCGGCCTCTTCACGATCGTCTCGGCGTTCGGCTTCCACGACGTCCTGGCCCATCAGACAACGGTCGTCGCACGCCTCGATCCGTCGCGGATCTCCGCTCAGATCGTCAGCGGCATCGGTTTCCTCGGTGCCGGCGCGATCATCCGCCAGGGCCTGACGATCCGGGGGCTCACGACTGCGGCGACGCTGTGGGCCGTTGCGGCGATTGGGATGGCCGAAGGGGCGGGTGCCTACAGCGCGGGCATCATCGCGACCGTCATCGTGCTCTTCATGCTCTGGCCGATGCGGATCGTCGGCCGGCTGATGAACCCGTCACAGGTGCACGTCCTCGACGTGGAGCTGAAGAAGGATCAGCGGCCGGCGATGGTCGTCGAGGCGATCGAGCAGCTCGGCGCGAGCGTCCGGTCGTTCGGCGCGGCCGACGACGACCGGTCGCTGCAGCTCCAGTTGCACCTGCCGCGCGGCGTCGGGCGCGAGCTTGTGATCCGCAATCTGATGCTGCGGAGCGGTATCCGCGGGGCGGCCTGGCGGGAGTAAGCAGATCCCCGCCGCTTGACCCGCCGGGGCTCGGATGAAAGGCTCGATCGCTCGTGGAGACCTGCGTTAGAGTCCGAGCATGACCGTCGGCGCTGAATCGATCGCTCCGGCGCCCGGCGCGGAGCGCGAGGTGCAGGTGTCGTGCCGCAACGTCTGGAAGGTCTTCGGGCCGAACCCCGAGCGGGTGATCGAGAGCGGCGACGTCGAGCTGCCGAGAGCCGAGTTGATGGCGAAGACCGGCTGCACCGTCGCCTCCCGCGACATCTCGTTCGACGTCGCGCGCGGCGAGGTCTTCGTGATCATGGGCCTGTCGGGCAGCGGCAAGTCGACGCTCGTCCGCTGCGTGACGCGGCTGATCGAGCCGACCTCGGGATCGATCAGCATCTGCGGCCAGGACGTCCTCGGCGCCGATCCCGGTGCGCTGCGCGAGCTGCGCCGCACCAAGGTGTCGATGGTGTTCCAGCACTTCGGGCTCTTCCCGCACCGCAACGTGATCGACAACGTCGCCTACGGGCTCGAGGTGCAAGGGATCGACAAGACCAAGCGCCACGACCGCGCGCGGGAGCTGCTCGCCGTGGTCGGGCTGTCGGCCGTCGAGGCGTCGTACCCCGATCAGCTCTCCGGCGGCATGCAGCAGCGGGTCGGTCTGGCGCGTGCGCTGGCGGTCGATCCGGAAGTCCTCATCTTCGACGAGGCGTTCTCGGCGCTCGATCCGCTGATCCGGCGGGAGATGCAGGACGAGGTCATCCGCCTGCAGGACCGGCTGCAGAAGACGGTGCTGTTCGTGACGCACGACCTCGACGAGGCGCTGAAGCTGGGCGACCGCATCGCGATCATGAAGGACGGACGGTTCGTCCAGGTCGGGACGCCCGCCGAGATCGTCGGTGCGCCGGCAGACGACTACGTCGCCGAGTTCGTGCGGGACGTTCCGCGCGGGAAGGTGCTCACCGCCGCGTTCGCAACAGAACCGAATACCGGAGGCGAGACCCCGCGTGACATTGTCCGCCACGACCAGCGCCTCGGCGAGCTGCTCCCGGTTGTCTTCGGGGCGGTCGGGCCGATCGGCGTCGTCGACGGCAGCGGTGAGCTCGTCGGGCTGCTCGACCGGCGGATGGTGATTCACGTGCTCGCGGGCCGCGAGGGCCGGGCGGTTCCGGAAGAGCCGGCGTTCGAGTCGAATCCGGCCGGACAGCCGTAACTCCCGCCCGGTGTCCGCTCCGACCATGACCCCGGATGTCGGCGGCTCGCTCGGTGCCGCCGCACGCCGGCTCGACGCGCGCCTCGGCGGCCTCGCCCGGTGGGGCGCCCCGGCGGCCGTCGCAGTCCCACTCTGCATCGTCGCGGCGATCGCGACGGGCGTGCACAGCGGCTTCCCGACGAACTGGGTGCTCGGCGTTCCGCGCTGGTTCGACAGCCTCGACAGCTGGGTCACCGACCACCAGAGCTCGAACTTCTTCCTGCACCACATCGTCGGTGGGTTCGGATCGGCGCTCAACGACACCACGAACTGGGTCGTCGAGCTCCTCCACTGGATGACGTGGCTCGGGCGTGCTGCTGGTGGCGACGCTGATCGCGTGGCTGGTGGGCTCGTGGCGCACGGCGCTGTTCGCGGCGCTGATGGTGTCGTCGTTCGGCATCCTCCAGATCCCGAACGGTGGCCCCGAGGGCACGTCGCAGATGTGGCCCAGCGCGATGACGACGCTGGCCCTGATGGCCGTGGCGATCATCCTCTCGACCCTCGTCGGGATCCCGGTGGGCATCGCGTCGGCTGTCTGGCCAACGGTCCACAAGATCTTGAGCCCGGTGCTCGACCTGATGCAGATCCTGCCCGCGTTCGCCTACCTGGTGCCGATCGTCGTGCTGTTCTCGATCGGCAACCCGGCCGGGATCATCGCGACCTTCATCTACGCGGTGCCTCCCCTCGTGCGCTTCACCGAGATCGGCATCCGCTCGGTCCGGAAGGACGTGATCGAAGCCGCGGAGGCGTTCGGCGCGACGCGCCGGCAGGTGCTGCTGAACGTGCAGCTGCCGCTCGCGGCCCAGGCGATCATGCTCGGGCTGAACCAGGTGATCATGATGGCGCTGTCGATCGTCGTGATCGCCTCGCTGGTCGGCGCCGGCGGGCTCGGCGATCCGGTGCTGAACGCCCTGCAGACCCAACAGATCGGCGAAGGCTTCATCGCCGGCGTCCTGATCGTGTTCATGGCGATGTGGCTCGACCGCACGTCGGCGGCCTTCGGCCAGCGCACGGATCGTTCGAAGGCCGCGTCGACGCGCATCCGGCTGAACCGCAACCAGCTGCTCGGCATCTGGGGCGTGACGCTCGTGGTCATCCTCGTCTCGCGCTACGCGTTCAACCTGGGCGACTGGCCGTCGAGCTGGGGCTTCTCGGGCGTCGACGACGCAACCCGCGCGCTCAACTGGATCACGAACGAGTTCACCGGCATCAGCGGCCCGATCTCGAGCTTCCTGACGCTCGACATCCTGAACCCGCTGCAGCGCTGGCTCAGCGATCTGCCGTGGTGGCTCGTCGCGGCGGTCGTCGGCATGGTCGGCTGGGTGCGGGGCGGTGTGCGGCGCGGCGCTCTTCCTCGCCGGGTGCGTCGTGCTGCTCGGCCTGATGCAGGCGCCGAACGGCTACACCTTCCAGGGCACGACGTCCTACAACTTCGTCGCCTGGAACGACGCGATGGAGACGCTCAGCCTGGTGCTCGTGGCGCTCGTCCTCGACCTCGCCGTCGGCATTCCGCTCGGCATCGCGGCGTACCGCTGGCGGATCGTCGACCAGATCCTGCGTCCGTTCCTCGACTTCCTGCAGACCCTGCCCGCGTTCGTCTACCTGATCCCGGTGGTGGCGCTCTTCGGGGTCGGCAACGTCGCCGGCGTAAGTGCGTCGCTGATCTACGCGCTACCGGCGTCGATCCGCGCGACCACGCTGGGGCTGCGGGCCGTGCAGCGCGACGTGATCGAGGCGGGGCAGGCGTTCGGATCGACGCGCTGGCAGCTGCTCTTCAAGGTCGAGCTGCCGATCGCCCGCCCGTACGTGATGCTCGCCGTCAACCAGACGATCCTGCTCGTGATGGCCGAGGTCGTCGTCGCGGGCCTCGTCGGCGCAGGTGGACTCGGCCTCGATGTCGTCACCGGTTTCTCGCGTTCCGAGGTCGGTCTCGGCGCCGCCGCCGGACTCGCGATGGTGCTGATGGGTATCGTCCTCGACCGTCTGAGCCAGTCCAACCCAAATCGGGGCAGGAGTGCTACATCATGAAGACCCCCCAACTGTCCCTGGAACCGAAGGCAACCGACCAGAGGGAGTACGCATGAATCACCGCAGTAGGACGTGGCGGAAGCCCGGCCGGCTGGCAGTCATCCTCGCGGCGACCGGTCTCGCCGCGATCGCGGTCGTCGTCACCTCGACCAGCGCGCTGGCCGGAGGCAAGGGCAAGCCGACCATCGTCCTCGCCAACAACTCGTGGGAAGGCTCGACCGCGAACAACGTGGTCGCCCAGTACGTGATCGAGAAGAAGCTCGGCTACAACGTCAATCTGCTGACCATCGACGAGATCCCCGCCTGGCCCGCCATGGTCCAGGGCAAGGTCTCGGCCGTGCTGGAGGTCTGGGGGCACTCGCCGCTGTACTCCAAGTACGTGACCGGCAACCATCAGGTCACCGACGCGGGCCTCGAAGGCCCCGACGGGAACATCGGGTGGTACGTCCCGACGTACCTGATGCAGCAGCATCCCGAGCTGAAGACGTGGAAGGGCGTGCAGAAGGACTGGAAGCTCTTCGTGACGCCGCAGTCGTCACCGCAGGGCCAGTTCCTCGACGGCTCCGCCAGCTACGTCACCAACGACCAGGCGCTCGTCACCAACCTGAAGATCAATCTGAAGGTGGTGTTCGCGGGCACCGAGGCGGCGCAGTTGACCGAGATCGAGCAGGACTACAAGGCCAAGAAGCCGGTCCTGTTCTACTGGTACACGCCGCAGTATCAGAACGCGCTCTACAAGTTCTCCCAGGTGGCACTGCCGCCGTGGACGCAGGCCTGCGCCAAGTTGAAGCCGGCTGCAGATCAACTGCGCGTATCCGCCGTACCACCTCTACAAGGTGATGTCCCCGAACCTGGCCAAGACGGCTCCGGACGTCGCGAACTTCATCAAGCGCTTCAACTGGACGTCGGACGACCAGAACTCGGTCTCCTACAACCTCGCGGTCAAGCACATGAGCAACGAGGCTGCCGCGGCGGCGTTCGTCAACTCGCACCAGGCGCTCGTCAATTCCTGGTTGAGCAAGTCGACGCCGTTCACCAAGACGGAAGCACCGCCCTCAGGCACGTAAGCCGACAGGGACAGTCGTTGGAGGATGCGTGGCCCTCGCGAGAGCGGGGGCCACGCCCGTTTCGGGGGCCAGGACCGCTCTCGGATATCAGTAATGTATCTCTGTGGCCGAGCCCCTCGCCGACCGCGCCTACTACGCGATTCGCGAGCTGATCGTCTCGCTCGAGCTGCGGCCCGGCTCGGTGGTCAACGAGCGGGAGCTGATGGAGCGGCTCGAGCTCGGCCGCACGCCCATCCGCGAAGCGGTGCGCCGGCTGGCGCAGGAGCAGCTCGTCGAGGTGTTCCCGCGGCGAGGGACGTTCGTGACCACCGTCGAGATCCGCGACCTCGCGTCGATCTGCGACGTTCGCAGCGCGCTCGAGGCGCATGCCGCCCGGAGCGCAGCCGAGCGCGCGAACGACAGCGACCGCGAGGAGCTGTCGGCGTTGATCGCCGAGCTCGATGCGGGTGCGAGCTACGACGACCGGGCCCTGATGGCGTTCGACGAGCGAATCCACCGGGCTGTCTATCACGCCACGCACAACCAGTTCCTCGTCGCGACGCTCGAGGAGTACTACCTCCTTGCGCTGCGGATCTGGTTCCTCGCACTCGAACAGCCGCGTGAGCTCGAGCAAGCGGTGCTCGAGCACCGCGCCCTGCTCGAGGCGATTCTCGCCGGCGCTGGGGCCGAGGCCGAGCGGATCATGCGCGACCACGTGAACAACTTCGAGACCGCGATCCGGCGGGTTCTCCTCGGTCCGTAGACCGCCACCTGTGATATATCAGAGCCTCACCTGAGCGTCAGAGAGGGAAAACGTGTCCGAAACAGCAGCACGTACGTTGCCGGAGACCGCAAAGGCGGTTGTCATCGGCGCCGGCATCGTCGGCAACAGCCTGGCCTACCATCTGACCCGGCTCGGGTGGACGGACGTCCTGCTGATCGACAAAGGGCCGTTCCCGAACCCGGGCGGCTCGACCGGTCACGCCTCGAACTTCATCTTCCCGGTCGACCACTCGAAGGAGATGACGCAGCTCACGCTGGAGAGCGTCCGGCAGTACACGGACTTCGGTGTGTTGCACGCGTGCGGCGGCATCGAGGTCGCCCGCACCGAGGAGCGCCTCCAGGAGCTCAAGCGCCGGATGTCGTCCGCGAAGGCGTGGGGGATCGACGACGTCAGGCTCGTGACGCCGGCAGAGGTGAAGGAGCTCGTGCCGTTCATCGACGAGTCGGTGATCATCGGTGGCTTCTACTCGCCGGGTGTCGCAGTCGTCGACTCGCTGCGCTTCGGGACGATTGCGCGCGAACGGGCCGTCGAGTCGGGCGCGCTCACCGCCGTCCCGAATGTCGAGGTGCTCGGCCTGGACGTCGAGCACGGCCGCATCAAGCGCGTCCGGACGGATCGCGGCGATGTCGAGGCCGAGTTCGTCGTCATCTGCAGCGGCGTCTGGAGCCCGCGGCTCGCGCAGATGGCGGGCACGTCGATCCCGCTGACGCCCGCCGTCCACCAGATGATCGACATCGGCCCGGTACCCAGGTTCATGTCGTCGAAGACGGCCGTGGACTTCCCGATCGTGCGCGACATGGACACGAACATGTACGAGCGCCAGGACGGGCAGGGCCTCGAGGTCGGCTCCTATGCGCACCGCGCGATCCTGCACTCGCCCGACGAGATCCCGTCGATCGCCGAGTCGGCGCTCTCGCCGACCGAGCTGCCGTTCACCCAGGACGACTTCACGCTCCAGATGGAGCAGGCCCTGGAGCTGATGCCGGAGATCGTCGGCGACGAGAGCGTCGGCATCAAGTACGCGATCAACGGACTGCTGTCGCTCACCCCCGACGGCCTGCCGCTGCTGGGCGAGACGCCGGAGGTCAAGGGCCTCTGGTCGGCAGCCGCCGTCTGGGTCAAGGAAGGTCCGGGCGTCGGCAAGTCGGTCGCCGAGTGGATGGTGCTCGGGCAACCCGAGATCGACCTGCAGTCATCAGACGTCGCGCGCTTCTACCCGTGCCAGCGCACCGTCACGAACGTCACGGCGCGGGCCGCGGAAGGCTTCAACAAGACCTACGGCATCGTCCATCCGGCCGAGCAGTGGGAGTCGAATCGCGGTGTCCGCCTGTCGCCGTTCTACGAGCGCGAGCGCGAGCTGGGCGCGGTCTTTTTCGAGACCGCCGCCTGGGAGCGTCCGCACTGGTACGAGTCGAACGCCAAGCTGCTCGACGAGTTCGGCGATCGCATCAACCGGCGCGAGGCCGAATGGGAGTCGCGGTGGTGGTCGCCGATCATCAACGCCGAGCACCTCGCGATGCGCGAGCGCGCCGCGATGTTCGACCTGACGGCGTTCTGCATCTTCGACGTGCTCGGGCCGGGCGCGCTGTCGTGCGTGCAGCGGGTTGCGCTGCGCCAGATGGACGTGGCCGTCGGCAAGGTCGTCTACACGCCGGTGCTCACACCCGGCGGTGGCTTCCGCTCCGACCTGACGATCATGCGGCTCGGCGACGAGCAGTTCCGGGTCGTCACCGGTGGCGCGCACGGGATGGCCGACCTCAAGTGGTTCGCCGACAACCTGCCGGCCGACGGCACCGCGCAGATCGTCGATCTCACGTCGGCGTGGTGCACTCTCGGCCTCTGGGGGCCACGGGCACGCGACATTCTCGCGTCGGTGACGTCCGACGATGTCTC
Organism: uncultured Thermoleophilia bacterium; assembly: GCA_963812995.1. Classification (GTDB taxonomy): domain Bacteria; phylum Actinomycetota; class Thermoleophilia; order Gaiellales; family Gaiellaceae; genus PALSA-600. The sequence continues at coordinate 406,649 of CAWEXL010000007.1, forward strand.
GCACGAGGCGTTCGGCTTCGGTGCGTGCCGCGACATCGAGGTCGGCCCGTTGCAGGTGCTCGCCTCGCGGATCTCGTACGTCGGCGAGCTCGGCTGGGAGCTGTACGTGCCGCTCGAGCAGGGCGCTCGCCTCTGGGATCTCGTGTGGGACGCGGGTCAGGAGCATGGCGTCGTGCCGGCCGGGATCGGCGTGTACGGCACGACCGGCCGCGTCGAGAAGTGCTACCGCGCGTTCGGGTTCGAGCTCGACGCCGACTACAACGTGGTCGAGGCGGGTATGACGACGCCGCGCGTGAAGGAGGCCGATTTCGTGGGCAAGGAGGCGCACCTGCGCCAGCGCGACGAGGTGCCTGCGGCCATTCTTTGCACGCTCACGGTCGACGACCACACGTCCTCGACGGGCGTCAAGCGCTACATGCTCGGTCGCGAGCCGGTGCTCGGGCTCGACGGGAAGCCGCTGGTCGACGCGCATGGACGCCGCTCGTACGTCACCTCGGCCGGCGCCGGGCCGTCGCTCGGCAAGCACATCCTGATGAGCTATCTGCCGCCCGAGCACGCGACGGTCGGCGAGAAGCTGCAGGTCGAGTTTCTCGGCGAGCAGTATCCCGTCACGGTCGACGTCGTCGGGTCGACGCCGGTCTTCGATCCGGAGAACACGCGGATCCGCTCGTGAAGATCCTCGTCTGCGTCAAGCGCGTCCCGATGACCGGCGGGCGCATCGTGCTCACCGACGACGAGCGGTCGATCGCGACCCGGCATCTCGGCTTCACCATCAGCCCGCATGAGGAGTGCGGGGTGGAGGAGGCGGTGCGGATCGTCGCCGAGCACGGTGGTGAGGTGGTCGTGCTGACGCTCGGGCCGGCGGAGGCCGAGGAGCAGATCCGCGACTGCATGGCGATCGGCGCCGACCGCGGGATCCTCCTGCAGATCGACGGCGAGGAGTGGGACGGGCAGGCGACGGCCGCAGCGATCGTCGACGCCGTGCGCGCCGACGGCGACGACTTCGACCTGATCCTCTTCGGCAACGAATCGGCCGATGCGGGCAACTATCAGGTCGGCATCCGGGTGGCGTACGCGCTCGGGCGCCCCGTCGTGAACGGGTTGAAGGGGATCGCCGTGCACGGTGCTGAGGTGCGCTGCGAGCGCGAGGCGCCAGGTGGTCGCGACGTGTTCGTCGTCCCGCTGCCTGCCGTGCTGACGGTGCTCGAGGGCCTGAACCTGCCGCGGTATCCGTCGGTGCCGGGCCGTTTGCGCGCGAAATCGAAGCCGTTGCAGGTCTCGACTCCGGCGCGGCCCGACTCGAAGCTCGAGAAGCTGCGGCTTGCGCCTGCCGCCCGGCAGTGGCAAGTCGGCCGAGATCCTCGGCGAAGGCCCGTCCGCCGCACCCCGCGTCGTCGAGGTGCTGCAGGGATTGGGGATTGCATGAGCGTCCTCGTATTCGTCGAGGCGGGCGACGAGTTGTCGCTGCAGGCGCTGGCTCTGGCCCGCGGGCTCGGCTCGCCGGTGCATGCCGTGTCGGTGGGAGAGCCCGCCGATGTCGCCGTGGACGTTCTGCACGTAGCGCAGGTCGACGGGTCGTTCGCGCCCGGCGCGTGGGCTGCCTCGATCGTCGACGTGGTCGAGCGCGTGTCGCCCGAGTACGTGGTGGCCGCCGGCTCCGAGCATGGCAACGAGGTGCTGGCTCATGTCGCCGCCCGGCTCGACCTGCCGTTCGCTGCGAACTGCACCGAGGTGCAAGGCGCCGACGTCACGCGCGTTCGCTGGGGCGGGTCGGTGCTCGAGGAGGCGCGCCTGCACGCAGCGACGAAGCTGCTCACGGTCTCGCCTCATTCGGTCGCCGGCGAGGCTGCGGGCGCACCGGCGGCTGTCGAGGAGCACACGCCGTCCCTCAACGCCGCTGACCTGGTGGTTCGCGTCACCGAGACCGTCGCTGCGTCGACCGGTGGGATCTCGCTGGCCGACGCGAAGGTCGTCGTCAGCGGCGGCCGCGGCGTCGGCTCGGCCGAGAACTTCGCAATCATCGAGGAGCTCGCCGCATTGCTCGGCGGAGCCGTGGGCTGCTCGCGCGTCGTGACCAGCGCGGGGTGGCGGCCTCACTCCGACCAGGTCGGCCAGACGGGGACGAAGGTCGCGCCCGACCTCTACATCGCCTGTGGCATCAGCGGCGCCACGCAGCACATCGCGGGCTGCCGTGGGGCGAAGAAGATGCTCGTGATCAACGACGATCCCGAGGCGCCGATCCTGGGACACGCCGACTATGCCGTCCTCGGTGACCTGCACGAGATCGTTCCCGCGATCTCGGCCGAGCTCCGGAAGGCGAGAGCCCAATAGCGGTCGCCGCCGGCGCGGTCGCACTCGCCGTCGCCCTCGCGGTGGCGGGCGGCCTGTTCGCGCGCCGGGCACTTCTGCTCGTCCGGCTGGTCCGGATGGGCAAGCCGGTCGACCGGTCCGACGACGTCGCCGCGCGTGTCCGCAAGGAGGCCGTGCTCGTGCTCGGCCAGCGCAAGCTGCTGCAGCGGCTCGTGCCCGGGCTGATGCACGCGTTCATCTTCTGGGGCTTCATCGTCCTGTTCCCGACGATCGTGATCGCGATGATCGGCGCGGTCGACCGCAACGAGACGATTCCGTGGCTCGGCGCACAGGGATGGTTCGCGGCGCTTGCCGACCTCTTCGTCGTGCTCGTGCTGCTCGGCGTCGTGACCGCGGTCGTGATCCGCAAGGTGGTCAGGCCGGCGCGGTTCGAGGGCAGCCATCGCGGCGAAGCCGACCTGATCCTGGCGATGATCGCGGGCGTCGTCATCACGCTTGCGTGCTGGCACGGAGCGCGAATCGCGGCGGGGCTCAACGAGTGGCCGGCGAGGTGGTCGCCGCTGTCGCAGGCGCTGTCGCACCTGTTCGGCCACGGCACGACGGCCCGCGTGTTCGAGCGCGTGTTCGTCTGGGCGCACATCGCGTTCATCCTCGGCTTCCTCGCCTACCTGCCGCATTCGAAGCACCTGCACATCGCCACGGCCGCGGTGAACGTGTTCTTCGCGCGGACGCGCCGGCGGGGGCGCCTCGAGCCGCTGCGATTCGACGTGCCGGACGACGAGATCAGGTTCGGCGTCGGCACGGTCGCCGACCTGACGTGGAAGGAGATCGTCGACGGGTTCTCGTGCACCGAGTGCGGGCGCTGCCAGGACGTGTGCCCGGCGCACGCGACCGGCAAGTTGCTGTCGCCGAAGCTGCTGATCATGGGGGTGCGCGACCAGGTCTTCGCCGAAGGGCCGCTTGCGCTCGCCGGCGGGGAGGGCCTGACACCGATCGCGGGCAACGGCGTGCCGGAGGAGATGATCTGGGACTGCGTCACCTGCGGCGCCTGCGTCGAGGTGTGCCCGGTGTCGATCGAGCACGTCGATCACATCGTCGACCTGCGCCGTCAACTGGTGATGGTCGACTCGAGCTTCCCGGCCGAGGCCGAGCCGATGTTGCGCGACGTCGAGAAGGCGTCGAATCCGTGGGGCAAGCCTCAGGTCGAGCGTGCGTCGTGGGCGGACGATCTCGGTGTGCGCGTGCTCGAGCCGGGCGACGCGGCGCCCGACGTCCTCTACTGGGTGGGTTGTGCGGCGTCGTTCGACGAGCGTGCGCGCCAGTCTGCGGTTTCGACGGCGACGCTTCTCCAGGCTGCCGGCGTCGATTTCGCGATCCTCGGGCCGCGCGAGTCGTGCACCGGCGACCCGGCGCGCCGGATGGGAAACGAGTACGTCTTCCAGGAGTTCGCGCAGCAGAACGTCGCGACGCTCGACGGCGCGGGCGTCAAGAAGATCATCGCGAGCTGCCCGCACTGCTTCAACACGCTCGCGAACGAGTACCCCGACTTCGGCGGGAACTACGAGGTCGTTCACCACAGCGAGTTTCTCGCCGAGCTCGTGCGGGACGGTCGGCTCGCGCCTGCCGGGTCCGAGACGTCGATCACGTACCACGACTCGTGCTACCTGGCCCGCCACAACGATGTTCTCGAAGGCCCGCGCGAGCTCGTCGCTGCCGTCGGCAAGCCCGATCGAGATGAAGCGGAGCGGGAAGAACACGTTCTGCTGCGGCGCCGGCGGTGCGCATATGTGGATGGAGGAGCGCGGCACGCCGATCAACGATGCGCGCGTCCGCGAGGCCGCCGACACCGGCGCCGAGACGCTCGCGGTGGCGTGCCCGTTCTGCACGGTGATGCTCGACGACGGTGTGCGCGCGGCCGGCAAGCAGCTGCGCGTGGTCGACGTCTCGACGCTGCTGGTCGAGGCCCTGCCGGCAAAGCCGGACGCCACCGACGCGATTCAGCCCTGAACCACGATTCGGCCTGAGCCACGCGTCGGGGCTGAGGCGAGCCAGCGCTGAAGGGGTTCGCGGCTCCTGTCCCGTTTAGTCGAGGCGAGCGATCTCAGGGCAGCGCGAAGCGCCCTAGGTCGCGGCATCCCACCACGCCCTTCCTGCCGTGTCCGTCCCCAGCACTGTCCGTTCCGGCACAGCCGTTCCGGGGCAAAGACCCTTCCCGACAAGTCGCGGAACACCGGCCACGGCCTCCCACCGAAACTCTCCGGCGCCTGCTTCCGACGACGCGGTGAAACCGTAGCTCGCCACGAAGGCGTCGGCCCGCTCCGGGACAAACAATCACACTCTTGGCGCAGGTTGGCGGCGCTCCAAACCCCGGTGCCAGGCACCCGGGGTTCGCCCCGCCCCGCGATCTGGGACGAGAATTTTCGAACCGGCACACGTCGCGAGGGCGCGCGAACGGCGGTGCCTGGCACCGGGTGTACGGCCCGGCGCTTCGCGTGGGCGGTTAGAAGCCGAGCGTTTCGGGGACGAGGATGACTGTGATGCGGCCGCCGGGTTCGTATTCGATCAGCAGCGTCTTCGCGAGCACGCTGCCCGGGTAGCCGAGCGTCTGCATGCGCGCGAACTCGCGCGGGAGGCTGTACTCGCGGACGCGGCGGAGGCCTTCGTCGAGGTCGCGCACGAGCTTCTGGTGGCCGACGACGAGGATGACCTGGCCGGCGGCGTAGGCGTACGCGCCGAGCTGGCTGCCGCTGCCCGATCCGACGACGAGCCGGCCGTCGTCGGTGACCGCATGCACGCTCCCGACCTCGTAGTCGGGCGCCGCGCCGAGCTTGCGCATCTCGCGGCCCTGCGTCTCGCGGTCGAGCGCCTTCAGCGTCGCCGCACCGAGTCGTACCGGCCCGACTCCTCGATCTCGGCCGTGATGCCGAGCTCGGCCAGGGTCTCCGACAACGCCGTGTGAACCTCGGCCCCCTCGGGCAGCGCCGCCAGCACGAGCTCCTTCGCGTGCGCGCCCGAGTCGGCGATCTGCGCTTTGAAGCCGCGCGCCTCGAGCGCCTGCACGGCCTGCTCCAGTCGAGCGCGGTCGGCGGGCACCTCGAACTCGAGGTTCGGCGATCCTGGATCAGGCAGCGTAAAGCTCATCGGGTCTCCTCGTCGTCGTTGCGAAACCAAGATAGTTGAGCAATCAAGAATATGGAAACGTAGCAGCCGTCTAGACTCGCGCCGGTGACGAGCGCCCCCTTCGACCTGACCGTGATCGGTGCCGGGATCGTCGGACTCGCGACGGCGCACGAGCTCCTGCAGCGGCAGCCCGGGCTGCGCATCGCGATCGTCGACAAGGAGGACGCGATCGCCTTCCACCAGAGCGGGCGCAACTCCGGCGTGATCCACGCGGGCCTCTACTACACGCCCGGCTCGCTGCGCAGCCGCCTCTGCCGCGAAGGCCGCGAATTGCTGATCCGCTTTGCCGAGGAGAACGAGATCCCGTACCGGCTGACCGGCAAGCTCGTCGTCGCCGTGAACGACGCGGAGCTGCCGAAGCTGCGCGCGCTGAACGAGCGCGGGACGGCGAACGGCCTGCAGGGCCTGCGCCTGGTCGAGGCGGCGGAGGCACGCGAGATCGAGCCGAACGTCGTCGGGCGCCAGGCGCTGCACGTCCCCGAGAGCGGGATCATCGACTACCGCGAAGTCAGCCGCGCACTCGCCGACCGGATCACCGCCGCCGGAGGCTCGCTGCGCCTCGGCCATGCGGTGCTCGGCGTTCACGCCTCCACGACGGGAGTGACGCTCGAGACGAGCGGCGGCAGCGTCACCAGCCGGGGTGCGATCGCCTGCAGCGGCGCGAGCTCGGATCGCATTGCCCAGCTGGCCGGTGTCGACATGCGCGAGTACCGGATGGTGCCGTTCCGTGGTCAGTACTCGAAGCTCGTCGCCGGCCGCCGCGATCTGATCAACGGGCTCGTCTACCCGGTGCCCGACCCCTCGCTGCCCTTCCTCGGAGTCCACTTCACGCGCCGCATGGACGACGAGGTCCTGATCGGCCCGAACGCCGTGCTGGCGCTCGCCCGGCACCGCTACGGACGGCTGGCGTTCAGCCCGCGCGACGCGCTGGCCACGGCTTCGTTCCCCGGCTTCTGGCGGCTCGCTCGGCGCTATCCGCGCTACGCCGTGACGGAGGTGACGCGTGACGTGATCAAGCCGCTGCTGATTCGCGAGATGCAGCGATACGTGCCGTCGATCCAGGGCAGCGACGTCGAGGCTGGGCCGAGCGGGACGCGCGCCCAGTTGCTCCGCCGGGACGGCGTGCTCGAGGACGATTTCGTCGTCCGGCGCTCTCCCCGCATGCTGCACGTCCTGAACGCGCCGTCGCCGGCAGCCACGGCCTCGCTCGCCATCGGGCGCCTGGTCGCCGACGAGGCGAGCGGCTTCCTCGACTTCTAGGCAGTTGCAAGAAACGACTCTCTGACCCATGGTGAGGGGCAGGTGGGGGTCTCGACGCGCTCAGAATCATTCATGCCGGGAGACGTGGTCGAGGTGCGGCCTCCCGCCGAGATCCTCGCGACCCTGGACGAGGGCGGGTCGCTCGACGCGATGCCGTTCATGCCCGAGATGCTCGCGCATGTCGGCAAGCGCTTCACCGTGTCGCGGCGCGTCGAGAAGATCTGCAACAACGTCGACTTCACGAGCTCGGCCGGCCGCCGGATGCAGTCAACCGTGCACCTCGACGACCTGCGCTGTACCGGCTCGGGCCACGACGGCTGCCAGCTCGCCTGCCGCCTCTACTGGAAAGAAGATTGGCTCCGAAAGGTCGACGACGCGTCAGCACCGGCGGAGCCAACACCCGAGCTCGACGCCCTGCAGGAGCGGGTCGAGGCGGGCACGCGCACGGTGCGCCAGGTCGAAGGGAAGGCCGTCGAGACCTACCGCTGCCAGGGAACGGAGGCCCTCGTCGCGTCGGAGCCGCTGCACAAGTTCGACCCGCGCCAATTCACGCGCGAGCTCGCCGCGCACAACGTGAAGGCGCCGAGCATGGTGTCGGCAATCGTCCGCAGCTTCTGGCTCAAGGGCCTACGCGTCCTGGGCTTGCGGCGGCTGCTCGTGCTCGAGCTGCCGGACGAGGCCAGGTCGCCGTCCTTCGAGCCGGTCGGCCTGAAGGCGGGTGACCTCGTGCGCGTCAAGTCGCGCGAGGAGGTGGCGGCCACGCTCAACCGCGAGGCACGCAACCGCGGCCTGTCGTTCTCGCCCGAGATGGTGCCGTACTGCGGAGGCACCTACCGGGTTCGCGACCGCGTCGAACGGCTGATCGACGAGAAGACCGGGCAGATGATCGAGCTGTCGCGCGACTGCCTGATTCTCGAGGGCGCCTTCTGCCGTGGCATCGACGGCTGCTGGGCGTTCATGTTTGTCCCCGCGGAACCTTCCCGTTCTGGCGCGAAGCGTGGCTCGAGCGGGTCGAGGAAGCCGGGAACGGCGCCTCGGCACCGGCTCAGCTCATCGAGACGCCCGCGTAGCGCCGAGCAGCGCCTGAACGACGCGGTCTGCGGCCCAGTCCGGGGTCAGCTCACCCGCGCGTTCCTGCCCGTTGGCGCTCATCTGCCGAAGCTGCTCCGCCGGCGTCGCAAACGCGCGGTCGATCGCAGCGAGCGTCGAGGCCCGGTCCTCGGGATCGAAGATCCACCCGGTCTCGCCCTCGGCACATAGCTCCTCGACCGCCTGGCTGTGCACGCTGCCGAGGACGGGCAAGCCCGCCGCGAGTGCCTCGTTGACGACGACGCCCCACTCGTCCGCGAGCGTGGGGAAGACGAAGCGCATCCGCCGCCGCGAAGAGCGCCGGCAGGGCGTCGGGCTCCTGCTCGCCCACCACACGGAGCTCGACGGAGCCCGCGCCTCGAGCCCGCTGCAGCTCCTGCAGCTGCGGCCCGCCGCCGGCGATCGTGAACGTCATCTCGCGCATGGGATTCGACCGCGACCAGACGGCGAGCGCCTGCAAGAACGGCAACAACCCTTTGCGTTCGGTCAGCTGTCCGACGAACAGCAGGTTGCGAAGCGCGCTCGAAACCGGGGCGCTGTCGGCCGCCTCGCGAAAGCCGGGCGACGCCACATACGGGATCCGCACAACGCGTTCGGGCGGAACGCCGAAGCGCGCGACGTACCGCTCGCCGCCGGCGCCGTTGACGATGACGCGGTCGGCGCGGCGCAGAAGCCACCGCCGCAGCAGAAGGCGGAGTCTGCCGCGGCCGCGCTCGGTGCGCTCGGACAACGTGGCCCAGAGAACGAGCCTCACACGCTGCCGGCGCATGCAGTAGAGCGCGCTGAAGAGCGAACGGAAGCCGAGCTCGGCCGACACGACGACGTCGGGGTCGAGCCTCCGGAGCTGGGCGAACGTGTCGAGCGGAACGTGGATGTACGTCGTGTCTGAGAACCCCGCGGGATGCCGCCAGGAGCGAGGGATCGTCAACGTGCGCTGGACGCGGACAGCCAGCTCGCCGACGCTCGGCCGCCAGCTCCGGTTGCCCTCAACCGGAGTCGACACGAGAACGGTCAGCGTGCCGACGCGACGCGCGAGCGCCTCGTACAGCGGCAGCCGGTACGGCGGAATGAAGTTCGTGAGCAACACGACCCGCACGGTTTCCGGCCCGCCCGAGCGAGCCTCCGAGGGGTCTGTCACGCGCGTTCTCGGACCATGCAAGAAGCCTCTAGCACTTCTGGGGATCCTGACCTACAGTGCGAAACGGGGAGCGGGCGTCCGAGGGCGCCGTCGGAACAGGCGACGAAGTTTTCGCCCGAGAGAGGATATGAGTTGAGCGACCTTGGTGTGAGTCCGGGGCCGGCGAGCCTGGCTGAGTATGCCGCGATCGTCTGGCGGCGCAAGCTGCTTGTATTGCCCATTTTGATCTGCGTGCCGCTGATCGCGGTTGGTGTCCTGTCGTTCCAGAAGGCCCAGTATCAGGCGTCCGCCGACGTCCTGCTGCGCACGGACAGCCTGTCGTCCGCAGCGAACGCCACCCAGGATCCGACGCGGCTTCTGGACACCCAGGCCAGGCTCGCCCGCCTGCCGGCGGTCGCCGACGACGCCATCAAGAGCGGCCATCTCAAGCTGTCGCGTGGGCAGTTCTTCGCGCGATCGTCGGTGTCCACAGATCCGAATGCCGACATCCTGACCTTTTCCGGGACCGGAGGCTCACCGCAACAGGCGGTGCAGCTCGCGAATGCTTACGCCGACGCATACACGCGTTACCGCGCGGCCCTCGACGGCCAACCCGTCACGCAGGCGTTGAGTACGCTCGCCGTCCGGCTCCAGGAGCTGCGGAAGGCGGGTGAGACCGGGAGTTCGACGATCTACGCGTCGCTGCTGGCTCAACAGCGCCAGCTGCTGGCACTCGAGGCGGTGCCCACGGAGAGTGCGGTGGTCGTCGCACGTGCCGACGCCGCCCCGAAGACCAGGCCGCGGCTGCGGATCGGGCTCCTGGTCGGCCTCGTCGTCGGCCTCTTCCTCGCGATCGCGACGGCCCTGATCCGGGAGGCGGTCGAGAAGCGGCCGCGCTCGACGGAGGAGCTGCCGGAGCGCCTCGACCTGCGGGTGCTCGGCCGGATTCCGACGACCTACGAAGGCGCCACCGGAACCGTCGCGCTCACCCATCCAGCAAGCGTCGACGCCGAGACCTACCGACTCCTGCGGATCAACTTCGAGCATGCCGCCGCAGACGGAGGGAAGGTGTTCGCGGTCACGAGTGCCATCGGCCGCGAGGGCAAGTCCACCGTTGCTGCGAACCTCGCCGTGACGCTCGCACGCGCCGGACGGTCGGTGATCCTCATCGACTGCGATCCGATTCGCCCCGTCATGCGCGAGCGGTTCGGGCTGGCGCCGTCGGCAGGGCTCGGCGAGCTCGCGCTCGGCACAGCCACGGTTTCCGACGTGCTCTCCCGGGTCACGCTGCCCGCAATCGGACCGGCCTTCGAGCTGCCCGAGGCCTCGACAGCGAAGAGCAACGGCAACGGCAGCCACCACGACGAGCGTCCGGCGAAGGCTGCCCGCTCACAGCGGGGACGCTTCACCGCCAAGTCCAAGGAGATCTCGCGGCAGGCGGGCGGCCTCCAGGTCGTCACGTGCAACCCGGTCGCGCTCGAGCTTGCCGACTACATCGTCACGATGAGGCTCGAGGAGGCGCTCAACCAGCTGAAGCATGAGGCCGACGTCGTGATTCTCGACTCGGAGCCGCTGCTCACGAGCCTCGGCGTCGGCGTCAGCGGCCTGGCAGACGGCGTCATCGTCGTTGCGAACGTCTTCCTCATGCGGCGGCCGATCCTCGATCAGTTCTCGCAGGCGCTCGAGGAGCTGCCGGTGCCAAAGCTCGGCCTCGTCGTCACAGGCGTGGCGGTCGACACGGTCGCGTACGGCTACTACTCCGATCCGGAGGAAGCCGGCGAGGCGACCCTGGAGCCGGCTCGCGCGCCGGAGCCAGTCGTGCCCGCACTTGTCGTCGAAGCACCTGCCGTCGAGGCACCTGCTGCCGAGGCGCCGGTCGCCGAAACAGCTGCGGTCGAGGAGACCGTCGTGCCGGAGCCGGCCGAGCCGGTCGCCGAAGCGGACGGATCCAGCAACGGGTTCGCCGAAGTCGCCGGGAGGGGAAAGGGATGACCGCGACACGGCTGGTCAGCCAGCCGTGTCGACCCGGAGCGCATGACGTGGTGATCACCCTGTGCCGTCGCCGGCAGGGTCTCGCTCTCCGGCCGGCGCTTCGCCACACGGAACGCTGATGCAGCAAGCCGCCGTACTCCGCCGGATCCACGTGCGTCCCAGCCTGTCGCCCGCGACGCGTCGAGCCATGCTGGTGCTCGTCGCGGCGGTGGCCGTGGCCGGGGATGCGGCGCTCGTCGCGGTGTCACCGGCACTCGCGCTGGTGCTCGGCGGCGCGGCAGTTGGCGCAGGCATCCTGACGAACCTCGCGCGGATTCCTGTTGCCGTCATCGTCGTCGGAGGGGCGCTTTCGGTGGCTGCGATCGTCGATATCCCGCGGCGCTTCACGGTCGGGCCGACCACCTCGTACGCCGAGGTCACGGCTGCGCTCGCCGTGGTGATCGGGCTGGTGAGCGTCAGCCGCTATGTGCTCGAGGCGGTGCGGGGCACCGGACGGCTCTTGTGGCCGCTGTACGCATACGCCGTCTGGGCGATCCTGTCGATGGTCTGGTTCAGGCCGTCCTTCGACGGGATCCAGAACACGCTCGTGTTCGTCGCGTTCGCCGGGCTGATTCCGATCACCGCTGCGACGGTCATTCGCGGTGACCTGTCGATCGAGACGGCCCGGCGGGCGGTGACGTGCTCGATCCTGTTCGCCTCGAGCCTCGAGGCGTGCAACCTGCTGATCGGCGGCCTGAACGGCGGGGCCGTGGTGGGCCCGCGCTCGTTCGCCCTCGTCGGGGTCGTCGGTGTCGCGTGGGGCGTGGGCCATGCGCGGTTCGGGAACCGCCGCATCGGGCTGCTCGCTCCGTGGTGCTGGCTCCTGATCACCCTCAGCCTCTCGCGGCTCGCCTTCGCCGCGTCGCTGCTGCTCATCGTCATCGGCTCCCTGGACGTGAGAACCGCCGGCCGCCTTGTGCGATCGGTGCTGGTCATCGGCACGGTGGCCGGTCTCGCCTATTTCTCCGTCACGTCGTTCGGCCCCCTGGCCTCTCGCTTCCGGCCCCAGGGAGACCTGAAAACCGTCGGAGGTGTGTCGGTCGACGTCACGGGCCGGACGAATCTGTGGCACGTCACGTGGGTCTCATACCTCCGCTCACCGATCATCGGACAGGGAGCAGGCTCCGCCGAGACCGTCATCGACCGGGCGCGCGGCTCGGCCAACGGCCAGCCGCACGACGACTACATTCGCGTGCTCCACGACTACGGGATCATCGGCCTGGCCATCCTCCTCGGGGCCTTCGCCGCGCTGCTGAGACACGCCGGTCGCGCGACGCGCTCGACGCGAAGGGGGGACCCGGCGGCTCCGATCCACCTCGCTGCAGCCCTCGCGGTGATCGGCCTGCTGGCCGCCATGGCGACCGACAACGCGATCGTCTACCCCTTCGTCGTCGTTCCGATCGCGGTCATCCTCGGGTTGTCGATCGGTGTGACCCGGCGGGCGGCATGGCGCTGAAGCTGCTGGACGGCCGCGCCCGGCTGGACGATCCGTCCTCGGCCGCGAGTGTGCATCGCCTGCTGATCAGAGTTGCGCGACGGATCCTCAAGACCGCCGCGAAGCCTGTTCTTGCGGCGGCGCGCACACTCGGACTGCTCGGGCTTCCCCGGGGAGCGGTGCGCGCCGAGCAGGTGCTTGCACGGGCGGCTGCGGACGACCAGCTGCGCGGACGTCGGGTCGACCTCTCCGAGCCGCGCAGAACGCTGGAGCTGCTCGGCGTCGGCGATCCGGCTCCCGAGACCCAGCCGGTGACGACCTCGGTGTCCGTGCTCGACGACTTGACCGGCCGCTTCGCGATGAGCAACAACCTCGTCATCGACGATCGCCGCCGAATCGTCTTTCCGGTCGAGGCCGACGACGAAGGCAGGCTGTTTCGGTTCAGCGATCTCCGGGCCTCCTGGACTCCGCTCGACGAGCCGCGACACGTTGCCGGGTCGGTTGCGTATCTCTCCAACACCGGCATCCGGAACTTCGGCCACTGGCTCCTGTTCGTCTTTCCGCTGATCCGGCACTACCGCGAGTACCTGGGCGAGGACCCCGACTACTACTACCTCGGGAAGCCGGCGGAGAGCTGGCACTACGACTCGCTGGCGGCCCTCGGCATCGGGCCGGAGCGCGTTCTCACCGAGGCGGTGACCGCCGATCGCATGCTCGCGGCGATCGCAGACAACGCGATCCCGCCGCCCGCCTCGTTTCTCGACTTCAGCACCGACACGCTGCGGCGGGCACGCGACGAGACGCAGCCGGGAAGGCGAATCTTCATCAGCCGCAAGCTGCGCCCGACGAGGCCGTTCCTGAACGAGGAGGAGTGCCTCGAGACCCTCAGGCGCTACGGCTTCGAGTCGGTCTGCACCGAGACGCTGACGCTGCGCGAGGAGACCGAGTTGTTCGCCAACGCCGACGTGGTGGTCGGCGTCCACGGTGCCGGCCTGACGAATCTCCTCTTCTGCCACCCAGGCTGCGTCGTCGTCGAGCTCTTCCCGCACGGCTATCCGAGCCCGTGGTTCGTCGAGGTCAGCGCGGCACGTGGGCTCACGTACGCCAACCTCCGCGGCCTGCCGACCGGGGCGAAGGGGCTGCGTCCGATGCATCACCACATCCACATCGACCGCGACCGGCTCGAGGCGGTCGTCGCCGCAGCCTGCGCAACGGCAGTCGCGCGGCAGCAGATCGAAGCGGCCTCATGAGTGCCGTCGATCCCGCTCCGCCGGTTCCCGCTCAGCCGAGGAGGCTGCGGGTCGTCGGCGAGCCCGCGCACCGCCCGTCGGTCGTGGTCGTCGACTGGAACGTGACGCGGACGAGCCCGATCGGCAGCTCGGTGCTGGCGGTGCTCGCGGGGCTGCACGACCGCTACCGCTTCGTCGTCGTCGCGGCGTATTTCGAAAACCCGAGCCCGGACACGATCGAGCACGTGCGTGTCCGCCTGCCGCGGGTGCCGACGTTCGTGAAGGAGCTCTGCTGGCCGACGATCGCCGGCCTGGGTCTGCGGCGCCGCCGGCTCGGTCACCTGCCGGGTGCGGTGACGAGGGCGACCCAGGGGCAGTTCCCGGGAGCGGACATCGTCTGCGCCCACTTCTGCCACCGGGCGTATCTGAGCGAGTACTTCCCGAAGGCGGGCACGCGCGGCCTCCGCCGGATCAGCCGCTTCGTCGTGCACCGGCATGGTGCGAACCTCGAGCGCCGGGCCTTCCGGCGCGCCCGCGTCATCTCAGTGCCGTCTCTGGGACTGGCCCGCGAGATCGAGCGGACGTATCCCTTCGCCGCCGAGAAGATCCGCCATATTCCGAACCCGGTCGACACTGCGCGGTTCGCCCGCGAGGAGCAGTTCGACCGTGCCGCGGCACGAGCCGAGCTCGGCTTTCGTCCCGACGATGTCGTCTACGTGTTCGTCGCGCTCGGCGACTTCGGCCGCAAGGGGCTCGAGATCGGCCTGCGTGGGCTCGCCGCGGCCGCGCCGAGCGATGCGCGCCTCCTGGTGGTCGGGGGCACGAAGGGCGAGATCGGTGTCTTTCAGGGGATCGCCGAGAAGCTGGGCCTCGCCGACCACGTCCGCTTCGTCGGGCTGCAGCAGGACGTGCGCCCGTATCTCTGGCTCTCGGATGCCTTCCTGTTTCCCACGATCTACGAGGCCGCGTCGAAGGCGGTTCTGCAGGCGGCAGCAGCCGCGTTGCCGATTATCGCGCCCCGCATCAACGGCATCGAGGACGTCATCGAGCACGGCGTCAACGGCTGGTTCTCCGAGCGGACCCCCGAAGGGTTCGCCGAGGCGATCCGTACGAGCCTGGCGTCGAGGGATGCGCTTCCGGAGATGGGCGAACAGGCGCGACTCGCCGTGGCGGGCAACGACACCCGCTTCCACGTCCAGCACTGGGACGAGTTGCTGACGCATGTCCTGCGTGATGGCGACGCCGGCGGCAACGGGTGAGCCATGGCCGCTGACGTGCCTGCACCCGCCCGGGAGGAACTCGGCGTGCCACGCTCCTCGTCCTTCGCCTGGGGGCTGACCGATCAGGCGCTGTCGTCCGCCACGACTCTGCTCTTCACATTGATCGCAGCGCGGAGCCTGGGTCCGTCGGGGCTCGGGACCGTGACCCTCGGGTTCGCCGCGTACCTGAGCGTGCTCGGCGTGCACCGAGCGCTCGTCATCGATCCTCTGCTCACGCGGCTGGAGTCGCCGACCCGAACGCCGCGCGAGGCACTGCGTGCGGCGATCACGATCACGGCGTGTGGGTCGCTGATCCTGGCGGCGCTCGGCGCCGCGCTGGGGCTCGCCACCTCCGGTTCGCTGGCGCTCGGCATTCTCGCGTTCGCGCCCTGGCTCGCGCCGGCGCTCGTGCAGCAGCTGATTCGCGCCTGGCTCTACCGCGAAGGGCGCGGGCGGATCGCGACCATCTCGAGCGGGGCCTGGCTCCTGGCCATGCTCGCGGCCGCCGCTGCGGGGCTGCACTCGGACGAGAAGCAGATGGTCGCCGCGTGGGGGATCGGAGGGTGCGCCGCTCTTGCGGTCGCGGCTGCGAACACGATCGGCGCCGGTCTGAGCGCCCCGCGGCCCGCCATGGCCTGGTTCATGACCGAGGCACTCGGCCTGGGGATCTGGCGGTCGGCCTCCGGGATCATCTACAGCGTCGCGATCTACGCGCGCGTCGCGGTGATGTCCTCGATCCTCGGGCCGGCGGCCGTGGGCGGGTATCGCGCCATCGAGACGGCGTTCGCGCCGACGTCGCTGATCGGCCCGGCGCTCGGAAATCCCGGGCTGCCGATGATGCGCACGCTCGTCGAGCGTCGCTCCCACAACTCGTGGGCGCTCGCACTGAAGATCAGCCTGCTGAGCGCCGCCCTCGCGATCGCGTACATCGTGCCCGTCGTGTTCGGCCGGAATCTCGTCATTCGCATCTTCGGCACGGGCTTCAAGGGGTACGAATCCCTGATCCTGCCGATCGCGATCGGAGCGATCGTCGGCGCCCTGGGAACCGGTTTCTCGCTGCTGCTGATCGCTGCGCGGAAGATGCGGGAGACGGCCCTGATCATCCTGCTGAACGCGGGTCTGACACTCGGACTCGCCCTCCCGCTCGCCGCGTACTCGGGTCTCGAAGCTGCCGCCTGGGGGGTGACGATCGCCGCAGTGCCGCCGCTCCTCGTGATCGTCGTGGTCGCGCGCCGCATCGTCCGCGGCTGGGCCGAACCGGCCCTCCGGCTCGGGACGATCGCGTCCGCGAGCAGCGGGCATTCCGGCGGCTAGATGATCGCGCTGCGATGAGAGTGCTGTTGCTGCACTCGCAGTACCTGTCGGGCTCCGCGTCGGGCGAGAACCGCGTCGTCGAGGACGAGCTCGGCCTGCTGCGAGACGCGGGACACGAGGTTGTCGTGTGCCGGCCCTCCGTCGGCACGGACAGCTCGTCCGTGCGACGCGCGACCGACAGCGTCTGGTCGGCGTCGGCGGTGCGGGAGGTGAGGCGGCAGGTCCGCGATCTCGATCCCGAGGTGGTGCACGTGCACAGCCTCTACCCACGTCTGTCTCCCGCCGTCCTGCGCGTGCTGCCGCCGCGGGCTGCGGTTGTGATGACCCTCCACAACTTCAGGCTCATGTGCCTGCCCGCGACGTACCTCGCGACGGCGCGGTCTGCGAGGACTGCGCCGGTCGGACACCGTGGCGCG
Source organism: uncultured Thermoleophilia bacterium (assembly GCA_963812995.1). Lineage (GTDB taxonomy): Bacteria > Actinomycetota > Thermoleophilia > Gaiellales > Gaiellaceae > PALSA-600. The sequence goes on from CAWEXL010000007.1 coordinate 423,289, forward strand.
GCGTCAAACATGCGTGTTACCGCGATTCGCGCGCGGCCAGCGCCGCGCTCGCTCTGTCGCTCGTCGTACATCGATCGCTCAAGACGTTCGCGCGGATCGACCGCTTCCTCGCCGTCAGCGAGTTCGTCCGCGGCAAGTACGTCGAAGCAGGGATCGCTGCGGCGCGCGTTACGGTCAAGCCGAATTTCACGTGGCCCTCGAACGCCGCACCGGGTTCGGCGGTCCTGTCCTCTTCCTCGGCCGTGTGACGCGCGAAAAGGGTCTCGACACGGTTCTGCAGGCACTTCCGGACGGGCTCGAGCTCGTGGTGGCGGGCGACGGGCCCGAGCGATCGCGCCTCGAGCAGCAAGCAGGCGCGAACGTCACCTTCCTCGGCAGCGTTGCCGCGCCCGAGGCCAAAGAGCTCCTACGCTCAGCGCGTGCGCTCGTGGTGCCGTCACGCTGGTACGAGGCGCAGCCGCGTGTGATTCTCGAGGCCTTCGCGGCCGGAGTTCCGGTGCTGGCCTCCCGGATCGGGGCCCTGCCCGAGCTCGTCGACGACGGCGTCAACGGCCGGCTCGCCGCGGTCGACGATCCCCAGGCCTGGCGTGAGGTGCTCGGCGAACTTGCCGACGACGCAGTGTCGGCCCGTCTCGGAGAGCAGGCCTTCGCGACCTGGCAACGGCGCTTCACCCCAGAGCTGGGCCGGCGGGAGCTCGAGGCGGCCTACGCGTCGACGCTCCGCGAGAAGACAGGCCGCCCGCCGAGCTAGTTGGTCAACGTGACGCCGAGGCTCGCTCGGGCCGGCCGCGGGCCAGCCAGGCGCCTGCGTACCAGACGAACATGAACCCGGTCGAGGCATAGCGGCCGATCAGCCGCCGCGGCTCCGAGCCGAGCCGGTGGAGCCATTCCATTCCGTTGTCCTGCGCCCAGTGCGGTGCGCGCTGTTTCGTGCCGGCGGCGAAGTCGAACGCGGCGCCGACACCGAGGACCACGGCGGGCGCGATCTGCCGGGCGTGCCGCTGCATCCAGAGCTCCTGCTTCGGCGCGCCGAGCCCACACCAGACGATGTCCGGCGACGCAGCGCGGATCGCCTCGACTGCGGGGCCGAAGTCGACTTCGTCGAGCCGGCCGAACGGCGGCGAGAAGCTCCCCGCGATCTCGGCCTCGGGAAACGACTCGGCGAGTTGCCGCTCCATCCGCGCGAGAACCTCCGGCGACGAGCCGAACAGGAAGTGGGTGAGCTTCGCCTCCGAGCCGAGCTCGAACACCTCGGTCAGCAGTTCCATACCGGCGATCCGCTCGGCACCGGGGACGCCGGTGCGCCGCTGGAGCCAGGCGACCGGCCAGCCGTCCGGGAGCACCGCCCAGGCATGCTCGAGCGCCTCCCTGACGCCGGCGTCGCTCTGCGCGAGGACGAGGACGTGGACATTGCACAGGCACACATAGCCGCCCTGGCGGGCACGTGCGCGTTCGACCACGGCGCGCGCTGCCGAGGAGACGTCACCGGCGAAGCACGGCATGTCCAGGACGGGTGCCGGCTGCAGGCTCGCGTCGGGCTTGGCGACAGCGTCGGGACGCCGGCGCGCGGACGGGCGGCGGCCGCCCGTGACGACCGCAGCGAAGAGCGCCAGGCCGAACGAGGCCCCCGGAAGCTGCATTTTCGCAGCATGTTTCCGACCTTCGGGAGGGGCGCCTCCCCGAAAAGCCAGGTCTTGCCGGACCTAAAGCTAGGCGGGCAAGGCGGGCGAGCTCAGTGCGCCTGTTCCCGGCCGCGGAACACCAGCGGGACGGTCTGGAACATCAGGCTGATGTCCTGCCAGAACGACCAGTTCGTCACGTAGAGGTAGTCGAGCCTGACCATCTCGCCGAAGGGAATGTCGTCGCGGCCGAGGACCTGCCACAGACCGGTGATGCCCGGCTTGAGCGACAGGCGCTTGCGCGCCCAGGCGTCGACGTGGTCGTCCTCCTCGAGGATCAGCGGGCGCGGGCCGACGAGGCTCATTTCGCCCTTGAGGACGTTGAGCAACTGGGGGAGCTCGTCGAGCGACGTCCTGCGCAGAAAGCCGCCGAAGCGCGTCACGCGCGGGTCGTCGGGGATCTTGAACATCCTGTCGTCGCCGCCGTCCTGCGTGTGCTTGTTCAGATGTGCGAGCTCGCTCTTGCGATCGTCGGCGTCGGCCGACATCGTGCGGAACTTGTAGATGCTGAACGGCTGCCCGTGCGCTCCCACGCGAAGCTGGCGGAAGAAGACCGGGCCGGGCGAGCCGAGCTTGATCAGCACCGCGAAGACGGCGAACGCCGGGCTCAGCAGGACCAGTCCGAACGCCGAGACGGCGACGTCCATCGAGCGCTTGATCAGGTTTGACGACCGCGACAGGCGAGGCAGCGCCAGACCGAGCAGCGGAATGCCTTCGATCGCGTGAACGGCGATCGTCCGCGAGAGGTTCTCGAAGAGGCGCGGCACCACGTCGATCTGAATCTCCGACTGGGTGAGTCGCATCACGTCGATCATCTCGCGGTGGGTGTGGCTCGAGAACGCGATGATCAGGCGCTCGACCCCGTACCGGTGCACGATCTCCGGCAGGTCGTCGGGCGTCCCCAGAATCGTCAGTGGTTCCGTGCCGCGCTGCTGCGGACGCGGCCGGGCGTCGACGAAGCCGACCACGTTGAGCTGGTATTCAGGGTGCCGCGCGAGCTTGCGCGCGATCAGTTGGCCGACTTCGCCCGCGCCGACGATCACCGTGTTCTGGGCCAGGCCGTCGAGGCGCCGGCAGGTGGCTCGCACCCGGACGCGGCCGAGTGGGATCAGGACCATCGCCAGCGACCAGAACACGAGCGGAGGCGCGATGCCGTCGCCGTAGATACCCACCAGCCGGCCGACCCCGAAGGCCATCAGCGAGCCGACGGTGACGAGGTGGAAGATTCCGGGCAGGTCGTCGACCGTCGAGTTGTGGGCGAGCGCATCGTCGCGGTCGTAGAGGCCGTAGAGCTTGGCCATGACGATCCACACCGGGAGCGCGATCACGAAGAACAGAAGCCAGGGCCCGACGAGGCCGAGATTGTTTCCGGCGCTGAGCGCCGGCAGCCATTTGGCGCTGAAGAAGGCGAGCAGCAGTCCGAAGGCGTCGGCGCACACCAGCATGCGCCGAATCAGCCAGCCGCGGCGATTCGCGTGCTGGATCCGCTCGACGACGCCGAGTCCTAGTCCTGCCCTCGCCTCTTGCGTGACCATCCGTGAAACCCAGCAGTGCCGAACACCCTCGGCTCGGATCCCGTACTTTCGATTCGAGCTTCGAGCGGGTCTCCGCTCCTCACGTGATCAGCTCACATGAGCGAACGCAGTGCTCCTCTGCCGCCACTCCTCCCCCGAGCGTTGGGCCGCCAATGGTCCTGAGTATTTGTCACGGTCGGGTAAGAAACCGTGGCCGAAGGGACTAAGCGTCCAGGACCTTGGTCGGTGGTGCCCGGACCTGGACCCCGACCTCCCGGTGGGCCCCGTGTTATGGCCGCGTTGAGCAGACACCGGTCGAGCCGCCCGGCCGACACAATGCGCGGCTTGCGCGTGACCTTTCTCGCGGCCTTCGTGCTGTACGTCGTCGCGGCCGCCGCACTCGTCTGCGCCGCAGCAGGACGAGGCAGCGGTCGCGCCCGCTGGTCGCAGTTGTCCTTGCGCGTTGCGCTCGGCGCGTCGCTGGGTGCGATCCTGGTGATCACCCTGTCGCCGGCCGACGGGCCGAACGACCTGCAGCTGGTACCGCTCATCCGGATCATCCGCGGGTTCACCCCGCCGACGGACCCGTCGGTGGTGACGAATGTCGTCGGCAACATCATCCTCTTCCTGCCGCTCGGCGTAACTCTCTGTCTCTTGGGCCTGCGGCGACGCACCACGGTGCGCGTGGGATTCTGCCTCTCGGCAGCGATCGAGCTCACGCAGCTGTTCATCCCGGGACGGACGACCTCAGCCGACGACGTGCTGTGCAACACGCTCGGAGCGCTGGTCGGCTACCTGCTGGTGTCGCGGTGGGCGCCCGGCGGGAGGCCCGACTAAACCGCCGCTGGGCGGCTCAGAGCTCAGCGCCGGTGGGGACGCGCGCGGCCGCAGCCGCGACCAGCGGCCCGAGCGCGACGAGCCGCTCGGCAGGCACCCGGACCATCGGGGCCGAGACGCTCAGCGCTGCGATCACGTCGCCGTGACCGTCACGCACCGGAGCCGCCACGGCGAGCAGGCCCGGCTCGAGCTCCTCGACCGTCGTCGCCCAGCCCCGTTCGCGCACGGCGGCGAGCTCGAGCTCGAGCGCGCGCGCGGTCGACCACCGTGTGCTCGGTCAGCTGCGTGAGCGCGCTCGCGGGGAAGCTTCGCCGCGCCGAACGCGAGAAAGACCTTGCCGTTGGCCGCGGCGTAGAACGGCACCGGCCGTCCGATCCAGTTCGACGAGCCGAGGAAGAAGCGGCTGTCGCGCTGCGCCAGGTGCTCGACGCCGGCCGGCCCGGCGACGGCGACGTTCACGGTCTCGCCGGTCAGCTCGGCCAGTTCGTCGAGCGCTGCGGCCGTCAGCTCGACGAGGTCGCCGCCGCGCCCGGCCCGGCGGGCGTAGCGCAGCAGCACCGAGCCCGGGCGGAGGTTGCCGCGCGCGCCGTCTCGCTGCACCAGGCCGCGGATCTCGAGCGCCCGCAACAGGCGCGACGTCGTCGACTTGGGGAGGCCGGCCGCGCTGGCGAGCTCGCCGACGCTCGGCGGCTGCTCGCTCTCCATGATCCGCACGAGCAGCTCGGCGGCACGGTCGACGGCCTGCGATCCGGTCGATTCGGCGGGCATTGGCTCATGATATGGGACGATCGTTCTTTATCCCGGTTTTCGTTCCGGGCCCTGAACGGGCTCGACTCTGATATATGAGAGCCGTCTTCAGTCTTTCCCTCAGTCTTCTCCAGGAGTTTCGGAAGGGAGTCCCGTGACCGCGCCGTTGCCGTCCTCGCTCGAGATCGCCCAGAACGCGGTGCTGCAGCCGATCGGCGAGATCGCCGCTGCCGCCGGACTGCTGCCCGACGAGGTCGAGTCCTACGGCCGCTACAAGGCCAAGATCGACCTGAGCGTGCTCGACCGGCTCGCCGACCGGCCCGACGGGAAGCTCGTCTGCGTCACGGCGATCACGCCGACCAAGGCGGGCGAGGGGAAGACGACGACGTCGGTCTCGCTGACGCAGGGGCTCGGACACATCGGCAAGCGCGTGGCGCTCTGCCTGCGCGAGGCGTCGCTCGGGCCGGTGTTCGGCATCAAGGGTGGTGCGGCCGGCGCCGGGCTACGCGCAGGTCGTGCCGATGGAGGACATGAACCTCCACTTCACCGGCGACATCCACGCGATCGGAGCGGCGAACAACCTGCTCGCGGCGATGCTCGAGACGCACATCCTGCACGGCAACAAGCTGGGCATCGATCCGCTGCGGGTGTCGTGGCGGCGCTGCATCGACATCAACGACCGCGCGCTGCGGGACATCGTCGTGGGACTGGGCGGCAAGGCGAACGGCTACGTGCGGCAGACCGGCTTCGACATCACCGCGGCGTCCGAGGTGATGGCGATCGTCGCGGTCGCGCGCGACCTGCACGACCTGCGCGCGCGGCTCGGCGCGATCACGGTCGCCCAGACGTACGAGGGCGAGCCGGTGACGGCCGAGCAGTTGCGGGCGGCAGGTTCGATGACGGTGCTGCTCAAGGAGACGATCAAGCCGAACCTCGTGCAGACGCTCGAGGGGCAGCCGGCATTCGTCCACTGCGGCCCGTTCGCGAACATCGCGCACGGCAACAACTCGCTCGTCGCCGACCGGGTCGCGTTGAAGCTCGGCGAGTACATCGTCACCGAGTCGGGCTTCGGCTCCGACATGGGGATGGAGAAGTTCTTCGACATCGTCTGCCGCGCCGGGAACCTGCGCCCGAGCGCCGTCGTGCTCGTCGCGACCGTGAAGGCGTTGAAGCATCACGCCGGCGAGCCGGACGGAGGACGCGAGGCGATCGAGGTCGGCGCGGCGAACATGATCCGCCACCTCGCCAACATCCGCGGCTTCGGCCTGAACGCCGTCGTCGCCGTGAACCGGTTCCCGACCGACTCCGACGAGGAGATCGAGCTCGTCCGCGAGATCGCGCTCGCCAACGGCGCCTACGCGGCCGAGGCGAACGAGGCCGTCGTGAAGGGCGGCGAGGGGGCCGCCGCGCTGGCCGCCGCCGTGGTCGCCGCTGCGGACGAGCCGAGCGACTTCCGGTTCGCGTACGACGATGACGCGACGATCGAGGAGAAGATCGTGGCCATTGCCAAGAAGGTGTACGGCGCCGACGGCGCGACCCTGCTTCCCGCCGCCCGGCAGAAGGCCGAGCAGTTCGCGAAGGCCGGTCTCGGTCGCGTCCCGATCTGCATGGCGAAGACCCATCTCTCGCTCTCGGCCGACGCCGCGCTGTCGAACGCACCGACCGGCTTCACCGTCCCGGTCCGCGACCTGCGCGCCTACACGGGCGCGGGCTGGATCGTCGCGCTGTGCGGCGATATGCAGACGATGCCGGGCCTCAGCGCGACGCCGGCCGCCTTCAACGTCGACATCGACGCGGAAGGGCGCACGATCGGGTTGTTCTGAAAGAGGCGCGGGACTACCGTTCGCGCCGCAGCAGGACTACAATTCCACGATAGAGAACAGTTGTGCCACATCGTGGTTTCAGAACGACCAGACCACGGCCCAGTAAGAGCGACCGGGAGCGAGGTCCCGCATGACGCACGAAGAGGTTTTGCAGGGGTTGTACGAGCACACGCTGGTCGGCCATGCGCCCGAGGTGAAGGAGCTGGTCATTGCGGGCCTCGCCGATGGCATGGGGCCGGAATCGATGCTGTACGACGCCCTCATCCCGTCGCTCGAGGAGGTCGGCGCGCGGTTCGAGCGCGGCGACTACTTCGTGCCCGAGATGCTGATCGCGGCGCGCGCGATGCAAGGCGCGCTCGACATCCTCAGGCCGCTGCTCGCCGAGACGGGCGCGAAGCCCATCGGCACCTACGTGATGGGCACCGTCAAGGGCGACGTGCACGACATCGGCAAGAACCTCGTCAACATCATGCTCGAGGGCGCCGGCTTCACGGTCTACGACCTCGGCGTCAACGTCGCGCCCGAGGTGTTCGTCCAGAAGATCATCGAGCACCAGCCCGACGTCGTCGGCTTCTCGGCGTTCCTGACCACGACGATGCCGATGTTCAAGGCGAACATCAACGCACTCGAGAAGGCCGGCATCCGCAACGACGTGATCGTCATGGTCGGCGGCGCCCCTGTCACGCAGGAGTACGCGACGGCGGTCGGAGCCGACGGGTACGCAGCCGACGCATCGACGGCCGTCAGACTCGCCAAGGACCTCATCGAGCAAAGACGCTCCGCGGTTCCCGCGTAGCTTTTGAAACAAACACAGCCATGAAGCCACTCGCGCTCATAGAGGCTGCGGTGAAGAAGCCGGTGTTCGGCTGCCAGATGTGCGGCCAGTGCGTGCTGCATTCGACGGGCATGACCTGTCCGATGAACTGTCCGAAGACGCTCCGCAACGGGCCGTGCGGCGGCGTGCGTCCCGACGGTGGGTGTGAGGTGAAGCCCGAGATGCGCTGCGTCTGGCTGAAGGCCGTCGAGCGCTCGCGGAAGCTGCCGTGGGCGGAGGAGATCCACGATCTGCGCCCGCCGGTCGACAACCAGCTCAAGGACACCTCGTCCTGGGCGAACCTCCTCAGCAAACGCGACAAGCAGACGCCAAAGGGTTGGCGTGTCGAGGCTTGAGGACGCCCTCGCGGCCGGACGTTTCGTCGTCACCGCCGAGCTGCTGACCGTCAACTCGGGCGGCCTCGATGCCGTCCACGAGCGGTTCGCGCCCTACGAGGAGTGGGTCGACGCCGTGAATGCGACCGACAACACGGCCGCGCACGCCCACGCCTCGCCGCTCGCCGTTGCGATCGCGCTGAAGCAGCTCGGGATGGAGCCTGTGATGCAGCTCGTCTGCCGCGACCGCAATCGGCTGGCGCTGGAGGCCGAGATCGCCGGCGCGGGCTTGCACGGGATCGAGAACATCAGCTGCCTGACCGGCGACGACGTGACCGCCGGCGACGAGCCCGAGGCGCGGCGGGTGTTCGACCTCGACAGCATCCAACTTCTCGCCACCGCGTCGGCGCTGGCGTCGGGCACGTACCTCTCGGGCCGCAAGATCGACCCCGCCCCGCGGCTCTTCCTGGGTGCGGTCGAGAATCCCGGGCGCGCCGCCCTACGACTACCGCGTCGATCGCGCGCTGAAGAAGGTGCGCGCCGGCGCGCGCTTCCTGCAGCTGCAGGTCGGCTTCGAGACGGGACATCTCGAGCGCTTCATGGCCGAGGCCGTCGCTCGCGGCCTGGCCGCGCAGGCGGCGATCATCCCGTCGATCTGCCTCGTGCGCTCGCCCGGCGCGCTGCGCTTCATCGAAGAGCGCGTACCGGGCATCTCGGTGCCCGCTGCCGTGATCGAGCGCTGCGAGAGCGCCAAGCCGATCCCGAGGCCGAGTGCTTCGAGGTCGCGTGCGAGCTCGCCGAGCACGCCCGTTCGCTGCCCGGTGTCGCCGGCCTGCACCTGATCAGCTTCCGCCGCGAGGCGGGCGATCGCGGCCGCTCTGCTCGCGCCTGGCAATTCCAACCCGCGCCGAAAGGGAACTGAGTGGACACCGTTCTGCAGTCGAGGTCTAAGACCGTCGTCATCGGGCCTGACCGGCCGTTCGTCGTCATCGGCGAGCGCATCAACCCGACCGGTCGCAAGGTGTTCCAGGCCGAGCTGCAGAAGGGCGACCTGTCGCGGATCGAGATCGACGTCGCGCAGCAGGTTGCCGGCGGCGCCGACATGCTCGACGTGAACGTGGGCGATCCGCTCGCCGACGAAGTCGGCCTGATGGCCGCGGCAATCCCGCTGGTGCAGAGCCTGACCGACCTGCCGCTGTGCATCGACTCCTCGGTGATCGAAGCGCTCGAGGCGGGTCTCGCTGCGTACGAGGGCAAGGCCCTGGTCAACTCGGTCACGGGTGAGGATGAACGCCTCGAGGCGATCCTGCCGATCGTCGCGAAGTACGGAGCAGCGGTGATCGCGCTGGCCAACGACGACGAGATTCCGATGGAGCCGGAGCGCCGTCTGGCGGTGGCGCGGAAGATCGTGTCCGTCGCCGGCGACTATGGGATTCCGCCCGAGGACATCGTGATCGACCCGCTCGCGATGCCGGTCGGCGCCGAGCCGCGCGCCGTCACGCTGTTCCTCGAGACGTCGCGGCTGATCCGCGACGAGCTCGGCGTGAACATGACCTGCGGCGCGTCGAACACCTCGTTCGGGCTGCCGGGGCGACACACGCTCGGCGCCGGCTTCCTCTCGATTGCCGCCTCGCACGGGTTGACCTGCGCGGTGATGGATGCCAGGTCGGACGAGATCGTCCAGGCCGTTCGCGCCACCGACTTCCTGCTGGGTCATGACGAATGGGGCGCCACGTGGATTGCCCGTTACCGGGCGAGGCTCGCCGCCGAGGCGGCCGCGACAGCGTGAGCGTCGACCCCGTCACGGTCGAGCACAAGCCTGCCGTCGAGCGCGTCCGCATCGTCTTCGAGCAGGCCGACGGCCAGGTCAAAGAGGTGCGCGTCCCCGCGGGGACGACCCTCTTCGACAGCGCGAGCTGGAACGGCATCGCCATCGACTCGACCTGCGGCGGCCACGGGACGTGCAAGAAGTGCAAGGTGCGGGTCGCGTCGGGCAAGCAGACCCTGTCGGCGATCGACCCGCGCGCGTTCTCGGTCGAGGAGCTGAAGGCGGGCTGGCGGCTCGCCTGCCGCGCGCCGGCCGCGGAAGATCTGGTCGTCGCCGTGCCGCCGCTGCAGACGCGGCCCAAGGCTGCGCTCGTCGGCGTCGGCCGGCACGTGATCCTGCGCCCCGCGGTGCAGAAGCGCTACCTCGAGCTGAGCGAGCCGACCCTCGAGGATCAGACCTCCGACCTCGAGCGCGTGCTCGAGGCGATGGACGACGTCGAGCTGCGCGTGCCGATCGACCTGCTGCGCTCTCTCGGTGGGACGCTTCGCAAGGCCGACTGGAAGGTCACCGCCGTGCTCTGCGACGACGTGTTGATCGACGTCGAGGCCGGAGACACGAGCGCCCGGCGGCACGCCATCGCGTTCGATCTCGGAACGACCACCGTGGTCGCGACGCTGCTCGATCTCGAAACCGGACAGCCGGCTGCGGTGAGCTCGATGCTGAACGCGCAGCAGCCGTTCGGCGCCGATGTCATCTCCCGCATCTCGGCGACGATGATGGACGACGAGGCCCTCGACCAGCTGCGGGCGCGCGCGCACGAGACGGTGGCGACGCTGACCGCCGAGGTGTGCAAGGAGGCGGGCGTCGACCCGGCCGAGGTGTACGAGATCGCGCTCACCGGCAACATGACGATGATCCAGCTCGCGCTCGGGATCGACCCCGAGCCGCTGTCGATGGCCCCGTTCACGATCATCGCCCGCAGCCTGCCCGAGGCGACGGCGGCCGACTTCGGCGTGCACGTGCATCCGCGTGCGCCGGCCGTCCTGTTCCCGGCGCTCGGCGCCTACGTCGGTCCCGACATCGTCGCCGGCGTCCTCGCGACCGGGTTGACGCTCGACAAGCGGGTGCGCCTCTTCATCGACGTCGGCACGAACTCCGAGATCGTGCTCGGCTCGTCGGCGCGCGCGCTGGCGTGTGCCGCCCCTGCCGGCCCGGCGTTCGAGGCAGCCAGCATTCGCCGCGGCATGCGGGCGGCGGAAGGCGCGATCGAAGGCGTCAAGCTCGCCCCGGACGGCGAGGTGCTCCTGACCGTGATCGGGGACGTCGAGCCGGTTGGCATCTGCGGCTCCGGGCTGGTCGACGCCGTCGCCGAGTTGCTGAAGGCCGGGATCATCGACCCCTCCGGGCGCTTCGTGCTCGGGTCGCACGAGCGGCTCGACAAGCTGGGCGAGGAGAACATCTTCAACCTCACCGACGATGTCTTCCTGACGCAGCGCGACGTGCGCGAGCTGCAGTTCGCGAAGGCTTCGATCGCGACCGGCTGGGCGATTCTCTGCAACGACATGGGGGTCGAGCCCGAGGACATCTCGCAGGTTCTGCTCGCCGGCTCGTTCGGCTCGTACCTGTCGGCCGCGAGCGCCGTCGGCATCGGGCTTGTGCCGAAGCTGCCGCTCGCGCGGATCGTCTCGGCAGGGAACGTCGCCGGTGAGGGCGCCAAAATCGCCGCGCTGTCGGTCACCGAGCGCGCGGCAGCGCAGGCGGTGCTCGAGGAGATCGAGTACGTCGAGCTCTCCGGCCGCACCGACTTCAACGATCTCTTCATCGATCAGCTCTCATTCCCGAAATGAAGCGCGTCGTCGTCACGTGCGGTGCGCTCGCGTTGCATGTGCGCGCGATCGCCGAGCGACGGGGGCTGGAGCTCGACGTGCGCGCGCTGCCGCCCGAGCTGCACAACCGGCCCGAGCGGATCGCCGCGGCGGTGGCCGAGGCGGCGGGTGACGACGACGTGGTGGTCGCGTACGCGGACTGCGGCACGCGCGGCGCGCTCGACGGCTACCAGCGGCTGGAGGGTGCCCACTGCTACGAGCTCTTCGCCGGGCCGCTCGACGGCGACGAGCCGGGCACGTACTACCTCACCGACTTCCTCGTGCGCTCGTTCGACCGCGTCGTGGTGCGCACTCTCGGCCTCGACCGCTATCCCGAGCTGCGCGACGACTACTTCCGCAACTACGAGCGCGTCGTCTGGCTCGCGCAGCGGCCGACGCCGGAACTGCTCGCCGACGCCGAGCGCGCCGCCACCACGCTCGGCTTGCCGCTCGAGGTTCGCGAGGTAGGCGAGTCGCGGCTGGAGGCCGCACTCGACAGACTGCTGGTCCAGGACAATCCCAGGGAGGCTCAAGCGTGCTGATCAACGAGATGCCGAGATACGAGATTCTCGACGAGGCTGCCATGGCCGAGCTCGATCGCGGCTGGCGCCGGATCGTGTCCGAACTCGGCATCGACTTCCTGCACCCCGAGGCGCTCGCGGCACTCGAAGCCGCCGGGCAGAAGGTCGAGGGCGAGCTCGTCAAGTTCGACCCGGACTGGATCCTCGAGCAGGTCGCCAAGGCGCCGCGCGAGTTCGAGCTGCAGGCTCGCAACCCCGAGCGGAACATCCACGTCGGCGGCAAGCACATGGCGTTCGGCGCGGTGTATGGCTGCCCGTTCGTGCGTGAGGGCATTGAGCGGCGCGAGGCGACGTACGCCGACTACGAGAACCTCGTCCGGCTCGCGCAGGCGTTCCCGCAGCTGGACACGCCGGGTGGCGTGATCTGCGAGCCGAACGACAAACCGCTCGACTCGCGCCATCTCGACATGATCTACGCGCTGCTCACGCTCTCCGACAAGCCGTTCATGGGCTCGGTCACGTCAGGCCCGAACGCGCTCGACACGATCGCGATGTGCGAGATGATCTTCGGCCGCGAGTCGCTCGAGCAGACACCGGCGACGATCTCGCTGATCAACGTCAACTCGCCGCTCCGCTACGACGACCGCATGCTTTCCGCGCTGCTCGAATACGCCCGGGCGAACCAGGCGCTCGTGATCACGCCGTTCCTGCTGATGGGCGCGATGTCGCCGGTGTCGGTCGCCGCGTCGCTCGCCCAGCAGATGGCCGAGGCGCTGGCGGGGATCGCGCTGGTGCAGACGATTCGCCCGGGCTGCCCGACTGTGTTCGGCTCGTTCCTCTCGAACACCGACATGCAGTCCGGCTCGCCGAGCTTCGGCACGCCCGAGTCGGCGGTCGGCCTGCTCTGCACCGGCCAGATCGCCCGCTCGTTCGGGCTGCCGTTCCGCGGCGGCGGCGGGCTCACCTCGTCGCAGACGGTCGACGCGCAGGCCGCGTACGAATCGGCGATGACGTTGTGGCCGACGTTCCTCGCCGGCACGAACTTCGTCATGCATTCGGCGGGCTGGCTCGAGTCAGGGCTCGTCTCCTGCTACGAGAAGTTCGTCGTCGACGTCGAGCTGCTGCGGATGCTCCACCACGTGTTCCAGCCGCTGGAGATCAACGAGGAGACCCTGGCGTACGGCGCTCATCAGGAAGTGGGCCAGGGCGGCCACTTCCTCGGCGCGGTGCACACGCTGGAGCGCTTCCGCGAATGCTTCTACCGGCCGCTGCTCTCGTCGACCGCGAACTACGAGCGCTGGACGCGCGACGGCGGCAAGGATGCGGCCAGCCGCGCCGGGGACGTCTGGCACAAGACGCTCGAGGAGTACGAGGAGCCGGAGCTCGAGGCCGGAGTCAAGGCAGAGCTGAAGGCGTTCGTCGACCGGCGTCGGACCGAGCTCGGTGACTAGCGCCCTCGCGATGTTCGTCGACGGGGCGTGGGCCGGTGCGCTGTCGGGTGAGACGACGACTGCAACGTCGCCCGCGACCGGCGAGGCGATCGGCGAGGTTCCCCAGGGCGACCGCGAGGACGCGCAGCGCGCGATCGCGGCGGCCAACGCGGCCGCGCCCGCCTGGGCGCGCCTGACGGCGTTCGAGCGTGCTGCGGCGATGGGACGTGTCGCCGACGTGATCGACCGGCGCCGCGACTCGCTGGCACGAACGCTGACTCTCGACCAGGGCAAGCCGCTGCACGCCGAGGCGTACGGCGAGGTCGAGGAGCTGATCGCCTACTGGCGGAACGCGGCCGAGGACGCGGTGAGGCTCGAGGGCCGGCTGGCGAATTCGTTCTCGCCGGGCAAGCGCGTGCTGCTCATCCGCCGCCCGCTCGGCGTGGTCGGCGTGATCACACCGTGGAACTGGCCGTACACGATGCCCGCCGAGCTGATCGCGCCCGCGCTCGCCTGCGGCAACGCCGTGGTCTGGACGCCCGCGCCCAGCACCTCGGTCGCTGCGATCGCGCTGGCCGAGTGTGTCGCCGAGGCGGATCTGCCCGCCTGGCGTCTTCAACCTCGTGACCGGGCCCGGCGCCGTTGTGGGCGACGAGATCGCACGGAATCCGGGGACGCATGCGATCGGTTTCATCGGGTCGACCGCGACAGGGCGAAAGGTGGCCGAGGCGGCCGCCGGCAAGCCGCTGGTGCTCGAGCTCGGCGGCAACGGGCCGCTGGTGGTGATGGACGACGGCGACGTCGAGGCAGCTGCACAGGCTGCGATCGCCGCGTGCTTCCTGTGCGCCGGCCAGAGCTGCACCGCCGGCGAGCGGCTGCTCGTACACGGCGCTGTCAGGGAAGAGTTCGTCGCGCGCGTCGCGGCGCTCGCGGCAGAGCACGCGGTACTCGGCGACCCCTTTGCCGACGGGACGACCCTCGGCCCGCTGAACAACGAGCCCGTCGCCGCGAAGATGGACGAGCACGTCGCCGACGCGGTCGAGCGTGGCGCCACGGTTGTCGCGGGCGGCGCTCGCGCCGGCGGGTACGCGACGCGCCTGTACTGGCCGGCGACGATCCTCGACGGAGTGCCGGCCGATTCGCTCGTCGCGCGTGAGGAGACGTTCGGCCCCGTCGCGCCGGTCGTCCAGATCGGCTCGCTCGACGAGGCGATCGGGCTCGCCAACGCGTCGCCCTATGGACTACTCGCGGCGATCTTCACCCGCGACCTGGCGCAGGGCCTGCGCTTCGCCGACGAGGTGCGCACCGGCTGGGTGAACGTGAACGAGTCGACGAACTACTGGGAGAGCCACCTGCCGTTCGGCGGCCGCTCCGGCTCGGCGAGCGGCACGGGGAGGGTGGGCGGTTCGGCCCCGATGGAGTCGTTCACCGAGCTGCAGACCGTAGTCTTGACCGCTTGACGTACGACGAGCTAACCGCTTGACCCTGGACTTCCTCGTTGTCGGGGGCGGCTCCGCGGGCTCGGTGCTCGCGAACCGGCTGAGCGCCGATCCGTCGACGCAGGTGCTCGTGCTCGAGGCCGGACGGCCCGACTCGTGGTGGGATCTCTACATCCACATGCCGGCGGCGCTCGCGTTCCCGATCGGCAACCGGTTCTACGACTGGAAGTACGAGTCGGAGCCCGAGCCGTTCATGCACGACCGGCGGATCTACCACGCGCGCGGCAAGGTGCTGGGCGGCTCGAGCTCGATCAACGGGATGATCTTCCAGCGCGGCAACGCGCTCGACTACGAGCGGTGGGCGACCGGCGACGGGATGGCGGCGTGGGACTACGCGCACTGCCTGCCGTACTTCAAGCGGCTGGAGACGTGCTTCGCCGGCGCCGACGACTATCGCGGCGGTGACGGGCCGCTGCCGCTCGAGCGCGGGCCTGCGTCGTCGCCGCTCTTCACCGCGTTCTTCAAGGCGGTGCAGGAGGCCGGCTACTCGCTCACCGACGACGTGAACGGCTACCGGCAGGAAGGCTTCGCCAGGTTCGACCGCACGATCCGCCACGGCCGCCGCATCAGCGCTGCGCGCGCGTACCTCGGCCCGGTCTCCGACCGGCCGAATCTCGAGATCCGCTGCCGTACGTTCGTGAACCGGATCATCTTCGAGGGGACGCGCGCGGTTGGGGTGGAGGTCGTGCATCGGGGCAAGACGGAAGTGATTCGCGCAAACGAGGTGATCCTCTGCGGCGGCGCGATCAACTCGCCGCAGCTCCTGCAGCTCTCCGGCGTCGGTAACGCCGGCGAGCTCGAGGCGCTCGGCGTGCCCGTCGTCCACGATCTGCCCGGTGTGGGGGAGCATCTGCAGGATCACCTCGAGGTGTACGTGCAGCACCTGTGCACGCAGCCCGTCTCGGTGCAGCCCGCGCTGAAGGTGTGGCGGCGGCCGATCATCGGGGCGCAGTGGCTGCTGTTCAAGTCGGGGCCGGCCGCCTCGAACCACTTCGAAGCAGGCGGCTTCGTCCGGTCGAACGACGACGTGGCGTACCCGAACCTGATGTTCCACTTCCTGCCGCTCGCGGTGCGGTACGACGGCTCCCAGCCGACGGGCGCGCACGGCTACCAGGTGCACGTCGGGCCGATGTACTCCGATGCTCGCGGCTCGCTGAAGATCAAGTCGCGCGATCCTCGGCAGCATCCCGCGCTGCGCTTCAACTACCTGTCGACCGAGCAGGACCGCCGCGAGTGGGTCGAGGCGATCCGGGTCGCGCGCTCGCTGCTCGAGCAGCCGGCGTTCGCGCCGTACGACGGCGGCGAGACCTCGCCCGGGGCGGAGGTGGCGACCGACGAGCAGATCCTCGAATGGGTGGCGCGCGACGCCGAGACGGCACTGCATCCCTCGTGCACGTGCCGCATGGGCAGTGACGCGGAGTCCGTCACGGATCCCGACACGCTGGGCGTCCACGGCGTCGACGGTCTCCGGGTGGTCGACGCGAGCGTCTTCCCGTACGTCACGAACGGCAACATCTACGCCCCGGTGCTGATGGTTGCCGAGAAGGCCGCCGACCTGATTCTGGGCAACACACCGTTGCCTCCCGCAACCGTCGACTTCTACCGCCATGGAACTCAGCCGGCTGCAAGTCGGTGAGCTGCTCGCGGCTCTCGGTGCGCGCACGCCCGCGCCCGCGAGCGGCGCCGCAGCCGCGCTGACCGGCGCTCTGGGGTCGTCACTCGTCGAGTTGGCGGCGCGCTACGCCGGTGACGACGAGTCGGCGGAGCGGGCGAATGCGCTTGTCGCGCGGCTTGCCACGCTCGCCGACGAGGACGGTGCGGCGTACGCCGCGTTCATGGCCGACCGCAACGACGCGTCCCGGCGGCGGACGATCGAGATTCCGATCGAGGTCGCAGGCTGCTGCGACGAGGCCGCCGCCCTGGGTGCTCGTGTGCGTGCCCAGCTCAACTCGGCGGTCGCGGCGGATGCGGAGGCGGGCGAGTCGCTGGCATTGGCTGCAGCGGCGGTCGCGCGCCGTCTGGCCGCCGTCAACTCCGGCTAGCGCCCCGGGCCGTCAGCGGTCGAACGGCTTGACCAGCAGACGGAAGAGCAGCGTTCTGCGGAAGAGGGCTCCGGCTGCGCCGGCAAAGGGGGTGCGCGGGCCGACCCTCAGTTTCTGTGAGGCCACCCCGGTGACGATCGCGACGATGAGCAGGGCGATCGCGGTCGGGGTGCTCGCGGGGTGGGACGACGAGCCGACCGCCGCCCAGATGGCGAAGCAGAGCGAGATGAAGGCTGCCGCGCGCACCCAACCCAGGGCGAAGTTGTGGTGCTCCGAGCGCAGCCCCTGGCGAACGCTGTCGGGCAGGTTCCTCGTCCCTCGCACGCGCAGCGTCGTGGTCACGACGGCGCCCACGAGGAGCAACGCGAGAACGAGCTCCTCCGCCTGCAAAGGGCCGCCGAAACGAGGCAGTAGCACCCGTGCGACGTTGAAGATGAGGAGCTTGCCGATGATCCCGACGGCGAGCACCGGCAAGCCGATTCGCGCCAGCCCACGCCGCGCACGCGCGTTGGTGGGATCGGCGCGCCCGGCGGCCAGATATGCGTCACCGGCCTCCTGCCTGCGGCCGGCCTTGTGCAGCAATGCTCCGAGCCCCATCAGGAGGTCGGCGTTGTCGGGGTCGAGACGGAGTCCCTGCCGGTACGCGGCCTCGGCCTCGGCCGTCTTGCGCTGAGCCGCGGCCACCCGGGCGAGCGTGAGGCAGGCGAGCGCGCTATGCGGGTTGGCGGCGACCGAGGCTTCCGCCGTCACGCGTGCATCCTTCTTCTTCCGTTGCGCCAGCTGCGTGATCGCGAGCACGTGGAGGCTGTGGGCGGCGTGCGGGGCGAGGCGTACGGCCGCCTCCGCCTCGCGCCGCGCCCCACGGAGACGCCGGGTGTTGAGATAGCCGATCGCGAGCAGGCGATGGGCATGCTCGTTCCTGGGGTCGGCGGCGATCGCCTTCTTGGCCGTCTCGATCGCCTCACTCGGCCGGCTGAGGCCGAGTTGACACTGGGCGATGATGCACAACGCCCGAGCTGCCGTGCCCGGGTCCTCCACCGCCTCGCCGGCTGCCTCCATCGCCCCCTGCCAGCGCCTGAGGGCGACGAGGCCGTTCGCCCGTGCGAGTGCCGCTTCGCCGGAGGTCATGCGAGTCGGTGTTGCTTGAGATACGCGAGCAGATCGTCGTACCTGCCGCCTTCGTTTGCGAACATCACGACGTTCCGCGCGTCCTCGAGCCACTGCCGGGTCGAAGGTTGGACGTCCTTCGAGGCGCGGTCGAAGTCGGCCATGCGGATCGGCCGAACAGTGCCTGTGCGAATGGAGTCCTCCATGGCCAGCTCGGCGGCGCTGTCGCAGAGGTGCGCGATGTCGGCGCCCGAGAAGTGCTCGGTGCGGCGGACGAGCTTGCGGATGTCGATGCCGTCCAACGGGCGGTCGCGCAGATGGAATTCGAAGATCGCGGCGCGTGCCTCTTCGTCCGGTGGCGTGACGAGCAGCGTCCGGTCGAACCGGCCCGGTCGCAGCAGGGCGGTGTCGACATCCCACGGGTGGTTGGTCGCGCCGAGGACGAAGACGGAGTCGTTGTTGTTCTTCTCGGAGTCCATCTCGACGAGCAGCTGGTTGACGGTTCCCCGCATGGCCGAGTTGTTCCGCAGGTGCGAACGCTTCTGACCGAGTGCGTCGATCTCATCGAGGAACAGCACGCACGGGCGGTTGCGCCGTGCAACTTCGAAGATCGACCTGAGATTGCGTTCGCTCTGGCCGATATACATGTCCAGCACGTCCGCCAGCGACACCGAAAAGAAGTTCGCGCCGAGCTCGCCTGCGAGCGCGCGGGCGAGGAAGGTCTTGCCACAGCCGGGCGGGCCGTACAGGAGCAGCCCACCCGCCAGGCTTCGCTTGTAGAGCTTCTTCAGCTCAGGGTTGCGCATTGGCGAGAGGAACGCGAGGTCGAGACGGCGCTTCACGTCGGTCATGCCCCCGACGTCCGCAAGTCGGATGCTGGAGCGCTCGACATCAGGCTCCGGCTCCAGGTCGTCGTGCGCCGGGCCGACGAAGACCGGCTGGGCGATGTCGGCGACCTCGCCTTCCGCCACCTCCCAGTCGAACTCCTCCGGCAGGTGCGCGGGGGTTTCGGCCGGCGCCGCTCCCCCGTGCAGCTTCGCGGTCGCCGCGGCGAGCAGCCGCAGGGCCTCGGCGTTTGCCGGGTCGCGCTCCAGGACAGCCGCGCACATCGTCGCCGCGCGGGCCGGCTCCTCGTGGGTGATCAGCAGCTCGGCGGTGTGGAGCCGCAGCGGCAGGTCGTCCGGGCGTGCCTCGACGGCAGCAAGCAGGCTTTGGACGTGGGGAGGCAGGCGCTCGTCGGGCATGACACGGACTCGCTTTGACTGTAGTCGACGTCTTGCTGAAGCGATATGCGTCACTCGGGGGAGGCTTCCTCCTCGAGTGGTGCCGGCGGATCGCCGGGTTCGCTTACTTGCCGTAGGCCGAAAACGAGAGCTGGCCGTGCTCGCAGACGGGCGTCGGCGGCGTGATCTTCACCGTCGTCGTCCCGCCGCCGCGTGCCGTGATGCGGAGGCTGTACGAGGTCTTTTCGCACGCGCCGGTCGTCTGTTCGCCGACGCCCGGGATGTCGGGTGAGAAGCGCGCGTTGGCGTGCGACGACTTGCCGTGGGTGAGGGTGACGAGGATCGCGGCCAGTCCCTGCGGGAAGGCGGCTCTGATGTGGGTCGGCAGCTTGTTGCCGGTCTTGCCAAGTAGCTGTCCCACGGGCAGGCCGGTAACCGCGCAGGTCGTCGCGGAGGTATTCGTCAGCGTCAGCCGGTAGACGATGTTGCCCGCCCCGGGGCTTCCGGGCACGACCTTGAAGGTGCCTGCGAGCTGCGAGCCCTTGCAGAACGCGGTGGCGTTTGCATGCGTCGTGGTTGCCCAGGCGACGCCGGACACGCCTAGCGCCATGACGACGGCGAGGGCGACGGCGCGGACGAGGGTGAGTTGGCTGCGCATACGTGTCATACGTCGCGGGATCCTACGGCGTCACAGCAGCCGGCGGCCGCAGTTGTGGCCACGACCACATCGGCTTAACAACGCCTCTGGGGCGCAGGTCGAAGCCTTCCTTCGCCCGGCATCCCACCTCGGCTCTTCCGGCCAGTTCCCCCGCGGCCTCCCGCCAACCCGATTGCGGGAAACTGGCTTCAGCGGTGAAATCAAGGTATCGAGCCAACCCGCTCCACGCTTCAGAAATCACACTTTCGGCCCAGGTTCGTGACACTTCAACCCCCGGTGCCTGGCACCGGCAGTAAGCGTTTCGCCCAAACGACCGTCCGTGGAGGACAGGGTCCGGTGGGGAGGCGGTCAGGCGCGCGGTTGGCAGTCGGCGCACGCGCCGTGGAGGACGACGTCGTGCGTGTCGACGGCGTACCCGCTCGTCTCTTCGACGCGGTGGATCGCTCGCTCCAGGCCGGGGTCGGTGAACGCTTCGACCTTCCCGCAGCCCGTGCACACCAGGTGGTGGTGATGCTCCTCCGCCGTGCGGACGGGCTCGTAGCGCGCGACTCCGTCGCCGACGTCGACGCGCTGCACCAGCCCTGATTCGAGCAGTGAGTCGAGGACGCGGTACACGCTGGCGAGGCCGACGTTTCGGCCGCGCTCGCGCAGCGTGTCGTGCAGATCCGCCGCCGACGCGCAGCAAGTCTGTGTGTCGAGCAGATCGACGAGCGCCGTCCGCGCGGCGCCGTTGCGATACCCCGCCGTGCGGAGCCGCTGCTGCACCTCGCTTGCCCACATGCTCATACCCTTGATGGTAACGCTTCTCGACAACCGCGACGAGAATCGTTATCGTCTCCGTGGATGACAAGAACAATTCTCGTCTGCGTGCTCGGTGCTGTCACGCTGGCCGCGGCCGCGTGCGGTGGGGGCAGCAGCCGCGCCGGCACTGCTCTGCGCGTTGTCGCAGCCGAGAACGTCTACGGCGACATCGTCAGCCAGATCGGCGGTACGCACGTTCACGTCACGTCGATTCTCTCCGACCCGAACGCCGACCCGCATCTCTTCGAGCCCGGGACGAAGAACGCCCTCGCGGTGTCGCTGGCGAAGCTCGTGATCCAGAACGGGGTGGGCTACGACGCGTTCATGTCCCGCCTCGAGCATGCCTCCCCGTCGCAGGCGCGCGACGTGATCACCATCGCCGACGTACTCGGGATCCACGGAGCCGACGCCAATCCGCACCTCTGGTACGACGTCCCGAAGCTGCCCGAGATCGCCGCCGCGATCGCCGCGGGGCTCGAGCGCCAGGATCCGGCCCACGCCGCCGCCTACCGGCGCGGGCTCAGCCGCTTCGACCTCAGCCTCGCCCCGCTGCAGCACGAAGTGGCCGCGATCAGGAGCTCGTTCGCGGGCCGCCCGGTCGCCTATACCGAGCCGGTGCCCGGCTACCTGCTCGCGGCCGCCGGCCTGCGGAACCTCGCACCTGAGGGGTTCACGCGCGCGATCGAGGACGGCACCGAGCCGTCACCCGCGGCCGTCTCGACGATGACCGCCCTCGCGGCGAAGCACGCGATCAAGGCTCTGCTCTACAACACCCAAGCGATCTCGCCGATCACCACACGGATCCGGGCGGCGGCACGCGCGGCGGGCATCCCGATCGTCGGTGTGAGCGAGACGCTGCCGGCCGGTGAGACGTTCCAGGCCTGGCAGCTCGGCCAGGCACGGGCGCTCGAAAGCGCTCTCGCCCGATGAGCGCTCCTGGCGCACCGGTCGTCTCGGCGGTCGATCTGAAGCTCAGCTTCGGCGAGCGCCTGCTCTGGGAGGGGCTCAACTTCGAGTTGCAGACTGGCGAACTGCTCGCCGTGCTCGGGCCGAACGGCACCGGCAAGACCTCGCTGATCCGGATCATGCTCGGGCTGCTGCCGCCTTCGGCCGGTCGCATCGAGATCGAGGGCGCGTCGCCCGTCGAGCGGCGGTCGCGGATCGGCTACGTCCCGCAGCAGCGGGTGTTCGAGCGCGATCTGCCGGTGCGCGGACGCGACCTCGTGCGGTTCGGGCTCGACGGCCACCGCTGGGGTCTCGGTCGGCTCTCCGCCGAAGACGCGAGCCGGATCGACCGCGTCCTCGCCGAGGTGGGTGCCTCGGACTACGCCGACGCGCCGATCGGACGCCTGTCGGGAGGTGAGCAGCAGCGACTCCGGATCGCACAGGCGCTCGTCGCCGACCCGGCCCTGCTCCTCGTCGACGAGCCACTGCTCTCGCTCGACCTCGCCTACCAGCGGGTGATCGTCGGGCTGCTCGATGAGCGCCGCCGGCAGGCGGGCACGCCGGTCGTGTTCGTCACGCACGACATCAACCCGGTGCTGCCCACCGTCGACCGGGTGCTGTACCTCGCGCCGGGCGCCTGGGCGATCGGCGCGCCCGACGACGTGCTCACCTCGGAGACGCTCTCGCGCCTCTACGACACCGACGTCGACGTGCTGCGCGTTCGCGGCCGCATCGTCGTCGTCGGCACCCCGGACGACCAGCACGTCCACCACCTGCACGAGGACGCCCACTGATGTTCACGGAGCTGCTGCAGCAGCATTTCGTGCACACCGCGCTGCTCGCCGGCGTGGTCGTCGCGATCCTCTCCGGCGCCATCGGCGTGTTCGTCGTCACGCGCGGACTGAGCTTCGCCGTGCACGCGATCTCGGAGCTCGGCTTCACCGGCGCCGCCGGAGCGCTGGTCATCGGCATCGACCCCGTGATCGGAATGATGGGCGGGTCGCTCGTCGTCGGACTGGCGCTCGGGCTGCTGTCGCTGCGAGGCCGCGAGCGCGACTCGGCCATCGGCGCGGTGCTGGCGTTCGGCCTCGGTCTCGGCGTGCTGTTCCTGTCGCTCTACCAGGGGTACGCGACCGAGGCGACGAACCTGCTGTTCGGGAGCATCGTCGGCGTCGACGACAACCAGCTGCTCGTCCTCGTCCTCGTCGGCGTCATCGTCCTGGCGGGGCTCGCGGTCATTTACCGGCCGCTGCAGTTCGCGAGCGTCGATCCGGACGTTGCGGCCGCTCGCGGCGTGCCTGTTCGCGCGCTCTCCGTCGCCGTCTTCTTGCTGCTCGCGCTGACGACGGCCGAGGCGATCCAGGTCGTCGGCGTTCTGCTCGTGCTGACGCTGGTGATCACGCCCGCCGCCGCCGCGCAGCGGCTTACCGTGCGACCGGCCCTGATGCTCGCGCTGAGCATCGCGATCGCCCTGCTCGCCACGGTCGGCGGGATCCTGCTGTCGCTCGCGCACTCCTGGCCGACGAGCTTCTACATCAGCTCCCTGTCGTTCGGCGCGTACCTCCTCGCACGCGGCTACGCCGCCGTCCGCGCCTAACGTCCGGCTTCGTCTTCGTCCTGCCGTGACCGTTCAGCCAGGAAGCGCTCGAACGCGGCGCCCAGCTGGTCGCCCGTCGGCAGCGTCTCGCCCGCCGGCCCGGCGCCCTGCCGCTCGAGCTCGTCGTAGCTCTCCTCGAGCGACCGGATCGCGGCCGCGGTCTCCTCGTCGTTCCGCACCTGGATCTCGATCTCTGAGCGGACGGCGGCTGCCGACGTCCGCAGCGGATCGAGCCCGAGGGAGAGGTCGGCGACGCGCTCGACGCCGTCGAGCAATGTGACCGCTGCGTCGGGATATTCGGCGAGCGCGAGGTAGTGCGGGACGTGAGCGGCCAGGCCGATCGCATCCCGTCCGGCCTCGACCAGCCGGTACTGCAGCAGCTGGCCCGCGCTCGCCGGGATGTGGACGCGACCGATGCCCACCGGCGGCCCGATCGGGCAGGTCGAGCGGATGGCCGTGCGCGCTGATCCCGAGGGGCCGCGTGTGTGGCGCCGCCCACGGAACCGCGTGCAAGCCCATCGTCATGCGCACGCCGAGCGCGTCGATCAGGATCGCGAGGGCGGCGACGAACCGCTCCCACTGCAAATCGGGCTCTGGCCCGGCGAGCAGCAGGAACGCCGTTCCGTCGGCATCCCGCAGCGAGTGCAGCGCCAGGCTGGGCTCGGCGTACGCATCCCAGTGGTCGGTGTCGAACACCAGCATCGGCCGTCGCGAGCGATAGTCGACGAGTTCGTCGACCTCGAACGCGGCGACGACTTCGGAGGCGAACGTCTCCAGCAGGTGGTTGCAGGCCAGCTGCACTCCGTGGCCGGCGTCGACGAAGCCGCCGAGCGCTTCGATCAGGATCGGCGAGCCGAGCTCGGACTCGCTGCGCAGCTCGTACAGAAGCGACGGGTCTTGCACAGGGCGAAGCTACCGGATCTCCACGACCGGGCAGCACTACGGCGGCGAGTAGCATCGGAGAGATGCGCCTGGGCGTCGTGTTTCCGCAGACCGAGATCGGAGCCGATCCGGCCGGCGTGCGTGCCTACTCGCAGGCGGTCGAGGGGCTCGGCTTCGAGCACCTGGTCACCTATGACCATGTGCTCGGCGCGGATCCGGCAGGCCATCCCGGCTTTTCGGGCCCGTACACGCACGAGAGCTTGTTCCACGAGCCGTTCGTGCTGTTCGGCTACCTGGCCGCCGTCGCTCCCTCTTTGGAACTCGTCACCGGCATCGTGATCCTGCCGCAGCGCCAGACCGCGCTCGTCGCGAAGCAGGCCGCCGAAGTCGACATTCTCACCGGCGGTCGATTCCGTCTCGGCATCGGACAGGGCTGGAACCCGGTCGAGTACGAGGCGCTGGGGAAGAGCTTCACCGACCGTGCCCGCCGCATGGAGGAGCAGATCGAGTTGCTGCGCCGCTTCTGGCAGGAGCCGGTGCTCGACTTCGTCGGGCGCGACCACACGATCACCGCCGCCGGTCTGAATCCGCTTCCGGTCCAGCGGCCGATCCCGATCTGGATAGGCGGCTCGTCGGAGGCCGCGCTCCGCCGGATCGCGCGCCTCGGCGACGGCTGGTTCCCGGCGACCGGTCAGGCGCTCGAGGGCGGCTGGGCCGCCACGATCGAGCGGATGCGCGAATGGCGCCGCGAGGCGGGGCGTGATCCCGGCGATCTCGGAATCGAGCCGCGCATCAGCGCCGCGACCGGAACGCCGGACGACTGGCACGCGCAGGCCGAGGAGTGGCGCGCGCTCGGCGCAACACATCTGTCAGTCGACACGATGCGCGGCGGTCTCGACGGCGCCGACGCTCATATCGAGCGACTGGCAGCCGCGAAAGAAGCTCTGGACCTCTAACCGGCGTGCGGTTGGCCGGCGATCGTCAGCCACGAGGTCGCCTTCGCGTGGGCGCACCACCGTGCGATGTCGATGAGCGCCGTCAGGTGCGGCTCGTGGAGCGGCGTTCCGATCGCGGCGACCTCGCGAGCCAGCTTCCGTGCGTGGCCCTTGTCGAGCTGATGGGGGCCGGCGGCGTCGAGTGACGAAAGGGTGGGGAGGGAGTGGCCCTCGCCCGCGGCGACGATGTCCGAGAAGACACGCTCGGGAACGAGACATTCGCGATAGACGGATGACCGGCGCGTGCCGCGAAACGCACGGATCGAGACGACGCGCGCGGAGGCGGAAGACACGCTTGTCGGCCTCCTCAGCGGAGCGGCCGGTGCTGGACGAAGCGCCGGTGTAGGTAGAGCAGGAGCACTGCGCCCAGGAACGCGAAGACGAAGCCTCCCGCGTAGCCGAGGAAGAGCCGCGAGATCAGCCCGCCGATGAGCGAGCCGCCGATTCCGAGCACTGCCGTCATCGGGACAGACATCGGGTCCGGACCCGGCAGCGCAAGCCGAGCGAGAGCACCGACGATCAGGCCGGCGACGAAGACGAGGATCAGGAACGCGAGGAATCCCACGCGGGGATGGTACTCCGGGAGATCCGGGGGCAGTCCCCGGGGGCCTAAAGCTGCCAGGAAGGGGCGAACGCCTCGATCAGGCCGCCGGACACGAGGACGAGAAGGCCGACGAGGAAATACGAAAATGCGTAGTTGACCCGCCGCTCGCGCTCGGCTCCGCGTGAGTAGGCACGGCGCGAGCCGGTCCCGTTGGCGCTCCCGAGCGTGGTGCCTGTGACGATGGCTCCGACGATGTAGAACCCGATGCCCGGGTCGCGGCCCGGGAGCAGGAACTTGTCGAGTAGCAGCGCGACGAGCGCTGCCGCCCACAGTGCGACGGCGAGTCGCTTGAGGCCCTGTGCGAGCGCGCCCCGCGTGGTTGTCGGCAGGGGTCGCTGAGCGCGGGAACGCCGGAGCGTCGCAAGCCGGCCAGGGCGAGTGACTGTGGGTGGTTCTGCGGCGCGTAGCTCGCCCGTCAGCGGGGTGAGCGCGCGGCGGCGTGTCTCAGTCACTGCCCGGTGCCCTGGTCGGCCGGCGTGCTCGGTCGATTCGTTGCATGCCTCACCTGCTGAGTGTGGCACCGTCATGCCGCGGTGTGCCCCGTCGAACTGCTCGATCTTCACCCACGTGCGTCCTGCCCCGTTCGAGTGACCGGCGGCTCCTCAAACCCCGTTTCGGAGATCGGTCAGGCGGCTTGGCGTGAATCCGATGTTGGCGAACGTGGCGATGCAACCCTCACCGAGCGGCGACTGCGCCTCGAACCCCAGCGATACGCTCGCCTCGGGCAGGCCGAAGTACCGGACGAGCTCCCAGAGCTGTCCGTCGCTCGAGCTGTGGAACGCAAAGGCGGCGCCCAGTCGCGCAACGCGCAGCCAGAGCTCGGCGCCGTCGACCGTACGTGAGTTGCAGTCGTCGGAGTGGCCTCGCGTGACCACCGACACGACCATTGGCAAGCCCTGCGGTGAGAGCTCGAAGCAGAGCTTGGCCCAGCACCGATCGTTCGCGTGCAGCATCAAGACGCCCGCATCGAACGTTGCGCCGAACTCCACCGAGACCCGAGCCTGGAGGATGAAGTCGCCGGTGACCGCTCCAACGAGCGTGGGCGCGTTCAGCATCGGTTCTCCGCCGCCGGCAGGGTCGATGAACCAGTCGGTCCGCGGACCTGCCTGAATCGTCAGCGCGCCGGCGTCGATCGCCCACCGGTCTGGCTCGCGCAGCCAGGTCAGCGGGAACGGGAGGCCGAGGAGCGAGCCGGGTTCCATCCGCCGATTCTGTCAGCCGGCGGCCTGATCCACACCGATGCATGAGCGGGCTGGATCGCTCCCTCCACGGCCGCGAGCAACTCGAGGCGGACGGTGTCGAGGTCGACCGCGTCGCGCAGTCTCAGGGTGAAGGCCGTGACGATCGCCTCCGCGTCATAGCGGCCGCGGTTGAACCGACGGTCGACAAGCCGCTGCACCCGCCGCCTGAGCGGGTTGAACAGCGCGGCGGCGGCGAGCGTCGAGGCTGCGACGCCGACGGGCGAGGAGAATGGCAGTACATCGGTCGCCAGCACGACGATCCCGACGAACACGCCGGCCAGCAGTCCCGTGATGATCAGGTACGAAAGCGTGCGGCTGATCAGCCGGTCGATCTCATAGAGGCGGTATTTGAGGATGCCCACGCCGATCGAGATCGGCAGCGCGGTGAGCACCAGGATCCCGATGTTCGTCGGTACGTCGGACCCGAACGAGCCGCCGGGGCCGATGGCGCCGAGCAGCCCGACCAGGCACACCCCTCCGCCGGTCATCAGCGCCTTCAGCTGCTGCCGGGATTCGCCGGTCGCGCGCCGGTACGCGACGACCTGGCGCACGACCCAGGCGACGACAACCACGAGGTAGGGGACGACGAAGACGTTGGTCGCCTTGTTCAACATCTCCCAGATGCCGCTGGCGTGATCGAGGAGCGTCGGCTCCCCCGAGGTGTCCACATGGATCGGGCGGAAGAAAACTCCGTCAATCTGGAGCGCTGTGAGGATGCTGACGAATCCGACCAGGAGCCCCACGTACAGCCAGAGGGTCGCTCGCCAGAATCTGGTGGGCATTCGCCCATTCGGAAAGAGTCCGATCGGGAGCGGGAGCAGCACGATCAGCGGCGCCCATGCGGGCGCGAGAAGGACAGCCAGGGGCCCGAGCGGGAGGCCCGTGTGTCCGAGCCGGTAGTGGAGCACGGCGTAGAAGCCGGCGTCAGTGGAGAGAGAAATGATGAAGCCGAAGGTGAGCAGGAGCCAGCCGACGGGGTTCCGTGGCTGGCCGCGCGCGACCACTGTCCCGACAACGACGAATGCCAAGCAGAGCAATGGGACCACGGCGTCGTTGAAGAACTTCGATTGGTGCGCCAGGATGGCCAGTGGGACGACACAGACCACCGCCAGCAGCGCCATGCCGCCAACCGCGGTCGCGGTCGACCGCGACGCCAACGGGAAGCGCACCACCGCAGCCTTCGGGTTCGCAGTCAAAGCGATCCGCCAAATCTAGACCGCTGGCCGTTCCGAGAACGTTACGAAGGGCGTGGCGTCAGGAGGCGATCGCCAGCAGACAGTCCGCGAGCTCGCGCGGCGTCGACAGGAAGGGCGAGTGATCGGTCTCGAGCGTGAAGACCTGCCGGCACGGGCGCAGGGCCTGCATGACGCGCTGCTTCTCGATCCCGATCGCCCCGTCGAGCGTGCATTCGATGTAGATCCGCGGCACGCTGCCGGCCCGCGGCTCCGTGATCTGAACGGGTGCGCCTGCGGCCGCCAGCGCTTCCGGCTCGCGGCGCGCGGCGGCGAAGGCGAACGCCTCGTCGTCGCACTCGCCGAAGACCACCTCGCGTACTGCATCGTCGGCGACGGTGAAAGTGCCGGCCGTCTCGTCGACGACGATGTTCGCCTGGACGCCGTCGACGTTCGGCTCCATGGCGGCAAGGTGCGGCAGCGTCATGCCGTCGCCCGGCAGGAACGCGGCCAGGTAGACCAGCGTCGTGATCCGCTCGGGCACGAGCTCGGCCGCCTGCGTGATCGACATGCCGCCCATGCTGTGGCCGACGAGCACGACCGGTTCCGAGGCCGCCTCGACATGGTCGGCGACCCGGCGCGCGTTGTTCTCGAGCGTCATCTCGGAGAGCGGAGCCGAGTCGTTGCCGTGCCCGGGCAGGTCGAGAGCGTCGACCGTGTGCCCTTCCGCCTCGAGGAGTGGCACGAGACGCTCCCAGCACCACGCCCCGGCGAAGGCTCCATGGACCAGGACGAACGTCGCCATTGGTGGCGACTATAAACGCGTCAGACGCCCGTGCACGTCGACCCGCCGCGGTGAACCGTCCGCGCCGGTCGCAAAGATGAGACGCGCACACATGAAGGGCGCGCTCATCTTCGGTCTTATGGCCGCCGTCATCGCCGGTGTGGCGATGGTGGTGACCCTCTACGGGCACCACATCGGCAACGCCTGGTGGCTCACGCTGGGTGCCGCAGGCGCAGCCGGCGTGGTCGGGTTCGTTCTCGGCCTGCTCGCGCACTTCTTGACGCGCGGCGCCTGACGGCCGCGGTCTACGCGGTCAGCAGCGTCGTCAGCGTCCCGAGCAGCACGCCGATCTCCTCAAGCCGGGCCGTGACGGACAAAGAGGCCTCGGCTGAAAGGGTCGTGAGGTGGTCACGGGCCAGTTGCTCCGCGGAGCCGAGACTGCGGGTCGCGGTATCGAGGTGCGCCAACACGGCGCCGGCAAGCTGCGCCTGGGTGGTCACCGCGCTGTGCGGGAACACGTCGGCGACCTCGACCTTCGGCATACGGGGGGATCCTTTCGGTGGTGGCCGTCTCTCGTATTACATAGTCGTGTCGGAGCGTCAGCGCCAGGGCCGGCGGCGAAGAATCGCGTGACCCCGGCGACGGCCACGGCATAACTCCTCGTCCTCGCGGTTCACGAGGGGCCTGGCAGCGAAAGCTTCATCCCGAATGTGGCAGCGTCCGACAACGAGTTCGATCAGTGGTTCATGGCCGCGCTCGGCGATCTCCAGGCATCACGAGCGGCCCGATGCCGCCGGGCGCTTCGCGCAAGCTGTAAGGCAGCACTTGGCTCGCCGCGAAGAGCGCTGATCGGCGGCGCTCCTCGCGGGCGACCCTGGCGCATTCGAAAGCTAGTCTGCGCGCGTGGATCCACATCGCATCCGACACACCGTCGCGTTCACGCTCGCCCATCCGGCAGGGTCGGACGAAGAACGTGCATTTCTCGAAGCAGCAGAACGGCTCGAGGTCATTCCAGGCGTCGAGGCATTTGAGCTCCTGGCCGAGGTCAGCCCGAAAAACGACTACCGCTTTGGGATCTCGATGGAGTTCGCGGATCAGCACGCTTACGAGCACTACAACGAGCACCCGGATCATGTCCGGTTCGTGCAAGAGCGCTGGTTGCGCGAGGTGACGGACTTCCTCGAGATCGATCTCGCGCATCCCTAGCCTCGTCGACGCCGCGAGTCGTTGATTCAACTCGACGCGCGATCAGCTTGGTTTTGCAGAGCGATGCCGAAGGGGGAATCGAACCCCCACTCCCCAAAAGGGACCCGGATTTGAGTTGTGCTCAGTGAGGGTCGCTCAGGTCGTAGGGTGACGTTGCGCGGCGCTGTGTTCCGTCTGGGTGCGGTGAAAGACGTTCAGGTCGGTAGAAAGTTGAGCGGCGGTCGCTGGCGCCTCGTCCTGGTGACTGTACGGCGGAGAAGACCATCTCGCCCTTGGGGATGAATCAGAAGAGCGTGAGCGCCGTCGGGGTGACGTAAGTCCCGCTGGCGGCGTTGCCGCTCAGGTCGAGCAGCGTCGTCGAGGGTGCGAAGCTGAACGTCGACGTCGTGGCGTCGGTCTTCGCGTTCACGTCGGGAGTGCCGGTGATCGTGAACGTCACGGTCAGGTGATCCGCGCTCAGGGTGAAGCTGCCGGCGACAGTCTGGCTGAAGCCGCTCTTCTCCAGGACCTTCGGGACGTTGAAGCCCGCGCTCGAGCTGAGGCCGCTGATCGTGATCAGCGTGTGGGTCGAGGTCGAGCAGCCGGCGAGGTTGTTGCAGAGCGTGATCGTTCCCGTCGCGGGGACGCTGCTCGGGTCAAGTGGAGTGTTGAAGGTGACGCTGACTGTGTCCCCGGGATCGGCGTGCCCGAGGGTGGCGCCGCCGTTCGTGCTGGTGAAGTTCGTGACGCCCGGCGTGGCGGCGATGACTGTGGTGGTGAGGCTCGCGGTGTTGCCGACCTGGTCGGTGCCGGTCAACGTGTAGACGTAACAGAAGCCGAGCGTCAACGTCGGCCCGCTGGTGCCGGTGATCGCTGTGGGCGTCGTGAAGGGGCCGCCCGAGCCGGGCGCGCCGCAGACGGCGTTGCTGAGCGTCTCGGACCGGATCGTCAGCGTCGAGGCGGCCAACCCGGACGCGGCGGTGGTCTGCGTTTCGGCGTAGTCGGTGCGGGCGAGCGTCACGCTGCTTCCGGTCGAGGTGCTGGTCGAGCCGCCGGCGGTGGCGACGGTCCCGTTCACGGTGAGGGCGCCGCCGGTCGGCGCCGTCGAGTCTGTCGTGAAGGTGAGGACGGTGCTCGCGCTCGCATTGCCGGCGACATCGAGGCTCGTGAATGTTCTGGCCGCCGCTGCGGGCGCGCTTGGGCTCGCGGTCCACGAATAGAGGCTCGACGTGTATGGGCCGCCCGGCGGCGTCGTGTCGACCTCGGCGTTGTGCGTCCAGCCGGTTGTGGCGATCGCCGGGAAGGTCACCGAGGCCGGTCCGGAGTCGGCATCGGTGACCGTGTTGGTCAATGTGAACGAGCCGGCCGCGTTGCTCTTGTAGTACAGCCTCGTACCCAGGAGGAACGCGCCGCTCGCCGAGGCGAGCGAGACCGAGTTGGTCGGCACGACCTTGTCGATGCGGATCACGGCCGCCCCCGTCTCGATCGGCTCGACGTTGCCGGCGTTGTCGACCGAGAAGTACTGGATCGTGTACTGGCCGCTGACGCTCAGCGAGATGGATGTGCCCTGGGTAGAGCTCGTCGTCGGCATCGAGCCATCGGTCGTGTAGTACGTCGCCGCGATTCCCGATCCGTTGCCGTCGGTCGGCGTCAGCGTGACGGTCTGCGTCGTGGTCTTCCAGCCGTTGCCGATCGCTGCGGTGTTGTCGCTCGTGACCGGGGCGGCCGCGTCGACCTTGACGATCGTGCTGAGGGTCGAGGTGTTTCCGACCTGGTCGGCAGCGCTGAGCGTGTACCGGTAGCAGAAGCCGGTGGCGATGCCCGCCGCCGCGCCCTGGCTTGGCGCCCCGGCGATCGTCGTCGCGGAGCCGAAGGCGCCGCACACGTTGTTCGTCAGCGTCGCCTGGTCACGTACGAGGGTGCTCGCCACGAGCCCTGACGCGCTGGCGCTCGCAGTCTCGCTCCAGTCGCTTCGCACGTCGATTGCGAAGCTGGCGGTTGTGTTCGAGCTCGTCGTGCCCCCGGCGCTCGCAGCGGTCCCGTTCACCGTCAACGCCCCACCGGCCGGAGCGGTCGAGTCGAGGATCGCGGTGTAGCTCGCAGTGCCTGAGGTGCCGCCGGCGCCGTTGACCGCGACGATCGTGCGGGCGCTCAGGGGCTGGCTCGCGGTGGTGCCGAACGTGTACGAGACCTGGCCGCCCGTCTGCGTTCCCGTGAAGCCGTTGCCCGTGAGGGGCGTGAACGTGTAGGCCACGCCGGACTCCGCGTCGCTCGACGACGCCGTCACCGTGTAGGTGCCGCCCGCCACCTTCCGGAAGAACAGCGTGTTGAGCGAGCTGCTGTAGTAGGCGTTGTTGAGGCCGGTGAAGGCGAGCGTGGGTGTCGGTGGCGGAGTCCCGTCGACGATCACCGTCGTGCTGATCACCGCCACGTTGCCGACGTTGTCGGTGCCCGTGAGGGTGAAGAGGTAACAGCCGGTCGTCAGGCCGCTCTGGGTCGGCTTGCCGATCAAGGTCGTTGCCGAGCCGTAGCTTCCGCATGTGCCGTTGCTGATCGAGGCCGCCTGCATGGTGAGCACGCTCGAGATGAGCCCCGACGCGCTCGAGGATGCTGCTTCCGTGAAATCGGTGCGTGTCGCGATCGTGAAGCCGCCGGTCGTGCTGCCGCTCGTCGAGCCGCCGGCCGTCGCCAGCACGTTGTTCACCTTCAGGACGCCGCCTGCGGGGGCGGTCGAGTCGTTCGTGAACGTCAGGGTCGCAGGCGTCGTGTTGCCCGCGTTGTCGGCCGAGGTCACGGTCTCGGTCGGCTGGCTCGCCGTGCCTTCCGACCAGGTGAACGCGTTCGAGTCGAACGGGCCGCCGGCAGGTGTGGAGTCGGTGCCCGGCGTGTGCGTCCAGCCGGTGGCCGTGCCTGCCAGCGCCGCCGTCGTGCTCGACGCGAGGGCGGAGCCGCCCGTGTCCGAGGCCGTGTTCCGGATCGCGAAGCTGCCACCCGAGCCGCTGCCCGTCCCGCGGTAGAAGACGGTGCTCCCCGCAAGGTACGAGGCGCCGCCGGTTTGCGCGACAAGCGAGAGCGAGTTCGTCGGCGCCGCTCGGTCGACCGTGTACACCTGCCCGGTGAAGCCGCCGTTCGGCCCGCCCAGGCTGTTGACGAGTGGCTGGCTGTAGCTGTCGACGATCGAGTTGTCGTCGAGGAGGTTGAGCCCGAGCGTGCCGCTGCCCGACCCCGAACTCGCCGTCACCGTGTAGGTGCCGCCCGAGCCCGTGACCCCCGTGACGGCCGGCGCGCCGGTGAGACCGCTCGAGGCCACCGAGAAGTCTGTGACGTCGACGCCCGTCACGTCCGCGCTGAAGATCACCGTCCAGTCCAGGCTGCCGGGCGCCGTCGTCGGCGACGGATCGGCCAGGGTGATCGACTCGACGTAGGGCGGAGGCACGTCGACGACTGAGATGTTCGCGCTCGGGCTGCTCACCGCTGTCCACGTTGCGAAAACCGCCGTCACGACGTACTGGTAGCTGCCGGTCGGAACACCCGTGTCGGAGCAGGACGTGCCGGCTAGCAGGTGCGAGGAGTCCGAACCGCACGCCGCCGCCTGTGAGGCGTCGGCCAGGCTCACCCGGGTGACGAGGTAGCCCTGCGGGCTCAGTCCGAAGGACGGGTTCGAGGGCGTCCAGGAGACGGCGACGGTGCTGCTGCTCGGAGTGCCGCCGACGTTCGTCGCCGGGTTGAGCGTGCCGACGCTGGCGGTCGCGTTGCCGGCGCCGCCCGCCGTCCAGAGTGCGAGCGCGACGAACGTGGCCGGCAGCCCAGCCGCGAGCGCGGCGGTAACCGCGACCAGCCGACGCTTACGTGTTGTTGACCGCGTAGGCCAGGTTGACCGTCGCACCCTTGCACGCATCCTGGTTCGTGTTCGGGTTGGCCATGAAAACGTGGCCGGCAACCGACGTCGTCCCGCCGGCGGCGATCTGGGTGCTGACGGGGGTCGAGTGCGGGTTCGAGTCGGAGCCGTTCGAGTCGGCGTCGGCCTTGTAGGTGAACCAGCTCGCGAGGCAGCCCGCGAGTGCGTGGGCGCTGTCGATCGAGATTGTCACGTGCAGGTTCGTCACGAACTGCGCCGTGCTGGAGCTGCTGTTCGTGATGACGCTGGTCACCGCGACCGAGCCGCCCGGATAGATGCCGTTCGCCGGGTCGCCGGCCACTGTCACCCCGGCGTCCGTCCCGGCGGTTGCCGAGCCCGTGCCCGATCCGGAGGCTGTCCAGTAGGCGTAGGCGCCGGCCGCGATCGCGGCGGCGACCCCGGCCCCGACCAGAACGACGACCAGCTTCCGCCGGCCGCGCTTCCTCCTGGGTGCCTGTTCCGAGGGGTTCGGACTAGTCGATTTCCGGGCCACGATGCCGCATCGGGTGCGAAAAGGGTGACCTGGATCCCCACAAAGGGGTAGCGGATAGTGCGTGGTTTACGGCAACGTCAGCCCTGCTGGAAGCTGTCGTGGCTCGAGACCTCAAGATCACGTTGTGCGCGAGCTCGTCGTTCAGCAGCCAAAGTGGCCTCATCCGTCGCCTAGACCGCATTCGGATCGTGCGGCTAGGCCGTGTCGTTCCTGAATGCCGAAGGGGGGAATCGAACCCCCACTCCCTCACGGGAACCGGATTTTGAGTCCG
Organism: uncultured Thermoleophilia bacterium; assembly: GCA_963812995.1. Taxonomy (GTDB): domain Bacteria; phylum Actinomycetota; class Thermoleophilia; order Gaiellales; family Gaiellaceae; genus PALSA-600. The sequence continues at coordinate 458,019 of CAWEXL010000007.1, forward strand.
GCGCGTCTACCAATTCCGCCACTTCGGCTCGGGCCAAGATCGTAGCCCTGCGGCGGCCGGGCCCGTGAGGCCTAGCCGGGATAGAGCAGCGGAAAATACGGCGGCGCGAGCAGGTAGCCGATTCGGGTTGCGCCGCTGCCACGCGCCATCTCGAGTGCGGCCCCCAGGCCGTGCACGGGCACAAAGCCGAGCTGGCGGGCTGCGAGCGAGTCGCGGCAGCCGGCGATCAACACCGAGCCGAGCCGCTCCTTCGCCAGGTCGCACGCCTTCCACTCGACGAAGGGCTGCAGTGGGTGGCACGTGTGGCCCGCGCGGTAGGCAGCGAGCGCCTGCGTGTCGTTGGCGGCAACCTCTTCGGCTGCGTGAAGCGCGTCGACGTCGCGCGCGGTGTGCGGCTCATAGAAGAGCGCGCGGTACGGCGCCTGCGTCGGCGAGGGGAATCGGCGTGTGAGCGGGTGCACCAGGATCACCGTTCCGCCCTGGCGCACGGGCGGCGCATTCCGCCAGAGCCGGAGCGCGAGACCGAGGCCGAGATAGGCGGCGCTCACCGGATTCGGCCGCTCGCGGGGCATGAAGGGCGTCGTCGACGGGATCCCGAGCACGATCGCATCGAGCGGCTCGGCGAGCTCTGTGCCGCGGAACATCGTCGTCCGCAGCAGCGCCTCGGCATGGGCAACCGACGGCCTGCCCGCGTAGACCGCGACCGCTGTCTGCTCGCGGGGAAGGCGGTCGAGCATGCGCTGCCGCAGGCCGGTCGGCGCCAGTTGGAGAGCACGACGCGCACGTGAGCGGAGCATCCGCTCGATCGCCTCCTGATCCTGCGGATAGCCGGCGAGCGCGCCGGACACCCGTGGCAGGTTCAACGCGATCGAGACTCCCACGACAGGCACGCGCGCGGCGAGGATCCGCTCGAGCTCGACGGCCAGTCGCCAGCCCGGGGAGGAGCTCGGCTCGAGCAGCGATAGCGCAGTCGCGGCGCGGAGAGCTTCGCCCGTCGACGCACCGAGGAGCGCCGCGGGGCCGCCGTGCAGCACCGTTTCGGCCGCGGTCACGGTCAGCACCAGGTCGGTCTCGACGAGCGCCGGATTGACGCGGAACACTGTGCCGCCGCTGTTGCCGACCTCGACCAGGTCGTCGGCCTCTGCGTCGTGCACGACCACCCGGCCGCGGAAGCGCCGGCGAAACTCGGGCGGCACGAGCAGGCCGATGTCGCGCGGTGCAGTCCTCCGGAGGAGACCGCCTGCCACCAGGATCGTCACCTGGGTGACGCCGAGGCGCTCGAGCTCGTCGACGGCAGCGGCGATCGCATCGTGCCTCGGCCCATGGAGCGCCGACGGGATCGGCAGGGACGGCTGCTCGATCACGACGGTCGCACGCCCGCCGCGCGTGGCGAGTTGCGCGAGCGGCGGTCCGCTCAGCGGAAAGCGCAGCGCCTCGCGCACCGCAGCCTGGACATCGTCGAGCGCCTCCCGTGGTCCCGGCGGGCGCAGGATCACGTCGTCGTCGCCCGTCTCGGCGACCACGACCCGCGAGTCGGCGAGGAGGGGAATGCGCGTCATGTCGTCGGATCAGGTTGCGCGGTGCGCCGCCGCTGCCGTGATCCCCAGGGCCACGAAGATGCCGCCGGATGCCCAGGCCCGAACACGGGCGGCGCGCGGGCTCGCGCGCAGGCGGCCGGCGAGCATGCTCGCGAGGAGGGCGTATGCGCAGTCGCTGAGCGCCGCGATCGCGACGAACACCAGGCCGAGGAACGCGACCTGCAGGGCGACTGGGCCGCGATCCGTGTTCACGAACTGCGGCAGAAACGCGAGAAAGAACAGCGCCGTCTTCGGATTCAGCACGTTCACGACGATCCCTTGCGTGAACAGACGTTGCAACGGCGCGTCTTCGGTTTCGCCGGTCGAAGCCTCTTCGCGCTTGAGGATCCGCCGGATCCCGACGACGATCAGGTAGGCGGCGCCCACGAGCTTCACGACCGTGAACGCCGCGGCTGACGAGGCAACGAGGGCCGACAGACCCGCGGTCGCCGCTGCCACGTGCACGAGGCCCCCGACCGAGATTCCGAGGGCGGAAACGACGCCCGCGCGACGTCCCTTGTCGACGCTCTGCGTGACGATGTAGGTCACGGCCGGCCCGGGCACGACCGCCAGCGCGAGCCCGGCGAGCGAGAACAGCGCGATCGTGGTGAGCGTGGGCACGACTTGAGCCTAAAGGTTGGCCCGGCGTGGTCTACGGAACCGCGCGGTAGAGCCTCAGATACTGCGGCCGGTACCCGCGGCGCGGCCAGAAGCGCGATGCGAGCAGGTTGACCGACCGCCAGTCGATGGTCACGGAGCCGAAGTCGCTGACGTATGCGTGGCTCAGCGCGTGGGCCGCCAGCGCGGTGCCGACGCCGGTGCCGCGAACCTCCTCGAGGGTGGTGAGCGCGCTGAGGTCGAGGTTCGCCTCGGGCACCCGCAGATCGCCGCTCGGCCGTCGATAGAGCATCGCGTGACCGACCGCGCGCCCGTCCAGTTCGGCCACGAAGTGGCTGTGCACGTCGGGATGGGACCAGAGGTCGCTCCACTCGGCTCGGAACTCGTCGAGAGACGGGATCTCGAGCCCCGAGAAGCTCGGCGACAGAGCCTGCAGGTCCCAGAGGATCTTGTCGAACCCCGCCACGGCGTCGAGGTCGTCGGGCGTACTGGCTCTGATCGTCCCACCGAAGTCGGGCGGCTCGACGAGCTCGGTCGGGCGCACCGCCCAGACGAACTGGCAGCCGAAGGCGAGCCGGAACCATGCATCGATCAGGTCGTGCTCGAAGGCCGGTATCGCGACCGAGAACCGCTTCACGCCCCAGCCGGCCGCGGCCGCCTCGAAGCAGTCGCGAATCGCCTCGGGGACGATCGCAGCGCAGCCCCCGAAGCCGACCGTCGCGACCCCGTCGTGCACGTCGCCGGCGAGGTAGGCGACGATCCTGTCGCCCCGGATGGCGACGACGCCCGTGTCGGGCACGTGCGCCTCGAAGTCCTCGATCTCGGGCAGGAGGGGCTCTGCGGCGCGCTGCCGGTCGTAGCGCTGCGCGAGCAAAATCGCGCAGTCTGCGCGGTGCTCGGCGGTGAGCGAGGCTGTCTCGAGCGACTGCATTGGCGGCTGACGATACCCTCGCATACGAGTCATGCCAAAGACCTTGACGGGCACCGAACTGGACCTGGACGACGCGCCCGCGCGCGGCTCCGAGCTCTTTCTCGTCGACGGCAACAATCTGGCCTACCGGGCGTTCTTCGCGCTGCCGGAGGAGCTCGTGACGACCGACGGGCAGCCCACCAACGCCCTCCTCGGGTTCACGAACATGCTCTTCAAGCTGCTCGCCGACTACCGGCCCAAGGGCGTCGCAGTCGCGTGGGACTCACGGCCCGTCCACCGGGCAGCGGTCGCCGAGGCGGCCGACGTGGTCTACAAGGAGGGCCGCCGACCGATGCCCGACCTCCTGCGCGAGCAGTTCCCGCATTTCCGGCCGATCGTCGAGGCCTTCGGCTACCGCAACCTGGAGTTCGAGGGCTGGGAGGCCGACGACGTGATCGCCACGCTCGCCACCCAGGCCGACTCCGAGGGGATCAAGACGTGCGTCGTCTCGACCGACCGCGACGCATTCCAGCTGTGCACCGAGAACGTCTGCCTGATGATGACACCGCGCGGCGTCTCCGACGTCAACGTCTATACCCCCGACCGCGTCTTCGCGCGCTACGGCGTCACCCCGGCGCAGATCCCAGACTTCATCGGCCTGAAGGGCGACACGTCCGACAACATTCCGGGCGTTCCCGGGATCGGCGACAAGACCGCAGGCCAGTTGATCGCCCAGTATGGCTCCGTCGAAGCCGTGATCGAGCACGCCGACGAGCTGTCGCCGGCGCGCCGGAAGAACATCATCGAGCACGCCGACCAGGCCCGCCTGTCGCGCGATCTCGCCACCATGCGCCGGGATCTCGACCTGGAGTGCGATCCGGCGCAGCTCGTCCTTTCGCCACCCGACCGCTCGCAGCTCAAGGAGATCTTCCGCCGGTTCGAGTTCCGGGCGCTGCTGAACCGCATCGACGAGCTCGACGAGGCCGTCCCGTCGGCCATGCCCGAGGTGACGGGCGTCGAAGTCCCCTGGCGTGAGGGCGCGCTCGACTTCCGCGGGGTCGTCGGCTATGCGGCCGACGGCGACCGCGCCGCCGTCGCAACCGGCGAGGAGGTCGTGGTCGGGCCGCGTCCGGCCCGCGTCGACGGCGACGTGATCGTCCATGACGCGAAGACGCTGCGCGTCGACGCCCGGGACGACACGCTGCTGGCGGCGTACCTGATCGACCCGGGCCGCGCGTCCTACGAGCTGGCCGACCTCGCCGCGGAGTACGGGGTGGAGCTCGTTCCGTCGCCTCCCGCCGAGGAGGAGACCGAGGCGCTCGTCCGCCGTGCCGAGACGCCGCGCCGCCTCGTCGCCTCACTGCTGGAGCGGCTCGAGGAGCGGGGAGTGACCGACCTGTACCGGACGGTCGAGCTGCCTTTGACCGGCGTTCTCGCCGGGATGGAGGACGCCGGGGTCAAGATCGACACCTATCGCATGGGCGAGATCACGGCCCGGCTCGCCGAACGGGTCGAGGAGCTCGAGTCGCTCGCCTACGAGCACGCCGGCGGCGAATTCGTGCTCGGCTCGCCGCAGCAGGTCGGGCGAATCCTGTTCGAGCAGCTCGGCCTCGCCTCGGGCCGCAAGGGCAAGACCGGGTACTCGACCGACGCGAAGGTGCTGCGCGCGATCAGGCAGGACCACGAGATCGTGCCGGTGCTCGAGGAGTGGCGCGAGCTGTCGAAGCTCGTGAACACCTACCTGCGTCCGCTGCCTTCGCTGATCTCGGCGGCCGACGGCCGCCTGCACACCCACTTCAACCAGACGGTGGCGGCAACCGGGCGCTTGTCCACGTCGGACCCGAACCTGCAGGCGATCCCGGTGCGCACCGAGCTCGGGCGCGAGATCCGCTCCGCCTTCGCTGCGGAAGAGGGCTATCGCCTGCTGTCGGCCGACTACTCGCAGATCGAGCTCCGCATCCTGGCTCACGTCTCGGGCGAGCCCAAGCTGCGCGAGGCATTCGCCCGGGGCGAAGACATCCACACCGCGACCGCAGCAGAGGTGCTGGGCGTCGACCCGGCGCAGCTCACGTCAGGTCAGCGGTCGATCGCCAAGATGATCAACTTCGGGATCGTCTACGGGATCTCGGCATTCGGCCTGTCCGAGAACCTCGAGATCCCGCGCGACGAGGCCCAGCGCTACATCGACGCCTACCTGGCCCGGTTTCCGCACGTCCAGGACTTCATCGCGCGCACGATCCAGCAGGCGACGAACGACGGCTACGTGACGTCGCTGCTCGGCCGACGCCGTCCCGTGCCGGAGCTGCGCGCGTCGAACCGCCAGACCCGTGGCTTCGGGGAGCGGGTGGCGGTGAACTTCGTCATGCAAGGCTCGAACGCAGACATCATCAAGGTCGCGATGATCCGCATCGCAAGGCGCCTCCGCGAGGAGGGGCGCGGCGCGCGCCTCGTCCTGCAGGTGCACGACGAGTTGCTGCTCGAGGTGCCCCAGGGCGAGGTCTCGCAGATCCGTGAGCTCGTGCGGGCCGAGATGTGCGGTGCGTACGACCTCGATCCGGCGCTCGCCGTCGACGTCGGCGTGGGCGACAATTGGGCCGACGCGAAGAGTTGATGCCGACGTTAAGCGGCCGCTAACGGAGGTTCGAGGCGTCCTGGCTATACTTGGCGGCCGCTTATGGCAAGCAATGATTTGATGCAGTTGGAGCCGGGTGTTTGGGTCGAAGGGCCTGACGGCGAGCTCATTCCCGACTACGAGTCGACCTTCCCCGAAATCAATGAGGGGCAGGTTGTGCACGGCACCGTCGTCCGGGTCGACAAGGACGAGGTTCTCGTCGACATCGGCTACAAGTCGGAGGGCGTCATTCCGGTTTCCGAGCTCTCGATTCGCCGCTCGGTCAATCCGGCCGACGAGGTTTCGCTCGGCGACGAGATCGACGCGCTGGTGCTCACGAAGGAGGACGCCGAAGGGCGCCTGATCCTCTCGAAGAAGCGCGCGCGGTTCGAGCTCGCCTGGAAGCACATCGAGGGCGCCGCCGAGTCCGGCGAGGCCGTCACCGGCCGCGTGATCGAGGTCGTGAAGGGCGGTCTGATCCTCGATCTGGGCGTCCGTGGCTTCCTGCCCGCCTCGCTCGTCGACATTCGCCGCGTCCAGGACCTGGACGAGTTCCTCGGCCAGGAGCTGCGCGCCAAGGTGATCGAGCTGAATCGCTCGCGGAACAACGTCGTGCTCTCGCGCCGCGCGGTGCTCGAGGAGGAGCGCAAGGAGCAGCGCCAGCAGATTCTCGACAAGCTGCAGCCGGGCGACGTGGTCGAGGGTCAGATCTCGAACATCGTCGACTTCGGCGCGTTCGTCGACCTGGACGGCATGGACGGGCTCATTCACATCTCCGAGCTTTCGTGGTCGCACGTCAACCATCCGTCCGAAGTGCTCGAGATCGGCCAGAACGTGCAGGTCAAGGTGCTCGACATCGACCGCGACCGGCAGCGGATCTCGCTCGGCCTCAAGCAGACCCAGAGCGATCCGTGGCAGCAGGTGCTCGAGAACTACCACGAGGGCGACGTCGTCGAGGGACGCGTCACGAAGGTCGTCACCTTCGGCGCGTTCGTCGAGATCCTGCCCGGCGTCGAGGGCCTCGTCCATATCTCGGAGCTGGCGCAGCACCACGTCGAGAACCCGCGCGAGGTCGTCTCCCAGGGCAGCCCCGTGAACGCCAAGATCATCGAGGTCGACGCCGAACGGCGCCGCCTGTCGCTCTCGCTCAAGCGCGTCGAGGACACGGATCCCGTGCAGCCGCGCGCCGACGGCGGCGAATCGGTGCACGAGCGGCCGAACATCGATCTCTCGGCCGAGGTCTTCGCCGATGCGCCTGCCGGCACGATCGAGGATGCAGCTCTCGAGGACGCAGCCGAGGTTGCGGAGCCGGAGGCTGTCGTCGAGGTCGAGGACGCAGCCGAGGTCGAGGACGCAGCCGAGGTCGAAGAGGCCGTTGCAGCCGACGACGAGGTCGAAGCGGCAGAGCCCGAAGCGGAAGCTGCGGTTGCAGCGGCTGAGGACGAGGCGGAAGTCGCTGAGCCGGAGGCCGAAGCCGTCGCCGACGAGCCCGAGCCGACGCTCGAAGCCGAAACACCCGCCGTCGAGGAGTGAGCCCGCCGGTCGCCGTCGCGATCACCGGCGGCATCGGGGCAGGCAAGAGTGAGGCACTGAGCGCGTTCGCCCGGCACGGGGCTGCGACGGTGTCGAGCGACGAGATCGTGCATCACCTGCTGCGGCGCGAGGACGTACGGCAGGCCGTCGTTCAGCAGATGGGGAACGGCATCGTCGGGCTCGACGGCGAGATCGACCGCGGCGCGCTCGCGACCGTCGTCTTCAACGATCCCGACTCGTTGCGCTGGCTCGAGGAGCTTCTGCATCCGCTCGTCTCGGCCGAGTACCTCCAGTGGCGGGAGGCGCTCGCACTGCTCCCGGAGCCACCGCCGGTCACCGTGACCGAGGTGCCGCTGCTCTTCGAGTCGGGCGCCGAGACCCGCTTCGACAAAGTCGTCGTCATCACGGCGCCGAAGCAGCTGCGGCGCGCCCGGTCGGTCGTCGCCACCGACGAGCGCGAGTCGCGCCTGATCGCGGATGTCGACAAGGTGCTGCGCGCCGACTACGCGTATCGGAACCTCGGCTCGCTCGAGGAGCTGGACGCCTTCGTCGCGTCCGTGATGAGCGATCTGACGGCATGAAGCGGCTCCTCTTCGCCGCGGTGGTCGTCGCCGTGCTCCTCGGCGCCGCCGCCTACGTGAACCAGACGGGACCGGCCTGGTACGAGCGGCTGCGCTACCCGCTCCACTACTCCGAGTATGTTCGCATCCATGCCAAGGAGAACAACCTCGATCCGGCGCTGCTCGCCGCGGTCATCTACCAGGAGTCCAAGTTCGACACGGGCGCACAGTCGTCGTCAGGGGCGATCGGCCTGATGCAGCTGACGCCGGCGACAGCCAGGGGAATCGCGATTCGCACCGGGGGCTCTGCGTTCCGGACGGCCGATCTCTACAACCCCGAGATCAACATCCGCTACGGCTCGTGGTACCTCGAGAACCTCTTCCAGAAGTACGGGAACGAGCGGTTGGTGCTGGCGGCCTACAACGCAGGCCAGGGGAACGTCGACCGCTGGCGCGCGAAGCACGAGCCGATCCAGTTCGCCGAGACGCGCGCCTACGTCAGTCGAGTCGAGCACCTGAAGAGCATCTATCGCCACGCCTGGGGAAAGCAGCTCGGATGATTCCGCCCGAGGCCCTCGAGCTCGCCGAGAACGCAAATACCTATACGCCTCTCGGGGCATCCGACGAGCGCATCGTCACCGACCGGTACGTCCTCTGGATGGGCCGAGGCGACCAGCCCGCCTGGAATGTCGCGCAGCGGTTCCGCCTGCGCGCCGACGAGCTCACCGAGGTGCGTGCCGAGATCCACCAGATCCTGCGCGAGCGCGGCCGGACGAGTTGCAGCTGGGAGGTCGGCTCGAGCGCGACCCCGGACGACCTGGTCGAACGGCTGCACGCCCTCGGGCTCGTCGACGATGCGCCCGATCCGCTGGCGATCGGGATGGTTCTGGTCGAGCCGCCCTCCGAACGCCCGCCCGACGGCGTCGAGGTGCGCCAGGCGCGCACGCCGGAAGAGCGCTTCGAGGCTGAACGGATCGCCGCGATCGGCTTCGGCGAGGCGGTGACGCCCACGCCGGACAATGTGCCGCCGCTCGATCCCGACGGCCGCAAGGTCGTCTATCTCGCGTACGTCGACGGCGTGCCTGTGGCGCGTGCCTCGGCGTCGTTCTCGGAGCACGGTGTCACGCTCTTCGGCGGTGCCACGCTGCCCGAGGCGCGCGGCCGAGGCGCGTACCGGGCGCTGGTGGCGGCGCGCTGGGAGGACGCCGTCGCCCGCGGGACGCCTGTGCTCGTCACGCAGGCGGGAGCGATGTCGAGGTCGATCCTGGCCGGACTGGGCTTCCGCGAGGTCTGCACGATCAGAATCCTCGTCGACCATTTCGGCGGGTAAGCGGCACAATCCAGCGATGCGCGTCTCGGCGAAAGCGGACTATGCGATCCGCGCGGTGACGGAACTTGCGGCGGCTCCGCCCGGCCCGGTGAAGGGCGAGCGCATCGCGCAGGCCCAGGAGATCCCGGTCAAGTTCCTCGAGAACATCCTCGCCGATCTTCGCAACGCGGGGATCGTGATGAGCCGGCGTGGGGCGGAGGGCGGCTACTGGCTCGCGCGAGACGCCGACGAGATCTCCCTGGCCGACGTGATCCGCGCGGTCGAGGGGCCGCTCGCCAACGTCCGGGGAATGCGCTCCGAGGACGTCCAATACACGGGCAGCTCCGAGCGGCTCCGCGAGGTGTGGATCGCCGTGCGCGCGAGCCTGCGGTCGGTGCTGGAGCACGTCAGCGTGGGGGAGTTGGCGCGCGGCGAGCTACCGGAGGATGTTGCGGCACTGGCGGCGGACCCGGAAGCCTGGGCCCGGCACTAGGGCGACAGCGGCTGAACGGTCCGAGAGCGCATCTCAGGGGCGGAAAAGGTGTCAGACACCTCCGGTGTCTGACACCTTCCTAGGCCCGAGTGACGAGGCTGTAGTGCTCGACCGTCGGGAACGGCTCGTAGAAGTGATGCAGGAGCCGGCGCCATTCCTGGTACTCGGGTGACTTCCGGAAGCCCTCGGTGTGGTCTTCGAGCTTCGCCCATTCGACCAGGAGGAGGTAGCAGCTCGGCCTTTCGATACACCGGTGAACCTCGAGCGACTCGAATCCCGGCATCGACGCGATGATCGCCTTCGCGTCGGAGAACGCGGCTTCGAAGTCGCTTTCCTGGCCCGGCTTGATCTCGAGGAGAGCGTGCTCGGTGATCACGAGCGGATCATCCCAGACCCGAGCCGACGCCTGCCGGATCGAGAGGGGTATCGTCAAGCGCACGAGTTCAAGCGAGTGTTCGCAGAGAGAGGAGCGGCAATGAGCGGAGCGAGTGAGAAGGCGATCCTGGCCGGTGGGTGCTTCTGGGGCATGCAGGACCTGATCCGCAAGCGGCCGGGCATCCTCTCGACGCGGGTGGGGTACAGCGGAGGCGACGTCGACAACGCGACCTACCGCAACCACGGGACGCACGCCGAGGCGATCGAGATCACGTTCGATCCCGAGCAGACGTCCTACCGCGAGCTGCTCGAATTCTTCTTCCAGATTCACGACCCGACCACCGTGAACCGTCAGGGGAACGACGTCGGCATGAGCTATCGCTCGGCGATCTTCTATCTCGACGATGAGCAGCGTGCGGTCGCCGAGGACACGATCGCCGACGTCGAGGCCTCAGGCCTGTGGCCCGGCAAGGTCGTCACCGAGGTGGCGCCGGCAGGGCCGTTCTGGGAGGCCGAGCCCGAGCACCAGGACTATCTCGAGCACTACCCGAACGGGTACACGTGTCACTTCGTTCGCCCTGGCTGGGTGCTGCCCCGCCGGGCGGATGCCGTCGCCCGCTAGATCGCGAGCCGAGTCCGTCAACGTGAGCGGCTTCTCGTCGCCGGGTCAGGTCGTGATCCTGAACGGTGCGCCGCGGTCCGGGAAGTCGACGATCGCAGCGGCGATGCAGGCGACGTTTCCCGGGACATGGGTCAACCTTGGCGTCGATGCGGCGCGGGCGACGACGCCGCCGGCCCTGCAGCCGGGCATCGGCCTGCGGCCGGGTGAGGGCGACCACCCGGCGGCGGCCTCGGTTCCTGTCCTCTACGCCGCGCTGTGGGAGTCGGTCGCGGCACAGGCCCGACTGGGGCTGAACGTGGTTGTCGACGTGGGCCTGTACGACACCGCTGTCGCGGCCGACGCGGCGAGGCGGCTCGACGGGATCCCGGTGCTGTTCGTCGGCGTTCGGTGCCCCGTCGAGACGATCATGCAACGGCGCCGTTTGGCTCCCGAGTACGTCTCGGCCCCCGAAGGCGCGCCGGTGCCGGATGCGGTGCTGTCATGGCAGCACGAGGTGCACGCTCGCTGGACCTACGACCTCGAGGTGGACACGGCCGCGCAGACGCCTGATCAGTGCGCCGCCGCAATCCGGAAGCGACTCGACGAGGGGCCGGCCGCCGACCGCTTTGCACGCATCGGCTTGCGCTCGAGCGGCTAAGCCCTTCGCGGCCAGGCGCCGATAAGAGAGCAGATTGTCGGCGACGGCTGAAGGAGAACGCGTGAGACGACAGGCGGCGAACCACTGATGGGGGAGTTCTGGCGCGCCGTCGCGGTCGTCGTGGTGGCGGGCGTCTGCGCCCTGTTCGTCCTCGGGTACGGCGGCAAACAGGAGCGATCGCTGGAGTCGAGCGCCCGGTCGCTCGCGACACGCGGGCAAGACCTCGTCACGGGTGGCCCCGCGGTCGGCTCGCGTGAGTCTGTCAAACGCTGCCTGAGCAAGCATGGCGTCCTGTTGGATTCGGGCCCCGTGACCCTGACCGGCGTGACGATCCAGAACGCCCTGGTCGCGCGCTTCCCGGACAACGAGATCGCACAGATCGACGTCGAGGCGTCGGTGGTTGCGGCGCGTGAGGCTGCGGGCGAGATCGACCGCGCCGACCTTGCCGATAGCCGGGCGAAGTCCGATCCCGGCGGGCGAGCCGAGGCTGAGGCGCTCGAGCGCGAAAGGCTCAAGCTGACACAGCGCGTGATCAGAAATGTCGTGGTCGAGTGGTTCGCCGTCGCGCCGAAGGCCGGGCCCGAGCGCTTCGTCGCCAACTGCGTCAAAACCGGCAAGTAGGTGCCGGGAACCGCGACCATGCGGGCATGGATGCAGTGCGGATCGACAAATGGATCTGGGCGGCGCGGTTCTTCAAGACTCGCGGGCTCGCGGCGGAGGCCGTTCTCGCGGGGCACGTCCAGCTGAACCACGCGCGGGTGAAGCCTGCGAAGGACGTGCGCGTCGGAGACGAGCTCGAGATTCGGATCGGGACGACGAAATGGACTGTCGTCGTCGAGGGCCTGTCCGACAAGCGCGGCCCGGCGAAGGTCGCGCAGGAGCTGTACCGCGAGACGGAAGCGTCGCGGACTGCGCGCGAGCGGGAGGCGCTCGAGCGGAAACTCGCGACACCGCCGATCGGAGCCGACCTGGGCGCCCGGCCGACGAAGCAGGATCGCCGGCGTCTCGATGCGCTGCGGCGATCACAGCGGCGCGACTGACCACCCGTTGGCTGGTGCGGCCGACTCGTTCCGTAGCATCCGAAGGAGGATGAAGGGGCGTTTTCTTTCGGTTGCAGCAGTCGCGCTTGTCGCGTCGGCCGCGCTCGTCGGGGCCGCGCAGGCGAAGCGGCCTCCGACTCTGAGCGAGCGAGCCGCGATTACGCTGGCGCTACCCGCGTATCTGCGCAGCGAGCCTGTCGGCTGCGTGTGGCTCGACGTGAGCGTCTCGAACAACGGGAAATACGCGATCGCGGCGCCGATATATCTGAACGCGGACCGCGCCCCGTGTGCGCGTTACGCGTCGAACGGACAGTGGATTCTCAGGAAGACCACCCGCTGGAAGATCGTCTTCAACGGCTCGGACCCACCGAAATGCTCGCTCGGGGTGCCGAAGGATCTCGTCACCGGCTGTTTGCAGTGACGCCTTCCGGCGCGGTGGTTTCCCTCCGCGCGATCACCGACGAAAACCGGGACGCCGTCGAGGCTCTTGCCGTGGCCGCCGATCAGCGGCGGTTCGTCAGCGGTGTCCGGGAGTCGATTCTCGAGGCGGCCGTGGAGCCGGACGCGCAGGCGCTCTTCTGGGCGATCTACGCCGAGGAGCTCCCGGTTGGGTTCGTCATGATCGCCGACGAGGTCGGCAGCCCCGATTACATCCCCCAGTACCTCTGGAAGCTGCTCATCGACGAGCGCCACCAGCGGCGCGGGTTCGGTACGGCGACGCTCGACCTGATCGTCGAGTACTTCCGGGAGCGGGGCCGCAGCGCGATGTCGACGAGCGCCGGCCAGGGCGAAGGGAGCCCGGTCACCTTCTACGAGCGGTACGGCTTCGAACGAACGGGCGATTCGCACGGCGACGAGATCATGCTGCGGCTCGAGATCTCGTAGCGACGAAGACCGCGATGCCTCAGTCGAGGCGCAGGATCGTTTCCTCGATCTCCTCGCCGCGACCGTGCGCGAAGCCGCGGTCGACGCCAACGCGTCGGAACCCGGCCTTCTCGAGGACTCGAAGCGAACCGGCGTTGTCCGAGGCGGCTCGGGCGTACACCGGACGCTCGGCGATCTCGTCGAGAAGAAGCCGGAGCGCTGCGCTCGCGATGCCTTGTCCCCAGTGGGCTCGGTCGACCCAGTAGGTCACCTCGAGCTCATCGTCGATTCGGAATGACCCGATCGTTCCGACGGCTGCTTCGTCGACGTCGATGACCTGATGCGAGACACTCGTGTCGGCCCGCAGGCGCGTCTGGCGGTCGAGAAAGGCGCGGCGATCGGTCCATTCCTCGGCTGTGAAGGCGGCCATTCGGATCGACTCCGGATCCGTCACCTGTCGAAAGATCGCCTCGAGATCGCGGTCCTCGAGCGGCCTCAGCGAGACGTTCATCGGCGCGATCCTAGAGTGTCGTGTCCTGGCGGTTCCAGCGAGTGGTGCCCTGGACGCGCGCCGGTGGCATGCTCTCGGCATGAAGTTGGCGCCCGGCTGTTGGTCAATCGGAGCGACGAGCAACGCCGCATGAGTCGGCCCCGGCGGAGACGTCCGCCCGCACAGTCGGGAGGGAACTTGAAGCTGCTTCTCACCTCAGCCGGGATCAACAACCTGAGCATCCGCAGGGCGCTGGACGAACTCCTGGGCAAACCGGTTGCCGAGTCAACCGCCCTCTGTATTCCCACCGGGGTGTATCCCCATCCCGACGGAGCCTCGGGGGCCTACGAGTTCATCCACGGGTCAGCCGCCAGCCCCATGTCTGGACTGGGTTGGAAGTCGTTGGGAGTGCTGGAGCTGACTGCCTTGCCGAGCATCGAGAAAGACCATTGGGTGGCGGCGGTTCAGGCGACCGATGCGCTGTTGGTCTGGGGCGGCAACACGTTCTATCTCTGCTACTGGATGCGGAAGTCCGGACTGGCAGACCTGCTGCCGTCCCTCCGCGAGACGGTCTACGTCGGGGTGAGCGCCGGGAGCATGGTGGTCACGCCCGACTTCGGAGAGTCCTACGATGGCCGTAAGCCGCCTGTCGGCAGCGACGATGGGCTCGGGCTCGTCGATTTCTCGCTGGCCCCGCACCTGGATCACGCGAGCTTCCCGAGTCACTCCCTGGCCAACCTGCAGCAGTGGGCCGCCGGGATACCTGCGCCTGCGTATGCAATCGACGATGAGACCGCCATCAAAGTGGCCGACGGTGCCGTCGAAGTCGTCTCCGAGGGGCACTGGAAGCTGTTCACCCCGTAGAACCGGGAGCCCCGCGAAACGCTGGACTACTCGCCGGGAAGCAACGAGAAGATGGTCTTGTCGACTCGGCGTCCGCCGGACTTCGGCATCGAGCGGATGACGCCCTCGCGTGTGAACCCTGCCCGCTCGAGAACTCGCTCCGACTCGACGTTCCCGACGGTGACGTAGGCCGCTACGCGCTGGATGCCGAGCGCGAACGCATGCTCGGCGAGAACCCGCGCGACTTTCGTGGCAATTCCCCGGCCGCGCGCCTGCGGAAGAAGCCAGTAGCCGAGCTCGATGAGACCGCGCTCGGGGTCAAGGTGGTGGAGTGTTCCACCGCCGAGGATGACGCCGCTCTCTCCGTCGGCAACGACGAGGGGAGCGAACCGGCCGCTTGCAGCGAGCACAGGCAGGTACGGAAACCCTTTGGCGAGCTCGTCCCCGCGGAAGGGAGAGATGTTGGCCTCGTCGCTCAGCTCGCCGTCTGCAAACGCACGCATAAGCCCCTGCAGATCCTCGGACGTCGGCAGCCGTAATACGAGATTGTCGATTCGCAGGCCTTCCTCTGGAAAGGAAAGCCGCAGCGTGTGCTCGCCGAACCCCGGCGAGCTGCTCGAGCCGACCGTGCTCACCGACGCCCATTCTCGCAGTTCCCGAGTTCGCGTCCGTAGAGGGGGAATGCAGGGAGGACCTGAACCGCGTTAGGCTCGAGGGTGTTGCCATCGGCCTTCGTCTTCGGAGACATCGTTCGGATAGTCGCGGACACGGCGACGGAGGAGCGCGGCATCGCTGGAGGTGTCGGGATGGTTGTGGGAGCCAACGTCAAGGCAGCCGCTGAGGCGATCCTGGGCCGGAGGCACAATCGAGGGGCCGACTACGCCGTCAACGCCTGGTTCGAAGCCCGCCGTGAGCAGTTCTGGTTTCACCCCGAACTGCTTGAACCGGCACAGCCCGGCTGACAGGACTGGTGCCGTGGGCCACTACGGGGGTGTTCCCTGAACCCTTTCTTGGGTCTCCAGAGCCACGGGAAGCAGTCGCCTGAGCAGGCCCGTGATGCTGACGCCTTCGTCGTTGACCAGGATCACGATGCCGGCGGCCTGGTCGGGGATCCAGCAGGCCAAGGACTGGTAGCCCGGGTTGTCGCCTGGGTGGAAGAAGACGGCGTGCCCGGCGAAGATCCCGGTGAACATGCCGTACCCGTACCCGGTGGTGATGAGCTGGGGCTCTTCGTCATCATCGTCAGCGATCGACGCGTGGGCGGTACACATCGTGCGAAGAGAGCTGCTGCTGATCAGCTCACCGCTGTGCAGCGCGGCGGTGAACCTGGCCAGATCGCCTGTCGTCGACCAGATGTCACCGGAGCCGTACATCGCGCCCAGATCGAAAGGCGTCACGGGCTTGGCGTTTCTGTAACCGCGGGCCGCACCATCGGGCGTGGCGCCCAGGCTGGTGTGGCTCAGGTGTAGCGGAGAAAGGATCCGCTCGGCGAGAAAGTCCTGGTAGGGGCGCCCGCTCGCCCTCTCGACGATGTACCCCGCCAGCACGAAACCGGGGCTGCTGTAGTGCCACTCGCCGGGCTCGGTGCGCAGTGGCGTGTTCTGAATGATCTCCACCCGTTGGCGGAAGCTCATCGGATCGGCCGGGTCAAGGTCGGGAGCTTCGAGCCAGTGCGGAACGCCCGCGGTGTGGGACAGCAGCTGATGGAGCGTGACGTGCCGCCACTGCGCCGGCGCCGCCGGCAGCCAGCGAGCGAGCGGTTCGTTCAACTCGAGTTGCCCCGACTCGACCAGCAGCATCACCGCGGCGGCCGTGAACTGCTTGCTCACCGAGCAGATTTGGAACCGGGTCTCCGCAGTGCATGAGACGCCGGTTTCGATGACAGCCATCCCTCCGGCGAGATCTGCCACGATCGATCCGTGCCGGCTCACGCATCGCCGAGCCTTGAAGACTGTCTACCGCGCCAATCCCGCGATCCTAGCGGCGGGGCTGTCTGCGCTCTCACGGATCAGGGCGCGGTATTCGGCGCCGGTTCCTGCTCCACCTCAACCACGTTGACCGGCAAAAGTGAATGCGTGGACGAGCGTCAGCACCGTGTGGGCGCGTTCCATCGATGCAGTGTCGTCCAGCTCGTCCCGCGGTTGGTCGTGCGGAGCAGCCGGACTTTGCAGCCGCGTAGGAGCAGGAAGGCGAGCTTGCCGTTGAGCAGGTCGGCGGATTGGCCGGCGATCGTGTCGGGCTTTGTCAGTGGCGAGGCCCGCCAGGTGTGGCCGCCGTCGTTCGTGATCAGCATCTGGCCGCGGTCTTGCAGGAGCCAGCCGTCGCCGTCGGGAAGGAAGACGGCTCCGGTTGGGTAGCCGAACCCTGGGAGATTGCCGACCTGCAGTTTCGCCTCGGGCGGCCCGATCGGGTGCGTGCGTCCCTCGAGTTGCCAGTGTGTTCCGCCGTCGGTCGTCTCCCAGACGGCCTTGCCCTGGTAGCCGGCCGAGGCCTGGGTGCTGCAGACGATCCAGCCGCGCGTCGCCGATGCGAAGGCGAGGGCGCTGGTCAGGCCGAAGTCGCCGCGGCAGGGGTTGACGCGCGTTGCCCAACTCCGTCCGCCGTCGTTCGTCTCGGCCAGCGTCGGCGGGTGAGCCATCGTCGTCGCCGGGCCGAGCCTCCAGCCGTGCGCGGCGGTGACGAAGCTGACGATCGACGCCCGCCACGGCAGCGTGGCGCCAGTGCAGCCCGCGGTCGCGGCTCTCGAGCATCGCGTCGCCTGTGAGCGACGAACACGGTGCGCGTCCCGTTCACCGGGTAGAGGCGCATGCCCGCGTGCGCCAACATAGGTGACCTGCCAGCGTGAACCGCCGTCGCTCGTGGCGAGGATTCGGCCCTCGCAGCCGTGTGCTTTCTGGCATGACCAGTCGTCCTCGGCGACCAGGCCATGCTGTGAATCGAAGAACGCGATCGAGACCGGCTGGAAGCGTGGAGAGCTATACGCCCCGGCGGCGGGTGCGAGCAGACAGAGCACTGCGCCGCCACAGACGAACGTCGCGCATGAGGACGGGCGCCCACGGAGCGTCAAAGCCCTCTCCCGGTGGCTAGCCGCGCGGGGGCATGTCGGAGGCGGGCACGATCATGCTCAACTCGATGCCCGTGCACGATGGGAGCTCTCGACCGTAGTACGCGAGCCAGGACGAGATCTCGACACTCGTCGTGTTGCCGGGCGGAGTGACCCGCAGGCTGCGGAACGACGGGGGACACCTCGTCTCGCCCTCGGCTGGGAGCGTCACCGGCCGTAAAGGCGGCGACTGCTGTCTGTCCCTGACGGAGGCGGACGAGTGGTGTGCCCGTCACGTATCTCCCGGTGCCGTGGACGTACGGTCCGAACATCGTCGTGTGAACGTGGATTGCGGTCGCCGAGATGCCCGGCCCGACCGCCGTCAGTGTCGGCCAACCGCGCAGCGTGCAAGCCGTGCCGCGGTTCGTGAACGCGAGATAGCCGCCGACGGTGCCGAGCGCGGCGCCCGTGCGCGTGACCCAGACATGCAACTGGCCGGTTCGACACGTGCGAAGACGCGGGCCGCGTGCTCGCAGGGCCGGCAAGCACGAGGGACAGACCGCAGCGCGGCTGCTGCAGCCAACTTCGCCCCGTCGACGGTGCCAGGCGGCGTGGCACGTTAGTACCGGACCGGCGTGAATCGCCAGAGATAGTTCTTCGTGCCGCCTTGCGACCCGAGCGGCGTCGCGACTTTCACGTCGACGGAGCGGCCGTGCGAGGCGAAACCGAGCAGCCAGTCGTTCGTGCGTCGAACCAGAACACCGTGTCGGGCTCCGAGCGGTGCGTACCAAATGCCGAGCTTGACGTTCTTCGGGTAGTCGCTGTTGCCGGCTTGGCCCATCCAGAAGCCGTATTGGTTGACCGCGCAGACTGGCCGTGAGATCGCGGGCATCACGGTCCGCTGCAGGACCGCGCCGGTCGACGTCGAGACGCGCAGCACCTCGGGGCCATGTTCAGTCAGGTAGTCGTAGATCCAGACCGACGAGCCGCTGATCACGATCGAGGGTCGCGCTCCGCCCGAGTAATCGCCGAACTGCATCAGAACCGGGCTGATGCTCAGCACCCCAGGAGTCCTCGAGGCATGGACGAAGCGGATGTCGTCGGTCAGGGGCCGGTTCAGCGACCGGCGTCTTCGCCGCCTCCGATCGGTGAGACGAGGACAAACCACCTGCGACCCGCCGTGGCCGAAAACCTCGCGCCCCGCGGAAAGCACTTCACCTCGCGAGCGGCGGCAAAGGTGATCGACGTCTTCCCGTCGGGCCACTGGCAGTTAACGACCGGAAACGACTCGAAGCTGTCGCCGGCCGCAAAACCGCCCGTCTGTTTCCTCGCAAGCAGGGTCTGACTGAACCCGAAGTGGATTACGCGCCCCGCCGCCGCTGTTCCTGCCGACCAGGAAACGCATGAGCCCAGGACGACCGCAACCGTCAGCACGCCGGCGAGCCTTCGCGTCAAGCCACGGAAACGTTGCGGAGCTCGAGAAGCTTGCCTCGCAAACACCCACATCCGATCAGTCTCGCAACCCGCGCACCAAGAACGGTATACGCCCGGTAAATAGGCGGGTCGTGTCGCTGGACAGCGCCCCGCACAGTCGAATGTTCGGTGGGTAGGCGCCGGTGGGCGCCGGCGGAAGCGGATCTCCGTTGACAACGGCCGCTGTCGGTCGCCAGACTCCAAGCGATGACCACGAACTTCGAGCGAGCGTTCGCGGAGCGGCCCGAGGTCTACGGGGCTTGGGTGGAGCTGAACGGTGCGATCAAGGCCGGAATGGACTTGCGCCGCTATGAACTGGCGACTCTGGCGGCCGCGCGCCGACTCAGGTCGAGCTACTGCTGTCTCGCCCACGGCAAGATTCTCCATGAGCGCTTCGGTGAACCGGTGGTCGAAATCGCACTCGATCACCGCGCCGCCGGCCTCGACGAGGTCGACGTAGCCGTCATGGACTTGGCCGAGCGGGTCGTAGATGACGCAACTTCGATCGACGACAGCGACCTGCAACGACTTCGTGACCTCGGGCTCTCGGACACGGACATCATGGATGTCATCCTCGCGGCCACTGCGCGCTGCTTCTTCTCGAAGACTCTCGACGCGCTTGGCGTCCGCCCGGATGCGAGCTACGGCGAGCTTGAACCGCAGATGCGCGAGGCACTCGTCGTGGGCCGACAGATCGCGGAGGCCTAACTACGCCGCCGGCATGTGTTTCTAATTGACGCCTGGCGGGGCGCCGCCCGAACCGCTCGGTTGACATGATCGGCCATGACGGATGACGCAGCCGGCAAGGCAGCTGACCAGCTCGACGCTATCGCGAGCCTCGATCAGGCGCTCAGAGCCGCCGGACTCGGACACCTAGCTCAGCTCGGCGACGTCGCGACACGCGAACGATGCGGCGGACGGCGTTGCACAGGACACGCTGCTTCGGGTGCCGCACATGTTCAGCCACTTTCACTCGGCGGACGCTGACACATCGCAAGGAGGATGGTCGCGACGGAAAGCTCCGGGTTCTGCGAGTGTCTACGCCAAGAGCAAGAGCTCGCCCAACGGACTCCGAGAGGCGGCATGAAACTTCTTCTCACCTCGGCCGGCATCAAGAACACGAGCATCCACGACGCGTTGGTCGACCTCTTGGGCAAACCGATCGACCAGTCCAATGCCCTCTGCATTCCGACCGCGACGTATGCGTTCCCCGGTGGTGCTGCCGGCGCATGGCGGCTGATCAGCGGACGTGCTGCCTCGCCCCTCTGCGAACTCGGTTGGAAGTCGCTGGGAGTGCTCGAACTCACGGCGTTGCCGAGCATCGAGAGGTCGATTTGGATCGACGCGGTCGAGGAGACGGACGCGCTTCTCGTGGGAGGTGGCGATCCCCTCTACCTGTGCTACTGGATCGAGCAGTCGGGACTGGGCGACCTGTTGCCCTCGCTGAGCAACGTGGTCTGGGTGGGAGTCAGCGCCGGGAGCCTGGTGATGGGGCCACAGGTCGGGCAGGGGTTTGTGTCTGGGAGCCCAGTCACCACCGGTGATGACCGAGCGCTGGGCCTTGTCGACTTTGCGATGTTCCCGCACCTGAACCACGAGGCGATGCCAGACCAGTCGATGGCCGCCGCGGAGCTCTGGGCGGCCGGTCTGACGGTTCCGGCGTACGCAATCGACGACGAGACCGCGATCAAAGTGGTCGGTCGCACCGTCGAAGTCGTCTCCGAAGGGAACTGGCAGCTGTTCAATGCCCGCGCGAACGCGCGCGAAATCTCGTAGACGAACATCGTCAGCTCGCCTGCGCGAGCGCGCTGTCGCCCGACCCGCCGCTGCACCCGCAAAAGGTGTCAGACACCAAGTGTGTCTGACACCGCTCTACGCGAAGAGCGTCTGCTTCGTCGGCCGGACGTAGACGATCTGGCCGTTTTCGAGCTCGAGGCGCTCGGCCTCGTCGCGGGTGAGCTGGACCGAGAAGCGTTCGCCGTCGTCACGTACGAGGTCGATTCGCATCTCGAAGCCGAGGTGGACGAGCCGCTCGATCATCGCTTCCTGGGTCGACCCATTCGGCTCGACGACGACCTCGAGGTCGTGGGGGCGAACCCATGCGTCACCGAAGCGGTTGGCCTGCCCGACGAAACTCATGACGAACTCGTTGGCCGGCACGTCGTAGAGCTCCTGCGGCCCGGCTGCCTGTTCGACACGGCCGCGGTTCATGACCACGACGCGGTCGGCGACTTCCATCGCCTCTTCCTGGTCGTGGGTGACGATCACGGTGGTCGTATGGGTTTCGTCGTGCAGCCGGCGGAGCCATGCACGCAGCTCGGTGCGTACCCGCGCGTCGAGGGCGCCGAAGGGCTCGTCGAGGAGGAGCACCTCGGGGTCGACCGCGAGCGCGCGGGCCAGGCCCATGCGCTGGCGCTGGCCGCCGGAAAGCTGTGATGGATACCGCTTGGCGAGGCCCTGCAGCTGAACCAGCTCGAGCAGCTCGTGCACGCGCGTCTCGATCTCGGGCCGCGGCCGCTTGCGGATCTTCAGGCCGAACGCGATGTTGTCGTACACGGTCATGTGCTTGAACGCCGCGTAGTGCTGGAACACGAAGCCGACGCCGCGATCCTGCGGCGCGTGGCCCGTCACGTCATCGGGGCCGATGCGGACGACGCCCGAATCAGGAGTCTCGAGACCGGCGATCACGCGCAGCAGCGTCGACTTGCCGCTGCCGCTGGGGCCGAGGAGGGCGGTGAGCGAACCGGCCTCGACCTCGATCGAGACGTCGTCGAGCGCGACGAAGTCACCGAAGCGCTTGCAGACGTTCTGGACGGAGATCGACATCAGGCCACAGCCTCCTTGGGTTTGAGCAGAGTCATGAGTATCAGGACGAGAATTGCAATTCCAGCGAGGGCGAGCGAGACGCCGTACGAGCCGCCCTGGTTGAGGTTCTCGTAGTAGTCCTGCACACGGAGCGTTGCAGTCTCGGTCTTGCCTTCGATGCTGCCCGAGACGACCGCCACCGCTCCGTACTCGCCGAGGCAGCGGGCGGTGGTGAGGACGACGCCGTAGATCACGGCCCAGCGGATCGCCGGGAGGGTGATCCGCCAGAAGGTCTGCCAGCCGGAGGCGCCGAGTGTGTGTGCGGCCTGCTCCTGCTCGTCGCCGATCTCGCGCAGCGTCGGTACGACTTCGCGCGCGACGAACGGCACCGAGACGAAGACGGTCGCGAGCACCATCGCCGGCAGCGCGAAGAGGATCTGGATGTTGTGCGACGTGAACCACGGCCCGAACCACCCCGTGCGGCCGTAGAGCAGGAACAGCGACAGGCCGACGACGACAGGGGAGAGGGCCAGCGGCAGGTCGACGAACGCGTTGACCAGCCCCTTGCCGGGGAAGCGCCGGCGGACGATCGCCAGCGAGACGACGATGCCGAACACGGTGTTCAGCGGCACCGCGATGCCCGCCAGGATGAGCGTGATCTTGAACGCATGGATGGTCTGCGGATCCGTCAGAGCCGACCAGGCCTTGCCGACGCCCTCGACGTAGATCCGCCAGAAGAGCATCGAGAGCGGCCCGAGCAGCACGATCAGCAGATAGCCGAGGGCGGTGAACCTGACGAGCCTCCTGCTCTTGCGCTTAGGCACGCTCGTGCCTCGTCGTCCAGCGGCGGATACCGCCGATTGCCAGCAGGAGCACGAACGAGATGACGAGCAGGACGACCGCGACGGCCGCGGCTCCGGTCGGGTTGCCGCTCGCGTTCTGGTTGAACACGTACACGGCCGCCACCTCGGTGCGGTAGGGCAGGTTGCCCGAGATGATCGTGACCGCGCCGATCTCGCCGACCGCGCGGGCAAAGGCCATCGCGACGCCCGAGAGGATGCCGGGGAGGATGCTCGGCAGCACGATGCGGCGGAAGACGGCGCTCTCGCGCGCGCCGAGCGAGCGCGCTGCCTCCTCCATCTGGGTGTCCAGCTCGTGCAGCACGGGCTGAACGGTGCGCACGACGAAGGGGAGAGTGACAAAGAGCAGGACGAGATAGATCGCGGTGCGGGTGAAAGCGATGTTGATGTGAACGGGTGAGCTCGAGCCGTACAGCGCGAGCACCAGCAGGCCGGCGACGATCGTCGGGAGCGCGAACGGCAGGTCGATGATTGCGTTGACGACCGACTTGCCGCGGAAGTCGTCTCGGACGAGCGTCCACGCGATGATCGTCCCGAAGACCGCGTTGGTGAGCGCCACGAGCGCGGCCACCGCCAGGGTCAGCTCGAGGGCGGAGACCGCCTCCGGCGCGGTGATCCACTTCCAGAAGCCGGACGCGCCCTGCGCGCGCGACGACCAGACGAGCGCGGCGATCGGCAGCGCGACGATGACCGACAGGAAGGTCGTGACAAAGCCGAGGGAGAGAGCCGATCCGGCTCTCTCCCTCGTGCGACGTGAGATTGCGGGCGCTCCGAAACGGAGCGCGTCGGTGCCGCTAGCCAGTTGTCGGTCCTCCGTCGGCCTGCTCGATCTTCACCATGCGGCCGTTCGTGGGATCGAACCAGACCTTGTCGGCGTTACGCCACCCGCCGATGTACTTGTCGTCGATCTTGAAGACGCCCGGGCGGGCCGGGAACTCCTTGACGACCGACGGCTCGGCGGCGACCTGCTTGTTCACAGGCCGGAAGCCGTACTGGGCGAACAGCTCCTGGGCCGGCGTCGTCTTGAGGTAACGCAGGAACTCGTTCACCTTGTCGAGGTTCTGGCTCTTCGAGATCGCGGCCGCGGGCAGCTCGATCAGCATCGTCTGGCGGGGGATCACATACGAGATGTGCTTGCCCTGCAGGTTGGCGTTGATCGCCTCGCTCTCGTAGGTGATCAGAACGTCGCCCTTGCCCGACAGGAACGTATTGGTCGCGTTCGAGCCGGAGGTGTCCTGGGCCACGACGTTCTTGAACAGCGCCTTCACGTACGCGGTCGCCTGCGCGTCGGTCTTGCCGAGGCGACGCTCGGCACCGTAGGCGGCGAGGATGTTCCACTTCGCCGAGCCAGAGCTGAACGGGTTCGGGGTCACAACCTGCACGCCCGGCTTGATCAGGTCGGCCCAGCTTTTGATGTGCTTCGGGTTGCCCTGGCGCACCGCGAACACGACGACCGTGTCGGCGGCGATGCCGTTGTAGCTCTGCTTGTTCCAGTTCGAGTTCACGAGACCGGCGTCGACGAGCAGATTGACGTCGTCCCCAGTGGAGAGGAACACGAGGTCGGCGGGCTGTCCGGCCGCGACGGCTTTCGCCTGGTTCGTCGACGGGCCGTACGACTGGCTGAAGGTCACGCCGCTGCCATCGGGCGTCTGCTGCCAGGCCTGGATGATCTTTGCCATCACCGGTTTCGGCGTCGAGTAGGCGATCAGCGAGAGGTTGGTGCTTTTGCTCGAGGCGGCCGCAACGGCGGTGAGCACGAGCGCCGCGAGGCCTGCCGCGACGAGGGTGCGGGTACGGGTCATCTGTCTCCTCGGGTTCCTAGCTTGTCCATTGGCTTGCTGGGAAAGTACATAAGCAGATCGCATACGTCAAATAAGCATGCGTGAGAGATATGGTGCCTGGCGTGTCGGTTGCGCTTGCGGCCATGGCGCTCCACAAGCGCTACGGACGGATCGAGGCGCTCGCCGGCGTCGACATCGAGGTGGGCGAGGGCCAGCTCGTCGGCCTGCTCGGCCCCAACGGCGCGGGCAAGTCGACGCTGGTCAAGATCGCGTGTGGGTTGGTGCGGCCGACCGGCGGCGCCGTGGAGATCTGCGGCTCGCCTGCGGGCTCACCGGCGGCACGCCGCGCGCTCGGCTATCTGGCCGAGCTGTTCCGCTTTCCAGGCTGGATGAGCGCCGACGAGCTGCTCGTCCTGCACCAGCGCCTCGCCGGCTCGCGCGGCGGTATCGAGGAGCGCGCCGAGCTCCTCGATCTGGTCGGTCTCGGGCACGCGCGCGATGTGCGCGTGGCCACGATGTCCAAAGGGATGCAGCAGCGGCTCGGGATCGCCCAGGCTCTGGTCGGATCGCCGCGGCTGCTGCTGCTCGACGAGCCGACGAGCGCGCTCGACCCGTCGGGCCGCCGTGTCGTGCGCGCCCTGCTCGAGGAGCTGCGCTCCCGCGGCACGGCCGTACTGCTCAATTCGCACCTCCTGTCCGAAGTCGAGCTCGTGTGCGACCACGTCGTGATCGTCGACCACGGCAAAGTCGTCGCCGCGGGGCGGCCCGACGAGCTGCGGCGTCAGGGCGGAGTGGAGATCGATACTGGAGACGGCACGCGGCGCTTCCCCGAGGCGACGCGCGCCGACATCCCGCGGCTCATCCGCGAACTGGTCGCGGCCGGTGAGGACGTCTTCGAGGTTCGCGTCGTCTCGACGACCCTCGAAGAGGTCTATCTCGAGGTGGTCGAGTGATCGCGATCGTGCTCTACGGCTTCCGCGAGAGCCTGCGACGGAAGATGTTCCTGGTCGTCGTCGTGCTCACCGCGGTCTTCCTCGGCCTCTACGGCTATGGGGTCGACGCGGCGTTCAAGGACGCCGAGAGCTTCGCCGGGCCCGGCCAGCAGTCGCTCGACCCGAAGGCGCTTGCCGGAGCCACGGTGTTCGGGCTCGCGCTGTTCGCGATCATGTTTCTCGGCGGGGTTCTCGCTGTCTTTCTGACCCTGAACGTCGTTCGCGGTGACGCCGAGGCCGGTCTGCTGCAGCCGCTCGTGGTGCGCCCGATCGGACGCGCGCAGCTTCTGTTCGCGCGGTTCGCCGGGGCGGCGCTCGCCTGCGCCGTCTACGTGCTGCTCGTCTACTTCGCCGCGCTCGGCATCACCGATTGGGCGGGCTCCTGGCTGCCGGACCGGATCATCGCGCCAGGCCTGGAGGTCGCCGGGGCGGTCGTCATCATCGCGGCGCTCGCCCTCGCGGGGTCGGTCGTACTCGCCCCGATCGCGAATGGCATCGGCACCCTCATGATCTTCGGCGCCGGCTTCGTCGCCGGACTGCTCGGCGAGATCGGGCGTGTCATCAGCTCGCA
Source organism: uncultured Thermoleophilia bacterium (assembly GCA_963812995.1). Classification (GTDB taxonomy): domain Bacteria; phylum Actinomycetota; class Thermoleophilia; order Gaiellales; family Gaiellaceae; genus PALSA-600. Next base: position 484,026 of record CAWEXL010000007.1, read on the forward strand.
CACGCTGCAGCACATCTCGAGGATCGCCTGGTGGGTCCTGCCGTTCGACGCCCTCTACGAGGACGCCCTGCATCGGCTGACGGTCGACACGAGCGGGTTCGCCGCCTTCGTGTTGAAGCTCGGGCCGTTCGGCGGCTCCGCTCAGGCGCAGGGTCCGCTGCTCACCTGGTCGGTCGTCTACCTCGGCCTCGTGATCGCAGGTGCCCTGTTCGCGTTTTCCCGGCGCGATCTGTAGCTTCGCTCTGACATATCGGCGACGACGGAGGTCGGAATGGAGACCGTTGTTGCTGCGGCAGGGGTTCGCGCGCTTCGCGTGGCGCGGTTGAACATCGGGGTGCACGAGTGGCCGGCAGGCTCGAACCGGAACCCGTTCGGGGCCTGGTTCGGCGAGGACGGCGTGCCGTGGTGCGCCATCTTCGTGTCGTACTGCTTCCTGGAGGGGGCCGGGGTGGTTCTGGGGCGGGGACATCCCCGTGCGACCGCCCGTGGGGTCGCTTCGGTGATCGATCTCGAAAACTGGCTGCGCGAGCATGGCCTCTGGCAGGGCCGGGCGGAGCCGCAGCGGGGCGATCTGGCGCTCTTCAACTGGGACGGCGGCGTGCCGGACCACGTGGGGATCGTCGACCGGCGGCTGGCAGGAGGCCGGTTTGCGAGTATCGAAGGGAATACCGCGGTCGGCAACGACTCGAACGGTGGGGAGGTGATGCGTCGGATCCGGCCGCTCTCGTCGGTTGACGGCTTCGGCCGAATCCGTTAAGTCAACTGCGGGACGTTTTCGACGCTACTGTTCGTTATTCAGAACGCCACAATCGGCACACGTATGTCTGCGACAACTGAATCCACCACACGTACTGGGGCACGCAGGCTCGACGCCTGGGTTGCTTTCCTGCGCGCGCATGCCGCGATCACGCGCGAGCTGTCGGCTCAACTGCAGCGGTCGCACGGTCTGACCCTGAACGATTACGAGGTGCTCATCCACCTCAGCCGCGCCGAAGGTGGCCGGATGCGGCGGGTCGACCTGGCCGAGAGCGTCATCCTCACTGCGTCCGGCATCACTCGCCTGCTGGACGGGCTCGAGCGCAGCGGCCTGGTGTGCAAGGAAACCTGCGCCGCAGACCGGCGCGTCTCCTACGCGAAGTTGACGGAGGCAGGCGCCGCGAAGGTGCGCGAGGCGGGCGAGGGTCATCTCGCCGATGTGGACGAGCTCTTTCTGGGCCGCTACTCGGGCTCTGAGCTGACGACTCTGGGCGAGCTGCTCGCGCGTCTGCCGACGACCGGGGCGGACTGCCGCGGCGGCGCGGACGACGCCTGCGGCGGCTGAAGCTCGAGCCCTTCGAGATCGCGGGCGAGGCGCCGGAACGGGCCCTCCGCAGCGAGCAAGGCGTCGAACTTCCCGCGCTGCACGATGCGCCCATGTTCGAGCACGACGATCTCGTCGGCGCGGCGGACGGTGGCCAGACGGTGGGCGATGATGATCGACGTGCGCCCGTGGAGCAGGGTGTCGAGGGCGCGCTCGATGAGCGCCTCGGCCGGGCGGTCGATGTTCGACGTCGCCTCGTCGAAGATCAGAATCCGCGGGTCGGCCAGCAAGGCGCGCGCGATCGAGATCAGCTGACGCTCGCCGGCTGACAGGCCCGCGCCACCCTCGCGCACCTCGTGCAGCAGTCCCCGCTCGAAGCGGCGGGCGATCCGCTCGACGCCGACGGCACGTGCGACGTCGGCGACCATCTCGTCGGTGGCCTCGGGCCGCGCGAACCGCACGTTGTCGGCGAGCGTTCCGGCGAACAGGAACGGATCCTGCAGGACGACGCCGAGCTGCCGCCGATACGCCCGTAGCTCGAGCTCGCGCAGGTCGACGCCGTCCACCCGGATCGCGCCCTCGTCAGGGTCGTAGAAGCGGCCGACGAGCTTCGCGGTCGTCGATTTGCCGCCGCCGGACTCGCCGACGAGCGCCAGGCAGGCTCCCGCGGGCACGTGGATGTCGACGTCGTCCAGCACGCGATCGCGCCCATACGAGAAGCTCACGTGGTCGATGTGCAGGTCGCCCTCGATCCGCGTCGGCGGACGGGCGCCGGGCTGGTCGTGGATCTCGGTCTCGGTGTCGAGCACCAGACTGATCTTCTCCATCGCGGCGCCGGCCGACTGCACCTGCCCGTAGAGGTCGGACAGCTCCTGCAGCGGCTGGAAGACGAGGTTCAGCAGGAACACGGCCGAAACCAGCGTCCCGATCGTCAGCGACCCGTGCTCCAGCAACCGGCCGCCGACCCAGAGCACCGAGCCCATCGCGACGATGCCGAGGAACTCGATGCCGGGGAAGAAGAGCGAGTTCAGCCACTGGGCATAGGTGTTCGTGCGGCGGTTCGCGTCGTTGGCCTTGTCGAACTCGTCGAGAAACGCGCGCTCGCGGCCGAACGCCTGGATCACGGCCATGCCCGACACGGACTCGGCGATCTGCGCCGTCAGGGCGGCGATCGTCTCGCGTACGCGCAGGAAGCCGGCGTGGGACTTCACCTGGAACGTGCGCGTCAGGACGATCGTCGGCGGCAGGATCACGAGGGCGACGCCGCCGAGCCGCCAGTCGAGGATGAACAGGCCGCAGATCGCGGCGACGAGCGTGAGCGTGTTGACGACGAGGGTCGTCAGCCCCTGCGACAGGACGTCCGACAGGGCGTCGACGTCGGAAGTGAGCCGGGCGATGATCCACCCGGCCTTCTGGCCCCCGAAGTAGCTCAGGTCGAGTGTCGTCAGATGGTCGAAGAGATCCCGGCGCAGAGCGAGCACGAGATCCTGGCCGACTCGGGCCAAACCGCGGACGAGTGTCGTCTGCAGCACCCAGGCCGCAGCGTTGATGCCCAGGTAGACGAAGACGTCGCGCTCGAGTCTCGTGCGGTCGTGGTCGCGCATGCCCTTGTCGATCGCGTCCTGGACGATGAACAGGGCGCTCACAGGCGCAGCGGCTGTGAAGATGCCGACGATCGAGAGCATCGCTACGCGCCGGCGGCGGCCGGGGAGGTAGCGGCCGAGCCGGGAGAGGCCGGTGTGGGTCTTACGCGGCAACGACTTCCTCTCCGAACAAGGCTGCGAACGGGCCGTCCACCGCCAGGAGCTCTGCCACCGGGCCGTCCTCCAGGATCACGCCGCTGTCGAGGACGACCGCTCGGTCTGCGACCTGGACCGTCGAGAGGCGTTGCGCGGCAATCAGGACGGTGCGTCCGGCCAGGGCGGGGCGGAGGCCGGTCGCGAGGTGGCGCTCGGTTTGGGTGTCGACGGCCGACATCGGGTCGTCGAGCACGATCACGCGTGCCCCCGCGACCAGGGCGCGCGCGAGCGCCACCCGCTGGCGCTGGCCGCCGGAGAGGTTCACGCCGCGCTCGCCGATCAGCGTGTCGAAGCCGTCGGGCAGGTCGTCGGCGAATTGCAGGACACCGGCCGCGTCGCAGGCGGCGAGCACCTCGTCCCAGGGAGCGTCCGGCCGTGCGGCCGTGACGTTGTCGCGGAGCGTCACGGAGAAGAGAATCGGGCGCTGCGTCACAAGCGCGACCGTCCGACGCAGCTCTTCGGTCGACACGTCCCGGATGTCGACGCCGCCGAGCCGCACGACTCCTGCCGTCGGGTCGTAGAAGCGCGGCAGCAGGTTGAGCAGCGACGTCTTGCCGGCTCCCGTCGGGCCGCAGAGCGCGACGATCTCGCCCGGCGCCACACGCAGGTCGACGCCAGAGAGCACCTCGCTACCCGTCCCGTACGAGAAGTGCACGCCCTCGAACGTGACGTCGAGTTCACCTGCCGGCAGCGGGCGCGGCTGGGCGGGCTCCGGAATCGTCTCGATTCCCTCCAGCCAGGCGAAGCTGCGCGAGGCCGAGGCAGTGGCACGCTGGGCGAGCGACAGGATCCAGCCGAGCGCTTCGAGCGGCCACACCATCTGCAGCAGCAGTTGGTAGAAGAGGAAGAACTCGCCGTAGGTGAGCGCGCCGCCGATCACGTCGTGGCCGCCGAAGAGCACGACGGCAGCAATCGAGAGCGTCGGCAGGAACAGCAGCCCAGGCAGGAACGCGGCTTCGACCCGCGCCTGGTGCAGAACGCCGTCCCGCACCGCGCCGGCCTTTTCGGCGAAACGAGCCTGGACGTCGTCCTCGCGGCCGAACGCCTGCACCATCTCGATGCCCACGACCGCCTCGTCGGCTGCTTCGGTGACGTCGGCCCGCAGCTGCTGTACCTGGCGCGAGATCGGCATCACCTTGCGGGCGAAGCTGAAGGTGAGGATGCCGACGAGCGGCATCGTGCAGATCGCGATCGCGGCCAGCTTGGCGTTCACCAGGAACAGGACGGCGCTGATCCCCACGATCATCATCAGCGACTGGGCGCCCTGGGTGAGGCCCCAGCCGATGAAGTAGCGGATCGGGTAGAGGTCGTTCGTTGCGCGTGAGACGACCTGGCCCGTGGCGTGCCTGTCGTAGAACGCGCGCGGGTAGCGCAGGTAGGCCTGGTAGAGGAGCTCTCGCATGCGCGCCTCGACGCGGATGCCCGTGCGCGCCGTGGCGTAGCGGCGGGTGAAGTTGATCCCGAACCGGAGGGCGGCGAGCGCCAGCACGATGACGAGGTAGGGCCAGAGTGCGTTTCTGTGCGTGCCCTTCGGCGAGATCGAGTCGTCGATCGCGTGCCGGATGACGATCGGGATCGCCAGCGAGAGCCCGCTGTAGATGAACGCGCAGATCAGGCCTCCGGTGACGAGGCGCCACTCGGCGCGCCACAGCCGCGACAGTCCCCGCGCGGTCTGGACCAGCCCGAGGTCAGGTGGATCGACGTGCAGTGGCCCGCTCACTCCAGCACGCTACCAGCCGCCTTTTGCCCGGCAGACCGGCCCGGACGGCGCAGTCAGTGCTCGGCGGAGGCGAGCTTTCCGGCGAGGTTTTGCAGCATCTTCCAGGCGATCGCCGCGTTCGACGCGACGAGTGGCCGGAACTCCCAGATGGTGAGGCCGTAGCAGTGGAAATCGGTCTCGGCTGTGATCGTCGCAGTGCGCGGGGTGTCCGCGATCAGCGCGATCTCGCCGAAATGGTCGCCGGCTCCGAGCGACCCGACTTCCTTGCCGCCCACAGTCACACGTGCTGTTCCCGAATCGACGATGAAGAAGCCGGCGCCGCCCTGGCCTTCCGTCACGACCTCGGTGCCCGCGGGGAACGTCCGTTCCCGCAGCAGGGTGGCGATCGCACCGAGTTCCTTGTCGCTGAGGCCCGAGAAAAGCGAGACCTGCTTCAGGAGGCTGATTGTGGCGTCTGACATGTGCCAAGCATAGAGCACTCAGAACTTGACAACATGCGTGCGTGAACCTGACCGTCGTCGGCTCTTCGCCCGCCTGGCCGAACCCTGGCAGCGCGCACTCCGGGTACGTCCTCCACGGCTCCGGCGCAGTGCTACTCGACTGTGGGCCCGGGGTGCTCGGACGCCTGCGGACGGCCGAAGGCTGGCCGACGCTGGAGTCGATCGTGATCACACATTTCCACCTCGATCACTGGGGCGATCTCGTTCCGTGGGTGTGGGGAGCGCTGTATCTGAAGGCGCGCGACCACGTGCTGCCGCGCCCGCACCTGTGGGTGCCGCCGACGGGCCGGGCGCAGCTGGAGCGTTTCGGCGGCCTTCTGGGCTTCCCCGACATGTTCGATCGCGTGTTCGAGGTCTCCGAGTACGAGCCCGGCATCCCGTTTGTCGCCGAGGGCTATGCGGTCACGGCGACGAAGGTGCCGCACTACACGCTCGACGCCTACGCGCTGAAGCTCACCGACGGGAGCCGCACGCTCGCGTACTCGGGAGATTGCGGCCCGGGGCCGGAGGTGGTTGAGGCGGCGCTCGGAGCCGACCTCTTCCTCTGCGAGGCGACGCTGGCGCACGGCGACCTCGACGGGCAGCCGCGCGGGCATCTGTCGCTCACCGAGGCCGAGACGGCGTTCGCCGCCTCGGGCGCCGGGACGCTCCTCGTCACGCATCGTCCGTCCGAGCTGCCAGTGCCGCACAACCGCCTGCTCGCGTTCGACGGCCTGCAGATCGACGTGTAGATAGCGCGCTCGGCTCGCGACCGTCCGGTCGCGGACCGATACTCGAAGCATGTCCGGGTGGGGAACGCCGCTCCTCCTGATCGTGTTCGCGGGCGGTGCAGTCGCGACGTGGCTTGCGGGCATGCTGCTGTCGAAGACGACCGACGCGCTGGACGTGCGGCTTGGGCTCGGCGAGGAGTTGGGCGGGTTGCTGCTCCTCGCTCTCGCGGGCAGCTTGCCGGAGGTTGCGATCACCGTCTCGGCGGCGGCGGGCGGTCATCTCGGTCTCGCAGCGGGGAACCTGATCGGCGGCATCGCCGTGCAGACGATGGTGCTCCTGGTGTGCGACGCATTCGCGGGCGACGCGTCGCTCTCGTTCCTCGTCGGCGCGTTGACGCCCGTGCTCGAGGGGCTGCTGGTGATGATCGTCGTCTCCGGCGTTTTGATGGGGGCGCTGCTGAAGCCGACGACCGCGATCGGGGGAGTCGTCAGTCCGGCATCCGTGGCGATCTGCGGCGTGTGGGGGATCGGGCTCTACGTGATCAACCGGGCGCGCAAGGCGCCTCGGTGGCACGTCTCGATGCCGGGGAGCCAGCCGGGCCGGCGGCACCGTCGCGATCCGCTCCCGGGCAAGCCGCATCCGTATGCGGCTGACTCGACCGCGCACGTGGCGCTGCTCTTTGGTGCGGCCTGTGCGGTGACGCTGATCGCGGGCGTCGCGCTGGAGGAGAGCGGCGATGCGCTCGCCACCCATTTCGGCGTGAACGGGGTGATCTTCGGCGCCACGATCCTCGCCACCGCGTCGGCGCTGCCGGAGATCAGCTCGGGCATCGCCGCCGTTCGGCTCGGCGACAACGCGCTGGCGATGGGAGACATCTTCGGCGGGAACGCGTTTCAGGTGTGCCTCTTCCTGCTGGCCGACCTGATTGCGGGGCAACCCGTGCTTCCGTCAGCCGGCGACCTGAACGCGTGGCTGGCGTCGGTCGGCGTCGCGCTCACGGCGGTCTACGGTTTCGGCGTGATCATCCGCCCGCTGCGGTGCTTTGCGCGCCTCGGCCCCGACTCGCTTCTGGCGGCGGTCATCTTCGGCCTGGGCATCGCGGGCCTCTTCGTCGTCCCGCACTAACCAACCCGTCGGAGGTGGGGACGGTCGGCGACGCTTTCGTCACACACTCGGCACGCGCACGGCACGGCGGCTGCCGCCGGACGTGCCTCGACGGCCGTAGTGCATGAGCAGGGGAAAACACGAAGTGGGCACGCTTTCGTGCGGCTTTCGTGATGACGGTACCTACCTTGGCTTGAGGTTGGTTGAGGGTTGGGCCGCAGCGGTCAGCGCGGACTTGTCCGCTGGTCGAAGGCATCCGTCCGCCGATACCCGAACCCCTGCAATGATTCACGGCCGCGGCAATTCGATCTAGGGGAGAGCCTTGACCGCTGAGACACTGACGATCGTCGACAACCGCACCGGCCGCGAGTACACGCTGCCGATCGTCGACGGCACCATCCGGGCGAACGATCTTCAGCAGATCGCGGCGGTCGAAGGCGAGCACGGGCTGATGTCCTACGACCCGGCGTTCCTGAACACCGCGGCCTGTCGGAGCGCGATCACGTACATCGACGGCGACGCGGGGATCCTGCGCTACCGCGGCTACCCGATCGAGCAGGTTGCCGAGCAGGCGACGTTCCTCGAGACCGCATACCTGCTGCTCGAAGGCGAGTTGCCGTCAGCCGCGGAGTTGAAGCGGTGGGAGGACGACGTGCGTGGGCACACCTACGTGCACACGAACGTGACGAAGTTCCTCGAGGGCTTCCGCTACGACGCGCATCCGATGGGGATGCTGCTTGGGGCGGTCGGCGCCCTGTCCACCTTCTACCCGGATGCAAAGAACGTCGCCGATCCGGAGAACCGCTACCTGCAGCGTGTGCGGTTGATCTCCAAGCTGCCCACGATCGCCGCGTACATCTTCCGGCACTCGCGGGGCCTGCCGTACGTCCTGCCACGGAACGATCTGCCATACGTCGGGAACTACGTGAACATGACCTTCGCGATCGGCGGCCAGCACGAGCCGAACCCGGTGCTCCAGCGGGCGCTCGAGATCCTCCTGATCCTGCACGCCGACCACGAGCAGAACTGCTCGACGAGCGCGGTGCGGGGCGTCGGCTCCTCGCAGGTCGATCTGTTCTCGGCCGTGTCGGCGGGGATCGCCGCGCTCTACGGGCCGCTGCACGGTGGCGCCAACGAGGCCGTGCTGAAGATGCTCGACGAGATCGGCGACACCAGCCGTGTGCCCGAGTTCGTCGAGGGCGTGAAGGCGGGGAAGGGGCGGCTGATGGGCTTCGGCCACCGCGTCTACAAGAGCTATGACCCCCGCGCGACGCTGATCAAGCAGGTCGCCGACTCGGTGTTCGAGCAGACCGGCCTGAACCCGAAGCTCGAGATCGCGCTGGAGCTCGAGCGGATCGCGCTCGAGGACGAGTACTTCATCTCGCGCAAGCTGTACCCGAACGTCGATTTCTACTCGGGGCTGATCTATCAGGCGATGGGCTACCCGCCGGACTACTTCACGGTTCTGTTCGCGCTCGGCCGCCTTCCGGGCTGGATCGCGCAGTGGTCGGAGATGCTCACCGACCCCGAGCAGAAGATCTCGCGGCCGCGGCAGGTCTACACCGGGCCCGAGCTGCGCGACTTCGTGCCGCTGGACGCCCGCGGGTAGACCGACACCTATCTCTCGCCCGGCCGAAGCGTCAGAATCGGGTCGATGGAGCCGCCGAGCGAGTTCGACCTATCGATGCAGGGGCTCTCGATCGCGGGCGCGCCCGAGGGGATCGGGGAGTCGTTCTTCGACGTTGCGCCGCCGCCCGAGCAGATGGAGGCCGCCGCCGGCTCGGATGCCGACCCTGCGGTCGAGTTCCGGCGGACACTCGGGATGTTCGCGACCGGGGTGACGGTGATCACGACGCGGGTGGGCGAGCAGGTGCACGGCATGACGGCCAACGCGTTCATGTCGGTGTCATTGCGGCCGCCGCTCGTGCTGATCTCGGTCGATAGGCGTGCGAGGCTGAACGCGCTGCTTCGGGAGGGAGGGCACTTCGGGGTGAGCGTGCTGGAGGAGGGACAGACGGCGCTCTCCGACCGGTTCGCGGGCAGGCCGCGCGCAGACGATGCTGATCCCCGGTTCGAGATTGTGCGCGACACGCCGCTCGTGGAAGGCGCGCTCGCGCAGCTGGTGGCCCGGGTTGTGCGGAGCTACTGGGGCGGCGACCACTCGCTGTTCCTCGGACAGGTCGAGTACGTTCGCTACGGCGAAGGAACGCCTCTGCTTTTTCACAGCGGCCGGTACGAGCGTGTCGTGCGCGACCCGCACGTTTTTGCGGCGCTTCCCGAGGAGCTCTGGCGGCCGATTCTCGCCTCTGGCACCGAGCAGAGCTATTCGGAAGGTGCGGCGATCATGCGCATCGGAGAGCCGGGCGATTCGCTGTCGCTCGTTCTCGAGGGCACGGTGCGGGTCGAGCGGCCCGGGAAGCTGGTGCGGCTCGGGGTGGGGGAGCTCCTCGGCGAGATCGAGGTGCTCGACGGCGGTCCGCGCATCGCCGACATCACTGCCGAGACGGCGGTGCGGTGTCTCGAGATCACACGCCCGAACCTGCTGCGCGCGCTCGAATCCGACCCCCGAGCGGCGATGGCGCTGATCGAAGTGCTCGCCGGCCGCTTCCGCGAAACCGCGTAGCGCCCTATCTCACCGAGCGGTGGCGTCCCACCGCGTCTGTCCAATGCCGCGAGGATCCGTCGCGGTCCGTACAGCGAAGCCCAAGCCCGACCCCGTACCACCAGCTGTGGGCCTCCCACCTCAAGTCAACTGCGGTGCCAGGCACCGGGTTTCGCACGACGAATCCTGCCCGCCGTGCGGATTCCCCGCCATCCGCCAACGGGAGTAGCGGGCCAAAACCCGGTGCCAGGCACCGGCGGTAAGCGGTCGGCCGGCGGAACCCCGGTGCCTGGCACCGCCGTTCGGACGTGTCGGGAGGGGCGAACCCCCGGTGCCTGGCACCGGCAGTTCGTCGTGCGGGACGGGCAACCCGGGTGCCTGGCACCGGCAGTTCGCGGTGCACAACCCCGGTGCCTGGCACCGGCAGTTCGCTCGCCGCGTCAGAGGGCCGGCAGTTCGGCGAGCCACGGCGTTCTGTAGCCGGACTCGTCCCACAGGACCGGGAAGAACGACTCGTCGAGCGCCAGGTCGCCCCGGCGGCGGTAGCGCGAGTAGATCAGGTCGACGTTCGTGTCGTGAAAACGCGCTTCGACCGGGAGCAGGTGCGACACGAGCGCCATCCGGGCGACAGACGCGTTCGCGTTCGGCGGCGAGCCGTGCCACGTCAGGCCATGGTGGAACGAGCCGCCGCCGGCCTTCACCGCGACCGGGACGACTTCGAGCTCGACTCCCTCCGGCGCCGCGGCTCGCGCCGGTGCGAGCCAGTCCTCCGGCGCGTGGAACTGGCTCCGCTGCGGCGGCGTCCGCGGCCACCGGTGCGAGCCGCGCACGTACTCGATCGGCCCCGCGTCGGCCGGCAGGTCGTCGAGCGAGATCCAGCAGGTGATCATCTCGGCCGGCACGAGGTAGTCCGCGTACGACCCGTCCTGATGGAAGCCGATCGCCTTCGCGCCCGGCGGCTTCCACAGCACGTTGTCCTGGAGCAGCCGGACACCGCGGTACCGCGCGAGCTGCGCCGTCAACCGGCCCGTCTGCTCGGAGAGAACCTGCGCGGCGACGACCGTGTCGGCCCGCCAGCCGTTGCAGATCTGCCGCGTCCGGTCCTCCGGGTCGCGGCCCGGAACCCAGTTCACCTCGTCGGGCTTGATCCCCGTCTCGTAGTTGCCCTCGAACAGCCGCAAGAACCGCTCGCGCAGCAGCGGCAACGCGGTGCCTGGCACCAGCCCTTCCTCGACGATGAGAAAGCCGTCACGGTCGAACGCCGCAACCTGCTCCGGCGTGAACGCCGTCACGAGCGCGGCCGCAGCTTCTCCGGGTCGTAGAACGGGAAGCGGACGACGGTCGCCGGAATCCGCTTCTGGAACCCGTCGAGCTTGCCGACCTCGACCTCCGTCCCGAGCTCGGCGTACCGAACGTTCATCCGGCAGAGCGCGATGTTCTTCTTCAGCACCGGCGACCGCGTCCCGCTCGTGACCACGCCCACCTGGTGGTGGCCGACATGCACGCAGTCGCCGTGCGCGGCCGGCTCGTTCCCCTCGAGCTCCAAGCCGACCAGCGTGCGCTGCGGATGCTCCCGCCGCGCCGCGAGCGCCTCCTTGCCGACGAAATCGTCCTCCTTGCCCGCCGGGACGGTGAACCCGATGCCCGCCTCGAACGGGTCGACCTGATCGTCGAACTCGTACCCGGCGAAGACGAGCCCCGCCTCGATCCGCAGCATGTCGAGCGCGTCGAGCCCGAGCGGCACCAGCCCGTGCGGCTCGCCGCCGGCCATCACCGCACGCCACAGTTCGGGCGCATCCTTCGGGTGGCAGAACAGCTCGTAGCCCAGCTCGCCCGAGTAGCCCGTGCGCGACGCGATCAGCGGCAAGCCCTGCGGCCCGCCCAGCCGCGCCACCGCGAAGCGGAACCACTTCAGCTCCGCGAACGGCGTCTGCGTCGGCGCGGTCCAGATGAGCGGCGCCAGCAGCTCGCGGCTCGCTGGCCCCTGCACCGCCACGTTGTGCAACTCGTCGGTGGACTCCTTGATCCATACGCGCAGTTCCAGCCGGTCTGCCTGCTCGCGGAGCCAGACCCCGTCGTAGGCCGAGCCGCCGACGAACCGGAAGTTCGTCGCGTGCAGCCGGAACACCGTGCCGTCGTCGATCATGCCGCCGGTGTCGTTGCAGAGCGCGGTGTAGACGACCTGGCCGTCGGCCAGCCGCCGGATGTCCCGCGTCATGGTCGCCTGCAGGAGCTCCTCCGCGTCAGGCCCGAGAATCTCCCACTTGCGGAGCGGCGACAGATCCATCATCGCCGCCTTTTCGCGGCAGGCCCAGTACTCCGCGATGGCCCCGAGATTGTCGTACGAGGTGGGCAGCCAGTAGCCGTTGTACTCGGTCACCCGGGTCGTCAACTCTGAGGTACACGGGTCGAACGCCGTGCGCTTCGAGAGCTTCGGCTCGGCATCCGGCGTCACGCGGTGGGCGATCCCAACGGAGAACTTCTCCTTGGCCGGGTAGACCCGCACCTGAATCTCGGTCGGGTTCCATGCGTTGGCCGGGTCGATGTCGTCGGGACACGCACTCGACAGGCACACGAGATCGGTCATGGCGCGCAGCAGCACGTAGTCGCCGGGCCGCGACCACGGCTCATCCGAGACGAGTAGGTTCTGCCGGTCGAACGCCGTGTTGAAGAAGAAGTTGAGCGCCGGCCAGCCTTTGCGCGGCGCGATCGTGTACGGCAGCAGCTGCCCGTTGAAGTTGTCCGAGCAGTTGACGTGCCCGAAGTACCCCATGTCCTCGTAGTACTTCGCGTTGCAGGCCAAAGCGAACGTGTCGTGCCGCCCGACCGTGTCGCGCACGACCTCGACCAGCGGATCCTGATCCTGGTCGTAGAACTTCCCGAAGAGCCCAGGCGTCGGATACGCGTTGCCCATCAGTGTGCGGGTCGTGGTCGCGTCGAGGCCCCGCTCGACACCGCTCTGCAGCTTCGCGCCGTGGAACGCGAGGAAGTCCGAGCACTGCCGACCCTTGACGTCGAGCACCTGGATGTACTCGCCAGCCTTCACCTCGTACGCCAGCGCCGACGCGCGCGGCACCTCGAAGTCGAGGCGCGTCTCGGCGAGCGGCTCGGGGAGCACCGGCTCGAGCTCGCCGCGCCACGACGAGCGGTTGATCTCGAGCTGCAGATCGGACGCCGGCACGCCACCTTCGACGACCGCCGCCCCGAGCGGCGCCCCGACCACGACGATCACCGGCCGCGAGGCCTGGAACGTCTCCTCGGCACCCGCCGGCGAGCTAGGCCCGAAGAGCTCGGCCGCCGTCGCCAGCGACGGGTCGAGCCCGGACGCCGCGAGCGCGCCGACGACCCGCGCAGCACCGTCGGCCCCCGACAAGACCAGGGCCCGCAACACGGTCGCCTGCCCGCCGCCCCGGATCTCGAGCGCCTCGTAGTCCTCACGCCCGCCGGCACCGACGACGGTCACCTCGGCGCGCTGGGCGCCGCTCAAATCGCGAACGGTCAGCCTGTCGTCGGGCTCGAGCACGACGACCGTCGCCGCCCCCGGGCGAACGCGATACGTCTCGCGCCCCGGATCGAGAGGCAGGAGCCCCGGGACGAGCAGGCGCGGACGTGAGGCAATCGCCACCCAACCAGCCTAACTTGCCTTGGAAGGCTCCTTCGCCTGCTGTTCCTCCGCCTCGGCCAGCAACTGCTCGGCCAGCTCACGCTTGCCGGTTGCGTCGAGCTTCTTGACCTCGTTCTCGACGGCCCGCCGGTTGTAGGTCTGGTTCCAGTAGTCGAGCGACTCGAACCCGAGGAGAACGGCCTTCCCGACGAACTGCCGCAGCACCTCGTTTGTGGGGCCCATGACCCAGCCGGCCTTCGCGTCGCGCAGGTACCGCTCGAGCTCCATGTCGCGCTTGTAGCCGGAGCCGCCGCACGCGTGCAGCATCTTGTCGACCACGTGGGCGACGTTCTTCGCCGCTTCGAACTTGATCTGCCACGCCCAGTGCAGGAAGTCGGCTCGCGCGAACTCGCCTGGCGCCAGCACCCGCGTGTTGTTGTCGGTCGCCTTGTCCATCGCCTGCGCGACGGAGAGGGTGAAGAGGCGGCACGCGTTCGTATCCATCACCGCCTCGCCGACGTAGTCCTGGATCGTCGGGTAGTCGGCGACGCGCATGCCGACATCCACGTGGCGCTTCCGCGTCGTGTGGCGCTTCGCGATATCGATCGCGCCGAGCGCGATGCCGCTCCACACCGAGGCCGATCCGACCAGGAACCACGGGTCGACGGACTCGTCGTTCGACGCCGCGCCGTCGCCCACCGGACCCACGACCTGCGTGTCGGGAACATCGACGTTCGGCACCTCGAGCGGCCCCGACTGGTTGCCGCGCAGCCCGAGCGCGTCCCAGAGCGACGGCTGCGACTCGGCCTGGTCGCCGTCGATCACGAACACCGAGAGGTCGTCGTAGCCGGTGAAGTCGGGGCTCGTCGTCTGGACGACGTAGAAGTCGGCGAAGCCCGCGGAAGTCGTCCACGACGCCTTCTTGCGCACCTTGAACCCGCCGTCGGTCCGTTCGGCGCCCGACGAGATCGGGTACCAGAAGTGCGAGCCGGTCTCCGGGTCGGAGTACGAGAGCGTGCCGATCTTGCCGGTCGCAAGCGGGCGGATGTACTTGTCGATCAGCTCCGGGGTGGCGCGCAGCATGATCGCGTTCACCGCGCCGATGTGCATCACGTAACACATGGCCGTCGAGGCGCACCCGTAGCGGGCGATCGTCTCGCACACCATCGAGTACGCGACGTGGTTCTCACCCAGGCCCCCGTATTCCTCGGGCACGGTCAACCCGAGGAAGCCGTGCTCGCCCAGAAGCTCCAGGTTGCGCCGCGGGAAGAGCAGCTCGTCGTCGGAGCGCTTCGCGTTCGCGCGCATCTCCTGCTCGCACAGCTCGATCAGCTTCGAGCGCAGCTCCTTCTGGCGATCGGTATAGACCCAGTCGGGATCCCACTCGTAGCCGAGCCCCCAGAAGGGCTCCGATCCCCACGTTTTCTCGGACACTTCGTACCTCCCGGGGTTGTCAGTGGGCCGGCGGTTCCCAGCCTTCGAGAACGGGCGCGTGCCAGTCGGCGCCGACGGTCTTCGAGTGCTGGACCCACGGCCCGAGTTCGGGCTGCGGGAACTTCGTGTGCTTCTCCTTGAGCTGGATCCCGTACGAGTTGCCCGACTGCAGGTGCTTGATCAGCACCTTGCGCGCGAACTCGTGCTCGCGTCCGGCCGGGATCGGGAAGTAGATCTTCAGGAACGCGTTGGTGTACCGGTCGAAGACTGCCGGCTGGCCGTCCTCGGCGAGCAGCTCGACGTCCTCGAGCCAGTTGATGTCCTCGCCCGGCGTCGCTGCCACGAGGTCGACGTCCTCGACCAGCGTGATGTCCTCCTGATAGGCGTACCGCTGCCCGGACAGGAACTCGGAGTCGATCGACTTGCTGTGCAGGTCGGCCATCTCCTAGTCCTCGTTTCCCGCGAACTGGGCGGGCTGCTCGGGCAGGTAGTCGACGGGGTAGGCGAGATGCTTCTCGAGCATCCGCTTGATCTCGCCGAGCGCCCGCTCCTCGGTGAGGCCCGGGATGTAGTTCGTCCCCGCGAGCGGCACTTTTGCCATTGCGGCGGCCTCCATCGTCAGCGCGCACAGATCTTCCGGCTCCAGCGAGTGCACGTTCGTCTTGCCGCACGCGCGGGCGAGCATCTGCACTTCGAGCGTCAGCGTGTGCAGGAAGTTGTAGACCCGCTCGGCCGCCTCGTCGACGACCAGGCGCTTCCGGAGCTCGGGATCCTGTGTCGTGATCCCGACTGGACAGCGGCCCGTGTGGCAGTGATAGCACTGCCCGGCCGGCACGCCGATCGTCCCCTCGTAGTCGGTGACGCCGGGGATCTCCTTGTTGCAGTTCAGCGCCATCAGGCTCGAGTGCCCGATCGCCACGGCCTTTGCCCCGAGTGCCAGGCACTTCGCGATGTCGCCGCCGTTGCGAATGCCGCCGGCCACCACAAGGTCGATCTCGTCGGCGAGGCCGACATCTTCGAGCGCCCTGCGGGCCTCGGGAATCGCAGCCATCAGCGGGATGCCGGTCTCCTCGGCCGCGATGTGCGGCCCCGCGCCGGTGCCGCCCTCGGCGCCGTCGAGGTAGATGATGTCCGGCCCGCACTTGGCGGCCATCCGTACGTCGTCATAGACGCGCGCCGCGCCGAGCTTCAGCTGGATCGGGATCTGGTAGTCGGTCGCCTCGCGGATCTCCTGGATCTTCAGCGAGAGGTCGTCCGGCCCGAGCCAGTCGGGATGGCGGGCCGGCGAACGCTGGTCGATCCCGGCCGGGAGCGAGCGCATCTCGGCGACCTGCTCGGTCACCTTCTGCCCCATCAGGTGGCCGCCCAGACCGACCTTGCAGCCCTGCCCGATGAAGAACTCGCAGGCGTCGGCGAGCATCAGGTGGTGCGGATTGAACCCGTACCGGCTCTGGATGCACTGGTAGTACCACTTGGTCGAGAGGTCGCGCTCCGGCGGGATCATCCCGCCCTCGCCCGAGCACGTCGCCGTGCCGGCCATCGATGCGCCCTTGGCCAGCGCCATCTTCGCCTCGAGCGACAGCGCGCCGAAGCTCATCCCGGTGATGTAGACGGGGATGTCGAGCTCGATCGGCTTCTTCGCGAACCGCGCGCCGAGCACCGTCTTCGTGACGCACTTCTCGCGGTAACCCTCGATCACGAACCGGGTGAGCGTGCCCGGCATGAACATCAGCTCATCCCAGTGCGGGATCTTCTTGAACATCGAGAAGCCGCGCATCCGGTACCGGCCGAGCTCGGCCTTGATGTGGATGTCGTTCATCACCTCGGGCGTGAAGATCGGGCTATGCCCGAGTACGTTCCGCCGCGACAGTCCGTTCTCGTCGGCCATCAGAGGACCAGCTTCCTTTCCGAGGGCTCGAGGTTGTCGTAGTTGTAGAGCTTCTTGCCGCAGACGAATTTCTGGAACTCGGGCGGTGCACCGAGGTCGTAGATCCGGAACTTCCGCTCGATGAACTCGGTGTCGGCTTCAGTCCATTCCCCCGGCACGCAGTCGATGCCGAGGGCGGCGACCTTGCCTGCGACGTAGATCGTCCCGTCGTACATCGAGTCGCCGAGCCCCGGGCCGACGTTGCCGCAGAACACCATCCGGCCGCGCTGCATCATGAACCCGGTCATCGACCCGGCGTCGCCGAGCGCGATGATCGTGCCGCCCTTCTGGTCGATGCCCGTGCGCGCCCCGACGCGGCCTTTCACGATCAGGTCGCCGCCGCGCATCGCCGCGCCGGTCAATGACCCGGCGTTGTGCTCGACGATCACGACGCCTGACATCATGTTCTCGCAGGCCGACCAGCCAACCCGGCCCGTGATGCGAATCTCGGGGCCGTCGATCAGCCCGCAGCCGAAATACCCGAGGCTGCCCTCGAACGTGATCCGGCAGCGGGTGAGGATGCCGACGCCGAGCGAGTGCTTCGCGCCGGGATTCTGGACGGTGACGTCGGTGACGCCCTCCTCGTAGAGCAGCCGGCGGAGCTCCAGGTTGATCTGGCGCGTCGAGAGATCGTGGGCGTCGAAAACGGCCCGCTCGCCGTCGATCGTGGCGGTGCGCGGGGCCTCGGCGTTCGGCTCGGCGAGCCCGCGGGCGTCGTACGTGATCTGGCCCTCGCCTACCGCTGCCATACGAGCACCTCCCCCTCGAACGGATCGTAGGTGTCGATCTCGTGGTCGATGATCGCCCGGATCGCGATCTCCTCGGAGGCGAGCGCGACCATCTCCTCGCCTTCGTAGAGGACCAGCGGCTTGGCTGCCATCTCGTCCTTCGCCACGCCGAGCGCATCCTCGGTCACGGCGATGTACGTGAAGACGCCGTCGAGCTCGTCGAGGCTCTCGCGCATCGCGCTCTCGAGCGTCGCGCCGCCGCTCATCTTCTCGGCGAGGTACACGGCGATGATCTCCGAGTCGCACTCCGACTGGAACCGGTGGCCGGAGCGCTCGAGGCGCCGCTTCCACTGGAAGTAGTTCGTGAGCTGGCCGTTGTGCACGACCGCGACGTCGCTGAACGGATACGCCCAGTACGGGTGGGCGCCCGAGATGTCGACGTCCGACTCGGTCGCCATCCGCACATGCCCGATCGCGTGCGTGCCCTGGAAGTGCCCGATGTCGTACTGCGTCGACACGGCTTCGGCGTCGCCGAGGTCCTTGATGATCTCGAGGGAATGCCCGAGCGAGAGCACCTCGGCGCTCGGCACGTCCTCGACCAGATCGGCAAGCTCCTTCAGTTCGCCCGCGTACTCGAACGTGACGCGCCAGGCGTAGTCGGTCTCCTGCTCGATCTCGTGGATGGTGACGCCGAGCTTGCGCAGCCGCTGCTCGACCAGTCCCCGGTTGTGCCGGATCCGGTCATGGAACTCGAAGTCGCGAGGGTCGTTCGCGTCGGCGAGCTTGTACCGCATCACGTACAGGTTGGCCGTGTGCGGTCCGAACAGCGCGTAACCGGTCGAGTCGGGCCCGCGGTGCTTCATCGACTGGAGCATCCGCGTCATGTCGTGGCCGACTTCGCGCCGCCCGTCCTTGTAGATGATCCCCGCGATTCCGCACATCAGCGTTCTCCGTTCTGCGTCACGGCAGCACGTCGAGGTAGCGCTCGCGCTCCCAGTCGGTGACCGCTCCGAGGAAGCGCTGCCACTCGTCCCGCTTGTAGTGCATGAAGACGTCGTACAGGCGGCCCGGCAGCGCGCTCCGCACGACCTCGTCCTGCTCGAGTGCGTCGAGCGCCTCGCCGAGATGACCCGGCACGCGCGGCACGTCCTTGCCCTCGTCGAGCACGTCGTAGACGTTGCGCTGCTGGGGCGGACCCGGGTCGAGCTTGCGCTTCACGCCGTCCAGGCCGGCCTTCAGCAGGGCAGCCTGCGTGAGGTACGGGTTGCACGCCGAGTCGACGGCACGGAACTCGAAGCGGCCGCCGCTGGCGACCCGCACGAGGCAGGTGCGGTTCTGCCAGCCGTAGTCCTTGTAGATCGGCGCCCAGAAGCCGAAGTCCCAGAAGCGCTTGTACGAGTTGACCGTGGGCGCCGTGATCGCGCAGAGGCCGCGGTAGTGGTCGAGGATCCCGCCCATGAACTGCAGGCCGATCTCCGAGAGCTTCGCGGGGCCCGACGGGTCGTAGAAGACGTTCCGGCCCTCTTCGTCGACCAGAGTGAAATGGTGATGCGCGCCGTTGGCCGAGACGCCGGTGAACGGCTTCGGCATGAACGTGGCGATCACGTCGTGCTTGCGGGCCACGGCGGCGCAGATCTGGCGGTACGTCGACAGGTTGTCGGCCGTCCTGATCGCGCGGTCGAAGAGGAAGTTCAGCTCGAGCTGGCCCGGTGAGTCCTCGTGGTCGCCGTACGTGGGGTGGATCCCGAGCTGCTCGCCGTAGTCGACGACGTCGAGGATGATGTCGCGGAGCTCCTCGAACTGGTTGATGTGGTAGCACCACGGCTTCGTCAGGCCTTCGGCCTTGTTCGGGTCGTCGGTCTTCTTGAGCCACATCATCTCGGGCTCGATGCCGCAGAGGAACGTGTAGCCGAGCTCCTGCTCGGCCTCGTTCATGATCCGCTTGAGGTTCTGGCGCGGGTCGGACTCGAGCAGGCTGCCGGTCTCGGTGTCGTAGCAATCGCAGAAGACTCGCGCGACGCGCGGATCCCAGGGCAGCTGCTTGAAGGTGTCGACGTCGGCGATCGCGGCGAGCTCCGACTCCTCAGGGCCGAAGCCGATGTAGCGATCCTGCTGGTCGACGAACAGGTCGGCGGTCGCGCCGTAGACCAGCTGGTAGCCGTCCTCGGCGACCCGGTCCCACATGCTGGCAGCAACGCCCTTGCCGTTCACGTGGCCCGAGACCGAGACCTGCTGGAAGAAGATGTACTTGATGCCCTTCTCGTCGATCAGACGGCGAACCTGGCGGATCTTCTCGAGCCGCGCCGGGTCGCTGCGAGCCTCGTCCAGGGTCGGATACGGGTTTGCGACCGGGCCCTTCGCGAGCACTTCCTGGACCTGGGTCGGGCCCTTTTCGACGGCTGCCATCTTCGGCGACTCCTTTTCTCGCGCGGAAAGTCTTTCGTGACGCCCAGATGAGGGTGTATCCGCCGAGTGAGTGCGATGTCAAGGGTGAGAGTCGAGAACGGGCAATGGTATTGCCCTGGCAGCATCGCCCTCGACCGGTAGCGTCGCCGGGGTGAGCGAGCTACCGGTCGGCGGCGAGGCGAGAGTCGGGGCGATGGCGGGCTTCCTGCTCGGCAGCGCCGGAATGTTCGCCACGATGTATTCGACGCAGGCGATCCTGCCGGACATCGGCCGCACCTTCCACGTGGGGCCTGCGGGTACCGGGCTGACGATCTCGGCGGTGGTCGCGGCGGTGGCCGCCGGCGTGTGGCTCTGGGGGCCGCTGTCCGACCGGATCGGGCGGCGGCGGTCGATCATCGTGGCCAGCGCGCTGCTGGTGCTGCCGACGATCGCGGCCGGTCTGGCGCCGACATTCGGCGTGCTGCTCGCGTGCCGGGCCGCCCAGGGGCTGTGCATGCCGGGTCTCCTCGCGGTGGGTGTTCCGTATGTGATGGAGGCGTTCGGGCCGTGGCTCGGCGGCCGCGCGATGGGCGTCTATGTCTCGGCGCTGGTCGTGGGCGGCCTGATCGGACGGCTCGGCATCGCGTTCCTCGCGGCCGGCGTGGGCTGGCGCTGGGCCGTCGGCGGGCTCGCGGTGCTGCCGGCCGCCGCTGCGGTCGTCATGCACCGGTCGTTGCCCGACGTCGGCCCGCCCGCGCGGAGCGGATCTCGGGGCGGGGGAGTGCCGGCGCAGCTCCGGAACGCGCTGCTGCTGCGGATCGGCGTCGCCGGCGGCGCGCTCTTCTTCACCTTCGTCGGCGTGTTCTCGTATGCCGTCTTCCGGCTGCGTCGGCCGCCGTTCAACCTGGGGAGCACGGCGAGCGCGCTGATCTTCGTCTTCTGGCTCCTCGGCGCCGTCGGGCCGTTCGCGGGCAAGTACGCCGAGCGGGTGGGCTGGCGCCGCGTGGCGCTCGCGGCGGTCGTGTGCTGTCTGGTGGGCGTCGCGCTGACGATCCCGCCGACGTTGCCGACCTTCGCCGTGGGGCTCGCCCTTGTCACGCTGGCGATGTTCAGCGGCGTGACGGCGTTGCAGCTCGGCATCACTGCCGCAGCCGTCGTCGACCGGGGCGCAGCGAGCGCCGTCTACTTCAGCCTCTACTACGGCGCCGGCGCCGTCGGCGGCTACGTGCCGGGTCTGGCCTGGCAGGCGTGGCACTGGGACGGCGTCGCCGCGGCCGGCCTGGCCGCGGCGAGCCTCGCAGGTGCCTCTCTGCTCAGTTCCAGGGGTACGGCGAGTGTGAGACGGCGTGCGTCACGCCGCGCTCGTAGCGCGCCAGCCTGAACGGGTCGAGGCGGCTCTCGCCGCCGCCGACGATGTCGTTCGCGACGAGCTTGCCGAGTCCGATCATCTTGAAGCCGTGGTTCGAGTCCATGACCATGTAGGCGTTCGGCAGCACGAAATCGACGACCGGGTAGTTGTCGGGCGTGAACGCGCCGATGCCGCCGTGCGGGTCAGCGTGCCACTGCCCGCCCTTGCCGCGGAACCGCTTGTGCGCCCAGGCGAGCCCGGCCGTGAAGTAGTCGGTGAACGCGTCGCCGACGACGTGGTCGGGGTTCGTGTGCCCGTACGGCTCGAGCTCGGTGTCGGTGCCGAGCCGGATCGGCACGCCGCCGCCCTGAACGCCGTAGCCGCGCTTGCCGATCTTGTAGTAGATGCCCCACGGGCCGTCCTCGAGAATGCGTCCGTCGCGGTCGGAGCGGAGCGGTGTGACGTGGTCGATGTGCACGACCGGCGGCTCGTGCCCGGCAGCGTCGGTGAGGTCGACATCGTCGAGCCAGTAGTCGCCCTCCTGGAGCTTCCAGTAGGTCACGATCGGCTTCGTCTCGTACGTCGTTCCGTTGCTCTCACCGGTGGCTGCTTCAACCACGGGGGCAGCGCCGATCGGTGACGTGGGCTTGTCCTTCCGGGCAACGCGCACCTCGGGCGACAGGCCGAGCATGCCCCAGACGTGGCCGCCCCAGGGGCCTGCGCCGGCGATGAAGAACTCGGTCGCGATGGAGCCCTGGTCGGTCTCGACGGCCCGGACGTGGCCGTCGTGCAGGTCGAAGCCGGTGACCTCGACGCCCTCGAAGATGCGGACGCCTTTCGACCGGGCGAGGCGCGCGAGGTTCTCGACCGTCTTGACCGTCTCGGCCCAGCCGCCCTGCCGCTCGTGCAGCACGGCCTCGATGCCTTCGCCGTTCCAGTCCGGGAAGATCGCTTCCATGTGCGCCTGGCAGGCGGCCTCGCCGAGGATCACGTCCGAGCGGTAGCCGATCTCGGCCTGGTGCTTCTGGATCGCGACGACATCCTCGGCCTGGACGGCCGGGACGGCGGCGATGTAGCCGACGCCGTGAAAGCCGAATCCGGCCGGATCCGACTCGAACAGCTCGACCGAAACCCGGATCACCTCGGCCATCGCGGGCGAGAAGTAGAAGTTTCGGACGACGCCGCAGGCGATGCCCGACGCGCCGGCTGCGAGGTGGTTCTTCTCGAGGACGATGACGTCGCGTCCCGAGCCTTTGCCGCTCTCTTCGAGGGCGAGCGCGATGTGATACGCGCTCGAGAGGCCATGGACGCCGCCGCCGAGGACGACGTAGGGTGACGAATCCGGAAGCTCGTTGCTCATGGGTATTGCCTCCCGGGCAATAGAGTGTCAAAATAGCTCCGCTCGACTTTACCACCGTTATTACCACCATGCCGAGGACAGGACAACCAGCCATCCGCCACGTCGCCGCCGTCGAGCGTGCGCTGGCCGTGCTCGATGCGCTGTCCGAGGAGGAGTCCGAGCTCGGGACCAACGAGATTGCCCGGCGAACCGGCATCAACGCGAGCACGGTGTCACGGTTGCTCGCGACCCTGGCGAGCGCCGGGATGGTCGAGCACGTCGCGGCGACGGGCCGCTATCGGCTCGGGCTGAGGCTGCTGCAGCTCGGCAACACGGTGCTCGCCCGGCTCGATCTGCGGGAGGTGGCGCGCCCGCATCTGCAGGCGCTCGTGGCGAAGACGGGGGAGACGGCGACGTTGTCGGCGCCGGGCGAGGTGGATGCGATCACGGTCGACTTTGTCCAGAGCGCGGCGTCGGTGCAGAGCGTGGCGCGAGTCGGGCGGCCGAGCGTGGCGCACGCCACCGCGACGGGGAAGGTACTGCTCGCGTTCGGCTCCGCGGAGCTGCCCGCCGGCGCGTTGAAGGTCTACACGCCGCGGACGATCACGGATCGTGCGCGGCTCGCCGCCGAGCTGGAGCGCGTCCGGCGGCTCGGCTGCGCGGAGGCGGTCGGCGAGCGCGAGGCGCATCTGAACGCGATCGCCGCGCCGGTCTTCGATGCGCGTGGCGAGCTCGCGGCGATCATGGGGCTGCAGGGGCCGTCGTCGCGCTTCGTCCGAGAGGCGATGCGCGCAGGTCTCGACGCCCTCCTGGTGGAAGCGGCAGCCGTCTCCGTCGCGCTCGGGTGGAGCGCAGGCGGGGAGCTCGAAACGTAGGAAACTCAGTTTTCAGCCGCGGCATCCCGCCGCGGCGCGCACAAGCGAAAACACCGGCATCCGGTCCCGAAAACCAGCCGCGGGCCTCCCACCTCAAGTCGACTGCAGGTGCCAGGCACCGGGTTTCGCCCGCCAACCGTGCCCGCCGGAACGAAGCGCCGCCATCGGGCGAACGGCGTACTCGACCTACAACTGGGATCGGCCGAACGGGGTAACCAGGGGCGAACTGCTGGTGCCAGGCACCGGTAGTTGACCGAACGCGCAAGCTGAACTGCTGGTGCCTGGCACCGGCAGGTAACCGTCTGCGCAAGCTGAACTGCTGGTGCCTGGCACCGGCAGTTCGCCCTTCGACGCACGCCGGGCTCAGGTTTCGGCGAGCCAGACGAGGCAGGCGGCCTCGTCGCGCACTGCCTTGGCCGCTTTTCGGTAGCGGCGGGCCGGAAGGCACTCGCGGTCCGGGCCGAAGACCAGAAGGCCCGGGCGTGTTTCGACGACCAGCTCGAGGAGCGCCCGCACGGGACGCGGGCTGCGGACGCGCAGGCGTTCGACGTCGACGCCCAGTGACGCTGCGAGCGCCGCAGGCGCCGCGAATGCCTCCGCTTCGGCGGGCGAGTCGAGTTGGTCGTACCCGAGCATCACCGAGAGAGGCAGTGGCAGGAGTTCCGCCAGAACCACGACGATCAGCGGCTGGCCGGCTTCCACCGCAGCGTCGACGGCGAGCTCCGATGCGGTGGCGTCGAACGGGACGCCCAGGGTGGCGAGCATCACCGGATGCCCGGGCGACGGCGTCGCCCACGTGCGGCTCGGCGACCCTACTCGGGGTGTAGCTGCCACTTCGGCAAGGAGCGCACTCGACGGCGGACTTTCGCGCGCCAGAGCGGCATGTAGAAGATGTACCAACCCGAGAGCACGATCGGCAGTAGCAGGAACAGCGACTGCGACACGAACGCCGCGAGGACGGCGAAGACAGCACCGATCACGACGGCGAAACCGATCGCCGAGAAGCGGAACCGGCGCATCTCGCGGAGGATCCCGAAGTACTCCTCAGACGGAATCTGCGTCGTGTTCCAGCGGCGGCCGCACTCCTCGCATTCCCAGCTCTCGCCGTACGGCACCTGGCGGGTTTCGCCGCATTCGCAGCGGATCGTGATCGGCGGACTGCGCATCAACCGATTCTACGCCGTGGAGTGACTACAGAGGTATTGCCCTGACGGCGTTTGCTGCGACCCTTGTGGCAATTGAATCCCGGGCGCCAAGGTGTTAGGTTCGCCGCGCATCCCCTCCCTGAGGGACGTCAATCGCGATGAGGAGGTAGGCCGTGGCGGAAGCGGCGATTGAAGAGCGACAGCTACTCAAGTCGCTTCGCTGGTACGACGGGTTCGTCATTGCGCTCTGCAATCCGGGCTTCCTGATCGGATTCGTCGGCTTCTCCTTCGGCACACTCGGTGCCTGGGGAGCGATGGCGCTTTGGGGCATCTCGGCCGTGATCGGGTTCATGCAGAACTGGATCTACTCCGAGACCGCGGCGATGTTCCCCGAGCAGTCGGGCGGAATCTCGCTGTACGCCCATGAAGGTTGGCGCCGCTACTTCTCGCTGGTCGGGCCCGTTGCGACCTTCGGGTACTGGATCGGCTGGTCGGTCGTGCTCTCGATCTTCGGCAAGCTGATCGGGGACCTGATCGTCTCGAAGTGGTTCCCCGGCTCGGCCTCGCACGTCTACTTCACGATCGGGAACAACCACCTCGGCCTGGCCCACATGATCGCGATCGGCCTGATCATCGGCGTCTGGGCCTTCAACATCTTCGGCGTCAAGCCGTCTCTGTGGATCGGCTACATCACCGGGGCGCTCCTCATGATCCCGCTGTTCGTCCTGGTCTTCATCCCGTTCATCCGCGGCGACTGGCACAGCTCGAACCTCCACTGGACGATCGGCGGCCCGTGGGGCGGTTGGCGAATCGCCTTCGTCTGGCTCTTCCTGAACGCCTGGTCGGCCTACGGGATCGAGGTCGCGGCGAGCTTCGCCCCGGAGTACCACGACACGAAACGGGACACCGCGCTCGCACTGCGGTCGGCCGCGATGTTCTCGATGCTCGTCTACATCTTCCTGCCGATGACCATCGGTGGCTCGATCGGCGTCGACGCGCTGAACAAGGCGGGCGCCGAAGGCCAGTTCTACGTTCCGCTCTTCAACCACCTCGTCGGAAGCGGTCTGGCGAGCGTGATGCTCATCCTCGTGCTCGCGAGTCTCATCCTGTCGATGAACTCATCGACGGCCGACGGTGGGCGCGCGCTCTACGGGATCTCGCGGGCCGGAATGACGATCAAGGAGCTCGGCGTCCTGAACCGTTTCCACGTGCCGGCCCGCGCGATGACCGTCGACCTCGTCGTCAACGTCGGCCTGGTGCTCTTCGTCTCGAGCAACCTGGCAATCCTCTACCTGAGCAACATCGGATACGTCTTCGCCCACGTTGCGGCGTTGAGCGGCTTCCTGCTGCTCCGGAAGGATCGCCCGGACTGGCCTCGCCCGATCAAGGTGGCACCGATCTGGCTGCCGATCGCCGGCCTCCTGGTTGTTGCGAACCTCGTGTTCCTGATCGTCGGCGCGGGAAGCCCGAAGCTGAACGGCTACGGGACGTGGGGAGACTTCTGGATCGGGATGGGTGTGCTCGCGATCTCGATCGTGCTCTACGTCTACCGCATCGTCGTGCAGGACAGGCACCCGTTGCGCTGGCGTGAGGAGACCCCGAAGTTGCCGCCCGAAGACGTCGCGGCGCCTCCGGCACCCGCGGTCGTCTGAGCTCTGATTCGGTGGGAGGTCGCCTCGGGCGGCCTCCCACCACTCAAGTCGCGCGCCAGCCGAGCTCGGCTGAGATCTCGCCTGCGGCGGCGAGCAGCTGCGGCAGCGCAGCCCGCGCCGTGTTGCGGCCGAAGCGTGCGACCGGCCCCTGGAGGGCGAGGATCGCCGCGAGGCTTCCGTCGTCCGAGAACACGGGTGCAGCGATCGCATTCAGGCCTACTTCGCGCTCCTCGTACGCCCCTGCCCACCCGAGCGCGCGGATCTTCTCGAGCCCGGCGGCGAGCTTGGCGGGGTCGACGATCGTGCGCTCGGTATAGGCCCGCAGCGACGCCTGAGGCTCGCGCTCGCCGAACGCCAGCATCACCTTGCCCGCGGCGGTGGCGTGGGCGATCGACGGACGTCCGAGCTGCGCGACGCCGCGGACGTAGTGCTCGGCCGCGACGAAATCGACGGTCACCGCGTCGGGATCTCCTGCGACCGAGAGCGTTGCCGTCTCGCCGACCGCGGCGACGAGTGACTCGAGGTAGGGCCGAGCGATCGCGCGAACGTCGAGCCGGGCGAGCACGGCGTTCCCGAGTCTCGACGAGCCGGATGCCGAGCCGGTAGCGGCCGCTCTCGGCGACATGCTCGACGAGCTTCGCCTCGGCAAGCGTCCCCAGCTGGCGCGAGACCGTGCTCGGGGTGGTGCCGAGCCGGCGCGCGATGTCGTTCGTGCCGAGCGGCCCATGCTCGGCCAGGACGTCCAGAATCTCGAGCGAGCGCTGCGTCGACGCGACCCGTTCGCGGGATGGTTGACCCGTCCTCGCCATCGCGATATTATTGCACGGACGGGGATGCTATTGCGGAGGGCGCAATAATGTCATTCATGCTGCAGTGCCCGCATTGCGGACTGCGCGATGTGAACGAGTTCAAGTTTCAGGGCGAGGTGACCCGCCGCCCGCGGTCGCGTCCGACCCTGCGCGAGCTCTCCGACTACGTCTATTTCCGCGACAACGTGGCGGGAGTCCAGCGCGAGTGGTGGTACCACCGCGTCGGCTGTGGCCTCTGGTTCGTCGCCGAGCGTGACACGCGGACGAATGAGGTCATCAGCACCGGGATCCCGGCGCCCACCCGCCCGTCGAACCCGGAGCCCTCGGCCGCCTGATGCGTCTGCCGCCCCTTCCCGGAGAGCGGATCGACCGCTCGGCGCCGCTCTCGTTCAGGTTCGAGGGGAAGCCCGTCGACGGCCTGGCCGGCGACTCGATCGGCTCCGCGCTCTATGCAGGAGGCCGTCGTGTGTTCTCGCGGAGCTTCAAGTACCACCGGCCGCGTGGCCTGACGTGCTGCACCGGCAGTTGCCCCAACTGCCTGATGACGGTCGACGGCGTGCCGAACGTGCGTGTTTGCGTCGAGCCGCTGCGCGCAGGCGCCGACGTCCGCGCGCAGAACGTGCGCGGCTCGCTCGAGCGCGACCTGCTCGCCGTCACCGACAAGATCGGCGGCCCGTTCACACCGGTCGGCTTCTACTACCGCACGATGATCCGGCCGCGTCGTCTCTGGCCGGTGTACGAGCACTTCCTGCGCAGCGTGGCCGGCCTCGGCAAGGTCGACGAGCGCGGCGGGCATTCGCGCCGCTACGACACCGAGCACCGCCGGGTCGACGTGCTCGTGATCGGCGGCGGCTCTTCGGGCCATCAGGCCGCGGCAGCCGCAGCGGCCGAGGGCGGCAGCGTGTTGCTCGTCGACGAGCGTGACGCGGGCGCGGCGACCGGGGCCTACGAGGTGCTGGCGCCCGCCCGGGCACTCGCCGTCTACGAGGGCGGTCTCGTGCCCGTTGACGCCGGCAACCTGCTCTACCGGATCCGGGCCGGACGGATCATCGTCGCGACCGGCGCGGTCGAGCAGCCGCTCGTCTTCCCCGGGAACGACCTGGTCGGCGTGATGCTGCCGTCGGCGATCAGGCGTCTGGTCGACGACTGGGCGATTCGCCCCGGCACATCGGCGGTCGTCGTCGCCGCGGACGCCGAGGGCCTGGCCGTCACGGAGCAGCTCGAGCGCGCGGGTGTCCAGGTGAAGTCGGTCGTCGATCTGCGCAAGGTGAGCCCCGCCACATCGGCCGCGACCGGAAAAGGTGGACGCGTCGCCGCGGTCACAGTCGACGGCGCCAAGCACGACTGCGATCTGCTGGTCGCGTCGGGCTCGCGCCAGCCTGCGTATTCGCTGCTCGCGCAGGTCGGCGGGCGCGTCGAGTACGCGGCGAGCCGCGGCATCTTCATCCCGACCGAGGTGCCCGCGGGCGTCGAGGTGGTCGGCGACGCGGCCGGCGACCTGTCCGAGGGTGCGGTGCCTGCCGCAAGCTACGGCGGTGGCAGCGAGAAATGCTTCGTCTGCGTCTGCGAAGACGTGACTGTGAAGGACATGAACCGTGCGC
Organism: uncultured Thermoleophilia bacterium; assembly: GCA_963812995.1. Taxonomy (GTDB): domain Bacteria; phylum Actinomycetota; class Thermoleophilia; order Gaiellales; family Gaiellaceae; genus PALSA-600. Next base: position 512,609 of record CAWEXL010000007.1, read on the forward strand.
TGGGGGAGGGCTTTGACTCGATCGAGCTGGCGAAGCGCTACACGACGGTAACGATGGGGCCATGCCAGGGGCGGCTTTGCCACCTCGGCTCGATCCGGCTGCTGGCCCGCGAGACCGGCACCGACGAGACTGCCATCGGTACGACCACCGCACGGCCGCCATGGGCGCCGGTCGAGCTGGGACTGCTGGCGGGCCGTCACTACGAGCCGATGAAGCGCTCGCCTCTGCATTTCCGCCACGAGGAGGCCGGCGCGCGGATGATGTGGACCGGCGCCTGGCGCAGGCCGTTCGCGTACGGCGATCCGGCCGACGAGGTTCGCGCCGTCCACAACGCCCTCGGCGTGATCGACGTCTCCACCCTGGGCAAGATCGTCATCGAAGGCCCGGATGCGGGCGCGCTCCTCGACCGCCTGTACCCGAACCGCTTCTCCGATCTCAAGGTCGGACGCATTCGCTATGGCGTGCTGACCACGGATGGCGGCCGGATCATGGATGACGGCACCGTGGCGCGCCTCGGCGAGGACCTCTTCTACGTCACGACCACCTCGACCGGCTCGGAAAGCGTCTGCGAGTGGTTCGAGTGGTGGAACGCGGTGTGGGGCTACGACGTCGAGATCATCAACGTCACCGGGTCGCTGACCGCAGTGAACCTCGCAGGCCCGCAGGCGCGCGAGGCGCTCCAGCGGCTGACCCAGGACGACGTCTCGAACGACGCGCTGCGCTATCTCGACGCCAGGCAGATTCGCGTCTCCGGCGTGCCGTGCCTCGCGCTCCGGATCGGTTTCGTCGGCGAGCTCGGCTACGAGCTGCACTACGCCGCGAGCGCCGGGGAGCACGTCTGGGACGCGCTGGTCGCGGAGGGCGCGGTGCCGTTCGGGCTCGAGCCGCAGCGCATTCTCCGGCTCGAGAAGGGACACGTCATCGTGGGCCAGGACACCGACTCGGAGTCGAACCTTCTCTCGGCCGGCATGTCGTGGATCCCGAAGCTCGACAAGGACGATTTCGTCGGCAAGTGGGCCGTCGAGCTGACCGAGGAACGTGGCGTGCGCGAGCGGCTCGTCGGCTTCACGCTCCCGGCGGGCGTCCTGCCGCTCGAGGGTGCGCAGATCGTCAGCAACGGCCACCCGACCGGACGCGTGACGAGCGCACGCGAGAGCGAGCGCCTCGCCGGCGTGATCGGCCTGGCCTGGGTGCAGCCCGAGCTGGCCGAGGACGGCGCGGAGATTTCGATCCGGATCAACGGCGCGCTGCAGACCGCCACCGTGACCATGTCGCCCTTCTACGACCCGAAGGGCGAGTTGCTCCGCTCATGAGCGGCCTCGACTTCTTCTCGCCCGACGGCTCCGACGCCGGCGTCGTACTCGTCTCGCCGCTGGCCCGGATCGACGGCGGGAGCACGCTGACCGACGTGTCGAGCCTCGGCAAGCTCGAGGTGCGCGGCGACGTCGACGCCCTCGAGACGGTGACCGGCGAGCATCTCGTGCCGCTCGGCCCCAACCGCGCGCTGCTCGTCGTCCACGGCTCCCCGGCAGCGGCCCGCGTCAGGCTTCGCGCCTCCGGCTACCGCGTCTACGACGTGACCGCAGCGCTGGCCGCCTTCGAGATCGAGGGCGAGGGTCTGCTGCGCCGCCTGACCGAGCTCGACCTCCGTGAGCTTCCGGCCGTCGGCTCGATCGCGCGCGGCACTCAAGCTGTGATCGAGCGCACTGAAGGTGAGCGGTTCCGGCTCTACGTGCCGCAGGAGCTCGGCCACTACGCCGCCGAGGTCGCACTCGACATGGCGAAAGGGCTGCACGTGAAAGAACAGTCGCGATGAAGGACATCTTCCGCGTGTCGAGGATGTGGCGGCCGCGCAGCGAGCTCAAGAAGCGCTACGACGTTGTGATCATCGGCGGCGGCTCGCACGGGCTCGCCACGGCCTACTACCTCGCCAAGACGCACGGGATCACGAACGTGGCCGTTCTGGAGAAGTCGTACATCGGCTCGGGTGCTTCGGGCCGCAACACCACCATCGTCCGCTCGAACTACCGCACGCCGGAAGGCGCCGAGTTCTACGGCCGCAGCGTGAAGCTCTACGAACGGCTCTCGGCCGAGCTCGACTTCAACCTGATGTTCTCGCAGCGCGGCCATCTCACGCTCGCCCATTCCGACCGGGCGATGAACACGATGCAGGAGCGCGCCGAGGTCAACCAGCTGCTCGGGATCGACTCGCGGGTGATCTTCCCCGAGGAGATCGGCAAGCTCTGCCCGCAGCTCGACCTCTCCGACAAGCCGACCTGGCCGATCCAGGGCGCGCTCTACCACGCGCCGGGCGGGATCATCCGCCACGACGCCGTCGTCTGGGGGCTCGCCCGGGGCGCCGACCGCGCCGGCGTCGAGATCCACCCGTACACCGAGGTGACCGGGATCGAGCAGGCGAACGGACGCGTCACCGGCGTGCAGACGAACCGCGGCCGGGTCGAAGCAGGCGCCGTGATCAGCGCCGTCGCCGGCTGGTCGACGCTCGTGTGCGATCTCGCCGGCGTGCGCCTCCCGATCACCACACACATCCTGCAGGCCTTCGTCACGGAGCCGACCAAGCCGTTCCTCGACGTGATCATCGTCTCCGCGCAGATGCACGTGTACGTGTCGCAGACCGACCGAGGCGAGTTCCTGATCGGCGCCGAGATCGAGCCGTACACGACCTACAAGTCGATCGGCACGTTCCCGTTCCTCGAGTACTCGGCCCGCCACGTCCTCGAGCTCTTCCCGCAGCTCGAGCGCATCAAGGTGCTTGCGCACCTGGACCGGCCTGTGCGACCTGTCGCCCGACTACAGCCCGATCCTCGGCAAGACCGAGGTCGAGCACTTCCACGTGTCGGCCGGCTGGGGCACCTACGGCTTCAAGGCAGCCCCGATCGTCGGAACCACGCTGGCCGAGCTGGTCGCCACGGGGAAGACGCCCGACGTGATCGCTCCGTTCGCCCTCGAGCGGTTCCACACCGACACGCTCGTGTCGGAGCTCGCCGCCGCGGCTGTCTCACACTGACCTCCGCGACTACGCGGTGATCTCGATCCAGCCCCGGATCTGGTCGTCGCTGACCTTGTCGAGAAGCTCGGGGTGGTCGGTTCGCATGTGGTCTCGAATCGTCGTGACCACCTCGTCGTCGTCGGAACCGCGCGCGACGTAGCCGCACTCGCATTTGACCTGCCGATCCATCGCTGCCCCCTTGGCCGTTGGCTCTGATCGGAACGTCTGGATTATCGTCAACCGGGGATGGCGAGAACAACGATCCAGCTGTGTGGGCGATTCACGGCTCAGCTGGACGGCCGCCGCGTTGAGGCGTCGCTGCCGGGAAGGCAGGGAAGGCTGCTCTTCGCGTTCCTCGCGCTGAACCGCGACCGCGCGCTCGGCCGGGGCGAGCTGGTCGACGCCGTCTGGTCGGGCGACCCGCCGCGGGACCCGGCAGACGCGCTCGCGGCTCTGCTGTCGAAGGTTCGTGCCGCCGCAGGCAGCCGCTACGTGACGGGCCGCAGCGAGGTGACGCTTTCGCTGGAGCCCGATGCCGAGATCGACGTCGAGCGGGCAATCGCGGCCGTGCACCGGGCCGAGTCCGCGTGCACTCTGGCCGATTGGCCGCGCGCCTGGGGCGCGTCGCTCGAAGCGCAGATCGTCGCCCGGAAGCCGTTGCTCCCCGACCTCGAGGCCGAGTGGATCGACGAGTGGCGGCGGACGCTGGACGGCATCTTGCTGCGGTCGCTCGAGTCCTACGCGAGGGCCTGTCTCGGCCTCGGCGGAACAGAGCTGGCCGGGGCCGAGAGGGCGGCTCGGGCCCTCGTCGCTTCGGCGCCGTTGCGCGAGAACGGCTACGGGCTGCTGATGGCCGCGCTCGAGGCAAACGGCAACGTCGCCGAAGCGCTCGCGGTGTACGAGCTGGTGCGCGAGCGGCTGCGCCACGAACTCGGCGTCGCGCCCGCTGAGCCGCTGCAGGCGATCTACCGCCGGCTGCTCGACGGGACCGTCTGAACCGCGCGCCAAGGTTTCTGCAGGGTTCGCGCAGGCCTCGTTGCCGACGATCCGGCGAAATCGGATCGACGAGGAGGAGCCATGCCCACGAGTACGTCAGCACACGGTGCGAACGAGGTCCGCACTGAGCCCGTCATCGACGTTTCCTGGATCGCCGACCATCTGGACGACCCGAGCGTTCGGTTCATCGAGCTTGACGTGAGCCGCGCCGCCTACGACCAGGGGCACATTCCCGGCGCGCTGCTCTGGAATGCGTACACAGACCTTCGCCATGCCGACTACAGGCCACTCGACACGTCCGAGTTCGAGACCCTCCTGTCGGCGTCGGGCGTGACGCCGGAGACGACCGTCGTCTTCTACGGCTACGGCGCGCACCTCGGCTTCTGGCTGCTGCAAGCCCACGGCCACGACCGCGTGCGGCTACTGGAGGGGTCACGCGAGCAGTGGGCGGCGGCCGGTCATGACTGGAGCGTCGAGGCGGCTGAGCCCGCGCCGGCTTCGTACCCACTGGCCGGTCCGGATCCCGCGCTCCACGTTTCACGAGAGGCCGTTGAGGCGATGATTGGCCGACCGGGCGAAGTGATCCTCGACGTGCGGGCGCAGGCCGAGTACGACGGCGACTTCTTCTGGCCGTCGGGTGCGACCGAGGGCGCGGGGCGTGCCGGCCACGTGCCTGGCACCGTGCACGTGCCGATCGACAAGCTCCGTGGTGCGGACGGGCAGTTCAGGGAGGTTGGGGAGCTGCGTGCGGTGCTGGCCGCGCACGGCGTCACGCCCGACCTGCGCGTCGTCACGTACTGCACGATCGGCAATCGCGCCAGCCAGGCCTGGTTCGCGCTGACGCACCTTCTCGACTACCCGGATGTGGGCGTGTACTACGGCTCATGGGCGGAATGGGGCACCCGTGCCGACACGCCCGTCGAGGCGAAACGCGGTTCCAAGATCGGTACCGACGCCGTCGAACCTAGGTAGCACCGCCGATGTCGCCGAGGCCTCGACTGTCCTAGAGTCGAAGCGTCAATCGATCAGAGGAGTCCCCAATGCAGATGTACGTGATCCTCCGTCGCGGTGCTTGGGCCGATGGTGGTGCGCTCGAGGCAGCCGTGGCCCGCTCGACCGTCGAGGGCGACGCGATGCCGGACGACATCCGCTGGATCCGCAGCTACGTCCTCGCGGAGACCGACGGGAGCCTCGGGACGGTGTGCATCTATCAGGCGAGCAGCCCGGAGGCGATTCGCGAGCACGCGAAGCGCGTAGGCATGCCGGCCGACGAGATCATCGAGGTCGCCGACACGGTGATCGTGCGGCCCGACCCGGAGCCCGCCGCGGCGTAAGCCAGTGCCGCCCGCCGGCGCCGTCCCCTCGGCTAGGGGTGGGCGGTGCCGGCCGGCGGGAGCTTGGCGCGAAGCGCCAGCCGCTGCACGAGCACGCCGCCCGCGAGGAGGGCCAGTCCGACGGCCAGGAAGCTGGCGGCGCGCGCGAGCGATGAGAGCTGCGAAAGGTCGAACAGGAAGAGCTTGGCCAGCGCGAGGCCGAGCAGCGCCAGCCCTCCGTCGCGCAGCTCCTTCGTGCGCCGCGTCAGGCCTGTGCTCAGCAACGCGAGCGCGACCAGCGCCCACAAGGCGGAGACGAGCGTCTCACCACGCTGGAACTTCGCGTGCAGGTCTGCGCCGCCCAGCCGCTCGGCAGCTTCCATCACGGCGAGTGAGGCCGCGTACAGAGCGAGCAGTCCGCTCGTCGCGGCCGCTGCCAGATCAAGCCGGGGCAGCACCGTCTTGCCCCCACGGAGCAGGAGCGCGACGCCGGCAAGAGCCGCGACCAGGAGCAGCAGGGCTGCAATGTGCCCGGCCGGATCGAGGCGCTCGCGGAACAGGTGGCTGAGTGGCGTCTCGAAGATGAACAGGTGGACGAGCGCGGCGACGAGGTAGGCGAGTCCGGCCGCCTGGTAGCGCCGTTGCCCGAGCCGGATCGCGAGCGCGGTCAGGGCGACACCTTCGAGTGTCCAGGCCGTGAGGAGGCCGCCGTTCGAGAGGAAGGTTGCCGTCCCGAGCGCCAGCGTGACGAGCGCGAACGCCCCGAGCAATTCGGCGAGATCGCGCAGGCGGGGGCCGGCCCAGAGCACCGCGCCGGAGACGGCGTAGACGGTGGTCAACGCGAGCAATGCGGTGCCGCGGCCGTCGGTGCCGCGCACCAGAGTCCAGAGCGAGAAGAGAGCGAACGGCAGCGAGATCGCCGCCAGGGCCGTGGCGAACCGGTCGGGCAGGTCACTGCGACGCTGGTAGGCGGCTGCTCCGGCAAGCGCGAGCGCGAAGATGACGCAGGCGAGAAGCGCTCCGCTGCCACGATGGCTGTCGCCAAGGAAGGCTGCGGTCTGCAGGAGCGCCAGGGCGTACGCCAGGCCGCCGAGCAGCCGCCAGCGCCGGTGCTGGCCGATCCCAAGGGCCGCGGTGGCTGCGACCAGAGTCGCGCCAAGGCCGAGCGGAGTCAGCTTCCCCTGGACGACAGGCGGCGCCACGACAACGGCGACGAGTCCGAGTGTCGCCAGCAACTCGGAGCTCCACGCGAGTGCCAGGCCGACGGCAAGACCTGCAGCGAGCACGACGCCTGCCCAGACGAACTCGGCGCCGAGCAGGTGGTAGCCGCGGCTGGCCGCGTACAGAGTCACGTAGAGGCCGCCGATACCCGCGCCCGCCGCAGCCAGCGCGGACACGACGTGTCCGAACCGCCGCCGCAGCAGCACGGCCGCGACGACGAGCAGCGCGGAGACGCCGCCCCCGATCGAGCAGCGAACCGCCGGGTCGATCCAGCCGCGGCTCGCCGCGAGCACGAAGACAAAGCCGATTCCGAGCAAGGTGACGATGCCGCCTGCGAGGGCCAGACCGCGCGGGCCGGTGAGCCACGAGAGGTCGACCGGCTCGCGTCGCGGCCGCCGGCGTGCCTGCGGAAGCGGGGGCATCCGGCGTGCCTGCGGAAGCGGCGGCATCGGCCTGATCACGGGCTGCACTCCCCGCAGCTCCTCGAGTTCGACACGGATGGAAGCCGCCTCGTCGGCGGTGCGGCGCTCCAGCAGCGCCAGACGTGCGGTCAGCGCCTCGATCCGCGCGTTGCCGTCTTCCATGGCTCGACAGTGCGCGCGGCAACGTCGACCTGCAAGAGCCTGCTCGACGAACGGTATGGATTGCTCGCCGGACGGCGGTCCGCAAGGATCATGCTTCGATGATGGACGACCCGGTGCGCATCGTGACGACGGCGGAGACGCCAACTGCAGTGGTCGCCGAGACCACGACCTGGGACGTGTTTCCAGCGCTCTGGCCGGAGCTGCTTGGCGAGGTGTGGACTGTCATCCGAGGCTCCGAGCTCGCCACGGGTCGCAACGTGATGCTCTACAAGGATCATGTGCCGAACGTCGAGGTCGGCGTCGAGGTCGACCGCTCGTTCGCCCCGGCCGGCAGAGTCGTTCCGTCGTCCCTTCCGGCCGGCCGAGCGGCGACGACCGTGGCGCGCGGTGGCCCTTCTCCGGAGGGGCTTGCGCGAGCCCACGTCAACGTGCGGGACTGGTGCGCTGCGAACGGGCATGAGCTGACGGGCGTTCGCTGGGAGATCTACGGGCACTGGCGTGACGACCAGGACCCGGCCCTGTTCGAGACCGAGGTCTACTGGCAGTTGGCGTAGGCGTCAGCGCGTCACGGTCAGCCGCTGGTGCGGCGGCTGACGTCGAGGCCGCTCGCGACGACCTCGCCCATCCCCACCTGGTCGCCGGCGATGGCCGTCGACGAGCTCAGGACGAGAGTTCGACCCGTGCGGTCGGTCACGCACCGCCAAGCGAGGCTGCCGTTGGCCGGCGTTGCCGTCGAGTACACGCGGTTGCCGCTCAGCTGGAGCGTCTTCGTGTTTGTCCGCCACACACTGCACTCCGTTGCTTTCGGGAGCGGCTGTACGTGCCAGAGGAACGTCTGCGCTGTCCACTTCCAGAGCCCCTGGCGGACGCGGACTCGGTTGGTGAACGGCACGGAGAGCATCCCGGCCGTGACTTTCGCACCCGACCGGTAGCGGTAGAACAAAGGCGTGCGTGCCGGCAGATAGAGCGTCCCGCCGCTTCCGGCTGCGAGGTGCGAGCGCACGGCTGCCGGGACGTAGCTCCACGCGGGGATGAAGGCCGCACCTGCCGTCGCCGCCGCGACACCGGCGCAGGCCGCCACGACAATCGCCACGCACACCCGCCGCTTCATGCTCGAACGAATACGCCCGGTGTGTGAGGGCGCGATGAGCACTGGGTTTGGATCGAGCACCGGGTTTGGATCGCTGTTCCGGCGCGCGCTCAGCCGTCGATCATCCCGGCGCCCAACAGTGCCGGGAGGGCGGTGGCGCGCATCCGCTTCAGGACCCGGTGGGTCACCGGTCTGGCGTCGGGGTGAGTGCCGCCGTGTGCCTCAGCCGCGGCGTTCCACGCGGCGGTGCGCCGCTCGAACGTCTCGGGATCGGCGAGCTCGGCGCAATCGAGCCGGTCTTCGATGATGTTGACGGTGATGGTGTCGCCGTCCTCGACGAGGGCGATCGGCCCTCCGAGGATGGCTTCGGGAGCGACGTGGCCGATGACCAGGCCAACCGATCCGCCCGAGAACCGGGCGTCGGTCATGAGGCCGATCGTGATCTTGCGCTGACGGCAGAGGCTCGTGATCTTCGACGTGGGGTCGAGCATCTCCGGCATCCCAGGGGCGCCGCGAGGGCCTTCGTAGCGAATGACGACCATGTCGTTGTCCTGGAAGTCGTCGGGGCGTTCGTCCAGGGCCTCGATCAGAGGCCCCTCACCGTTGAAGACGCGCGCCGTGCCCGTGAACAGCCCGTCGGCAATTCCACCTTCGACGCCGGCGAGCTTCAGGATCGCACCCCCGTCGGGTGAGAGATTTCCGCTGAGAAGCCGGAGCCCCCCGGTGTCCTTGAAGGGCTTCGCCACCGAGTGGATGACGCGGTGATCGGGGGGAGGCGGGGAGAGCTGCGAATCTGCTCCTCGAGCGTCTCGCCGGTGCAGGTGATGGCATCGCCGTCGAGGTAGCCGGCGTCGAGGAGCTCGCCGACCACTGCGGGCAATCCGCCCGCGGCGTCGACATCGACCATCGAGTAGCGGCCGAACGGCCTCATGTTCACGATCACCGGGACGCGGCGTGAGAGGGCATTGAACTCGGCCTGGCTGAGAACCTCTTCCCACAGGTCGATACCCGCGGCACGGGCGATCTCCACGCTGTGGAGGACGACGTTGGTCGATCCGCCCATCGCGATGGCGACGGTCAGCGCGTTGCGAAGTGACTTCGGTGTGACGATGTCGCGCGGCCGAATGCCGAGCGACGTCATGGTCACGAGGCAGTCGACGAGCTGCTCCGGAAACTCGGCCGTCCGGCGCGGGCTGTCGGAGGTCGGAGCGACCATCTGCAGGGGCTCCAGACCGAGCACGCCGATGAACGTCTGCATGGTGTTGTAGGTGAACATCCCGCCGCAGCTGCCGAGGCCGGGGCAGGCGTGCAGCGCGACCCGAGACCGCAGCTCGTTGTCGGGATCCGAGGCTGCCTGGAAGGCGGTGATGATGTCGATCGGCTCACCGGTCACCGGGTCATGCCCGGGCCTGATCGAGCCGTCGGAGAGGATGACCGAGGGCGCGTTGTGCTCGAGGAGAGCGGCGACGGTGCCGACCGGCGGCTTGTCGCAGGCGACGACCGCGATGAAGCCGGCCACGCTGTTCGCGGCCAGATGAACGGCTGTGGCGTCATGCACCAGCTCGCGTCCGATCAGCGAGAAGCGCATACCCGGCAGGCCGTTGAGCTGGCCGTCCGACACGCCCAGCGTGAAAGCGGGCGCGATCAGGCGCACTGCCAGATCGGCGCTCGCGACGCGCTGGGAGAGCGCTTCCTGAACAGCTGCGACCTTGGCCCGGACACCGAGATAGCACTGACTGTCACCGAGGGTGCCGAGCACGGCCCAGACCGGATCGTGGATCTTCCGGACGTCCTCGCCGAGGAAGTTGGCCGTCCCGACCCGCTGGACGTCCCGTCCGGGGTTCGAAACGCCTACGCCCGGGCTCGTTGTCCGGTCGGTCTCACTCGCCGCTTCCACGATCCCGGTCACGTCCCGCAAGCTTATCGGCCCGCTTTGCCCGGCCTGGGCGGTTGGCTAGAAGGCGCTTGACTAGAAGGCGATGTCGTACGGTTTCAGGTTCTGGCTCTTGATCCGGCCGTTCTGGACGGTGACCTGAAACTCCTTGCCCGTGGGGCTTCGCTCGGTGAACTGGAGCGTTGTCGGGCCGATGACGGCGATGCGCAGCCGGCTCTTGGCGAGCGGGCGGCCGTAGCTGGACTCGATCGCCGCTTTGGCCTGCGCCGCGGGTTCCTTGCGCAGGGTCTGCACCTTGCGGGAGCGGACGAACAAGGCGAGATCGCGCGCGGTGGCCCGGTCGGCGAAGTACGCCCGTCCTGCTGCGGTCAACGGGATCTCGGCTGCGGCGTGATTGTCGAGCCGGTCGGGCCAGGTGTGGCCGATGGGGGACTCGACGTCGCACCCGTCCACAGGGGTGCCGACACCGTTCAGGGTCAGTCCGACCCTCGGCGCCAGGGCTCCGTCGACGCCGAGCTGGCGGACGGAGAAGATGCCGAACTCTCGCGTCAGGCGGAAGCAGTCGTAGATCACGCTTCGCCCGGCCAGCTCGGCCAGGATCGGTGTCTGGCCCACCCTGGTGAACTGGACAGAGCCGTTGTGGCCGACCACGACGCGGTAGCCGTCGGCCGCGCCGGTCTGGGCGGGTTCGGTCGGCAGAACGAAGGGCGAGGTGGGGAGGACCCGCGGCCCGGACGCGCCGGGCGCGACCGGCCGGCGGACCCCGGTGGGGTGGGCGCGGTACGGGAACGTCTGCCGCGCGAGCTCCTTGCCGTCCTTCGTCGACAGGGTGATGGCGAGCAGGCGGTGTCGCGCATTCCAGTGGGAGGTCGGGATGTCGTACGTGAAGAAGCCGGCGGCGATCGGGCGGGAGACCCAGACGAAGGGGATGTCGGTGCTGGTGCCGTCGGCGTAGTGGGCCGTGATTCGGGCGGTGTTGGGCGGTGTGATGTCGCCGCCGACCCGGGTGACGATCGACTGGTTGACGCCACGGCTAGGCGGCCCGCCGTTCCAGCTGAGGCCGAGCGGCACGCTCGTCGTGCTCGACGCCTCACGGCAGCTACCGAAGTCGAGCTCGAACATGAAGCAGTAGCCGCCCTGCTTCGTCGGTACGACCCAGAGCTTGCGCGGATGACCGGCGATCGAGAACGTTGCCACCTCGCGTGCGTGTCCGGCTTCCACGGCCAGCCCAAACCCTCCCGGGGCGCCGATCGGCAGGTCGAAGAAGAACTTCTTGACGACGTTCGACGCGGGTGGGCTCTTGATGAACGAGACGTTCTTGCGGCCGATCAGCTGCAGGAGGTATCCCTGAACGCCGAACGCAGGCGTGGCCAGGAGCGCGACCAGGACAAGCGCGAACGCGAGGGCGACCGCGCGTCGCGGATGCCGCCGCCAGGCACGAAATGCCGGCCCCTTCTGCTTGTCGAACCGTGCGAGGACATCCGGCCAGTCGGGCTGCTCGGCGGCGAAGGCCGGAACGAGCTCGTTCAGAGCGGTGTCGAGCAGATCGGTCATCGGGTCACCTCGGTCGCGAGTGCGGTGCGCAGCTTCGCGCGCGCGTGATTGAGAGTGGCGGCAACAGTGCCCGGAGCGATACCGAGCACTTCGGCAGACTCGTCCTGCGTGAGTCCGGCGTAGTAGCGGAGAAAGATGGCGTGACGTTCCTGCTCGGGCAGGGCCGCAATCGCCGCGCGGAGCTCCGGCCACGTGGCCGGCTGGCCATTGCCTGAGGCCTCGGGCGGTTCGGAGCTCGCGTAGTGGTTGAGGCGCCGCTGCTCCTGGCGGCAGACGTTCAGCATCGTGCGCCAGAGCCACCCGTCGAGACTGCCGTCGCCCCGGAAGGATGTTCTTTCGCGGAGCGCGGTGGCGAAGGTGTCCTGAACCGCGTCGCGCGCCTGTTCCGGATCTCGTAGCAGCGCGTAGCCGAGCCGCAGGAAGCTGTGGTAACGACGGCGGTAAACCTCTGCAAGCTCAGCTTCCGACGCTCCCCGCTTCTCGGCCACATCTACACGATGCACCAGCGGCGTGGATTGTTTAGCCACCCGTCGCTCTGCGCCTATCGTTCGGTCGTGGGGCACGATCAGTCGTTTCGCCGTCACGGCCAGGTCTTCGACGGCATCGCCGAGGCGTACGACGACGTGCGTCCGAGTTACCCGGCGGAGCTCGTCACGGCAGCGCTGGAGCGTGGTGGCCTGGTTGCCGGATCGCGCGTCCTGGAGATCGGCTGCGGCACCGGAAAGCTGACGGAGTTGCTGGCCGACCGCGGTCTGGTCATCGACGCGGTCGATCCCGGTCCGAACATGGTCGACATCGCACGGCGGCGAGTGGGCGAGTCCGATCAGGTCAGGTTTCACATCGGGAAATTCGAGGAGGTGGCGCTGCCGCTCGAGTCGTTCGACGCGGTCTTCGCCGCGACCTCGTTCCACTGGGTCGATCCGGACGTCGGCTGGTCGAAGGTGGCAGCCCACTTGAGACCCGAGGGCCTACTCGCTCTCCTTACTCACATGGGCGTTTCGTACTTCCACGAAGTGGAGCTCGACCGGGAGTTCCGCTCGCTGCTCGAGAGATACGCGCCCGAGGCTGCGGCGGTGCTGCCTCCGGTGCGTGACCTCGAGACGATCCTGAGAGGTGCCGACGAGAGAGCCGGCAATGTCTCAGAGGTCTGGAGCTGGCTCCAGTCCGGCGGCAGGCACAACCTGGCGCGGGCTGATGCAGCAGCGCTTTTCGAGGACGTCCAGCTGGAGAAGGTCGTGGCCACGGTCGAGCAGACGGCCGATGAGGCGATCGCGCAGTTCCGGACGACCTCGCTCTACCTCCAGATCGACCCATCGCGCCGAGCGGCGTTCGAGGCAGACGACCGGCTGATCGTCGAGCGGTACGGCGGGACGCTCAAGTTCTCGCTCGCAGCCGTCCTCGTGACCGCACAGCGAACCGCGTCGCGCCGGTGAACGACCACCGAGAGCCGCCGCCTCCGCTCTCGTTTGACAGCGCCGGTGCGCGCAGGGACGATCCCGCCGGGGGCGCGACGTGCCGTTTTTCAACAGGGGAGAGAAGATGACCAGATTGAAGTTGGTTCGGGCCTCGGCCACATCCGCAGTCGCCGCGGTTGTGGTTGCGGTGGCCGCCACGGGAGCGCTGGCCGGCAACGGCCCGGGCGCGTTGTTTGCCGCGCCCGCGGGTACGGGGAGCTCTTGCTCCGTGCGGAATCCGTGCAACCTGCCGACCGCGCTTGCCACGGCGCCGAGTGGCGGTGTGGTTTTCGCCTTGCCGGGCACCTACAGCGGCGGTCTTGTCGTGACGAAGAGCCTGACGCTGATCGGGCAGCGCGCGGTCATCGACGGGTCGACCGCCCCGAACACGGCGGGCCTGCAGATCCTGGCGTCGAACACCCGAGTGCAGGGCTTCACGGTCGAGAATTCGAACCTCGAAGGGATCCTCGTCGGGAGCTCACCCGTCGATGCCGGTGGCAATCCGGCGTCGAACGGCGCCCCGCTCAGCGGCGTCACGATCCAGAACAACGTTCTGACCCACAACGACACGGGCTTCTCCGGTACGGTCGGGGCCGGATTCGGCGAATGCTTCAGCACGCCATTCGCACCGGGTGACTGCGGCGAAGCGCTGCACCTCGTCTCAACGACAGGTTCCGTGGTGCGCAACAACGTGATCACGGGCAACGCCGGGGGCATCCTCCTGACCGATGAGTTTGGCCCCGCGGCTCACAATCTGGTGCTGAACAACGTGTCCACGGACAACAACGACGACTGTGGAATCACGCTGGCGAGTCATACGCCCGCAGGCGTCTTCAGCAACCTCATCGAGGGCAACATCGCCGACCGCAACGGGGTCGCGGGTCAGGGAGGCGGCATTTTGATGGCCGCTGCCGGACCTGTTGGTGGCGCCTGGGACAACGTGATCCGTTTCAACGAGGCGTCCGGTAACGGCCTCGCGGGGATCGTCATCCACGACCACTTCGCCGGCGCCGACCTGAATGGCAATGTGCTCGAATTCAACCGCCTGAGCAACGACAACCTGGACGGAGACACCGACTTCGCGGCCGCTCAGGACCCGCAGACGACGGGCATCCTGATCGCCGCCGGTCTGCCGTTCCCAGGCCCGGCGATCCCACCGATCACCGGCACGGTCGTTCGAGGCAACCTCATCACGAACGTCGCGGTCGGCATCTGGACGTTGAATGTGCCGGCTTCGTCGAACACCATCGCATACAACCTCTTCGGGGCCGGCGTGACGCCGATCAGCCCGAATTGACGTCTGTTGCGGGGCGCCCGTTCGACGGGCGCCCCGCCATTTCAAGCGCTCGTCGAGGCTGCCGAAGGTACGGCGGCCCTAGGGTCGAGTCGACACGCAAGGCGCCAGGAGGTTCATCCTGAGCACCAGCGCGCTTTTCATCGGCGGCACCGGGACCATCAGCGCGGCCTGCGTCTCGCTCGCCGTCGAACGCGGTTTCGCCGTCTCGGTCGTCAACCGAGGGGTCAGCACCGGCCGGGAGTTGCCCTCAGGCGTGGAGGCGCTGGTCGCCGACGCGCGCAACAGCGCGCAACTCCGTGAGGCTGTCTCCGGGCGAGAGTTCGATGTTGTTGCCGACTTTCGTGCGTACACCCCGGACGAGGTCCGGTCGCGCCTCGATCTCTTCCGCGGCCGCATAGGCCAGTACGTCTTCATCAGCTCCGCGTCCGCCTACCAAACGCCGCCCGCCAGACTCCCGATCCTCGAGTCCACACCGCTGCGCAACCCGGTCTGGCAGTACTCGCGCGACAAGATCGCAGCGGAGGATGCGCTCGTGGCCGCCTATCGCGAGGAGAACTATCCGGTCACGATCGTGCGTCCGTCACACACCTACGACCAGCGCACGCCCCCGCTGATCGGCGGCTGGACGCAGATCGACCGAATGCGGCGCGGTCAGCCCGTTCTGGTGCACGGCGATGGCACGTCCCTCTGGACGCTCACCCACAGTCGCGACTTCGCTGTTGGCTTCGTCGGGTTGCTTGGGAATCAGCAGACCTTCGGCGATGCGTTCCACATCACCTCGGACGAGGCCCTTCCGTGGGACCAGATCTTCGAGGTCATCGCCGCGGCAGCAGGCGTTCGGGATCTCCAGCTCGTCCACATTCCGTCCGAGGTGATCGCTCGAGCCGATCGCAAGTGGGGTGACGCACTGCTCGGCGACCAGGCGCACTGCCTGGTCTTCGACAACGCGAAGCTGAGGCGACTCGTTCCCGACTTCAGTCCCCGCACGCCGTTCCACTTGGGTGCGCGCGAGATCATCGCGTGGTTCGACGCGGATCCGTCGCGGCAGGAGGTCGACGTGCAGTTGAACGACACGATCGAGAAGCTGCTCGCGGGCTAGGTGCGAGGCGGGTCGGGGGCCGAGCCTCTCCAGTCTCCTCGTTCAGCGCTGGTCGTCCAGCACCGCGATCAAAGCGTCGACGACGACCGGGTCAAAATGGGTCCCCGAGCAGTTCCGAGTTTCCGCTCGAGCGTCTTCCAGCGTTCGTGCCTTCCGGTAGCTGCGATCGGTGGTCATCGCGTTGAATGCATCGCAGCAGCAGACGATGCGCGCGACGAGCGGGATCTGCTCTCCCGCGAGACCGTCCGGATAGCCGCTGCCATCCCACCTTTCGTGGCACGAGCGAACAAGACGGCCGACCTCCCCGAGGTAGCCCCCGACCTTCCGCAGCAGCTGCTCCCCTTCGAGGGTGTGTGTCTCGATGACCCTTCGCTCGTCCGCGGTGAGTGGGCCTGGTTTGCGGATGAGCTCGTTCGGGATGCGCAGCTTCCCGACGTCGTGCAGGAGCGCGGTGAGCTCGGCCGTCTGACGCTGGCGGGCGTCGAGTCCGAGCCGGTCGCTGACGGCGAGGGTCAGCTCGACGACATCGCGGCTGTGGGAGCCGGTGGCGGCGTCGTCAGCCTCGACGACGTCGCCGAGCAGGAACGCCGTACCTCGGTAGGCGTGGCTCAGCTCGAGCGCGCTATTGATCGCTGTTCGGCGTTCACGCGCGAAGCGGGCGATGAGCACGAGCAAGAGGAGGGGCATCAGCAAGGTGATCCATGTCCCGGTGATCGCGCCGACGAAGCCGACGGGCGCGAGAACACCGTCGACCCCGACCACGAATGCCATCGCGCTGAGCAGCTGGGCCGGCCGTACGCGGAGCGCAAACCACTCGCGCACTGCCGTGCTCACGAAGTCCGACCCTGTCTGGACAGCGACGAGCAGGATGAGCAGCGGCCAGCGCCCTGACGTCGCCGCGGGTTCGTGGAAGGCCACGACGACAGCCGCCGGGCCAAGCGCAAACCAGCTGCTTCCGATCGCGGTCGCAGCCGCGCCGATCGTGGCCGTTCCACGCACGATCTCAGGGATCTGGCTCAGCACGATCCCGGCCACGATCGCCAACGGCACGTCGCGGGCGGGGAGGATGAAGAGCATCGGCGCAAACGCCAGCTCCGTTGGGATCACGACACCGCTTCCGACCTCGAACTGGATCCGGGTCGCGATCGCATAGCCGACGACCAGCACTGCGAGCGCCGCCAGCGAGACGGTCCGGTGTGTGGGCACCACGGCCGCAAAGACGCCGGCCGCTGCCACGTAGGCGACAGCGCTCACGGCATGCGTCAACGAGACCCGATCTCGACGACGCGACCCCTCCCGAGCCCGCTCGCGGGATGCCTCGATCAACGCCTGCTGCGCAGGATCGAGGTAGGCGGACGGTGTCGACACTATCCACGACTGATCGGCCGTCTCCGGCCCGAACTTGAAGCCGGTTTTCACACCCTTTCGCCTGAACCAGGCCTTCGCCTCGATCGAGTGATCTTTGGCTCGGCTACCCCGAAGGGGGACGAAGGCCCGATCTCGTTCGCGCTTTATGGGACGGCGCCGGCTACTCCGGCGCGCAAACCTCTAGCAGGCGAAGGGAACGAATTCACCAGATGCGGCCCAAGACTCTTCTTTTCCTCGGTACGGCGCTCGCGTCCCTGTCGATCGGGCTGCTCGCGGGGCCGGCTTCGGCCGGCACAGGATTCCCGTGCGGTGCGACAGCCCTGTTCGCGCCCCTCGGCGATGCCGCCGGCTACGTCCAGATGCACTCGGTCAGGGCGTCGAGCACCAACATGGTCTTCAGGGCTTCCTGCGTCGCCTTCCTCGAGCCGCAGGTCAGGATCGTCGCCCAGAACGCCGGCGACCCCGCGGCCACGCTCACCGTCTCGGCGCAGTACACGGATGCCGCGGGCTTCCACGACGACACGATCGGCACTCTCTCGGGCGACTCCGGCCCACAGTCCAGCCCGGTCTTCTCGTTCGCTCCATCCGGCCTCAAAGGGAACGTCCAGATCACGCTGACGGCGAGCGGCCCGCTCTCCGATTGGCTTGTCGCAGGGGTCTACATCGACCCCTACATGTCCCGCTGAGCCACGCTTTCCGCCGTCGGCAGTACCAGGGTGGCCGCCAGTAAGAGCTGGTGGTCACCCTGCTGCAAAGAGCCAGGGCTGACCACGGAAAGGCCGCCCTGCGCTTGCCGCCTCCTGGCCTTTCGAGTGAGAGTGGAGCGTACCGGGATCGAACCGGTGACCTTCGGCTTGCAAAGCCGACGCTCTCCCAGCTGAGCTAACGCCCCGAGGGCGCGGAGTGTACCGCCGGCTCAGACGGCATGGGCGTTCCCGCGGCCCCCAAGCCCGCGTGAACGCCCCGCCCGCGTCGCCGGTTCTCCGCTAGGCCGCGCGGCTGAGCCGCTCGTCCTGGCGTGCGCGCTGGATGATCGCGTCACGGTCGCCGAAGCGAACGTGTGCGCGCGCCTGGCGCCGCTGGTCCCACAAATCGGCAATGCGCTCTTCGAGGTCCTGATGCTCTGCTGCCAACCGCGCATCGTGGCCGCGGGACAGCTCGCGCATGACCTCCGACCGGCGAATGGAGAGCCGGTCGATCTCCCTTTTTATCTCGATCAGCGTTGGCATATCCCAGAAAACGCGGCTACGCCCTCGTACATTCCCGCCAATCGATTTCGGGAAACTCCGACTCCGAAAAGTCACCAAAAAGCCGCTGAATCGCTACCGGCGCCGGCCCGGTTTGAGCGGGGCTTGCACCTGCAGAAGCTTGACCGTGAGTAATCCGAAGACGAAGCCGCCGACGTGGGCGAAGAACGCAACACCGCCGCCTGCTTGCGGCTGGGTGAGCGACGTTCCACCGTCGAACAGCTGGTAGACGAACCAGAAGCCGAGCACGATGATGGCCGGAATCGGGATCGGCAGGAACCCGAAGAGCAGCGTCACGACCAGCGCGCGGGGCAGGATCACGATGTAGGCCCCGAGGACGCCCGCGATCGCGCCGCTGGCCCCGATCGTCGGGATGCTCGCTGCGCCGGCTCCTGAGACGAGGATCGTCACGGCCGCCTGGGTGAGGGCGGCTACGAAGCCTGCGGCCAGGTAGAAGAACAGGTAGCGCACGCGGCCGAGGGCGTCCTCGACGTTGTTGCCGAAGATCCAGAGGAACAGCATGTTGACGAGGATGTGCACCCAGCTCGCGTGCATGAACATGCCCGTCAGCACGCCCTCGGGCCACTGGACGTGGCCCGCCGCCTCGCTCGTGCACGGTCCGTGCACGGCGCAGGGATAGAAGGCGTACTGGGCGATCCGCTGGTCGCGCGCTCCGAGCTCCCAGAGCCAGACCGCGAAGTTCGCCGCGATCAGGGAGACCGTGACGACCGGGAAGCGCCGCGTTGGGACGTTGTCGAACAGCGGCAGACACGCCGCGCCCCGGTTGCTAGGCCCGGCAGGCCTTCGCGGATCCGCGCGGCGACCGAGGCCATCTCGAGCCGCGAGCCGGTCACGTCGCGGATCAGCTCGTCGGCCGACGGGCCTTGGCCGAGCGACCACAGCTCGCGCAGCAGGTCGCCTGCCTCGCGGCGCGTGAACCATTCGCTGCCGAACTCGCTGCGCAGGAAGTCGCGGATCTGGGCCTCGAACGCCCAGGAGCGGAGGTAGCCGGTGACGTAGAAGCCGCCGTCGATGTCGTCGAGGTAGCTCTCGGCGTTCACCGGCAGCTTCAGCGCGTCGCTGAGAAGCTCGAAGTAGCGCTGCTTCATCGTGGCGGGGTCGTCCGCCTGGAAGAACTCGATCTCGTACAGGAGCTTCGCCGCGTAGCGGCGGCTGAAGAAGAGGTCGGTGGTGGCGCCCTCGTGGGCCAGGTCCGCGGGCCGCGGCACGTCGAGGCGACGGTTCAGCCAGGCAGGCTCCGTGACCAGGCGCTCGAGCAGGGCCGCCCAGCCTTCGAGACCGGCCGGGTCGCCCAGCCGCCGCGCCTCGAATGGCAGCGTCGGCGGAGGTGTGCGCGAAGTGCTCGGCATGGCCGGCCTCGTGGAACAGCGCCTCCCAGTCGTCCATGCCGCCGATCGGCTGGATCACGAGCATCACGCGGCCCGGAACCTCGATCGGCGCGCAGAACGGCCTCGGCGCTCTTGTTCGGGCGGCGCTCGAGGTCGAGCTCGACATTCGCCTGCGAGCGCAGGTCGATGCCGAGGCCGGTGAGCGTCGCGTCGAGCGCGGGCACCATCTGATCCGCCGGGAACAGCTGATCGAGCTCCGGCGCGCGGAGGAGCCGCGCCACGTCCCAGGGCGCGCCTCGTCGAGCGCGGATCCCGAGGCGCTCGCGGAAGAGGCGGTCGGCCTCGCGCTCCCACAGCCGCTCGGTCTCGTCGAGCAGCTCCCGGCACTCGTCGGCGAGCTCGTCGAGGCGGTAGCCGAAGCCCTGGTAGAGCTCGTACGCGTTCGGCGCGCCGAGCTGCCCGATCGCTGCGCGGTCGATCTGCGCGGCCTCGAGGTAGACCGGGTTCAAATGCTCGTCGAGCAGCCGCAGCCGCTCGCGCTCGATCCGCTCGCGGCGGTCGCGGTCGGGCTCGTTCGAGAGCTCGACGCGCAGCATCCGGAAGGGGATGCGTCCGGCCGTCGACCGTCGCCTCGAGCGACGCCTCGACCGTCGCGATGCGCTCCTGATGGCGCCGCGTCAGGTTCCCGAGGTAGCTCTCGCATGCGAAGCGGCGCAGCTGCACCGGCGCCTCCCGCAGCCGCTGCACCGTCTCGAGCCGTGACAGCTCCTCGTGGCGCGCGTAGATCGGCTCGACCTCGAAGCGTCTCCTTGTGGCCCGCGTAGTGGAGGTAGCCTCTTCGTCGAGCTCCGCGATGAAGCGGTCGGCCTCGGTGCGGAACGCATCCAGTTCGCGGCTGGTCGCAAGCTCGTCGGTCATCGGCACCTAGGATACGGCGTCGTGCACGAGCTGACGATCAAGACCGAGCGGCGCACGCAGCTGCTCGACATCACGAGCCAGGTGCGCGACGCCGTCGGCGGGCGCGACGGGCGCAGCGGTGCTCGTCTACGTGCCGCACACGACCGCCGGCCTGACGATCAACGAGCACGCCGACCCGGCCGTGGCCCGCGACTTCGAGGCCGCGCTGGTGCGGATCGCCCCGGAGGACTGGAGCTGGCAGCACATCGAAGAGGGCGAGGAGAACGCCCCTTCGCACATCCGCGCCGCGTTGATGGGGCCGCAGGTGGTCATCCCTCTGCGCGACGGCGAGCCGGCGCTCGGCACCTGGCAGGGCATCTTCTTCTGCGAGCTCGACGGGCCGCGCACGCGCTCCGTGTACGTGACAGTGCTCCAGTAACGCCTCCGCTACCTTCCAGGCGTGGCGGCGCCCGTTCAGCGAGACCAGGAGCTCGAGCTCACGATCGACTCGCTCGCCTTCGGCGGGAACGGCGTCGGGCGCCTCGATGGCTTCGTCGTGTTCGCCCGCGGCGGCCTGCCCGGCGACACGGTTCGCGCGCGCGTCACCAAGGTGCAGCGCCGCCACGCCGAGGCGATCGTCACCGACGTCCTGACTCCGGGCCCCGAGCGCGTCGTCGCGCCGTGCGCGCACTTCCCGACCTGCGGAGGCTGCCGCTTCCAGGATCTCGCCTACACATCGCAGCTCGCCGCCAAGCAGCAGTGGGTGGGCGACTCGCTGCAGCGCCTCGCCGGGCTCGCCGACGCGCCGCTCGAGGAGATCGTTCCGGCCATCGAGCAGTTCGGCTACCGCAACAAGCTCGAGTACTCGTTCACGCAGACCGAGAACGGCCCGGCGCTGGGCTTCCATCGGGCGGGGCGGTGGGACGAGGTGCTCGAGATCGACCGCTGCTGGCTCACGACCGACCTCGGCAACGCGATCCGCGATCGCATGCGCGCCTGGGCGCGCGAGGAGCGGCTCATCGCATTCGACCAGGCGACGCAGGAGGGCTACCTCCGGCATCTCGTCGTGCGCGAGGGCCGGAACACCGGCCAGGCGCTGGTGCAGCTCGTCACAGCGGCCGGCGAGCGCTTCGACCGCGAACGCCTGATCGAAGTGCTGACCGAGCTGCCGCAGGTGCGCTCGATTCACTGGGCGGTCAATCCGGGAGCTGGCCGAGGTGACGAACCTGCCGACCGAGCTGCTCTGGGGCGAGGACGCGATCGAGGAGGAGATCGGTGGCCTGCGCTTCCGCGTCCGCCCGAACGCGTTCCTGCAGACGAACACCGGAATGGCCGAGCAGCTGTACTCGATCGCTCGCGAGTTCGCGACCACCGACAAGACCCAGACGGTCTACGACCTGTACTGCGGCATCGGCACGATCGGACTGTCGGTCGCGGGCGCCGCGCTGACGGTGTGGGGGATCGACATCAGCGAGGAGTCGATCGCCTGCGCCATCGAGAACGCCGAGCTGAATTCGATCGGCAACGTCGCCTTCTTCGCCGGCAACGTCGGCGAGGTTCTGCGCGACCTGCGCGAACGCGCCGGTGAGCCGGACGTGGTGATCGTCGACCCGCCGCGGGCGGGCCTCGCGGGCAAGGCGCTTCGCCGTCTCGGCGAGATCGGAGCACCGCGCATCGTCTACGTCTCGTGCAACCCGACGACCCTCGCCGGGGATCTGAAGCGGCTCAGCGACGACTACGGCTACCGGCTCGTGCGTGCCGGCCCGTCGACATGTTCCCGCACACGCCGCATGTCGAATGCGTGGCACTGCTCGAGAAGTGAGTCCTCGAGAAGTGAGCTCGACCTGGCTCTGTGTCGCGTGCGGGACGCAGTACCCGCCCGCTGCTGCGCCGCCCGCTGCCTGCCCGATCTGTGACGACCCGCGGCAGTACGTGCCGCACGACACGGGCCAGCGCTGGGTCGAGTGGGAGGCATTCCTCGCCGAGCACGACGCGGATGTCCGCGACGACCATGGCCTGCTCGGCATCGGCTGCTCGCCTGCCTTCGCGATCGGCCAGCGCGCGCTGCTGGTCGAGAGTCCGGGCGGCAATGTGCTGTGGGACTGCACGCCGTATCTGGACGACGCGATCGTCGAGCGCATCACGCAGGCCGGCGGGCTGGCGGCGATCGCGATCTCGCATCCGCACTACTACTCGGCGATGACCGAGTGGGCGCACACCTTCGAGTGCCCGATCTATCTCCACGAGGCAGAGCGGAAGTGGGTCATGCGGCCCGAACCGGCGATCCGCTTCTGGGACGGCGAGACGCACGAGCTGGGCGAAGGCCTGACGCTGATCCGCTGCGGCGGCCACTACGAGGGAGGTCAGGTTCTGCATGTCGCAGAGCGGAGAGCTCTGCTGAGCGGCGACATCGTCCAGGTGATCCCCGACCGCAGCCATGTCAGCTTCATGTGGTCGTACCCGAACCTCGTGCCGCTGTCTGCGGCGCAGGTCGAGGTTCTCGTCGCCGCGCTCGAGCCGTTCCCGTTCGACTCGATCTACGGCGCATGGTTCGACCGGGTGATCGACCGCGACGGCTCAGCTGTCGTTCGCCGGTCGGCGGAACGCTACGTTCGGGCGGTCACCGGGTCCGGGCTGCCCTCGTAGGCGCCGCCAGATCAGGTCGGCGTTCGGGACGAGGAACCCGATCGAGATCGCGGGCAGCGCGGGCAGGCCCCGGTTCAACCACACCGTCAGCGCGACCGTCCCGCCGAGCGCCGCGATGAGGCACAGCCACGTCCAGCCGAGCCGGAGCCCGAAGCGCGCGGACGCGGCGAGGAACAGGGCGAAGAAGAAGACGTCGGGCATGCCGAGGTTTGCCGCCTCGTGCTCGCCGGGCAGCGGGAAGGCGAACGAGAGAACGGTGAAGACATGGGCGTGGTGCTCGACGATCGACTTCGTCGGCCCGCGCCAGACCGAGTAGGCGTCGACGAAGGGGATGATCGAGCTGACCAGGACGACCCAGCTCAACGTGTCGAAGAAGCCTAGGAACCAGAAGGCGATGAACGTCGCCGCTCCGAGCCGGGCGAAGTTGGCGAACACGTCCGCGTGGGCGACCGTCAGCACCGCCGCCAGCACCGCCAGGCCGAGGCCGGCCCAGACCATCCACCGCTCCTCGCGCAGCGGGAGGATCAACCAGACGAGAGCCAGCACGGCAGGGATGACGACGATCGCGATCCACGCCACGTCGGTCCATGTGCCCGCACGCCAGAGGTCGGTCGAGGTCTCGTAGTAGACGAGCAGGACGAGCGCCAGCCCGGCTGCCGCGAGCGAGCGGCGGCGTCCAAGGACGCTCAGTACGGAGGTAATGCTGCCCACCACGGCCCGACCGCCTTGAATGCGTTCCAGTAGGCGGTCTTCTCGGCCTGTCCATCGAGCGACAGGTCGATGTCGGGCACGGCGAGCGCCTCGATCGTCGGTGTGAAGCGCTGGAGCTCGCCGAGGCGGTTCTCGACGGGCTGCGACAGCGGGAAGGCGATGCCGTTCAGGAATTCGAGCGCGTCGTCGCCCATCACGACGACGAGCTCGCGGCTGGACGATCCGGAGCTCGCGCTGGAGCCAGGCGGCCGACAGGTCGAGCGCGCGCCCGAGAACTTGACGCAGTTCGTCCCGTAGACCTCCATCGGGTCGACGCTCAGGCGCTGCAGCGACTTGATCAGCGCGTTTCCGGCCCGGCCGTGGAAGGCGACGCCTTCCTGCAGCTCCTGCGTCTGCGGGCCGTACTTGAGCAGGAAGATGGTCGCCGAGCGGATGGCCGGTCGGCAACGCGATCGGCGCCCCGTCAGCCGCCTGGCCGATCTCCTGCGAGAGGCGGTTGATCTCGGTGATCGCCTTCCGGAGATAGCGCTCATAGATCTCGTCTGTCGTCACGGCAGTCGCCACGGGGCTCCGGATCCTTTCGGCTCTAGCGGACCTTCTCCTTGACCTGGGCAACCCACTTGAGTGACTGCAGGTAGGCCAGGGACTTCGGCCGCCGCAGCACTTCGGCCGTTCTCAGCGAGATCAGGAACTCCTCGGGATCGCGAAACGCGCGCATCCGCAGGGCGCCCGTGCCGACGCCCTGGAGCACGTGTGCGTCGGAACCGGCGCCCATCGTCAGGTTGTACTTCCGCGCGAACCGCAGCGCCTCGTCGTTGTAGCCCTCGAAGAGCAGGCGGGCGTTGTAGACCTCGAGGACGTCGATGTCGGCGACGTGCCGGTGCAGCGTCCGCGGGTCGGGGATCGCGTGCAGGCGGTCGAACGGGTGCGGGACATAGACCAGGCCGTCCTGCTCGCGGATCGCGGCGAACGGTGTCGCGCGAAGCTCATCCCGCGCGGGATCTCGCGTCGAGGAAGAGGCCGATCACCTCGCCCTGTTCGTCGGTCTTCACCTCTTCGCCGGGGATCACGATCAGGTCGCGGCCCTGCGGCGTAGTCGGCGGCCTCGAGCGCACCGCCGAAGACGTTGTGGTCGGTGACCGCGATCGCGCCGAGCCCTCGGCGCTCGGCGTGGTCGACGAGCTCGCCGGCGTCGACCGCGCAGTCGTGCGACCAGGTGGTGTGCATGTGCAGGTCGGCGACGATCCAGGGCCGGTCGGCGAGCGGCTCGGCGCGCGCGCGGCGGCCGGCTGCGGCCGCGAGGCCGGAGTAGAGCTCGGCGAGCTCCGCGGCGACCGCGGCGAACGTCTGAGGCTCGGCCTCGGCGCGCGCTTTCGCGCCTTCCCGCGACGCGAAGCGTCGTCGTGCTCGGCCAGCCGCGCGGCAGCGGCTGCGGCGAGCTCGGGCTGCGTCGGCGACGCCCGGGCGGCTCGGCGAGCGCGCAGCCTGCCGCCGGCGCCTCGAGCCGGACACGCGGCGAGGCCGTCGACGCCGGGGACGAAGATCGGCCGCCGAGTTCAGCAGCGGCCGCGCGGGCGGCGCCGTCGCGGGCGGTGCGCAGATGACACGCGCCGCGCCAGGACGCGCGGGATCGTCGGGCCGGGCGATCAGCGGCTCGTGTCCGGAGCAGGACGACCTCCCAGCCCGGCAGGTCGTGCAGCTCCTCCATCACGCCGCGCGCGATCACGCGCTCGTTCGGGCGCAGCTCGACGACGATCGTGTTCGTCTTGGGCGCCGGCGCGAAGAGCGTCGTGTCGACGCCGGGCGAGAGCAGCCGGTAGTCGCCGGGGAAGCGCTGCTCGGCGGCGTCGCGCGCCGGCTCGGTGAGCGCGATCAGCGCGTCGAGGCGCGCCAGCAGCTTCTCGCGCTGCGAGCGTGCCGGCGGGTAGCCGAGCCGGTTCGGCGAGGCGAACGTCGCGACGCCGAGCGCGTCGCTGTCGCGGAGCGCGAGGTACGAGAGCGACGGCAGGCCCGGCTCGAAGCCGTGCACGACGTCGAACCGGCCCTGCTGCGAGCGCCAGCGACAGGTTCGCCTGCACGCCGACCGGAACGCCCATCTGCGAGCGCCGCGAGATCGGGCACCGCAGGGCCGACCGCGATCACGTCGGCGCTCTCGCCCCGCTGCAGCGCGCGCCGGCCCGCGAGCAGGTCGGCGGCGCGCGTCGAGGGCGCGATCACCGTCACTTCGTGGCCGAGCCGCGCAGCTCGACCGCGACACCGCTCACGTGCTCGTTCACGTCGTGCGGCTGCGACCACGCGAACGGCGTCACCAGGCAGATCCGCATCGCCCTAGGTTACTCGGAGGCCGCTGCGAGCCAGGTCCGGGCGACGCCGAACCTGGCTCGCGAAACCTGTCCTAGACCTCGAGCGGCGCGGGAGCGGGCACCGAGCGGCGGTTGCGCTCGATGAACTCCTCGACGAGCTGCGCGGCGTCGTCGTCCTGGATCTGCTGCGGCGGCGACTTCATCAGGTACGAGCTCGGGCCGACGAGCGCGCCCGACGAGGCCGTTGTTCAGCGCGAGCTTCGTCAGCCGGACGGCGTCGATCACGATGCCGGCCGAGTTCGGCGAGTCCCACACCTCGAGCTTCAGCTCGATGTTCAGCGGCACGTCGCCGAAGGTCGTGCCCTCCATGCGGATGTAGGCCCACTTGCGGTCGGTCAGCCACGGCACGTAGTCGGACGGGCCGACGTGCACGTTCTTCGCGCCGAGGTCGTAGTCGAGCATCGAGGTGACCGCGTTCGTCTTCGAGATCTTCTTCGACTCGAGCCGCGCGCGCTCGAGCATGTTCAGGAAGTCGGAGTTGCCGCCGACGTTCAGCTGCATCGTCTTGTCGAGGTGCACGCCGCGCTCGCGGAAGAGCGAGGTGAGCACGCGGTGCGTGATCGTGGCGCCGACCTGCGACTTGATGTCGTCGCCGATGATCGGCACGCCGGCCTCCTCGAAGCGCTTGCCCCAGTAGTTCTCGCGCGCGATGAAGACGGGCATGCAGTTCACCATCGCGCAGCCCGCCGCGAGGATCTGCTCGGCGTACCACTTGGTCGCCTCCTCGGAGCCGACCGGCAGGTAGTTGACGACGACGTCGACCTTGCGGTCGCGCAGGATGCCGACGACGTCGGCGGTCTCGCCGGGCGCCTTCTCGACGACCTCCGAGATGTACTTGCCGAGGCCGTCGTGGGTCATGCCGCGCGAGACGGTGACGCCGGTTTTCGGCGACATCGGCGAACTTGATCGTGTCGTTCGGGTGCGCCCACATCGCCTCGGCGAGGTCGACGCCGACCTTGCCCTTGACGACGTCGAACGCCGCGACGACCTCGACGTCGTGGATGTGGTACCCGCCGAGGTTGACGTGCATCAGGCCGGGGACGAACTGATCCTCGGGCGCGTCGGCGTAGTACTGCAGGCCCTGCAGGAACGAGTTGGCGCAGTTGCCGACGCCGATGATCGCGACGCGGACCTTGTCCTGCTGGCGCGCTCCGCGAGGGTGCCGTTGGCGGCGTTTCCATTCGATTCACTCACGTTTGCTTAGCCTCCATCAGTTGCTTGCGGACGTGCAGGACACGCTGGACGACCGTGATCCAGGCCGTACAGGCGAGGAGGGCGATGGCCCAGCCGAGCACGCCCCAGGGTGCGAGAACGAGACCGGCGGTGATCACGACGACGCGCTCGGCGCGGGAGCCGATGCCGACGTCTCCGCGGAGGCCGATGGCCTCGGCGCGGGCGCGGGTGTAGGAGACGAGGATCGAGCCGGCGACCGCCGCCATCACGACCGCGACGAAGATCGGGTGGTGCTGGCGGGCGAGGATGTACGCGATCGCGGTGAGCATGAAGCCCTCGCTGACGCGGTCGGTCGTCGAGTCGATGAACGCGCCGAACGGGGTCGGTCTTGCCGCCCGCCCGGGCGAGCGCCCCGTCGAGGATGTCGAGCAGCGAGCCGACGACGAACACGGTCGCGCGCGAGCCAGTAGAACAGGATCCCGTTCGAGCGACTCGAAGAGCACGATGATCGACGCGGCGAGACACAGCAGGACGCCGCTCGCCGTCAGGGCGTTCGGGGTGATCCGGGTGCGGGCGAGGCCGCCCACCGAGCGGGTGGCGAGCGTCCGGGCGCCGGTCGTGTAGCCGTGCTTGATCGCGGCCGCTCTGGTCATCTCAGCTGACGGTAGCAACGTGGCGGGCGGGCACCCGGTACCGCGTCGACAGGCGGTCGGTTACGCCCGACGAGCGGCGAGAGCACCGCGGACGGGCGTGCGGTAGACGATCGCCATCGCGAGCAGCGCCACGAGCGTTCCGGCGGCGCAGTCGAGCCAGAAGTGGTTGCCGGTGGCCATCACCGCGAACCAGACCCAGGCCGGCCAGATCGCCCAGATCGCCTTCGACCACCAGTGCTTGCATGTCGAGAACAGCATGACGCCCACGATCAGCGCGTCGGCGGCGTGCAGGCTCGGCATCGCGGCGTACGGATTCGCGAGGAGCTGCACGAGGCCGTCGCGATGCTGGTTGATGAAGCCGAGGCCGAGCATGCGCGGCGGCGCCGTCGGCCAGAAGAAGTAGCCGAAGAGGCCGAGCACGTTGGCGAGCAGGATCGAGTTGCGGAAGCCGTAGAACTCGGTCGTGGTGGCGGAGGTAGATCCAGAGCACCGCCAGGCCGACGACCGTGAACTCGGAGTTCCAGTACGTGAGCGAGACCGCCGTCTCGAGGAAGTGCCGCTGATCGACGAACCGCTCGAGCGTGAGCTCGTACAGCCGGTGCGTGAAGTGCGTCTCGAAGCGAACGACGGAGAGACCGTGCGCAAACGCGGTCTGTGGGGGTTTGCGGTCGACGAGACCTCGGACGATCTGGTAGACGAGGGCGAACCCCAGCCAGATCGCCAATTGGCGTCCCAGATCCGACCAACCCCGCGGCAAATATCGCCGCCCGACTGCAACGACGGTGGTCATGAACGTGTCATTCTAGACAAGTGGGCGGAGGCCTCCGCCCCCCGAAGGGGTTTTTGGGGCGGTCTTCAGCCGCCGATGTAGCTCATCTCGACCTTCGGCAGGTCGGTCGTAGCGGCCGATCTGAGCTCCGAATAGCGGTCGGAACGGTTCCCCCACACGGCTTGCACCGCAGCGGCGAGCTCGTCATCCGACGCGCCGCCGCGGATCAGAGCGCGAAGATCGTGGCCGCGGATCGCGAACAGACAGGTGTAGAGCTTGCCCTCGGCGGACAGCCGGGCCCGCGTGCACGCGCCGCAGAAGGGCTGGGTGACGGATGAGATGACGCCGAACTCGCCCGATCCGTCGAGGTAGCGATAGCGGCGGGCGACCTCGCCGGGATAGGCGGGCGCCACCGGCTCGATGTCGAACGCGGCGCCGATCGCACCGACGATCTCGGCGGCCGGAACGACGTCGTCGAGGCGCCAGCCGTTCGAGTGGCCGACGTCCATGTACTCGATGAAGCGAAGCGTGTGGCCGGTACCCCGGAAGTGCGCGGCGAGCGCCAGCAGCTCGCCGTCGTTGACGCCGCGCTTGACCACACAGTTCACCTTCACCGGCAGTCCGGCGGCCGCGGCCGCATCGATGCCTTCGAGTACCCGGCCGGCCGGGAAGTCGACGTCGTTCAGCGCCTGGAATGTCGCGTCGTCGAGCGAGTCGAGGCTCACGGTGATGCGGCGGAGCCCGGCCTTCGCGAGCGCCTCGGCCTTGGCGGGCAGCAGCGACCCGTTAGTCGTCAGGGTCAGGTCGGCGCCGAGGGGAGCGAGCAGTTCGATCAGGCGCTCGAGGTCGCGGCGCACGAGCGGCTCGCCGCCCGTGATGCGCAGCTTCTCGACGCCGAGCGACACGAACGTCGCCGCGACGCGCCCGATCTCCTCGAAGCTGAGCAGCTCCTTGCGATCCATGAAGCGGTAGGCGCTGCCGAAGACCTCCTTCGGCATGCAGTAGACGCAGCGGAAGTTGCAGCGGTCGGTGACCGAGATGCGCAGATCGTGCAGCGGCCGCCCCAACGTGTCCGTGATGCCCATGGGTACAGGTTAGAGCCTCGCCAGTAGGCTCCCGCGGACGTGAAAGCCGCCACGCCGCTGGTTCTGCTCATCGCCGTGACGGCGATCTGGGGCTACACGTTCGTCCCCGTCCAGAAAGCGGTGGCGATCTATCCGGTGTTTGCCTTCCTCGCCGTGCGCTTCGCGGTCTCGACAGCCGTCCTCGCACCCTTCGCGTGGCGGCCGCTGCAGACGCTGCCGCGGGCCGGCTGGATCGCGGGCGTAGGCGGCGGCCTTTTGCTCGGGGCCGCCTACGGCCTGCAGACAGCAGGCCTGCATCTGACGACGGTGTCGAGCACCGGGCTGATCACGGGGCTGTATGTCGTGTTCGCACCCCTGCTGGCGCTCGGCCTGTTCCGTACGGCGGTGCCGGCCGCGGCGTGGGGAGGAATGGCGCTCGCCGTGGTCGGGCTCGTCTTCCTGAACGGGATGCCCGGCGGGTCGTTCGCCGGCAACGCGCTCGTGCTCGGCACCGCTGTCGCCCAGGCGTTTCAGATCGCGCTGATGGAGCGGTACGCGCCCCGCTATGACGCGCGGGCGCTGACGTGCATCCAGATGGCCGTCTCGTGCGTCGGTTTCACGGCGGTCGCGCTGTCGCTCGGCCAGTTGCGGGTGCCACACGGCGGGACGGTCTGGTACGCGATCGGAGTCACCGGCGTCTTCGCGGGAGCACTCGGCTACCTCGTCGCGACGTGGATCCAGGCGCGCACGACCGCGGCCCGCGCGGCGCTGGCCTTCACGCTCGAGGCGCCGTTCGCAGCGCTCTTCGGCGTGGTGCTCATCGGCGAGCGGCTGGGGTGGACAGGCTGGACGGGGTGCGCGGTCATCCTCGCCGGCATCGCGCTCGCCGAGCCGGCTGCCGCCGACACGCTCGTCCGGCTGGTGCGCAGGCAGGAGGCCCTGTGACTGCCGTCCTGCTCGCGTTGGCATCGGCGGCGCTGTTCGGGACGATGACCGTGGCCGTTCGCGTCGGCATCCGCGGCGTCGAGGCGGGCACCGCGACGCTCGCGACCCTGATCCCGGCCCTGGCCGTCGCGCTCATCGCGGCCGGGATCCATCACGACCTGCATGGCACCTGGCCGTTCCTGCTGGCCGGGCTGCTCGCTCCTGGCACCTCGCAGATCCTGTTCACGCGCGCGGTGCGCGAGGTGGGAGCGTCGCGGACGTCGGTCACCCTCGGCGCCGCGCCACTCGTCGCCGTGGCCATCGCGGTGGTGTTCCTCGGCGAGCCACTCGGGGTGCCGCTCGCGCTGGGGGCGCTCGGGGTCGTCGGGGGTGGGGTGCTGCTCGGAGCCGAGCGCGACCGGCCGGGCCATCTGCGGGCAGTCGGCTACGCGTTTGCCGCCGGCACCGCCGTTCTCTTCGCGATTCGCGACAACCTCGTTCGCGATCTCCACGCCCACGCGAATCCCCTGAGTGCCGCGGCGGCCACGCTCCTGGCGGGGACGATCGTCTCGATGCTCTGGATGCGGCGCGTGCCCACCCGCCAGGTGCTGCTGCGCATGACGCCGGCCGGTCTGTGCTTCGGCCTCAGCTACGTCTGCCTCTTCGAGGCCTTCTGGCGGGGGCGCGTCACCGTCGTCTCGCCGCTCGTCGCCACCGAGTCGCTGTGGGGCGTCGCGCTCTCGGCGCTGATCTTCCGCAGCAGCGAGAACGTGGGCTCCCGCCTGGCGTTCGGCGCTCTCCTCGTCGTCGCGGGAGGGGTGCTGATCGGCGTCTACCGGTGAGGGTCGGAATCTGCTACAACTCGACTTAGATTTTCTGATGCATCTAATGTCGTAGTAGACGAAGGAGAAGAAACCAGTGGCAAAAACCATCGGTATCGACCTGGGCACGACGAACTCGTGCATGGCGGTTCTGGAGGGCGGCGAGCCGACCGTGGTCGCGAACGCCGAGGGCGGGCGCACGACGCCGTCGGTCGTCGGCTTCACCAAGGACGGCCAGCGGCTCGTCGGCGCCCCCGCGCGCCGGCAGCAGGTCACGAACCCGCAGAACACGGTGTTCTCGATCAAGCGGTTCATGGGGCGGAAGTTCGACGAGGTCTCGGAGGAGATGAAGATCGTCCCGTACGAGGTCAGTCGCGGCCCCAACGACGACGTGCGCGTGAAGGCGGGTGGCAAGGAATATGCACCGCCGGAGATCAGCGCGATGATCCTGCAGAAGCTGAAGACCGACGCCGAGGCGTACCTCGGTGAGCCGGTCGTCGACGCCGTGATCACCGTGCCCGCGTACTTCAACAACGCACAGCGCGAGGCGACGAAGGACGCAGGCCGCATCGCCGGCCTGAACGTGGTGCGCATCATCAACGAGCCGACCGCGGCGGCACTCGCCTACGGGCTCGACAAGGAAGGCGCCGACCAGACGATTCTGGTCTTCGACCTCGGCGGCGGCACGTTCGACGTGTCGGTGCTCGAGCTCGGCGAGGGCGTCTTCGAGGTCAAGTCCACCAACGGCGACAACCACCTCGGTGGCGACAACTTCGACAAGGCGATCGTCGACTGGATGGTCGCGGAGTTCAAGCGCGACCAGGGCATCGACCTCGGCATCGACCCGATGGCGCTCCAGCGCCTGTATGAGGCGGGCGAGAAGGCCAAGATCGAGCTGTCGTCGACGATGACCACGCAGATCAACCTGCCG
Source organism: uncultured Thermoleophilia bacterium (assembly GCA_963812995.1). Classification (GTDB taxonomy): domain Bacteria; phylum Actinomycetota; class Thermoleophilia; order Gaiellales; family Gaiellaceae; genus PALSA-600. Next base: position 545,037 of record CAWEXL010000007.1, read on the forward strand.
TTCATCACGGCCACGCAGGACGGGCCGAAGCACCTCGACCTGCAGCTGACCCGCGCGAAGCTCGAGGAGCTTGCGCACGACCTGCTCGACCGGACCGTCGGTCCGACGAAGCAGGCGATCGAGGATGCCGGTCTCAAGGCCTCCGACATCGAGCACGTCGTGCTCGTCGGCGGCATGACCCGCATGCCTGCGGTTCAGGCCAAGGTCAAGGAGCTGATCGGCAAGGACCCGCACAAGGGTGTCAACCCGGATGAGGTCGTCGCCGTCGGCGCCGCCATCCAGGGCGGCGTGCTGAAGGGCGAGGTGAAGGACGTGCTGCTCCTCGATGTGACTCCTCTGAGTCTCGGCATCGAGACGCGCGGCGGCGTGCTGACGAAGCTCATCGAACGCAACACCACCATCCCGACCCGCAAGTCGGAGGTCTTCTCGACCGCCGACGACAACCAGCCGTCCGTGCAGGTGCACGTGCTGCAGGGCGAGTCCGAGATGGCGCTGTACAACAAGACGCTCGGCAAGTTCGACCTGGTCGGCATCCCGCCGGCGCCGCGCGGCATCCCGCAGATCGAGGTCGCATTCGACATCGACGCCAACGGGATCATCAACGTGTCCGCCAAGGATCTCGGCACGGGCAACGAGCAGAAGATCGAGATCACGGGCGGTTCCGGCCTGAAGCAGGACGAGATCGACCGCATGATCCACGAGGCCGAAGCGCATGCCGACGAGGCGCACCGCCTGCGCGAGCTGGCGGACACGCGCAACCACGCCGAGTCGCTGGCCTACCAGACCGAGAAGTCGCTGCAGGAGCATCGCGACTCGCTTGATCCCGGCCTCGCCTCCACCGTCGAAGGACGGATCATGGAGCTCCGGGGTGTGCTCGAGACGGCAGATGTCGCCGAGCTGCAGGCCAAGACCGACGCGCTGCAGCAGGCGTGGACGGAAGCCGCACAGGCGATCTACGCGAACGCGTCGGCGACCACCGGTGCGTCGGGTGCTCAGGGCGAGGGTGCCCCGCACACCGAGGAGGACGACCACGAGGTCGTCGAGGACGCCGAGTACGAGGTGGTCGACGAGTGACTGACGAGCCCCTCGACGAGATCCTCGAAGGCGATGTCCTCGAAGGCGAGGTAGTCGAGCCTGAGGTGGAGCCGGTAGCCGAGGTCGGGGAGCCGGTCGATGAGCTGACACAGGCGACGCGCCAGCGCGACGAGTACCTCGACGCGCTGCAGCGCCTGAAGGCCGAGTTCGACAACTACCGCAAGCGGGCGGCGCGCGATCGGAGCGATCTGATCGCGCGCGCGACCGAAGGCCTCGTGAAGGACCTCGTGCCCGTGCTCGACGACCTCGAGCGGGCGCTCGAAGCGGCGGCCGAGCACGAAGCGGCCACGCTGGAGGACGGCGTCCGCCTGGTCCACCGCGCCCTCGCCGACACCCTCGCCAGGCAGGGCCTCGTCGAGGTCGCTGTCGAGGGTGTCTTCGACCCCCACACGCAAGAGGCCCTCCTGTCGCAGCCGTCGCCGGAGCCGGAGGGAACCGTCCTGCAGGTCATCCAGAAGGGCTACCGGCTGGGCGACCGCGTGCTGCGGCCGGCACGCGTCGTGATCTCCGCAGGCGCAGGAGAAGATGGCTAAGACCCTCTACGAGGCGCTGGACGTGAAGAAGGACGCAACCGCGGCCGAGATCAAGAAGGCGTATCGCAAGCTCGTGCGCGAGGTCCACCCGGACCGGAACCCCGGCGACGAGGTGGCCGAGGCGCGGTTCAAGGAGGTTCAGGCCGCGTACGACATCCTCTCCGACCCGGAGAAGCGCAAGAGCTACGACCGGATGGGGTCGACGACCGGGCGGGCCGGCGGCGGCGGCGGGCTTTGCGCCCGGCAACGTCAACTTCGACTTCGGTGATCTCGATCTGGGCGGCATGTTCGGCGGCCTGTTCGGCAACCGCGGCCGAGAGCGGGCGCGGGAGCAGCGCGGCCAGCGTGGGAACGACGTCGAGGTCGACGTGCGGATCTCGTTCGAGGACGCCCTGCATGGGCTGCAGACGACCGTTTCGGTGCAGCTCGAGCTCGCGTGTCACACCTGTCACGGCACCGGCGCGGCCCCCGGAACTCAGCCCAAGCAGTGTCCGCAGTGCCAGGGCTCCGGTGTGGTTGCGACGTCGCAGGGACTGTTCGCGCTGCAGCAGCCGTGCCCGCTCTGCCACGGGATGGGCTCGATCGTCGAGACCCCGTGCCCGACGTGCCACGGCTCCGGCCGCGAGCGGCGGACGAAGAAGTTCACCGTCAAGATCCCGGCCGGTGTGAAGGACGGCACGCGGATCAAGCTGCGTGGGAAGGGCGAAGCCGGTCACGGCGGCGCCCCCGCGGGCGACCTGTACGTCGTCACGCGCGTCGAGCCGTCGAAGATCTACGAGCGCCGCGGCGACGACCTCGTCGTTCAGGTGCCGATCTCGTATCCCACAGCGGCGCTCGGCGGCAACGTCGAAGTGCCGACGCCCGACGGGCCCGTGTCGCTGAAGGTCCCCGCCGGCTCCGAGGACGGCAAGCTGCTGCGCATCAAGGGCCGCGGCGCACCGCGTCTGAACGGCTCGGGCCAGGGTGACGTTCTCGCCCGGCTCAAGATCGAGGTGCCGAAGCGCGTCTCGAAGAAGCAGCGCGAGCTGCTCGAGGAACTCCAGAAGGGAAGCGCCTGATGGCCGGCCACGACGATCTGCTCGCCCAGGGCCCCCGTGAGGCGCCCGAGCCGGAGACCGCCGAGGAGCGCACCGCGCACCGCGGCCGGCGTGCGGTCGGCGGCGGGATCCTCGGCGGCGGTGCCGCGGCGGCGAAGCTCGGCGCCATCGCCGGTCTCGGCAAGATCTTCATCTGGCTCTTCGCCTGGGACGGAATCGTCGACGCCGGGCGGATCTTCGGCTGGCTCGGCATCCTCGTCGTGGTTGCGGCGCTCGCAGCGTTCCTCGTCGTGCGACACAGGCGGCTGAGCGCGTGATGGACTCGCGTCCCCGCTACATGATCTCCGTCGCCGCCGAGCTCGTCGGCATGCACCCGCAGACCCTCCGCATCTACGAGCAGAAGGGTCTGGTCCGGCCGCAGCGCACGGCGGGAAACACGCGGCTCTACTCGGACGCCGACGTCGAGCGGCTGCGGCTGATCCAGCGCCTGACGAGCGAGCTCGGACTGAACCTCGCCGGCGTCGAGCGCGTGCTGCACCTCGAGGACGAGTTGCAGCGCATGGCGCGCCGGCTCGACCGGATGGAGGCCGAGATGCGCCGTGCGCTCGACGAGGTGCACCGCTCGTACCGCCGCGATCTCGTTCTCTATCGACCCACACAACCCCAACCACCCGCAAGGCGGAACTGAGCATGGACTTCAACAAGCTGACACTCAAGAGCCAGGAGGCCGTCGCGGCAGCGCAGGAGATTGCGCGCCGTCGCGGCAACCCGGAGATCGTTCCCGACCACCTGCTGGCGGCGCTGCTCGACCAGGAGCTCTTCGGCGCGTGGCAGGGTCTGCGCCCCGAGGCGGAGCGGCGGCTCGCCGCGCTGCCGGCCGTCCAAGGCGGCCAGCAGCAGCCCGCAGTCTCGCCCGCGTTCTCGCGGCTGCTCGACAAGGCCGACGACGAGCGGCGCAAGCTGAGCGACGACTACGTCTCGAGCGAGCACCTCTTCCTGGCGCTCGAGCCGATTCCCCGCGAGGACATCCTCGCGTGGATCGAGTCGGTCCGCGGCGGGCGCCACGTCACGTCGCAGGATCCCGAGGGCACCTACGAAGCGCTGCAGAAGTTCGGCCGCGACCTGACCGAGGCGGCCGAGGAGGGCAAGCTCGATCCGGTGATCGGCCGCGACGAAGAGATTCGCCGCGTCATCCAGATCCTCTCGCGGCGCACGAAGAACAACCCCGTGCTCATCGGCGAGCCGGGCGTCGGCAAGACCGCGATCGTCGAAGGCCTGGCCCAGCGTGTCGTCGCCGGCGATGTTCCCGAAGGGCTGAAGGATCGTCGCGTCTGGTCGCTCGACATCGGCTCGCTGCTCGCGGGCTCGAAGTACCGCGGCGAGTTCGAAGAGCGCCTCAAGGGCGTGCTGGCCGAGATCAAGGCAAGCGAGGGCCGGATCGTCCTCTTCATCGACGAGCTGCACACGATCGTCGGCGCGGGTGCGGCCGAGGGTGCCGTCGACGCGGCGAATCTGCTGAAGCCGATGCTCGCGCGCGGCGAGTTGCGCTGCGTCGGCGCGACGACCCTCGACGAGTACCGCAAGCACATCGAGAAGGACGCCGCGCTCGAGCGGCGCTTCGCTCCGGTCATGGTCGGCGAGCCGTCGGTCGCCGACACGATTGCGATCCTGCGGGGGCTAAAGGAGCGCTACGAGGCGCACCACGGCGTCCGCATCCGCGACGGCGCGCTCGTCGCTGCCGCCGTGCTCAGCGACCGCTACATCGCCGACCGTTTCCTGCCGGACAAGGCGATCGACCTTGTCGACGAGGCGGCGTCGAAGCTGCGGATCGAGATCGACTCGAGCCCGCTCGAGCTCGACGAGGCGAACCGCCGCGTCGTGCAGCTCGAGATCGAGCTCGCCGCGATGACGAACGAGTCGTCCGAGATCCGCGAGCCGGTCGAGCGTGCGCTCGCCGAGGCGAAGGAGGAGCGCGACGCGCTCGCTGCTCGCTGGGCGATCGAGAAGGAGTCACTCGAGCGCGTCAAGGACGCGACCCGACGGATCGACGAGCTGCGGATGGAGGCCGAGCGCGCCGAGCGCGAGGGGAACCTGCAGCGCGTCGCCGAGATCCGCTACGGCGAGATCCCGGCGCTCGAGAAGGAGCTCGAGGAGCGCGGGGGCGACGACGCGATCGTGAATCCGATGGTGAAGGAGGAGGTCGACGAGGACGACATCGCGCAGACCGTCGGCCGTTGGACGGGCATTCCCGTCGACCGGCTGCTCGAAGGCGAGACCGCGAAGCTGATCCACATGGAGGCGCGGCTGCACCAGCGCGTGATCGGCCAGGAGGAGGCGGTCTCCGCTGTCGCGAACGCGCTGCGGCGTGCCCGCACCGGCTTGCAGGATCCAAGCCGCCCGATCGGCTCGTTCGTCTTCCTCGGTCCGACCGGCGTCGGCAAGACGGAGCTCGCCCGCGCGCTCGCCGAGTTCATGTTCGACGACGAGCGCGCCATGGTGCGCATCGACATGAGCGAGTACCAGGAGCGCCACACGGTCGCCCGCCTGATCGGCGCGCCGCCCGGCTACGTCGGCTACGACGAGGGTGGCCAGCTGACCGAGGCAGTCCGCCGCCGGCCGTACTGCGTGATCCTGCTCGACGAGATCGAGAAGGCGCACGCCGAGGTCTTCGACGTCCTCCTGCAGGTGCTCGACGATGGACGGCTGACCGACGGCCAGGGCCGCACGGTCGACTTCCGGAACGCCGTGCTGATCATGACGTCGAACATCCGCAGCGCCGAGGCTCTCCGCGACCACTTCCGGCCCGAGTTCCTGAACCGGGTCGACGAGATCGTCGAGTTCAAGCCGATCACGCCGCGAACAGCTCGGCGAGATCGTCGAGCTGCAGCTGGGACGCCTGCGCGAGCGGCTGGCCGAGCGCGGGCTCTCGCTCGAGCTGACACAGGCCGCGGTCGACGCGCTCGTCGAAGCGGGGTGGGACCCGACCTACGGGGCCCGTCCGCTGAAGCGGGCGATCCAGAGGCTGCTCGAGAACCCGTTGGCGCTCAGGCTGCTGGAGGCCGACTTCGGCGAGGGCGACACGATCCTCGTCGACGCGCAGAACGGCGACCTCGTCTTCACCGCGGCTGTGTCTGACACCGTAGGTGTCTGACACCTTTCCCGACCCGCACGCGCTTTAGGCGGAGAAGGTGTCAGACACCGCTTCGCGTTGTCAGACACCCGGGAGCTCGACGTCGTCCAGCATGTCGGCGCCCTCGACCAGCGGCGGCGAGCCGTAGATGAAGACGACGAGCTCCTCGTCCGACTCGTTGCGGAGCTGCAGCGGGGTCATCGGGCGCACCGCGACGACGGAGCCCGGGCCTAGGTCGACTCGCTCGGGCGCGTCACCGAGCAGCATCGTCAGCGTCCCCGACACGACGACGAAGACCTCTTCCTGCGCGTGATCCCGGTGGCGGCGCCCGGTGGTGTGAGCCGGGTAGCGCCAGAGGCGGGCGCGTGAGTGCTCGAGTCCGACGATGGGGGTGAGGTCGGCGACGAGCCGCCCGGCCGCCTCGTCGGGCTTCGCCTCGCGCTCGGTGAACGTCAGGTTCCTCGCGTCGATCCACTGATAGCCCATGTGCCAGCGCCTTTCGGTTCGGTCGGATACGGTGCCGCCGTGATTCTCGTCGTCGCCGCGACCGCCCGGGAGCTCGAGTTCGTCGTCGGCGCCGAAACGCTCGTCTGCGGCATCGGCCCGGTCGAGTCGGCGCTCGCCACCGCGGAGGCGCTTGCCGGCGCGAGACCGACGGCGCTCCTGCACATCGGGATCGCGGGCGCGCAGACGCTCGAGCCGCCGGCTCTCGTCCTCGGGTCGGAGGCGGTCTACGCCGACGTGCTCGACGCTGCGTCGACGTTCCCGCGCATCGACCGGGTCGGGCCCGATCCCGGGCTGCTCGCCATGGTGCATGCGCTGCTGCCCGACGCGCACGTCCTGCCGATTGCGACCACCGGCCGGGTCGGTGGTGGCGGCGTCTGTGAGGTCGAGGCGATGGAGGGCTTCGGTGTCCTCCGCGCCGCCGCGCATGGCGGGCGTGCCGGCACTGGAGATCCGTGCGGTGTCGAACGCCGTCGGCGAACCCGACCGAAAGCGCTGGCGGATCGACGCTGCGCTGGCCGTTCTGGCCGAACGCGTCCCGGCCGTGATCACCGCACTGGTGTCCGGATCCGATGCCTGAGCTGCCGCCTCCGCTGCCCCCGGAGACGCGGACCGTCGGCCAGGTGATCGCCGAGACGATCCGTGCCTACGGGGAGAAGTTCTGGCCGGCGCTGGCGCTCGGGCTGCCGCTTGCGATCGCCGACCAGGCGCGCATCCGGAGCCATCAGGACCCGCGCGGGCAGTTCCACGCCATCCTCGTGCAGGCCATCGTGCTGTGGCTCTGCACGCCGCTCTTCGCGCTCGCGTTCGTCCGGGCCTGCTCGCTGCTCTACGGAAAGCGGCCCACGTCAACGGTGTTCTGGCTGGCCGTCCTGATCTGGCTGCCTTTCCCCTTCCTGAACATCGTCTACATCCTGCCGGGCCTCGCGTGGCTGGCGTTCATCGGGATGGCGGTACCGGCTGCGATGGTCGAGGATCTCGGCTTCCGCGACGCATTGCCCAGAGGCCGAGAGCTCGGCCGGGCCGACTTCGTGCATGCCCTGGGATCGCTCGCCGCCCTGGTGGTCGTGATCGGGATCGCCGACGTGACGCTCACCGAGCTCCTGCATTCCCAGAGCAACACGGGACAGCGCGCGGCCGTGTTCGTCGCCGACCTCGTTCTGAGCCCGCTCCTCTTTCTCGGCGGCGCATTGCTCTACCGCGATCAGGCGGCCAGAGTAGGCTCGCGCCAAGCGAGGCTCGAGAGCAAACCAAAGGAGCGCTGATGCCCATCTTCATCCTGTTGTCGACCCTGACCCAACAGGGCGTGCAAACCATCAAGTCGAATCCGGAGCGCTTTCGGCAGGTCAACCAGGACGTCGAAGAGCTTGGCTGCAAGGTGCTCCATCAGTGGGCGACCCTCGGCGAGTTCGACTTCGTGAACGTCGTCGAGGCGCCGGATCTCGCGACGGTCGCGAAGGTCTCGGTGTCACTCGGGGCGCGGGGCTCGACCCGGATCGAGACGCTGCCGGCGCTCGAGATCGAGGACTTTCTGCGCGCGCTCGACTGAGCTTTCCGGGCACGACCTCGCAAACAGTTGTCAACTAGCGGTCCGGCAGGGTAGAACTCGCAGGGCGTGCACGCGAGCGGCCCCACGTGACAGACCCACGGGTCTCCGAGTACGCGGGGCTGCTGGTCGACCGCTGCCTGGGCGTTCAGGCGCGCTGGCAGGTGGCGATCAACGCCCACGTGCTGGCCCGGCCGCTGATCGAGGAGGTACAGCGGCAGATCGCGCGGCGTGGTGCCTGGGCGATCACCCAGCTCTCGTGGGACGGCAACGGCGGTGCCTGGATGCGCGAGGCGTCCGATGACCTGCTGCGCGAGCCGGCGCCGCTCAATGAGCTCATCCAGCAGAACGCCGACGCGTTCATGTCGATCTCGGCTCCCGAAAACGTCCGCGACACCGCCGATCTGCCGGCCGAGCGGGTCGCGCTCGCACAGGCCGCGAACACGACCGTGCGGGGCCGCACGCTCGCGATGTCGGTCCCGTGGGTCGTCTGCCAGTTCCCCACCGACGCCCTGGCGCAGGAGGCGGGGATGACGCTCCGGCAGTTCGAGGAGTTCCTCTACGGCGCGTGCCTGCTCGACTGGGATCGCGAGGGCGAGCGGATGCGGCGCATCGCCGACCGGATCGACGCGGCGACCGAGGTTCGGCTCGTCGCCGACGGCACGGATCTGCTGCTCTCCGTCGAGGGCCGGCACTGCGAGGTCGACGACGGCCACATCAACATGCCGGGCGGCGAGGTGTTCGTCTCACCCGTCGAGAATGCGACCACCGGGCTCGTGACGTTCTCGGAGTATCCGGCGACCTACTTCGGGCACGAGGTCGAAGGCGCGTGGCTCCGGTTCGAGGGTGGCCGGGTCGATCGACGCCGGCGCCGACAGGGGCGAGGACTACCTGGTCGGCATCCTCGACACGGACCCCGGCGCCCGTGTGTTGGGCGAGCTCGGAGTCGGCTGCAATCCCGGGATCACCAGGCACATGAAGAACGTTCTCTTCGACGAGAAGATCTCCGGGACGATCCATCTGGCTCTCGGCCGTTCGTACGCCAGCACGGGCGGCGTGAACCAGAGCCTGATCCACTGGGACATGGTGAAAGACCTCCGAAACGGCGGGCAGCTCTACCTGGACGGCGAGCTCGTCCAGGAGAACGGCGAGTGGCTGGAGGCCTAGGCCGACGCGACTTCGCCCGCGAGCCGGGCGTTGCCGACGACCAGCTCGCGATTGGCGTGGAGGGTGCGGCCGCCGCTCTCCCGGTGCAGGTACGCAAGGACGAACGGCGTGACCGCCTGTCCGTGCACGGCCTCTTCGGCAGCTGCGGCGAGCGCCCGGTCGATCAGCGGCTCGACGTCGTCGAGGCTCTCGTCCGGTGGTCGGGCGAGCACCAGTCCGCCGCCGGCAAGTGCCCAATGCGTCTCGGCGATCCGCGCTGCCTCGTCGGCCGATTCGACGCGCGCCGAGACCGGCGGGCCGCCGCGCGCGGCATAGAACAGCGGTAGCTCGTCCGTGCGCCAGCCCGAGCACGGGGACGCCGAGCGTCTCGAGGAGCTCGGATGTCGCCGGCACGTCGAGCAGCGACTTGACTCCGGATGAGACGACCAGGGCCTGCGCGCCCGCGATCGCGTTCAGGTCGGCCGAGACGTCCGGAGGGTCGGGCCAGCCGCGATGGACGCCGCCGAGCCCGCCGGTCGCCATGAAGCGGATGCCGGCCGTCCAGCAGACGGCGAGCGTGCCGCCGACGGTCGTTGCGCCGACGACGCCCTGGACGGTGGCGGCCGCGAGATCGCGTGGGCCGAGCTTGCGGGCGGAGGCGTCGAATCGTTCGAGCTCCGCCGTCGTCAGGCCGACGACGACCTCGCCGTCGAGGACGCCGATCGTGGCCGGGATGCCTCCTCCGTCGCGAACCGCGCGCTCCGAGGCGAGGCCGACCTCGATCGCCCTCGCCCGGCGGGAAGCCGTGGGCGATCAGCGTCGTCTCGAGCGCGACGATGCCGCGCCCGGCTTCAGCGCTTCGCGAACCTCGTCCGCGATCTGATCACGGCATCGTTCCCAGAGCTTCGACGAGCTATGCACAACGCCTGGCCGCGGCGGTAAGCCCAAGCTCGGGGCCGCCGACCAGGAACCCGGCCGCGAGCGCGTCGCCGGCGCCGGTCGCGTCGAGTGCCGTCGACGCCGACCGCGGGGTAACGCGGTCCGTCGACGACGATGCCCTGCGGCGCCGCGCTTGACGACCCACGTCGCGTCGAGCTCCCCGAGCGCGTCGCTCTCGGGTTCGTTTGCGAAGACGATGTCGGGAGCGATGCTGCGAATCCGCGCGCGGAACGCGTCGTCGACGAGCGTCCAGGTCGAGAGGTCGACCGAGATGCGCGCGCCGTGGCTGGCGAGCCATTTTCGCGGCGCGGGTCGCTGCCGTGGCGATCGGCTCTCGCAGCAGCGAGTAGCCGGAGAGGTGCAGCACGTCGCAGGCAAACCAGGAGTCGTCGAGCTCATCGGGCCGAAGGTCGGGCGCCGAGCCACGATCCGAGGCCATCGTGCGGTCGCCGGCAGCGGCAAAGGAGACGACAACGCCCCCGCGGCCCCCGCACGGGTCCCATCGATCTCTGGCGCCGTAGCGGAGAACTCGCGGGCGGCGAGCTCGCCCGCCGCATCCGCTCCGCGCTTGCACACGACGCGAGCGTCGGCACCGAGGCGTCTGCGCCCAGGCCGCGACGTTCGCGGCCTGCCCGCCCGCGCCGGTGTGTGTCGTCGCGACGCGGTCGTCTCCGATCACGAGCGGGGCCGTCGAGGTGCACGACCACGTCGAGCAGCAGGTCGCCGAGAGTGGTCAGCCTCACCGTAAGATCGTCGCATGGACGACGACGGTCGCGCCGGCAGGCTCCGCACGTTTGCGCTCGGCGGCATCGTCGGCGCCGCTGGTGCGATCGCGACGCGCCGTCGCCTCGCCCAGGCGCGCCGCTCGGATCGCCACCCCGCGGGCTGGCGGCATTCGAGGACGCGCCGTGCTTTCTCGAGCTCGTCGGTGATGCGGCCCAGCGTCAGCGCGATGCCGTCGAGCCCGCCGCGGGCCCCTCGACGCGCGAATAGCTTCCGGGGTCCGCGGCCCCGTGCAGGACCGGCTTCGGGGCCGACGGCGCTTCGCTGCCCGGGCGCAGGTCGGTGAGCACGCCGACCGCCGCGATGATCGCCACGAGCCCCGCGAGCTCGATCCCACGGGCCGCCGCAGCCGGGCTGGGTCACGCTCGAGCAGCCGTCGGTTCAGCCGGCCGATCGCGAGCAGCGGCAGGAACAGCGCGGTTTTCACGAGCAGCGTCTGCCCGTATGAGATAGACCAGAGCTGGCTGACCGAGTCGAGCTCACTCAGGCTGCGGGCGACGCCGCTCGCGGTCAGGACGCCCACGGCGACGAGCGCGACGGTCGAAAACCGCCGTGCTGCTGCTCGCCGCGCCGCCTCGGTCGCCGAGCGGCTCGCGGAGAACGACGAGCAGCGTCAGGAGCCCGCCGATCCACACAGCGGCGGCTCCGAGATGCAGCAGATCGGCCGGGAACCGCGAACCATTGCGGCGAGCCGTGGTCGCGCGCGTGACCGGCGAACGCCGGGATCGCCGCGAGGGCGACGGCGAGCAGACCCGCGGCCGGCAGCAGGAACGCGCGGAGCCGTGCGAGGGCGGCCGAGGCCGCGCCGGCGGCCGCGACGATCGCGGCGACTTGAACAAGCAGCGCGAACCGGGTGCCTCCGGTCGTCGTGTAGACAAGTCCGCCCGCGCCGACGAACGCCGTGAACAGCCCGAAGAAGAGCAGCCGGGCGACGTGGCCGCGCAGCTCGTCGGCGAAGAGCTGCCGCGTCAGGAGCCAGAACGCGAACACGCCCGTGGCAGACAGCGCGCCGAGGAGGAACAGCGCCCGAAGGGTCACGTCCGTCAACGAGAGTGCCGCGCTCGAGCCGAGAATCGAGAACGGCGTCGGCCCGCCGGCCCCGATCGCGAACGCCAGGACGCCCTGCTCGCGGTGTCCGTCCTCCGCGACGATGCTCCAGCGCACGCTGTAGTCGCCTTTCGCCAGTTGCGGGTGCAGCCTCAGGATCAGCGAGTGGCCCACGATCCTCGGTGGGCCGGCGAGGATCGACGAGCCGTCGGCGTTCGCGACCGCGGCGTTGTGCGCGCCGACCCGGATGGCGTCGTCGAACGTGACGCGGATCGCAGCCGGCGACCGTGTCAGGATGGCGCCGTTCCCCGGCGAGGTCTGCAGCAGGATCGCGTGCGCGGAGGCGGCTCCCGTCGTGACGAGGGCGGTCAAAGCGACCGTCAGGAGCAGGCGTTTCACGCTCGCGGGCGAGGCTACCCGCAGCGCTCGGCAAACGGCCTCGGTGCTAGCCTGCCCCTCCATGCCGCTCTACGAGTACAAGTGTCCGAACGGTCACCTCGTCGAGGTGATCCACGGGATGACCGAACCGAGCCCCGAAGTCTGCGAGGTGTGCGGCGTCGGCCCGGTGCGCCGCGTCCTCTTTCCGGTCGCGGTGCACTACAAGGGGTCGGGGTTCTACAGCACCGATTACGGCCGCAAGGGCAAGAAGCCCGTCAAGGACGGTGGCTCCTCAGAGTCCTCGTCGGGTTCGGATGGGGGCTCGAGCAAGGACTCGGGATCGTCATCGGGCGGCGACAAGTCGAGCGGCGGCGACACCAAGAAGGCAGCCGAGGCGTAAGCGCCGCGCGCGCCCCGACCGGCTCGGCCGGTGGAGAAATTGGCGCGTTCTTTTCACATCCGGGTCACCGTGCTGTGACGCTTGGCGTGCGAAGCTTGTCACCCCGTGGGCGGGCGGGGGTTCGGGATGGGACCAGAACTGCGTCGTCCTCCTGGGTCGTCCTCCTGCGATACCTCGAGCAGCCAGTCCGCCACTGAGCGTGCAGCGAGCGAGACGGAGACGTTTCCGGTGTCCAGGACGAGGTCGTCGGCTTGTTGCGCATTCCCGAGTGCGCGGTAGTGCGCCGCCAAGAAGTCCTTGTCTTTCGAGATTCCGCGCGTCGGGTCTGCCACCGCGCGTCGCCACGCCACATCGAATTCCACCGTGAGCGTGACGAAGCTCGTCTGCCACATGGGCAGCAACTCGTTGCGGAGATCGGCTCGCTGCCCATCGGTTGCAAACTCGCCTTCGACAATCACCGCCGACCGCTGCCCGCCGAGCTCCGCGGCGATTGTCCCGGCGAGTTGCCGTGCCTCCCTCCACACGGCTTCGTCGGTCTTCGGTCGCCGGCTCGGGTCGAGCATCTCGTAGATGAGGTCCAGCTCGATCACGGCGGAATCGGTTCCACGGTCCGCGAGTTCGACGGCCACCGCACGAGCCAGCGTGGATTTCCCGCTGGCAATCGGACCGGTAATGACGACAACGATCATCGCCATAGCCTGACGGTTCAGCGTGCGGCGTTCGCCCACACTCGGTCTTGGCTAGGCGAAACGGTCGTCCGGATCTGAGGGGCAGTCGCGCCGACTCGTACGCGACGGGCACGTGTCAGCGAGGTAAGTTCTGGCGCGATGCTCCTACCGGAAAGCGCACGCGCATTGATCGAATCCGGCGCGCTCGGCCACCTCGTCACGGTCGGTGGCGACGGCGCGCCGCAGGTGACCTGCATCTGGGTCGGGGTTGACGGGGATCAGCTGGTCTCGGCACATCTGTTCGAGCAGCAGAAGCTCCGGAACGTCCGCCGTGACCCGCGCGTCGTCCTCTCGTTCGAGGGCTCCGAGATCCGTCCGCCCGGACTCAAGGAATACCTCGTCGTCCACGGGCGAGCCGAGCTCGAGGAGGGTGGCGCCCCCGATCTGCTCCAGAGGCTGGCTCACGTGTACCTCGGGCCGGACGTCAAGTTCCCGCCCATGGCCGACCCGCCGCCCGGTCACATCATGCGGATCACGGTCGAGCGCATCGGTGGCGTCGGCCCCTGGAAGCTTTAGCCCGGCCGGTTCACCAGGCGCCAGACGAGGCGCAGCCCCGACCAGTCCGCATCGATCGCGGCGACCTTCACGTCCACAACACCGAGCTCGAGGGCCCAGCCGCGGATGACGCTGTCCGTGATGTCGCTGTCGTGGCCGCCGGCGCGGCGTGGCCAGGCGGCCCACAAGGCGCCGCCAGGGTAGATCCGCTGCACAAGCTCGGGTAAGCGCTCAGGTAGTTCGACCGCCGACCAGAAGAACGCGATCACGACGTCGGCGGCGGCGGACGCCGCGACGTACGCGACGTCGTCGGGCGGGTCATCGAGTGCCCACCCAGGCGGTGCATTGTCGAATGAGACGCGATGGCCCGGCTTGATCCCGAGCTTGCGCGCCTGAGGTGTACCCGAGTACCCCGAGGTCATGACCGTGGCGAGGCTACCCCACCTCCGACCAGAACAGAACGTACGCTGACGAGATGAGCGAGTTTCCGATCTCGTCTGTCCGCGAAAGCGACCAGAAGAGAGCGCTCGATACGCTCGTGCTCGCCTTCGTCGCCGATCCGGTGGAGCGATGGATGTTTCCCGACGCCGCGCACTATCTCGCCTCGTTCCCCCTGTTTCTTGCTGCCTTCGGTGGCAGAGCCTTCGGCGAGGGGACCGTTTGGAGCCTCGGCGACTTTGCTGCGGTCGCCCTCTGGCTGCCGCCCGGCAAAGGGCCGGACAATGACTCCATCGCCTCGGTGGTCGCGGAACGCGTCGCACCGGAGAAGCACGAAGATCTCTTCGCGGTAAGCGAACTGATGGACGCGGCTCACCCGTCGTTTCCGCACTGGTATCTCCCGTGGTTCGGTGTCGATCCAGCCCTGCAAGGGCGGGGTCTCGGCGCTGACCTGCTGCACCATTGCATCGGGATCGTCGACGCAGATCACCTCCCGGCATATCTCGAAACCCCGAACCCGAGGAACATCACGTTCTATGAGCGGCATGGCTTCGAGGTCACGGGCGAAGCTCGTAGAGGAGCCTGCCCGCCGGTGACATTCATGCTCAGGCCCGCGCAATGACCTTGCGAGACCTGGGCACCCTCGACTAGCTCGCCGTCGCTGCGCTGCTCGGGCGATCGCGGCGGTTCGTCAGCGACGCGGCCCGCGCCGGCCCGCCATGGCCTCGATCGCGAGCAGCAGGATCACGCCTCCGCCCACGGCGAGCAGAAACGGGCCGAGATGCCAGGCTGCACGAATGTGGTGGCCGAGTGCGAAGTCTCCGATCAGGCCGCCGATCAGCGAGCCGACGATTCCCACGGCGATCGTCGCGAGGCAGCCGATCGCCTGGCGTCCGGGAGTGGCGATGCGCGCCACGAGGCCGGCGAGCGAGCCCGAAGACGAGGAACGAGAAGATGCCCATGGCGGCGAGCCTACTGCAGCGTGTGCCCGCTCACGCAGCCCGGTCCGAACGTGCTCGTCGGCGGCTGGGGCGCCGAGGCGCCGAGGAACATCGCGATCGTCGCGGGGTTGTCCTCGCTCGGTGCTCCGTTCCCGCCGCCGCCGAAGTCGCCGCCGAGCCGGCAGTGAACCGAACCGCCCGCGGACGCGCGGAACTTCACCCAGGCGAACTGCGCCAGCTCGCCGGCGGACATGTCCGTTGTGAGCGGCTTGGCGAGCGAGCTGCCGTCGAACGGCAGGCTCAGGAGCACGGACGGTGAGGTGAACTTTGCGAGCACGGCCTGGATCACGGCCTGCTGGCGCGCTCCGCGGGTCACGTCTGATTCCGACGGGTCGAGCTGGTTGACCCGGACGCGCGAATAGATCAGCGCCCGCTCGCCGCTCATGTGCTGGGGGCCTTTCGCGAAGCGCCAGCCCGGCCATTTCTGGCACTGCGCCTGCGTCTTGTAGGGACAGTCGAAGCGGTCGGAGAGGATCGGCTTCGGAACGTCGATCGTGATCCCGCCGAGGCGGTCGATCAAGGTCCTTGAAGTCCGCGAAGTTCACGACGACGACGTGGTTGATCGGGATCCCGACGAACGCGTGGATCGTCTTGATCGCCAGTGCCGGCCCGCCGATCTGCATCGCCGCGTTGATCTTCTGCGTGCCGTTGCCCGGGATCGGAACCTCGATGTCGCGCGGGATCGACAGGTAGTAGATCCGGTGCCGGGCCGGGTCGGTGCGCATCAGCATGATCGAGTCCGAGTGCTCGTCGCTCGCGCGGCCCTTGGTGTCCGCGTTGTCGGTGCCGAGGAGCAGGATCGTCGTCGAGCGGGAGAAGAGCAGGCCGGTCTGCGGGTCGAGCGTCGAGCTTCGCGGCGGCGTCGAGCCGGGAGTTCGCATCGGACACGCCACTCGAGAACGAAGACCAGCCAAGCACGCCCCAGACGACGATCAGAATGAGCAGTAGCGCGAGGCCGAGTCCGATCCGCCGGCCCCAATGGGCGGGCTTCGGTGCCGCTCCCGGCCCGCGGTACGCGCCCGATCCCGGCCGGCCTGGAACGCCTCCGGTGCCGGGCTCGCCGCCTCCCAGCAGACCCCCGCGCGCACGACAGCGGGGCCTTCTTCCTACCGCGTCGGGCCCGGTAGACGCGATAGGGCTTCTCGTCCTCCGCCATCCGGCGGGTTAGGTTACCCGGCAATTATGAGCGCGAACCGCGTCATCGGAGTCGACCTGGGCGGGACCAAGATCCTCGCGGGGGTGATCGACGCGGACGGCGGCATGCACGACACCGTCGAGCGACCGACCGTCACGACATCGCAGGAAGCTCTGCTCGCCGAGCTCGTCGAGGCGGTTCGGTCGCTTCCGCATGACGGGGTATCGGCGGTCGGCTTCGGCATCCCATCGCGAATCGACCACGAGCGCGGAGTTGTGCTCGGTGCCGCGGTGAACATTCCGCTGCGCGATGTCCCGTTCCGCGAGGAGATGCAAGAGCGGCTCGGCCTGCCCGTCGGGATGGAAAACGACGGCGACCTGCGCAGCGTACAGCGAATACCGGTTCGGAGCAGGGAGGGGCACACGCAACTTCCTGATGCTGACGCTCGGAACCGGCGTCGGTGGCGGCGTCATCTGGAACGGACAGGTTGTGCACAGCTGGACCGAGCTCGGCCACATGGTGATCGTCGAGGGCGGTGAGCCATGCCAGGGTGCGTGTACCGGGCACGGGCATGTCGAGGCCTACTGCTCCGGCCGTGCGGCCGACAAGATCGCGCGCGAGGTCCTCGGTGCCGGTGCGAATGCCCATGACCTGGTGGCGCAGCAGCACCCGGCACTGACGGGGATCGCTCGGCACCTCGGTACGGCGATCGGCTCTTTGGTCAACATCTTCGGCCCCGAACGGGTCGCGATCGGCGGCGGGTTTGGGATCGCCGCAGGGCCGCTCCTCATCCCGGCCTCGCGGCCGTCGGTGGTTGCCGAGGCGCTCGCGCCGTCCGGCGAGGAGCTCGAGATCGTGCTCGCCTCGCTCGGCGCGGAGGCCGGGCTGATCGGCGCCGGCCTCGTCGCGTTCGACATGCTCGAGCCATAGGGTCGAAGAGTGGCGCCCTGATGCCTCTCGCTGTCTGTGCGACTCCGATCGGCAATCTCGACGACGTCACGCTGCGGGTTCTGGCCGAGCTCCGCGCCGCCGACACCGTTCTCGCCGAAGACACGCGCCACACGCGCGGCCTGCTCGAGCGTCACGGGATCCGGGCGCGTCTTCTCTCCTACCACGAACACAACGAGGCAGCACGCGTCGACGAGTTGCTGCCGCGGCTTGCGGCGGGCGAGCGGCTCGCGCTCGTCACGGATGCAGGGCTGCCGGGGATCTCCGACCCGGGGATGCGCCTCGTGCGAGCGGCGCTGGACGCCGGTCTCGATGTGACTGTGCTGCCCGGGCCGTCTGCCGTCGAGACGGCCCTCGTCGCGAGCGGGCTCGCCGGTGGCTCGTACGCATTCGTCGGGTTCTTGCCGCGGGGCAAGGCGGCGCTGGCGGCGCTCTGGCAGGAGACCGCAGCCTGGGCCACGACCGTCGTCGCATTCGAGTCGCCGAAACGTCTGGCCGCGACGCTGCGCTCGCTCGCCGACGCCGACCCGGAGCGCCCGGTCGCCGTCTGTCGGGAGCTGACGAAGCTGTTCGAGGAAGTGGCACGCGGAACGGCCGACGAACTCGTCGCGCGATTTCTCCGAGGCGCCAAGGGGTGAGATCACGCTGGTCGTGTCGCCCCCGGCGCCTCGCACGACCGAGGCCGACCGGTCTGCTGCGTTGTCGGCCGTCGCCGATCTGGTCGCTGCGGGTACCCCTCGGCGAGTGGCGGCCGAGGTCGTCTCCCGGTTCACGGACACGTCCCGAAACGACCTCTACGAGGGAACTTTGTGACAACTCAGTAATCTTTTTTGACAACAGATACGAACACCCGTACGGTGGTTGAACGTTGTCCGAGCTGTCAACCATCGGGGTGGTCCTTATGTCCGTGTCCGCGTCCACGTCGTCTGTTGGACGGCGTCTCTTGGTCGTCGTTGTTCTCTCCCTCGCCCTCCTTGCACTCGCCCCTGTGGCCGGGGCGTGGACCTGGCCCGCCGACGGGCCGGTTCTGCAGTCGTTCGTCTTCGACTCCGCGAGCCCGTACAGCGGCGGGCAGCATCGGGGGATCGACATCGGCGCGGACTCCGGCCGAACTGTGCTCGCGCCCGCGACCGGGACGGTCACGTTCGCCGGGACGGTCCCATCGTCGGGGAAATCCGTCACGATCACGACGCTCGACGGGTTCGTCGTCACGCTGACGCACCTGGGCTCGATCGCGGCGCACGAGGGCGAATCGATCAGCCGAGGGCGACCCCGTGGGAACGATCGGGCCGAGCGGCGACGCGGAGCAGACGCAGCCCTACGTCCATCTCGGACGTGCGGATCGCCGCGCAGGAGCAGGGCTACGTCGACCCGTTGTCCCTGCTGCCGAAGCGGGGTCAGACTCCGGCGCGGAGCGCGCCTGCTCCGGCACCGCCGGTGTCGACGCCGCCCGTCGCGACACAGCCGGTCACGACGCAGCCGGTCACGACGCAACCCGTGTCGACTCCGGTGGTCTCGACACCGCTTCTCGCGACGCAGCCCGTCCAGACTGAGCCGGCGTCGACACAGCCTGTCGCTACACAGCCCGTCGCGACACAGCCCGTTGCGAACGAACCTGTTGCGGCGCCGTCGGTCTCGGCACCGTCTGTTTCGAGGCCGGCTGTTTCGAAGCTATCTGCCGCGACGCCGTCCGTATCGACACCGTCTGTATCGAAGCCGTCGGTGTCGAAACCGGCCAGATCGTCGGAGCCCGTCTCCACGCCACGGCTCCCGGCACGGTCCGCGGCGGGCGAGCCGAGGTCGGTGCAGTCGGTCACTCCGGTCGTCTCGGGGGCCGTGCGCCAGGTACCCCAACTCGCCGCGACTGACCGGGTGGTACCGGCCGTCGCTGCAACGGGCATGTCCTCGACGTCGGCACTGGCCACCGGCGGACGGAGTCCGAGCGCGACGGCGACCCACACGGCGCACATCGCTGTCGACGACGCCCGGAGCACGTCTGTGGCCCAGAGCAAGACGCTCGCTCGGGTTGCCGAGCGACCGTCCGGGGCTTCGGCTGCGCGCACGGCTCGTTCGCTTCCGCCGCACGCCGCCGGCACGTCTCGCGGCGGGTCGCAGCAGGCTCTGGGTGCGCTTGTCCACTCGCTCTCCTGGCGCCTCGCCTCCGTGCTGCTGCTCGTCGCGGTGGCTCTCGCGGCCTTTGTCCGTCACGGCGCGGCGGGAGCCCGGGCGGCCGCTCGTATGATTCGCGCCGGTGATGGAGGGCAAAAAGAAGATTCTGGTGGCGCCGGCGTGGCCGTATGCAGCGGGGCATCGGCACCTGGGGCACGTGGCGGGGTTTGGAGTCCCCTCGGACGCGTTTGCCCGCTACCACCGGCTGAAGGGCAACGACGTCCTGATGGTCAGCGGAACCGACGAACACGGGACGCCCGTGATGGTCGCCGCAGACAAGGAAGGGAAGCGCTACGACGAGATCGCGTCGTTCTACAACCAATCGTTCCGGGAGGACTTCCGGAGACTTGGCCTCTCGTACGACCTCTTCTCACGCACGACGACGCTGAATCATGAGCGCGTCACCCAGGATCTGTTCCGGACGCTCTACGAGCACGGCGCGATCGTCGAGCAGACGATGCTCGTCTCCTTCTCGCCGGCCACGGGTCACACGCTGCCGGACCGGTACATCGAGGGGACGTGCCCGATCTGCGGGTACCCCGAGGCACGCGGCGACCAGTGCGACAACTGCGGCAACCAGCTCGATCCGATCGACCTGATCAATCCCCGCTCGCGGATCGACGGTTCGACGCCCGAGTTCCGGGAGACGAAGCACCTGTTCCTCGACCTGCCGCAGTTCGCCGACGCATTGCGTTCGTGGATCGAGGGGCAGGAGGGGTGGCGGTCGAACGTCAAGAACTTCTCGCTCCGGCTGCTCGACGAGATCCGCCCGCGGCCGATCACCCGCGACCTCGACTGGGGCGTGGCGATCCCGATCGAGGGGTACGCAGAGGATCCGAACAAGCGGATCTACGTCTGGTTCGACGCAGTCATCGGCTACCTGTCGGCGAGCATCGAGTGGGCGTCGCTCACCGGCGACCCGGAAGCGTGGCGCTCGTGGTGGCAGAACCCCGATGCGTTCCACGCGTACTTCCAGGGGAAGGACAACATCGTCTTCCACTCGGTCATCTGGCCCGCGATGCTCCTCGGCTACGGCACGGGGGGCGTGTACGGGGCCGGGATCGCACCGCTCGAGCTTCCCGACAACGTCTTCGCCACCGAGTACCTGACGATGGAGGGGAAGCAGTTCTCGAGCAGCCGCAACGCGGTGATCCTGATCCGGGACTTCCTCGACCGCTACGACCCCGACCCGTTGCGCTACTACCTCGTCGCGGCAGGTCCGGAGAGCCAGGACTCCGACTTCACGTGGGCCGAGTTCGTCCGGCGGAACAACGACGAGCTGCTCGCGAACTGGGGCAATCTCGTCAACCGGACGCTCACCAATGCGCACCGGAACTTCGGGGTCGTGCCGGCGCCGGGCGAGCTCACGCCCGAGGACGCGGCGCTTCTCGCCGCCGTCGACGGCGGCTTCGACACCGTCGGAGCCCACCTCGAGGCCGCGCGCTTCCGGGCCGCGCTTGCCGAGACGATGCGCCTCGCGTCGCTCGTCAACCAGTACATCAGCGACCTCGCACCGTGGGCGCTCGTCAAGACGGACCGCGACCGGGCGGCGACCGTCCTCTACACATCGCTACGCGCCGTCGACAGCCTGAAGACGCTCTTCACCCCGTTCCTGCCGCACACCTCGCAGCGCGTCCACGAGCTGCTGGGCTACGACGGCTACATCGCCGGGCCGCTCGAGTTCCGCGAGGTCAGCGAAGAGGACGGACGCACCCACCAGGTGCTGACGGGCGACTACTCGACGTGGGTCGGCAGCTGGGAGCCGAGCGATCTCCCACCCGGGCAGGCGCTGCTCGAGCCGAAGCCGCTCTTCCGCAAGCTCGACGACTCGACGGTCGAGGAAGAGCTGGAGCGGATGCGCGGCGACGGGTGATCGACACGCACGCGCACCTCGGGGACGACGCCGCCGAGGTGATCGCACGCGCACGCGAAGCGGGCGTCTCACGGATCGTCGCCGTCGCGACGACACTCGCCGGAGCCCGCGACGCGCTCGCCCTCGCAGATTCGTTCGACGGCGTTTACGCGTCGCTCGGCATCCACCCGCACGAGGCCGGCGGCCCGGAAGCGGACCACGTTCCCGAGCTGCAGGCGCTCCTCGCGCACCCGAAGGCCGTCGCGGTGGGAGAGACGGGACTCGACTACTTCCGCGACTACGCGCCGCACGACGCGCAGCAGCTCCTGTTCGAGCGCCAGCTCGCCGCCGCGCGCGACACCGGGAAGCCGGTCGTGATCCATACGCGAGCCGCGGACGACGACACGCTCGCACGGCTGGTCGAGCACGACGGCGCGGTGATCCTGCACTGCTTCTCGTCGCCGGCTCTGCTCGAGCCCGCCCTCGAGCACGGCTGGTACGTCTCGTTCGCGGGCAACGTCACCTACAAGAACGCGTACGAGCTCCGCGCCGCGGCTCGGCGGGTTCCCGCCGAGCGTCTGCTCGCCGAGACCGACAGCCCGTACCTTGCTCCCCAGGCCGTCCGCGGCCGGCGCAACGAGCCCGCGTACGTCATGCACACCGTGGCCGCACTTGCCGACGCGCGCGCCGTCGGCGCCGACGAGCTCGGAGCCCAGATCGACGCGAACGCCGCCGCCGTCTTCGGCCTGTGACGGTCGTCCCGCGCAAGGCGCTCGGCCAGCACTTCCTGGTGGACGAGAACATCCTGGGCGTGATCGAGCGCCTCGCCGAGCTCGCGCCCGAAGATGTCGTGCTCGAGATTGGGCCGGGACTCGGGATCCTGACCCGGTTCCTCGCCGCCCGGGTAGCCCACGTCCACGCGGTCGAGATCGACAGGCGGCTCGAAGCGCATCTCGCAGGAATCCCGGGCGTCGACGTCCACTGGGCCGACGCGCTCCACCTCGACATCCCGAGTCTCGAGCCGCAGCCGCACAAGCTCGTCGCCAACCTGCCGTACAACATCGCCACACCGGTCGTGGCCGAGAGTCTCGTGCTCGACCAGATCGAACACTGGTGCGTGATGGTGCAGCGCGAGGTCGCCGACCGCTTCTTTGCGCAGCCGGCCACCAAGGCGTACGGCGCGGTGTCGGTGCTCATCCAGCTCGCCGCCGAGCGCACCGGCCTCCATCCGGTGTCGCGCGAGGTGTTCCGCCCGCGGCCGAATGTCGAGTCGGCGCTCGTCGCGTTTCGCCGAACCGCGCCGGCGGCGACGCCCCAGGTCAAGCGCGTCGTGATCGCGGCGTTCGCGCATCGGCGCAAGACCCTCGCGAACTCGCTTTCGCTCGGCGGCGTCGCATCACGCGAAGCCGCAGTTGCCGCGCTGGACGTCATCGGCCGGAAAGCCGACGTCCGCGCCGAGGCGCTCGAACCGCCCGAGTTCGTGGCGCTCACGGAGGCGCTCGAATGATCGCGCGGGCTCCCGCCAAGCTCAATCTGGCACTGGTCGTCGGTCCTGTCCGCTCGGATGGCAAACACGAGCTGGTGACGGTCTTCCAGCGCGTCGATCTCGCTGATCGCATCGACGTCGAGCCCGCGTCCGACACCACGATCAAGGGATTCCCGGCCGACACGCTCGTCCGTCGAGCGCTCGAGGCGCTGGCCGCTCCTCACGGCTGGCGCGTTCACATCGAGAAGCGCGTCCCCGTCGCCGCCGGGCTCGGCGGCGGAAGCTCGGATGCCGCTGCGGCGCTCCGGCTGGCAAACGCCCAGCTCGACGACCCGTTCGAGCCCCAGGAGCTCCACGAACTCGCTGCCCGGCTCGGCTCCGACGTTCCGTTCTTTCTCCACGACGGCCCACAACTCGGCACCGCTGACGGCTCGACACTCGAGCCGGTCGATCTGCCCCAGGACTTCGCCGTTGTGCTCCTGCTCCCCGAGGGAGCGGTGAAGGCGTCCACCGCGGCGATCTACGACGCCTTCGACAGGCGGGGCGGGGCGGCCGGCTTCGCCGAGCGGGCGGCGCTCCTCCGGACGCAACTGGCGACGGTCGAGCAGGCGGTCGATCTGGCTGCACTGCCGCCGAACGATCTCGCCTCGTCGCCGCTCGAAGTGGAGTTTCTGAAGGCCGGGGCGTTTCGCGCCGGTGTCAGCGGCGCCGGGCCAGTCGTCTACGGCCTGTTCGCGGAGCGTGCCGCCGCGAGCACCGCGGCCCGGCGGCTACGACGCCACGGCACCACCTGGAGCACCGTGCCCGTCTGGTCGGAAAACGGCTAGAAGCCGCGCACTTCGGGATACGCGTCGCTGCCGGGCAGGAAATCCCCGTGCCGGAGGTGCGCGATCATCTCCTTGGTCGCCTGCTCGAACCCGGCTTCGTGCTCGGAGCTCGTGCGGCGTGGCCAGGCGACGTCCTCGTTGCTCGCCTGCCGGCGCTTGTGACCCGCCTCGAGCCAGTGGGCGGCCACCAGTTGCGCCCGGTACACATCGCCGTGCTCCTCCAGCAGCCGCTGCGCCTCGGCTTGATCGGTGGACACCACGGCTGTGCCGTGGAACCCGAGCAGCTCGTCATCGGTCAGCATCGGCGAACCGTAGCTCGTCTCAGGACAAAAGTTGACAAAACACGCCCGCAGGCCGGACGGGCTGGTTGAATTGAGTTCGTGCCCGCGCAGAACGCACTCGTGATCGAGCCACACTTCGTAGCGGATCGCGGCGGCGGCCTCGGGCCTCTGCCGGCAGCCGCGCCGCGGACGTCGCTCCGGGCCAAGGCGGCGGCGGACCTGGCCCAGCTCGTCTCGGAGCTCGGCGAAGAGCTCGTCCGCTACTACGGCGACCGCCGGCTGCGCCTCGACCGGACACCGCTGCCGCCCGCGACCGAGGTGTTGCTCGTCGCCACGGTCCCGCCGAGCCGCCCCGCCGGTGCGCGGCCCCTCGTCGAGAGCGCTGCGGACAGTTCGACGACCCTCAGGGCAGCGACGACCGTCATGATCAGACAATGACCGTGAGCTCTCGCCCGGGCTCGGAAGCGCCGAAACAAGCCTCGTGGAGGCGCGAGTTCAGCCGTTCCCTGCGTGGTACCGTTTCCAAGCCATGACGTACGGCGGTCACGTACTCGATCACGGCTCCAGCCGTACTGGGCGCTGGCTCCGCGGAAAGCGGTTCCGGCTCACCCTCTGGATCGCAGCCATTGAAGGGCTCCTGTACGTCGTGCACGTCCTGCACTGGTGGGAGGCCGTCGCGCTCGCCGCGATCGGCGTGCTGTTCTGGTGGTATGCGGGCCGGAACAACCGTTCCGACCTCGTGCGGCAGGTGAGCTGGGTCTTTGCGGTCTCCCAGCTGCTCGTGCTCTGCGTCCCGATTGCGCTGACGATCGTCACCGCGTTTGCGATCGGGGTCGTGGTGTTGCTCGCGATTGCGGCGCTCATCTTCCTGTTCACCGAGCGTCCGTAACCCGGGCGGCCCCGCCTATACTCGCGGTCCAGTGGGGTGTAGCCAAGCGGTAAGGCAGCGGGTTTTGGTCCCGCGATCCCAGGTTCGAATCCTGGCACCCCAGCCATCAAACTGAGGCTCCGACGTGACAGAAACGCCGCTTGCAGCAATCGTGATGGCCGGAGGCCTCGGCACCCGCATGAAGAGCGCGGTCGCCAAGCACTTCCATCCGATCCTGGGCCGGCGCATGGTCGACTGGGTGATCGAGAGCGGCCGCCAGGCGGGCGCTTCGCCGCTGGTGGTGGTCGCCTCGCCCGCGGCCAGAGACCAGTTCTCGGCGAGTGGGGTGGAGGTCGCAATTCAGGAGGTCGCGCTCGGGACCGGCGACGCGGTGCGCTCGGCGCACATGACGCTCGCCGACCATGCCGGCGACGTGCTCGTGCTCTCCGGGGACACGCCGCTGCTGACGCCCGAGCTGCTGCTCGAACTCGTCGCGGAGCACCGGCGGCAGGGAGCTGCGGCGACGCTGCTCAGCGCGATCCCGCCCGACCCCCGTCGTTACGGCCGCGTGATTCGAGACGGCGCCGGCAATGTCTCGCGCGTGGTCGAGGCGACCGACGCGACGCCCGAGGAGCTGGCAGTCGGCGAAGTGAACACCTCGATCTACGTCTTCCGCGCCGCGGCGCTGTGGCCCGCGCTCGAGCAGCTCCAGCCGAAGAACGCACAGGGCGAGCTGTACCTGACCGACACGATCGAGATCCTTGTCGCCGCGGGTGAGAAGGTCGCCGCCTTCGCGGCTCCCGATCCCACCGAGACCGATGGGGTGAATACGCGCGTCGAGCTTTCAGCGGCCGGCCGCGCGCTGCGCGATCGCATCAACGAGGCCCACATGCTCGCTGGTGTGACGATCGTCGATCCCGACACGAGCTGGATCGAGCCGACCGTCGAACTGGAGCCTGACGTGACCATTCATCCGTTCGTCGTCCTGCGCGGCTCCACGCGTGTCGAGACCGGGGCCCAGATTCATCCGAATACCGTCGCGATCGACGCGCACGTCGGCGCCGGGGCGTCGGTCGGTCCATTCTGTTACCTTCGCCCTGGGACGGTTCTCGGAGTCGACGCAAAGGCGGGCACCTTCGTGGAGATCAAGAACTCGACCATCGGGGATCGGACAAAGGTTCCCCACCTCTCGTACCTGGGTGACGCCGACGTCGGATCCGACACGAATGTGGGTGCCGGTGCGATCACCGCGAACCTCGGCCACAAGCCGGGATCGCCCAAGAGCCGCACGACGATCGGCCGCAACGTCAGGACGGCAATCCACAATGGTTTCGTCGCGCCTGTCGAAGTAGGGGACGGAGCATGGATCGCAGCCGGGTCGATCATCACGCAGGACGTCCCCGCCGATGCTCTCGGTATTGCCCGGCCACGCCAGGAGAACAAGGAGGGGTATGCAGCCCGGCAGCGCGACGACTGAGCTCGTTCTTCCCGGTCTCGAGTCGGCAGGGACTGTGACCCAGCCCCAGCCAGGCCACTGGCTCGAGCGCGGGCCGCAGAAGCGGCTCATGGTCTTCTCCGGCCGCTCACACCCGGTTCTCGCGGAGCGCATCACCGAGCAATTGGGCGTCGAGCTCGGCGAGATCGAGCTGCACACGTTCGTCAACGGCGAGACCTACTGCCGCTACGACGAGTCGATCCGCGGCGCCGACCTGTTCATCGTGCAGACGGGCTGCCAGCCCGTCGACCAGCACCTGATGGAGCTGCTGCAGATGATCCAGGCGGCGAAGCTCGCGTCAGCCAAGCGCATCACCGCCGTCATCCCATGGTTCCCGTACGCGCGCCAGGATCGCAAGGCGAAGCCGCGCGAGCCGATCACCGCGCGCCTCGTCGCCGACATGCTGCAGCTCGCAGGCGCCGACCGGGTGCTGACGATGGATCTCCACGCCGGCCAGATCCAGGGTTTCTTCACGATCCCTGTCGACCACATGACGAGTCTGCCGCTCTTCGCCCGGCACTTCCGCGACCTCGGGCTGACCGGGGAGGGCGTCGTCTCGGTCGCTCCCGACGCGGGACGCGCCAAGCACGCCGTCCGCTTCGCGGAGATGATCGACGCCGACTTCGCGATCATGCACAAGACCCGCCCGAGCCACGACCTCGTGGCCGTCACCGAAGTCACCGGCCGCGTCCGGGGCAAGGTCGCGATCATGGGCGACGACATCACCACGACCGGCTCGACCCTGATCGCCGGCGCCCAGGCTCTGAAGGAGCACGGCTGCACCGACGTCTGGGTTTTCGTCACGCATGCCCTGCTCTCGGTCGAGGGCCTCCGCAAGCTCGACGAGGCCGGCTTCGCGGGAATCGTCGTGACCGACACGGTGCCGATCGACCCGATTGCGCGGCCTGCCAACATGACCGTCCTGACGGTCGCCCCGCTGCTCGCCGAGACGATCATGAACGTGTTCGCCGACGACTCCGTGAGCGCCATCTTCGGCGGCGAAAACCAGCTCTTCTAAGAACGCCGCAGCGCCGCTCGGCACGAATTGCCGTTTGGCGACTGGGCTACTCACGAGCCGTCTGCGCTTGTGGGTGTCTTCGGTGTCAGACCGGCTTGCCGGCTTCGACGATCCGCGATTCGTATGCGAAGACGACCGCTTGTGTTCGGTCGCGGAGGTTGAGTTTGGAGAGGATCCGGGTGACGTGTGTCTTGATGGTCGATTCGCTCAGGAACAGGGTGTTGGCGATCTCGTTGTTGCTGAGTCCTCGTGCGATCAGTTTCAATACTTCGAGTTCGCGGGGTGTGAGGCAGGCGATCAGGTTGCTGTGGATCTCGATGGCGGCGATGTCTGGTTGGGCGAACTTCTCGATCAGCCGACGCGTGATGCTGGGTGCGAGGAGAGCGTCGCCGTCGACGACTTGGCGTACGGCGGTGATGAGCTTTTCCGGCCCGGCATCTTTGAGGAGGAAGCCGCTGGCGCCGGCGCGCAGGGCGTCGTAAACGTATTGGTCGAGGTCGAAAGTGGTGAGAATGAGGATCTTCGGCGCGCGGTCGCCGCTGGCCGCGATCCTCCGTGTCGCTTCAATGCCGTCGAGGGTGGGCATGCGGATGTCGATCAGCGCGACCGTGGGGTGGTGCCGGTGGCAGGCGGCGACCGCTTCTTCGCCGTCTGCTGCCTCGGCGAGAACGTGGATGTCGGGTTGGCTGTCGAGGATCATGCGGAAACCGGCCCGTACGAGTGCTTGGTCGTCGGCTATGACGACGCCGATCGGCGTTGTGGTCACGACGTAGTCTCGGCGGGGAGCCAGGCGCGGACGTGGTAGCCCGTCTTGAGGCCGGGTCCGGCTTCGAGACGGCCACCGACGAGTGCGACCCGCTCGTTCATGCCGGCGATGCCTCGGCCGCCGCTGGTTGCCTGTGGCGGCACGGGGCCGTCGCAGCTGATCTCGAGTTTCAGCTCGTTTGGTTGGTAGTCGATCGCGACCAGCGTCGGTGCGAGCCCTGAGTGCTTGACCGCGTTGGTAAGCGCCTCCTGGATGATCCGGTAGACAGTCAGCTCGAGCACCGGGGTGAGCGGGCGCTGTTTGCCGGTGATCTCGAGCTGTACTGGGAGGCCTGCTTCACGGACGGTGCCGACGAGGACAGGTACTTGTGTGAGATCGGGCTGCGGGTCGAGTTGGGCGTTGTCGTCGCCGAGCACGTCGAGAATGCGTCGCAGTTCCTGCATCGCGGCCTTGCCGGTGTCTTCGACCGCGCGCAATGATTCTGTTGCCCGCTCCGGTGTCTCGTGGACGACGTGTCTGGCGGCTCCTGCCTGAACGACCATGACGCTGACGCTGTGAGCGACGACGTCGTGGAGTTCGCGCGCGATCCGTGCTCGTTCTTCGGCTTGGGCTGCTTTCAGGCTCAGTCGCTGCTCGTTCTCGAGTCGGCGGGCTCGTTCGGCCAGTTCGTCTGCACGCGCTCTTCCCCCGCGGATTGCGTTTCCGACCAGCCAGAGCGGCAGCAGGATCGCGATCGGGCCGAGGTAAGCGGGGAGTGTCGGCAGGCCCCCGTTGATGATCGCGGCAGCGAGGGCGCCGATCAGAGCAAGCTCGATCAGGCCCGAGAGCCGCCAGCGCGCGTGAGCGCCGACGGCGTAGGCGGCGATCCCGGCGGAGGCGACCTCGGCGTACGCCGCCTGGTTGGCGATGGCGATGCCGAGAAAGACCGCGAGCAGGACCGCCATGGGCCAGCGGCGACGCAAGGCGAGCGGGATGGTGAACAGCAGCGTCAGCAGTGGTTCGTGGCCGGGGCGGGGCGCCGAGTGGTCGCCGATCGCCTCCACGATCGCCGCCGTTGCCATGACCGTCGCGAGGCCGATGTCCCCGTAGCTGTCGAAGAACGACCTCAGGGTTGGACGGACGCCGTCGACCATTCGAGCAACTGTAGGCCGCTTCTCCTCGGTCGGCCATCAGCCTGCGGATCGAATCCGAGCAGTACCTGAGGACCACGCTGGTGCGAGATCAACCTGTGGATGGAGCGCACTCGGCACCGAGGCAGGACGACAACCGTGAGTCACCCCGCGATGCTGGCTGAACACGTTTCGCCGTGCTCACCGGAAAGGAACCCAAGGCTTGCGCTCACGTCTCCCGCTCATCCTCGCTTCCGCCGTCGTGGTTGTGGTGTTCTCGGTCCTCGCGACTGGCTGTGGCGGCGGCACCCCCGCCGTTGCCAACATTGCCTCCACTGCGAGCGCCGCCACGGCGGCGCAGAGCGCGCCGGTCGCCTTCGCTCGCTGCATGCGCTCGCACGGCGTCAGGACATTCCCCGATCCCAACGCCAGCGGACAGTTCGAAGGAGTGCAGCTCAAGCGCGTGGGGGTCAGCGCGTCGCAGGTCAGGGCGGCGCAGAGTTCATGTAATTACCTGCTCCCGAACGGCATGCCCGTCGCCCCGCCGTACACGATCACCCGTGCCGACCAGATCGACTATCTCAAGGGCGCCGCCTGCGTGCGCAGACACGGATTTCCCGGCTTCCCCGATCCGACCTTCCGGAACAACGACGTCCAGCTCAACATCCCGGCGAGCATCGATCAGAACTCTCCCCAGTTCAAACGCGCCGCGGCCACGTGCCAGAAGCTGATCCCTCGGGGACTGCCGTACAGCGGTTCATCGTGAGAAGACCACATCCATCGCGTCGACCATGCGCGACCGATGACCACTGACGCAACAACGACCGACCCGCCGTCGCGGGAGCGTCTGCCCGGCCGAACGCCGTCCCCGGTCACGCCACCCAGCGAGCCGGTCGAGCAGCTGAGGGCCGAGGGAGAGGAACGCTTCGCCGCCTATATCGCGCATGAGCTGCGCACGCCTTTGGCAGCCCAGCGTGCCCTGCTCGAACTGGCACTCGGAGATCCAACCACGGATGCGCCCAGTTGGCGTGAGATCGGCGAAGATGTCCTCGACGCCTGCAGGCAACAAGAGCGACTGCTCAACGCATGCCTTGACCTCGCACGCAGTCAGAACGGTCTGAACGGTTGCGAGACGGTTGACCTCAGCGCGGTCGCTGCCAAAGTTCTTGGCGCCCGCGAGCTTCGAGGACTGACGGTGAGGTCGCGCCTTGGCCGGGCGCTCACAACCGGCGATCCGGCTCTGATCGGGCGTCTCGTTGAGAACCTGCTCGTAAACGCGGTGCGCTACAACCGGGTCGGCGGCTGGATCGACGTCACGACCCGGCAAACCGGAACCTCAGCACGCTTCACGGTCGCGAACACCGGGCCGCCGATCCCGGCCGGCGAAGTAGCCCGGCTATTCGAACCGTTCCAGCAACTCCGCCCGAACGGATATGCAGCCAACGGTATAGGGCTCGGCCTCGCCATCGTTCAGAGCATTGCGACCGCGCACGACGCTCGCATCACCACTCGGGCTCGACCCACCGGCGGCCTCAACGTCGACGTAGCGTTCCACGCTCTCGCGTGACGTCGCCCCGTGCCTACCGGCAGCGATGCCGACGAGCGTGAAGCATTTGCGCAACCGGTGTTCTCGGCAACGAGCGCACCTCGCTATCCGTTTCCGGCAGCCGACGCGACAGGAAAACGGTGGTTGGGCATTTTCGCCCGCTCGGACGATCTGTATTTCTCGGATTTTCCGACGAGAAGGATCGCCGCTCCCTTCACGATTCGCGCAGACCCTGCAACTATCGTGCGGGGCGGGTGCCACGAGGTCGGGACTTCCTCGGGCCCTCCGGGGTCAGGACTTCCTCTCAGCCAACCTAGGTACGTGGCGCCCGCCTTATTCTGCGCTGCTTTCTTGACGCGAGAGTTCGCGTCAGCGGAGGTAGCCGTGCGACCCGAGGAACTTCCAGAGGCTCGTCACGTACGCCGCGCCCTTGGGTGCGCCGGAGCCGTGATCGAGGTCACCGCCCGCCGCGATCTTCAGCAGTTGGGCCTGGGCCGACGCGCCGTCGCCCAGCAGTGACTCGTCGGCCGCCCAGGCGGCCAGGATGCCGCGCACGTCATTGTCCTTCGTCGACGTTCGCGTCGCGAGATACCGGCTCCACCAATGAGCGGCGTCGGAGCTGATGACGCCGGGGAAGCTCCGTGTGGTGTCGACCAGGGTGCCCATCCGGTATTGCCAGATCTGGACAGGGGACGCCGAATCGGCGTAGTCGGTGAAGGCGTAGTCGAAGCGATCGTCGGCGCTCTGCAGAATCGCGCGGCGATTGACCGTCGTCGTGCGTGCGCCGCTGTCGCGGAAGTCGATCTCCGTCTTGTGCGCCGGCTGGAAGCTGAAGTCGAAGATCTGGTCGAGATAACAGCAGTGTGCGCCGCCGGTCCACAGGACGAGGATGAGCTCGGGCGTCCCGTCGCCGTTCAGATCGTGGAAGCTCACCGACGACGGCTTCAGACCGCTGGACGTGCTCGAGCCGGATGGGAAGAGGGCCGACTTGACCGGCATGTCGAAGACGAGCTTGCCCATGTGCACGACTGAGAGCCGAAGCCCGGAATAGGTCGTCACCGTGCCGGGACTCTTCGCGTACGTCAGCTTCGCCTGCCACGCGGCAGGGTGCGTCGTCGCCCGCGCCGTGTCACCGCCGGCGTACAGCGCGCCCGCGACCGATGCGGTTACCAGGAGGAAGCGGCACTTCACGACGACAGCTTTGCACTCTTACACACCTGTAGTCAGCTGGTTCTATGCAAAATCGCGATCAGCGCTTCGGCCGCGACCCGCTACAATCGGCCGCCGTGGCGGGTCAGCGCACAAAACTGTTGGTCCAGGACCGTGCCGTTCTCGGCTCGGCCGAGTCGCGGCGCCTCCGTAAACAGGGCCTGATCCCCGGCGTTCTCTACGGGCGCGAGCGGCCGCACGCGATCTCGATCCCCGAGCGCGACCTGCGTACCGCGCTCACCGGCGACAGCGGCATGAACGCCGTGCTCGACGTTGTGATCGATGGCGGCAGCACGCATTCCTCGGTGCTCAAGGAGTACCAACTGCACAAGATTCGCGGGACGATCACGCACATCGACCTGCAGGAAGTCCGGCTCGACCAGCCGATCCACGCCACCGTCTCGATTCACCTGATCGGTGAGGCGATCGGGACGAAGGAAGGCGGGATCCTCTCCCAGGGCGTCAGCGAGGTCACCGTCGAGGCGCTGCCGATGGAAGTCCCGGCGCACCTCGAGTTCGACGTATCCGAGCTGCAGGTGAACGACACCGCGCGGCTCGACCAGCTCGTTCTGCCTGAAGGCGTGACCCTGCTGGACGATCTCGAGACGGTGCTCGCCGGCGTCAGCCCGCCGGCCCAGCTCGAGGAGGAGCCCGTCGAGGACGGCGCTCTGGAAGCCGCAGCCGAGGGCGAAGAGCCCGGCTCGGCCGGCGAGTCGGCCGCAGAGTCCGACGCCGCCGAGGACTAGAAACCTCGTCATGCGGCTCTGGCCGCGGCGTCACGGCACCTCGTACGACCTGCTCGTCGCCGGTCTCGGCAACCCCGGTCGCGAGTACGCGCGCAACCGGCACAACGTCGGCTGGCTGGTGGTCGACGAGCTCGCACGCCGGCACGACGGCGCCTGGCGCTCGAAGTTCGACGGCAAGCTCGCCGAGATCCGCATCGACGGCCACAAGGTCGCTCTGCTGAAGCCCGAGACGTACATGAACGACTCGGGTCGCGCCGTGAGCGCCGCGATGCGCTTCTTCAAGCTCGAACCGGACAGCCTGCTGGTCGTGCACGACGAGAGCGACCTCGAGAGCGGGCGGCTGCAGGCTCGCCGCGGCGGCGGGCTCGCCGGGCACAACGGCTTGCGCTCGATCGTCGAGCGTCTCGGGACACCCGACTTTCTGCGCCTGCGCGTCGGCGTCGGCCGCCCCGGCCGTGGCGATCCGCGGCCCCTTGCCGACTACGTCCTCTCCGACTTCGAGCCACACGAGGACGCAGACGCGTTGGTGCGCCGAGCTGCCGACGCCGTCGAGACGCTCGACGCCGAAGGGCTCGACGCCGCTCAGCGCAAGGTCAACGAGAAGCGCTGATGCGCGCAGCTGTCGCGCTTGCGACCCTCGCCTGCCTGGTGGCGACCGCGGCGGCGGCAGGAGGTGCGCAGCCGGGCTTGTACCGCGTCAGCGTCCGCGCGACACTCCAGGAGCGTGCGACCTACACGCTCACCGGGGACGCCGCATGTTTCTGGAGCGCGCGCGGAGTTGCGGTGCGGCACCTCGACATCGCCACCGCGGCCCCGGTCGTCGTCACGGCAGCAGAGCTGGCGCGTGGCGTGGGGGTGCCGCTCGAGGTGCACGAGATCCGGCTCGCCAATCACAACAACGTGATCGGCGCCTGCACTCGCCTTGGCCCTCAAATCAGCGACCCCGCCGACCGGTGCGGCAGACGCGCGTATCGCATCCCGGCGTCTCAGGTGAAGCTCCAGCGGGTCGGCAACCAGCTGTCGTTCTCGTTCGTCCGGACTGCCGCCGACCCGTACGGCAATCACTGCGCACCGAGCGTCTGGGGCGCCGTTCCACAAAGCGGCTCGGCCGCTCTGATCGCGACGCTCCACTTCCCGCCGAGAGTCGTCTCGGCACTGCTCGTCGACCGCAAACGCGGCGGCCAAAGCCAGTCGGACGCCGCGTGGGCGGGAACCTTTTCGACTGCCAATTCGACGCTGGGGCGCACCGATGTGAGCTCATCTTCGTGGCAAGTCGCACTAACTTTCGGCTAGGCGAGAACCCCCCGGACGGCCGGAGAACCCAGGTCTTTGTGCTACCAGACTGAGCGCTCGCCAAGACAGCGCGGTGCACAGCGATGCGCGCACCGCCTCTGCCGAGGGAGTTCTCATGTTGACTCGTCGCATTCAGCTTGCGCTGCTCACGATCATGGTCGCCGTCGCCTGTGGACTCGTTCGCACGGGAGCGGTACTCGGTGCACACACGCGCGTTCTCGTCGCCGGCGCGAGCGGCCGGGCGAACCTCGTCCGCTTCGCCCGCCGGTATCTCGGGGTGCGCTATGTCTACGGGGGCGTCTCGCCCCGCACGGGCTTCGACTGCTCCGGTTTCACCCGCTTCGTGTACGCCCACTTCGGGATCACGCTGCCGCATCTGGCGGCCGCGCAGTTCGCGCTCGGCCGTAGCGTGTCGCGGACGGCGCTCCGGCCCGGCGACCTTGTCTTCTTCGACGATCTCGGTCACGTCGGGCTCTACCTTGGTGGCGGCATGTTCATCCACGCGCCGCACACCGGAGCGCGGGTCGAGATCAGCTCGCTGAGCGGCTGGTACCTCACCCGGTTCGACGGCGCGCGCCGCATTGTTGTTTAGAACATTGTTGTTTAGAACATTGTTGTTTAGAACGTAGTCGCGTAGGCAGGAGCCGCCCGCGTACCATGACGCCTGCCCGGAACTCCCGTTTCGGGCCTTCGTCATGGACCGTCCCATCCTCTATTCACTCGTCGAGCGGCTTCGGGCCGAGGACAAGCTGCGCGAGTTCGCGGCGTCGCTGCCGGCCCGCGCGCGGGTTTCGGAGCCGGCGCTTGCACTGTTACTTGCGGCGCTGCACGACGAGGCCGGTCGCGGGTTGCTCGTGCTGCTCGCCGAGGACGCCGACGCCCGAGACGCGGCCGAGGGCGCGGCCTGGTTCATCGGCGGCGAACGGGTCGGGCCTCTTCCCGAGCCGGGGCGTCCGCCACGGCTCCGGCCTCGAGCCGCCGCCCCATCTCGTCGGCGAACGACTCCGCGCGATCGAGATCCTGGCTGCCGGCGGACTCGTCTGCGCCTCCGCGGTTGCGCTCGCCGAGGGGATCGCCCCCGCTTCGCAGCGGCCTGCGCCGCTCCGCATCGCACCGGGCGACGAGCCGGGAATCGACGCGGTGGTCGAGCACCTGGCGCTCGCCGGCTACGAACGCGTCGAGCGCGTCGAGGAGCGGGGGCACTTCGCGGTGCGCGGAGGACTCGTCGACGTCTTTCCCGCGACCGGGCGCGAACCGCTGCGGATCGAGTTGTTCGGCGACGAGATCGAGCAGATCCGGGCCTTCTCGCCGTTCACCCAGCGCGCGCTGCGGCGCCTCGACGAAGCCACGATCTATCCCGCCTCGGAGCGGCGGCGTGACACTGTCGAGATCGACCTCGGCCCGGAGGCGGATGACGATGCTCCGCTGGTCGAGCCCGACGATCTCGTGCCGCCCTTCGATCGCGTGCCAGATCTCGTCTGGCAGCTCGACGAGGTGCAATGCCGTGTGGGCGGAGGAGGGCTATGCCGCCGTGTCGCTCGACGGCGCGGCCGAGCTGTCGCCGCTGCCGCAGGGACAGCCGTTTTCGTTCGACGCGCAGCGCCCAGCGCTCGCGGCGCGGGGACTCTCAGAGGCCGAGCACGAGCTCGGCGGCCTGCTCCGGCAGGGGCTCGACGTCGTCGTCTCGTTCCCGCATCGCGGCGAGGCGCTCCGCCAGCAGCAGCTCATGCGCCGCAGCGAAGCGACGATCCTCGAAGCACGGCGACGGCCCGGCCGGACTCGACGTTCGCCATCTCGCCGGCGCGACGCGGGTTCGTCTGGCGCGATCTCGGGCTCGCGCTCCTGCCGGACACGCAGGTGTTCCGCAAGCGGGTCTCGCGCGCGACGGCCGCGCCGGGCCG
Organism: uncultured Thermoleophilia bacterium; assembly: GCA_963812995.1. Classification (GTDB taxonomy): domain Bacteria; phylum Actinomycetota; class Thermoleophilia; order Gaiellales; family Gaiellaceae; genus PALSA-600. The sequence goes on from CAWEXL010000007.1 coordinate 580,886, forward strand.
CGCGCTGCAGAGCTTCTCGGATCTACGCACCGGCGACTACGTCGTGCACGAGGACCACGGCATCGCACAGCTTCTGAGCTTCGAGACGAAGGAGGTCGCCGGCGTCACGCGCGACTACCTGCTGCTCGCGTTCCGCGGCGACGACCGCGTCTACGTCCCGCACGAGCAGATCGGCAAGGTCAGCCGCTACGTCGGGGCCGACGCGGCGAGCCCGGCGCTGTCGAAGCTCGGCGGCAAGGCGTGGGACAACCTGAAGAGCCGCGCGCGCGAGCACCTGCGCGAGATGGCGGGCGACCTCATGCACCTCTACGCCGAGCGGCAGACGCGCCCCGGCTTCGCCTACGCCGTCGACCACGAATGGCTCGAACGGCTCGAGGAGGACTTCCCGTACCGCGAGACCGAGGATCAGCGGACGGCGATCGAGGCGGTCAAGGAAGATCTCGAGGCGCCGCGGCCGATGGACAGGCTCGTCTGCGGCGACGTCGGGTTCGGCAAGACCGAGGTCGCGCTGCGCGCGGCATTCGCGGTCGCGGTCAACGGCAAGCAGGTGTTGATGCTCGTCCCGACGACCGTGCTCGCCCAGCAGCACTGGAACACCTTCCGCGAGCGGTACCGCGACTTCCCCGTGCGGGTCGAGATGGCGTCCCGTTTCCGCAAGCCGGCCGAGGTCAAGCAGCGTGCTGGCCGAGTTCAACGAGGGCAAGGTCGAAGTCCTGATCGGCACGCATCGCGTGCTCGGCCGCGACGTCGTCCCGAAGGAGCTGGGGCTGGTGATTGTCGACGAGGAGCAGCGGTTCGGCGTCGCCCAGAAGGAGCTCCTTCGGCAGCTGCGGCTCGAGGTCGACGTGCTCTCGCTGTCTGCGACGCCGATCCCCCGCACGCTGCACATGTCGCTCGCCGGTCTCCGCGACATCTCCGTGATCGAGACGCCGCCGGAGGGACGCCGGCCCATCCGCACCTACGTCGGCGAGTACGACGACGAGCTGATCAAGAGCGCGCTCGAGCGGGAGGTGGCCCGGAAGGGGCAGGCCTTCTATCTGCACAACCGCGTCGAGACGATCGACGAGGCGGCCGAACGCCTGCGGCAGCTGTGCCCCGACCTCCGCTTCATCGTCGGCCACGGGCAGATGGCCGAGCGCGAGCTCGAGGACCAGATGCTGAAGTTCCTCGCCGGCGACGCCGACGTGCTGGTCTCGACGACGATCATCGAGTCCGGGCTCGACATCCCGCAGGCGAACACGCTGATCGTCGAGCGCGCCGACCAGCTCGGGCTGGCCCAGCTCTACCAGATCCGCGGGCGCGTCGGCCGCAGCGACGTCAGCTCGCGCACGCCTACCTCTTCTATCCGGACGCGACCGAGCTCACCCCGGAGGCCCGTGCGCGACTGGCGACGCTGGCCGACCACACCGAGCTCGGCGCGGGCTTCGCGATCGCGATGCGCGACCTCGAGATCCGCGGCGCAGGCGACCTGCTCGGCGCCGAGCAGTCGGGCCACGTTGCCGCGCTCGGCTTCGAGCTGTACGTCGAGATGCTGCACGAGGCCGATCGCCGAGCTGCAGGGCGTCACCCGGCGCGTCACGCGGCCCGTACGGGTCGACGCGCGCATCGACGCGTACGTCCCGGCGGCGTACATCGTCGGCCGAGGCGCTCAAGATCGACCTGCACCGCCGCATCGCGCTCGTCGAGAACGAGGACGAGCTGCACGAGCTCGCGCATCTCGACCGAGGAGCGCTTCGGGCCGCTGCCCGAGCCCGTCGCCAACCTGTTCGCGATCCAGGAGGCGAAGCTCAAGCTCGCGGTCCTCGGAGCCGACTTCCTCGTCTTCCGTGGCGGTCGCGCCACGGTCGGTCCGGTCGTCCTCGGCTCCGGCGAACTGCGCGCGCTGCGGGAGCGCGTCGAGACCGCGGTGTACTCGTCGGGCAACCGCGAGGTGACGCTGCGCGGCGACGAATTCGGAGGGGCGCTCGAGTTGGTCGATGCTATGCTGGCCGCGCGCCAAGCGGCTTGAGCGCGCTTTTTCCTATGCATCCACATCGGCACCCGATAGCTCATCCTCCTGTCCCTGCTCGTTCTGGCGCTCGCTGCGTGCGGCGGCGGAGGCGGTGGCAAGAGCGCTGCGAAGCTCGCCGCGAGCGACGTCGCCGTCGTCGGTTCGACGCACATCCCGCAGGCAGTTCTTCAACTCGCTGATGTCGCTTGCAGAAGCAGAACGCGAAGCAGCAGGGCCAGGCGTTCCCGAAGCAGGGGACGACCGACTACCAGACGGTTTCGGGTCAGGCGTGAACGGCGCTCGTCCAGGCGATCGAGCGCCAGGAGAAGGCAGCCGACCTCGGGATCACGGTCACGCGACAAGCAGGTTCAGGCGCAGCTCGACAAGGTGATCAAGCAGAACTTCGGCGGCAGCCAGGCGAAGTACAAGGCCTCCCTGAAGACCGAGGGCGTCACCGATGCCTTCGTGCGCTTCTACTACATCAAGACCGGGCTGGTCGGCCAGAAGCTGTTCGCGAACGTGACCAAGGGCGTGACCGTCAGCCAGAAGGACATCGCGGCCTACTACGCGCACGAACCTCACGTCGAAGTACACGAAGCCCGAGTCGCGCGATCTGCGCCACATCCTCGTCAAGTCGAAGAAGCTCGCGAACTCGCTGTACAAGCAGCTCGCGGCCGGAAACGACCAGACCTGGTGCACGCTCGCGAAGAAGTATTCGGAAGACCCGTCGTCCAAGAACAAGTGCGGCAAGCTCACCGTGACCAAGGGCGAGACGGTGCCGGCCTTCGACAAGGTCGCGTTCTCGCAGCCGACGAAGAAGGTGCACGCGCCGGTGTACGACTCGGTGCAGTACAAGGCGTACTTCATCATCGAGCCGCTGTCGCCGATCAAGCCCGCCACGGCGACGCCCGAGAAGAAGGTCGCCGCGTCGATCAAGTCGACGCTTCTGACCACGAAGAAGAATGCCGTCGCGGATACGTGGGCGACCAACCTCGGCAAGTCGTTCTGCACCGGCAAGCAGATCGTCTACCAGGTCGGCTTCGCACCGAGCCCTGATCCCTGCGCTGCCAGCTCGACCACGAGCGCCACCACCACTTAGAGGTTTGATGACCTCGACTCGAAGTTCCGTGGGCCAGGCCCTCGTCGAGCTTCAGGAGTTGACCGAACGCCTTCGCCGCGAGTGCCCGTGGGATCGCGAGCAGACCGCGAAGACGATCGTTCCGCACACCGTCGAGGAGGCCTACGAGGTCGCCGACGCTGCGCTCGCGGATGACGACGCGAAACTGCTCGACGAGGTCGGCGACCTGCTCTTTCAGGCGTACTTCCTCTCGCTGCTGCTCGAGGAGCGCGGCACCGGCAGCCTCGAGGCCGCTGCGCGCGGGGTCCACGCCAAGCTCGTCTCGCGCCACCCGCACGTCTTCGGTGAGGTCGAGGCCGGGACGGCCGGCCGCGTGCGCCAGAACTGGGAGCGGATCAAGCGCGAGGAAGAAGGCCGCAGCGGCGTCTTCCACGACGTTCCCGAGTCGCTGCCCGGCCTGCTCAAGGCGCGCAAGGTGCAGCGGCGCGCGGCCGCGGTCGGGTTCGAGTATCCCGACGTCGCGGGAGCGCTCGCCGATCTCGAGGACGAGCTGCGCGGAGCTGAAGGCCGAGCTGCCCGAGATCGACCCCGCGCCCGAGACCGAGCCGTTGCCGCGCGTCGCGGCCGAGCTCGGCGACCTGTTGTTCGCGTGCGTGAACGTCGCGCGCAAGCTGAACGTCGACCCAGAGCTGGAGCTTCGCGCGAGCGACCCGGCGCTTTCGCGAGCGGGTCGAGGGCGCCGAGCGCCTCGCGGCTGCCGACGGGCAGTCATGGGTCGACAGCTCACTGTCCGAGCAAGACCACTATTTCGATAAAGCCAAGGAGATGGAGTAGACGATGAGCAGGATCGCGGAGGTGCGCGGGCGGCAAGTGCTCGACTCGCGCGGGAATCCCACGGTCGAGGTGGACGTGGTCGCTCGAGAGCGGAGCGCTCGGACGGGCGATCGTGCCGTCGGGTGCGTCGACCGGCGTGCACGAGGCGGTCGAGTTGCGCGACGGCGGGCCGGAGTGGGGCGGCAAGGGCGTGACGCGGGCGGTCGCGAACGTCAACGGCGAGCTCGCAAGTGCCGTGCGTAGCACCGACGCGCGCGATCAGGCGGGCCTCGACCGTGCGCTGATCGACCTGGACGGAACGCCGAACAAGGGCCGGCTCGGAGCCAACGCGATTCTCGGCGTCTCGCTCGCGGCGGCCAAAGCCTGCGCGGCCGAGGACGGCGTGTCGCTGTACCGCTACCTCGGCGGCAGCGAGGCGGTGACGTTGCCGGTGCCCATGCTGAACGTCATCAACGGCGGCGCGCATGCCGCGAACTCGATCGACCTGCAGGAGTTCATGGTCGTTCCGGTCGGCGCCGATTCGTTCTCCGAAGGTCTCCGGATCGGGGCCGAGGTCTACCACGCGCTGAAGAAGGTGCTCGGCGACCGCGGGCTTCGCGACCAGCGTCGGCGACGAGGGCGGGTTCGCGCCCGACCTCGAGTCGAGCGAAGCTGCGATCGACGCGATTCTCGAGGCTGCCGATCGCGCCGGGCATCGCGAGCGGATCGCGATCGCCCTCGATCCCGCCGCGAGCGAGATCTACTCGGACGGCGTCTACCGCTTCGAAGGCCGCGAGGTCTCGAGCGCCGACATGCCGGGTTTCTGGGCCGGGATTCTCGACCGCTATCCGGAGGTCGTCTCGATCGAGGACGGTCTCGCAGAGGACGACTGGGACGCCTGGGCCGTTCTCACCGCCGAGGTCGGCGACCGGGTGCAGCTCGTCGGCGACGACATCTTCGTCACCAACCCGACACGCCTGCAGCAAGGGATCGATCGCACGGTCGGCAACTCGATCCTGGTGAAGGTGAACCAGATCGGGACACTGACCGAGACGATCGAGGCCGTGCGGCTGGCGCAGGGCGCGGGCTACACCGCGGTCATGTCGCACCGCTCGGGCGAGACCGAGGACGCGACCATCGCCGACCTCGCCGTCGCGCTCGGCACCGGTCAGATCAAGACCGGCGCGCCGGCACGCTCCGATCGCGTCGCCAAGTACAACCAGCTCTTGCGGATCGAGCAGGAGCTCGCCGGGCGTGGGGTTTACCCGGGCCGGAGCGCGTTCCCGAAGGCCAGCTACGCTGGGATGCAATGGTGGTTGAAAGACGCCGTACGAAGATCGTCGCGACGATCGGGCCGGTCTCGTCGACGCATGACGCGGTCCGCGCGCTCGTCGACGCGGGTGTCGACGCGATCCGCCTGAACCTCTCCCACGGCACGCACGAGGATCACGCGGCGCGGGCGAAGGTCGTGCGCGAGGTCCAGGACGAGGTCGGCAGACCACTCGCGCTGATCGCCGATCTCCAGGGCCCCAAGCTGCGCATCGGCGATCTCGACGAGCCGCGGCGCCTGGTCAAGGACGAGAGCATCGTCGTCGTCGGCGAGCAGCGCTCGACGAACGGCGATCTGCCGGTCGCGCCTGCCGTGATCGGCGAGGTGCTTCGCGTCGGCCACCACATCCTGATCGACGACGGCCTCGTCCGGCTCGTCGTCGAAGAGGTCGACAAGGGCCGTATCCGCTGCCGCGTGCTGGTCGGCGGCGAGGTCAAGTCGCACAAGGGCGTGAACCTGCCCGGCGTCCCGCTGCCGATTCCCGTCGCTGACGAAGAAGGATCTCGAAGACCTCGAGCTTCGCGCTCCGCCTGAACGTCGACTTCATCGCGCTCTCGTTCGTGCGCGCGGCTGCCGACGTACGCGACCTGCAGTCGATCATTCGCCAGCACGGCTCGCCCGCGCGCGTGATCGCGAAGATCGAGAAGGCCGAGGCCGTCGCGGTGCTCGGCGAGGTGATCGCCGAAGCCGACGCGGTGATGGTCGCCCGTGGCGACCTCGGCGTCGAGATCGGCGCGGCCACCGTGCCGCTGCTGCAGAAGCGAATCATCCTCGAGTGCCTCGACGCGGGCGAAGCCCGTGATCACCGCGACGCAGATGCTCGAGTCGATGATCGAGCACGCCGAGCCGACACGCGCCGAGGCCAGCGACGTCGCCAACGCCGTGCTCGACGGGACGTCCGCGGTCATGCTCTCGGCAGAGACCGCGACGGGCAACTATCCCGTCGAGGCGGTCGAGACGATGGATCGGATCGCCCGCGCGGTCGAGCCGTCGATGGGCTACCGCCACCAGATGCCGGAGCCCGGCGAGGAGACGACCGTCGGCCGTGCGATGTCGAACGCGGCCTGCGACCTCGCCGAGGCGCTCGGCGCCCGCGCGATCCTCGTGCCGACCTACACCGGGCGGACCGCATCCGCCGTCGCCCGGCTCCGGCCGCGGCGGCCGATCGTCGGGCTCTCGCACAACCAGACGGCCGTCCAGCAGATGGCGCTCGAGTGGGGTGTGACGCCGATCCTCATTCCTGAGACCGAGAACGTCGAAGATCTCTGGGCTCGCTCGCTCGAGTGGGCGCGCAAGTCCGGCGTCGTCGACCAGGGCGACCGCGTCGTTCTGACCGCCGGCACGGCCGTCAACCTGCCCGGGCACGACGAACCTGATCAAGGTCGAGGTCGCGTAGCTTCAGGGACGGTTGGCAGGGCACGGCTTTGCAGGGGCATGGCGGGCGCCGGAGAAGTGGACCGGCGTGCTTCGTCTACGACCGATCCGGCTGCTCGCGCTCGGGGGGATCGTGCTGCTCGGCCTCCTCTACTGGAAGCCGCTGCACACCTACATGAGCACGCCGGCAGGAGTTGCAGGCCCGTCGTGCCGACGTGCGTGCTCTCCGCGCCGAGAAGTCGGAGCTCGACCGGCGGATCGCGCAGGCCGGCACCGCCGACCGCGTTCGTGCGCGAAGCGCGGCTGCTCGGCTACGTGAAGCCCGGCGAGCGCCTGTTCATCGTCAGGGGCATCAGCACCTGGCGCCAGCACCAGAAGTAGTCTGGTCGCATCGTGCTGACGACCGCGCCGTGGTCGGAGCGGCAGCTGGGCCGGCGCCCGCGTGCCTTCGGGCGCGTCGCAGTTCGCTGCCCGTTCGGCCGGCCCGGCGGTCACCGAGCAGACGCCGTTCGACGAGGACGGCCGTCCGTTCCCGACCCAGTTCTACGTGACGTGTCCGTTTCTGGTGGCGCAGATCTCGCGCCTCGAGGCGGCCGGCGGGGTCGAGACGTGGACGCGCGCAGCGGCCGACGACCCCGGAGCTGCAGCGCGAGTCTCGACGCGGGCACAGTCCGAGCAGCGCGAGCTGCGGCCCGAGTTCGACGCGGGCATCGGCGGCTCGACGCGGAACGGCAGCCTCAAGTGCCTGCACGCCCACGCGGCGTTCGCCCTGGCACGCCCCGGCTACGCGCTCGGCGACCGGATCCTCGAGGACGTCGGGGAGCTTTGGCCGGCCGACGCGTGCTGCTCGGCATAATCGAGCGCCGATGGATCTCGAGCTCGCACGGCAGACTGGGACGACGGCAACCGCCGCGTCGAGGCCGCGCGGCCGGACCGGCGGCGCCACGGGCGCCTGCTGCGCCACGTCGATCTCGTCATCGGCGGCCTGCGCCGCCGCATCGGCCAGACGTTCACGCTCGCCGAGCTCGCCGAGGCGTACGACGGCGCCGACCACTGGGCGCGCGAGCTGCTCGACGATGCCGACCCGGACGACGCGCCGGTGAGCGAGCCGGGGACGATCACCGACGCCGCGTTCCATCACTACGCGCGCGGCGCGCTGGACTACCGGCCGTGACCGCCCCGCGGCCGCTGCGCACGCCACGCACGCCTCGGCGCCGGCCATGGCGTGCGCTGGCGGTCGTGGCGGGGCTCGTCGTCGTCGGGGTGGTGGGCGTCGCCTTCGGCGAAGCCCTGCACGACAATCCTCGGCCGGGCGGGACGCAGTCCTACGTTCGTACGCTCACGCCGCTGCCGCTGACCGCGGCCGCCCTGACGACGGTCACAGTCACGACAACGTCCCCCTGACAGGCTTCGTTCTCCTCGACTGGGACCGGAGCGCCGAGCGGTGGCTCGTCGCGCACCGGTTTGCCGACTGGCTCTGGGAGGGCCTGTCGCGCATCGGGATGTACGGAGCGGTCTGGCTCGCCATCGGCGTCGTGCTCGCCGTCCTGCAACGTCGCCCGTCGACGCCGCTTTGGACGCTCGCTGCGTATCTCGCCGCGACCCTGTCGGCGAGCGGCCTCCAGGCGGCGATCCCGCGCCGGCGGCCACAGCTGCCGACGCTGCTGCCGCGGCCCGGCACGCATTCGTTCCCATCGGGACACGCGACGACGAGCTTTGCGTGCGCGGCACTCCTTGCCGTCGTCGAGCCTCGACTTCGTGTGCCGCTCTACGTGCTCGCGGCGCTGATCGCGTTCTCGCGGCTCGAGGTCGGCGTCCACTTCCCGCTCGACGTGTTCGCAGGGAGCGCGCTGGGGCTCGGCCTCGGCGCTGCGGTCAGAGCTCTTCGGCGGCGCGAAGCAAGCCGCCCGCCACGACGCCCACGGCGGCGAGCAGGCTGATCCAGATGCCGATCCCGCGCCCGTCCGCCGGCAGCACGGAGTCAGGAATCGAGATCACGCGGATGAGCACGAAGATCGTGGCGATCGCCCCCAGCGCCAGCACGAGCAGGCTCTCGGGGACCGTTGCAGAGAGCTCGAACCCGACCTCACGCAGCGCCGCCAGCGCCAGTACGGCGAGGCCGACGAAGAACACGAGCTTGCCGAGCACGCCCGTGTGCCAACCGATGACGGCCAGTTTCACTCCGACGCCGGAGCCCGCGTACCAGTCGGTGAACGTCGAGAGCGTGAGCACGAGTCCGGCGACCCAGGTGAGCCGCTCGCCGATCGCCCACACACCACCGCCCGCCGTCCGGAGATAGTCGCTCGGCGCGCGCGACGGTGAGGTCGGCGCAGCTGGTTCGAGGTCGATGAACTCCGGCGATTCCACTAGCTGAACCAGTATGACCTTGGCAGCTGTCAGACCCCGAACAGCGTTTGCACTTCGTGCCACGCGGCCAGGATCAGGAAGGCCGAGATGAACAACAGGACGAGGAGGGAGACCCAGAAGCGGACGTTCGAACGGCGAGCCTCGCTGCGGCGTTCGACGCGTGCCCTGCGGCGGGCGCGTTCGCGGCGATACGCGAGCTCGATCGCGAGCGGATCGAGCGACGGAGGGTCGTCGTCGACGGCAGGCGGCTCGTCGGCGACGAGAGCGAGAGATCGAGGCTCGGCCACTCCCGGATTGTAAGCGATACTCGGGCATGAATCTGTGGCGAGGATCCGAACGCCCGTTCGTGATCGGCCACCGCGGTGCGGCGGGCCTCGCGCCCGAAAACACGCTGGCGTCGCTCGAGGCCGCAGTCGAGGCCGGGGTGGACATCGTCGAGTTCGACCTCCAGCCCGACCTGCGTCTCGGTCACGGGCCCGGGGAGCTCGCCCCCGAGGCGATCTCGGTGGATGAGGCTCTCGACTATCTGCGGCTGCACGGGCTTGGAGTGCAGCTCGACCTGAAGCTGCCGGGGTACGAGGCCGAGGCTCTCGCAGCGGTGCGGCGGCACGGCCTCGAGGAGCGCGCGCTCTTCTCGACCGCCTGGCCGGCGACGATGCACGAGCTGGCCCGCCTCGCGCCCGAGGTGCCACGCGCCATCGGCTACCCGCGCGATCAGTACCGCGTTTCGAGCCTGCCGTGGCCGCCGGTCGCAGGGCGCGCTGCGGCGGCGGTCGGCCGGGCCGCGATGCCTGTGCGCGTGCCGCTTCTGCTCAAGCGGACCGGTGCGACCGTCCTGGCGCTCCATCACACGCTCTGCACGACAACCGCCGTCAGGATCGCCCACGCCCGGCACGTGCCGGTCTTCGCGTGGACGACCAACACGCCGTCCGCCGTCCGCCGCGTGGTCGAGTTGGGTGTGGACGCCGTGGTGACGGACGACCCGAGGATGGCGCTGGCTACACTGAATGCGCTGTGAGGCGCGCACTTTTCCTCTGCTTGTTCGCGCTCGGCCTCGCAGCCGCGGGCTCGTTGTCGGCCGTCGTCGTCGCTGGTACCAACGCCACCACGACGGCCTCGACGACTGACACCGGGCAGACGACGACCGCCGCGACAACGACGGCCTCGACGACAACCGCGCCGACAACAACCGCGCCGACGACAACGGCCGCACCAACCACCACGACCGCCGCCGTCCCGGGCAAGGTCGTTCCCGCCGACGTGCGCGTCTCAGGGGTCGACGTGGGCGGGCTGAGCCCGGCCGACGCCGTCAGCGCCGTCCAGACCGCATTCGCAAAGCCGCTCGCGGTCGTCGTCGACCGCACCCGGCTCCAGCTCGACCCGACGAAGTTTGCGACTGCCTACGCCGCGCTTGCCGTCGCCAAGGCGAAGGCGTCGGCCGTGAGCACGCAGGTGGCGCTGACGGTCAACGTGAACGGGCCGGCGCTGCGTGCCTGGGTCGGCAAGCTCGGCAAGCGCTTCGACCGCGCGAGCGCCGATGCGGCTGTGGCACTCGTGAACGGCAGGCCCCGCGTCTCACCCGACAAGGTCGGGCGGCGGCTCGACACCGGTGCGCTCACGCGAGAGGTGATCAGCGCGCTCCAGAAGGGCTCGCGCACCCCAGTGCGGGTCCACACCCGCACGATCGCCCCGACGGTGCCTACCTCGACGTTCGGGCCGGTGATCGTGATCAACCGGAGCCTCAACCGCCTGCAGCTGTACAACGGGAAGCGGCTCGTGCGGAACTTCAAGGTCGCCACGGGCCAGGCGATCTACCCGACGCCGAAGGGCACGTTCCACGTGGTCGTGAAGTGGAAGAACCCCTGGTGGTATCCGCCGACGCAGGACGCCTGGGCGAAGGGCCTGCAGCCGGTGCCGCCGGGTCCGAACAACCCGCTCGGAACGCGCTGGATGGGTCTGAGCGTTCCGGGCGTCGGCATCCACGGCACCGATGAGCCGGCCTCGATCGGCTATAGCCTCTCGCACGGCTGCATCCGGATGGAGGTTCCCGACGCGGAGTGGCTGTTCGACCACATCGACGTGGGCACGACCGTCTTCATCCTCTGATGCGCGTCGTCCGGGTTGCCTCCGTCGCTGTCGTCCTCGCTCTGCTCGGCTTGCTCGTCTGGGATGTGGCGCACGGTTCGGGAACCGGGATCGCCGGCAAGGTCGACCGCGGACAGTCGGTCACCGCTCCGCCGCTTCGCCTACCGAGCTTCGGCCCGGGCGATCTGAGTCTCGCCTCCTACCGCGGCAAGGTCGTGGTTGTGAACTTCTGGGCGTCGTGGTGCGTCGACTGCAAACTCGAGGCGCACGCGTTCGCGACCGCCGAGCGCCGGTGGAACGGCAAGAACGTCGTGTTCCTGGGCGTCGACGGCCAGGATCTCGGCTCGGCCGCGAGGAGCTACATGCACCGCTACGACGTCTCCTATCCGGTGGCGCGCGACATCAACGGCACCGCCTACAAGACGTGGGGCGTGACCGGGTTCCCCGAGACGTTCTTCGTGACGCCTGCCGGCCAGGTGGTGCCGCCGCATTTCGACGGCCCGGTGACGGTGGCTGACCTGAACGCGGCGATCAAGCAGGCGCTCGCGTCGTGAGAGTCCGGCCGGTCGTGCTCGGGCTGCGCGTCCTGGCCGGCACGGGCGTCGTGATCCTGGCCGCGGTCCTCGTCTGGCGCGTGACGCACCAGCCCGCGAGTGCGAAGAAGCAGGTCTCCGACGAGAAGATCACCCGGGCGCCGCAATTCGATCTCGCCCGGTTGAACGGCACCGGCAAGCTGAGCCTCGCCTCCTTGCGCGGCAAGGTCGTCGTCGTCAACTTCTGGGCATCCGATTGCCAGCCGTGCAAGCAGGAGATGCCGCGGCTCGAGGCTGCCGCCCGGCGCTATGCCTCGACGACGACCTTCGTCGGGATCGACCTCCTCGATTTCAAGGGGCCGGCCCGCGCATTCCTGAAGCGCTACGGCGCGACGTATCCGGTCGTCTTCGACCCGAACGGCGTGACCGTCGGGCCGTACGGCGTCGGCCAGGGAACGCCGCAGACGTTCTTCGTCGACCGCCGCGGCAGGCTGATCCCCCCGCACGTGCTGGGGCCCGTCACCGACAAGTCGCTGGCCGCCGGCATCAGCCGCGCCCTCAAGGCGTGAAGCTCCTCGCCGGCGCGGGGGTCGTCGTCGCGGTCCTCGCGCTCGCGCTGGCGGCGCCGGTGCTCGCGTCGAATGCGCATCCCAGTGAGAGCGACATCGAGACGCTCCTCGTCTGCCCGACCTGCCACGAGACGCTCGACGAGTCGAACTCGGCCGCTGCGCAGCAGATGAAGACGGAGATCCGCAGGCGCATCGCCGAGGGCTGGACGAAGCAGCAGATCCTCGACGAGATGGTCGCGAACTTCGGGCCCGGCGTGCTCTCGACACCGGCCACGCACGGGTTCGATCTGCTTGCCTGGGCGCTGCCGATCGGTGGCATCGGCGCCGGCGCGCTGGCGCTCGGCGGCGGCGCCTGGTACTGGACGCGGCAGGGACGGCGCGACCCGCGGCCGGGCGACGATGACGGCACCGACGCGATGGACCCCGACCTCGAGCGGCTTGTGGACGACGAGCTCGCGCGATTTGATGCTTGACGTCTGATGCTCGAGAAGCTCCCAGTTGCGTTCCTCGCGGGTCTCGTCTCCGTCCTGACCCCCTGCGTGCTGCCGCTCGTTCCCGGCTACCTCTCGGCGGTCTCGGCGGTCGACGTGACGATGCTCGGCGAGCGGGGAGTGGGGAAGAAGGTCGTCGCGGCGAGTCTGCCGTTCATCGCTGGGTTCACAACGGTGTTCGTCCTGCTCGGTGCGGCGGCAGCGGCAGTCGGCAGCGTCGTCGACCAGCAGACGCAGTTCGAGATCGCCGGCTTCGTGCTCGTCGTGCTTGGCCTGGCGTTTCTCGGCGCGCTGCCGATGCCGGAGCGGATCGTCGCGCCGGGTCTGCTCGGCCGGGCCCGCGGGCGCGGTTCGAGCGCGCTCCTCGGCGGGGCGTTCGCCGTGTGTGCCGCGCCGTGCATCGGCACCGTGCTGGCATCGATCCTCGTACTCGCCTCGTCGTCGGGAACGATCGTGCGCGGCGTCGTGCTGCTGGCGACGTATTCGCTCGGGCTCGGAGCGGCGTTCGTGCTCGCAGGTGTCGCGTTCGCGCACACGATGCGCGCGTTTCGTTTCGTCCGCGACCACTACGCGGTCGTGCGCGGCTTCTCAGGCGTGATCCTCGTCACGCTCGGCCTGCTGCTCTTCTTCAACCGCGACTGGTGGCTGCGGGTCGCGCTCGACCAGGTGTTCACGAAGATCGGGCTCGGCTCGCTCTAGCGCCGCCAGCAGGGCGGCCACGTCGAGGCCGCGATGGCTCGGCGCGAAGGGCGCGAGACGGCGAAGGGCCTTATGTCGCTGGCTCTCGGTGGCGACGGGGCGGCCACGTCCTCGCTGGTATGACGAGACGACGACGTGCACGAGTCCCTGGAAGAAATCGCGTTCCTCGCTCGCGCACGCACGCCACGCGGTTTCGAACGCCTCGTGCGCTTCGAAGTAGGAGCCGGCGCGGCCCAGCGCAAGACCGCGTTGGTATTCGCGGGCGACGGTGCTATCGTCGTGTTCAGGCATGGCTACGATCCTGCTCGCAGGGGTCGACCTCTTCTTCCGGGGCAAGCTCGAGGCGCTCTTCCCGCAGCACCGCTTCGAGACCTCCGACGGTGTCGAGCCGCCCGATCTCGTAATCGCCGACATTGCACGGGTCGATCCGAACGACGTCGCCGACCGGTTCCCGGACGTCCCGATCCTCGGCTTCGCGAACCATACGGACACCACCGGGCTCCGCCGGGCGCACACGGCCGGCTTCGACCGTGTGGTGGTGAAATCGGCGCTGTTCGAACGTCCGCATGAGGTGATCGATGCCCTGCTTGCGTCGGTAGAGTAGGCCGCCGTGACCTACGTCATCGCCGAGCCCTGCATCGACATCAAGGACAAGTCCTGCGTCGACGTCTGCCCCGTGGACTGCATCCACGAGGCCGGCCGCATGCTCGTGATCGACCCTGAGGAATGCATCGACTGCGGCGCGTGCGAGCCCGAATGCCCGGTCGAGGCGATCTTCCCCGAGGACGCACTGCCCGAGAAATGGGAGCCGTTCGTTCGCATCAACGCCGCGTATCTCGAGTCGATGGATGTCGTCAACAAGTTGGCCGACGACTACGCGACCGAGCACAACGTGCACAACGAACCGCTCGCGTAGACCGTCGAGAGACGTCTCTCGACGGTCCGCCGTCCGAATAGCGCGCTAAAAACCCCTGTTGTAGGGCAACTAGTGCAGCGCAAACCAAAGAGCAGGAGGTCGTTCATGACCCAAGGTGACATGTCGCCTGACATGTCCGAGACAGCCGAGTCGACCAGGCCGCGTGCCGTGGCGGCAGCGGCGAGATCGTCTCGGTCGTCTAGCTCGCGCAGCTCGAGCTCCCGTTCGGGCGCTACCCGGAGCTCGTCTTCGCGCTCCGGGTCGCGTGCGACGGCTGCGAAGACCAGTGCGAGAACTCCGGCCGCCAAGGCGAAGCCGGCGGCGAAGAAGGCTGTTGCGGCGAAGAAGCCGGTTGCAAGGAAGCCGGTAGCTGCGAAGAAGACGGCTGCGAAGCCTGCAGCGAGAGCTGCGGCGAAGCCCGCCGCCAAGAGAGCAGTCGCGAAGCCGGCGGCCAAGCGCGTTGCGGCAAGGCCTGCTGCGAAGGCAGCGGCGAAGCCCGCCGCGCGCAAGGTGGTCGCGAAGAAGGCTGTCGTGAAGAAGGCAGTCGCGAAGCCGGCCGCCAAGAAGGTCGTGGCAAAGCCGGCGGCCAAGAAGGTCGCCGCAAAGCCGGCGGCCAGGCGGACTGTCGCGAAGCCGGCCGCGAAGGCGGCGGCGAAGCCCGCAATTCGCAAGGCTGCCAAGCCTGCGGCGAAGAAGCCCGCCGCTCGCACGACCGCAAGAGGCACAACCGCTCGCACAACAGCGCGCAGCACTGCCTCACGCAGCAGCGGCGCACGGAGTGCTGCGTCGCGGTCGCGCACGGCACGCCGCACCAAGTAGGTAGGAGCACCAGACGCGGGAGGGGCGGGCAACCCCGGCCCTCCCGCGTCATTGTTTCTTCTCAGCGGTTCGTCGCGTACGGGGGCAGGGTCAGCACGACCCGCGTTCCGGTGGCTTCGCCGTACTCGACGTCGATCGTTCCGTGCAGCTGGTGGACGCGCTCGTCGATCGAATCGAACGAACGCCGCCGCCGCTCGGGCTCGGCATCGTCCTCGATCACCGTCTGTACGCCGCCGTCCTCGGTGGCCGCCATGGTCACGGCGATTCTCGTCGGCGGCCCGCGGCGGACCGCCTGGTCGAGTAGCTCGCGGATGATCGTGTAGAGAGCGATCTGCGCGGCCTCGCCGATCCGCTCGGCCTCGACGACATCGAGGTCGACCCGCAGCTCGTGCGACGTCCCGATCTGCGAGGCGAGCGCCTCGAGCGCCGGCCAGAATCCCTGGTCGCGCAACACGACAGGTTCGAGCGCGAACGACAGATCGCGCAGCTCGCGGATGATCTGCCGCTGCCGGCTGAGTGCCGAGGCCATCACGCCGCGCGCGTCCTCGATCTTGCCCTCGACCATCGACTGCAGGGCTGCGTCGAGCATCAGCGCGATCCCCGCCAGGTGCTGCACGGGGCCGTCGTGCAGGAAGAGCGCGATGCGCCGCCGCTCGTCCTGCTCGGCAGCGATCAGCCTGTCGAGCCGCTCAGGGTCAGCCAAGGCCTGGACGGCCCTAATCGATGATCGCCTCGCGGAGCGCGATGGCCACCGCATGCGTGCGGGTGTCGGCCTCGAGCTTCGTGAGGATGTGGCGGACGTGGCTCTTCACGGTCTCCTGCGAGATGAAGAGGCGGGCCGCGACGTCGGCGTTCGACATGCCGTCGGCGAGCAGTTGCAGGATCTCCCGCTCGCGCGTGGTGAGCATGTCCGTCGATTCCTTGCCCGACAGGAATGCGGGCATCAATGCGGGGTCGACGTAGCCCTCGCCCTGGGCGACCTTCTCGATCGCGCGCACGAGCGTCTGGTGCGGTGCTTCCTTCAGGACGTACCCCTTGGCGCCCGACTCGAGGCCGCGCGAGAGCAGCGACCGCTCCGAGAATGCGGTGAAGATGAGCACCTTCGACTCAGGTGCCCGCTCGATCAACAGCTTGGTCGCCTCGAGTCCGTCCATACCGGGCATCCGGACGTCCATGATCACCACGTCAGGCTTGCGGCGAACGGCGAGCTCTACTGCCGAGGCGCCGTCCGACGCCTCGCCGATCACGCGGATGTGCGCGGCCCGTGAGAGGGAAAGGCGGAGGCCTTCGCGGACGACCTCATGGTCGTCGACGATCAGGGTGGTGATCTCGTCTGCCATAGGTTTGCGATCCTATCCTTTAGTTCAGAGCAGCCTTTAGTTAGAGCAGGCCGTGGGTTCCAGCACGCCGCAGTCACAGCAGGGAGAGTTGCCGGTCGCTCTCAGGCGGCCGCGGCAGGCTGGCCCGGCCGTCGCGTACGCCGTGGAAGCGGGCGAGTTGGCGCACAGCGTCGAGTGTGGGCGCCGTCTCGCTGCGCGGGGCGAAGCTTCGCCCCGCGTAGATCCGCTCGTACTCCGGCAGCAGCTCGGGCCAGTCTTCGGCGAGGTGCGACAGGAAATGCTCGCGCGTTCCGGGCTTGAGGTAGAGGACGTTGGCCCATACGCCGCAGGCTCCCGCGGCGCGGGCCGCGCGCACGACCTCGTCGAGCTGCTCCGGCCGGTCCGAGAGGCCGGGGAGGATCGGCGCCATTCCGACCGAGGCCCGCACACCGGCCGAGACGAGCACGGACAGCGCGCGCAGCCGCTGGCGTGGGGGAGCGGTTCCCGGCTCGGTCGAGCGCCAGACGCTCTCGTCGAGCGTGGGCACCGAGAATGTCACCGAGACATCCGCACGGCGCGACGCGTCCACGAGCACGTCCACGTCTCGCACGATCAGCGGGCTCCGGGTGATGATCGAGAACGGAACCGCGGCCGCGGCGAGCGCCTCCAGGCAGCTGCGGGTGAGCCGGTAGCGGCCCTCGGCAGGCTGGTAGGGATCGGTGGCGGCCCCGATCGCCACCGTCGTGTCGCGGAACGACCGCCGCAGGAGCTCGCACCTGAGCACTTCGGCGACGTTCACCTTGACGCGGATCGAGGTGCCGTACCGGTCGTCTGCCGGCCGGTCGGCGCGCTGCTCGAAGCCGCGGACGTAACAGAAGGTGCAGCGATGCACGCAGCCCATGTACGGGTTCAGGGTCCAGTCGAAGGGCATGCCGCGAACCCGGTTCAGCGCCGACCGGCACGGCTCCTCGCGATATTCGACCCGAGGCGGCGCCTTTTCCACCCCGGGAGCATAGAACATACGTTCGTGTCGTCGCGAAGGCCGGTATACTCGCCAGGGACTTCGCGTGGACGACGATCTGCCGCCCAGTACGCGCGCACCAGGCGGGTGCGCCACCCGGTGAACCTCGTCCTCGAGCTACTCGCCCTCGTCGGCCTGCTCCTGCTCAACGCGTTCTTCGTCGCGGCCGAGTACGGGCTCGTCACGTCACGGCGCACGCGCATCCTCGAGCTCGAGCACAGCGGGAATCGCCGCGCCAGGGCAGTCAGACGGATCACCAGCGACCCGCCGAGGTTCATCTCGTCGATGCAGCTCGGCGTGACGATCTCGTCGCTCGGCATCGGAGCGCTCGGCGAGCAGGTGCTCAGCTCGCGCTTCGACACGGTGATGGCCAGCTTCCTGTCGGTCGTCCTCGCGCTGCTGATCGTCACGTACCTGCACGTCGTGATCGGCGAGCTCGTGCCGAAGGGCATAGCGCTGAACAACCCCGAGCGCGTGGCGCTGTTCGTGTCCGGCCCGGTGCGGCTGTTCTTCCTCACGCTCCGGCCGCTGATCTGGCTCCTGCAGAGCTCGACCGAGGCGATCCTGCGCGTGCTCGGCCAGCGTCCGCCCGGCAGCGAGATGGAGGCGCACTCCGAAGCCGAGCTGCGCATGCTGCTCTCGAGCTCGGCCGACCAGGGCGAGATCGAGCACTCGGAGCAGCAGATGCTCTACAAGGTCTTCGACTTCGGCGACAAGGAGGTCTCGGACGTGATGGTGCCGCGGCCCGAGGTGGTCGCGATCTCCGTCGACCTGCCGGCCGAGGAGGCGCTGCAGGCGGTCCTCGAATCGCCGTTCACCCGCTACCCCGTCTACGGCGAGTCGCTCGACGACATCGTCGGTGTGCTGCACATCCGCGACCTGATCGAGGCGATGCACGACCGTGGTCTCGCATCCCTCAAGACCGCCGAGCTGGTGCGGCCGGTCTCGATGGTCCCCGAGACGAAGGATCTCGCAGCCCTGCTCTCCGAGTTCCGGCGCACGAACCAGCATCTCGCCGTCGTCATCGACGAGTACGGCTCGATGGAAGGCATCGTCACCCTCGAGGACCTGCTCGAGGAGATCGTCGGCGAGATCGAGGACGAGTTCGACCTGCCGGACGAGACCGTGGAGCGCGTGAGCGACGACACCGTTCGAATCGACGGCACGTTCACCATCGACGACTTCAACGAGGAGTTCGCCACCGACCTCTCCGACGAGGACTACCACACGGTCGGCGGCTTCGTCTTCGGGCAACTCGGCCGTGCCGCCGAGCCCGGCGACGAGGTCTCACACGACGGCATGCTGTTCCACGTCGACTCGCTGGAAGGCCAGCGGATCCATCGCCTCACGGTGACGTTCCAGCCGTGGCACCAGCGGCCCGAGCACGAGTCCGACCAGCCCGCCGAGTCGTAAACAGACGTCCTTCTGTACTTCGGCCCACGCGGCAGTAGGATGGGACGGTGATCGAATTCCATCTCGATCCTCGGTCCGGCGTCGCGACGTACCTGCAGATCGTGCAGCAGGTAAAGGAGGCGTTGCGTCTCGGCCTGCTCGATGTCGGCGATCAGCTGCCGACCGTGCGCGAGGTGGTCGCGGAGCTCGCGATCAACCCGAACACGGTCGCCAAGGCCTATCGCGATCTCGAGCGGGACGGCCTCGTCGTCGCGCAGCAGGGCCGGGGCACCTTCGTGCGCCGGGCATTGGCGCCACCCTCGCTGCAGTACCACGACACCCTGCGGGCCGATCTCGAGCGCTGGCTCGAGTCCGCGCGCCGTGCAGGGCTCGACGACGAGAGCGTCCGTGCGCTGATCTCGTCGACGCTGCGGGAGGCACTCGGCCGACGGATCGCATGAGCGCCGCCCTTGAGACTTTTGCGCTGGGCAAGCGGTTCCGGCGTGGGTGGGCGCTGCGCGATTGCACGGTGGCGATTCCCGAGCGGGCAATCGTCGGCCTTGCCGGCCCGAACGGGGCCGGAAAGTCGACGCTGCTCGAGCTTGCAGTGGCGCTGCTCGCGCCGACGGAGGGCCGGATCGAGGTGCTCGGCATCGACCCTCACCGCGACCGTGCGGTGCTCGCCGAGGTCGGCTATGTCGCGCAGGGCGCGCCGCTCTATCGCTCGCTGAGCGTCGGCGAGAACCTCGAGTTCGCTCGCAAGACGAACCCCCGGTGGGATCCGAGCGTCGCGAGCGAGTTCCTGGGGCGCCTGTCGTCGCGCGGCAAGGTCTCGGCGCTCGCCGAAGGCGACCGCGCTCGGCTTGCGCTGGCACTCGCTCTCGGGAAGCGGCCTTCTCTGCTGCTCCTCGACGAGCCGTTCGCGCGCCTCGACCCGCTCGCCGGACGTGAGTTCCTGCAGCTGCTGATGGACGGCGTCGCCGAGACCGACGCAACGGTCGTGATCGCCTCGCACGTGATCGCGGATATCGAGCGGGTGTGCGACTACATCGTGCTGCTCAGCGACGGCCGCGTCCGGCTCGAGGGCAACGTCGAGACGCTGCTCGAGTCGCACTGCCTGCTGACCGGCGCCAAGCGGCCGCTCGGCAAGATCCGCAACGTCACCCAGATCGTCCGCGAGCGGCACAGTGGGCGGCAGTCGACGCTCCTCGTGCGGAACGAGGGGCCGATCGTCGACCCGACCTGGGCCGTCGACCACGTCGGGCTCGAGGAGCTGCTGCTTGCCTACATGGCGCCGGGACGCGTGCCGACGCCGACCGAGCCGACTCCCCCCGAGAGGTTGCCGCTTCGATGGCATGGGTGACGTGGCGGCAGCACCGGGCCCAGCTCTACGCCGGGCTCGCGCTGCTGGTGGGGCTCGCCGCCACCGCCCTCGCCACGCACCTGCCGATTCATGCGGCGTACCACCGCGACGCGGTAGCGGGGTGCCTGCCCCCGTCGGCGCGTGCAGGCTGCGACCTGATCGTCCGGCACTTCGAGAGCGAGTTCGGCGGCTGGGCGGCCGCGGCGCGCGGGCTGGCCGTGCTGCCGGCGCTCGTCGGTCTGTTCGTCGGCGCGCCCCTGCTCGCACGCGAGCTCGAACACGGCACACACCGGTTCGCGTGGACGCAGGCCGTCACACGGCGGCGCTGGCTCCTCTCGAAGACGGCGTTCATCGCGCTCGGCACCGTCGCCGCGGCGTCGCTCGCCAGTGCGCTGACGATGTGGTGGCGCAGCCCGTTCGACACGCTCGAGGGCCGGATGACGCCGCGAGGCTTCGACATCGAAGGCCTGGTGGTTCCGGCGTACGCGCTCTTCGCGCTTGCCCTTGGCGTGCTCGCCGGTCTGGTGCTGCGGCGCACCGTCGCTGCCATGTCGGTGACCCTGATCGTTTTCGCTGCGACGCGTCTCGCGGTCCTCAAGTTCCTGCGCCCGCACTTTCTCGCGGCGCTGCACCGGACCGTGGTCGCGACCGACTCGGGCCGGGGCGTGGGCGACTGGGTGCTCAGCGACACGCTCGTCGACGCGGGCGGCCAGAACATCACCGCGGGGCGCGAGGATCTGGCGATCCTGCATGCGCAACAAGCGGGCATCGACCCGCACGAGTACCTCGTCACGCTCGGGTGGCGGCGCACGATCTCGTACCAGCCCGAGGGGCGCTTCTGGACGTTTCAGCTGATCGAGGCCGGAATCTTCGTCCTGCTCGCACTCGCCGTGATCGCGGTCGCGGTCTGGTTCGTCCGGCGGACCCCGGCGTGACGGGCGGACGCTTCGACCGGGCGCACGCGCTGCGACTCGCCGGTGCCGCTGCTGCGGCCGCGGCATACCCGGCCGGCGCTGCGGCGTCCGTCGAAGGCCGCTTCCCCCAGCCGCATCCGCGCTGGCGGTTCGTCTTCGTGAACCACGCGTTGACGAATCCGTTCTTCGTGCCGGCGATGAACGGCAGCGGCGACGCGGCCAGGCTGCTCGGAGCGACGTGCGAGTGGACCGGCTCGCTGAGCAGCGACGTCGGCGAGATGGTGAAGGCGATGCGACGCGCGATCGATACCAAGGCCGACGGGATCGCGCTGTCGATCATCGACCCGTCGGCGTTCGACGGGCCGACGGCTGTCGCGCTCGAGCATGGCATCCCGGTCGTGGCCTACAACGCAGACGGCGGCAAGGCCAACAAGCGGCTGGCCTACATCGGCCAGGATCTCTACGAGTCGGGCCTCGAGTTCGGCGCCCGCATCGTCGGTCTCGTCGGGACCGGCGACGTGTTCATCTTCATCGCCACGCCGGGCCAGCAGAACATCCAGCCGCGCGTCGACGGCGCGCTCGACGCGATCCGCGATTCGGGCCGGCCGATCCACGTCCAGGTCGTGGCGACAGGGGTCGACGTGAAAGCCGAGAGCAAGAAGATCGAGCAGACGTACCTCGGTCACCGTGGCGCGCGCGGCCTCTTCGCCGTCGACGCAGGCTCGACGCAGGGTGTGGCCGAGGTGATGCGCCGGCACGGCCTCCACGCGCACGGCGTCCGCGCGG
Source organism: uncultured Thermoleophilia bacterium (assembly GCA_963812995.1). Classification (GTDB taxonomy): domain Bacteria; phylum Actinomycetota; class Thermoleophilia; order Gaiellales; family Gaiellaceae; genus PALSA-600. The sequence continues at coordinate 602,745 of CAWEXL010000007.1, forward strand.
GCGGGCTACGACCTCCTGCCCGAGACGCTGCAGGCGATCCGCGACGGCCATCTCGACTTCACGATCGACCAGCAGCCGTATCTTCAGGGCTTCCTGCCGGCGCTGCAGATGTTCCTCTACCGCTACTCGAGCGGCCTCGTCGCGCCGGCCAACACCAACACGGGTCTCAACTTCGTGACGCGGAAGAACGTCCACCCGTACCTCACGACGAAGAGCCGCTTCGAAGGCAGCTCCGAGAACGAGGTGTATCCCGTTACGGGGTAGGCGAGGAGACGGTCGCGAAGCGCTCCTGCAGCCGGGAGATGAAGGCCTCCCAGACGGGGTAGTCGCTGCTCTCCCAGATCGGAGCGCGGAACGCCTCGGCCTGTTCGACGCTCCAGCCGAGGTGTTTGACCGCGTAGAGGCCGTAGAAGGCCGAGACGCGAAAGTTCGCGGCGCAATGCAGCAGCGTGCGGCTCTCGGGCGGCAAGCCGGCCATGACCTGCTCGAAGGCGGCGAAGTCGTCTTCGGTCGGATTGGCGAAGACGACGGGGACGTGGTGGTAGGTCATGCCGAGCGAACGCACCAGCCCGGGCTCGTCCGGAAGCGCATTGCTTGCGTCGTGCGGGGCGAGGTTGACCACCGTGTCGATCCCGGCGGCCGCGACGTCGCGCAGTTGATCCTCGGTCGGCTGGCCGCTCGTGAGCAGACGGTCGTCGACCTCGCGGGCGTTGTAGATCTCGTCGACGCTCATTCCTTTGCCGAAGCTACCGCCGCTCATTGCTCCTCCAGAGGTTTGAGTGCCGGGTACAGGAGCCGGTAGCGCTCATAGCCGTGCTCGTAGGCCGTGGCCCACTCCGCGTCGGGCTCGATGCGGTCGCGAACGCGCACGCAGCGGGTGACGGCCTCCTCGGCATTCGCGAACACGCCGGCCTTCACCCCCGCGAGGAGTGCGGCACCGAAGGCCGAGCCCTCTTCCGACTCGGTCCGCTCGAGCGGCAGGCCAAGCACCGAGGCAACGATCTTCAGCCAGAGCTCGCTCCGGGCGCCGCCGCCGGACACGCGGCCGGCCTCGGCGCTGACGCCGAGCGAGCGCAGCAGCTCGAGCGAATCCTTCAGGCCGTACGCGACGCCTTCGAGCGTCGCGCGCGCGAGCGCGCCGCGGTCGTGCCGAAGCGAGAGCCCGGTCAGGGCGCCGCGCGCGTCGGGGTCGGGGTGGGGGGTGCGCTCGCCGGCGAGGTACGGGGCGAACAGCAGCCCCTCGACGCCGGGTTCCCAACGCTCGGCCTCCTCGTCGAGAACGCCGTACCCCGCGCCCAGCACGTGGCGGAGCCAGGCGAAAGAGCCCGCCGCGCTCAACATCACGCCCATCGCGTGCCAGGTGCCAGGCACCGCGTGGCAGAAGACGTGCACGCGCGCTTGCGGATCGGGCGCGTACTCGGGCAACACCGCGAAGACGACCCCTGAGGTGCCGAGCACGACCGAGGCGAGCCCCGGCCTGCAGATCCCGACGCCCAGCGCGGCCGCGGCCTGGTCGCCTGCGCCGGCCACTTCTGTCGACTCGTACGCGGGCGGCAGCCATTCGAGAGGGATCTCCAGGGCGCTGCAGACCTCTTCCGACCAGCGCCTGCGGGCGACGTCATAGAGGAGCGTCCCGGAGGCGTCGGCTGCATCGATCGCCCGCTCACCGGTCAGGCGGAAGCGGACGTAGTCTTTCGGCAGCAGGATGTGCCGGATCTGCGCGTACGTCTCGGGCTCGTGGCGGCGCAGCCAGAGGAGCTTCGGGGCCGTGAACCCGGCGAGGGCACGGTTCCCCGTCAGCTCGATCAGCCGGTCGAGGCCGACCCGTGCCTCGATCTCCTCGCACTCGGCCGCCGTTCGCTGGTCGTTCCAGAGGATCGCGGGCCGCAGCACGGCGTCGTCCGCGCCCAGCACCACGAGTCCGTGCATCTGACCCGAGAGGCCGATCGGCCCTTCCGGCAACCGGGCCAGGCACTTCTGCGCGGCGTTCCACCAGTCCTCGGGATCCTGCTCGGCCCAGCCGGGATGGGGCGTCGACAGCGCGTATTCCTCGCTCGCTGTTGCGAGGAGCACGCCGTCCGTCGAGATCGCGATGCCCTTGACGCCGGTCGTGCCGACATCGAGGCCGATCAGGATCTGCGTCACGCGCCGAGTGCGGCGTAGGCCCTGACGCCGTCATCCGGCGAACAGAACGCACCCTTCGCAACCCTGGGATCGAGCTGCAACCCCGAGGCAACACAATCGATCCCGTGCCCGTCAAGGGCCTCCTGCACGTCCCGCAGGTTCGAACCCGACAGCTCCTGCGGGTAGCGAAACTCGTAACCCTCCATCAGATCGCCGAGCCCGGCGACCGCCGTCCGCACGTTGTCTGCGGTCGATTTCCCCGTCAGCTCAGGCTTGTACCCGGCGGCGTTGAATCGGATCGCCGCGTTCCCAAACGCCCAAATACCAAGGCTCGTTTTCATGCTGCGAGCCTAGTCAGTTTCGGAGCTCCGAGGACGACTTGCACGATCCGACTTGACGCGCGAGGCCGGAACATGCGAAGTTTTACTATGGAACTGGTGCAATCGACAGTCATCAACGGTAAGGAGTGAGCGTGAGGAAGCTGTCTCGTAGGTCGGCGGTGCTCGGCGCCGTCATCGTCATCGTGGGTGCGCTTGCCACGTTGGTCGTCTCGGGTGCGACGGCCGGCGTTGCCAAGAAGGCCGCGGGCGGCGACGTCTGTGTCCTGATGCCGGACACGGCGACCTCCATCAGGTGGGTGCATTACGACGCGCCGGCCCTGAAGGCCGTGTTCAAGAAGGACGGAGTCTCGTCGCAGTTCTACAACGCTGACGACGATGCCCAGAAGCAGACGGCGCAGGCCGCCCAGTGCCTTGGCAACGGTGCCAAGGTCATCATCGAGGTTGCCCTCGACGCGGGCTCGGCAGCCGCGATCGAGAAGTCCGCGCTTGCGAAGGGCGTTCCGTCGATCGACTACGACCGCCAGGTAATCGGCGGCGTGGCCAAGATCTACGACTCGTTCGACGGCAAGGCAGTCGGCGTCCTGCAGGGCAAGGGCGTCATCAACGGCCTGAAGGCGGACGGCAAGTACTCGCAGCATCCGGTTGTCGCTGAGTTGAACGGCGGCAGCGCCGATGCGAACGCGCACCTGTTCAAGTCCGGGTATGACTCGGTCCTGGACCCGCTCTACAAGAACGGCACGTTCAAGAAGGGCCCGGATCAGTTCGTGCCTGGCTGGGACAACCAGAAGGCAGCGACGATCTTCGATCAGATGCTCGTCAAGACGGGCAACAAGATCGACGCCGTCGCCTCGGCGAACGATGGTATGGCTGCCTCGGTTGTGGCAGACCTGCAGGCCCACGGTCTCAAGCCGATCCCGTTGACCGGCCAGGACGCAACGGCTCAGGGCTTCCAGTACATCATCTCCGGCTGGCAGACCATGACGGTCTTCAAGGACACCCGGATCCTCGCGAAGGTGGCTGCGGCCTCGGCGGTTTCGCTGCTCAAGGGCACGCCGCTGAAGACCACGGGCACCGTCCCGAACGGCAAGTTGAAGGAGCCGTCGTACATCATCCCGCCGGTTGCCCTCTACAAGTCGAACTGGACCACGATCTACAAGTCGGGCTTCCTCAAGAAGAGCGACATCTGCACCGGGGCTTACAAGAAGTACTGCTAGGCCTTCGGTAACTCTCAGTTGGGGCGCCCCACGGGGCGCCCCAACTGTGTTAAAACCCGGATCCGCGACCTTGGCTGACGAAACTCCCGTCCTCGAACTCCGCGACGTCTCGAAGTCCTTCGGGTCTGTACAGGCGTTGACCGACGTCGACCTCGTGGTGCACCGTGGCGAGGTCGTCGCGCTGGTCGGTGACAACGGCGCCGGCAAATCGACGCTGATCAAGACGGTTGCCGGAATCCATGCCGCTGACAGCGGCGAGATCCTCTTCGAAGGGCAACCGGTCTCGATCTCCGGCCCGAAAGACGCGGCGCGCCTCGGGATCGAGGTCGTCTACCAGGATCTCGCTCTCTGCGACAACCTCGATGTCGTCCAGAACATGTTCCTCGGGCGTGAGGCGCACGACGCCTTCCAGCGGCTCAAGGAGCCGGTGATGGAGCAGCGGACAGGAGAGACACTCAAGTCGCTACGCGTGACGACGATTCGTTCGATCCGCCAGGCGGTGGCGACCCTCTCGGGCGGCCAGCGCCAGTCGGTCGCCGTCGCGCGCGCGGTGATGTGGAACTCGAAGCTCGTCATTCTCGACGAGCCGACAGCCGCCCTCGGTGTCGCCCAAACCGAGCAGGTTCTCGAGCTCGTCATGCGGCTGGCCGAGCAAGGCCTCGCCGTCGTGCTGATCTCGCACAATCTCCATGACGTTTTCGTGGCGGCCGACAAGATCTGGGTGCTACGGCTCGGACGGAATGCCGGGTTCTTCGATCGGAGGACGACGACCCAGGAGGAAGTCGTCCATGCGATCACCGCCGGCCAGCCCACGAAGGTCTCGGGGATCACAACGGGCGCAGGAGCTTCGGCATGACCACTGCTGCGCCGGGCCTGACAGACCGCCCGGACGAGCCGATCGAGACCTTCGGCACCCGGCTCTGGGAGAACTTCAAGGGCGGAAATCTCGGTAGCGCACCGGTGATCGTCGGCCTGTCGGTGATCGTCGTCGTCTTCAGCCTGACAGCACAGAACTTCTTCACCGCGGTCAACCTCAACAACATCATCACCCAGATGGCCGGCACGACCATGCTGGCGTTCGGCGTCGTCTTCATCCTCTTGCTCGGCGAGATCGACCTCTCCATCGCGTACCTCAGCGGTATCGCGGGGCTGGTCGCCGCGGAACTCCAGAATCCGGGCAGCGGCCACGTCCTTCCGGGCATTCTGCCCATCGTCGTCGCGATCATCGTCGCAACGGTGATCGGAGCGTTCCAGGGGTCGTTTGTCGCGCTTATCGGTGTGCCTGCATTTGTCGTGACGCTGGCCGGGCTCCTTGCCTGGCAAGGAGTGATCTCTGTCGGTCTCGGCGCTGGTGGCCCGATCATCATCCAGAACCGATGGATCAACTACACGATTTCGTACTTCTTCTCAAAAGATCTGAGCTGGGTGATCGGGGGTCTGCTGAGCCTCTTCTACATCGTCGGCGTCGTCGGCCTGGTCATTGGGCAGCGCCGCCAAGGGCTCGCAGTTCGCAACCCGCTGATCCTGGTCGCAAAATGCGTGGGCGTCACGGCCGGGACGTTCCTCGTCGTCGCCATCTGCAACCACGACCGTGGGGTGCCGCTCGCCGGACTCGAAATCATCTTCTTCCTGCTCTTCTGGACGTACGTCGCGAAGCGGACGACTTTCGGCCGTCACGTCTATGCGGTCGGCGGCAACGCCGAGGCAGCGCGCCGTGCCGGCATCAACGTTCCGCGGATTCGGATCATGGTCTTTGCGATCTCCGGAATGATGGCCGGCGTCGGCGGCATCGTTCTCGCGGCGAACGTCAGATCGGTCGCCCCTGATCAGGGCGGTGGCACCCTGCTGCTCGACTCGATCTCTGCGGCCGTGATCGGCGGAACCAGCCTCTTCGGCGGCCGAGGCACGGTGCGCAGCGCAGTCCTGGGTGCGGCCGTGATCGCGACGATCGAGAACGGTCTGTACATCTTCGGGTACTCCCCTGGTGTGATCTACATCACCACCGGTTGCATCCTGCTCGCCGCAGTCACGCTCGACACCGTCGCGCGCCGCCGCCAGGCCAAGACCGGCCGTTAGCCCCGTGCGGCTCGAGCGCGCGCTCGCCATCGTGCAGTTCGTCGTGGCCGAGGCCGACTCGCCGGTGTCGGTCTTCGTCGCGGACAGCCACGGTGAGATCGTCGCTGCGGCCACGATGGACGGCGCCGCGCCCGACACGCGGCTGAACGCTCAGCGCAAGGCGTACACTGCGGCCCGCTCCGACGCGAAGACGACACGCGAGCTTGCGGTGAAGGCGGGCGCTGACCCGGTCGAGCGGGCGAGCTTCGATCCGTTCTTTACGTTCTTCCTCGGCGGCGTTGCCGTGTTCGACGGCGATCGCCGCATCGGCGCTGTCGGTGTGAGCGGCCTGCCGGGCGAGGTCGACGAGCGGCTCGCGCTGCTCGCTATCGAACGATCAGCGGATCGCTGAAGACGTCGAGCTCGTCGCGGCTCTGCGTCGAGAACTCGGAGACGATCGCACCCTCAGGCCCCGCCTGGAACCAGTGCAGCGTGTCGGGCACGATCGTGAACTGGTCTCCCGGGGCGAGCACGATCTCGTCGCGCCCCGGGATGTGCAGCACGACCGTGCCCTGACGGCAGCGAAACGTCTCTTCCTTCCCCGGATCGGCGCCGATCGGCGGATGCCGGTGCTCGGGGCAGGTCTGATGCGGGAAGAGCACGAGCTCCTTCGCACAGACGCGCTCGGTGTTGACGTACACCACGAGCTGCAGGCCGATCTCCTCCAGCCGGCCGAGGCCGAAGTCGGCGACCTCGATCCCCTCACGCTCGGCCGGCGTAAGCGCGAACCCCGCCTGCTCGAGCATCTCCGCCGCCCGCTCGCGCGCCTCGCGTTCGGTCACAGGGCGACCTGGCTGCCGCTCGCCGCCGATGCGTAGAGCGCCTCGATGGTGCGGGCCTGAGCCATCGCGTCTGCCACTCCGAGCAGCGGTTCAGCCTCGCCGCGAATCGCGTCGCTCAGGTTCTCGAGCTCGAGCCGGTACGAGTCTTCCTGCGGCACCTCGATCCGCGTGGCCTCACCGTCTCGGCGCAATTCGATCGTGGGCTTCTGGCAGTGCCAGGGGTCGTCGAGGAACAGGGAGCCTTCCGTGCCGATCGCTTCCAGCTCGTCGCGGTCGGTGAGTGCCGTGCCGCAGTCGAACACGGCGAGGACGTCGTGCGGGAAGCGGAGCGTCGCCGTGAACGTCCAGTCGGTCCCGCTGGGGCCGAACCAGGCCTGGGCGGACACCGATTCCGGCTCGCCCGCGAGGAGCCTCGCCCCGCTGACGCAGTAGCAGCCGACGTCCATCAGCGCCCCACCTTCGAGCTCGGGCCGCAGCCGGATGTTGTCGTTGTCGTACAGCGCGTAGGAGAAGGTCGAGCGCACGAGGCGCAGCGAGCCGATCATGCCCTCGGAGACGAGTTCGGTGAGCCGCTTCGTCTGCGGGTTGTGGCGGTACATGAACGCCTCCATCAGGATCCGCTCCGAGCGCTCGGCCGCGGCGAAGGCGGCGGCGACGTCGTCCGGGTGGCGCGACATCGGCTTCTCGCACAACACGTGCTTGCCGGCTTCGAGGGCGCGGATCGACCAGTCGCAGTGCAGTGTGTTGGGCAGCGGGATGTAGACCGCCTCGATCTCGGGATCGGCGAGCAACGCTTCATACGAGCCGTACGCGCGCTCGATCTCGAATTGGCGGGCGTACTCGTCGGCCCGGGCCTGGTCTCGGCTCGCGACGGCGACAAGGTCGACCTTCGGCGACGCGTGCGCGCCCGGAATCAGCTTCTGGTTGATGTGTGCGGTCGAAAGAATGCCCCACTTGACGGCGTCTGCCACACCTACTCCTTCGTCGTTGAGATCGGATACGTACTATCGCGGAATGGCTGAGATCGGAGTCGGGATGCTGGGGTACGCGTTCATGGGCAAGGCCCACTCGAACGCGTTCAAGAAGATCGCCTACATGACGTGGCCGCCGCCGCTCGTGCCGCGGCTCGTCGGCATCGCGGGGCGGAACGAACAGGCCGTGAACGAAGCGGCCGAGCGCTTTGGCTACGAGTACGCGACGCCGGACTGGCAGCGCCTCGTCGCCGACGACAGCATCGGGCTGTTCGACAACGGCGGGCCGAACTCGCTGCATGCCTCCCCGACGATCGCTGCGGCCGAGGCGGGCAAGCACGTGATCTGCGAGAAGCCGCTCGGCCGCGACGCCGCAGAGAGCTACGAGATCTGGCGGCAGGTGGCGGCGACCGGGGTCAAGCACATGTGCGCGTTCAACTACCGGTTCGTGCCGGCGGTGCGGCTCGCGCGCGAGATGATCGAGGCGGGCGAGCTCGGTGAGATCCGCCACTTCCGGGGGCGGTACCTCCAGGATTGGGGCGACGACGCGTCGCTCGACACCTGGCGCTTCCATCCGGACGAAGCGGGTTCGGGCGCTCTGGGCGACCTGGGCACGCACGTCGTCGACCTGGCGCGATTCCTCGCCGGCGAGATCTCCACGGTGTCCGGGTTCGTGAAGACGTTCCTGCCGGGCCGGCAGGTGGACGACGCGCTCGAGGCGGCGGTCGAGTTCGAGAGCGGGGCGGTCGGGACGATCGAGGCCACGCGCTTCGCGCTCGGGCGGCGGAACGCGTTCCAGTGGGAGATCAACGGCTCGCACGGCTCGATCGCGTTCGACATGGAGCGGCTGAACGAGCTGCAGGTGTTCCGCGCCGACGGCGATCGCGCGCGCGGGTTCAAGACGGTGCTGGTCTCCGAGACGAACCATCCGTTCTGGGAGCATTGGTGGCCGCCGGGACACATCATCGGCTGGGGCGAGACGTTCGTCCACGAGCTTCACCACATGCTGAAGGCGATCGCGGAGGACGGTGACGTTGCCCCGTACGGTGCGACGTTCGAGGATGGGTACCGCGCCGCGGAGGTGTGCGACGCGATCGTGCGCTCGGGCGAGGCGGGCCGGCGCGAGCAGGTCTCGTTCCGCACGCTGTAGCCGCGCATGCCTGCCGCGCTGATCTTCGACCTCGACGGCACGCTCGTCGACACGGTGTACGCGCACGTGTTCGCGTGGCAGAGGACGTTCGCCGAGGAGGGGATGCCGATCGACGGTTGGCGGATCCACCGGCGGGTCGGGATGAGTGGCGGGCTCTTCGCGCGTGCTGCCGCCCGCGAGGTGGGGCGTGACTTTTCGCCGGCCGAGGCCGAGGCGCTGCAGCGGCGGCACGGCGAGCTCTTTCGCGAGCTGCTTCCCGACCGGCGGCCGCTGCCGGGCGCGGTGCAGCTGCTGGCCGACCTGCGGGACGCGGGGGTCATCCACGGCATCGCGACGTCGGGGCGCCGACCCGAGATCAACGCTTCTCTGGATGCGCTCGGGGTGGGTGCCGACCTGGTTGTCGTCGAGCGCGGTGATGTCGAGCGCGCGAAGCCGGAGCCGGATCTGTTCCTGGCGTGCGCCGAACGCCTGGGTGTCTCGCCGGGTGAGTGCTACGTGATCGGCGACGCGGTGTGGGATCTGCTGGCGGCGCGCCGGGCGGGAATGCTCTCGGTCGGGTTGCTCTCCGGCGGGTACGGTGAGGCGGAGCTGACGAGCGCCGGTGCGTATCGCGTGTATCGCGACGCCGAGGAGCTGCGCAGCTCTCTGGACGAGCTCGGAGTGCTGCCCTGACCGTACGCCTCGGGCTCCTCTCGACGGCCGAGATCAACGAGTCGGTTCTGGGTGCCCGCTCGGCCGACGCTCCGTTCCGGGTCGATGCGGTGTCGTCGCGTGACGAGGCCCGGGCCGAGGCGTATGCGGCGGCGCACGGCGTTCCGCGTGCGCACGGCTCGTACGAGGCGCTGCTGGCAGACGACGAGCTCGATGCGGTCTACGTCGCGCTGCCGAACGCGCTCCATTTCGAGTGGACGATGCGGGCGCTCGCGGCCGGGAAGCACGTGCTCGTCGAGAAGCCGTTCACGCGGCAGCCCGAGCAGGTGGATCAGGCGTGGGGTGAGGCGAAGAAGCGCGGTCTCGTGCTGGTCGAGGGCTACATGTGGCGGCACTCGCCGCAGACGCAGCTCGTCTTGTCGCTGCTGCCCGAGCTCGGCGAGCTGCAAGCGGTCCACTCGTGGTTCTTCGATCCGGTGCTACGCGAGCACGACGTGCGGTTCGTCCCCGAGCTCGGCGGTGGTGCGCTGCTGGATCTGGGTTGCTACTGCGTCGGTGCCCTGCGTCTCGTCGCCGGCCGTGAGCCGGACGAGCTGAGCGGCGTGGCGCTGCTCGGGCGGGGTGGGGTGGACGAGCGCTTCACGGGAACGCTGCGCTTCGGCGAGCTGACGGCGACGTTCGCGTGCGGGTTTCACGGCAAGACCAACACGCTCGACGTGATCGGGGCCGAAGGCCGGCTGCACGTCCCGCACGCGTTCTCGGATCCCGACGGTGTCGTCCTCGTGAACGGCGTCGAGCATCGCACCGATGCGGGCGGCGACTATCGCGAGCAGCTCGCCGACTTCTGCGCAGCAATCCGAGGCGAGCGAACACCCCTTGTCGACCAAGCCGACACGCGCGGCCAGGCAGAAACCCTCGACGCCCTCCTGCAAGCAGCCGCCAACCGCCCCTGAGCGACCCGAGAGGCTGACGGATTCGCAAGGCGACGGCCTGCGAGGCCACAGGCCCGCAAGGCGACGGCCCGCGAGGCGACGGCCCGCCAGGCGACGGCCCGCGAGGCGACGGCGAGGCGACGGCCCGCGAGGCCGACAGGCGTGTGAGGCCGACCCGCATGCGAGTTTCGTCGGCATGCGAGGCCGAGGCCGATCGGCTCGCGAGGCGAGTTGTAAGCGACCGCGGCGTTCCACCGCGGCCTATCGACAAACCCCAGCGCCAACACCTGACTGCCAGCCGCGGGCCTCCCGCCTCAAGTCGACTGCAGGTGCCAGGCACCGGGGTTTCCGCGGCCAACCATGCCGGCGGGACTCGGACGCCGCCATCCACCAATCGAGGTAACGACGAGCTACGGAGCGCGAACTGCGGTGCCAGGCACCCGCAGTTTGCAGTTCGAACCCCGGTGCCTGGCACCGGCAGTTGGCAGTTCGAACCCCGGTGCCTGGCACCGGCAGTTGGCAGTTCGAACCCCGGTGCCTGGCACCGGCAGTTCGCGGTGCGTTACCGCTTCTTGCCGGGGTTCAGCAGGCCCTTCGGGTCGAAGGCTTGCTTGATCGCGCGTGTGGAGGTCGTAGCCGACCGGGCCGAGTTGCTGCGGGAGCTTGCCGCGCTTCAGCCAGCCGATGCCGTGCTCGCCCGTGACCGTCCCGCCCAGGGCGAGGGCCAGCTCGAACAGGTCGTGGCACGCGGCGTCGGCGCGCTTGGCCTGGTCGGGATCGTCGGGCGAGAAGAGGAACGTGGAGTGGATGTTTCCGTCGCCCGCGTGGCCGAACGAGAGCGACGGAATGCCGTGCCGCTCGCCGAGTGCGAGCGTTTCACGTGCGACGTCGCGCAGGCGGTCGAGAGGGACGGCGATGTCCTCGCTGAACGCGCCGCCACGCTGCGCGAGGATCGCGAACGCGACGCTGCTTCGCCAACGCCACAGCTCAGCGACCTCGGCCGCCTCCTCGGGCGCGTGCACGGCAACGGCCTCGTCGGCGAGGGCCGCGTGCAACTCGCCGGCGATCCGGCTCGCCTCGGGCGCAGCGCCGTCGGCCTCGGTGATCACCATGAACGCCGCGCCCTCCGGCAGGCCGAACGGATACGTGTCGCCGCGAATAGGAGCAGCGTGACCGCGTCGAGGTACTCGATCACGGCCGGAACGACCCCGGACGCGAGCACGCGCTCGATCGCCGAGATGCCCGCCTCGGCGTCGCGGTACAGCCCGATCACCGGCAGCTCCAGCTCGGACGCCGGGACGAGCCGGAGCCAGGCTGCCGTGATCAGCCCGAGCGTCCCTTCGGAGCCCACAAGCAGCGACTTGAGGTCATACGCGGCAACGTCCTTGCGCAACGGCCCGCCGAAGCGCACGATCTCGCCCGGCGGCACCACGGCTTCGATGCCTGTCACCCAGTTGCCGGTGACGCCGTACTTGAACGCGTGCGGCCCGCCGGCGTTGCACGCGATGTTGCCGCCGAGCTGCGAGAGCTCGGCCGCTCCTGGATCGGGCGGGAAGCGCAGGCCGCTCTCCCGAGCGAGCCGCTGCACCGCGCCGGTCGTGACGCCCGCCTCGACGTGCATCCGCCAGAGCAGCGGATCGAACTGCCTCACCCGGTTCAACCGGTCGAACCCGATCACGATCCCGCCCTCGACCGGCACGGCGCCGCCTGCGAGCCCCGTCCCGCCACCCCGGGCGGTCAGCGGCACCTCGTGCTCGTAGCACCACTGCATGACCGCGGCGACCTCGTCGACCGTCGACGGCATGACCACCGCGTCGGCCGTCCCGACCACGCCGCGCCCCATCAGATCCGTCAGGTACCCCTTCGGCTCGAGGATCGCCTCGGGCGGCAGGATCGACTCGAGCGTGCTCACGACCCGACTCTACGCTTCGAGCGGAATCTCTTCGACTTCGTCGCGCGCGATGCGCCACGCGCGCAGCTCTTCGAGCTTCAGCCCGTAGATCAGAAACGGCCGCCCCGACCAGAGCCCGGCCAGCTCGCGATCGGTGCGAGACGGACGCGGCTCGGTCTCGGGATGCGAGTGGAACACCGCCAGCTCGTAGCCCTCATCCTCGAGGAACCAGACCTCCGGGTCGACCTCGAGCTCGTAGCGGTACGGCGACGCGAGCTTGTTCCGTCCCGGCACGTAGCGCTCTGCGACGTCGCCGCGGAACACGAGCAGCCCGCAGCACTCGTTCGGCGCCTCGGCGGCGGCGTGCGCGTGCAGCTCGGCGCGGATCGCGGCCGGGACTACCACCAGAGCGTCGCCTCCATCGACTCCTCGACGTCCTCCGCGTCCCAGAACCCCGCCGACAGGTACTTCCAGCCGCCGTCCGCGAGCACGCACACGACGACCGAGCCCTCGGGCAGCTCCTCCGCGACCCGGCGGGCGATGTGCACGACCGCTCCTGCCGAGACTCCGGCGAAGATTCCCTCCCGGTCGAGCAGAGCCCGAACGGCGGCGACCGCCTCGGCGTTTGACACCAGCAGCTTGCGGTCGAGCTGCGACACGTCGAGGATCGGCGGGACGTACCCGTCTTCGAGCGACCGGAGGCCCATCACCGGATCGCCCGGGAGCGGCTCTGCCGCGATCACCTGGATGCCGGGAAACGCCTCGCGGAGCCGACGGCCCGTGCCCATCAGGGTGCCGCCGGTGCCGAGCCCGGCGACGAGCGCGTCGACCTGGTCGAGGTCGGCCGCGATCTCCGCGCCTGTCCCCTCGTAGTGAGCCGCGACATTCGCCTCGTTCGCGTACTGGAAGAGCATCACGTACCGGTCGTCCCGCGCGACGATCTCCTGGGCGAGCCGGACGGCCCCGTTTGAGCCGAGCTCGCCGGGCGACTCGATCACCGAGGCGCCGTAGAGCTCGAGTAGCTGCCGCCGCTCGTGCGTGGCGTTCGCCGGCATGACGCACGTGAGCTTCAAACCGCGCAGCTTGGCGACCAGCGCCAGCGAGATGCCGGTGTTGCCGCTCGTCGGCTCGAGCAGCTCCTGCCCCGGCCGCAGGTCGGCGGCGTCGACCATCGCCAGCGCGACCCGGTCCTTGATCGAGCCGGTCGGGTTCTGGCCCTCGAGCTTCGCGTAGATCCGGCGGCCCTCCGGCTGCAGGTGCGACAGCTCGACGAGGGGAGTATTGCCGACGAGCTCGAGGAGGCTACCCGCCGCCACCGGCCATGGCGGGCAGGAGAATCACCGTCGTGTCGGCGCGGACCGGAGTCTCCAGCCCGCTGCGCAACCGCACATCCTCGCCGTCGACGTACACGTTCACGAACGAATGCAGCTCACCCTCGCCGTAGATGCGCGCGCCCAGCGCGGGCAGCTGCGCGGAGAGGTTCTCGATCACCTCACGGAGGGTCGCCCCGTCGGCCTCGACCTCGCGTGCCCCGCCCGCTTCCGAGCGCAGCACCGGTGGGATGCGGACGACGCTCACCGCGCGCAGAACTCCACGTAGTCGATGTACTGCGTGATCGTCGGCGAGTCGCCGCAGACCGGGCAGTTCGGGTTGCGGTCGATCTTCACTTCGCTGAACTCGGTGTACAGCGCATCGAAGAGCAGCAGCCGCCCGATCAGCGGCTCGCCGATCCCGGCCGCAAGCTTGATCGCCTCGTTGGCCTGCAGCGAGCCGATGATGCCGGGCAGCACGCCCAGCACGCCGCCCTCGGAGCACGACGGCGCCAGCTCGGGCGGCGGCGGCTCGGGGAACAGGCAGCGGTAGCACGGGCCTTCATGCGGCTTGAAGACCGTCGCCTGGCCCTCGAAGCGGTAGATCGATCCGTGCACGACCGGGATGCCGCGCCACACCGACGCGTCGTTCACCAGGTAGCGCGTCGGGAAGTTGTCGGCGCCGTCGACGATGATGTCCCAGCCGTCGTCGAGGATCCGGTCGATGTTCTCGGACGTCAGCCGTTCGCGATAGGGCACCACCTCGACGTCGGGATTGAGACCTTCGAGCGTGCGCTTCGCCGAGTCGACCTTCGGCGTGCCGAGCGTGTCGAGCGAGTGGACGATCTGGCGCTGCAGGTTCGTCTCGTCGACGATGTCGGCGTCGATGATGCCGAGCCGTCCGACGCCTGCGGCCGCGAGGTAGAGCGACGCCGGCGAGCCGAGCCCGCCCGCGCCGATCAGGAGCACGCTGCTGTCGAGCAGCTTCAGCTGCCCTTCCTCGCCGACCTCCGGAATCAGGATGTGCCGCGAGTAGCGCGTGCGCCGCTCCGGCGAAAGCGTGCGCGGCAGCTTGATCTCGTAGCCGTTCCGCTTCCAGTCGGTGAAGCCGCCGTGCAGCGAGCTGACGTTGCTCGTAGCCCAGCTCGAGCAGCGACTTCGCCGCGAACGCCGAGCGGTTGCCGGCCGCGCAATAGATGATGACCGGCTTTGTCTTGTCGGGCACGACGCTCTCGATACGCGACTCGAGATGCCCGCGGGGGACATGCACGGCGCCGGGGATGTGGCCTTCCTGCCACTCGTCGCTTTCACGCACGTCGATCCACGCCACACCCGACGCCGCCTGCGCTTCGCGCGCATCGACCTCCGAGATCTCGGCCTTCACCTGTTCGAGTAGTTCCCGATACGTAGTCATCTCTAGGAGAGAACGATATCCGGCCCGCTCTGCATTCCCGCGCCGGGTACCGTGCCGCACGTGTCAGGGCTTCGCGTGCGGCTCCTCGTTGCCGCTGCCGCGGTCGTCGCCGCGGGTGCCGTGGTGAGCGTCGTCCTCGCCACCCGCCAGACCCCGGCGCAGCCGAAGGCCCAGTGCAAGCAGCCTCCGGCGGCTGTCGTGGTGCCGGGCGTCCCCACGACCCAGGTTGCCGCCGTCCGTCGTGATCTGGCCGCCGAGGACGTTCCGGCGTTCGAGACGCTGGCGCGCGACCATCCCAAAGATGCGGTCGTGCAGTTCAACTACGCGACGCTGCTCTATTGCCGCGGCTACCTCGCGGACGCGACCACGGCCTTCGAGCAGGCGAAGAAAGCCGGACGCGACACCTACTACGAGGTGGAGGCCGACAACCTGCTGCACCCGCAGTACTTCCAGCCGGCCGGCGGGCCGGGCTATCCGCTCTTCGAGCTGACGCGCCCCGACCCGCTCCTCCAGCGCGGGATCGCCCTGCAGCGCGAGTTCCACCAGCACTCGGCCGAGAAGCTCTATCTCGAGGACGCGAAGCTGCATCCGAACGAGCCCGACGCGCAGGTCGCGGCCGCGGTCGGCCGGTTCGACGAGGACAACATCACCGCCGCGTTCTCGCACCTCGGCCCGCTGGTCACGCGTTTCCCCCACAGCCAGACCGTGCGTTACCACCTCGGGCTGCTGCTCTCGTGGACCGGCCAGCGCACCGAGGCCGTCCGCGAGTTCACACTTGCGCTGCAGCTCGGGCCGAAGACGACCGATGGGACGCGAGTCGGCCGAGTTCCTTTCCGGACTCGCAGGCCGCCCAGGCGAGCGGAAAGTAAGTCAGCTCGCACGTCGCGTCCGTCCGGCGCCGCTGCGAGAGTTGCGCATCCCCGGGACCTCGATACGGAGCGTGACATGAGCGAGCTCGCCCTCGCCGTCCCCGAGCCCGAGGACGAGCTCGATGCTGATGAGTTGCTCGTCGTCGTGGACGAGGAGGACGAAGAGGACGCGACGCCGCTGGACGAGCTCGGCGCCGAGACGGCGACCGACTTCTACTCGGCTCAGGATGGGATGCGGGCCGAGGAATCCGACCTCAACCTCGCCGCGATCGAGTTCTCGACCGACTCGATGCAGCTCTTCCTGCGCGATGTGGGCAAGGTCGAGTTGCTCACCGCCGCCCAGGAGGTCGAGCTCGCAAAGCGGATCGAGCGCGGCGATCACCGTGCGAAGCAGGAGATGGTCGAGGCCAACCTGCGGCTCGTCGTCTCGATCGCGAAGCGCTATCGCAACCAGGGGCTGCCGTTCCTCGACCTGATCCAGGAGGGGACGATCGGCCTCGTCCGGGCCGCCGAGAAGTTCGACTGGCGCAAGGGCTACAAGTTTTCGACCTACGCGACCTGGTGGATCCGCCAGGCGGTGGCGCGGGCGCTGGCCGACAAGGCGCGCACGATTCGCATGCCGGTTCACGTCGTCGAGAAGCTGAACAAGATCGTGCGGGCCGAGCGCAAGCTCCGCGCCGAGCGGGGTCGCGAGCCGACGAACGCCGAGATCGCCGCCGAGCTGGACATGTCGGTCGAGGAGGTCGAGTCGATCCGGCGCACGTCGCAGGCTCCGGTTTCGCTCGAGAAGCCCGTGGGCGACGACGACGAGTCGGAGTTCGGGCACTTCCTCGAGGACGAGACCGCGCCGCTGCCCGACGAGGCGGCCGACACCGCGTTCCGGTCGGAGGCGTTGACGAAATGCCTGGCGTCGCTCAGCTTCCGTGAGCGGCGCGTGCTCGAGCTCCGCTACGGCTTGAACGGCGAGCGGCCGCGCACGCTCGACGAGGTCGGCCGCTCGTTCAACGTCACCCGCGAGCGAATCCGCCAGATCGAGAATCAGGGTCTCAAGAAGCTGCGCGCTCTCGCCGAGTCGCAAAAGCTCAGCGACGTTGCCTGAGAGCCCGGCCGCGCCAACACGCTAGGCTCGCAGGCGATGGCTGAACCCTGGTTCGACGAGCTCGCCGAGTTCCTCCGCATCCCCTCGATCAGCGCTGATGCTGAGCGCGCGGGCGATGTCGTTCGCGCAGCCGAATGGGTGCGTGACTTCGTGCGTGCTGCGGGGGGCGAATGCGACGTCGTCGACTGGCACGGCGCACCGCTCGTGGTCGGCGAGCTTCGAGCGTCGACGGGCGCCGACGACGCGCCGACGGTGCTCTGCTACGGACACTTCGACGTTCAGCCGCCGGACCCACTGGAGCTGTGGGATTCGCCGCCGTTCGAGCCCGAGATCAGAGACGAGTACCTTTACGGCCGCGGCACGGTCGACGACAAGGGTCATCTGTACATGCTCCTGTGCGCGGCGCGGGAGCTGGCCGCCGTCGGCGAGCTGCCCGTGAACGTCCGCTTCTGCTGCGACGGCGAGGAGGAGACCGGCGGCCATTCGATCGTCGACTTCCTCGCGGCCGACGAACGGGGAGCCGATGCCGGCGTTGTCTTCGACAGCGGCATGATCCGCCGCGACGTCCCGGCGTTCAATGTTGCGATGCGCGGGATCCTGTACTACCACCTGACCCTGCGCACTGGCGAGCGCGATCTGCACTCCGGCATCTACGGCGGAGCCGCGCTGAACGCCGCGCATGCGCTGATGGCCACGCTCGACTCCCTCGTCTCGCACGACGGTGTGCTCGACGAGTCGCTGCGCAAAGGAATCGTGGCGCCGACCGAGGAAGAGCTGCGCGGCTGGCGGGAGCTGCCGCTCGGCAGCGACGAGCTGGCCGACCAGGGGGCGCGGGCGAAGGACGCGCGCGCCGCCGACGACTTCTATCTCCGGACGTTCGCCGAGCCCGCGCTCGACGTGAACGGCATCGCGGTCGGGTCGCCCTTCCTGCAGAAGACCGTGCTGCCGGTCGAGGCTGTCGCGAACGTGTCGCTCAGGCTCGCGCCCGGCCAGGATCCGGACGAGATCGCCCCCGAGGTCGAGCGCCTGCTCAGAGCCGCTACTCCGGCCGGTGCGGAACTCGAGATCGAGGTGTGGGGAGCAGCTCCGCCGGGGCTCGTCTCGCCCGATTCCAAGGTCGTGCAACTCGGGCTCGACGCGTTCGAGCGTGTCGTAGGCCGTCGGCCGGCGCTGATCCGCTCCGGCGGAACCCTTCCGATCGTGCCCGCGCTCTCGGCGAAGGGCATCCCGACCGTCATCACCGGGTTCGGGCTGCCCGATTCGCAGATCCATTCGCCCAACGAGCGGCTGGTCGCCGAGTACGTACCTCTCGGGATCGCAGCCGCTCGTGAGCTGTTTCTGGCCTACGCGGCGCTCTAGCTAGTGCTCTAGCCTGCCATCGACGGATCGGCCGGCTCGTGGTCGCCGACGTGCGCGGCCGGCGTGGCCTCGATCTGGGCGAGCGTCGAGATGTGCGGTGCGCGGATGCGCACCGTGATCCGGTCGCCGGCCTTCAGCTGCGACGGCGAGATGATCGTCGGCACCTTGCCCTGCCAGAGCAGGAAGATCGTGCCGTAGCCGTACGTGAAGGTCTGGTCGACCGGCTGCCCGAGCAGTGAGAGGAGGGCGAGGCGGTTCCCGTCGGTCACGTGCAGCGAGATGTGGCCGTCCGACTGTGCGCCACCGACCGTGCCGACGTACAGGAACAGCGGCTTGGTCGGGCCATGTGCGGGGTTGCCGTGGTCGCCGACGGTGCCGGCGGGGGTGTTCTCGATTGCGGTGAGCGACGACCCGCCGGGTGCACGAACGTTCACGAGCACCGTGTCACCCTGGTTGAGATCGGACACTGACGCGACGTGGGGAACGCCCTTCTGCCACACGAGGATCTCGGTGTTCGAGCCGAGGGAGAACGTCTGATCCTGGCTCTCACCGACCAGGGCGCGGAGCGCGATCGGATTCCCACCCTCGACCTGGATCTGAATTGCGCTCGTGCTCGTGCCGAGGACTTCGCCGCTGAACTGGAACAGGCGGTTCTTCGGGGCGGCGACGGCGGTTGCGGCGAGCGCCGCGCACGCCATCGTGGCGAGCACTACTGAGACGAACATGCGGTGCTTCATGAGTCACAAACCTCCGTCGTTCTGGGTTGACGAACGCAGGATCGGCTGCGTCGGCCAAGGCCTGGTAGCGCGACGGTAAGGGGGATGCAAAAAGGTCCGGAAGTCAGTCCCAGGGCGGCGGGTTGTGCACCCACCGTCCGGCGACCATCGTCGCGACCACCTGCGCGTCGAGGTCGTCCCACGGGTCGCGGTCGAGCACGACGAGGTCGGCATCGCGGCCCGGAATCAGCGTCCCGCGGCGGCGCTCGTCACCGGCGAGCCACGCCGGCGCGACGCAGGTCGCGTGAAACGCCTGGTCGACGGTCAGCGACTGCTCCGGATGCCAGGGAGGCTGTTCGTCGATCGTGCGCCGGACGCCCGCGCGGATGCCGGCGAGGGGGTCGAGCTCCTCGATGGGCGCATCGGAGCCGTTTGCGACGACGGCGCCCGAATCGATCAGCGAGCGGTACGCGTAGGCGCCGGCCGTCTTGTCCGCCCAGTAGCGGTCGGCCAGCCGACGGTCGGATGGCGCGTGCGAGAACTGCACTGACGCTGCGACGCCGAGCGCCGCGAAGCGGGGGAGATCCTCGGGCGCCAGCAGCTGCGCGTGCTCGATGCGAGGGCGCAGGCCGAGCGGAGCCCAGACGTCACGCGTCTGCTCGAAGGCGTCGAGCGCCTCGCGGTTGGCGCGATCGCCGATCGCGTGAACTGCCACGGGCAAACCGGCAGCGGCGCCGATTCGCACGATCTCGGCGAGCTCATCGCCGCTCGTGATTTCTACGCCGCTCCCGTCGAGCATCCGCGCGGTCTGCGAGCCGAGCGTGCCGTCCATGAACACCTTCAGGTACCCGAGCCGCAGCATGGGATCGCCGAAGCCGGAGCGCAGGCCGAGCTCGGCGGCGCTCGCAACCTGGTCGTACGGGATCGACTGCCAGACGCGCAGCGTCAGCGCCGTTGCCGCCCCGAGCCGTTGCCACAGCCGCAGCGCGCCCAGCCACCCGTCCTTGTCGTGCACCGACGTGACGCCGCGCGCGTTGGCGACCTTCAGGCCGACGCGCATCGCCTCCAGGTATTCGCCGTCGGACACCGTCACATGGCGCGCCTTGAACTGCCAGGCGGCTTCCTCTCGGAGGATCCCCGTCGGTTTGCCGGCGCCGTCGCGCTCGACGACACCGCCGGCCACCTCGAGGTCGCCACCTGCGCGTGCCAGGGCGGCCGAGTTCAACCAGAGGGAGTGGTGATCCTTCGCGATCAGCGCGGCGGGTACGTCGCCCGTCACCGCGTCGAGGTCGGCGGCGGTCGGATCGCGCCCGTCGGGCCAGTCGCCGCTGCGCCAGCCGTATCCGCGGAGCCAGCGGCCGTCCTCCGGCAGCCCCGACGCACGCACGCGCTCGACGGCGGCTGCGAGCGAGGGGCAGCCGTCGAGACTCACCTCGGTCTGTGCGAGCGCCCAGGTGGGGAAGTGGACGTGGGCGTCGCTGAAACCCGGCACGATGACCCGGCCGCCCAGGTCGACCGTCTCCGGCGACGCAAGAGCCGTCTCGTGCACACCCACGCCCCCGGCCACATGCTCGCCGGCGATCGCCAGTGCGCGTTGCGTCGGGATCTGAGGATCGAGCGTGCGGATCAGCCCGCCGGCAAGGATCACGCTCGCAAACCTAACGGAGACGCTTCTAGACTGAGCTTATGAGCGCTCTCGACCCGTTGACCGACGAGCAGCGTGAGGTTCGCGGGCTGGTGCGGGCTCTCGCGCGTGAGCGGATCGCGCCGCGGGCGGCCGAGATCGACGCGAGCGGCGAGTTTCCGTGGGATGTGGTGGAGCTGTTCCGCGAAAACGAGTTGTTCGGTGTGCTGTTCGACGAGGAATACGGCGGGATCGGTGCGAGCGCGCTGCTGACGCTGGTGGTCGTGGAGGAGCTGTCGAAGGTGTGCGCGACGAGCGGTCTCATCATCGCCTCGCAGGAGCTGGGCTCGCTCGGCATCAAGCTGGCAGGCACGGTCGAGCAGAAGCAGCGGTTCTTGCCGAAGCTGGCGTCGGGCGAATGGCTGGCGGCGTATGCGCTCACCGAGCCGGGGAGCGGCTCCGACAGCGCGGCGATGCTCTCGACCGCGCGCCGTGACGGGGACGAATACGTGTTGGACGGCGGCAAGCGGTTCATCACGAACGCCGGCGTCGCGTTCGTCTACGTCGTCTTCGCGAAGACCGACCCGACGCTCGGGCACGCCGGGATCTCCGCGTTCCTGGTCGAGGCCGACCGGCCAGGGTTCGAGGTGGGCCGGATCGAGCCGAAGCTGGGCATCAAGGGCTCGACGACCGGTGAGCTGCACTTCGACGGCTGCCGGGTGCCGGCTGAGAATCTGCTCGGTGTGGAGGGCGAGGGGTTCAAGCTCGCGATGCAGATCCTCGACCGGTCGCGACCCGGGATCGGCGCGCAGGCGCTCGGGATCGCCCAGGGGGCGACCGACTACGCGGTCGAGTACGCCAGCAGCCGGGTGACGATGGGTAAGCCGATCGGTGAGCATCAGCTGATTGCCGGGATGCTGGCCGACATGGCCACCGGCTGTGAGACGGCGCGGAGCCTGCTCTACAAGGTCGGCCGGATGATCGACGAGGGGGAGACCGGCCCGGAGCTGACGAAGTTGTCGGCGATGGCCAAGCTCTACTGCAGCGACGTCGCGATGCAGGTCACCACCGACGCGGTTCAGGTGCTCGGCGGCTACGGCTACATGAAGGAGTATCCCGTCGAGCGGATGCTCCGCGACGCGAAGATCACCCAGATCTACGAGGGCACGAACCAGATCCAACGGCTCGTCATCGCACGCGAGCTCCTGAAGTCGCTCCCGCACTCGGCCGGATGACCCACGAGGTCAAACTCTCGAGCGCGGACCGCGTGCTGTTTCCCGACGACGGGATCACGAAGGGCGATCTGTTCGCGTATTACGACCGGGTCGCAGACGTGCTCGTCCCGCATCTGCGCGACCGGCCGTTCACGATGAAACGGTGGCGGGAGGGTCTGCCGGGAGGCGCCTTCTTCCAGAAGCAGGCGCCGAAGGGCATGCCGTCGTGGATTCCGACCCGTGAGTTCAGGACGTGGCCTAGGGGCGGCAAAGGCGACTCCAGGCTCGTCGACTTCCCGCTCGTCAACTCGCGCGAAGCGGTGCTGTGGATGGTGCAGATGCACTGCATCGACATGAACGCCTGGTACTCGCGGATCGACCGGCCCGACCGTCCGGACTTCGTCCTTTTCGACCTCGACCCGCCGGAGAGCGCCGACGCGTTCGCACTCTGCGTGCGTGTCGCTCATGTCGTGCGCGAGGCGCTCCAGGAACTCGGCCTCGAATCGTGGGTGAAGACGAGCGGCGCCGACGGCATCCACGTTCTGGTGCCGATCGCGAGGCGCTCGACCTACGCCGAGACGTACGAGTTCGCGGAGCTGCTCGGGCACCGGCTGGTTGCGGAGCATCCCGGCGAAGTGACGACAGAGTGGCTCAAGAAGAAGCGGTCGGGCGTGCTCCTCGACCACCGCCAGAACGGCCACGGCAAGACGATCGCGTCGGTCTATTCGGTGCGGCCGAAGCCCGGCGCGCCGGTTTCGACGCCGCTGCGCTGGGACGAATTGACGGAGGACGTCCGCCCACGCGATTTCACGATGGAGCGCGTGCTCGAACGCGTCGCGGCGCACGGCGATCTGTTCGAGCCGGTGCTGCGCGGCTCGCAGGCCCTCGGCCCGGCCCTGACGGCGTTGCGATGATCCTCGCCGTCGACTGGGTCACCGTCTCGGCGCTCGCGACGGCGGGCGCGACGTTGGTGCTCGCCTTCGCGACGTTCGGATCCGTCCGCTCGGCAAACCGCGCGGCGCGAGCCGCCGAGCGGTCCCTGCTTGCCAACCTCCGGCCGGTGCTAATGCCGTCGCGCGTCGACGACCCGCCGCAGAAGGTCGGCTTCATGGATGATCGCTGGTTCATGATCCCGGGCGCGGGGGCGGTCGCCGAGGTTGACGACGATGCCGTCTATCTCGCCGCCGCGGTCAGGAACATGGGCGCCGGGATCGCCGTGCTGCACGGCTGGACGTTTCACTCCGATCCGCGCGTTGGCTCGATCGACGCCTCACCGCTCGAGGATTTCCACCGCCTGACGCGCGACCTCTACATCGCCCCGAGCGAGCCCGGTTTCTGGCAGGGCGCGCTGCGGGATCCGACCGAGTCCGACTTCGAGGCCGCCCGCGCCGCGATCGTCGCGCGCCAGAGGTTCGGCATTCAGATCCTCTACGGCGACCATGAAGGCGGCCAGCGGACGATCACCATGTTCGCGGTCAGCCCGCGGGAAGACGGAACGTGGACGTTCTCGGTCTCGCGTCACTGGAGCATCGATCGCCCGGGGCCGCGCTAGCGTGAGCCGGACGTGACGACGCTGGCCC
>CAWEXL010000008.1:0-13297 GCA_963812995.1 uncultured Thermoleophilia bacterium
CGGAAACCGCCCGTGAAGGCGTTGCTGTTGCTCCCGAGCCGCGCGTTCGGGGGCAGTACGTCGAGCCGGGCCGCGTTGCCGCCGCCGAGCACGACGTAGTCCGGCTCGAGCGCTGCGGTCAGGCTCTCGACCGCCTCGGTGACGGCCTTCTGCCAGCGCTTCTTGCCGAGCCGCTCGCGTCCGCGCTCGCCGACGTAGTCCTCGTACGTGCGCTTCTTGAACGGCAGATGGCCGATCTCCATCGGCTCGACGATGCCGTCGACGATCAGGGTCGAGCCGAGCCCCGTGCCCAGCCCGAGGAAGAGCATCGTCTGGCCCTCGTAGCTGCCGAGCGCCTGCATCGCCGCGTCGTTCATCACCTTGGTCGGCACGCCGAACGCCTTCGCGAAGTCGAAGCCGACCCAGCCCTTGCCGAGGTTGAACGGCTCCGAGACGACACGGCTGCCGTGCACCGGTGCCGGAATCCCGACGGCGACGACGTCCCACTTCCAGCCGTCCGCCGCCCCGACCGCGGCCTTGACCATCTCATCGGGCGTCAGCGTCGGACCCGACGGCGCGCGGCGGCTCTCCGTCTCGCCGCTCACCAGCACCTTGACGTGCGACCCGCCCACATCGACTGCGAGCACCGCTTGCTTGTCGACCATCACTCCCCCTCACGATCTCGGACCGCCCGCCCTCTGACCGCGTAGCGTACGGGTGGTCGATGAGCACTTGGTCCGACGTGGTGGGAACGGTGTGGCCCGGCGAGGACAGCCGCGACGGCCCGCTGCCGCCGCTGTTGCTGATGCTGACGGTGGTCACCGGGTTCGTGGACGCAACGAGCTATCTCGAGCTGGGTCACGTGTTCGTCGCGAACATGACCGGCAACGTCGTCTTCCTCGGCTTCGCGATCGCCGGCGCGAGCGGGCTCTCGGCCTGGGCGTCGCTCACGGCACTCGGCGCATTCCTCGTCGGCAGCTTCTCCGCCGGCCGCATCACGCGCCCGTTCGCGGCACACCGCGGCAAGGTGCTGAGAGCGGCGCTCGTCGTGCAGCTGATCGTCGTGACCGTCGCCGCCTGTGTCGTGGCCGCCGGAGGAGATCCGGTCGACGGCGGCAGGCGCTACGCGGTGATCGCGCTGCTCGCCTGGGCACTGGGACTCCAGAATGCGACGGTTCGCCGCCTCGCCGTCCCGGAGCTGACGACGACGGTGCTGACGATGACCCTCACCGGTGTCGCCGCCGACGCGACCCTCGCCGGCGGGAAAGGCTCGAAGATCGGCCGCCGGTCGCTGGCGGTCGCCGCGATGCTCGTCGGCGCTCTGCTCGGCGCCCTGCTGGCGCTCAAGGGCGACACCACCGCGCCGCTCGCAGCCGCTGCCGGCCTCCTGGCGGTCACCGCCTTGCTGACGCATCTCACTTCGCGCTCGCAGGGCGCCTGGACAAAGCCGGCGTAACTCGCGCCGGGCGCTGTCGATTCGGGGCTCGCCCGTTCGTCATAGCGGGAGAGGCCGGAACCAGACCGGCCGAACCCGACTCGAGGAGACGCTCTCATGGCCCATCCCGTCATCCATGCCGAGATCCGCTCGGCTGATCCCGACGCGACCCGCGCGTTCTTCGCCGAGCTCTTCGGCTGGACGTATTCCGACGGCGCGTATCCCGGCTACACGTTCGTCGACACCGGTGTCGAGGGAGCAATCCCCACCGCGATCAGCCCACTGCAGGGCGACACCGACGCCGTGCTGTTCTTCATCGGTGTTCAGGACGTCGAGGCTACGCTCGCGCGCGCCGAGGAGCTCGGCGGCAAGATCGTCCAGCCCGCCCAGCAGGTGCCGGGCGTGACGTTCGGCGTGTTCGCAGACGCACAGGGCCACCTCGTCGGAGTGGCCGCGAACTAGCACGGGGACTTTGGCCGGAACCTGGCTCCCCGCAACCGAGCCAGGTTCCGGCACCTCCGGGTGGCCGGGGGTTACCTACACCTGAGCGGATGGAACAACGGGGCCCGCCAATGCCCGTGTCCAGCGACGATCAGGGGAATGAATGCCTGGGTGGGGATGAAGGCGATGGTCCCGTCATGGCAGATCGGCAGGTAGTGGTCGTACTCGACGTGGAACGGGAGCCGGCCGTTGTGGTCGTTGTCGTCGTGCGGATCTCCGACGACCTCGCCGTTCGCGTTCCCCGGCGCATGGAAGACGTGGTAGATGCCCTCGCCGAGCGACTTGATCGAACCGGTCGCGTGGCCTAGCGCCCCGGCGACCCCGAGCGACGCCGCGAGAACCACGGTGACGATGGCGACCAGCGCCAGCCTCGGCAGGATCCGTCCGGCCGCACGACGGCCTTCTGGCTTCGGGCCGCCGATCTCGCGAGCGAGAGCCTGGAGATACTCCTCGCGGGGCTGCGGACGTGCCGCACGGAGGTCGCGCTCGAGGTCAGACTCGGGAGGCTTCCGGAATCCCATGTCCCCTCATACCGCCGAACAGGTGCAAACCCTTACAGCCATATCTACTTCCCGCCGGCGAGCACAACCCCCTCGAACGCTGTGATCTCGGGGCTCTGCGGGTTCAGGGCCCTCGCGCGCACAAGTGCGGCCTGGCGCTCCCGGCCGCCCGTTGCGGCGGCGATGTCGAACCAGGTCTCCCAGTCACCCGGGTCCTTGGCGGCCGCCTCCCGGAGCGCCGCGAGCCCCGCTTGCTTCTGGCCGAGCAGGAGCCGGCCGTTGCCGAGATCCTTCAGCGCCTGCGCCGACCAGGGAGCCCACCGGTGCGCCGAAGCTCCGGCAGCGGCGGCCCGCCTCCCGGAGGCGTTCAGCAGGGCATCGTTGCCCCGCGACAACGCAAGGTTCCCCACGAGACCCACGAACGCGACCAGGGCCGCGGCGCCGGCGGCAACGCCAAGACCGATCTTCACGGGCCGGCCGAGCGGCCGCGGCTCCGGCTCGACTCGCCGCGCAGCAGCGACGATCATCGCGCCGGCGAAGAGCGCGAGCAGCGTCACAGCCGGCATCTGCCAGTCCCAGTCGCCCGCCGCATGGGTCAAATAGGCGACGTAGCCGCCGAACGCCGGCGCCACGAGCGGATGCCTGCGTGCTCGCACGGCGGCGACGAGGGGTAGCCCCAGGAACAGCACGAGCAGGCCGAACCCGACAGCGCCGAGCTCACCCAGGGTCTGGAGGTACAGCTCGTGCGCGTCCAGCACGTAGTAGTCGTACGTGCGGTGCGCGAGCCACCAGCGCGCAAAACCGCCCTCGCCGGAGCCGACGACTGGATGTGCGAGGAACTCCCGCCACGCCGAGTGCCAGAGCACCGTCCGGCCGTTGTTCGAAAGCGAGAAGAGACGGCTGTTGAGATCCGCCGGCCTGGTGGGCGGAGCGCTGAAGGCGTGATACGCGTGCCGGGCAATCGTCGTCGGGGCCCCGTACTTCGCGACAACCGCTGCCAGGCTCACGACGATCGCCACCGCGATGACGGCGCTCAGCGCCCGCCTCCAGACGCGCGAAGGCCGAATCCTCGGCGAGACGACGATGTAGCCGACCGCCACCGTTGCCTGCACGAGCGCGAGAAACGCGAGTTCGAGCGCGAGCCGCCGCCCGTCACGGCTCGCGAAGGCCAGCGGCGACGATCGCAGCGTCAGCCCGTGCGAGTGCCAGGCGAGCAGCACCCCGAGGGCCGGAACGGTTCCGAAGACGATCGACGCGCAGAGCAGGAACAGCCGCTGGGGGCTCAACGCGAACATTGCGACGATGCCCACCGCGATCGCGATGAGGGCGCCTCTGCTGAACGTGAAGTAGATGGTCGGCGCGAGCACGACCAGCGCAACGGCCGTCGCGACCCGGAGCCAGGCCACCCGACCCAAAGCGGCGACGCCGAAACCGAGCAAGAGCGCGATCCCCGCGAAGATCCCGAGGGCGTCCCAGTAGCCGATCGGCGCGAAGAGCCGGTAGTCCGAGCTGTTGAACCCACCGAAATGCGTCGGGTAGAGCCGCGTCGCCAGCGAGTAGATGCAGATGCCCGCCGCACCGAGCACGAGCCCGCCGAGCCATCGGCTGAAATCGCCGCGGCGCAGAATCAGCACCGCACACCAGACGCCTGTGAGATAGACGAGCGCGCGTTCGCCTCCGTGAACCGCGTCGTCGGCGGAGCCCGCCCATTCCGCCGAGCTGAACGTGTAGAGGCAGAGAGCCGCCGCCGCGACGAGCCAGATGCAGTCGAAAGCCCCCCACCGCGGAGCCGTGACGATCAAGACGATCAGGATCACCCACGCGAACGCGAGCGCCGTCCAGCCGAACGACGTCGCGAAGTAACCGCCGCTCGCCGCGCCCACGCTCGAGATGGCGATCAGCGGCATCAGCACCACCGCCAGATGCCTCAGCGAAACGCCCTTCATTCGGGAGATCCCGTTCCGTGAGCCGTCGCAGCCGGCGGGCTTCCGGTCTCCAGCACCCGGCGCAGCGTCCCGAGCGCGCGGTGCAGCGCAACCTCCACCGCGTTCGTTCGCATCCCGGTCACCTCGGCGATCTGCTTGGCCGTCAGGTCGGCGCCGAAGCGCAGGGCGATCAACTCGGCGTCGCGGTCTCCCAGCATGGTCACCGCGCGGCGAAGGTCGACGCGCACAGCCGAATCGCGTGCCAGCTCGCCCGGCGCCGCGACTTCCGGCAGCTCGGCCATCGGCACCGGCCGGCTCGCGAAGTGCTCGCTGAGAGTCTTGTTCGCGATGCCGAGCAGCCAGGGAACCGGCCCGCCGCGCGCCGGGTTGAACGTGTGGCGGTAGCGAAGCGCGCGCTCGAACGTGGCCGACGTGATGTCCTCTGCATCAGGACCGTCGCCAATTCGATAGGCGACGTAGGCATACACCCGCCGGATCAGCTGTTCGGGATGCTCTAGGGGATCACGATCGGCCACGGCTGACGTTCCCCCGAACGAGACTCCGGAGGAAGCGTAGACTGCCATTTCTCTGCGGCTGCTGATCGTATTGGACATATCGCGACCGGCCTCGACTCGTCAACGTGTCGTTCCGGTCGCCAGACCACCGGAGGCAGCAGGGAGATGAGGGTCGCAATCGTCCACGACTACTTGACCCAACGCGGGGGGGCCGAACGGGTCGTCCTGTCGCTGACACGCGCGTTTCCCGACGCGCCGGTCTTCACGTCTCTCTATGACCCGGACGGGACGTTCCCGGAGTTCGGCGACATCGACATCCGTACGCTGCCGATGAACCGGCTCGCTCCGCTGCGCCGCCACCATCGCCCCGCGCTGCCGATCCTCGCGTCGTCGTTCTCACGGCTGAAAGTCACCGCCGACGCCGTCGTCTGCAGCTCCAGCGGCTGGGCCCACGGTGCGAGCGTCGAAGGCCGGAAGATCGTGTATTGCCATACGCCTGCCCGGTGGCTGTATCAACCCGACCGCTACCTGCGGGGCCACGCGCTGCCGGTACGGGCGGCGGCTCGTTTCGTCCAGGCGCGGCTCGAGCGCTGGGACAAGCGGGCGGCGGCATCCGCCGATCTCTACGTCGCAAACTCCACTGTTGTCGCCAGGCGCATCAAATCGCTCTACGGGCTGGAGGCCGAGGTCGTGCCGCCCGCCCCGGCGGTCACCGAGGACGGTCCGATGCAGGCTCCCAGGAGCATCGAGCCAGGCTTCATCCTGTGCGTGTCCCGGCTCCTGTCGTACAAGAACGTCGAGGCGGTCATCCGGGCATTCGGCACGCTCGACCTCGAGCGGCTCGTCATAGCGGGCGGCGGCCCCGACGAGCAGGCCCTGCGAGCACTCGCGGGGCGGAATGTGACGATGGTCGGCCGCGTCACGGACGAGGAGCTCCGCTGGCTCTATGCGAACTGCAAGGCTCTCGTCGCCGCCTCACACGAGGACTTCGGACTCACGCCGCTCGAAGCAGCCGCATTCGGCAAGCCAACCGCCGCGCTCCACTGGGGCGGTTTCCGCGACACGGTCGAAGAGGGGCGTAGCGGGGTCTTCTTCCATCAGCCGAACGCGCACGCAATCGCCGACGGCATCCGCAGAACCCTCGCAACCCGGTGGAACGAAGAAACGATCCGGGCTGTCTCCGATGGCTTCTCGGAAGCCCGCTTCCGCCAACGGATGCGCGACATCGTGGCGGGAAACCCGATCATCGCGGACGAACCGATCGAAACCCGGGCGCAGGTCGGCTGAAGCGCCGCCCGGCGAGTGGATCGCCGCCGAAATTACGCATCGATGCGACGCCGGTTCCAATACGATGTGTTTTGCAGATTGGTGCTGCAAAAACGGGTTTGTCGGGGATGAAGGAATGACAGAAGTCGGCTTCCAGCTTTCCGCTCAACAAGAGCGGCAGTGGATGCTGCAGCCGGACGGTCCGACGGGACGGGCGCGCGCCGTCGTCGAGCTCCCCGGCACCCTCGACGAAGAGGCCCTGCGTGCCGCGATCGAGCAGGTCGTGAGCCGGCACGAGATCCTGCGGACCACGTTCGCCCGGGCATCTGCGGCACGCCTCCCACTCCAGGTCGTCAACGACGTTGCCGCCTGGCACTGGCAGACGGACGCAAGCGGCGCGCAGGACTGGCAGCTCACCGCAACTCTGGTCCGGAGCGAGCCGGAACGCCACCGGCTCGTATTGAGCGCACCGAGCGTCGTCTGCGACAGCTATGGACTCGTGCTGGCCGCCGCCGAAGTGCTGAGGGCGCTGGCCGGCAATCCGGAGCTCGAAGAGCCGCTGCAGTACGCCGACTATGCAGCCTGGCAGGAAGAAGCACGCGCCGAGGAGAACGCCGGCCACTGGACAGCGTTTGCCGACAACGGCGCCTCCGCCGGACAGCTGCCGCTGATCCAGACACAAGCGCCAACGGCGGACAGCAGCACATCGCTGCCGCTGGAGATCGATCCGGGCTGGCTGGCAGCGCTCGCCGACGACTGCGGTGCGGACATCGAGGACACGTGGCTCGCGCTGTGGGCGATTGCCGTCGCACGGCTCACCGGCAGCGAGCATGTGGTGCTCGCCACGCGGATCGACGGCCGCAGCCAGGACGAGCTTGCGCACGCGATTGGCCCGTACGTTCGCGCGCTTCCCATCGCCTGCGAGCTGTTTGCCGGCATCACCCTGCAACGGGCCATCCAGGCGGTCGGGGCCGCCCGCGCCGACGCGAGCCGCGCCCAGGACTCGGCCCCGCCGTCGGTCGACGCCCCTGCACTCGCCGGTTTCGCGTTCCAGCCGCTTCCCGGTCTCGACAGCGCTGCCGGACTGGCCGCGTCCGTGCTCGAGACCGAGGACCCGGCCGACTTCGCGCCGCTCGTACTCGTGTGCTCCCCCGGCGGCGCTCGCCTCGTGTTCGACAGCGCGGCACCCCGCGAGCAGGCAGAGCGAGTCGCGAGCGTCCTGCGGCTCGTCGTCGAAGGCGTCCGGAGATCGGCCGAGGCCGACATCTGGGCCGTAGAGGTACTGCCTCGGGCCGAGCGCGTCCTCCTGCTCGAGCAGCTCAGCCACGGCCCTACCGCGAGACACCTTTCCGCCGTGCACTGGGTGTTCGAAGACCACGCGGCCCGGACACCACAGTTGCCGGCACTCGCGTGCGGAGACGTCGAGCTCACCTACGGGGAGCTCAACGCGCGTGCCAATCAGGTCGCCCACGCGCTGCGCGAGTGCGGCGTGCAGCGGGACTCGGCCGTGGCGATCTGCATGGATCGATCGGTGGAGCTGATCATCGGGATCCTCGGCATCCTGAAAGCCGGTGGAGCGTACGTTCCCCTCCACCCCGAGCACCCGCGGAGCCGCCTCGAGTTCCAGCTTGCCGACAGTGAGGCGAAGGCATTGCTCACGCGGACCAGCCTCGCGCCGCTCACAGCCGGCTTCGCGGGTGACGTGATCCTGCTCGACGGGGACGATCTCACCGCTTTGCCGGCCTCGAATCCGGACCGGATCGGCGAGACGAACGACCTCGCGTACCTGATCTACACCTCCGGCTCCACGGGCGTGCCGAAGGCTGTGGCCGTGCGCCACGGCGGCCTCTCGAACTACGCCGCCGCCATCGGCAGCGAGCTCGGCCTCGACGCCTACCCACCCCTGCGCTTCGGCCTGGTCACCTCGGTGACGACCGATCTGGGCAACACCAGCCTGTTCGGCGCGCTCACGTCGGGAGGCTGTCTCGAACTGGTGCCGGTCGATGTCGCCCTCGACGGGGATGCGTTCGCGAACTACGTCTCCCGGCGGCCGCTCGACGTGCTCAAGATCACGCCCTCGCACCTGTCGGGCCTGCTCGCGACCGGCGACGGCCGCGTCCTGCCGTCGACGCACCTCGTCGTCGGTGGCGAGCCGTTTTCATGGGACCTGGCCGATCAGGTCATGGCTCTCGGGCGCTGCTCCGTGACGAACCACTACGGGCCGACCGAGACGACGATCGGCTCGCTGACCCACCGCGTCGCCGCCGCTGACCCGGCGCGCGAGCTGTCGCGCACGGTGCCCATCGGCAAGCCGCTCGCAGGGACGGAGGTCTACGTCCTCGACGGCCGGCTGGCGCCCGTGCTGCTCGGAGCGCCGGGGGAGCTGTGCATCGGAGGCGCCGGGCTCGCCTGTGGGTACTGGGCGAACGCGGAGGAGACCGCGGCCCGGTTTGTCGCTCACCCGTTCTCCGCAGCGGAGGGTGCGCTGCTTTACCGAACCGGCGACCTGGTGCATTTCCTGCCCGGCGGCGAACTGGAGTTCCTCGGCCGCATCGACGAACAGGTCAAGCTGCGCGGCTACCGCGTCGAGCCGGGCGAGGTCGACCACGTCATCAGCCGCCTCCACGGCATCGCCCGGTGCGCGACGGTCGTGCGCCAGGACGACGGTGGAGAGCAGCGGCTCGTCGGCTACGTCGTCGTCGATCCGTCGGCCGGCGTCACGGTGGGCGATCTCAGGGCGCACGCGGAGGAGCACCTGCCCGATCACATGGTCCCGTCGGCGTTCGTGATCGTCGATGCGTTTCCGCTCACGCCGAGCGGAAAGCTCGACCGTGCCGCGCTCCCTGCTCCCGACACTGCGAGCGCAGCCTCGGAGTACGTCGGGCCGCGCAACGAGAACGAAAGCCGCGTCTGCGCGATCTGGGAGCAGACACTCGGGCTCGACCGCGTCGGCGTGTACGACAACTTCTTCGAGCTCGGCGGCCATTCGCTGCTCGCCACGCAGGTGATCGCACGGATTCGCAAGGCGTTCGGGGTCCAGCTGCCGCTGCACAGCCTGTTCACGTCGCCGAACGTCGCCGAGCTGACCGAGGTGCTGGTGGCTGCGATCGCGGCGACCGCGCCTCAGGACGAGGCCGACCTGGCGGCATTGCTCGAAGAGCTCGAAGGTCTTTCAGACGAAGAGGCCCAGCGGCTGCTCGACGCTGAGCGTGGCGCGGGCGACATCACCGGCTGAGCCGGAGAAGCCATGTCCCACAGCGTCCACGAACCAGGAGCCGACCCGCCGGATCCGTCCGCCGACGACGGACTTCCGGCAGCGGACTGGGCATTCGTGGAGGAGAACCAGCAAGCCCCGCTCGGCGACCGCCTCGCAGCGCTCTCGCCCGACAAGCGTGCGCTCCTCGAGCAGCGTCTGCTGCGTGGCCGGCAATCCTCCGAGCACATCCCACCCATCACACCCGCCACGGGCGACGGGCCGGCGCCGCTCTCGTTCAGCCAGGAGCTGATGTGGCTCGTACACGAGCTCAACCCGATGACGAGCGTCTACAACGCCTCGGGGGCGCGGCGGCTCCATGGCCGGCTGGACGTCGAGGCGCTGCAACGCGCAATCGACCAAGTCGTGGAGCGGCACGACGCACTGCGGACGACGATCGAGACGCGTGACGGGACGCCCGAGCAGGTCGTTCACGATCGCCTCTCGGTGCCGTTGCGCATCGTCGATGCACCCGGCGCGAGCGACGAGGACGTGCTCGCAATCCTCAACCCCGATGTGCGCCGGCCGTTCGACCTCGGTCGCCTCCCATTGATGCGCGCGACACTCGTGCGGATCGCCGAGGACGAGCATGCGCTGCTGACGGTGTCCAACCACATCATCTGGGACGGCTGGTCGAAGGGGATCTTCTTCAGCGAGCTCGGCGAGTTGTATGACGCCTACGCGACCGGTCGAACACCGGCGCTGCCCCCCCTGCCGATCCAGTACGGCGACTTCGCGAGCTGGCAACGCAGCTGGTTCAGCGGCGAGCGCGAGGAACGCCAGCTGCGCTACTGGAAGGAAAACCTGGCGGGCGCTCCGGCGCTCCTCGAGCTTCCGACCGACCGGGTGCGGCCCGCCGAGCAGACCCACGCCGGCAACCGCACGGAACTCTGGCTGCCGGCAGCCCGGCTCGCCGAGCTCAAGGAGCTCAGCCGCACGCACGGAGTGACCCTGTTCATGACCCTGGTCGCCGCGTGGAGCGTGCTGCTCCAACGGCTCTCCGGGCAGGAGGACATCGTGATCGGCACTCCGATTGCCGGCCGCAACCGCGTCGAGCTCGAGCAGGTGATCGGCTACTTCACGAACACGCTGGCCCTGCGCGTCGATCTGTCCGGCGACCCGGCGTTCAGCGAGCTGCTCGCCCGCGTCAAAGAGGTGGCGGTCGGCGCCTACGCAAACCAGGATGTCTCGTTCGAGCGCGTCGTGCGCGAGGTGGCTCCTCATCGCGATCTCTCTCACTCGCCCGTGTTCCAGTCGTTGCTCGTGCTGCAGAACGCCACCGCCGAGAAGCTCGAGCTGACCGGCTTGACGATGGAGCCGATCATCACCGAGCCGCGCACGGCGAAGTTCGATCTGAGCCTCGGGCTCGGCGAGTACGCCAACGGCCTCCACGCCAGCTTCGAGTACAGCACCGACCTCTTCAAGACGGCCACGGTCGAGCGGATCAAGAGTCAGTTCGCGAACCTCCTCGACTCGATCGCTGCGAGCCCCGGCGCGGCGATCTCCGAGCTCGGCCTCATGAGCGTGGACGACGAGCGCGAACTTCTCGCGCGGAGCCGGCACCGAAGCGCCGGCCCCTCCCACCGACCCTCTCCACGTCCTGTTCGAGCGGCAGGCTCGAGCCACGCCGGCACGGGTCGCGGTCCAGGGCTCGGCGATCCTCACGTACGCCGAGCTCGACCGCGCGGCAAGCGCCTTCGCGGGTCGGCTGCGTGCGTCAGGCGTTGTCCCGGGGGCGAAACTTCCTCGGGTCTGCTGTTCGCCCGCTCGACCGAGCTTCTCGTCGCAGTGCTGGTGTCCTCAAAGCCGGCGCGGCTTGCGTCCCGCTCGATCCCGTGTATCCCGTCGAGCGGCTCGAGTCGATGGTCGCCGAATGCCGGCCTCGCGCTGCTCGTGACTCAGCAGCCGCTGCTGGAACGCGCGCGACGGCTCGACGCGCGGGCCGCGACGGTCGAGATCGAGCAGCTGCTGGCCGCCCGCACGGAACCCCTCCCAGCCACCGGCGGCTGGAGCGACGCGGCGTACCTGCTCTACACGTCCGGATCGACGGGACGTCCCCGTGGCGTGGTGCTCGAGCATCGAGGTCTTGCGAACCACGCGCTGGCCGCGGCCCGGCTGTACGAGATCGGCGAGAACGACCGCGTGCTGCAGTTCTCCTCGATCAGCTTCGACATCAGCCTCGAGGAGATCTTCTGCACTCTGCTCTCGGG
Organism: uncultured Thermoleophilia bacterium; assembly: GCA_963812995.1. Classification (GTDB taxonomy): domain Bacteria; phylum Actinomycetota; class Thermoleophilia; order Gaiellales; family Gaiellaceae; genus PALSA-600. The sequence goes on from CAWEXL010000008.1 coordinate 11,585, forward strand.
CGCGACCCTCGTCGTGCGTCCGCCGGAGCTGCCACTGGGCGGGCCGGAGTTGCTGGACTGGCTCGAACGCGAGCAGATCGCCGTGCTCGACCTTCCCACGGCGTTCTGGCACGAATTAACCCGCGACCTGGAGCAGCTAGGCCCGCCGCTGCCCGCGAACCTGCGCCTGGTGATCGTGGGCGGCGAGAAGGCCGGGGCGGGGGCCCTGTCCGCCTGGCGCGGGATCGCGGGCGACCGTGTCGCCTGGATCAACATGTACGGCCCGACAGAGGCAAGCGTGATCGCGACCGCGGTCCGGCTCGGCCTCGTGGGCCGGCGACGTCGACGGAGAAGTGCCAATCGGGTTCCCGATCGACAACGTGTCCGCGCACGTCCTTGACGGCCGCCGGCGGCTCGTCCCGCTCGGTGCCCGCGGGGAAGCTCTACATCGGCGGGGCCGGGATCGCTCGCGGCTATCTGGGGCAGCCGAGCCTGACGGCAGAGCGCTTTGTCGACCTGCAGCTCCCGTCCGGAGCCGCCGAACGCTGCTATCGCACCGGCGACATCGTACGCCGGCGCGCTGACGGGGCACTCGAGTTTCTGGGTCGTACCGACGACCAGGTCAAGGTGCGCGGCCACCGGATCGAGCCGCGCGAGGTCGAGCGGGCGCTCGCGGGGCACCCACGGGTCGCCGACGCTCTCGTCGTGGCCGCAGTCACCGAGCAAGGCGTCCAGCTGCGGGCCTACGCGATCGTCGCCGAGCCCGCGGAGCCCGAGCTTCCGGCAGAGCTGCGCGCGTATCTGGCCGAGCGGCTCCCGGCCTATATGACACCGTCGGCGGTCGTCACGCTCGAAAGCTTCCCGCTGACCCCGAACGGCAAAGTGGATCGAGCCTCCTATCCCGAGCCCGAGCGGCCGCCGCTCTCGGCAGGCCCGGCCGACGACGTCGAACGTCGGCTAGCCGACGTCTGGGGTGAGGTCCGTCGGCGTCGGGGAGATCGGCCGCGACGAGAACTTCTTCGAGCTCGGCGGCCACTCGATGCTCGCGATGGCGGATGTCCTCGCTGGTCGAGAAGGAGTTCGACGTTCGCCTCCCGCTTGCCACCTTGATGCGTGCGCAGACGATCTCCGAGTTCGCAGAGAAGCTGCGCGGCGAACGCGACGATGCTGTGTGGGACGTCCTGGTGCCGCTGAAGACCGAGGGCTCGCGTGCGCCGCTGTTCCTCGTTCACGACGCGGGCGGCGACGTGCTCTGTTACCGCGACCTCGTCTCGCGGCTGCCCCGAGAGCAGCCCGCCTACGGGCTCCAGGGGGTCGGCCTCGACCGCGCCCATGTCCCGCTGATCCGGATTCCCGACATGGCCACTCGGTACGTCGACGAGCTGCGCCAGGTCCAGCCGCACGGTCCTGATCGCTCGCCGGCCTCTGTTTCGGAGGGGTCGTCGCGTTCGAGATGGCTCACCAGCTCGAGCAGCTGGGCGAGCCGGTCGCCCTCGTCGGGTTGTTCGACGCCATCCCGTTCGGGCTGGTCACCGAACCACCGTCTTGCAGCGGGCCGGACGTCACACGCGTGACCTCGTTCACCTGCCTCCCCGCGAATGGCGGGAGTTTCTCCAGGAGTCGCTCGCGGGGATCGCCAAGCGGACCCGAGGCAACATCTGGTGGTGGCGGGCCAAGCTCCTCTACGTGCGCCGCGGCCGTGCGCTTCCCGAGGGCCTGCACGACATGCTCGGC